>CAWITY010000001.1:0-66065 GCA_963839155.1 uncultured Acidobacteriaceae bacterium
ACGCTGCCGAGATTCGGCACTGTCACGAATCGTGTAAAGCTCCGGGTGCCCCACCCTTCGCGTGCTTCTTGCGGCCAGGGCGGGGCACCCACGCCACCTACTTGCCGCATGTTGCTCTTTGCAAATCGCGGCTATTGAATCCGACGCATATTGCTAGTGTCCTGAGTCTGAAATTCGCATCAGAAATCGGGGGCGAGAAATAAGTAGATTCTTCGCTCACCACCCCCGAACTCCAACCCAAAGAGCAAAGACCGCTCTTTGGGGACCCCGGAACTGAGAACCGTTCGGGGCCACGTTCGCTCAGAATGACAGTGTATTTGTTTAGCGAACTATGAACTCAGGGCACTAGAGCCAAGCCGTGGGGAGACCTCGCGGAAGCAAAGCCGCAGAGACTAGCTTTCTGGAGATACTGCCGATGTTTGTAGCAACAGTTGAAAAGCAGCAAAACGCCAAAAGAGGAGCCGTCAGGATGGTTCCTCAGGGGCTGCTGGCGCCTTTTATCCTTGTTACTGCGCTCTTTTTCCTTTGGGGTGTTCCCAACAATCTCAACGATGTACTCATCCGGCAGTTCATGAAGTCGTTTCAGTTGACTCGATTCCAGGCCGGCCTTATTCAGTCGGCATTTTATTGCGGATATTTTCTTCTGGCCACTCCCTCAGCGCTGCTCATGCGCCGTTTCGGATACAAGGCGGGGATGATCTGCGGCCTCTGCCTCTTTGGCGCGGGAACGTTTCTCTTCTGGCCTGCGGCTCTGATTGGTCAGTACTGGTCGTTTCTACTGGCGCTGTTCATCATCGCCTCTGGCTTGGCGTTTCTTGAGACGGCCGCAAATCCCTTCATCGCGCAACTCGGTGACTCAGATGGAGCCGCAAAGAGACTGAATTTCTCGCAGGCATTCAATCCCATCGGAGCGATTTCGGGGGTGCTGGTAGGAACGCTCTTCATCTTTTCAGGCGTCGAGCTATCGCCCGCGCAAATCGCGGCGATGAAGGCGGCCAATACTTACGCAGCCTATCTTCGCTATGAGACGCTGCGTGTCGTCGACCCATATCTCGTGCTGGGCGCTCTCGCCTTCCTCATGGCGTTTCTCATCTGGCGCTGTCGTTTTCCAGCAGTGGCCACCGAGAGCGTCGTTGGCTATGCCGGGAAGAGCAAATTCAGCGACCTGCTGCGCTACCCTCACTTCCTCACCGCTCTGCTCGCGCAGTTCATGTACGTTGGAGCGCAAGTGGGCACATGGAGCTACTTCATCCAGTATGTGCAGGACTACACGCACAGCCCTGAGAAAGTGGCCGGATATTTTCTTACCGGAACGCTCTTTGCGTTTGGCATAGGCCGCTTCGCCTCCTCGGCGATCATGAGCAAAGTCAGTGCATCCAAGCTGATGGGGATCTACAGCGTCATCAACATTGCTCTTCTGCTCGTTGGCGTCTTTGCGCCCGGTTGGATGGGATTGTGGACTATCTTCCTCTCCAGCTTCTTCATGTCCATCATGTATCCGACCATCTTCGCTCTTGGTATTGGAGGATTGGGCGAGAATACCAAGATCGGCGCATCGATTCTGGTGATGGCAATCATTGGCGGAGCGGTGCTTACTCCAATCATGGGACTGATCTCGCAGCACAGCGGCAATATCGCCAATGCCTATGTGGTGCCGCTGTTTGGCTACCTTGTAGTCGGCCTCTATGCGTTTTGGGGAGCGCATCTGCGCCCCTTCACGCGCAATCAGGCGTAGGTGCAAAAATGGTAAGCAACCCAGCCACTGCGGAATTACGGAACCTGAAGATCTGGAGAGCGACACGGCGTAGGCGCGAATCCTTTGTTCGGAGTGTTTCTGCATTGGCTGGGCCTTTTGTACAACTTGCGAGGGGTTCCCAACTTCGTTCTTGGTCAAAGTCGAAGCCATGATCGATCCGGCGTCGGTATCCACAGCCAGATGAAATGCGAGGCGCAGCTTCATACCGGCCAAGTCCTTCCCCTAGGACTTCATCTTGGAGATGTGGTGGCGTTTGCATTCTTCTCGGCCCAGTTGACTGACATGGCACTGCCGCTCATCAGCACCAGCACCAGCAGTTTGCCTGTTGCCTTTGCAGCCTCGGTCAATCCTTCTTCGGGTTTTGGCAAGTCGATGCTGGTGCGGTCTCCGCACCTGAATCCATCCGGCAAATCGGGATTGCAATTCTCTTCGCTTTCCAACTCCGCTGTAATACCCACAGCCGCAACGACGATGTCCGCAACACGAACGCTCGCCAGCGCTTCCGCAATCGATTCCCCTCCTTCATGCTTCCATAGTAGTTGTGCACCTGAGGTCGCTCGGCGCGGATATTCCAGCTACTTTACTTGGTTATTGATCCGGCCCGGAAGTCTTGCAGCAAGTCAAGACTGTCATCCTGAGCGAACGGGGCCCCAAACGTTATTCAGTTTGGGGGTGGTAAGTCGAAGGATCTGTGGTCGCTTTCCTATTTCCTGTTCAATTGTTTCTGGGCCGGATCAGTAAGATGCCCATGTAAGTCTACAGAATCGCTACTACAAAGAGGAAGCGCCGTGCCTATGGGACTCTAAATGACCTCATGTTCTCGCCAACCCCACGCGGAAGCGCGGAGGCTAATAACCTCTGCGCGGGCTATGGGCTGCTGACAGCGTCAGGCGCATGGACACAGCCCCCCCTTGATCGGCCACGCACCATAAAGCCTCCGCCTCTGCCGAAGGATGTTTACTCGGAAAACCCGGGAACTCTCCCAATAAAATAGACGCCCAGCTGCCAATTTCTCATTCATTACAAACCCCTGCGAACTTCTTCATGCGGCCCTCATGCCTTTCGAATCATACTCGGGAAATCGTTGGTGAAGTATCCTCGATCTTTGCGCTGAATTCACTCTGAATGCAGCGGTCATAGGGTTATTGTGTCATAACTCTGTGGCATCTAAAACTTACGTACCGCACGCTAGTTTCTTTGTAGCTTCTTTATGCATCTTCGCTTATCAATTGGGATGAGGGGGAAACTGTCCAGTCATCCACCTTGTAAAGCCAGCGCTTGATAACCGGCGACGCCAGGCGTCGCGGAGGCCAGACACAAATGACGAACAACTTAAGGATGGTTTTAATCCCGGGAGCCTCATTCTGCGTCCTTGCCGTGCAGATTGCATGTCATGCCCAAAGCGTCGCATCGACCCGAGCAATAGAGACATCGCCGCCACGACAAGCGACCGCGGCACCGTCAGAACAAGTGCCAACCCTGATCGCATCGACAAAAGGAGACCAGCCAATCGATGGGGCATCCGCAGTTGCAAATGGCGCCTCATCCGCTGTGCCCTCCGCAACCGCTGCGCCCGCCGTATCGCCAGTTTCGCCTTCGACCGTTGCGCTGCCGCTCACGACGGATGCGGTGATCAAGGAACTTGCTGAGATGAAGATACGCATCGCACAACTCGAAGCGGAACTGAAAGTACGCACCGGAGCGGGAGATGCCGAGGGGGACGCAAGCGCATTGCGGGCAGCCAAGGGCGCTGCCATCGGCAACACTTCAAGCAGTTCGGTGACGCCTGCGGTGCAAGCTGCCACGGCTGCTCCCGCAACACCGGCTCCGCCCGAAATGGGTGCTCAAACCACCACCAAGGGCGAACCATTCGAAGGCGACTGGACTTGGCTGAACAGTAACGGGCACCAGACAGACAGCCCCATGTCCACCAAGTATTTCACACCGGAATTCCGTGCCGATGCGAACTACACTTTGGATTACAACCATCCCAAGGACGACACACTGGGTGGGTCGACGGAGACCTTCAGAGCGGATGAGTGGCAGCTTGAGCAGATCAGCATTGGCGGCGACATTCGCATCAACAATGTCCGCGGCCGCATCCTTACGATGGATGGTCTGTTTGCAACCACTACACCGCGCAACGACGCCAGCGTGAATCGTGGAAGCTGGGACCTGACCGGGGCCTACAAATACGTCTCCGAGGCATGGGGAGGCTATCACTGGGATGTGAACCACGGCATCAATCTCGACGCAGGAATCTTCGTTTCCTACATTGGCCTGTTCAGCTACTACAACTTCGACAATTGGACCTACCAGCCCTCTTTCGTCTCCTCGAACACTCCTTGGTTTTTCAACGGGCTTCGTTTGCAGTGGTTCCCAACCAAGAAGCTGAAGATCGAGCCATGGTTTATCAACGGCTGGCAGTCGTACGCCCGCTACAACGGCAAGCCTGGCCTCGGCGGACAAATATTGTGGCGTCCCACATCGTACCTTGACTTTGTATGGAACAACTACGGCCTGGGCGAGGATGACGCCGGCTACCCCGGACGCTCTCGCATCCATGCCGACTACAGCGGACAGGTAAAGTACTACGACAGGCCTCGGAAATTCTTCGACAAGGCAGCTTTTACCATCACGGGTGATCTTGGATGCGAATATGGCGGAGGTCCCTCAAGCGGGCCATATAGCCCGACCGGCGCATCTCCCGAAATGGGTTCGAGTTCAACTTACAGTGGCGGCGTCAACTGCCGCAACAGCAAGAATGGCCGGCCCAAGCAGGCCTTCATGGGCTGGATGATGTACGACCGCATGTGGTTCAAGAAGGACCTCTTCGCCATCACCCTCGGCGGCGGCCAGATGAACAACCCGGGCCGTTACCTGACCTTGTTGCCGCCTATCAACGGCGCCACGGCGGTCACCGGCACTCCGTACTTTACCGAGAACGGAGGCGATCGCGCGCAGATGCATGACGGGACCATCACGCTCGATTACATGCCGAGCCAGTTCATCACATTCAGGCTCGAGACGGGTTATCGCTACTCCGATGTCCCCTACTGGACCGGTCGCGGCGGGATCACTCCTCCGGGCGGAAATAACGGCGCGCCGACGCAGTATGCATGCATCGATGGCACTGCTTCCGGGTGGGGCTACGGTACCGCGCTCTCAACCGTGAATCAAGCTTGTGGAGGAAGCCCAACCTCAACCAGCAACATCTGGTGGCCCGACCTGCGCACGAACCAAACCGTCAGCACGATGGCCATCATGGTCCGCTTCTAGCCGATTCGCTCAACGAGAAGCAGATCGTTATCTGCAGCCAGCTTCGCACACTGTGAGGGCGACATTGATAGATATCCCTGTGAGACCCTTCATGCCGCCTTCAAAGGTATCCATGCACACTCAGACAGTCACTCACTCCTTTCACAAGCAGCGGTACCGGGATTGTCTGCATTTCCGGTGCAGCCCAAGGCCAAGAAATGCAAAATGAGGTGCCAGAAGTCATATGAAAAATGAGGTGACGTGGTTCGCTTTGTCTCTCGTGGTTCTGGGTGCATCGCTCACCACTTGCGGCTGCAAGAGCAACAATGTTGATGCCGCGGCGGAGGCGCCCCCTGCCGCCAAGGTGATACGAGACTTCGATGCCACCCTGTTCTCTGTCGATCACCCAGAAAACTTTCCCCTTGCCACCGCGGTGGAACATCGGGCCCCAGTGAAACTGGCCGTTACCGGTTCCGTCAATCCAGATATTGCCCGCACGGTTCCGGTGATTTCGCTTGCCTCCGGCCGCATCGTTGGTATCTACGCGCGCCTTGGCGACACAGTCAGGAAAGGGCAGCTGCTCCTCAAACTACGCAGCGACGATATCTCCGGGGGATTCGCCAACTACCAGATGGCGGTGGCCGACGAAATTCTCGCCAGCGCCCAATATGAGCGTTCGAAGGATCTCTTCAAACATGGAGCCATCGCCCTTAACGATCTGCAAGTTGCGCAGGACGCTGAAGACAAAGCCAAAGTGACCAGGGACACTGCGGCGGAACATCTGCGGCTGTTGGGCAGCAGCACCGATCATCCATCGGGGATAGTGGACATCGCAGCGCCGGTGTCGGGAGTGATCACAGACCAGGAAGTTACCAACGCGGCAGGCATACAGAGCCTGGGCACAAGTCCCTTCACAATTTCTGACCTCTCCTATGTCTGGATCGTTTGCGACGTTTACGAAAACGATCTTCCGACTGTGCATGTGGGAGATCCGGCAGAGATAACGCTGAACGCGTATCCGGGCCAGGTGCTCAAGGGATCGGTCAGCAATATCCTTCCCATCCTCGATCCAAACCTCCGCACGGGCAAGATTCGGATTGAGGTGCAGAATCCTGGCCTGATGAAGATCGGCATGTTCGTTACGGCAACCTTCCTGGGGAAAAAGGACGAGGTCAATACAGCGGTCCCCGCGTCCGCGATTCTCCATCTGCATGATCGCGACTGGGTTTATGTGCCCACATCCGATAGGAGATATCGCAGAGTGATGATCGCCGGGGGTGACGCCTTGCCGGGTGGAATGCAAGAGATCAAATCGGGCATTGGCCCAGGGCAGCAGGTAGTCACCAACCCGCTCGCGTTGCAGAACGAGATCGACAACAGATAGTCGGGGAAAGGGAGCCAGAGGAAGGACGCCATGATACGAACTCTCGTCGACTTTGCCCTGAACAATCGCGTGGTTGTTCTAGCCGTTGCGCTACTGTTGGCTGTCTGGGGGGCAATTTCCTTTCATAACCTGCCAGTCGAGGCCTATCCGGATATCGCGGATAACTATGTAACCGTCATCACGCAGTGGCCTGGCCAAGCAGCGGAAGAGGTGGAGAAACAGGTGACCATTCCCGTGGAGATCCAAATGAACGGGCTTCCGCATCTTTCTCACCTGCGTTCCGAATCGATCTTCGGCCTCTCGTTCGTGCTGATGATTTTCGACGACACTTCAGACAACGATTGGAACAGGCAGAAGGTTCTGGAGAGGCTCACGCTGGTTACCCTGCCACCAGGCCTGCAACCACAGATTGGCACCGATTGGAGCACTGTGGGACAGATTTACTGGTACACGCTAAGGAGCACAAACCCGAAATACGATCTGATGGACTTGAAATCGATTGAAGACTGGACCCTCGAAAAACAATTCAAGTCGGTCCCGAATGTCGTGGATGTTTCTACGTTCGGCGGCACAACGCGCGAGTATCAAGTGCGTGTCGATCCCGACAAACTCGTATCGTATGGCCTGAGCATTAGCCAGGTCGAACAGCAGCTAAGCAACAACAACATGAACGCAGGCGGAAGCTTTGTAGAGGAAGGAACACAGCAACTGAACGTCCGCTCCGTCGGTCTCTATACCACCGTGCAGGACATCGAGAACACCGTACTGACGACGAAACGCGGGACGGCGCTGAGAGTGAAGGATATCGCAGAAGTACAGCAGGGTCCGAAAATCTTGTTGGGCGCGATGGCAAGAGCGGACCACGAGCCGGATGGAAGTATCGTCGACAATCCTGAAGTGATCCAGGGCGTAGCGTTGCTGCGCAAAGGCGCCGATGCGGGGCCGACCCTGGATGCAATTCACAAGAAGGTCGACGAGTTGAACAAGATCATCCTGCCGCCGGGCGTGAAGGTCGTTCCCATGCTCGACCGCGCCGATTTGCTGCACTACACTTTGCACACGGTGCTCGGCAATATGGCCGAAGGAATGATGCTGGTGACGATCATTCTGTTTCTGTTTCTCGGCAATGTTCGTGGAGCTTTCGTTGTTGCGCTTACCATCCCGTTTGCGTTGCTCTTCGCCTCCATCTTCCTCGATCTCAGCAAGATTCCAGCGAATCTGCTATCTCTGGGCGCGCTGGATTTTGGAATGGTCGTGGACGGCGCCGTGGTCATGGTGGAAAACATCATGCGGCACTTGAGTTACGGCAAGAACGGCTCAAGCCCGACGGCGGGCCGCATCACGATGAGCGTACGGTCTCCATTGGCAACGATCCGCGACGCCTCTCACGAAGTACAGCGCCCTGTGTTCTTTGCCATCGCTATCATTATCACCGCATACCTCCCCATCTTCACCCTGCAGTTGGTGGAAGGCCGACTCTTCAAGCCCATGGCCTGGACGGTTGCGTTCGCGCTTCTAGGCGCAATGGTGTTCTCCATATTCATCGTGCCCGTTCTGTGCTCCATGCTGTTTCGCCACGCCATCAAGGAGTGGCGCAATCCGGTCATGGAGTTTCTGAAAAACAGGTATCGGAGCGGCCTTCAACAAGCTATCGAACATCGGTGGATCACTCTTGGTAGCGGCGTCGCGGCGCTCGCAATCAGTCTCTTTCTCGCCTTCAGTGGAATTATCGGATCCGAATTCCTTCCGCATCTCGACGAAGGTGCAATTTGGGCGCGGGGCTCCCTGGCGAACAGCACGAGCCTGACTGAGGGAAAGCGCTTCACCACGCAGGCGCGGCTCATCTTCGCTTCATTCCCTGAGGTCAAGACTGTCGTCTCGCAAGCAGGTCGTCCCGACGATGGGACCGACACCGGCGGCTTTGGCAATACCGAATACTTTGTCGATCTGATACCGAAAGAGAAATGGAGGCCTGTCTTCCACCAGAACAAGGACGAACTGATCGCCGCCATGAACCGCGAAGTATCAAAACTCCCAGGCGCGTTCTGGAACTTCTCCCAGCCCATCGAGGACAACGTGGACGAGACGGTGAGCGGCGTCAAGGGCGGCCTTGCGGTGAAGCTATTTGGGGACGACCTGAAGACACTCGAAGAAAAGGGCGAACAGATTACGGCGGTGATGGCTACTATTCCTGGGGTCAAGGATCTTGGCCTCTTCAGGGATATGGGCCAACCCAACTTGAACTTCGTCGTTGATCGCATGCAGGCCGCGCGCTTTGGCATCAATGCCTCCGATATCCAGGACGCAATCCAAACAGCGGTCGGCGGCAATGCGGTCACGCAGTTGCTGCAGGGCGAGGCTAGCTATGGAGTTGTGGTCCGCTTCAAGGAGAAGTATCGAAATACGCAGGAAGCGATTCAGAACATCCGCCTATTATCTCCTTCGGGAGAACGTGTCTCGCTGGCGCAACTCACGAAGGTTGAAGTTCGTGACGGTGCTTACGATATTTTCCGCGAAGCCAACTCCCGCTATGTTGGTGTGCGATATGAGGTTCGAGGAAGGGACCTGGGAACCACGGTCAAGGAAGCTATCGAGAAGGTGACCAAACAGGTAAAACTGCCGCGCGGGTACCGCCTTGATTGGGCGGGAGAGTATGAGAGCGAAAAGCGCGCGGAGGCCAGGTTGTTCGTTGTGGTGCCCATCACCATCTTCCTGATCTTCGTATTGCTCTATTTCATGTTCCGTTCGGTCAAGTGGGCCTCACTCATTATGGTGAACGTTGCCTTGGCGCGAGTGGGCGGTCTGTTGGCGTTGCTCGTCACGGGAACGTTCTTCAGCGTTTCCTCGGGTGTAGGCTTCTTGGCGCTCTTCGGCGTCTCGGTTCAGACGGGCGTCATCATGCTCGAATACATCAACCAGCTTCGTGCAAGGGGATTTACGATCGCAGGCGCGGCAGTCGAGGGCGCGGTGCTGCGTCTTCGCCCCATCATGATGACCATGCTGGTGGCGACGTTGGGATTGCTTCCAGCAGCAATGTCTCACGCGATCGGCTCCGACTCGCAGCGGCCCTTCGCCATTGTCATCGTGGGAGGTTTGATTTCAGACCTTCTGATGAGCATCTTCCTTCTGCCGACCCTGTATGTCTGGGTTGCGCGGGAGGGTGACAAGCTCCCAAAACCGGAGGTCTCCCTTGAGAGCTAAGTTCGCTTGTGGTTTCATGCGTGGAATCGCTGGATGTGCTCTGTTCGTCGTCTGCCTTGCGCCGTCCGCAAGAGCGCAAGAGGCTCTGAAGTGGGAACAGGTGAAGGCGAGATTCGAAGCCGCTAATCCGACTCTAAAAGCAGATGAACTCAACGTCCAGGAGATGAAAGCTGCTGAGATCACGGCGTTTCTGCGCCCCAATCCGCAGTTCACTCTCTCGACCGATGGAACTCAGATTGCACGCCATCAGGGAGTTTGGCGCCCGCTGTCCGGCACGCAGTATCAGCCCAATTTCAGCTATCTGCATGAAAGGGAGCGTAAACGCGAATTGCGATTGGAGAGCGCGAAGGAAGGCACACAGATTGCTGGATCGCAACACGAGGACCTGGAGCGCAACCTGATCTTCAACCTGCGGTCGGTGTTTATTCAAACGTTGCAGGCCAAGGCTGTTCTGGGACTTGCGCAGGCAGACCTTGAGTATTACGACAAGATCATCGAGATCAGCCGGGCACGCTTCAAAGATGGCGCTATCGGGCAGATTGACCTGGATCGTATCGAGTTGTTGCGCGTTCAATATGAGTCGGAGATTCAGACGGCAATCGTAAACCTGCGAACTTCGAAGATTCAATTGCTGCAACTGCTGGATGATCGGACTCCCTTGGACAAGTTCGATGTGGACGGCCCCTTCGAATTCTCTGATTTGTTGCCGCCGCTGGAGACTTTCCGTCAGATCGCCCTCGATAATCGGCCAGACTTGAGGGCTGCGCTTGAATCGGTACAGCAAGCGGTGAGCAATCACAAGCTGGCAAAGGCCAACGGTTCCACGGATCCAACGTTCGGCGTGTGGTACACCTATAATCCGTCGTTCAACAACCCCTACGACCAGCAAACCCTCGGACTCAATGTGAGCATTCCGCTTCGCATCTTCGACCGAAATCAGGGCGAGAAGAAGCGCACTCTGATCGACATTGACCGCAACAATCAGTTGACCGAAGCAACACGGGCTCAGGTGTTCAGCGATGTGGACTCGGCATACGAAGAGGTCCAAAGCAACATTGCTCTGCTGAAGCCTTACCGCGACAAATACAAGGATCAGGCCACCAGGGTTCGCGATACGGTGACCTACTCCTACCAGCGCGGCGCTGCGTCTCTCATGGATTTTCTGAATGCGCAGAGCGATTACCGCGTAGTGCAATTGGCGTATCTGCAACTCGTGGGTGCGTATATGACCAGCGCGAGCCAATTGAACCTGGCTGTTGCCAAGGACGAGCTCCAGTAGTTGCTGCCAACGCTTCGAGATTGAGCAGACGGAGCAAAAGCGTCAGAGTCAAACAGGAAAGGCCGGAACCATGAAGAGAGAAGAAGTACGCGCCTGTATCGAGGAGATTGGCATCCTGCCTTCTGTGCGTGTGTCGTCACAGGATCTTGCGCTCTTTGCCGCCGAGACAGTTTACGCGGCAGGGATTCCCATCGTCGAGATCACCCTCACAATTCCTGGAGCTCTGGGAGTAATCTGCGATCTGGCCAAGCGCTATCCGGATCTGGTTGTTGGAGCTGGCACGGTGCTGGACGAGGAGGCCGCGCGGCGGTGCGTTGACGCAGGCGCGCGGTTTCTCACCAGTCCTGGTTTTGTTCGAAAGGTTGTCGCATACAGCAAGCTGACCGACATAGTGGTATTTCCAGGAGCATTGACGCCGAGTGAGATCATCGCTGCGTGGAAGGCCGGCGCTGATTTCGTCAAGATATTTCCGTCGGCTCCCGTCGGCGGAAGCCAATACATACGCGCGCTCAAAATCCCCTTTCCTCAAATTCCCCTCATTGCGACCGGAGGAGTTAACCAGGTAACAGCGACCGACTTCATCCTCGCTGGAGCCACTGCGATCGGTTTGGGCGGCGAATTGCTGCCCAACGAGGCCTTGCATTTTCGCCAGGAGAACCGCATTCATGAACTCGCGCGACGGTTTCTCACCATGGTCAAGGACGCGCGGGCATTGCGCCAAACCTACTATTAAAGCGCCAAATGGGAGGTGCGTCGCCAAGCAGGGTATGCTCCTGTGGATTTAACTCATTTCTGTCGCTCCCCTCATGCGGCCATCATGCTTTTCCCCCGATACTCAATCATCGGAGGTAACAAGCATGACTCGCAGCCTATTTGCAGCATGTGTTCTGACATTCGCGTGTGCGGGCGCCGCGTGCGCTCAGAGCACAGTCGCTCCCATTGAGAGCGGAGCCCATTACACCAAGGCTCAAGTAAAGCAATTGGCGCGCGCAGCGCGCGCGCCCGAGCAGTTCCGCGCGCTTGCAAGCTACTACAGTGAGCTGCACAATACATATCTCCAAAAGGCCAAAGCAGAGAAGATCGAGTGGGAACAACGGAGCCAGAACGTGTCGGGCAACTCCGCGAAGTATCCAAGACCATCGGACTCGTCTCGAAATCTTTACGAGTATTACATGTCTAAGGTATCCGAGACCGCTGGGTTAATGGATTTATACAGCCGGCGGGCCTCGCCAGACTCGGCAGGTATGTTCCGATAAAGCCAATAAGTTCTTCCGCTTGCGCTAGTGGAAGTTCATCCAGCGTGACTGCTGAGGGGCGGATCGGGCGATCCGCCCCTGTTGCCTCTAACATATTTTCTAAAGGTTTTCTTTATGCCCTCCTCACATCTTCCGGGCTAATGTCGATTCAGCTTCCCCGGATTGCGGGCAAAGCAAGATTGATATCCGATGCAAGGGCCGACCACTCCGAGATGGACCAAAGCTCCGGCCATGGTTCGTGCCCTGGCGCAGTTTCTGGCTGCGGGCGCGAGTCTGACCCTGCTGACTTACGCGGGGTTTATACTTCAAGCCAACCAGTTGACGATCAGTCTACTGTATCTGTTGGTGGTCGTGACGGTTGCATCCCGCTTCGGTTTATGGCAAGCGTCCCTCGTATCGGTCTTAGCAGTTCTATTGCTCGACTATTACTTTGAACCTCCGATATTCAGTTTCGAGGTGCAGAGCCCCGCGGTCTTTGTTGCGCTGGCAACCTTCGAGATGACTGCGCTGATAATCAGCCGGCTGCATGGCCGTGAGATACGAATTGCAAGAGAAGCATCCACTCAGCGAGCGTGGATGGAACACTTGTACGAACTGAGCCGTGGCACCCTCTTGCTCGACTTTCGACAGCCTCCCGGCAGTCAGCTCGCGGTTCTGATAAAGCGGATTTTTGACGCGCGCGCGGTGGCACTCTTCGATGCCAGTCTAGGGCGCCAGGATCGGATCGGTGAGTGGCGGCTTGATGAGGAAGATATTGCAAAGGACTGTTTCTTAATCAATGCCGCACGCGACGACAAGGAGACACAGACCTCAGAGCGAATATTGCGGGTTGGAGTGAAGCCGGTGGGCGCTTTGGTTGTGCGGGGAGAACTTGGCCCGCTGGTAATCGATGGGCTTGCAGCGCTTGCCGCCCTTGCGATGGAGAGACACCAGTCCTACGAAAACGAGGACCGCGCAGAGGCGGCAAAAAGAAGCGAGCAGTTGCGCGCAGCAGTGATGGATGCGCTCGCGCATGAGTTCAAGACGCCACTGACAGCGGTTCAGACTGCAAGTTCGGGCCTGCTGGAGTTGGGTGGACTCACAGTGTTGCAAGGCAATCTGGTGAGGTTGATTGATGACGAAGCTGTTCGCTTGAATGAGCTTTGCACGCGGTTGTTGAAGACGGCAAAACTAAATCCAGAACAAGTAGACTTGGAGACAAACGAGGTGAAGGTGCGGGAATTGCTCTCAAGCGTGCTGGCTAGCCAACCGGCTGAAGGTGGAGGAAGGTCGGTGCAAATCTCCATGGAAGATCCTGAGTTGACCGTGAGAGCAGACCGCGGGTTGCTGGAGCTGATCCTCAAGCAGTACATCGACAATGCCCAGAAGTACTCGGCACCGGAAAGTCCGATTGAGATTGAAGCGCACAACAGCCATGGCGAGGTTGTCATTTCCGTGCATAACTTCGGGCCGGCAATTCGAATGGAAGATCGGGAGAGCATCTTCGAACGTTTTTACCGGTCACCTGATGTGAAAGACAAGATCCCGGGAACAGGGGTTGGGTTGTCAGTGGTGAAGAAGGCGGCCGAGGCGCATCGGGGACATGTCTGGGTCATCAGCGACGAGAGACTAGGGACAACGTTTTATTTGTCCCTTCCGAGCAATGCAAGGGGGATTCAATGAAGACGGAAAAGATGAACAGCGAACATGGAACTATCCTCATTGTGGATGACGACAGTTCAACAAGACGGGCGCTGCGCATGACGCTGTCCGGAATGGGCTTTACCATTGTTGAAGCGGCACGGGGCGAGGAGGCGCTTTCTCTGGTTCGCGTAACTCGATTCGATGCCGTGCTGCTGGACGTGGATATGCCTGGAATGGGGGGCTTGGAAGCCTGCCGGAATATCCGCCGTACGGTTTCACGGCTGCCAGTACTGATGCTGACCGTTCTGGATGGTGAGGATGATAAAGTACTGGCGCTCGACGCAGGGGCCGACGACTACATCACCAAGCCCTTTCAACTGCGCGAAATGACGGCCCGCTTGCGATCCGCTGTGCGCAGAAGAAACGCCGAGGATTCCAACCGCGATCTACCCCTCTGCTATGGTCAGATCGAATTGGATCCAGTCAAGTACAGGGTACTGAAGCGTGGGCGCTCCATTCATCTCACGCCCAAAGAATTCGAAATGCTGCACTACCTGATGCTGCATGCCGGGGAGCCGATTCCCCATGCGCGGCTGCTGAAATCTGTGTGGGGGCCCGAGTACGGAAACGAGCTTGAATACCTGAGGACCTTTGTTCGCCAACTGCGCAAAAAGATCGAAGACGACCCGCGCCATCCGCAATACCTGTTGACCGATGCGTACATCGGGTACCGGTTCAATGAACAGCCAGCGGTGTAGGTCGTGATGTACCGTTTGTGCGGATCGACTTAGGTTATGCCGTTTCTTCGCGGCCAGCCACTCGTTCGGGCGTTGCCGCGGTGAAAGCGGATTCGACTTCATTAGGAATGCCGCACTACGCCCGTTTCACAATCTCGATGTGGCGCACAATGAAGTCCACATCAATCCACCTTAAAAGTACGCACCCGATGGTCTTCGCCCAGGCAAGCGATGATTGCTTCGATCACCCGCTTGGTTTCGGCAGGGCCTCGAACGGGAATGGAGATTACACCCGCCTGCTCGGCTGGGTAGTCGTTCCCTCCCACAAACAAGGCATCCCCGACGTAGATCATCTCTTGTAATGAAATGCCAAGAATATCCCGCAGCTTTTTGATCCCATAGGCCTTGTCGATACCGGGTTTGGTCACATCAATGGAGGTCGCGCCACCCAGCCGGACAGAGAACTCGGGAATGAGAGTGTCCAAGATCGTCTTGATTTTCTTTCGCTTGGCGAAGTCGGCATCCCATTTCAATTTCTCTTCCAAAGGAGCTTGCTGGCCAAGTGCCGAGTAAGTGATCTGGCTTCCCCTGTCCTCAATTGTCTCTCCCCATGTCTTTTCAGCCCGGAAGCCAGCGATTTCAACGGCGTGGTTCAAAGATCCGGTGATCTTCTCTTTTTCTCCTTCCGTGAAATCTTCCGCATACAGCCTCTTCCACTGCCCGGAGTATTGGAAGAACTGCGTTCCACACGTAGGAAGAATGGACAGCCGCGAAAGGCTTTCATCCTGCGGAAGGTTGGCGAGCACTTGTCTTTCAAACTGGAGCCAGGCGCCGCCCGAGATGACAGCGATCTTGACGATACTGAGCAGGTCATGCAGAAGTGCCGACATTTCTGCGTCAAGAGGTGACTTGCTGGACGCCAAAGTCCCGTCGAGGTCGAATACGATAAGCTTCTTCATTGATCTCCAGCTCTGCAGTCTCGTGAGGTCTTGCTTTTTGCAGCCGCATTATGCTGGATACGCTATCTCCAGCAGGCTAGGCTTTCCATTGTGATTGTGGCCGGCCTGCGGCGCATCCTTGTCATCAGAGGCCAAAGTCGTTGGCCGGAGGAATTGCCATCTTGCGCCTGGCTCAGGAGCGATTGCACCAATGCCTATCGTGACCGGTTCCATGGTATCCATGCCAAATCGCCGCTGAGAACGTAAATGCAAAGCGCTGACGCCATAAAAAACGCTCCAATCCAGAAGCGCCAGTCACGATGCATACGCCTCCAGTAAGGGCCGGGGTCGGGCTCGCCGCATTCGCTGCTGTGCCCTTCGGGATTGTGCTTGCTTCCGGTCATCTGATCTCCATTTCCGCCATCTTCCAGGTTGGAACAAGTTTGGTTGCAGCGCTAGCCGCGGAGCGAATCTTGTCCATCTTCTGCCTCTGCATTCGGGCTCGGGCTCAATTACGTTGAGACAATAGCCTCCCGCCGCTGTGTCGTCAAATGTACTATCCAGGATTATGGGATGGAGATGATGGTCAATTGTGGACAGCATCTTCGCCGCGCCAGGTTTGGGAAATGTGCAGATGCGCCCCTGAACGCTGATCGATTTTGACCATCCTCTTGAATGCTCATTGTTCAATCATCGAAAGTGGCCAGGCCAGATCGATGGATGGAGGATTCGTCCCTAGTCTAGCCAATAGCGCCCTCCACTTCCCGAGTTCCGGCACAAAGGAGAAAATGATGGACGATCCGAAGGCGCCATCCGAGTTTCTAAAAATCGATGGAGTCGATGCGCTGGTGGAGTTGGCGCTCAATCTGCACTGGTCCTGGAACCATGCCGCGGACGAATTGTGGGAAGGGCTCGACAAGGACCTCTGGGCAGCCACGCAAAACCCATGGGTCATCCTCCGAACGGTCTCTCGCGAAAAGATCAAGGCCGCATTGAGCGCGCCGGAGTTCCGCAATCGCCTCGACGTTCTGCTTCGGCACAATCGGGAGTCCTTTCGTGCCGATGCATGGTTCCAGCACCAGCATCCAGACGCGGCGCTCACCGCGGCCGCCTATTTCAGCATGGAGTTCATGCTGAGCGAAGCGCTGCCCATCTACTCAGGCGGCCTTGGCAATGTAGCTGGCGACCAGATGAAGGCTGCCAGCGACCTGGGCGTCCCGGTTGTTGGAGTCGGCTTGCTTTATGGCCAGGGATATTTCCGCCAGGACTTCGATGTGGATGGCAGGCAGCATGCACTCTATCCGGTCAACGATCCTGGGCAGTTGCCGGTCCGTCCGCTGCGACGGCCAAATGGCGAATGGCTGCGGTTGCAAATTCAACTTCCCGGTTCAAGGATCTGGCTTCGCTGCTGGGAGGTGTCGGTGGGACGAGCAAAGCTCTATCTTCTCGACACCAACGACTTTGCCAATAGCGCGGCCCACCGAGGAATTACCAGCGAGCTCTATGGCGGCGACGCAGAGATGCGCCTGAAGCAGGAGATCGTTCTTGGCATCGGCGGATGGCGCTTGTTGCGAGCATTGGGTCTCACGCCTGAGGTCTGTCATCTCAATGAAGGTCACGCGGCATTGGCTGTGCTTGAACGTGCCCGTTGTTACATGGAGGATCACAAGAAGCCCTTCGATCTTGCCATGAATATCACGCGAGCCGGAAATGTGTTCACCACGCACACCGCCGTGCGTGCCGGATTTGATCGCTTCGATCCAAGCCTCATTCGCACCTATCTGAGCCACTACGCAGCAGATGAACTCGCGATCTCGATGGATGGTCTGCTCGCCATGGGAAGGCAGAATGCTGAAGACAATTCGGAACCCTTCAACATGGCGTATCTTGCCGTTCGCGGCAGCGGGCGAGTGAATGGAGTCAGTAAACTCCATAGGAAAGTCAGCAAGAATATCTTTCAGCCATTGTTTCCGCGATGGCCAAGCGAGGAAGTTCCAATCGGTTCAGTCACCAACGGCATTCATGTGCCCACCTGGGATTCTGTAGAAGCCGATGCGTTGTGGACCGCAGCTTGCGGCAAGAAGCGTTGGCGCGGGGATCGTCCTGCAGAACATGACATCCGCCAAATCACCAATTCGCAGCTGTGGCAGTTACGTACGGTAGGGCGAAGGGGCCTGATCGGAAAGATGCGCAAGCGGTTCGAGTGCCAACTCGCCGCGGAAGGAGGCAACCCGTCGAATGCGCTCGGCATGTTCGATGAGAACCTGCTGACTCTCGGGTTTGCTCGTCGCTTTGCCACGTATAAACGCCCTAATCTTCTTTTGCTCGATACCGAGCGGCTGGTGCGCTTGCTATCCAATCCACGATACCCTGTTCAGTTAATCCTCGCGGGAAAGGCTCATCCTCAGGACCTTCCAGGGCAAGAGTTGATCAAGCAATGGAAAGACTTCATCAAGCGCCCCGAAGTTCAGGGACGCGTGGTCTTCCTCAACGACTACGACATGATGCTGGCACAGGAATTGGTCCAAGGAATCGATCTTTGGATCAACACGCCTCGGCGTCCGTGGGAGGCATGCGGGACTAGTGGCATGAAGGTCCTCGTCAATGGCGGGCTGAATCTCTCCGAGTTGGACGGCTGGTGGGCAGAGGCCTATTCACCCGAAGTCGGCTGGGCCATTGGCGACGGTCTGGAACATGGAGACGACCCGGCGTGGGATGCAACAGAGGCAGACACTTTGTATACTCTGCTGGAAGCTGAAGTGATCCCGGAGTTCTACGAACGCGATGAAGCCGGGATACCGTGCAAGTGGCTTCAACGCGTCCGGGAGAGCATGGCGCGACTCACGCCCGAATTCTCTGCTACTCGTGCCATTCGCGAATATGCAGAGAGTCATTATCTGCCCGCGGCTTCTGGCTATCGTGATCGCGCAGCGGACGATGGTGCGATCGGCTTGAGTGTTCTCCGCTGGAAGCAGGACCTCGATCGGCATTGGAGCACAGTCCATTTTGTCAGGGTCCAAGTCAATACCCGCGATGGGCAGCATTGCTTTCAAGCCGACGTCGTTCTTGGGTCCCTCACGCCGGATCACCTGCGCGTCGAGCTCTACGCCGATGCAGAGGACGGGAAGCTTGCTTGCTTCGAGACAATGAATGCGCCCGGCCCTTCCGCAAATACGCCACACGCATTCACCTATTCAGTTCAGTTCGCCGCGGCGCGACCCGCCGGTGACTACACCGCACGCATCGTCCCCTGCCATCCCAATGCCCAGGTACCGCTCGAAGCAAGCCAGATTGTCTGGCAACGCTAGAGGAGGCCGCTGCAAAAAGGGTACTGCACCGATCCCAGCGAGACGTCTGAATTCGCAAAGGAGGCTCCCCTCAGTGGCTCAAGCTCAGCTCACTTTGGGCCGTAGCCGAGGGCATGGGCAGGAGTTTGCCTTTTCCCATCGAACAGGGCTATCTTTTGCTCAATGCTCTTTGCATGGGAGGCTCCCATGAACAGGCCATTCCTTCCCCTGCGGAGGCGCCAGATTCCCCAATCCGTCGTCAACCCCAGCCACCCGGTCAGGCTGTGGCATGGGGTGGTATGGTGCGTTCTCCTGGCGCTTCTGGCCGCGGGCTCAACAGCGGCTCAAGTCATCACGGTCGACACCCGCACCGGTGCTGTAACCAACGGCTCCTCCGGGCCTGCTGCAACAGTGGACCGTCGCTATCAGCAGATTGAGCCCACCCATGTGCCCCTGACCAGGTCCGAATTGGACGCCAAGACCCGTCTGGAACTTATTCGTCTGCTTCAGGCAGAGCAGGGCTTTGCCATGCGACCATTTCCCCGTGGCCACAAGGGGCTCACCCTGGTGGCAAACGGCAAGCTGGAGCCATACGGCGAAGGCTATCTGAACATGGTCGTCAGCGAGGGGCTCTCTGCTAAACCTGGCGACCGTGTGGTGCTGACCGACATCAAATTCGACCGGTCCAAGATGGTCTTCGACCTTAATGGTGGGCCAGATAGAAAGCACCGCTTCCTGCGCCACGTGCAGATCGGCATGGGGCCGACCATGAATCCGGTAGTCCAAGGAGAGGACGACGAGCCCGTAGGGGCCCGGCTCACCCTTGCGTTCAAGGAGCATGTTCCAGAGTTGACCGGTGCCGAGGTCAAGGCTCTGCTCGCCCCACTGATCTCTTTTGATGTGAAGACGCCCATTCAGGCATTTACCGACACTCTGCCCGCCAAGCTCAAGCAGGCCATTCTCAGCCACCACGTCATGGTGGGTATGAGCACGGATATGGTGCTCTTTGCCAAAGGACAGCCAGAGAGCAAGTCCCGCGAGATGGAGGGCCAGATGCCCTTCGAAGAGTGGATCTATGGCAAGCCGCCTAAGGATGTGGAGTTTGTCCGCATCAATGGCAACCGCGTGATCCGCGTGGAAATTGCCAAGATGGGCGAAAAGCCCGTCATTTTCACTGAGGACGAGGTGCAAGGGCTGATGCGCACCGATGGTTCGCCGCTCACTTCCACACAGTCCGGCACGCGGACTGTGCAATTGGGCGACGTGGACCGCAACCCGGACACCCAAGCCCCCGCTGCGCCTCCCAGCTTGCGCAACCCCGGCGAGAAGCTTCCCGACGACGCTAGAACCGGGGTGATGAAGCCCGTCCAGATGCCCAAGCAGAAGCCGGCGCCCGTGCCCGGCGCCAACCCGGATGGGGAGCCGGATGCTCAGCCGGCGGCGCCAGCCCAGCCCCCGCCCGCGGACGGCCCGCCACCGCCACCGTCGCAGCCCAGCGGGTCAAACCAACCGAATTAGAGCTGAATCATGGATGCTCGGCACAAGGTCCCGCTGTGAGGCTATGCGGGCGGCGTTGATGTAGACTGGTCCAAGCGAGTCCTCTCTCTCAAGCTGATCTGAGGCGAGCCATGACCGCGCCGTTGAAGCCGCGTGCAACCCCGTTGTGCGTGTGTGCAGAGACACACCAAGAAGGAGAAACACCCTACCGATGGCCAAGATTGCCAAAACAGGTGACCGCAAGAAGGTAATGGACACGACGAAGTCGACCGACTGTCCCAAGTGCAGCAAGCCGACGCGCATCGTCAAGCGCGTGAAGGACCGCGAACGCGGCGTCCCCGGCGGCGTTTACATCTCGTGCTCTGTGTGCGATTTCTACGAAAAGCTTTAAGCGCTTGTTGAGGTTTGCAGCAAGAAAAAGCCCGGCAGGTTGCCGGGCTTTTTCTTGCGGTGCTTCACGAACGGCGAGTGGCGCGCAGGCGCCAGCAAATATCTTTGGAAGAAAAATCGCAAGTTAAACAAAAAAAAGAACAACCGAAGAATACTGATTTCATCCCAAGAGCCCGCAAGGCTGATCGGCGACTAAAAAGTAAGGGGCCTGATCTACTTGCCGGACTTGGCGGGTGCTGAAACCGGGGCGGACTTGGTGCCGTCCAACACGGAGTGCGTCCCCGTGGAGCGTACATAAAGAACGGTCAGGCTGACGGAAGTGAGCAGGAAGATGACCGCCGACCAGGTGGTAAGCCGGGTGAGCACGTTGGCCGCGGCGCGAGGGCCAAAGGCGGTCTGCGAACCCTGCCCTCCGAAGGCGCCTGCAAGATCGGCCGAGCGGCCCTGCTGAAGCAGAACTACGCCGATCAAGAACAGGCACACAATCACGTGCAGGACAACAACGAAGTAGAGGAGGATGTTCATCTTGTAAGCTGCTTTCCGGGCCTCGCCCGGTTGGCCCGGAAGAGGAAGGTCTTTGGTGCGGAGGAGGGGACTTGAACCCCTACGCCTTTTGAGCGCCAGCACCTCAAGCTGGTGCGTCTGCCAATTTCGCCACCTCCGCACGGGGTGGAACCACTTGAGTATACCAAAGGCGCGCGAGTTGAGGAACTGAGGCGCGACGATTGTTTTGTTTCTGTTGCATGGAGCGGGCTTTTGAGGTTTCCCATCCCTGGCGGAAGGACCAAACTGCGCCAAGGATGGGGCGCCCAGTACGTTCCTGAGCTTGCCTACTGAATTCGCTCGAAACGGAAACCGGCCTCGCGCAGGGCGTGGCTGATGGCCGTGATGTGGGTGGCGCCGCGGGTTTCGATGGTCACGTCGATCACCGTTTCGCTGAGGCTGACGCCGTAGTAGGCCCGGTTGTGGATGGTTTCCACGATGTTGGCCCGCTCGTGTGCCAGAATCTTGGTGAGATTGAGCAGTGCGCCGGGGCGGTCTTGCAGGTAGACGCGAACGCGCAACAGGCGCCCGTCCTTTACCAGGCCGCGCTCGATAATCTTGGCCAGCAGAGAGACGTCGATATTGCCGCCGCAGACCATCACCACGGTGCGGCGATGGCGGAGATTGGTCTTGGACTGGACCACAGCGGCCAGAGCGGCTGCGCCCGCGCCCTCGGCGAGGGTTTTTTCCTGCTCCAGCAGCATGAGAATGGCGCTGGCAATCTCTTCGTCGTCGACTGTGACGATTTCGTCCACGTAGCGATTGACCAGGGGCAGCGTCAGGTCGCCACAGCGCCGGACCGCAATGCCGTCGGCAATGGTGGCCTCGGCGGCGATGGTGATCGGAACCCCGGCCTCACGGGCGCGCAGCATGGAAGGTAGCTTCTCCGGCTCTACACCGATGACGCGAATCTTCGGGTTGGTCTCCTTGAGTGCGCAGCCAATGCCGCCAATTAGCCCGCCGCCGCCGATGGGGACAACCACGGCCTCGATGTCGGGGACCTGTTCAAGTAACTCCAGCCCAATGGTGCCCTGGCCGGAGATGACCTCCGGGTCGTCGAAGGGATGGATGAAGGTGCGGCCCTCGACAGCGTGGCGGCGCAGGGCCTCCTCGCAAGCTTCGTCGTAACTGGCCCCGTGAAGGATCACCTCGGCTCCGTATCCGCGTGTGCTGGCTACCTTGATTTGCGGCGTAGCCAGCGGCATCACAATTTGCGCTCGAATGCCCCGGGCAGCGGCATGGAAAGCCACGCCCTGGGCATGATTGCCGGCGCTGGCCGCGATCACGCCGCGCTTGCGTTCGGTCTCGCTGAGGGTGAGCAGCTTGTTGAGCGCGCCCCGTTCCTTGAAGGAGCCTGTGCGTTGCAGGTTCTCAAGCTTCAGATGCAGGGGAAGGCCGGTCAGTTCGGATAGATGGTGCGAGAGATGGCAGGGAGAGACGTGAATGGCTTCGCCGATGCGGGCGCGGGCCGTTTGGATGCTGGCCAGGGTAACGGATTCCAAGATGAATCTCCTCTGCTGAATGAAAGTTGAGTGTAAAAAAAAGGCCACCAGCCGCGTTTGCGGGTGGTGGCCTGTGTGCAGCTCAAGATCGAATCTGGTTGGTCAGGCTCCATTTCCCGCGAGTTGAATGGGGTTGGTAATTCGAAAGGCGGGCGCGGGCGCAACGGCATGCATGGCCGGACAAGGGTTCGTGTTGGAGCAGGACCGATGCATCACGTTGATTGCAGTAGAGCAGAGGGGAAAGGGCAGCGTCAAGGCTGAAGCGCTTCCACGCTGCGTCAAAAGAACGTCCTGAGCTTGGCAAAGGAATCGAGTTCGAGTAAGTGCTGGCCGTCGGGCGTGGGGGCCAGGGCGGCGTGTTCCAGCACCCAGGTGTCCTTGTGGAAAAGAAAGACGGCGTGGAGGCCGGCGGCGAGGGCAGGGTTGACGTCGCTCTTGATGCTGTTGCCGATCATCCAGGTTGTGTGGGGTGCGAGCTCGTGCCGGGCAACGACTTCGCGATACGTGAGCGGGTCCTTTTCCGCGGGGATTTCGACGGCGGAAAAGTAGTTAGCCAGCCTGGAGCGCGCAAACTTGTCGGCCTGCTCGGCCTGGTTGCCCTTGGTCATGAGAATGAGCCGGTGGCGGGTAGAGAGTTCCGCCAGCGTTTCCTCTACGCCGGGCAACAGTTCGATCTCCTGCTCAGCGATGGAGCGGGCGAAGCCCAGGATGCGCTCAGCCTTTTCTTCAGTGACCGGCGCGGGGCTGAGGCGCTCAAAGCAGGCGACCAGCGAGCGGGTGAAGCTTGTGAGTCCGTAGCCGTGCGCCAGGATGGTCTCGCGCTCGACAGCATTGAGCGCCTGGCGCACCTCGGCTGGCGAATACTCGTGGTGGTCCAGGTAGCCGATGAAAGCGGCGATAGCCCGCTCGAAGTAGATGTTGTTTTCCCACAGCGTATCGTCGGCGTCGATGAGAAGGGTCTGGCCAGGAGGGAATGGAGGCATATGACCATGTTAACGAATGGGGCGGGCTGGGCAGAAGCCGGTGAGGGGGAATTCGCAGTTTTCCACCCTCGCCTCGTAAAACCGCGGAAAGGATTGGGCACCGGGCTCCCTGTGCGAAATGGAGAGAGGGCCGGGCCGCTTTTGCGGTCTCCCAGGTCTCAGATAAAAAATCGAGACCTGGGGGCCCTGGAGTTATTGTTGGGTGGGAAAGGTGACGGTCAGGGCTTGGGCTGGGCGGCAAGCCATCGCTTCAGGTTTGGCTCTTGCAGCTTGCGCAGCTCGATGCAGCCGTCGATCTGTTCGAGTGCGTGTTTGAGGGCCAGTTCCGAGGCCGGCACGGGGTGCGCGGCAAAAAAGCTCTTCACGCTGTCGCGTTCCGCAGGGGAGCAGAAACTGCCGGTCGATTTGACCAGGATGCCGCCCATGGCGGTGGTGAGCAGCGCCTGAACATTGTCCCAGTGATTCTGGATGTAGCTCCATGCTGGGGCGCTTCTTTCGCTGTCTTGCAGCGAGATGGCGAGCTGGCCGGCCGCATCCTGGTTGCGGACCTTGCTGTGGACGGCGTAATCCAGGGCGCGCTGTTCTAGGGCAGGGTCCTTGAACTCGGCGAGCAGGTGCAAGGCGCCTTCCTGGGTCTCCGGGTTGCTGGAGGTCTCATAGAGATTTTGTAGTTTGTCGAAGAGAGCAGAGTCGCCATTGCGCGCCGCGATGGTCAGCGCGATTTGCCCCAGAGTGATATCCACGGAGGCGGGGTTGGCCAGATACTGCTGCGCAATCTGGTTGGCCCGGGCAACGACGGCTGAGTCTGCCCCTTCCTCTCCCAGGATGGCGAAGAGGGCAGCGCGCAGTTCGCGGACATTGTCTGAGTCGCTTGCAGCAGGAGAGCCAAGTTTGGCGAATTCTGGCGCGAAGGTCGTGCGAATCCATGCGGCGAGGGCGGCCTTCTCTTCTGCCGAGGCGGCGATCTGCGCGTAAACGGATTTGACCCCTCCGCCTTCGGCGCCTTTTCTTTCAGATGCGGGGCTGGCGGTGGTGGCGTTGCTGATCACTTCCGCGTTGGTGTCGCCTTTGACGGCAGCAACCAGATCGAGATACTGGCCAACAGGCACCTTGTTGGCGCGCACCTGGGCCCACTCGTCCCCGACCAGGCCGATGCGCTCGACGGGCGTCAGCGTGGTTTCAACCTGGGCCACGAGAGACGCGTAGGCGCTGGGGGCATAGGCACTGCGGTAGTAGCCTTTGTCTCTGGCGTTGGCGAAGGCGCCTTGCGCCGGAATATTCAGTGCGGTCTCTGCTGGAGTGAGTAACTGGCAGTCCTGGCCCAGGGCTGTCTTGAAACACACGGGCAGGGTCCACTTCTGCGCGGGATCGGCCTGAAGGGCGGGGCTGAGGAAGAAGCGGTTTTGCTCAACGGCAACCTTCCCGTTGGCCGGCACCCCAAAAGTAAGAACGGGCTCACCCGGTTGGGCGACCAGGCTGTCCATGATCTGATCCACCGGCTTGTGGCTGGCGGCGGTCTGCGCGTTCCAGAAGTCCTCCGCCGTTGCGTTGGCGTAGAGATGAGCGGAGAGGTAGTCATGCACACCCCGGCGGAAGGTCTCCTCGCCAAGATAATTCTCCACTGTCCCGAGGACCGCGCCGGCTTTTCCGTAGGCGATGCCGTCGAACATCTGATTGATCTCGTCGGGAGTGTCTGCCTTGGCGCGGATCGAGCGCGTGGTTGGTTGCGCGTCCAGGTTCAATGTCTCATTGCTCAAGACGGCCACGGTCTGGTCGATGTTCCATTCCGGATGCATGGCGGCAACGGCCTTGGTTTCCATCCAGGTGGCAAAGCCCTCGTTGAGCCAGAGATTGTTCCACCACTTCATCGTTACCAGATCGCCAAACCATTGGTGGGCCATCTCGTGGGCGATCACCAGGGCGACTTCCTTCTTGGCGCCAACCGAAGCGGTTCTGGGATCGATGAGCAGGTCGGTTTCGCGGTAGGTGATGGCGCCGAAGTTCTCCATTGCGCCGGCTTCGAAGTCCGGCAGGGCGATGAGGTCGAGCTTCTTGAGCGGATAGGGGATGCCAAAGTAGTCGTTGTAATAGTGGAGCACGTACTTGGCGACATCGACGCCGTAGGGCGTGAGCGCAACCTTGTCGGGCGTGGAGCAGACGCGGATCGTCACCCCATCCTGCTCACCGGCGGTGCATTTGAAGTCGCCCACCAGAAAAGCCACAAGGTAAGTGGACATCTTGGGAGTGGTGGCGAAATGCAGCGTGTGCTTGCCGGCGGCAGGGCCAGGCGTATCGGAGACAATCGGCCCGTTGGAGATAGCCGTGTCGGCGCTGTCGATCGTGAGCGATACGTCAAAAGTGGCCTTGAGGGCCGGCTCGTCGAAGCTGGGGAAGGCGCGGCGCGCGTCTGTGGCCTCGAACTGTGTCACGGCGTAATTGCGGCGCGCGGTCTTTGAGAGATAAAAGCCGCGCAACTCGTTGTTCAGGATGCCGGTGTAGGTAATGGAAAGTGATGCTTTGCCGGCGGGCAGCTCTTCGGGGAAGGTGAAGGTGGCCTGCTCTTTCTCCGCATCGAGAGCGACACTCGCGGTCTGCTGTTTGCCCGCGGCGGTCGCGGTGACGCTTTGGAAGGCGATCTCGGCGGCGTTTAGCGTGATGCGGCGAGTCGGCTCGGCAAGGGTGACGCCGACGGTCTCAGCGCCAGAGAAAGTTGCGGCCTTGAGATCGGGAGTGAGCCTTAGTGTGTACCTCTCCGGAACGGTTGCGGAGGGAAGCCGCTGGGCTTGGACCGAAGCAGCCGGTGCGAAGGAGAGGCAGACTGCGACAGCGGCGCAGGCGGACGGAGCGAGACAGCGAATCTTCATAACATCCTCGGTGAATTTGACAACGGCTGAATCAGCGATTCATCGGAGGCTAACATGCGTCTCACACAGCAAGTCGCAGCAGGTGATTTTGCGCCGCAGGCGCAATGGATGTTAGCCCCGTGCATTAGCTTGGGGGATAGCGCAAACAAAAGAATTTCGAGTCCCGGAGGGACGGCGCTAGCCCATGTTGACCCATTTGCATCGTCCCTACGGGACTCAATCTCTATTCTTCGTTTACCCCACGCGACCACCCCAAGAATCAAAGACAGTTTCTTGGGGATTCCTGTGAAGCGCGGGGCTAACCAACTCTGCGCTTCCGGCGCGGGCGGAAACTCAGAACGATTTTTACCATCAACGCTGGCCTGATCGGAAATGCTCGCTAAGCAGGCTGCTAATCCCCGCTCCCTGCCCCCCGATCCCTCTTTTGCGGAAGCAGCGAGTCGAGCATGAGCAGGCATGCGCCGGTGACGATGGCCGAGTCAGCTACGTTGAAATCCGGCCAGTGATACGAGAAGATGTGGACCTCGATGAAGTCGACGACCGAGCCGTAAAGGATGCGATCGTGGACGTTGCCCAAAGCACCTGCAAATACCAGCGCCAGCGCGACCGAGGTGAGGGTGAGGCGGTCGCCGAGGCGAACCAGCAGGACAAGGACCAGCAACGCCGCAACCACGGAGAAGCCGATCAGTGCGTGACGCACCAGGCTGGGCGAGGCGGAGTCGGCAAAGAGCGAGAACGCCGCGCCGTCGTTGAGCCAGTGCGTGATGCGCAGTACATGAGGCACAACCGGAATGGCTCCGCCCATGGGGATGTGACCGCCAGACCAGGTCTTGGTGAGGCGGTCAAAGTGGCCGCCCACCCAGGTCTTGGTCAGCCGGTCGGCGGCGATCACCAGCGCTGAGAGAAACAGCAGCCAGGGCAGGCGGCGGGGGTACGAAAACTTCACTGGGCGGCCTCCGTTGGCTGGGGCGGGTCGATCTTCATTTCGGTGAGCGCGTCCGAGCAGCGGGTGCAAACGTTCTGCCAGATGCCGAAGTTGCCGACTTCAGGCATGAAGTTCCAGCAGCGGGCGCACTTTGTGCCGGTGGCGGGAAGAGCGGTTACAGTTTGCGAAGGATCTTCGATCACGGTCACTTTGGAGACATTCAGAATCTCTTTCAGACCAGGTCCATATCTGCGCAATATCGCCAGTAAGTCGCCTTGAACCCGGACCTCTATTTCCGCTTCCAATCCTTTTCCGATGCGTTTTTCCTGGCGTGCTTCTTCGAGCTTCACCATAGCTGCATCGCGGAGGCCAAAAATCTGCTTCCACTCCTCAAGCAGCGGCGCGGGGTCTTCTGAGAACACCTCTTCCGGCTTGGGAAATTGCGCCAGGTGGACGCTGGTTTCGCGGCCTTCGACCGGGGGTAGGTATTCCCAGACCTCGTCGGCGGTGAAGCTGAGGATGGGCGCGACCAGGCGGACCAGGGCCTCGGTGATTTGCCAGAGCACGGTTTGCGCGGAGCGGCGCTCGCGGCTGGTGGGCGCAAAGGTGTACATGCGGTCCTTCAGCACGTCCAGGTAGAACGAACTCAGGTCTACAATCGCGAACTCGTTGACCGCGTGATAGACGCGATGGAACTCGAAGGCCGCATACCAGTCGAGCACCTTTTCGGTCAGTTCGCGGGTGCGGGCCAGCATGTAGCGATCCAGCGGCAGGAGCTCAGGCTCTTTTACTTTGTCGGTGGCGGGGTTGAAGCCGTTCAAGTTGCCCAGCAGAAAGCGGAAGGTGTTGCGCAGCTTGCGATAAATGTCAGCGCAGCGCTGCATCAGGTTTTCGCTGGCCGCCATGTCCTCGCGGAAGTCAATCGAAGCAACCCACAGGCGCACGATCTCGCCGCCCAGGCGGTTGGCGATGTCCACCGGATCGACGCCATTGCCCAGCGACTTCGACATGGCGCGGCCCTGCTCGTCGAGCGTCCAGCCGGCTGTGGAGACGTGCGAGTAGGGCGCGTGGCCGCGCAGGGCCACCGAAGTGAGCAGCGACGAGTGGAACCAGCCGCGGTGCTGGTCGCCGCCTTCCAGGTAAAGGCACTTCGTGGCGTTATCGTTTTGGAAGCCTTTGTAGACGGGGTTCAGTTCGGGATCGGACTCGCAGACGGCGAACCAACTTGTGCCGGAGTCGAACCAGACATCCAGAATGTCGGTTTCCTTGCGGAAGTCCTTGCCGCCGCAGTGGGCGCACGTGCGCGTTTGCCGGGAGCAGGGTCTCGATCGGCGTGGTGTGCCAGGCCTCGACGCCTTCGCGCTCGAAGAGGTCCACGATGCCGCGGTTGAGGGCTGCATCGACGATGGGCCGGTTGCAGGCCTCGCACAGGAAGACCGCGATGGGCACGCCCCAGATGCGCTGGCGGCTGATGCACCAGTCGGGCCGGGTGGCGATCATGTTGGTGATGCGCTCCTTGCCCCACGGCGGGGTCCCAGACCACCTTGTCGATCTCCTCAATCGCGAGCTGGCGGAAGGTCGTCTCTGTGCCGTCGGCCGCTTCACCGGGGTTTCAAGGCCGATGAACCACTGCTCGGTGGCGCGGAAGATGACCGGATGATGGCAGCGCCAGCAGTGCGGGTAGGAGTGTTGCAGATCGGCGGAAGCGAGCAGCGCGCCGGACTCCTCAAGCATGGCCACGATGACCGGATTGGCGGCCCATACCTTCAAGCCGTCGAAAGCGGGCGGGGCGGCATGGTTCCAGGCCTCGGGGTCTACATGGACGTGCCCGGCGGCGTCCACGCGGCAGATGGGGTCGAGGCCGTAGCGGACGCCGGTGTAGAAGTCGTCTGCGCCGTGCGAGGGAGCGGTGTGGACCGCGCCGGTGCCGGTGTCGGCGGTGACGTAGGTGGCCAGGACGCCAAGGATGCTGCGCTCCAGAAAGGGATGCTGGAAGGTGACGCGGTCGAGAACGCTGCCTTTGAAGCGGGCGAGTTCTGTGGTCTCGCCCAGTTGGCAGGCGGCCGTGACTTGGGCGGCCAGTTCGGCGGCGACAATGTAGACTTTGCTGCCGGCTTCCAGCGCCACGTACTCGAAATCGGGATGGAAGGCCACGGCCATGGACGCTGGCAGGGTCCAAGGGGTGGTGGTCCAGATGATGGTGGAGACCTCACGGCCGGCCAGCGCGGGAGCGATCGCCTCAGGGTCCGAAGTGAGCCCGTAGCGCACATAGACCGAGGGGCTGGTGTGCATGTCGTACTCCACCTCAGCTTCGGCCAGGGCGGTGCGGTCGTGGATGCACCAGTAGACGGGCTTGAGGCCGCGGTAGACGAAGCCTTTCTCAAGGAATCCGTAAAAGGCTTCAAGGGTGCGGGCCTCGTAGTCGCGGGACATGGTCTTGTAGGGCTTGTCCCAGCGGCCGAAGACGCCGATGCGCTCAAATTGCGAGGTTTGCAGGTCAACGTACTTCTGCGCGTAGGCGCGGCAGGCCTCAAGGACGGCGGGCACGGGCATCTCCAGCTTCTTGCGGCCCAGATGCTCGTCCACCTTGATCTCGATGGGCAGCCCGTGGCAGTCGAAGCCGGGGACATACGGAGCGTCGAAGCCGGCCATGGTCTTGGACTTGACGACAAAATCCTTCAGCCCCTTGTTGAGCGCGTGGCCCAGGTGGATGGGGCCGTTGGCGTAGGGGGGGCCGTCGTGGAGCAGGTAGGCGGGACGGCCAGTGCCGGCTTTGCGCAACTCCTCGTAAAGCCGGAGCGAGGCCCAGCGAGCAAGCCTAAGCGGTTCATTCTGTGGCAGATTCGCCTTCATGGGGAAGGCGGTCTGAGGCAAAGTAAGTGTCGCCTTCAACTCCGGCGCTGAGGACATCGTTGCTCCCTGGGATGATACGAAGTTGTTCATTTTCCAGTGTAAATGGGAGGAGCGGAAATTTTCCGTTACAACTGGGGGGCTGCCTCGTCTATTGTTTATGGGAGCCAAGACCACGCCGGGATATGAGACTTTGGAGATTGAGACCCTGGAACACGAGACACAAGCAGGCGGAGTCGAGCATAATGGACAGACGGGCCGGGACGCGGGAAGGCTCCCTTCCGAAACTCCGAGAGCACCGGGGCCAGCAGCAACTATGGCAAACGATCAACTGACACAGCCAGACACCGACTCTCAAGCCGATGCTGCCCTGACAGGCGGCCACGAACTCGACCTTTTCCTGGGCAAGTCCTTTGAGGGCAAGGGGACGTTTGCGGGACTGTACGAGAGCATCTACGAGATTTTCTTTCCGACCAAGCTGCCCCCTCTGGAGCTGACCTCGACGCCCATTCCGGTGCCCGACCGGATGGCGGTCAAGCCCAACCCTTGGGCAATCGGCATCTCCACTACGGTCAACCTCCTTATCCTGTTGATTGTGCTTTTCTTCGTGGGCAAGAAGATCATCGACACGGTGGCGCCGAACAAATTGTCGGCGACTGAGATCGATGTGGGCGATTTCAAGGCGCCCAAGGCCGCCAACACGGCGGGCGGCGGCGGAGGAGGCGGAGACCACAGCATTGCCGACCCCATCAAGGGCAAGCTGCCGAAGTTCGAAAAGGACCCGGTTGTACCTCCACAGGTGCAAACGGTGGACAAGCCCCAGTTGGCCATGGAAGCGGCGATCAATGTGCAGAAGGAGATCACGCTGCCAGACAACCCGATGCTGCCGAACATCGGCGTGAAGAACTCGCCGAATGTGCGGCTTGACTCGAATGGACAAGGCTCGGGCGGCGGCATGGGTTCGGGCAGCGGCGGCGGGTTGGGTTCCGGTGAAGGAAATGGCTACGGGCCGGGACGCGGCGGAAATACCGGCGGCGGCTTGTATCGTGTGGGCGGCTCGGTCTCAGCGCCGGTTGCATTGAACCAGGTGGAAGCGGAATTCTCTGACGAGGCGCGCAGAGCCAAGTACCAGGGCGTTTGCCTGATCTCGCTGATCGTCGATGCCCAGGGAAATCCGCAGAACCCGCGGGTCGTGCGTGCGCTGGGCATGGGACTGGACGAGAAGGCACTGGAAGCGGTGCGCAAGTACAAGTTCAAGCCGGCCATGAAGGACGGCAAGACTCCTGTCCCTGTGCCGATTACTGTCGAGGTCAACTTCCGCTTGTATTAGTGGCTGAAGAAGCCGAGCACGAGGAGCGGGGCGCAGAGACGCTCCGCTTTTTTTTCGTGGTGTGGGCGGGATACATCAGAGCGATTCCACAATTCATGTACCCTTGCAGTCATCGCACAGGGTGGCATTTTCTTGAGGAAAATGCCACTTGAATGGAGTGGTTTCGGGGATATCGATTGTGGAACGGCTGTAGTCAAACGATCGGGGCAATGTTGGGGAACCCCGCAGGTTTTCCGGACGGCTCGGCCTGGGGATGCGGCGCGCTGAATTCCCTCGGGGAGGACTTTTCGGCGCGTTACCATGGAGAGGGAGATCCCTGTAACCAGGGACGGTGGAGCGCAATACCCCGTATCGAGCAGAGAACAAGGCGGTTTGCGGCTCTGCTCCTAACGAGAAAGTGGTAGAAGGGTAACGTTACAAGTGTTATTGTTCTCACAACAGCGTTGCGGCTAGGCTTCTGGGTAAGGTTACTTTCGGCATGTGAGCACGAAGTCCGGTTCACCGCAAATCAAGGGCCCCCAAAAGGGCGCCTGCACGGACGGAGATCGGATCGGACGCCGAAGGGCATTAAGGATGGAAGATGACAGATCGCAAAGCGCTGGATAATCCGAACGAGACTCCGGAAGACGTTGCGACCCTCTATTCATGGGCCAACTTGCACGGCGCCAAGTACCGGGATTTTTCGGTATCGCGAGCGCAAACGCGCGAGAAGGCCCGTCTGCGCGTGCAGGAAGCGATTGAAGACGAACGCCGCCGCGTCCGCGAAGAGGCAGAGGCGGAGAAGATGGCCGAGGCGAAGCGCGAGGCCGATGCGGCCCGTGATGCAGAGGCCGAACGGCAGGCAGAGTTCGCTGAGCAGCAGCGCGCCTATCTGGCCGAGCAGATGGCCGCTCAGCAGGCCCGGCAGCAGTCCGAGCAGTTGGCCGCGCAGCAAGCGAGACGGCAGGCGGAGCAGAACGCCGCGCAGCAGGCAAGACAGCAGGCCGATCAATGGGCCGCACAACAGGCGAGACACCAGGCTGAGCAGTTGGCCATGCAGCAGGCCCGGCAGCAGGCTGCCCGTTTCGCCGCGCGACAGGCCGAGCAGGAAGCCGCGCAACAGACCGCGCAGCATCGCTCCTGGGAGCAAGACCAGCAGGATCGCCCTCCGGTGCCTCCAACTCCGGCGACAAACTATGCTCCAGCGGCCGAGCCTTATGCTCCCATCAAGTCCTACTCCGCCAGGGCGCCGCAACTCAGTTTCCCGGCTTACGCCCCTCCCCAGCCGGCCCCCCGTGTCGTGAGCCAGCCGGACTTTGGTGCAGCGCGCGATGAAGCTTATATGCAACAGCGGCAGCGCTGGTCTCCGCCCGAGCCGAGAGAGGCTCCGGGCCGTCCGGCATGGCTGGCTTCAGAGCGTGAGGAAGTGGGTAGCCAACCGATTCCGCAGGCGCCGGAAGATACGCTGCAGGGATCGAGGGATCGCCTGACCTCCCGCTGGTTCGCATTGAAGGGTGTTTTCGAGGGAACAAGCGCGCCCATGGAAGTGGCTCCGGCCCCTGCAGTTTCGCGCGCCCCGGTGCTGGCGGTATTTTCGCTGGCCGGAGGAGTGGGCAAGACCAGCATGGTGGCTACGCTGGGGCGAGCTCTATCAGCCCGCGGTGAGCGGATCTTGCTGGTAGATACCGCGGCGTACGGCTTGCTGCCCTTTTTCTTTGGGGCTCGCGACCAGCGTCCAGGCATGTTGCGCACCTTCAGCCCTCCGGGAGCCAGTTCCGATGCGGCCATCCAGATGGTGACCATTGACTCAGAGACCTTGGGACCGGAAAATGCGCCCCAGGAGACGCTGACCAGCGAAATTTCAAAGTTGTCGCGCGGGGTAAGCCGGGTGATCGTCGATCTGGCAACCGCCTCGGGCGCGACCACCCGGCGGGTGATGAGAATGTCGCCGACAGTGCTGGTGCCGGTGGTTCCGGACATGAACTCCGTGGTGAGCGTCGGTTCGATCGATGCTTTCTTTCAGCACAATTCCAATCCGGCGGGTAAGCCGGTGCTTCCGTTTTATGTGCTGAATCAATTTGACCCTTCGCTGCCGCTGCACTTGGATGTTCGCGAGGTTCTGCGCGAGCAATTGGGCGACCGTCTTTTGCCCTTCGCGCTGCGTCGCACGCCCGCGGTGAGCGAAGCGCTGGCTGAGGGGATGACCGTGATGGATTACGCTCCCAACTCGACCGTGGCAGAGGATTTTGGCAGCCTTGCGGGCTGGGTCAAGAGCCTTTCTGCCGCTGCCAGCACGGGATTCCGCGGCGTCCGTTGGAGTGAACGATGAATGCAACCGACCTATGGCAGGATATTGGGGCCGGAGAGAATATCTTCACCAGGTTCTTGCGCCTGGTGTTCCTGCTTGTGGCGTTTGTCGTGTTTTACTTCTTCGCCGTGCTGCCCCTCACCTGGCCGCAGCAGGCGGTTTGCGGCTTGCTGATTCTGCTGATGGCTCTGGCGCTGGGGCGCAGCTCGGATTCTTATCTGATTACCCTGACCCTCATGATGATGTCGATGTTCTGCACCTTCCGCTACGGGTATTGGCGCATTCTGCAGACCATGCGGTTCTTTCAGGACCCGGCCAACCACTGGGGCGCGCTGGACGCCTTTTTCATCCTCTGCCTGATTCTGGCCGAGATTTATGCCTTTTTCATCCTCTTCCTGGGATACTTCCAGACCATCTGGCCGTTGCGCCGTGCGCCGGTGGCGCTGCCTGACAATGCGGAGGAATGGCCGCACGTCGACGTACTGATCCCCACCTACAACGAGCCCCTGGATGTGGTGCGCTACACCGCCCTGGGCGCGCTGAACATGGACTGGCCGACCGACAAGATGCACGTCTACATCCTGGACGACGGGCGGCGCAAGGAATTCGAACAGTTCGCGTTCGAGGCCGGCATTGGTTACAAGACCCGCTCGGACAACAAGCACGCCAAGGCCGGCAACATCAATACGGCGCTCAAGACGATGAGTTCGCCGTACATCGCCATCTTCGATTGCGATCACGTGCCCACGCGCAGCTTTCTGCAAATGACCATGGGCTGGTTCCTGCGCGATCGCAAGCTGGCCATGCTGCAGACGCCCCACCACTTCTATTCGCCCGATCCGTTTGAGCGGAATCTGGGCCAGTTCCGGGTGATTCCCAACGAGGGCGAGCTGTTTTACGGCATTGTGCAGGACGGCAACGACTTCTGGAACGCGTCGTTCTTTTGCGGTTCCTGCGCCGTCTTGCGCCGCAAAGCGCTGGATGAGATAGGCGGCATCGCCGTAGAGACGGTGACCGAGGATGCCCACACTTCGCTGCGCATGCAGATGAACGGCTGGGGAACGGCCTACATCAACATTCCGCAGGCGGCCGGACTGGCCACTGAGCGGCTCTCGGCGCACGTGGGCCAGCGCATTCGCTGGGCGCGGGGGATGATTCAGATCTTGCGCACCGACAACCCCCTCTTCGCGCCGGGGTTGAAGTTTCCCCAGCGGCTTTGCTACTTCAACGCGATGTGCCACTTTCTCTACGCGGTGCCGCGGTTGATTTTTCTCTCGGCGCCCCTGATTTACCTGATTCTTTCGCATACCAACGTGCCGGGCTACTGGGCGGCCATTCTGGCTTACGCCTTGCCCCACCTGGTGCTTTCGAACATGACCAATTCGCGCATCCAGGGAGAACACCGGCACTCGTTCTGGAATGAAGTGTACGAGACGGTTCTCTCGCCCTACATCCTGCTGCCCACCATGATGGCGCTCATCAACCCCAAACTGGGCAAGTTCAATGTGACGGCCAAGGGTGGCGTAGTGAAGAGAACCTTCTTCGACGCCAAGATCGCGCAACCGTTCCTGATCCTGCTGTTGTTCAATCTGGCCGGATTGATTATTGCCATTCCGCGCTTTTTCATCTGGGATCGCGACCGGCCGGGTACGGTGCTGATGAACGTGGCCTGGGCCTGCATCAACGTCGTGATTCTCGGCGTATGCACCGCGGTTGCGCGGGAATTGAAGCAGTTGCGGACCACGGTCCGCATCAGCATCGTCACGCCAGTGATGGTCAGGCTGTCGGACGGGCGATCAATCGCGGGCGAGACCACCGACATGTCCAGCGGCGGCACCTGCGTGCGGTTCAGTGAAGCAGTGGATTCCGGGGAGCAGGCGAAGGTGCATCTGGCCTTTCCGCTGCCAAACGTGGCGACAGACCTGCCCGCGACCGTCGTGTCGTGGGATGGTCCGCTGTTGCGCGTGCGTTTTGAAGACCTAACGATTGCCGAACAGGAAGTGTTGACCATGGTGCTATATTCCCGAGCGGACTCATGGCTGGGCTGGGGAGAGTCTCGTGAGAGCGATAACGTGTTGCGCAGCATGGGTCGCATCTTCCAAATCTCCATGCGCGGCCTGGCCTCGACTTTTCAGAGCCTGTTTACCGGCAAGGACAAGAGAGCGGCCAGGCGCAGCGCTCTTTCGGTGGTCGGTTCGGCCATCCTGCTTGCGCTGGCGTTGACCCTCGGCGGCTCTCCGAAGAACTGCTACGGGCAGGTGCAAGGCTTTGCAGGCGCGCTGCAAAATGACGCGCCAGACAAGAACGAGCCGGTGCCCCCGGGGCAGTTTCGCGACAAATTCAGCCTCAACGACGCCGGCTCGCCGCCGGTGGAGTTGCACAGCATCGATACGCGGCACGACATCTACTTCACTTTGCCGCAGACGCACGTGGTGCGGACTGCCAAGATCCACATTTACTACACCTTTTCTCCCAGCTTGCTGCCGCAGTTGAGTCACTTGAAGCTGCTGATGAACGGGACGCTGTTCGCCACCATCCAGCCTACGCCGGGGCAGGGAGCCGGTTCCGACAGCCGCGACGGCGAGGCGGAGTTTGCCATTCCCCCCGAACTGCTGGTGCATAACAACACGCTGACCATCCAGTTCATCGGCCACTACGTTCTGGTCTGCGAGGATCCGGCAAACACCACGCTGTGGGCGCGGGTGCATCGCAATTCCTTCCTGGATATTCAAGGCGACCTTCTGCCCCTGGCCGACGATTTGAAGCAGTTGCCCGTGCCGTTTCTCGATCCAGCGGTGATTCAGCCGCCGAGCATTCCCATTGTGTTTGGCGCCGCGCCCTCTTTGAAGGCCATCCAGGCAGCGGGAGTGATTTCAGGCTACTTCGGCATGATTTCTGAAAGCAGGCCGGTGCGTTTCCCGGTGGTGATCGGTACGATTCCGGCTGGGAATGTCATTGTGGTCTCTGACAACCCGGCGAATTTGCCCGCGATATTGAATTTGCCCTCGGTATCCTCGCCCACCGTGGCCATGCGAGCCAATCCCAGCGACCCCTACAACAAGATTCTGATCGTGGCGGGCGCCGATGGCGACCAGGTGATTCGAGCGGCACAGGCCGTGGCCATGCATACAGACATGCTGCAGGGGCCGCAAACAACCGTCGACTCGCTGAAGCTGCCAGAGAAGCAGAAGCCCGATGGCGCTCCGCGCTGGGCGCGCACCGACCAGACGATTGCGCTGTGGGACTATTCCAACGCGGAACAGTTGCAGGGAGACGGAACCGCTCCGCTGAACGTGTACTTCCGCATTCCGCCGGACATTTTCTATGCCGAGCGGCCCAATGCGGTTCTCAAACTCTCCTATCGGTACGACTCGATTCCCATTGGCCCGATTTCGAGCATGCAGGTGCGCATCAACAACGCCTTCCTGGGTTCGGTACCGCTGATCCCAGGGCAGGAAACCTCAAAGAATCTGCATACCGATGTGCCCGTGCCGGTGGTGAACCTGCGCCCGTTCTCCAACTCGCTCTCCTTCGATTTCACCTTTCAGTTGCTGAAGAAGCGGAAGTGCGAGGATACGACCCCGATCAACATGCAGGGCGCCATTTTGCGCGATACCTACATCGACCTGCGCGGATATCCGCACTATGCGCCGCTGCCCAATCTGGAAGTCTTTGCCAACGCTGGCTTCCCGTTCACCCGTCTGGCGGATCTGAGCGAGACCACCGTGATTCTTCCGCCCGCGCCCACCGAGCAGGAGATTGAGGCCTTCGTTACCCTGATGGGTCACTTTGGCAGGCAGACGGGATTTCCCGGTTTGCGGGTGACCGTGGCCGGCGCCGAAGCGCTGCAACCGGGAGCCAGGGACGACTTCCTCATTCTGGGCACAGGCGACGACCAGCCAGCATTCGACAAATTGGCCAACCATCTGCCGGTGGCGCTTCGCAGCGGACAGATCCAGGTGCGCGATACGCAGGGCTTCTTTGCCCCGCTGCACCACGCATGGTGGAAGCTTCAATCCGACGAGCACACCGAATCCGGCGACCTCACGGCCGGGGGAACGCCCGACTCGGTGATCGAAGGCATTGAGTCGCCCTACCTGACCACAGGGAATCGCAGCATTGTGGCCATCCACTTCAAGGATGCGAGCAGCTTTGAACCCTTCATGGCGAATTTCCTGAAGGTCCAGCAGGCTAGCGACATCTCAGGTTCCGTCTCAGTTCTGCACGGTACCCAGTTTCAGTCTTTCCGCATCGGCTCCGAGGTCTACCATGTGGGCGTTCTGCCGTGGTGGACGCGGCTAAACCTGTGGTTCATGCAGGTGCCTTGGCTGGCAGCTGTGGTGGTGATTCTGCTTGCGTTCCTGCTGGCCATCTGGACGCGCCAATGGCTGCGCGGCAGAGCCAGGGCGCGCTTGAAGATGTTCGAGGACTAGTACGCAACGGTTTGGGTATGCGATCTCCCAGGTTTCGGATGCGAGGCCTGGGGCGCCCGGCGACTCACGTCATGGGGAAGAATTCCCCGGCGATCAGCCACTGAAAGGCCGTGGATTGCCTTGCGCAGAGTCACACAGTTCACTGGCCTGCTCCGGGACCGGGCTGCCGTCCAGCTCGTTTCCCGGCGCGGCGCCTCCCATTCAAGGGAGACGCCGCGGGTCGGTTGTGCGATTATTGCAACATCATTCTTGTGGAGAACTGTAGCGATGGGTCTTCCGATATCCCGGCTACGGAAGCGTCTGTTGCTGATTGTGTCTCTCCTGATGCTCGGCGCTTCCGGCGGCTGCAAACCAGGTCACTGGACGCTGTGGGATTCCTATTCCGCGCGATTCATCGATAGCCAGGGGCGCGTCATCGACCCTCAGGGAGACTCGCGTTCCACCTCGGAGGGGCAGGCCTACGCCTTGTTCTTTGCCCTCGCAGACAACGACCGCGCTTGCTTCGATCGGGTGCTGACATGGACCCAGGCGAACCTGGCCAGTGGGGACTTACAGTCTCACCTGCCGGCGTGGCTCTGGGGGAAGAACAAGGACGGCGCGTGGAAGACACTGGATTCTAACCCTGCTTCGGATGCCGATGTCTGGATGGCTTACACGCTGGTGGAGGCGGGCCGGTTGTGGAGGAGCACCAGTTATTCGGCCATCGGGCGGCAGATGCTGGCGCAGATTGCCAAGACAGAGGTGGTCGATCTGCCCGGCTTTGGCGCCATGCTGATGCCCGGCCCCAGTGGCTTTCAGCATGATCGGGTCTGGACCCTGAATCCAAGCTATCTGCCGCTGTTTCTCTTTGAGCGGCTGGCGGTGGTGGACCCTGCGGGTCCGTGGCAAAGGATCGCGCTGGGAATCCCGCGTTTGCTGGAGCAGAGCGCTCGCCACGGCTACGCGATGGACTGGGTGGACTATGTTCCGGGCGACGGTTTCTATCCGGCACGCCGCAACCGGTAAGGGCCACTGACGGTCCGGGTGGCGGATACGATGCGATTCGCGTCTACCTGTGGGCGGGGATGATCGACGATAAGAATAAGATGCGCGCCCGAATCCTGGATGCTGTTCCCGCCATGGGCGTGTACCTTGCCAATCATGATGCCCCCCCAGAAAAGGTAAGTGACCAGGGGATTCCTTTGGCGCAAGATGGACCTGTAGGGTTTTCGGCTGCGCTTCTGCCTTACTTGAGGGCGTTTCCTCAATTGGAGAGGGCCGCCGCGCGGCAAACCATACGTTTAAGTGCGCAGAGGGACAGCACCACGGGATTGTATGGAAAAGACCTCGCATATTACGATCAGAATCTTGCCTTGTTCGCGACCGGCTTTTTGGATGGCAGATTCCGGTTTGGGCTGGGTGGAGAGTTGAAAGTAGAATGGACACGCTCATGAGGGTAGCAAGCAGGGCTTGGAAAGCGAGTTGGATGGTTGCGGCCTGTCTGGTTCTGGCGCTTCAGACGGGCCTTGCTCAAAAGAAGCCCGCAGCCGACTCTTCCGACACGATTCGCAGGGTCCTGGTGGACAAGGCTCATGCCCTGGAAGCGCGCGGCAGGCCGGACATGTCGATCCAACTCTGGCAGCAGATTCTTCTTTCGGATCCGAAAAGCCCTGAAGCTCTCGCAGGGCTGGCCAAGGACTACAAGATGACGGGCGCGTCGGCGCAATCCGACGAGATGCTGCAGCGCCTGCGCAAAGTCAATCCCAACGACCCGAACATCGCCAAGATAGCTTCCATGGCCAGTACTCGGACGCAGAGCGACCAGCTCAATAAAGCCGGGGAACTGGCCCGTCAGGGCAAAGTCGACGCGGCCATGAACATCTATCGCCAGTTGTATGGCGACCATCCGCCGGACGGCGATATCGCCCTGGCCTATTACCAGACCCTATACGCTACAGCGGCGGGTAAGCAGACCGCAATCACCGCCATGCGCGCCCTGGCGCAACGCAGTTCGAGCGATTCGCGCTTTGTCATCGAGTTGGGGCGCATGCTTACCTACGACGCCAAGACCCGGGCCGAGGGCATTCGAATCCTGAAGGAACATTCGAAAGACTCCAGCGCGCAAACCGCGCTGCGCCAGGCGCTCATCTGGGATTCAGCTAATCCCGCCTCGGCGGTTGAGCTGCGCCAGTACCTGAAAGACCATCCGCAAGACACGGAGATCTCAGGCCATTTGAAGGAAAGCGAAAGGAAGCTGGCGCAGATGAACTCCGGCATTGCCCGGACGCCGGCTGAGCGCGCGGCCTTCGCGGCGCTGAATGCGCACCATATGGAGGATGCGGAACGGCGCTTTACCGACATTCTGCAGCAGGATCCGCAGAACGGGCGGATCGAGGCGGGCATGGGCTTTTTGCGCATGCAGCAGAGCAACTTCGGCGGCGCCATCAGCTACCTGACCCAGGCGGAACAGAACGGATACAAGGTTCGGACGGTGGAGGATGCGCTGGTTGCTTCGCGCTTCTGGTACACCATGGGCGAGGCTTCGCAGGCCTTCGACGATAACCAACTGGATGTGGCGGCGGCCAAATACCGGGTCGCGCTGACCATGCGCCCGCGCAGCCCCGAAGCTTTGATTGGCATGGCCGGCCTGCTGGTCAAAGAGCAGCAATACAGTGCGGCCGCCGGGTTCTACGAGCAATTGATCAAGGTTCAGCCCGCCAATGCAGCGGCCTGGCGGGGACTCTTCCTGGCCTATGCGCGTAATGGACAGAACGCCAAGGCGATGGCGCTCGCGGCCCGTTTCCCCGCTTCGGTCAAAGGCGGCTATGGCCAAGGATCCCGAATATCTGCGCACGCTGGCTACTATCTATCGGACCGAAAATCGCCCCGCGGATGCGCAACGCGTGCTGGCTCAGGCCCTGGCGTTGCCGTTCCCCGAGGATGGGACTCATTGGAAAGCCGATACCAGGGCTGCAGTATGCCGGCATCCTGATGGAAGCCAAGCGCTATTCCCAGGCCGCGGATTTGTTTATCCAGGCTCTCAACGAGGACCCTAACAATCTGCCCGCATGGATGGGCCTGGTAAGTGCGCATCACGAGATGGGCCAGGATACGCAGGCCATCGCCGATGTGGAGAAGATGCCGCCGGCGGCCTACGAATCGGCGCTCGGCTGATCCGGGCTTTCTCTCGATGCTGGGCTCGATTTATGCCCAGGCCAACCAGTTTGAACTGGCCCAGGGGCTGCTGGAGCGCTCGGCCAAGCTGCAGGTTGCGGCGGGGGGCGAGCCTGCCTCGTCTCTGAAGTTGCAGATGGCGGCCATTTATTTGCAGCGCAACGACACGGCACGGGCGTACGACCTCTATCGCCAGGTGCTGTCGGATCATCCGGAGCGTCTGGATGCCTGGAAGGGGCTGATCGGCACGTTGCTGCCTGACCAACCGCAACAGCGAAGCGCTGGCGGAGATTGCCTCGATTCCTCCGCCGATCCGCAAGCAGTTGGAAGCCGACATCGAGTTTTTGCAGAGCGAAGCCAGCCTGTACGCGGCCAGCGGCGATATTCAGCACGCCGTCGAGTACATGAACCGCGTGAGCGCGTATTACGCAAGGCCAAGACCCAGCCGCCAGCCAATATCGAGGTGCAGAACGCCTGGCTGCTGTTCAACACACACGCCGACCGGGCGCTCTATGGCGCGCTGATGCGCCTGGGCGGCCGCACAGATCTGACCGTGGCGCAACGAGAGACGGTGCAGGACATATGGGCCAATTGGAGCGTGCGCCGGGCTGCCGCCGCCATGGACAACGGCGACGTGCGGCGCGCGGTGGACATTCTGGACGCTGCATCCCAGGCATTTCCTGACAATATGACGGTGCGCAAGGCCGTGGCCGGCGGGTACATGCGGGTTGGCCGGGCGAAGGAGTCGCTGGCGCTGTTCAAGACGGTTCCCCTGCAGGATGGAACAGCGGGAGACTTTGAAGCAGCGGTGGGTGCGGCCCTGGCGGCCAACGACAAGACAATGGCCGAGGTGTGGCTGCGTCAGGCTCTGGAACGCTATCCACGCGATCCCGCCATTCTGTCTCTCGCCGCCCGCTACGAGCAGGCGCGGGGCGACAATCAGCGCGCGGCGGACTACTGGCGGGCATCGCTGGCGGCCATGCCGCTGGCCACTCCAGCGGAGCGGCTGGCGCACGCGCTGGTTTATCCCGACCAGGATATGAAGGCGCATCGGGCCGTGACGGCAGCCGATCTGCAGCATCTACTGGACCCCAACTACGAGCCGTTCGCCAAGACCACCAAGGTGGCCCCGCTGCCGGCCTATGGACCCGATCCCTACGGCGGATCGGCTCCGGTGGTGGTTGCGCCGGCTCAACCGTCTTCCCAGCCTGCGCGGCAAGATGTTCCCTGGACTACGCCTGCGTCGAACAACGAGGATCAATCCATCGCACCCGCTTCCAATCCCGCAGTCACCACCATTCCCGCGGCGCAACCGCCCAACCCGCAGATGTTCCGCCGGCAGAGCTCGACAACGTTTGAGATCGGCGAGGCGAGCCAGCCGGTCTATATCGGATCGGGGATCTGGGACGCAACTCCTCCAGACACTTCCGGCAGGCTGATGCGGTCCAAAGTTGAAGAGAACCCGCATGTCGAGTGCCTTGTCTCGTTCAGGGGAGAGGGACCGGTACTGGATATGGCATTGGCTGGCATCGCTCAGGCCAGTTCCGGGCAGGGGCAGGTCCCGGACCAGACGGTGCAGCTCTCGGCGAACGCGCCTCATTCTCTGGCATCGGATGCGTGGAAGGGGCTGATCTTCTCGCTGATGGCCAACAATCAGAATGCCGAGGCGATGCAGGAAATCGCCAAGATGCCACCGGACGTACGCAAGCAACTGGAAGCCGACGTTGAATTCGAGCAGGGCGAAGCCAGCCTGTTCGTCTCCCTCGGCGACGTGGCGCACGCCGTGGAATATCTGAACCGGGTAGAGAACTTTTATATGCTGCGCCGGGCTGTTCCGCCCGCGGGCATGGAGGTTCAGCACGCCTGGCTGCTCTACAACATCCGCGACGACAGCGGGCTGTATCCGGTGCTTTTGCGCCTGGATGCGCGCCAGGATTTGACCGCCCCGCAGCGTCAGGAAGTAGAGGCTCTGTGGGCCAACTGGGCGGTGCGCCGGGCATTTCTGGCCATGGAGAACGGCAATATGCTGCGCGGCGTGGAGATTTTGCAGGCAGCCTCGCAAGACTACCCGGACAACATGAACGTGCGGCGGGCAGTTGCCGGTGCATACGGCAAAGTGGGCAGGTCGGCCGATTCGCTGGCTCTGTTCAAGACCATCCCCATGGACGACGCCAGCGCTGGGGACTTCCAGGCGGCGATTGGAGCGGCTTTGGGGGCTACGGACATGGCCCAGGCCGAGGCTTGGCTGCGCCTGGCGCTGGGGCGCTTCCCCGGCGATCCCCAGATCCTTGGACTGGCGGCACGCTTTGAGCAGGCCCGTGGCAACAACCTGCGGGCTACCGACTTCTGGCGAGCCTCGCTGGCGGCCATGCCGCCGGGCGCTACGGTGCAGAGCCTGGATAGCGGACTCTCTTATCCTCTAGGCACCTACAGGGCTCCGGCGCCGGGCGACACCAAGCGTCTGCTCGATCCGCGTTCCGATCCTCCGCAACGGACAACCCGTTTGCAGCCATTGCCGTCGTATAACAACGAGCCATCCAGCCGGTACCTGCCCGCGGTGCCTGCCCCGCCGCCGGCTGTTCCGCAGCAGAACCGGTGGATTGAGGCGCCCAGTTCCAACCCGCTGCCGCTTCCGCCTCCCCAGGTCACCAACCCTGTGACCACGCCGGACATGCAGGGCACAGTGCCTATGGCTCAGGGAGGAGCGCCCGGCAACACGCCTTTCTATGTTCCGCAAAGCATCAAACAGCGGAAGCAGCCCAGCCAGCCGGTCTTGATCGAGCAGGTCGCCGTGCAGGAGGCGCAATTCACGCCTGTAGTCGCGATCTCGCAAGCGGGTCAGCCGGCCTCCACTCAGTCCAAGCGGAAGAAAGCTCCAGGCGCTGGCGGCTATACGGGCCAGATGCAGCTTCCCCCGGCGGAAGAGAACATCGACTCCACCGATCCAGCGGCCCTCGGAGTGCCGCAAGGGCCGGGCCGGACTTCTCAGAACGGCGGCGCACAGCGTAATTCCAGTTCCAGCCTGGCACTGAGAATTACATCGCAGCCGATGGACCCACTGGCCGCCCAAGTACAGGCCTTGTTCGCCGAGCAGACCGATAGTCAGCTTACGCAGGGTTCGGCGACCTCGATCCGCGCCTTGCGCAACGTACCTGCCGCGTCGCCCATGAATCTGAGCGGGGCGCCTTCGACCGCCACTCAATACAGGACGGCGCAATACACTCCTTCCGCGCAGGATGCGGCTTCGGGAGCCTACTCTGCCAAGCAGCAGACGGCCTCTCAGCCGCAAATCTCTGCCCAGCAACCCGCACAACCGTCTCCGCAGCCGGTCAAGCCTTCGGCCGCCAAAGTGAGCAAAAAGACCCGAAGAGCCAGGAATGCCGCAGCCAGAGCGGCGGCAAGCCAACCTTTGGCTCCGACGCTGGTGGTGCCCCCACAGGCGCAACCCCTGCCGCAAGCGCAGTACCCCGATTTGCCGTCGGCCCAGGCGCCAGCCACCACCGGGGTCGGACTATCCGACCAGGAACTGCAACAGCGCAATCTTCCTCCCCTGCGCGGCCCCTGGGTTCGCGTTCAGCGCGATGCGCGGACAACCAGCCCCCGCGACGAAGCGGAGATGCAGTTGCGAGCCATCGAGAGCGGCTACAGCGCCTGGCTCGGCGGGGCCGGCGTGATCAACTATCGCAGTGGCAGCCTGGGCTACGACCACCTCTCTGCCCTCGAAGCGCCCTTTGAGATTTCGCTCGCCGCCGGATACCACGCACGGCTAACTTTCATTCCCCGCCCCGTCTTTCTCGATTCCGGACAGGCCGATGGCTCCAGCATCATGACGGTGACGACTCTGGGCCAGACCAAGACGAGCACAATTCCGCAACCCCTCGGGACCCTGCTGACCACCGACGTCACTCCGCCGCCTCAGCAGAACGCGGCCGGCATCGGCGGCGAAATACAGTTGGCTTTCCAGCAGTTTGCCCTGTCTGTGGGGTACACGCCTTATGGCTTCCTGGTTTCTAACATGATGGGCCGTGTCCAGTGGAGGCCCGGCAACGGGCCCCTGACCTTCAGTTTCGTTCGCGACTCGGTGAAAGACACGCAGCTTTCATACAGCGGCTTGCGCGATCCCGGTTCGGCTTCGCTCAGTTTTCCCGGTAATATCTGGGGCGGCGTCATGGCCAACCAGGGGGGCGTTCAGTATGCACGCGGCAGCGCCGAGTCCGGCTTCTACATGGGGGCCAACGGCCAGTACATCACCGGCTACAATGTGGAACTTAACTCGCGCTTCGATGGCACCGGGGGAGCGTATTGGCGGCTGATTACCTCGCCGGAGAATGGCAACCTGAGCATCGGAGCCAACTTCTTTGGCATGCACTACCAGCACAATGAGGACGCATTTACCTACGGCATGGGCGGCTACTTCAGCCCCCAGGCGTATTTTCTGGGCAACATTCCTCTCACCTGGGTTGGCCACTCCGGCACGCAATGGCACTACACCGTCATGGGCAGCCTGGGAGTGCAAGCCTTTCAAGAGGACTTGACGGCCCTGTTCCCGCTGGCAGATCAGAAGTCGATTGAAGTCAGTTCAGGCAACCTGGCGCTGCCGGCCAAGACCAGCGTGGCGGCCAACTACGATTTACGCGGCCAGGTGGCCTACGGCATCGGCCCGCACTGGTTCGTCGGCGCGTTTGTGGGAGCAAACAACTCCCGCAATTACTCCGCCGTTTCGGCAGGCTTCTCTGTGCGCTATCTTTTCCGCTCGCAGCCGTCCACCGTGGCCGGTCCCACAGGACTGTTCCCTTACGACGGCATCCGCCCATTCACGGTGCCATAACTCTCGGCTTGGCCCAACATTGGGGAGGGGATGCTCTGCATCTCCTCCCCTTTTCATACCTCTCGTGCCCTGCGCGCCAGTAACGTGGCATGTTAGAGTTTCCGACAGGAGAAGCAAGTGACTCTGAGAAGCTTCATCGGCAAACAGTTCATCGACGTCATCCAGTGGAGCGAACCCGGGGACGGCATCCTCGCCTATCGCTATCCCATGCTCGACATGGAGATTCAGAGCGGCGGGCAGTTGACGGTGCGGGAGTCGCAAATGGCCGCCTTTGTCAACGAAGGCAAGATCGCCGACATCTTTGGCCCCGGTCTCCACACCCTCAACACACGCAACCTCCCTTTGCTCACCGACCTGATGAATTGGGACAAGGGCTTTGAATCGCCCTTCAAGTCCGATGTGTACTTCTTCTCCACACGGCTGCAGATTGGGCAGAAGTGGGGCACGGCCACGCCGATTACGATACGCGACAAAGAGTTCGGCGCCGTCCGCCTGCGCGGGTATGGCATCTACTCCTACCGCATCGCCGATCCGCGGGCCTTTTTCACCCAGATCAGCGGCACCCGCGACAGTTATCTGGCTGCCGACCTGGAAGACCAGTTGCGCGACACGATCGTAGCCCGGATGACTGACACCCTGGCCAACAGCGATCTCCCTTTCCTCGACATGGCCGCCAATCAGGCCGCGCTCGCAGAGAAGATCGTCGGGCAGATGAAGCCGGCTTTTGCCTCTCTCGGCCTGGAACTGAGCCAGTTCGTCGTGGAGAACATCTCGCTCCCCGAGGAACTGCAAAAGGTCTTCGATCAGCGCATCGGAATGAATATGGTGGGGGACTTGGGCCGCTACACGCTGTACTCCGCGGCGGAGTCGTTGGACCTTTCTGCCGCCAACACAAGCGGAGCAGCCGGCATGGGGATGGGCTTGGGCGCTGGCGCCGCGGTCGCCCAGGTGCTTTCGTCCGCTCTCAAGTCTGTCTCCCCAACTCAACCCCCTCCCGCGGCCGCTTCTCCGGCTCTCAGCGCCAGTGCGGGCGTTTCGGAGGGAACCAAGTTCTGCATCGAGTGTGGGCACTCCATCCCTTCGCGCGCCAAATTTTGCGCGGAGTGCGGAGCTGGCCAATGAACTGTCCGGCTTGCGGAGCTCCCATGCGTCTCAAGGCCGACGCGGAAAGCTTTCGGTGCGACTATTGCCAAAGCGTTTATTTCCCCGAGAAGGGCGACGATGGAGTGCGCGTCCTGGAGGAGCCGTCTGGTCAGACTTGCCCCCTCTGCAAGCTTCCGCTGGTTCACGCGGCCATCGCCAATACGCGAATTTCTTACTGCACTCAATGCCGGGGCATGTCGATTCCCATGCCGGCGTTCCAGACACTGATTGCGGACCTTCAACAGGCACAGCCCGGAAGAGCGGCTCAGCCTGCGGTGGATAGCCGGGATTTGCAGCGAAAGATCGGCTGTCCCAATTGCCACCACCGCATGGATACACATCTCTACGCCGGCCCCGGTAATGTGGTCATCGACTCCTGCGAAGAGTGCTCTCTCATTTGGCTCGACTGCGGCGAACTGATGCATATTGCCCACGCTCCCGACGAGAACATCGCGGAATAGACAGACGGATTGCCTTCCCGCATACGGCAGAACTTGGGCGGGTACCGGTTTGCGCCCGCCCCTGGAGCGGTTCTCCGTTTTTGCCTGACGTTTTTGGCTTCCAATAGGGTGTCTATTTCACAAGGAAAGAGGCACTCGCCCCGCTCATTCCCACGAGAGCAAAGGGAAAGCCGCTACGGCGGTTTCGATTCAGCCCTTTACAGAAAGCTCGATGCCGAGTGGCATTTTCCTCAAGAAAATGCCACTCGGCACGATTTCAAGGCGGCAACTGTTGAATCGAAACAGCCCTAGAGAAATGCCTTTATCGCGTTTCCGCAAGGGGGCAGGTGGCGTTGTGTACGATCTTTCCTCTTCCGGAAGGTTTAATTTAAAAACTTAATACAATGTATTGCGTTTATTGCAAATATTAATTATTATGGCTCTTGTTATTCAGAAACGAGACTCTACCGCAATGACACCTAACCCTAAATCCGCTTCCGACTGGCAGGAATTGCTACGCATGGCACAAGGCTCGCCCATCGTGGTCGAGCGTGTCCGGTTTTCGGAAAAGCAGATGTCCGTCGAGGGAGAATTCGCCTTGCCACAATTGGCGCGCCTGGGCCTGGAAGATCAGGTCTTCATCATCGCGTTTCTGCGCTCGCACGGCTCCATCAAGGAGATGGAGCAGGTGTTTGGTGTCAGCTATCCGACGATCAAGGCGCGTCTCAACCGTATCGCCGCCCAACTGGAATTTGTGGACACCAACCCGTCTCCATCCCGCGCGGAGGTGCTGGAGCGGCTCAAGAACGGCGAAATCGACGCCCAGGAAGCCATCCGCGCGCTGGAGGCTCTCAGGTGACCCCGAACTTCGCCGTGATTGGCATTCAGACTCCGCACTGGCACATGCCTCGACTGTGGCTGCCCGTCTTTCTGTTGTGGATTCCGGCGCTGCTGCTTTCGCCACTCATCTTCCTTGCCCTGGTGGCCTTTGCGATTCCCGCAAAGACCACAATCTGGCGAGTGAGCGCGCTTTTGTGGGCCATTTTATCTGGACTGCCTGGAACCGACATCCAAGTCGCTGCCAAGGAGACCAGGATTCTGGTTCGGATACTGTAGAGACGCCGCACACCCATTGATTTTAGATTTACCTGCCGGGAGGGACCCAATGAACGAGAATCGCCGTCAAATCCTTGAAATGCTCGCCGCGGGCAAGATCAACGCGGACGAAGCCGAGCAGCTGCTTGCTGCGCTGGAAGACTCACCATCGCCCTCGAATCGCGAAGGCGCCGGGGAAGCGAAGCCGAAGACCAGGGCCAAATACCTGCGCGTGCAGGTAGAGGCGGAGGACAGGAGCGGGCCGACCACTGTGAATGTGAGGGTGCCAATGCAACTGCTGCGCGCCGGGGTGCGACTGGCCAGCCTGATTCCTGCCCAGGCTCATGAGCAATTGGACCAGGCCTTGAGCCGGCATGGCGTGCCGTTGACCCTGTCTCAGATCAAGCCGGAGAACCTGGAGGAGTTGATCGACCACCTGGAGGACCTTACGGTGGATGTGGACGCCAAGGAAGAAAACACCAAGGTGCGCGTGTTCTGCGAATAGAGCAGGGAAGTCTCAGCCCTTGCGCAGCGGCTTCTGCATAGGGACCACCTGTACCGTAACGTCGCGGATCTCGGAGAGAAAGCGGTTGAGCACCGAGCCGAGAAACAGGACATCCCAGCGCGAGCGGGCCGACTGGCCGAAGACCACGTGGGAGATGTTCTCCTGCTGGGCGAAGCGGATCAGAGCGTCGGAGACGTTCCGGTCGGTGAGGGAGACGACTTGTGCGCCCAGGTCTCTGGCCATGCGCTGGTACTCTTCAAGGCGATGAAAGGCCTCCGGGTCGCCGTGGCCCTTGTCATCGTCCGGACGGGTCACGTAGACGGCATACCAGTTGCTGGCAAGGCGGCCCGCGACGCGGGCTCCGACGCGCAGCAACCGCTCGGTGCCGGGGCGGGTGCTGAGGCATACCATGACTTTTTCAGGGATGGGCGCCTGTTCCAGTCCCTGAGTGCGGCGGTATTCGGCGGCGCGGGTGCTGACCTGCTCGGCGGTGGTGCGCAGGGCCAGCTCGCGCAGCATGTTCAGGTTGCCCTTGCGGAAGAAGTTGGCCAGCGACTGCTCGACCTTCTCGGCGGCGTAGATCTTGCCCTGGCGCAGGCGGGAACGCAGCTCTTCGACGGTGATGTCGATGTTGACCACTTCGTCGGCGCGCTTGAGGAAGTTGTCGGGGACGGTCTCGCGAATGACGGTGTTGGCGGAACGGTTGACCGCGTCGTTCAGGGTTTCAAGGTGCTGGATGTTGACGGCGGTCATGACGTTGATGCCGGCGTCAAGCAGTTCCAGCACATCCTCGTAGCGCTTGTTGTTCTTGCTGCCGGGGACGTTGGTGTGGGCCAGCTCGTCCACGATGACGGTGTTGGGATGGCGGGCGAGGATGGCGTCCACGTCCATCTCTTTCAGGTTCACGCCGCGGTAGGGAATCACCCGCTGGGGGACAATCTCCAAGTCGCGAATGCGGGCCTCGGTGTCTTTGCGCCCGTGCGACTCCACCAGGCCGATGACCACGTCCACGCTCTGCTGGTGCTTCATGATGTAGGCGTCGTTGAGCATGTGGTAGGTTTTGCCCACGCCGGGCGCCGCGCCAATGTAGATGCGCAGTTTGGCCGGTTCCGGTTTCTTTTCCAGGATGATTTCAGCCATGGCTCAGCCCACCTCGACGGGATGACGGAGTTCCTCGACCGCCGCCACGGGCAGAGTGAAGCGGAAGGTGGTTCCGTGGCCCAGTCGGCTCTCCACGGCAATCTGGCCGCCGAGCGACTCCACCAGGCGCCGCACCAGGGCGAGCCCCAGACCGTTCCCGCGCTCAGAGAGGGTGTTGAAGCGGTCGAAGATGTTGCTCAGTCGGTCGGCCTCGATTCCGCGGCCCGTATCGCGCACGGTGAACTGAACAAAATCCTTGATCTCTTCGGCTGCCAGCAGAATCTCTCCCTCAGGCGGAGTGTAGCGGATGGCGTTGGAGAGGAGGTTGTCGAGGATGGAGCGAAGCGCTCTTCGGTCTGCCTCTACCACGGACAGGTCGGCGAAAGCGCGCACCTCCACGTGCAGCCGCTTCTGTGCGGCCTCGTCGCAATAGCGGTCGCGGGCTTCGCCCAGGGCCTGCAGGGGGCGCAACCGCTCCAGCTTGAGCTCGCGCTTGCCGGTGTCGAGCTCGGCAACTTCAATCAGGTCACCCATCAGGTCGTCCAGCTTCTCTGACTCGCTGCTTACCTCGGCCACCAACTCAGTTTGCAGCGGGGTCAACTCGCCGCCAAAGCCCTGGCTGAGGGCGTAAAGGCCCCGCCGCAACTGCAGCAGAGGGTCGCGCAGCTTGCGGCTGGCCACAGAGATGAACTGCGTCTTGAACCGGTCGGTGTCTTGCAGCGTCGTTACGTCTTCCAGGGTGGTGACCGTGCCCAGCAGACGCCCTTCGGAGTCGCGCATGGGGGTGGTGCGCAAGCGGTAGCTGCGCTCTTTCTTGCCGATGCGCATGGGCAGCATAGCCGCTTCGTCCTCGGCGGCCACGGCCTTCTGCATGGAGACCGCCTCGCGGATGGCGCTCAGAATCTTGTCGCCGCCGGGGGCATTGGTCAGCGCCATGCGGTCGGTGGCGGCATTGCCCAGCAGCTCGGCCGCGGCCTGGTTCACCTTGAGTACATGGCCTTTGCCATCGGTTACGATGATGGGTTCAAAGATGGACTGCAGGACGGCATCGGAAAGCTGAAACTCCATTTGCCTTCGGCCGGCTTCAGAGTCGCGCAGTTCGCGTAGCCTGACAGCCAGGCGGTTCAACTCCTGGGCGATCTGGCCAAAGTCGTCGTGGCTGCTCCACTCCACCCGGTGTTCCAGGTTTCCGCCGGCAATCATGCGGGCGTCGCGTGCCAGCATGTGGATGGGGCGCAGGACAAAGAAGACGGTTCCCATCTCCACCAGAAAGGCGGTAAAGACGAAGAAGTAAGCAACGTTGGCCTGTCCCGCCGCCGCCAGCGCGCGATGCGTTGCAATGACCAGACCGACCGTGAGGCTGGCAAGCAGCACGCAGCCGAGAATCAACCGCTGGGAAAGATTGAGCATGGTCCGGACTCCGTACCGGCGGGAGGTAACTTATTCATTCTCGCGGAAACTGCTCCAACACGCAAAGGGGATCATGGGATTTGGCAGATCGTCAGCGCCCGGTTGTGCCATCGGCAAGCAAGCCCCTGGGGCGAAGGATACGAAACCAGCACCCAATTCACCCCAAAGGCCGCTTTGAGGCGTTCAAAGTCGGCGAGTTGAAAGCTGGACCAGCCAGTCTGCGCAAGCTGTTGCTGCTGCCAAAGCGGGGCAAGGCTGGGCACTTGCGTGACCACGGCGGTGTCTTTGATGGCGTCGGACAACTGGCTCCGTTCGGCCAGGGCGCGAAAGCTGTGATAATCCTCGCCGGGTGCGGCCAGATAGTGGGGGTCAAGGGCGAAGTACGCATCGGCCGGAGTATTGAGGCGAACCCAGGCGAAAGCCTGTAACCAGGCGTTGGACGTCTGGAGCCCTGGCAACTCCAGGTGATTGCTGGCGGGCAGTAACTGCCGCTGGGCGGCAAACATGCCGCCGTTGAAGAGCAGCAGGAAGAGTGCCCAGCGCCAGACCTTGGCTTTGAGTAGGTAGCGGCCCAGCAATCCGCCCGCCGCGAGGGCCAGGGAGATGTAGACCAGTTGCAGGTACCGCATGGGCTGAAGCGGAGCCAGGCGCAGCGGAGATTCAGGGGCCAGCATGACCATGGCTACGATCTGCTGAAAGAGCGCGTACGCAAAGACAGCCAGGGAAAAGTGCGCCAGGGGGGCATCGCTGTGACGGCGGGCTACGCGCCACAAGATCCAGAACAACAGGATGGGCGCCATCGCACCCAGCCATTCATACCACTCCCAATGGTAGAGAAAGTAGTAAGTACGGGTGACAAGGGCTTGCCGCCAGGCAGGGGTGGCAGGCTCAAAGACCCAGCCCAGGGGAACAGCGGCCAGAAGGACGCGCGGCTGAGCCAGCAGACGAAGCCTTGGCGGATCAAGCAGGGCAAGCGTCAAGAAGGCGCAGAATGAAATGCCCATTGCGGCCATGATGGGATGGAGCAGGAATGCCAGAAGCAACAGAGCGAGGGCCTGCCAGCGATGGCTCTCCAGAATCCGGGAGACGGCCAGCAGGATGAGGGCGGTGGCCAGGTTGCGGGGATGAAGATACTGGTCGGCGATGGTCAGCGCCGTCCCGGCCACCGGCAGGGTGAACAGGGCAGCCAGCATTGCCACCGCGGCCCACTGGGCCGATCTCTGGGCAAAAAGATGCCGGGCAATTTTGGCGGAAGCCCACAGAATGAGAAAAAGGGAGGCAAATTGCCAAAGAAGCTCAGTGCAGGCCACGGAGAGTCCGGTCCAGCGCACAAAGTGGGCGATGAACTGGTCGAACAGGGTAGCCTGCATTTGCAGCCGGAAAAACGGCGCATCGTGAGGGAAGAGCGAGGGGTTCACTGCGAATTTGACCGCGGCCAGGTAGACCCCGTCGTCTTCCAGTCCGGGGTGGTAGCCCATCACCGCGAATCCGAGTATGGTCAGAGCCAGGGTTGGCAACAGGCTGGAGAGGAAAGTGTTACGCCTCAAGCGAATGAACTCCGTATACTTTAGAGACAACGATATGCCATCTACAGCGACAACGCCACCCTCGATTCCGGCAGATGCCGGGACAAAACCAGCTTTACCGGAACTTTCAGGGCCTGCGCAAGGCGGCCGGGAAAAACTGGCTCTGGTGATTCCCACCCTGCGCGAAGCCGAGAATCTCCGCGGCTTGATCGGCCACATTCGCTCGGTGCTCGATCCGCTGCTGATTCCCTATGAAATTGTGGTCGTAGACGACGACAGCCGCGATGGAACCGAGGAACTGGTTTCCGCGCTGTCGCTTGAAGATCCGCGGGTGCGCCTGCTGGTGCGCAAGGGCATGCGAGGCCTGTCGGGAGCGATTCTCTATGGCTGGGAGCGGACAGACGCCGAAATTCTGGGCGTCATGGATGCCGACCTGCAGCATCCTCCGGAACTGCTGCCGCAACTGATCGGCGCTATCCAGCGCGGTCGGGATATGGCGATCGGGAGCCGCTATACGCCAGGCGGCGAGCTAGGGGAGTGGAATTGGGCGCGGAAGTTCTTTTCCACCGCAGCCGTCCTGGTAACCTGGCCGCTGCAAAGGGCGCGCATCCGGGTCAAAGACCCCATGTCTGGCTTCTTTCTGGTGCGCCGCCGGTGCCTCGATCAGATCCACTTTCAGCCGTCGGGCTTCAAACTGCTGCTGGAAATTCTGGTGCGAGGGCGCATCGCGTCGATCGAAGAGGTTCCCTTTGCCTTTGGCTTGCGCTATCGCGGGGCCAGCAAGGCCAACTTCAAGATCGCGTGGGATTATGGTTTGCTTCTCGTGAGGCTGTACGCTGGCCGATGCGCCTTCTGGCGGCGAGGCTGAAGGTTTCCATCCCTGGAGGCTGCAGCAAAGGGACTCGCGCACAGCTTGGGAAGTCCGCGCCCCGGTCGCGCCCTGACAACTGCCGCCACGCAAAAGAAGCTTTCCGCGGCATGTGAGGCCCTTGAGTAAGCCTTTCGAATCCCGTAAAGATGCGCCAAAACCAGGGTTCTTGGCGCATCTTAGCGGAAGCGCTTGGAGGGCTCGTCGGAGTAGATCTGGCCGTCGCGGATATGGATGACGCGATGGGCATACTCAGCGATATCGGGCTCATGGGTGACCAGCACGATGGTGTTTCCGCCGGCATGGAGGGTGTCAAACAGGGCCATGATTTCAATGCCGGTTTTCGAGTCCAAGTTGCCGGTAGGTTCGTCGGCAAGGATGATGGAGGGCCGGTTGACCAGGGCGCGGGCAACTGCAACGCGCTGGCGCTGTCCACCGGAGAGCTCGTTGGGCTTGTGGTACATGCGGGATTCAAGGCCGACATCGGTCAGGGCCTCTTTGGCGCGCGCAATGCGCGCCGCGGCCGGAGTGCCGTTATAGATCAGCGGCAGCTCGACGTTGTGCAGCGAGGTGGCGCGGGCCAGCAGATTGAAGGTCTGGAAGACGAATCCGATCTCCTTGTTGCGAATGCGCGCCAACTGGTCGTCGTCCAGTTCGCTGACCAACTGGCCATTGAGCCAGTATTTGCCCTGGGAAGGTGTATCCAGGCAGCCGATGAGGTTCATGAGGGTAGACTTACCGGAGCCGGAGGGACCCATGATGGCCACGTACTCGTTGTGCTTGATGCTCATGGAGACGCCGCGCAGGGCGTGCACCTGCTGCTCGGAGCCCATATCGTAGGTGCGCCAGAGATCCTCGACGACGATGACATTGCCGGAGGGGGGAGCGGTTTGTTGCAGAGCTTCTGGGCTGCCTATGCTGTTTGTAGCCATGCGAATCGTGTCCTTTGCCTGCCGGTGGTTGGGCGCTTGCGGTGAGGAGGAGGGAAGCCTTTGCCCAGGCTGGGCCGGAGGCTTCCCAATGCATGTTTGACTCGCGCTACCTCAAGACTTTGCGTCCGCTCCCGGCACAATGGGTTTGGCGGTGTCGCGCTTGACCAGAGAGCCGTTCTTTAGCGCGCGCAGGGTCTTGTACGGGCCGATGACGATCTCCTGGCCCTCGTTGAGGCCGGTGAGCACTTCGATGTCGGTGGCGCCGGTGATGCCGGTGGTGACAGGGATGAAGGTGGCGCGCAGCTTGCCGTTCTTGTCCTTGTCGACCACGTAAACGCCCTGCTGGGGAGCGGCCTTGGCGGCTCCGGGCACCGGGGTAGTAGCTGCCTGCACCCCGCTCTTGGCCTTGTCGTCATCGGCATTGTGCATGGTGAGCGCCTGGATGGGCAGGGACAGGACGCTGGGCTTGTGCGCGGTCGTGATTTTCGCGGTGGTGGAGAGTCCGGGGCGTAACTCGGTGGAAGGGGTGTCGAGCGTGACCACGACCTTGAAGTCCTTGGCCTCTTCCGTGCCGGTGGTGGACTGCGAAGTGGCGATTCCGGTGGAGCGCAGGATGGCTTGATCGCCGACCAGGGTGACATGGCCCTTGAAGACCTTGCCGGGCAAAGCGTCCACGGTGACGTCGGCTGTCTGGCCGATGCGGATGTTCACGATGTCGGTCTCGTCGACCTTGACCTCGGCGGTGATGACGCTCATATCTGCCAGGGTCATGAAGGTGGAGCCTTCGGTGTTCTGAATGCCTTCCACGACGGTCTCGCCCTCGCGGACTGGCTCGTTGGTGACGATGCCGTCAAAGGGCGCGACGGCATTGGTCAGGTCGAGCATGTTCTGGTTGGCGCGCAGGGTGGCGACGGCGGTCTGCAAATGACCGCGCGCGGAGTCGGTCTGGGCCTTGGCCTGGTTCAGTTGGGCCACGGCCTGATTTACCGAGGCTACGTCTGTGTCGTAGGCGGCCTTCTTGGCGTCGAAATCCTGCTTGGCCAGGATGCCTTCCTTGTAGAGGCCCTGGGCGCGTTCCCAGTCCAGGCGCTTCTGTTCGAGGTCGGCCCTGGCGTGCTCGACATTGGCCTCGGCGGTCTTTTCGGCGGCAATATAGGAGGCGATGTCAGTCTTGGCGGCGGCAATGGCAGCCTGCTGGCCGGCCACGGAAGCCTCCTGCTGGACGTGCTCGATGGTCGCCACGATCTGGCCCTTCTTCACCATGTCACCCTCTTTGACGAAGAGGTGGGTGATGCGGCCCATGGCGGTAGCGCCCAGGTTGACATAGGTCTTGGGCTTGATCTGACCGGTGCCGCTGACCACCGTGGCCAGGTCTTGCCGCACAATTTTGGCGGTAAGGACCTTGGTGTAGCCGGACTGTTGCTTGTAGACCATGAAAGCCACAAGTCCGGCGGCCACTACTACGGCAAGAACAATCAAGAGAATCTTTTTCATGTTCGGCTCTTACTCCCAATCTCTCCAGCTTCAGTTTACGCAATTGCCGCGCGTGTGGTTCCCAATCCTGCAAAAACTCGTTTTCAATGCTCCCAACGGCCGGCGCGGCTTGTAGAAACCAGGCGGGCTGCTTTCGCGGAAAGCCCCGGCTGTGCACACATTGCGGCCGGGATAAGTTCAGCGGCGCAGAAAGAGGGCATCGGGAGGATTGCGCTTGTCTTTTGGACGGCTCAACCCCGTGGGTGGTCTCAAAACCTAAGCCGAAGGCGAGAAACGACATTCCGACGGGGTTTTCCGGATGACATTGGCGGCGGTCCGGCGTCAAACCGGCAGCCAAGACGGTTGGGAATCTTGCTCAGCCCTATCGGGACCCGTAGAATAGGGAATCGCAGGAGTTTTGAAGGCAAATGATGCTTAACGCTCGTACTCTTTTCTTCGCCGCACTGGGTTGCGGCCTGGTACTCTCTCCCGCCACTGGGCTTTTTGCCCAGCAGGCGGCCAATCCGACCGCACAGGCTCAACCGGCCAGCGGCCAGGGGCAGGAAGTGGATCCGCTCAAGCGCGAACGTTCCGACAAGGAGAAGTTCGCCGCCCAGAAGGCCGTAAGGCAGGAACTGAAAGGCGCCTACAAGAGCTGGCTGAACCAGGATGTGCCCTACATCATCTCCGACGAGGAGACCAAAGCCTTCAAATCGTTGAGCAACGATGAGGAGCGGGATGCCTTCATCGAGCAGTTCTGGCTGCGGCGCAACCCGAATCCCGACTCGCCGGAGAACGAATACCGGGAAGAGCACTACCGGCGCATCGCCTACGCCAACGAGCATTTTGCCGCCGGCAAGCCGGGTTGGAAGACCGACCGCGGCCATGTTTACATTTCCTTCGGCAAGCCGGACTCGATCGATGCCCACCCCTCTGGCGGCAGTTATCAGCGGCCCCAGGAAGAGGGCGGCGGCGAGACCTCGACCTTCCCGTTCGAGATCTGGCATTACCGTTACCTTGAGAGCATTGGCGAGAACATCGATCTGGAATTCGTGGATACCTGCCAGTGCGGCGACTATCATTTCACCATCGACCGCTCGGAGAAGGACGCGCTGACCCACGTTCCCGGCGCCGGCCAGACCCAGTGGGAAGAGATGGGCATGGCCAAGAAGGCGGACCGCTTCAAGGGCGGCCTTGAGAACCTGGGCACGGGACCGATGTCCTCTTCCCAGCAGGGCAAGCAGTTCGACCGCATCGAGTTGATGGCCAAGGTCTTTGCTCCTCCGCCGGTGAAATTCAAGGATCTTGAGAATTTCATTTCGGAACACAAGCTTCTGACTGGCCCGGTGTTTCCCTTCGATGTGCGCACGGACTTCGTCAAAGTGACGGAGAATTCGGTCCTGGTCCCGATCACGCTGCAGTTGAAGAACCGCGACATCACCTTCGTGACCAAGAACGGGGTGGCCAAAGGTGTTGTGAACATTCTGGGCAAGGTAACGACACTGACCCACAAGACGGTGCAGTCGTTTGAGGACACCGTTGAAGTGGAACAGCCGGCGGAATTGCTGGAGAAGAGCCTGGACCGCCCCTCGGTGTACTGGAAGGCGCTGCCCATGCTGCCAGGCCTTTATCGCCTGGATATCGCCATCAAGGACGTGAACAACCCGGACCATATGGGGTACTACGGACGCAGCCTGGATGTTCCTACCTATCACGATGAGAAGCTGGCGACGTCGTCGCTGATCCTGGCCGACCAGATGAACCTGGTCTCCTCTCGGGAGATCGGCAGCGGCAATTTCGTGATCGGGAATACATTCATCCGGCCTCGCGTAAGTCCTAATGCGGCTACACCGGTGAGCTTCAAGCGTACCCAGCAACTGAATTTCTGGATGCAGGTGTACAATCTTGGGATTGACGAAACCACAAAAAGCAATCAGGCCACGGTGAATTACCAGATTGTCGAAATTGGCACCGGTGCGGTGATTTTCGACAAGCAGCTGGAATCCAAGGACCTGGGGGCGCACAGCGACCAACTGACAGTGGAGAAGACTCTTCCCATTGCGGGCCTCCAGCCAGGCAAGTACAAGGTGACGATCAAAATCAATGATGGAATCTCAAAACAAGAGATTGCGCAATCGGCGCCTTTTGTCGTGGAATAGAATGTATCCCGCGCGGCAAGCTGACCGGACATCAGATTCGGGGAGCTGCGCGGGATCGATTCGCAGGAAAATTGCCAGGGACGCCGCCGGGTCACGAAATCCAGTGATGATGCGCAGGCTCCATCTCGCGTGCTTCGCCGTTCTGATCGCGCTGGTATGCGCTCCCGCCCAGGGAGCCAATCAGGGGTCGGTTTCAGGACTGGTGCGCGACTCCTCTGGAGTTCCGCAGATCGGCGCGGTAGTCGAGTTGTTGCGCCCGGACCTGAGCGTTCTGGAGACGGTCTACACCAACGCCAACGGGCGATTCACCATTTCCTCCGTCCTTCCCGGCCGCTACGCGGTGAAGGCGATGGGCACGTCCTATCTTCCCTCTCTGCGGGAGAACGTTCACGTCCGCGCCAACACGGTGGTCAATTTGACATTGAACACGCTGTACGAGGTGATGCAGTGGCTGCCGGCCGAACCCCGGGAGGCGGGCACGCAGAAAGACGATTGGGCCTGGACACTGCGTTCGGCGGCCAACCGCCCGCTGTTACGCTGGCTGGAAGACGGGCCGCTGGTGGTGGTCTCAGACAGTGCGGACAGCCAGCCCCGGCTCAAAGCGCGCATTATCGCAACCGGGCAGGAGGGCAGCTTCGGGGAGAGTGGGGAGCGCTTTTCAGCTGCGGTGGAAGATACCCCTTCGGGCAGCCGCGAACTGCTGGCGCGGGTGGATTTTGCGCCGGACAGCGATGCGGGAATGGAGTCCATGCTGGGCTTTCGCCAGGATCTAGGCTTTGCCGGATCGGTGCAGTCGGTTGCCGCCGTCACCGTGCATCCTGAAATTTCTGCCGGCGGAGCCAAGGGGCTGGATGAAGCCAGCATCCGCACCTGGGAGACGATGAGCCTGGGGGATGAGTTTGAGGCAGAAGCAGGCTCCGAACAGGTGCTTGCCCGCCTGGCGCTGGGTTCATCCAAGATGGTGGCCGCAGTGCTGCCTTTTGCCACATTGGGCTGGCGAAAGGGCGACTCCACGGTTCGCTACCGAATGACTACGTATCTGCCCGGTGCGCAGGCGACGGGAGAGACCGAAGCAAGGGCCTGGATGCCTCTGCTTGGCCTTCGCAACGGCGCATTGACCCTGGAGCATGGGTTGCACCAGGAGATCGGCTGGGAACGGCGTACCGATGTCTCGGGGATGTCGGTGACTTTGTTTGCCGACCACGTGGATAACCCCGTTCTGGAGGGTGTTGGCGGCTCCGAAGCTGAATCAGCGTTGTTCGACCGAGCGAGCGGGTTGTTGCGCGCGGCAGGCTCCAACTTCTCCTCGGCCGGGCTGACGGCCTCGATCGACCGCCGGCTGCCGGGCGGCAATCAGGTTCGCCTGAGCTACGCCAACGGCAATGCCCTGGTCTTGCCGGCTGCTTCTGTCTCACCGCAAGGTGCCTCCCTGGCCCAGGTTCTATCTGGAACCCATCCCCGCCATGCACAGATGTATGCCCTATCGCTCTCCGGCACATTGGATGGCAGCGGAACGCGTTGGCGCGCCAGCTACCGCTGGCAGCCCGACGAGACGGTGACGCGGGTGGCCGGCTTTGCTACGGAGGGAACGGAGCCCTATCTCAATCTTCACTTCCGTCAGCCAATCGGCTTGCGCCGTGACGGCAGCGGGCGCTTCGAGGCGCTGCTGGACGTGCGCAATCTGCTCGCCGAAGGGTATCGTCCTTACCTTTTGAGCGATGGCACGCTGCTGGTATTTGCCCAGGATCAGCGGGGCGTGAGCGCCGGAGTGGCCTTTACCTTCTAGTGGAATGTCTCACGCAGAGGGTTCCTCCTCAGTATTGAAGAGTAGCGGTTCTCCCGGTGCGAGAACCCCGGTTGTGCCCTGTTTCAAGACGGTACGTTTGCCCTTGAACACTGGCTCTGAGAACGCACGCAATTGTTGAGACACACCGATAGTGTCCTGAGTCCATAGTTCGCTATACAAGTACACTGTCATTCTGAGTGAACGGGGCCCCGAACGTATCTCAGTTCCGGGGTCCCCAAAGAGCGGTCCTTGTTCTTTGGGCTGGAGTGCGGGGGTGGTGAGCGAAGAATCTGCTTTTTTCTCGCCCCCGATTTCTGATGCGAATTTCAGACTCAGGACGCTAGCGAGGACTCTGAGCGGCTTTGGCGAAATGGAAGGTGCAGTAGACCTGTTGCGTGGCAGGGTCGGCCCTGACGTCGTAGGTCGCAATAATTGTTTGCATCCACTTCGTCATAAGCTTGTCTTTCTTTTGTGCCAGCGCCGCAAAGTTTGAGGGGTAGCTTTCGTCAAATGCGTCGCCGGGCGCCATCTTCCAAGCGAGCTTAAGTTTGGCGGCCATTGCCTCGGGGGCTCCGTCGAATTTGACCGAAGCTAGACGGTACTGCGAGCCTGAAGCGATTTCGAGGCTGTAGTTCACGATGTGAGTAGCCTCATTAAAGGACGGGCGTGAAGCGATGGAGCAATCGAGATAGCCCTTCGCATGGTATGCGTCGCGGACGGCCACGAGAAATAGCTCGAGCGGCCGTCCAGAGCCGGTCGGGTATTTGGACATTGCTTTCTCGACATCTGCGCGCGCGACCGGCGCGCTGGCCGGAAAGTCGATGGTTCCGAGCTTGTAGATCCCACCTTCCTTGATCGTTACGGTATAGGGAATATCGACGGCCTGATCCGTGAAGACTGGAGGATCAACCTGGGCGACATCGACTTGCACGGCCGCATAGCCCTGGTCTTGGTAAAAGTCTTCGAAAACGTGCTGAAGACCGACGGCGGTGTTCTCTGTGTCGAAACTGTTTCCGGTCTGGCCGCTGGCAAGGAGGCTGGCCTTGGCTTGCAAAGCAGGGGAGATGCCGGCAAGCTGGATTCGGCCGATATGCACCGCCGGCGAGACGACGGTGAAGTTCATAGCCGTGAGCTTTTGCGGGCCCAGGCCGCTGGTGAGAGCGGCTTTTACCGTTGCCTTGACGCCTTTGGCAGCCAGCATCCCTTCAAATGTCTTGCAGATTCCTTCAAGCATGGAGCCACTGGATGGCAAGAGACCGCGATAGAGCGGGAAGAACTCGTGCAGCTTGGCGTCGAGTTCTTTTCCTGGCGTAAGAGGCACATTGTCCAAATGCATGGGGAAAAGCTGGCTCGAGGGAGTCAGGGTAAATAGCAGCGTCTTGCTGTCTGATGCAAACTTGACTTCCTTGAAGAGGCCCGTATCATTGAGCTGCTTGGCGTGGGCTTTCACTTCGCTCAACTTCAGAGGCGTATCCGGCTTCAAGCCGGCGGAAGCGAGCAGCTCCTGTTGCGTAAATTGGGGTGCGCCTTGAAAGCGGATAGTCTTGGGCGGAAGTTTTTTCTGTCCCAGCGAGGGAAGAGAGCAAAGCAGAAGCAAAGCTACACAGACAGCACCGGACTGTTTGGTCATGTTGTGCCAAGATTAGCAAATAGTATCCGGTTCCACCAGCAGGCCCGCCAATGATGCCTCCGACGGGGAGCTGGATGGAGACAGTTCTTCTGTCAACAATTGGGAAGCTCCCAAAGTGGAGCCTCTCCGGCCTACCCCATATGTGCCCCGACCGCATGAAAGCAGGAGATGTTGCGGCACACGGACATCCAAACGGCAATGAACATCTACGGGGACGTGGTTAAGGATGAAATAGGCGCGGTATGATCCGGGGTTGTTCAATCTCTATTCCAGAGAAACGGAGCGCGAATCGATCTAAGTAGTTGATTCTATGGTGGACGCGGTAGGAATCGAACCTACAACCTGTCGGTTAAGAGAACATTTAACAACGTAATATCAACGACTTACGCGGAACGGCTGGCAGCCTAAGGCACTGATTGGAACGGTGAGGAATCCGTATTGTGGGGTCAATGTGGGGTTGAAATCCGCCCATAAGCTATTCAGCCAGATTCGGAAAACACCGAATGGTCCCTGCGTGATTGAGCGTTCCTCGGAATCCACGCTGAACGCAATACGGCGACGAGACCCTCTTCTCAGGGCTGTGGTCAACGGCTGGCGAAGAGCCGACCAGTGGCACAGCGCTCGCCCAATGCCTCTCCTGGCCGGATTTTAGACCGCAACGTCATCCGCCCCAGTATTTTGAACAGGCTTTAGTGAGTTGTTTTTGATCCGCGCACGTACTTGAACTGGTTGCCGGCTTCCGAAGTGGGCGGGATTCTCTCGCCTCTCTCGATCACCACGCGACGACCGTCTTCAACTTTGCCACCACGAGGTCCAACTTCGATGAGTTCACCCGAGTCGGGTGCTTTCTCGCCTGGGTTAAAAGTCGACATAATTTCCTCCTCACTGGAAAGATACCAACAACGCTGCCGTTTCTAAAGCATTCCGTGGAGTTTCACCACACCTTGGTGGATAGAGCGTGACCTGCCTAAGCCTCGGGTGGGTGAGGCCTTGACCGGGTGTATATCCGTTCGGTACGGTATGGCAGAGTTGAATTCCAGTCTGCCATGTCGAACCTACAGCATCCTCCAACGATATTCCTGATTACCCAATCTTTCTCTGTTACTTGACGTGAAATCGCCGTCAATGCGTGATCTAGGCGGCCGGTCCTGGAAACGCTCGTTGGGCGACAGTTGAGATTCTCCGCAGCTCAGCGGGGAGTCAGGCTGCCCATGAATGCACCATCTGCTGTAGTCTCTCGCAGCCCATCTCAATCGTTTGTGTTAAAGCGGTATCGCCCCTGCTCCCGCGCAGTGTCTCCCGTTTCGAGACATCGAAAAACAAGACATCTTGCGGACTGATCTCCATCTTTGCAGAGGCGGCTTGGTACATCACGCGCAACATGAGCCGGATTACCTCGGGGTCCTCTAATTGCTTTCGAACGCCCAATTTAACAAGACGGAGCCTCTTTCCCTCCAGAATAGCCAAATCCGGGGTCGCTGAAATCCGTACGGAACTCGACGAGTGGTAAATCCGCGGGCAAGAGACGATCTTCCATTCCCGTTGGCCGTAGATCTCCATATATGTCTCGATCGCACGCAAATTGTTCAGCAGCTTCGTCCTGGCCTGATTTGATTCTGCTGTTTCAGCTTTCTTCTCAAGGCCCCGGATCTCTGCGCGTAAAAACGCGAAGTCATTCTCTGCGTCGTGGTAGCTTCTGATAATCTGCACAGCGCGAGAATAGTACCTCATGACGATTTGGGCCTCGGTCGATTGAGGCTTCAGAAGGTACCTAACCGTCGCTGCCTTTTTGCTGGGACTGCCCAATACGAATTCTGCGAATGCCTTGGCGGAGATTTTGATTTCCATAGTGGGTCCTTTCGGTTGGATATGATCGAACTCCTGCGTTGAGCCCCGGCCAAGCGCCCGGAGAGCTACCGGGCGCTTAACCGTACAGGGACTAGATCATCCAGCGTTCACCTCGTCTTCTTCTGGATTTGCTTCAGAGTAGACATCAATCTCCTCGACGAACCCATCATCGTTCGGCGCAAAGCCCCGTTCAGCAGGGCCAGACCTCAGCCCATTTACCCGCTTGAATGTTCGACCCCAGACGATCAGTTCTTCATCGATCTGGCTCATTTCTTCGCGCCAGGCATCGCATTCCCTGCGGTCAACCCCGTAGGTCTCAGCCAAAGGCCTGCCATCGTCCCCAAGAACCTCAGTAACAGCAGAGAAGGCTTGCTTGAGCCGCTCGACAGCGCGACTGAAATCTCCCAAGCGATTTCGGTAGTGATCTAATGGCGTATCGCCTGGCCGTTGTGCGCGTGCCTTCCCATGCGGCGGGAATTCCCCCTCAGGTAAATGTCACTCACTACTTGGTCGCCGGAGTTGTCAGAAAGTCTCTTAGGCTGCCCGTCCTCATCGACGGCACGGATGGGCTGACTCGCGGCATAGTCTTTGAGGGCCTGGGCTAGCTGGAAAACTCCTTGGGTGGTCTGGCGCATCGCATCGAGAACCTCTCCCGGCGTTCTGCGGTCCGGCTGTTCGTTATTGTTCGAGCCCCTGTCCGCATTCAGACGGCCAGAAACAACCAGTGGATACGCCGCTCGGACAGCCAGTTCCAGTGATGCAGGCCCGGGCGCTGGGGCTGACTCGCATCCAATCGCTTCTCTAACCTCCCGTAGGGCTTCTGCAAGCAGTTGTTCTGTCGCTCGGGCGGTGCAATCCCACGTATCTCGGTGTGCGGCTTTCCCAAATGCATGACGCATGTACCGTCGAATCTGGTCCGTTTTCGCAGGATCGTCGACATGCGCCCTCAGGATGAGCGCAGTCGCGAGATCATTTGACAACTTTGGCGTGATCCTCTTGCGCGTGGACTGGCTTGTGACGGCCATTCGGATCGCGTACCCAACTCGATCATCTCTGCTTATGAACAAGTTCGCGATTTCCGCTGCGCGAATTGCTGGGTCATCGGACAAGTGAGCAGCTTTGGCTTCGGCACGGGTGCATGATCCAGCGAAATAGTCTCGCTTGGTCGCGTCGATGAGATTCTGCCGGTACAGCTCGTCGAGCACCTCATCGGCAAGGGACTCGTTTTCAGGCCCTTCACCCCATGGCTTCGGCGGATCAACATGGCGGAGAGCTACCATTGACTTCACCGCAGTGGGGAAGCCAGTATTCCCAGACTGATGTCTGCGGAAACCGACAATGATAAGCGCCGGTATTCTCTCGCATCGAAGTGCAGTTTGCTCGTCCCCTGTTGGGCCAGCCACGAGGCGTTCGTTTAGCTTCTTCAATAGCGCGCGCAGCCTACCCTCTTGATCGTCATACGGAACGTCCGCAGATCTGACGCCGAGCAAATCGTGGACAGCAGTGAGCCTGGACGATCCCTCAACAGTGGTCAATGTAGTTGCCGTGGCTGACTGATCACGGTGCTCATAGGTGGTTGCCACCAACCATACCGCTTCCATCACTCCCTGAGAAGCAATGGAGGCTCGCCAGTCGTTCTCCGCAAGGATGTACTGTGCGGCTTGTTGCGAAGCCCATGTCAAGTGGTGTCTGCTCTCAATATCTACACTGAGCTCGGCCTCCTCGGGACGCTCCGTGTTGCGAGATTTCGGTTCGGGAATGGGACGGAATTTGGAGTCTTCGCCGCCACTGCCGGGATCGGTAGCA
>CAWITY010000002.1:0-54439 GCA_963839155.1 uncultured Acidobacteriaceae bacterium
CCCAGCAGGGGGGGCCACCACCAGAGGCGTGCCACCCTGGCGGGCGACCTCCTCGACGGCGTCGCGGACCTTCTTCGGCAGCGATGAGCCCTGTTCTTCAAGGAAGCGGGCGATGGCGTCCACCGAGCCTTTGCGAATGCGCACGCCGGGCAGGTTGACGCCGCTCATGCGGGTCTGCGCGGTGAAGGGGACAAACTCGACGTGGGCATGGCCCAGGTCGCGTCCGCGGAGGTTGTACTTCTCCTTGGCGAGAACCACGATAGAGCGGCCTTCGGGGGTTTCGTCGGAAAGCGAGGAGAGCTGCGCCGCGTCGGCCAGGCGCTCGGCGCTGACGTCGGGCGCGGGGATGAACTCGGAGGCCTGGCGATTGCCCAGGGTGATGGTGCCGGTCTTGTCCAGCAGCAGGGTGTTCACGTCGCCAGCAGCTTCGACGGCGCGTCCGCTCATGGCCAGCACGTTGTACTGCACCAGGCGGTCCATGCCGGCAATGCCGATGGCAGAGAGCAAACCGCCGATGGTGGTGGGAATGAGGCAGACCAGCAGCGAGACCAGCACAAAGACCGTCTGCGGCGCGCCGGAGTAAATGGCGAAGGGCTGCAAGGTGACCACGGCGAGCAGAAAGACAATCGTCAGGCCGGAGAGCAGGATGCTGAGCGCGATCTCATTGGGTGTCTTTTGGCGGGTTGCGCCTTCGACCAGCGCGATCATGCGGTCCAGGAAGGTTTCGCCGGGATTGGAGGTGATGCGCACCTTGATCCAGTCCGACAGCACCTTTGTCCCGCCGGTAACGGCCGAGCGGTCGCCGCCGGCTTCGCGAATCACGGGGGCCGATTCGCCGGTGATGGCCGACTCGTCTACCGAAGCGACGCCCTCAATCACTTCGCCGTCGCCGGCGATGTACTGGTTGGCTTCGACATAGATGATGTCTCCGGCGCGGAGCAGGCCGCTGGCGACGTTTTCCAGCTCATTGGTGACGGTGTAGCGGCGGGCAACAGTTTCGCCCTTGGCCTTGCGCAGGGTGTCTGCCTGGGCCTTGCCGCGGCCCTCGGCCATGGCCTCGGCAAAGTTGGCGAAGATCACTGTGAACCACAGCCAGAGCGTGATTTGAAGATTGAAGCCGAAGCCAGCGCGGTGGTTGACTGTGTTGTCGATGAGGATGGCGGTAGTGAGCACGCAGCCCACCTCCACGACAAACATCACCGGGTTTTTGACCATGCCGCGAGGATCGAGCTTGCGCACCGAGTCGATGAGCGCCTGCCCCATGATGTCGGTATTCCAGAGACTTTTCTTTTCAGCCATGTCAGTCCGTTTCGTAATTCAGCCGCTAGCTACGAGCCTCTAGCGCCTAATGCTGGAAAAACCTGAAATTCATATCTGACGACCACTAGCTAGAAGCTAGAGGCTAAAAAAGCTGTCCGGTCTTGAGTAGAAGGTGTTCGAGCACCGGCCCCAAGCTGAGAGCAGGAAAGAACGTCAATGCGCCGAGGATGAGAATCACGCCGATCAGCAGCACGGCAAACAACCCGGTGTTCACCGGGAAGGTGCCAGGTGACGGGGGCACGCTCTTCTTCTGGGCCAGATTGCCGGCCAGGGCCAGCACCGGAATCATCATCAGCAAGCGGCCGCCCAGCATGGTGAAGCCAAGCGCCACGTTGTACCACCAGGTGTTGGCGTTGAGCCCGGCAAAAGCCGAACCGTTGTTGCCCGCACCGGAGGTAAAGGCATAGAGAATTTCGGTAAGCCCGTGTGGCCCGTGGTTGGTCAGGGCAGACAGGCCTATATTCGGCGAGAGCACAAACGCGGCGGTGAGCGTGAGAATAATGAAGGGGAAGATGAGCACGTAGAGCATGGTCATCTTGATGTCGTAGGACTCGATCTTCTTGCCCAGATATTCAGGAGTGCGGCCCACCATGAGGCCGGCGATGAAGACCGCCTGGACCACAAAGATGAGAATGCCGTAGAGACCCGAACCCACGCCTCCGAAGATGACTTCGCCAAGCATGATGTTGGTGAGCACCACCATGCCGCCCAGGGGCGAGAAGCTGTCGTGCATGCCGTTGACGGCGCCGCAACTGGCGTCGGTGGTGATGGTGGCGAAAAGCGAGGATTGGGAGATGCCGAAGCGCACCTCCTTGCCTTCCATGTTGCCCGCCGGCGCGGTGGCGCTGCCGGTTTGTACCGCGCCATGAATCAGGGCGTGGGGCTGCGACTCAGCCCAGTACACAGCGGTGAAACCAACGGCAAAGAGCACGTACATGGCGCCCAGCACGGCCCACCCGTGGCCTGGGGAACCGGTCATGCGGCCCAGCGTGTAAGTGAGCCCGGCGGGGATGATGAAAATGGAGAGCATCTGCAGCAGGTTGGAGAATGGCGTGGGATTCTCGAACGGGTGAGCGCTGTTGGCGTTGAAGAAGCCGCCGCCGTTGGTGCCCAGCATCTTGATGGCTTCCTGAGAGGCTACCGGGCCCTGCGCGATGGTCTGGGTCTGCGCGGGCTGTTCCAGGGGGTGGGCCGTGGTGTAGGCATTGAAATTCTGCGGCACGCCCTGGCCGACCAGGACGAGCGCATAGAGCAGCGATCCGGGCAGCAGGACGTAGAGCAGCGTCCGCGTGGCGTCCACCCAGAAGTTGCCGATGGTCCCGGAGGTGGTGCGCTTGATGCCGCGGATGAGTGCCACGGCCACGGCGATGCCCGCCGCCGCGGACCAGAAATTATGCGTCGCCAAGCCAGCCATCTGGGTGAGATAGCTCATGGTGGTCTCGGGCGTATAAGCCTGCCAGTTGGTGTTGGTGGTGAAGCTGGCGGCCGTGTCCCAGGCCAGGTCCGGTCCAACTGCGGCCAGGCCTTGCGGATTCCAGGGCAGCACGAAGTGGCCTTGTATAGTCCAGCCCTGCAAACGCTCGATGGCGTATGTCAGCAACATGGTGACGGCAGAGAAGCCCAGCACGGCGAAGGCGTACTCGCGCCAGTTCATTTCCTTGTCGGCGTTCACGCCGCAGAGCTTGTAGATGAGCCGCTCGATGGGGCGGAGCACGCGATCCAGCCAGGTGCGTTCACCCTCCAGTACGCGGGCCAGGTAAATGCCCACCGGACGAACGCTTGCAAACAGGATCAGGGAGAAGAGGACAAACTGCAACCAACCGTTGGCGGACATGTCAGAACTTCTCCGGAAAGAGCAGGGTGAGGGCCAGATAGCCCAGCAACAGGACAGACAGAATCATCGCAACCACCGTGACGATGTCAATATGCATGGGAGCTACCTCAACTTCTGGCAGGCCTTGACGTAGAGAAACGCCAAGGTGAAGAAGACTACGGTGAACAGCAACATCCAGAAATCTTGCATCGCAGGTCTCACAGTTCCAAGGGCTTGGTCGTAGTACTCGTTTTGAAACGCGTCCGGCATCGGATCCGGGAAGGCGCATTCGACAGCAACTTGCTCTCATGCGCCAAAATCATTCTGGCTTACGCCTTCTTTGAGTATCGAAAAGGTTTCCTAAATAAAGCGTAAGGGCCAGAAAAGACGCTGCGGGCTTGCGCGATGGAGATAGGCGAGAACATGGAACCCGCGCGCACGCGGAGACGCGTTCGACCCCGCGCTTTGCCTGTCTACACGGCTACAGCGCTTCCACAATTGCTGTGCCCCGAACCCACCGCTATCAAGTGGCATTTTTTTCAAGAAAATTCCACCTTGCACGATGCCGGAAAGGGCATGTGAATTGTGGAACCGCTCTAGCGCGGCTGGCCGTATACTCAATCTTTCCCATGATGCGCACTCTGGCAACTGTATTTGCGGGGCTTCTCGGGCTGGCCTTCGGCAGCTTTCTGAACGTGTGTCTGAGCCGCTGGCCCGAGGGCGAGAGCATCGTTGCGCCGCGGTCGCACTGCCGGAGCTGCGGCCACACCCTGGCCTGGTGGGAGAACGTGCCGCTGGTGAGCTGGCTGGCGCTGCGCGGCCGCTGCCGGGGTTGCCGGGCGTGGATTGGCTGGCGGTATCCGCTGGTGGAGTTGGCCGTGGGAGCGCTGTGGGGGTCGGCTGCTTGGGGATTCCAGGCCAATGTGTTTGATTCAAGCCTTCCCAAGGTGGCACTTTACGACGCGCTGCTGACAACGCTTGGCCTGTTCGTCTTCTATTGGCTGCTGGTCGCCTTGGCGGTGCTGGACGCAGAAAACCTATGGTTGCCCAATTGGCTCACCCTGCCGGGGACTGCCGCAGGTTTCCTGTTCTCGCTTTTAGGATTTGTTCTCGCGGTTGAGCTGAACTCAATCGCTGAATCGCCGTTGCACCCAGGATTTCATGATTTGCACGGAGAGCAATGGCAGGCTGCCGGTTTCCGGCTGCTCGCCATCTTCGCCGCTGCCGGGCTCATTCTGCTCATTCGCTGGGTGTACTGGCTTGTGCGGAGGCGCGAGGGCATCGGCCTGGGCGACGCCAAGCTGATGGCCTTGCTGGCTGCCTGGCTCGGCCTGCCCGGCGCGCTGCTGGCCTTTGGGCTGGGCGTGGTCCTCGGAGCCTTCGCGGCGGTCGTGTTGCTGGCTACTCCTGCCGCACACACGGGCACTGAGAGCTGGACGCAGAAGAAGCTCCCTCTAGGCACTTTTCTCTGCATCGGCGGCATCGTCAGCAGCCTGTGGGGCCAGCCGATTCTCGCCGCCTACTTGCGGTGGGCCGGGCTGTGAGTGCCGGCGTACACATTGCAGGGAGGGGAAGTGGCTTACTTAGGCGAATCGGACTGCGCCGGTGGGCCGGGCGCGGCATTTTGTGCGTTGGCTAGCGCCGGGTCTTTCAAGGCCTTGCGGGCCTCCTTGCCGTGCGGTCCGTCCGGGTCGTAATCCAGCAGCTTGAGATAATTTGCGCGGGCCTCGGCCAGGTTGCCCAAATGCCGCTGGGCCTCGGCCAATCCAAAATAGACCTCGGGGTTCTCCGGGTCCAGCACCATGGCCGACTCGTAGCGGGAGAGAGCCGCTTTCCAGTTTTTCTTTTCCAGGTAATAGCCTCCCACATTGATGTCGGTAGCCGCGGCTTCCTGGTGAGTGGCTTGCTTTGCCGGTTCTCTTTCGCGCTTCTTTTTCTTGTCCCCCAGGTCGGAGTCCGGAGGGGGCAGCACCTTTTCCATCCCTTTGAGACTGGAGCTGAAGGCGTCTGCCTGGTCGCTTGCGGTGTCCGCGACGGGATCGTCCGGGCTGCGAACAGGGTCAGTGTCTTCGCCTGGCAGGGGCACGCGTGCGCTGCCGGTATCGCTGTCGCCCTCGCTGAAGCTCCCCTGCGCCTGCGGGAGAGGCGGAGCGATCTTGGTTGGCATGACGGGAACGGTGGTGGTGTCTTCAGGGAACGGGTTGGCGCCGGCTTGCGCCGGGGCTGGCTTCTGGGAGTCCGCGCCCGGCTTGTCCTGGCCAGCGCCCGTTCCATCGCCGCCGCCAGACGCCTGAGCAATCAGCCGCGGCGCCGCAGCCAAGCAGCCCGCCAGAACCAGCGCAACCCAGATTCCCCGCTTCATTTCGTTTTGCCTCACGCCTTGGATAGCCCCTCTTAATGGTACGATGCGGTCAAGACTGCACTTCCACCAGCCGCCGCTCCGGCCGATTCCGGGAGTGTTTCAGCGCATTCCGCACCAAAAGAAAGCATCGCATACTCGCATGGGCTTGATCATCCGCTCCTCCGCCATTCACGCCGCCGGCTGCTACACAACAACCGCCATCCGCAAGGGTGCGCGCGTCGCCGAGTACACCGGCCCGCGCCTTACCAAAGCCGAGGCCGACCAGGCCTACGAGGATTCGCCCATCACTTATCTGTTTGGACTCGGCAACGGATCGATCGTCATCGACGGGCACTGCACGGCCATGTTCATCAATCACAGTTGCGACGCCAACTGCGAAACCAGCGAAGAAGACGGCCATGTGTGGATCAAGGCCATCAAGAACATCGCCGCCGGCGACGAAATCACCTACGACTACTGCCTTTACGACGGCGGAGACGACGAGGCCTTGTGCAACTGCGGTGCGGCCAAATGCCGCGGCACCATGTACTCGAAGGAAGAAATCAAGCGTCGCAAGGCCGCGGCAAAGAAAGCGGATTTGAAAGCGCGCAAAAAAGCGGCGAAGAAGAAGCGCACCGGGCGGAAAGTTGTGAAGAGAGCGAAGGCGATCCTGGGTTGATCCTCCAGGACGGGCGGGGCCGCTTCGCATTTCTCACGGCAGGATCGGTGCTCCGTAGCCCCGGCCTCCTGGTCGGCTGTACTGGCGGCGTCCTCGCCGCCAGAGCAAAGCCCCGTTCATGGGTGCCGTTTGCAAACAAAGTGACGGAGCAAAAGTGTTCGGAGTGGGTCGGGAGACCCACGCTACAGCCGGTCAACCACCCCACGGACGAAGACCTGTCCGTGGGGACCCTGGCCAGGAGGCCAGCGCTACAAATTTATTGACTCGCCTTGTGTGAAGTGCGGGTTTAGCTTCGCCCCCATACCCACCGCAAAAAACAAGAACGCGAGGTCCGGCGGCTGGCCCCAACGCGCGTGGTGATACCATCAGAAACCGATGAACGACAAGCCTGAATTGGACTGTTTGCAACCCGCCGCGCTGGTCCGCACCGAGGCGGCGGCCTTGGAAGCCCTGGCCACGCGCCTGGAAGGGCCGATGGTCGAGCCTTTCAACCGCGCCGTCGAACTGATCCTGCACTGCGGAGAGGCCAACGGTCGCGTGGTAGTCACCGGCATGGGCAAGAGCGGCATTATTGCCCAGAAGATCGCCGCCACGCTCAGCTCCACCGGCTCGCCTGCCTTGTTTCTGCATCCGGCGGAGGCGGTTCACGGCGACCTGGGCGTGCTGATGAGCGGCGACGTGGTAGTGGCGCTCTCGGCCAGCGGCGAAACCGAGGAGATTCTGCGCCTGCTGGCCACTCTCAAGCGCAAAGGCGACGCGCTGGTCAGCTTCTGCTGCAATCTGGACTCGACTCTGGCCCAGGCCAGCGACGTGGCCCTGGACTGCGGCGTGGAGCGCGAGGCCTGCGGACTGAATCTGGCGCCCACCGCTTCGACGACCGCCATGCTGGCGCTGGGCGACGCGCTGGCCATCGCCGTCAGCCTGCGCAAGGGCTTCCGCGCGGAGGATTTCGCCGAACTGCATCCCGGCGGCAAGCTGGGCAAGCGGCTGGCCAAGGTCCGCGACCTGATGCACGCAGGCGATGCCGTGCCGGTGGTCGCGCCCTCGACGCCCATGACCGACGTGATCTACGAGATGTCGTCGAAGAAGCTGGGCGTGACGACCGTGCAGGAGCAGGGCCGGCTGCGCGGCGTGATCAGCGACGGCGATCTGCGGCGGCTGCTGGAGCGCGAAGGCGGCGCGGCGCTGAGCCGCACGGCGGGCGAGGCCATGAATGCCCATCCCCGCACGATTGCAGCCTCGGAACTGGCCGCCACGGCGCTGGCGATTCTCGAAGAGCGCAAGATCACCTCGCTGGTGGTCGTGGACGCCGAAGGAACCGTCGAAGGCGTGCTGCACCTGCACGATCTGTGGGGCGTGGAATTGATCTAAAAGCAGGGAACAGAGGGCGGATGCTTGTTGACAGGCTGCTTTCGCGCTCCTACGCTGGAGTCATGCAGGTTCAGCTCACTCCCGAACAACGGTCTTTTGTTGACCTGGGCATCCAGGAAGGGCGGTTTCGCGACCCCGAAGAGGCCGTCCGGCAGGCCTTGGCGCAATGGGAAAAGCGGGAGCGCGCTCGCGTGGAACTGCTGGCCTCGCTCGACTTGGCCGAGCAATCGCTCGACGCCGGGGAGGGAGAGAGTTATTCCGCTGAAACGCTTCCCGCGCTCGTTGAGTCAGTGAAAGCGCGAGGCATGGCCAGGCTCGCAGGTCGATAATGCGCATTCGCCTCGCGCCGCAAGCCAGAGCCGACCTCGACGGCATCTGGCTCTACATCGCGCGCGAAAGCGGTAGCCCAGATACAGCCACCCGCGCGGTTGAATCGATTGTGGATAAGTTCGCGCTCTTTTCCAAGTTTCCTCATATCGGCAAGAGCCTCGAAGCGGAGTCGCGCCCCAACGTGCGCACTTTTCCCGTCGGTAACTATGTCATCTTCTATAGTGTGAAACCGGGAGAGATTCGAATTCTCCGCATCATCCACGCCAGCCGCGACGCGGAAAGCATTTTTGGTGAGGGATGATGAAGCCAGATTAAACATGCAGCTCTTGACGCCCCCACCCGCACGATCTATGGGGCGTGGACCTAATCTAGGGATCTGAGATCAGGGGGCAAGACGCAGACAGAGCAGGCGTTTTCAAAGTGCCAACGGAGATGCGTTATGTGGAAATCGACGATATCGCGAGTCTTACTGGTGTGCATGGCCACGATTGCTCTAGCTGCTTCCGCGCAATCTCCTACGGATCATGAGATGTTCGAGTTCAACAGGCGTCTCGCCAAGCAAACACGGTCCTACATTCCGAAGGGCGGATTTGTGCCTGACAAGGACACGGCAATTGCAGTTGCCTACGCAGTTGCCCTGCCTGTCTTTGGCAAGAAGCAACTCGACGAAGAGAAGCCTTTGCAGGCAGAACTAAAGGATGGCGTCTGGACCGTGCAGGGAACACTGAACTGCTCCTCCTGTGCAGGTGGGACCCTTGTGATGCAAATCAACAAGGCCACTGGCAGAATCCTCTTCATGATTCACACTCAGTAGTCTTCAAAACGATCCGGCGCAGCGAGCTTCGATTAGCGCTATTATTCTGGTGAGGAATTGCCCCCATGACCACCCGAATCGTTCGCGTCGGAAACACCCTGACCGTCGAAGTTCCAGAGGAGTTGCTTGCCCAGGCCTCGCTGCCCGTCGGCGAGCCAGTGGAATGGGTTGCCAACGGGAACGGCAGCATTGCACTAGTGAAGCCCTCTGATGAGCCAACCTCCTTCCCACCCGCGCATCGATGGACGCTGGAAGAACTGCTCGAAGGCCTCGAAGAAGGCGACAGCCTGGGCGAATACGATTGGGGCAGCCCGAAGGGGGCTGAGGTTTGGTAGCCCCTTATGTTCCGGATGCCGGTGATCTGGTCTGGCTGGATTTCGATCCGCAGGCCGGGCGGGAGCAGGCTGGGAGAAGGCCGGCGGTAGTGCTTTCCCTCAAGTATTTCAATCTCAGGTCCTCGGTGGCATTCGCTTGCCCAATCACCAGCAAGGTCAAAGGATACAGATTTCAGGTTGAGCTTCCGCCTGGATTGCCCGTCCATGGGGTGGTTCTTTGCGAGCACATGCGAAGCCTGGATTGGCGAGTATGCGATGCCGTCTTTCTTGGGCGAATCCCGGACGAAGTTCTTGCCCAGGTTCGGGAAGCGGTCAGGACGCTCGCCGGCATCCCACGATAGAGGGCAATTCGCCCGGCCCCCGCACCCCCGAACATTTAGAATAGACACTGCCGTCAATCTCCTGCGCCGCTCTTGCCGGCGGGAAAGCACGCACTCATCCGTATGCAACGCTGGTCAAAGCTCTTCGTTCCCACTCTTCGCGAGGCCCCGGCAGACGCCGAAGTGGCCAGCCACAAGTTCCTCCTCCGCTCCGGCTACATTCGCCAGTTGGGCGCGGGCATCTACAGCTACCTGCTCGCTCGGGCAGCGCTCGGTCAACAAGATCGTCGGCATTGTGCGCGAAGAGATGGACAAGATCGGCCAGGAGTTCCTGCTGCCGGCCCTGTTGCCCAAGGAGCCGTGGGAGCAGAGCGGCCGCTGGACGGGCATGGGCGACAACATGTTCCGGCTCAAGGACCGCAAGGGCGCGGAACTGTGCCTGGGCATGACCCACGAAGAGATCATGACCACCATTGCGCGCAGCGAACTGCGCAGCTACAAGCAGTTGCCGCAGATCTGGTACCAGATCCAGACCAAGTTCCGCGACGAGCCGCGGCCCAAGTCCGGCCTGCTGCGCGTGCGCCAGTTCATCATGAAGGATGCGTACTCCTTCGACATCGATAAGGCCGGCCTGGACAAGAGCTTCGAGCTGCACGACGCCGTCTACCGCAAGATCTTCTCCCGCTGCGGGCTGAAGTTCGTGGCCGTCGAGGCGGATTCGGGCTCGATGGGCGGCTCGCAGTCGCAGGAGTTCATGGTCTACACCGACGCCGGCGAGGACCTGATCGCAAGCTGCCCGGTTTGCGGCTATGCGGCCAATACCGAGAAGGCCACATCGCTGCTGACCCCTGTTGTCGAGCTGGAACCCACCGGGGACGGCAAGCCGGAGTTGATTCATACGCCGGGCATGGGCGCCATCGCCGACATCGCCGCCTTCCTCAAGATGAGCGAGGCCAACGACATCAAGTGCGTGGCCTACATGGCGCTGAAGCGCGGCGCCGAGGGCAAACCGGACACCTGGCACGGCTGTCGCGGCCTTCCTGCGCGGCGACCACCAGGTGAACGAGACCAAGTTGCTGGGCGCCGTGGGCGCGGCGGAACTGCGCACCATGCAGGCCGAAGAACTGGAGCAATACTTCAACGGCCCGGCGGGCTTCTTGGGCCCAATGGGCCTCAAGCCCGACGCCAAACTGCTCGAAGAGGGACTCACCGTCGTGGTGGACAAGTCGCTCGAAGGCCGCAAAAACATGGTCTGCGGCGCCAACAAGCTGGACTATCACCTGCGCAACGTGACCCCCGGCCGCGATTTTGCCTGGACTCTGCTTGCCGACATCCGCACCGTCAATGAAGGCGAGAACTGCCCCAAGGACGGCTGTGCGGGCAAGCTGGTGGTGGGCAAGGCGGTCGAGATCGGCCACATCTTCAAGCTGGGCTACAAATATTCCGAAGCCATGGGCGCGCGCGTGCTCGACATCAACGGCAAGGAAGTGACGCCCATCATGGGCAGCTACGGCATCGGCATCGAGCGCATTCTCACCGCGGCCGTCGAGCAGTCGAACGACGCCAACGGCTTCTGGCTCCCGCCCTCCATTGCGCCTTTTGCGGTGGTCGTTGCGGTGACCGACATGCGCGATGAGCTGCTGGTGGAAACCGGCGAAAAACTCGCGGCAGAACTCGATTCCGCGGGCATCGATGTGCTTCTGGATGACCGCAAGGAGCGCGCCGGCGTCAAATTCAAAGATGCGGACCTGGTCGGTATCCCCTACCGCATCAACGTGGGCAAGAAGGCCGCCGAGGGCCAGGTGGAACTGGTCACCCGCGCCACCTCAACCAGCGTGGACGTGGCGATCAGCGACGTACTGGCGCTGGTGAAGCAGCGCATCGAGGAAGACGCGCTGCCGGTGATTGGGGCGTAAAAGCAGCTTCTAGCTTTTAGTTTTCTAGCTTCTAGCTGTCCCTGCTCGCAATGAATGCTTTGGCTTTCAACCAAAGCCCAACCCAGCACGGAAAAGCTAGAAGCTAGAGGCTAGAAGCTGATAGCTCGGTTTCAAGGAGCGAAGATGGCGTTGAAGATAAGGCTGGCATGGCCCACGGGGCAACGTCCCTGGGTAACTCTTCTGTTGCGTGGCGCGCTGTTGGCGGCCGCGGCCGTGGCGCTGGTGTTCTTCGCTGTTGGAGGATGGTACTACTTCAAGTACCAACGCATCGTGGAAGAGCGGCTGAAGCAGCCGATGTTTGCCAATACCGCCAAGATTTTTGCCGCGCCGCGCGAAGTTCGCCCCGGACAGAAGCTCTCTGTCCGCCTCATCGCCAACGAATTGCGCGACGCCGGCTACTCGCCGGATGGCGCTTCGGAAACGTCGCAGTTGGGCACCTACGTTGAAGGCGCGCAAACCATTACCGTGCGCCCTGGCCCACAGTCTTATCACTCGCAGGACGGCGCGGTGATTCGCATCGGCGCGGGGGTGGTGGAATCCATCAACGACGACCACGGGCAACCCCTATCCAGCTATGAACTGGAACCGCTGCTTATCACCGGCTTGAGCGACGATCCCAATCGCACCAAGCGCCGCCTCATCACCTACGACGAAATTCCGGGCAATCTCGTCCAGGCCGTTTTGGCCATTGAGGATCGCCGCTTCTTTGAGCACAGCGGCGTCAACTACTGGCGACTGATGGCGGCGGGCTTTCGCGACGTAACCTCGGGCCAGAAGCAACAAGGCGGCTCAACCCTCACCATGCAATTGGCGCGAGGCTTCTTTCTCTCGCCGGAAAAGCGCCTCAAGCGCAAACTCATCGAAATCGTCATCACCTTCCAACTGGAACATCGCTTCAGCAAAAAGCAAATCTTCGAGATGTACGCCAACCAGATTCCCATGGGCCAGCGCGGCAGTTTCTCCATCAACGGTTTTGGCGAGGCGGCGCAGGTCTACTTTGGCAAGGATGTTGGTCAACTCAACCTTGCGGAGTGCGCATTTCTGGCTGGCATCATCCAGAGACCCAGTTATTTCAATCCCTTTCATCATCCCGACCGCACCATAGAGCGCCGCAATCTGGTGCTCGACTCGATGGTCGAGACGGGCGCAATTACCAAGGACCAGGCCGAGCGCGCCAAGGCGGAGCCGCTGCACCTTACCTTGGCCAGCGTGGACGCCAGCGAGGCGCCCTACTTCGTCGACCTGGTGCATGAGCAATTGATGCAGAAACTCGGCGAGCGCGACTTCAACACGGAAGGGCTGCGCATCTACACATCGCTCGACCCGGACCTGCAGCGGGAAGCCACCGCGGCCGTCGAATCCACCATTCATGTGGTAGACGAACGGGTTGACAAGTTGCACGCTCGCGACAAGAAGGCTGGCATCGCGTATGCCTATCCACAAGTGGCGCTGGTGGCGCTCAATCCCCACACCGGGCAGGTGCTGGCGCTGGTGGGCGGGCGCAGCTACGGAAGCTCGCAGTTGAATCACGTGGTGGCCAAGCGGCCCACCGGTTCCATCTTCAAACCCTTCGTCTATGCGACGGCCTTTGCAACGGCAGCGGAAGGAACATTGCTCGCAGGAGAGACAAAACCGTTTACCCAGCTCACCATGCTGAAAGACGAGCAAACCACATACGACGTGGGCGGGCAGGAGTATACGCCACGTAACTTCGGAGGCGAGTATCACGATCAGGTGACGGCGCGCTTCGCATTGCAGAAGTCGCTGAACAACGCCACCATCGGCCTGGCCTCGCTGGTGGGTTTTGACCGCATCGCCGCGCTGGCTCGCGAGGCTGGCGTGAAGAGCGCGCGCGGCACGCCCTCCATGGCCATCGGCTCTTACGACGCCGAGCCTCTGGAAATGGCCGGCGCGTATACCATCTTTGCCAATAACGGCCTGCATCTGGACCCTTGGATGCTGGCCAGCGTGCGCACCTCTTCCGGCGACATCATCAGCGATTACACGCCCACCTCAAAGCAATTGCTCGACCCGCGGGTTGCCTATCTGACCACCGACATGCTGGAGAACGTTATCAACCACGGTACCGGCGCCAAAACGCGTTCTCTCGGCTTCACCGCTCCCGCCGCAGGCAAAACCGGCACCGATCACGACGCCTGGTTCGCGGGCTACACCAGCAATTTGCTGTGCATCGTGTGGGTGGGCAACGACGACTATACCGATATCAAAATTGAAGGCGCAGACGCCGCGGCGCCCATCTGGGCCGAGTTCATGAAGAAGGCCGTTCTGCTGCCGCAGTACTCCGACACCCACGAATTCTCAGTGCCAGAAGGCATCGAGATGGTGAAGATCGACAAGGTCAGTAACCTGCTGAGCGACGAAACCTGCCCCGACGCCTACGATGCGGCCTTTCTGGCCGGCACTGCGCCGACTGAAACTTGCGACCACCCCGCAGAGCGCCGCACTCTGATGCAGAAGATCTTCGGGACCGGCAAACCCGCGAACTAGAGCATCTGTCTCGATGGTATCGAGGAGATCTGCGAGGTATTGACGGAGGGAGCGTGGGGCTTCAGCCCCACGAAACCGACGCGAGTTTTGCCGTCCTTCAGGCCCGGGCCTGAAGGACGAATGATTCTATCGCATCTCCAGGGGACTGAAGTCCCCTGCTCCCTCCGTTCTATTCCTCCCTCTACACAAATTGGAGAGCTGCCTTAGAGCGATTCAACGATTCACGTACCCATGCAGGCATCGTGCAGGGTGGCATTTTCTTGAGGGAAATGCCACTTGATTTCAGTGGCCTCTGGGTATATCGATTGTGGAACCGCTGTAGCAAACTCCGGATGGTGCAACATACGCTGAGAAGTTCCGAAGATAGACCGTCCACTGTCCGTTCCGGTAAAAAGGCCCAATGCCCCATCCATTCCGCGCATCACGCGGAATGGAAACCACAAACCCGAATCGCCCGTCTTTTACCACCCACAAACTATCCGTCAACATCCGATCCATCCGGCATCGGCTGGCAGCTTGGGCACCAGAAGGTCACCCGCGCATCCGGCCCCTGAATCCGCCTGCGAATCAACTCGCCGCAGCGGCGGCAGGGCTCGCCCTGGCGTCCATAGACCCACAGACTGGCGGTTGGGTCGGACTCGCGTGTCGTGCGGCGCTTGCGGCCTCCATAGGTCACGATGCCGTCGCTGGAGTCCTCCAGCACATTGGCGGCAATCAGCATTTTTGCGGCGGCGATTGCCTCATCAATCTGCTTGCGCATCAGCGATGAGACCGTGCGGAACGGGTTCAGGCCAGTAACAAAGCAAACCTCCGACTTGAAGACATTGCCCACCCCGGCCATCACTTCCTGATGCAGCAGGACATCTGCGATTTCTTCGTTGCCATGCGCCAGAACGCGCAGCGCGGCGGCCTCAGCGTCGAACTCCGAGCTGAGCACGTCCATCATGGGGCGCGGAATCTTCGCATCGCGGGCCAGCGATTGGGCCGAATGCATCCGCGCCACAGGCACATGAAAACCCACCGCAACATACTCGCTGTTTTCGATCAGGATGCGCATCTGGCTGCGCGGCTTCTGCCAGCGCTCGCCGGGGCGGTAGATGTGCCAACTGCCGCTCATGAGCATGTGCGTGGCGAGCGTGCCGCCGCCTGAGAAGTGAATCAGGAGCCACTTGCCGCGCGACTCCACGCTCTCGACGGTCTGCCCGGCAAGCGGCGTATCGTCGTTGAAGCGCGTCAACAGTGGATACGTCGAACGGAAAGCGGTGATGGGCTTGCCCACAAGCGCGCGGCCCAAGGCGCGCGCGGTGCGGAAGATGGTGTCGCCTTCGGGCATGAGTTACTGCACCTCACCCGCGTGCGGCCCGTGCGTATGTTGCCCGGCCGGCAGCAGAATACGCCGCAGGTGCATGCCCAGCGGGCCGGGATGAAAACCCGCGTCCATGAGGAAGCGCGCCATGGGATGCGCCGCGACGGGTTGCCCGTTGATGGTCGTAATGAGCACGCCGTGGTGTGCATTCACGCGCAGCATTTCCTGTCCGTGCGCGCAGAGAAAATGCGCCAGCCCCGCGGCTGCTTGTGAGCGCTCCGGTTCTTCGGCAGGCAAAAAGACGAGCATATTGGGGTTGCCGCGCCTGAGCCACGCCACCAACTGCCCGTTCCGCAGAATTACCTCGGCATACGCCGCACGCGTGAGTATGCGCGGCGCAGACTCGGCGTCTTCTTCGGCGACGGGCAAGTCGGGCCAGCGTAACACTGAGCCATAGGGATTGGCTGGATCGGTAGCCGCCAACTGCACAAACTCCGGCTTCTCTTCCGGGGGCGCGGTGCGCAACTGGCGCAGCAGATCGACCGCCGCGGGCAGCGCAAACTGCGTGGCGCCGAGGCCGGCAACAAAGTAGCCGCGACGGATGCGCCCGCTCTCTTCCAGCGCTTTGAGCACGTCGTAAACAGCGCTGAAGCCGCCGGGGATGTTCTCCGCGGCCACGTGTTCGCGCAGCAGCACGCCGTAGCGATTGAGCAGTTGCAGCGCCAGCGCGTGGCTGGCTTCAGTCTGCGACGGAGTAGCATCGCTTTCCTTCTCCGCGCGCAGCGGCAGCAGCGACCAGCGGCCCTGCGCGGTGGGCGGCGTGGTGCGGCGCGAGCGAAACGCCACGCCCGTCTGCAAGCGGCGCGGCGCGCGCGCGCTATCGGGCTTGGGGGTGTACGCGCGCAACGCGTGCAGCGAGTCGTTGGTGATGAGCCCGCGCCACACCAGGCTCCACAACGCGTCGATTGTTTCGCCAGGATAGCCGCCGCCCACAGCCTGATGCAGCGGATCGAAGAAGCTCGCGCCTGTGGACTCAAGCACCGCAAGCAGCTTTTCTTCGCGCTCCGAGAGCGGCTCGACAATGGGCCTGCGCTGCGCAAGCAACGGCAGCTTGTCGGCGAGGAAAAGCGCAATGCGGCCGTCGCGTTCGCCGATGGGCTCGACGCCGGCCCACGCTACTTCGCCCGCGGCGATCAGCGTATCGAGACCGGCAGGCGAGTAGTCCGCGATGCGCGCGGGCAGAATCGCAGACTCAACCAATGACGCGGGCAGCGGCGCGCCTTGCAGGCTCTCGACGGCATCGAGCAGCGCATCGAGGCTGGGTCCGCGGCGCGGCGTGAGCAGCCCCTGCCAATGGGTGAGGAAGCGGGCCAGCGTGTGCTGCTCAACCGGCTCGACCTCGCGGCGCAGCTTGGCCAGCGACTTGCGGCGAATCTGCCGCAGAATCTCCGCGTCGCACCACTCGCGATGCAGGCCGCCCGGCCTGAAGCCGCCTTCCAGTACGCGACCCTCGTGAGCCAGTTGACGCAGCGCATGTTCTACCGCCTCGATGTCCAGCGCGAAGCGCTCCGCTGCCTCGCGCAGCGTGAAGGGGCCATGCGTGCGTGCGTAGCGCCGAACCAGTTCCAGCACCGGATGCGCAACCGGCTCCAGCAGCGCCACGGCAAGGCCCGGAGGCAGCGGAATGCCCAGCCCGTCGCGGTAGCGCGCCGCATCTTCAGCGGCAATCAGGCGCCGGTCGCCGGCGATGCGCAAATCGAGCAGACGCCGCGAGCGCACCAGCCGGTCAACATGAGTGAGTAGCTCCGGCGCAAGCACGCGCCGCGCCAGCTCCTCGCGAGAGAGATCGCCGAGCCGCAAACACAAATCGTGGATTCCATCCGCCGAATGCGCGCGATAATTCTCAGCAAGACATTGCGCGGCCTCTTCCACCTCGGCGATGGCGTCGGCATCGAGCAGTTCGCGCAGATCGGCCTCGCCCAGCAATTCGCGCAACTGATCCTGGTCGATGGTCAGCGCCTGCGCACGGCGCTCGGCCAGCGGCGCATCGCCGTCGTAGAGGAAGTTGGCCACGTAACTGAACAGCAGCGACGCGGCAAAGGGCGAAGGCTTGCGCGTCTCGACCACATGCACCCGGAGCTTGCGCTCTTCTACCTCTTTAAGAATCTCAACCAAAGAAGCCATGTCGAAGACATCGCGCAGGCACTCGCGATACGCCTCAAGCAGCAGCGGAAACTTGGGATAGCGCGAAGCCACGCTCAGCAAGTCGTAAGAACGCTTGCGCAACTGCCACAGCGGCGAGCGCGCATCGGCGCGGCGGCGCGGCAACAAGAGCGCGCGGCCCGCCGCCTCGCGAAAGCGGCCCGCAAACAGGGCGGTCGATCCCAACTGGCGCAGCACCAGCGCCATGGCCTCGGCAGACTCGACGAGAAACCAATCCGGATCGGGCGGCTCATCGGTATCGGGAAAGCGCAGCACAAATCCGTCGTCTCCCCACAGCGTCTCCACCTCCGGCCCGCCGGCGGCGCGGATGCGCGCGCTCACCGCCATGGCCCAGGGAATGTGAATGCGGCTGCCGAAGGGCGTGAGGACGCAGACGCGCCAGTCGCCCAGCTCGTCGCGGCAGCGCTCGATCACCACCGTGCGGTCGTCGGGCACTTGTCCGGTGGCGGCCTCCTGGTCGCCTAGAAATTGAAGCAGATTCTCTGCCGCGCCGGGATCGAGATCGTGCTCGGCCACTAGCCGCGTAAGCGCCGCGGGCTTGGGCAGCGCGCGCAGTTCGCGCACCAGCGCGCCAATGCGGCGTCCGAACTCCAAGCGGACGCCCCGGCCCGTCGCCCTTCCAGAAGGGCATCTTGCCCGGCTCGCCGGCAGCGGGAGCCACCAGCACGCGGTCGTGGGTGATCTCGACGATGCGCCACGTCGATGCGCCGAGGATGAACGTCTCGCCGGGATGCGATTCGAAGACCATCTCCTCGTCCAACTCGCCCACGCGCACGGCCTTGCCTTCACTGTGCGCCAGGAAAACCCCATAGAGACCGCGGTCGGGAATGGTGCCCGCGTTGAGAATCGCCAGCCGCGCCGCTCCGTCGCGCGCCGTCACCACATTGCGAATGCGGTCCCAGGTCAGCCGCGGGCGCAACTCGGCGAATTCGTCCGAAGGATACCGGCCGCTCAGCAGATCGAGCACGCCCTCGAAGGCTTCGCGGCTCAACCCGCCAAACGGCGCGGCATGGCGGACGAGATCGAAGAGCGCGTCGACGCTGACTTCTGGGTTAGCGGGGCGAGCGGAGTTAGAGGTGTTAGGGACTGAGGGACCAGGGACTAAGGGACTACCAGCCACAGCGAAATCCTCGTCCTCCGGGAGCAGCGAACACTGTTTGGAATCCGCACCGCACCCGCTAGTCCCAAGTCCCTTAGTCCCTAGTCCCTTAGTCCCCAGTCCCTTAGTTCCCAGTCCCTTAGTCCCTGCCCATCCGGGCGGATGGGCGACAATCGCCACCAACTGCTGCGCCAGCACGTCCAGCGGATTACGCGGAAAGCGCGTCGACTCGATATGCCCCTCGTGCATGGCGCGGGTAACGGCGGCGCAGGCCACTAGATCGGCGCGGTACTTGGGAAAGAGAATCCCCTCGCTCACCGCATCCACGTGGTGCCCGGCGCGCCCAATGCGCTGCATCCCGCTGGCCACCGACGGCGGCGCTTCGATCTGAATCACCAGGTCCACCGCGCCCATGTCGATGCCCAACTCCAGAGTCGAGGTGGCGCAGAGGGCGCGAATCTTGCCGGCCTTCAACTGCTCCTCGATGATGGAGCGCTGCGCGGCGGCCAGCGAGCCGTGATGGGCGCGGGCAATCGGTTCCCCGGCCAGTTCGTTCAACGCCCCCGCCAGCCGCTCGGCCACCTGGCGGCTGTTCACAAACAGAATGGTTGAGTTGCGTTCGCGGATGATTTCGAGCAAACGCGGATGAATGGCATTCCAGATGGAGACTCGCCGCGGAGCCTGTGAAGCCGGGCCGCTGGGAATATACTCCTGCTCGCCCAGCCGCGCCATGTCCTCCACCGGAACCTCGATGCGCAGCTTCAGCCGCTTGGGCGCGCTGGCGTTCACAATCGTCACCGGCCGGTAGCGCAACGGCGCGGCTTCCCGACCATCCGAGGACCAACCAAGTTCGATGTTTTGGTCACCTGTAGCCTCGTTGGTTTCGAAAGGGCACGGCTTTAGCCGTGCCATCTCAAAACCCGCCAATGTCTGGGGCTTTAGCCCCTGAGGGAACGGACGCTCCGCAGCAGGCATTTCGCCGGCGGCTAAAGCCGCATCACTCTTCGGCCCTTCTGCGGCACGGCTAAAGCCATGCCCTTTCAAAGCCTCTGCGCCGCTCCCTATTCCCTGCTTTTCCACTCCTCCCAGAAACCGCGCCACTTCCTCCAAGGGCCGCTGCGTGGCCGAGAGCCCGATGCGCTGCAGGCGACGCTGCGTGAGCGCTTCCAGCCGCTCCAGCGAGAGCGCCAGGTGCGCGCCGCGCTTGGTCGGAACCAGTGCATGAATCTCGTCGATGATGACCGTGTCCACAGTGCGCAGCGCCTCGGAGGCCTGCGAGGTCAGCAGCAGGTAGAGCGACTCCGGCGTGGTGATCAAGATGTCAGCCGGATGCCGTGGAAAGCGCGCCCGATCCCGCTGCGGCGTGTCTCCGGTGCGCACGCTGATGGAGGGCTCGCGGAAGGCCACGCCCATGCGCCGCGCCATGTTGGCCATGCCCGCCAGCGGCGAGCGCAGATTGCGCTCCACGTCCACCGCCAGCGCCTTCAGCGGCGAAATATAGACGATCCGCGTCCCTAGTCCCTCAGTCCCCAGTCCCTTAGTCCCCAGTCCCTTAGTCCCTAGTCCCTCAGTCCCTAGTCCCTCAGTCCCTAGTCCCTGTTCCCTGCCTCCCAGCATCAGCCGGTCCAGGCACCACAGAAACGCGGCCAGCGTCTTGCCTGTCCCGGTGGGCGCCAGAATCAGAGCGCTCTCGCCGCGCGCGATCGCCGGCCAGCCCATGCGCTGCGGCGCGGTGGGCGCATCGAAGACGGCGCGAAACCACGCCGCCGTCACCGGATGAAAGCAGGCAAACGGGTCCTGTGCGGCGGTTGAATCCGGGGGTGCGGCAGGCCGGGACATACATCGAGAATAGCGCCCTCGCACCCCGGCTGCGGCCTCATCGCTTACCATGGTCCTTGCCGGAGCGACCATGCAAGACCACTTAGCTGCTGTTCTGAACGACTTCCGAAGGTTCGACCGCCAGATTGCCGTTGTTCGCTACCAGGGCAACCGCCGCAGAGTCACCACCTACGCGGAGCTGGCCCGACTGGCCGGCCGCTTTGCCGCCCTGCTCGTCCAGCGCGACATCGAGCCCGGCGACCGCGTTCTGCTGTGGGCCGAGAACGGCGCGGAGTGGATCGCCGCCTTCTACGGCTGCATGATGCGCGGGGTGCTGGCGGTTCCGCTGGACGCATACGGAAGCGCCGATTTTGCCGGCCGGGTCTGCGCCGATGTGCGGCCCAAGCTGGCCGTGGGCGACGCTCTGCTGCTGCATCAACTGCCGGCCGGATTCCCGCTGCTCTGCTTTGAAGATTGGCTCGCAGCGCTGCCGCAAGAGGAAGCCGGCCCGGTGGAGGGGCTCTCGCACGCAACTCCGCTGCAAATTCTCTTCACCTCCGGCACCACCGGCGACCCCAAGGGCATCGTCCATACCCATGGCAACGTGCTGGCCAGCGTGCAGCCCATCGCCGACGGCGCGCAGCCCTACATGCGCTATGAGCAGCCCTTCCATCCCTTGCGTTTTCTGCACACCCTGCCGCTGAGCCATGTCTTCGGCCAGATGATGGGGCTGTGGGTCCCACCCATCTTTGCCGCCGAGGTGCATTTCGAGAGTCGCCTGGTGGCGCCCAAGCTGATTGAGACCATCCGCCGCGAGCGCATTTCGGTGCTGGCCGCCGTGCCGCGCGTGCTGGCGCTGCTCAAAACGCATCTTGAGAGCCTCGACCCCGGCTTGGCAGAGCAAATCGCCGCGTCGCAGGGCATCAAGGCCTGGAAGCGCTGGTGGCGCTTCCGCAAGATTCACTCCGCCTTCGGCTTCAAGTTCTGGGCGCTGATCTCCGGCGGCGGAGCGCTTGCCCGGCCCGCTCGAGCAGTTCTGGAACGCCCTCGGGTTTGTCCTGGTGCAAGGCTATGGGATGACCGAGACCACCGCGCTGATCACTCTCAACCATCCCTTCCACGTGGCCAAGGGCAGCATCGGCAAGCCCATGCCCGGCCGCGAAGTGAAGCTGGGGCCGGATGGGGAGTTGCTGGTGCGCGGCCCCATGATCTCTACCGCTACTTGGGCTGGCGGCGCCATGCGCCAGCGGCAAGACGAATGGCTGGCGACCGGCGACCTGGCCGAGACTCAGTCCGGCGGCGGGATGCGCTTCCTGGGCCGCAAGAGCGAGACCATTGTCACCGCCGCGGGCGTCAACCTGCATCCCGAGGATATAGAAGCGGAAGTTGAGCAGGAAGCGGGCGTGACAGCTTGTGCGGTGGTGGCCCTGGAAACACCCTCCGGCCCCGAACCCTATGCCGTGCTCGCCTGCCGCGGAGACGGCGAACAGGCGCCGGCAGCCGTGGAGCGCGCCAATACGCGGCTGGCTGACTTTCAGCGCATCCGCCGCTGGGCTCTGTGGCCCGAGCCCGACCTGCCCCGCACTTCCACCGGAAAGGTGAAGCGCAAGCCCGTGGCCGCGTGGCTGGCGGGCATCCAGGCAGCGGCCAGGACCCCCTATGCGGCTTCCTCCTCCACTTCGTCCGATTGGCTGGTGGCCCTCGTAGCCCAGATTGCCGGAGAGACTCCAGCGGGCCAGGGAGACGAGCTGCGCCTGACGGAAGATCTGCACCTCGACAGCCTGGGGCGCGTGCAATTGGCCGCGGCCATCGAAGAAAAACTGGGAATGTCCACCGAGAGCGGGCTGCTGGAGAACATCGAGACGCTGGGAGAGCTGCGCAAGCTGGTTGCCGGAGAGACTGAGGCCGAACAGGGTTCGTGCTCTCCCACCCATTCCGCCAAAAGCGGCGGACTGGATGGGGCACGGAGCTTTATTGACGGACAAACCTTGGAAAAAGCTCAGGATGGAGGGTGGAGCGCCCCCGCCGGGGCAGCTTCCAGGAAGTACGTCTATCCCCGCTGGCCCTGGCTCAAGCCGGTCCAGTGGCTGCGCACGGCGTTTATTGAGGCTGTGATGCGCCCGCTGGTGTGGCTGCTGGCCAATCCGCGGGTGGTCGCGCCCAACCTGCCCACCGGCGATGCCCCGCTGCTGATCGTAGCCAATCATGTCACCGCCTACGACGGCCCGCTGGTCCAATATGCTTTGCCCGCGCACCTCCGGCGGAGAATAGCCGCGGCCATGTCCGGCGAGATGCTCTGGGACTTCCGCCACTTCCGCAATCCCGACAATGGCCGCTTTTCGCTCTTCGGCCCGCTGGCCTGGCTGGCGCTGACCGCGCTCTTCAATGTCTTTCCCTTGCCCCGGCTGCGAAATTTCCAGGCCAGCTTTGCCCACGCCGGCAAGGCCATGGACCGCGGCTTCAACGTGCTGGTCTTTCCTGAAGGCACACGCTCGGCAGAGGGCAAGCTGGCTGGCTTTCGCGGTGGAATCGGCCTGCTGGCCAAGCAGTCGGGAGCCATGGTGCTGCCGGTGGCCATTTGCGGCCTGGGCGAGTTGAAGACCGGCAAGCGCCGCTGGTTCCGCTCCGGGACCATCGAGGTGCGCGTCGGCCAGCCCATCCGCTTTGCGCCCGAGGAGAGCGAAGCCGCCATTGCCGCGCGCCTGCACGCCGCGGTGGAGCAACTGCTGGAAGGGACTGAGGACTGAGGGACTTTGGGACCAAAGCTGCTCTCCAATCGGTTTACAGAGGAGAAAGGGACGGAGGGAGCGGGGGACTTTAGTCCCCTGAATAAGCGGGAAATTCAAGCGGGCTTCAGCCCCGGGCCTGAAGGCCAGTTCAACTTGTGTCTCGATTTCGTGGGGCTGAAGCCCCACGCTCCCTCCGTCAACACCGCGAGAATCTCCTCTATACCATTTGGAGATTTGCTCTGAAGGACTGTTATTGGCTGCGCGGAAAGCCAGCCGAATCGTCTGGGAACGAGGGCAGGTGGCCCAGGCATCGATTCTGGCTCCTTCGATCATTGCCATGACGGAAGGCTGTGCCCCATTCATCGCGATGAGACCGCGATAAACGGGGCCCAGCCACGGAAATTGTGATGACCGGGCCACCTGCCCACGAATCCGAAATGGACGCGTATCGACATACCTCCCCTCGCGCCGCCGATCTCCGCGGCGTGCCGTGCAAAACTGTTCCCAATCCGCGTTGCGTCTGGTCAGCCATTCAGCAGTTGCTGAGTATCCGTGATGCTTATGAGCGGAGCGTATCCAATCAGGATTTTCTTGGCGGCCAGTTGGTTTTCGTCGGACGAGCCCGCACAGGCATCCAAAGTGACCGTCACGAATGCCCCGGCTTCGGCGGCGGACATGGCTGTAGAGAGAACGCAGCAGTCGGTCGCCACACCAGCTAGCACCAAGTGCGGGTCTTTACCCGTCTTGGCACGCAAACCATGCACTTCATCGCCCCACTTGCTGAAGGTGGTCATGGTGATGACGTTGTCGCCTCTGACCAGATTCGCGATCGGGGGAACCAGGTCGTAAATAGGGTCCGAGCCAGGCACATTGGCGAACGGAAACTGTTGGTAATAGGGTACCCAGGAGCCTTGCGGGGCGGGTCCCCTCACGAAACGCGTGATCAGTGTGCGGTCGCCAAACATGGCCGCAAGATCGAGAATTGGCTGAATCACTTCGTTGAATTTCGGGCAGCCCCACCATTTCGGATATTGCGAAAAGATGGTCTGCATGTCGATGATCACCAACCAGGGACTGTCGGTGTTGGAGTGATCCGTCATCAGTAGTCCTCCTTTGTTGTTGGTCGTATCGGATTCGCGCCTGAAATGCCGGTCAAATCAAAACCGGGAGCTGTTTCACTTGCCAGATCGTGGAGCGGTTTGGACGGGTGGCCCCGACGTTAAGTGGGATTTTATCAAGCGAAATCTCATCTTGGTTGGGACGGGTCCCCGAGACCGGGGCCACCCGACAAACAATGTCCTGAGAAGGTCGGAAGACCCAGCGCTACCGCCGTGACGCGCCGTGTGAGAAGGACGCTCTAGCTCGCGGATCTCGGCGTGAAGTGGCAGGTTCCGCCCCCAAGGACAGCGGTCCACAGCGAGGGATCGGCTGGTTGCTCTGCGGAGCCCAGAAAGAGAACGCCGTCGGGCGCCAGCAGGCGGTGCACCGCGGCCAGCAGCGTCTTTCGTGTCTCCTGCGAGAAGTAGAGCATCACATTGCGCAGGCAAATCACGTCGAAGCGGTCGGTGCCGCGGGCGAAGGGCAGGTTGGGAGCGCACAGGTTGGCCCGGCGAAAGGCGCACATCTGCCGGATCTCGGGCTTGACCGCCCACTCATCGCCCACCTTGTCGAAGTAGCGCGCGACATAGCGCGCGGGCAGTCCACGGCTCATCTCGATGCGATGAAAACGGCCCCGCTGGGCGCGCAGAATCAATTCCGAACAGATGTCGGTGCCCTCGATGCGGGTACTCCAGCCGCTCAGCAGGGGAAAGTGCTCCCGCACGAGCATCGCCAGGCTGTACGCCTCCTGCCCGGTGGAACAGGCCGCGCTCCAGAAGCGCAAGGCGCGGTCTTGCCTGCGGGCTTCGATGAGCTTGGGCAGCAGCTTCAGGCGCAGAAGTTCAAAGGGTCTTCCATCGCGAAAGAAACTGGTTTCGTTGATGGTCATGGCCTCGGCCACGGCACGCTCCAGCTCAGGGTTCTTGGTCTGGCGCATATGCTCAACCAGCTCTTGCAGGCCGGTCATGCGCCAATGGCGCAAAAGCTCCGTCAGGCGAGCGTCAAAAAGGTAGTCGCGCGAGGGGTCCAGCACATTCTGCGACAGGCTGTGGACCACTTGACGCAGGTAGGAGTAGTCGACCTTGGGCGATTTCTGCATCGCTAAGCCACCGATCCCCGCAGCGCGGCTGCAGGCTGGCGCAAGCGGGTGGCCAGGCGCAGGATTTCCGGGGCCAATCCTGAAAGGGGCAGAACGCTATGAGCCAATCCGGCTTGTGCGACCGCGCCCGGCATGCCCCAGACCGCGCTCGTGGAGCGGTCCTGGGCCAGCACGCAGCCGCCGCGATCCCGAATCGCACGACAGCCCAGCAGCCCATCGGAACCCATGCCGGTCATCACCACGGCCAGCACGCCCGCGCCATGCACCGAGGCGGCAGAACGAAACATCACATCCACGGCCGGCCGGCAGTAGTTCTCTGGCGGACCCTGGGTCAGGTGCAGCGTGGCCGGCGCACCAGCGCGCGCACCGGCAAGTACCTCCATGTGCCAGTTGCCCCGCGCGATATAAATATTGCCCGCCTGGAGCGCATCGCCCTCGGCGGCCTGGCGCACCTGCAACGGGCAGCGCGCGTTCAGGCGATTGGCCAGCAGCCCGGTAAACAGCTCCGGCATGTGCTGCACAATGAGCACCGGCAAGGGAAAGCTGGACGGCAGCGAAGGAAGAAGTACGTCCAGAGCTGCCGGGCCTCCCGTGGAGATGCCGATGGCTATCACGCCCGGCATCCAGGAAGCCGGCAGCGTTCTGGCAGGCAGAGCCGGCGGGGGAGCCGCTCCAGAAAAGCAGAACGGATGAGCGGGCGCCGGCGCCTGGCTGGTGAGGGCATGGATTCTGGGAATCAGCTCGCGGACCAGCGCCTGCATCGCCGCGTCGCGGCCTTCCTGGCCAACCGGCTTGGCCACATAGTCCGAGGCGCCGGCGGCCAGTGCATCGAGCGTCACCTTGGCCCCCCGCTGGGTGAGCGAACTGCACATCACGACCGGGATTTTGTGTCCGCGTTTGCGAAGCGTCCGAAGAGTGGCCAGGCCGTCCAGCACAGGCATCTCCACGTCAAGCAGGACGAGGTCCGGATGAAGCCTCTCCAGAGCGTCCAATGCGGCTTCGCCGTCGGCCGCGGTCCCGGCTATTTCAAGGCTGCCATCGGTGGCGATGACGGTTCGCAGCAGGCTGCGCATCACCGCGGAGTCGTCCGCGATCAGAATTCGGGTACGGCTGCTGGTGGCCATCGCTCAGGTTCCCTGAACCGCGCCCAACCGCATGGGGTCCAGCTTCTCGGGGTCCAGCATGACCAGCAGGCCGTCCTTGAGCTTGTAGGCGCCGGCGAACAGGGCTCCGCGGCGCTCGTCCAGCGTGGAGGGGTTGGGCTCATGGTCGGTCGAGGATACGGTCAGCACCTCGCCCACCGAGTCCACCAACAGCCCGAAGCAGCCGCCGGAGTTCTCCAGAACCAGGATGTCCTGCGCGCCGTCGTTGGGTGGCAGCCCCAGCAACTGGCGCAGGCTCACCGTGGTCAGGACGTCGCCCCGGTAGTGCACCAATCCGCCTACAAAACGGGGAGCAAGAGGTACGGGTTGCGGGCGCGCCGAACCCACGATCTCCAGAATATGGTGGATGGGCACGCCAAATAGCGCCTGCCCCACGCGCACGGAGCACATCTCTACCAACGCCGCTCCTTTCTTCTTGCGATGCGAAGCACTGCCGATTGTGCCCATGACCCCCTCCTCCGCGAATCGATTTGCGCCGCCTTGAACATGCATCGCAGGCAGCGGAAAATGGCCTCGTTTAGAGCGAAACAACTGAAGAGCCTGCATCAGGGGCGAAAGCTCCCACAGACTTGTTTACCTTCATGGCACTACGAAAGCCGTGCCACGGCGCCTTTCGCCAGCCCCCATTGAGTTCTCCCGCAACCTGGCTATCCGACCGGCAGCGGGGCCGCACCGGCTAGTTCAACCACACCGGTCACACGATCTTTCAGCAGCGTCACGCCGGCGGTGCGCTGGCGGCTGCCGGCCTCAACCAGGGATCCGCCAGCGGCCACGTCCAGCACATGGGAAACCGCGATGCCCACCTGGCGTCCGTCCTGGCGGCAGACCACCACGATAATCTGCGTCTCCGGCACGCCCTGAGCCTCGGCCAGCACGCCGCCGGAATCCTCCACCGGCAAAAGCTGGCCCTCGAAGTTCAGCACCGGACGGTAGCCGATGTACTCGATCCGCCCCAGCGGAAGCTGCTCGATGCGCAGCACATCGGCCAGCGGCACGGCAGCCTGGCGCCCGGCAGCTTCCACCAGCAGGAATTCTTCCTGGCTTCCACCGGTCTCTGCGCCGCTCTCGTCCTCCAATGTGGTCGCTTCTTCTTCCTCCGAAAGCAGTCCCACGCCGGCCTTCAAGGCAATCGCTCCGGGATCGAGAATCAGCGCCAGATCGGCGTTGCCCAGCACGGTTGCGCCAGAAAACAGGCCGATGCCTTTGAGCACTGCGCTAAGCGGTTTGACTACGATCTCCTCGGGATCGGCCAACCCGTCGACTACCAGGCCAAAGCGGCGTCCGTCGGCGTCCAGCACGGCGATGAAGTGCTCCTTCTCCGTGTGCTCCTTGTGTTCCCCGGCGGGCATCAGCAGCCGGTCGAGAAACACCAGCGGCAGCAGTTTGCCGCGCAGCCGGTAAAGTGGCGCGCCCTCCATCCACTCCATGGCTGCTCCGGCCTGCCGGGAGGGAATGCGAACCAGTTCGGAAAGCGCTCCCTGGGGTAAGGCAAAACTCTGGTTCACGCTGCGGACTATCAACGCCGGAATGATGGCCAGCGTGAGGGGAATGCGCAGCCTGAGGCTGGTTCCCTTGCCGGGGCGGGAGTCGATCTCCACCTTGCCGCCGATGCGTTCCACATTGGTGCGGACTACGTCCATGCCTACGCCGCGGCCGCTCACGCTGGTCACCGCCTTGGCCGTAGAGAAGCCGGGTAGAAAGAGAAGCTCGAGCAATTCCCGCTCTGCCAGTTGCGCGGCGCGTTCCGCGGTAATGAGGCCGCGCTCGATGGCCTTCTGCCGCACCATGTCGACGGCGATGCCTGCGCCATCGTCGCAGACCTCGATGATGACGTGACTGCCCTCCTGGGCGGCGCGCAGCCTGAGGGTTCCTTCCGGGTCCTTGCCTGCCGCCTGGCGTGTCTCGGGTGACTCGATGCCGTGGTCCAGGGAGTTTCTTACGGCGTGCGTCAGCGGGTCCTTGATGGCTTCAAGCAGGCTCTTGTCGAGTTCCGTCTCCTGGCCCTCCACCTCAAGCCGCACCCGGCGGCCCAGCGACTGGGAGAGGTCGCGCACCATGCGGGGCATCTTGGAGAAGATGTTGGAGACCGGCTGCATGCGCGCCTTCATCACACTCTCGCGCAGATCCGCGGTGACCATGTCGAGCCGGCGGGAAAGCAGCGTCATATTCGGATCGGCGGAGGTGGCCTGCAAGATCTGGTTGCGGATGAGCACCAGTTCCCCAACCAGATTCATCATGCGGTTCAGCAGCGTGACGTCCACGCGCAACGTGCTCTCGGCGGCGGCGCCGGCCTGGGCGCGCGGACGGGCTGGTTCCGCATTCGCTTCGGCCACCGCGATGGGCGCGACCGGAGCAGCCGGCACGGGCTCGGCTGCCCAGGCAGCGGGGACAATAGCCGGGCGGCTCGGGGGCGCCTGCGCTCCGGCAGGTATGCGGGCCGAGTGAATTGCATGATCCTGCGCCGGAGCCTGCAGGTTCTCCAGCCGGCCAATCAAGACAGCATCTTCGCCCTCGCCCTCGCTGGCCTCGGTTTCAATCGACCTGAGGATGGCGCGAAGGCCATCGAGTAGTTGCAGCAGAGTGGTGATCGTTTCCGCGCTGGCGGTCAGTTTGCCTTCGCGCAGCAATCCAAGCAGGTTCTCGCCCGCGTGAGCCAGTTTCTCCAGCCGCTTGAAGCCAAGAAACCCGGTGGTCCCCTTGATGGTGTGCACGGAACGGAATATCTCAGCCAGCAAGCCGGTATCGTCGGGCCGCGCCTCCAGGTCGGTCAGGCAGCGCTCCATTCGGTCCAGCCCTTCCTGGCTCTCAATCAGGAAGTCCCTCGTCAGTTCATCCATCGTCTCCACTCATGCGCCCGACCGGGAAAAGAGCCCCCGGCGCGGCAAGCACCCAAGCCGTTTATCGGAGGGATAGGGAGCAACTTGAGGAAAACAGGGAACAGGGTTAGGGACCGGCTGGGGTCCGCTCGACTCCGCCCCTGTGTACAGCAGGGGTGCAAATGCTTTAGCCTCAACTCTCACGCTGCAAGGAGATTGAACCCCGATGAATGAACCTGCCTCGGCGATTGCGGTGCTCGAAGACCTGCTGGAACTGGCAAGCCAGGCTGCTCGGCACTCGTATTCGCCCTACTCCGGCTTCCGGGTGGGAGCTGCCCTCAAACTGACCAGCGGAGAGATCGTAACGGGGACCAACGTGGAGAACATCAGCTACGGGCTGACCATCTGCGCCGAGCGGTCCGCCCTGGTGCGGGCAGTTTCCCAGTTTGGGCCCGAGGTTCGCATCGAGGCCGCAGCAGTCGCCAACTTGAACCATGCGGGCAGCCCGCCCTGTGGAGCCTGCCGCCAGGTGCTGGCTGAGTTCATTCTGCCCCATGCCCCGGTCATCTTCCATGTGGCCAACGGCGTGCGCACCATGGCCTTTTCCGATCTTCTTCCGCTGGCCTTTGACATGAAATTGAAAAAGGGTTGAGCCTCAATGAATCTGGCAGAATCGCAACCGATAGAAAGCGCCGGCATTCCTTCTCTCCACATGATCGATCTGATCCGCAAAAAGCGCGACGGCGGCGCTTTGGACACCCGCGAGATCGGCTTCCTGGCCGCGGGCGCGGCGGACGGATCGATTGCCCTGGAGCAGCTTGCCGCCTGGCTCATGGCTGCCTGGCTGCGTGGTCTCTCGCTGGACGAAACGCGAGCGCTCACCCTGGCCATGCGCGACTCCGGCGAGAAATTCTCCCCCGCCCACCTGGGCAAAATGGCGGTTGACAAGCACTCCACTGGCGGCGTGGGCGACAAGACCAGCTTTCTGATCGCTCCGCTGGCCGCGGTCTGCGGGGTGGCCGTTCCCATGATCAGCGGGCGCGCGCTGGGCCACACCGGCGGCACGCTCGACAAGCTGGAGGCCATCCCCGGCTTCCGCACTGCGCTGTCACTGTCTGAATTTGAGACAGTTCTGCTCAAGTGCGGGGCCTCCATCGTGAGCCAAACCCCGGCGCTGGTTCCCGCCGACCGCGTCCTCTATGCCCTGAGGGACCGCACCGGCACGGTGGAGAGCCCAGGGCTGATCTGCGCGTCAATTCTGAGCAAGAAGCTGGCCGCGGGGCTGAACGCCCTGGTCCTGGACGTGAAAACCGGCTCCGGAGCCTTTTTGCAAAAGCTCGAAGACGCCCAGTATCTGGCCGCGCTGATGGTGGCCACCGCCGAGGGCGTGGGCACTCGCACTGTGGCCCTGATGACCGACATGGGGCAGCCATTGGGCAGCACCGCCGGCAACTGGATCGAGCTGGTCGAGGCGGTAGATTTGCTGCGTGGCCATCGTCCGGCCGCGAGCGAAGATCTGCGCGAGCTGTCGCTGATTCTGGCCGGATGGATGATTCATCTGGGCGGTCAGGCCGCCACTCCAGAGGAAGGTTATGCACGCGCTGAAGCTGCGCTGGCCGGCGGCTCGGCGCTGCGCGCCTTCTTTGCCATGATTCAGGCTCAGGGCGGCGACACCGGCGTCTTCGACCATCCTGCGGAATTCCACCAGCCCGGCGCGACCCAGGTGCTCAAAGCCTGGGAGAGCGGATTTGTTGCGGAGATGGATACCACCATGATCGGCTGGGCGGTGCAGCGGCTGGGCGCGGGCCGCGAAAAGGCCGGCGAACCGGTCGACCCGCACGCCGGTATCGCCTTTCATGCGAAACGAGGCGCAAAGGTCGAAAAAGGACAGCCCTTCGCCACGCTGTACGCCACCACCACCGCGCTGCTGCCCGAGCCTATCGCGTTGCTCAAGGGGGCCATCACTTTGTCTGAAACTCCGCCGCATGCAGTGCCGCTGGTGAGCCGCATCTTCACCCGCGAGACGGCGGAAGCCTATTTGAGCGATGCGGTAAGGTAGTCGAAGAGCAGCTTCTAGCTGCTAGCTTTTAGCTTCTCGCTTGGCTGTTCCCAAGCGGTAATCTGCTCAAGAGGAGCCCAAGTGCCGAAAGCAGCACGAAAGAGCTAACAGCTAGAAGCCAAGAGCTAGAAGCTGCTTTTCAAGGAGACCGTTTTGGATCGATTTATTGGAGTGCTGGGAATTCTGGCCGTTCTGCTGGCGGCCTGGCTGGGTTCAACTGACCGCAAACACATCCGCTGGCGCACCGTGGCCTGGGGACTTGGCCTGCAGTTGACCTTCGCTTTTCTTGTCCTGCGCTTCAGCTTTGGCCAAGTGGTGCTCGAACACGCCGGCAGCGCCATCAACGCCATGCTGGCCAACACCCAGGCCGGAACAGTGACGCTCTTCGGCCAGCTCGGCCTGCCCAACTCCGGCGCGTACGGCAAACTGCTCCCAGGGCCGAATATGGGTTCAGTCTTCGCTTTCCAAGTGTTGCCCACCATCATCTTCATCTCCGCGTTCTTCGCGCTGCTTTATCACATCGGCGTAATGCAGATCGTCATCCGCGCCTTTGCCTGGGTGATGCAGAAGACCATGCGTATCAGCGGAGCCGAGAGCCTGAACGTGGCGGCCAGCATCTTCATGGGCCAGACCGAGGCCCCGCTGACCATCCGCCCCTTCCTGGCCGGGGCCACCAACTCCGAGCTGATGACCATCATGACCAGCGGCATGGCCCACGTCTCCGGAGGCATCATGGCGGCTTACATCGCGCAGGGCATTGAGGCCAAGCATCTGCTGGCCGCGGTCATCATGACTTCGCCCGGAACCATTCTCATGGCCAAAATGCTCGTTCCCGAGACCGGAAAGCCAGCTACCGAAGGCCGGGTGATCATGCCCAAAAGCGAAGAGCACAAGGAAGAGAATCTCATCGGAGCCGTGGCCCGCGGCACCATCGACGGCGGCAAGCTGGCCATGAACGTGGGCATCATGCTGATCAGCTTCCTTGCTCTCGTGTCTCTGCTCAATGGTGTGATGGCCTGGGTCCATGGCGGCATCGTCTGGTTCCCCGCGAGCATCAATCAGGTACTGGGCTTCCTCTTCTCGCCCGTTGCCTGGCTGATCGGCGTGCCCTGGAAGGACGCCCCGGCCATCGGCAACCTGCTCGGGACGCGCATGGTGCTCAACGAGTTCATCGCCTATCAGCAACTGGGCATTCAGAAGGCCGCGCTGCTGGGCCGCTCGTTCACCATCGCCACCTTTGCGCTGTGCGGATTCGCCAACCTGGGCTCCATCGGCATGCAGATCGGCGGCATCGGCGCGCTGGTTCCCGAGCGGCGCAACGAACTGGCCAAGCTGGGCGTCAGAGCCATGCTGGCCGGAACGATGGCAAACTTGATCTCAGCTTCGATTGCGGGGATGTTTCTGGGGTAGCTTTTCTGCACAAACGAAAAAAGCGGGTGCCTCATCCTCGCCGCGCCGTTGTTTTTGCGGCTACAGCGGTTTCACAATTCTCGTACCCTTGCAGGCATCGTGGAGACGGCCCGGTCTGGCGCAAAGACAAGAGCTTCGCGAGGGCACCCAGATCCCTGCGATCTCTGAGAGCGTGCTGAAGAACGGACCGGCCGGCGGAGCAACTTCCCCGATTTTTCATCGCTCACCGGGATGGTTGGATATAGTCTCTTTTGAGGCTAGATCATGCAACAGATCGTCGATTTCATTCTGGAACTGGACAAGCTGAAGGGCGTCACGCGCAAAGTGCGCCCCATCGGCATCGATCGCTATGAGAACTCGGCCGAGCATAGTTGGCAGCTTGCCTTGATGGCGTTTGCGCTGGAGCGCTTTGCCCAGTCGCCCGTGGATATCCACCGGGTGATCGGCATGGTGCTGGTCCACGACATCGGTGAAATCGACGCGGGCGACGTGATGGTTTTTGTCGAGGGAGGCTGGGAGCAGCGCCAGGCCGCCGAACTGGCCGCTGTGACCCGGATCTTCGGGATGCTGCCCGAACCCCAAAGAACCGATTTTCTGGCACTGTGGCGGGAGTTCGAGTTTGGCGATACGCCGGAGGCGCGTTTTGCCCATGCCGTCGATCGCGCCATGCCCGTGTTGCTGAATCTCTCCAACAAGGGCCAGAGTTGGGTGGAGAACGGCGTCAGCTACGAGCGCGTCGTGCGGCGCATTGCCCCGGAGATCGAGGCGGGTTGCCCGGCGCTATGGAAATATCTTGAAGTGCGCCTGGAAGAGGCCCGGCAAAAGGGCTGGTTTGGCGCCTGAGCGGGGACAGGGATCAGGCGCGGGGTGCAACTCCCTGAATTGAGCTGGCCCAAGGAGGGACGGCAATGGCGCAAGTTGCAATTGTTGGTGTGGGAGCCATTGGGGGAGCGCTGGCCGCGCTTCTTGAAGTGGCTGGATGCCATCAGATCACGCTTTGTACCCGGCGCGCGCTGGCTGGCCTGACCGTCAAGACGCCGGAAGGGGATGTGGCCGTGAAGGCGGCGAACCTCACCGACCCGGCGCTGGCCGAACCCGTGGAATGGGTCTTTGTGGCCACCAAGGCTTACGATGCGCAGGGGGCGGCGGCGTGGCTGCAAACCCTTTGCGCGAGCAGTACCCAAGTGGCAATCTTCCAGAACGGCGTGGAGCATCGGGAGCGGTTTACGCCCTATGTGAATCCTGAGCTGATTGTTCCGGTGATTATCGATTGCCCGGTGGAGCGGCAAGGCGACGACGTGGTGCTGCAGCGGGGCGCGGCGCGCATGCAGGTTGAAGCCGGATGGCGCGGGGAGAAGTTCGCGGCTTTGTTTGCGGGAACCAGTGCGCAGGTTGAGCTTACCGGAGACCTTATTACCGCTGCCTGGCGCAAGCTGTGCATCAATGCTCCGGGGGCTATCTCCGCGCTCACCCTGAAGCCGGCGGGCGTGCTGCGCGATGAGGCGCTGGGAAACATCGCGCTGGCGATGGTTGCGGAGTGCGTTGCCGTGGGCCGCGCCGAAGGGGCTCAACTTGACGATTGCATCGGGCAGCAGGTGCTGGACGGCTATCGCGCGGGTTCGCCGGACTCGATCAACTCCATGCTTGCCGACCGGCTGGCGGGAAGGCCGATGGAGATCGATGCACGCAACGGGGCGATTGTGCGCAGGGGAGAGCAGCACGGCATCGCGACGCCGTTGAACCGCATGACGGTGGCGCTGCTACAGGCGCTTTCGCCGGCATAACCGCGCATGGAGAAAGACCGGCCGCGGAAAAACATTCCCGCGAGGCTCAGAGATCGTAATGAAGGTCGTTCGAGCATTTTTGCTTTTGCTATAGACTTCCGTGCCCCATCCATTCCGCGTTTTCCAGCGGAATGGATGGGAGACCAACAAATTTCCGGTCTACACAATTTACGAAAATGCTCTAGCTCAGGAACTCGGCAATGGCGGCGACCACCGTCTGCTGCTCGTCTTCGCGCAACTCGGGGAAGATGGGCAGGGCCAGCACTTCGCGGGCGGCGCGCTCGGCCTCGGGGAAGCTGCCTTCGGCGTAGCCCAGGCCCTTCAGCGCGTCCTGCATGTGCAGCGGGACGGGGTAGTAGATCTCCGAGCCGATCTTGCGCGCGGCGAGAAACGCGCGCAGTTCGTCGCGGCGGGGCGTGCGGATGACGTACTGGTGCCAGACGTGCCGGGTGCCCGCAACCTCGTGCGGCAGCACCACGCCGTGGCTGGGATAGGGCCCGGCCTCGGCCAGTCCCGCGGCGGCGAAGAGTGCGTGGTAGCGCGCGGCCACGGCGCGGCGGGCCTGGTTCCAGCCGTCGATGTACTTGAGCTTGACGGAGAGGATGGCGCCCTGGAAGCCGTCCAGGCGCGTGTTCCAGCCGACTTCGTCGTGGTAGTAGCGGCGGCGCATGCCGTGCTGGCGCAGCATCCGCGCCCGCTCGGCCAGTTCGTCGGAGTTGGTGGTCACCATGCCGGCGTCGCCTGCGGCGCTCAGGTTCTTGGTGGGATAAAAGCTGAAGGCCGCGGCATCGCCCAGCGCGCCGGCCTTGACGCCCTGCCACTCCGCGCCCCAGGCCTGGGCGGCGTCTTCAATCAGCTTGAGCCCGTGCTGGCAGGCCAGACTTGAAAATGCGTCCCAATCGGCGCACTGGCCGTAAAGATGAACGGGCAGAATCGCGCTTGACGGGCGTGGCACTGGCGGGCCGTTCAGGACGGCTCTTCACGGCGGCGGGGTCCAGATTGAAGGTGGCGGGGTCAATGTCGGCCAGCACGGCGGTGGCGCCGGCGCGCAGAATGGCGCTGACCGAGGCGAAGAAGCTGAACGGGGTGGTGACGACGGCCATGCCCGGTCCGGGGGCCCCGCGGACGGGTTCTGGTTCGTGGGGTAGAGGGCCGATTCCGGCCGCCGCCAGCGCCAGCCACAGGGCGTCGGTGCCCGAAGAGCAGCCAATCGCATGGGCCACACCCAGTTGTTCTGCCGCAGCCTTTTCAAAGGCAGCTACCGGCTCGCCAAGGATGAACTGTTGCGTCTCAAGCACATGTCCGACGGCATCCAGCAGTTCCTTGTGGAGCGGGCGGTACTGGCGCTTGAGGTCCAGCATCGGCACCGGCTGCGTGGTTTGAAAGGGACTGGGAGGAGTGGCCGTGGTTTTCACCTCACCATGCTACCAGCCGCGCCGGGGAACCTGTCCCACACCGGGACGGCGCAGGCCTTTCTTTTGAAGTTGAAAGGAATCTTCATCGAATCTACGGTAGATTGATTTGGGCTTCTGATTAGGCGCTTCGGGGTGGTAGCGCACGGTGTGAGACTGCGCGGGAAAGCTGCTAAACCCTGGGGTATGGTTGAAAAGGTTGGCAAACGCATTTATCGTTGTCACATTGCGGGATTTATCGGCTTTGGGGCTCCCGAAGCCGTACCCGCGGATTGTTGGGACCTGTTTCTGCAACTTAGCAGCACCAAACCACTCAAAAGAAAGTAGGAGATCGGCATATGGAGAACAAGCCGGCACAAAACATTCAGGACACGTTTCTGAATACGGTCCGCAAGGACAAGACACCCATTACGATTTATCTGGTCAGCGGCGTCAAGCTGACCGGAAAGATCCGTTCCTTTGACAAGTACTCCGTGCTGCTGGAGAACAACAGCCAGGAGCAATTGATCTTCAAGCATGCAATATCGACAGTCGTGAGCAACCGGAGCGTGCTGCATAGCGAGCACCGTCCCGCGGCGGTGTCAACCGGGTTTGGCTCGGGTCCCGTGAGCATACCGGCGGCGACCGCAGTCGCCGCGGAGCAGCGATAGCGCGCGGAGAGCAGCCTCGATTGGGAAATGAACAAGGAAGCACTGCCGGTTCCGGCGGTAACTCGGGATCTCTGGCGGCTGGTTCTGGCCGCCGGGGAGCTCAACCGGAGCGTGCCGTACTGGTGGGAGTGAACCTGACCCAGACGGACAAGGGGGCGAGGACCCACACCAACCGTGGCGGCACTGCAGGAGTGCGGCTCGCGGTGGAGCGATCGAGCACCGAGTATCTCTCCCCTGAGGCTGCGAACCAGCCCGAGCAGCAAGCCAGCGCAAATCTTTCCACGGGGCTCAATGCGGAGGAGTCGCTCGCCGAGTTTCGCGAGCTGGTTTCCAGTGCCGGCGGCCTGGTGGCTGCCGAGCTCATGCAGCGCCGCTCCCGGCCGGATCCGGCCACGCTCATTGGTTCCGGCAAGGTAGAAGAGATTGCCGGGGTTGTTGCCTCCACCGGGGCAGACCTGGTGCTCTTCGATCACGATCTGACGCCCACGCAATTGCGCAATCTTGAGGCGGCCCTGCCCTGCCGGGTGCTGGACCGCACCCAGTTGATTCTGGACATCTTTGCCCGCCACGCGCGGACCCGCGAGGGCCAGTTGCAGGTGGAGCTGGCGCAGCTTGAGTACATGCTGCCGCGGCTCACGGGCAAGGGCAAGGCCATGTCGCAGTTGGGCGGCGGAATCGGCACTCGGGGTCCGGGCGAAACCAAGCTGGAGACTGATCGGCGGCAGATCAAGCGCCGCATCGACCAGTTGAAGCTCGATCTGGAGGCGGTGCGCCGGGTGCGCAAGCAGCAGCGCCAGCGCCGGGAGTCCGTGCCCGTGCCCACGGTGGCTTTGGTGGGCTATACCAACGCCGGCAAGAGCACGCTCTTCAACCAGTTGACCGGGGCAGAGGTGCTGCAGTCGTCGCGCATGTTCGCTACCCTCGACCCCAAGCTGCGCGCCATCGAGCTGCCCAGCCGGCGCAAGATCCTGCTCTCCGATACGGTCGGATTTATCCGCAACCTGCCCCACACGCTGGTGACCAGCTTCCGCGCCACACTCGAAGAGGTGTCGCAGGCCGAGGTGCTTCTGCATGTCCGGGACGCCTCGTCTACGTACGGCGAGGAGCAGAGAGCCCAGGTGGAGAAGGTCCTGGGAGAGCTTGAAGTTCTTGACAAGCCGCGCATCGAGGTGCTGAACAAGATCGACCTGCTGGGGAAAGACGAGCGGCAAGGGTTCCAGGAGCGATTCCAGGGTGGAAGCGAAGTGGCCGTCTCGGCGCGCACGGGCGAGGGGATGGAGGCGCTGCTCAACGCCATTGATCGGACACTCTTCTCCGATCCGGTGATCGAGACGGAACTCTGGGTACCGCAGCAGGAGGGCGCCGCGCTGGCGGCGATCGAGGCGGGGATGATCGTGCATTCCAGGGAGTATGAAGGCAATGTGGTACGTCTCAGGGTGAGCGGACCCGCTTCGCTGGTAGGCCGTCTGCGGAAATTTCGTCTTCGGGCCGAGTGAGCGTCTTTTCATTTTTCTGCGATAGCGAGCCGTCTATGATGGGCTGTTACTGACCAAGCCCAGCAATCCGGCGACGATCAGACGCTTTGTGCCCAAAGGAGCCGCGATGAAGCCAGTCCAAGAAACCGCCAGCCCATCCATCAGCACGCTTTCAACCCGCGAGGTCTATCGCAATCACTGGATGCGCCTGCGCGAGGATGAGATCCTCCGCTCCAACGGGACGAAGGGCCTTTATGGGGTGGTGGACAAGGATGACGCGGCCATCATTTTGCCCATCGACAATGGGCGCGTCTGGCTGGTGGAGCAGTTCCGCTACACCATCGGGGAGCGGGCGCTGGAATTGCCCCAGGGGGGCTGGGAGATGGAAGTTGAAGATCCCGAGGAGCTGGCGCGCGGCGAGCTGAAGGAAGAAATAGGCGTCGACGCGGCGGAGATGCACTACCTGGGATGGCTGTGGATTGCCTACGGCTTCACCCGCCAGAAGCAACACGTTTTTCTGGCCACCGGACTCACAGCAACCGAAAAGGCGCCCGACCCCGAGGAGTACGACCTGGTAGTCCGTTCCGTCGCGGTGGAAGATTTCGAGGAGATGATGCTGAACGGCACAATCCGCGACAACTGCACGCTCTCAGCGTGGGCGCTGTACCTGCTGTGGAAGGCGCGGCAGAAGTAGCGGAACGCTGCCTTTGCCGCGTTCCTCACACGGCGCGCCAACGAGTTTGTCAACGAGTTTGTAGCGCCGGCCTCCGGCCGGCTGTAGCGTGGGTCTCCCGACCCACGCCTGACCACGATTGTTCTGTTGCGGTGTGTGCAAAATGCATAGAGAGATGAGGCTTTGCTCTGGCGGCGGGGGCGCCGCCAATACAGCCGGCCAGGAGGCCGGCGCTACAGAGCGTTGACTTGGCCGTGAGAAATGCGAGCTACCCCCGCTCCTCCATGGGAATCCAGGGTGCCGGGTAGACGGGGCCGATGTACTCGGCGCGTGGACGGATGAGGCGGTTGTCGTCCAACTGCTCAATCACGTGCGCGGCCCAGCCGGCGATGCGGCTGATGGCGAAGATGGGCGTGTAGAGGTCGATATCGATGCCCAGGGTGGCATAGGTCGAGGCCGAGTAGAAATCCACGTTGGCGTTCAACTTCTTGTCGGAATTGATATATAGCTCGATGGCCCGCGACATCTCGTACCACTTGGGCACTCCGGCATCTTTGCCCAACTGCTCGCTCATTTTGCGCAGGTGGGTGGCGCGGGGGTCCTCGGTCTTGTAGACACGATGACCAAAGCCTGAGATCTTCTGCTTGGCCGCCAGCATGTTTTTCACATATTCGACCGGATCGGCGCCCAGCCTGTCGATGGTCAGCAGCAGGCGCATCACGCCTTCGTTGGCGCCGCCGTGCAAGGGTCCCTTGAGCGCGCCGATGGCTCCGGTGACGGCCGAGTGAACGTCGGCGAGAGTGGCCGCGATCACTCTCGCGGCGAAGGTGGAGGCGTTCAGCTCATGTTCTGCGTGCAGCACCAGCGCCATGTCCAGCGTTCTGGTTGCGGTTTCAGAGGGCCTCACGCCGTTCAGCATCCACAGGAAATTGGCGGCGTGGTTGAGCGAGCGGTCCGGGGGGACGATCTCCAGGCCTTTGCGCAGGCGGTCGTAGATGGCCACGATCATGGCCATTTGCGCGGTCAGGTGGTAGCACTTGCGCACGTTGGCGTCGTGGGAGTTGTCTTTCTCGTCGGCGTCGTAGAAGCTGAGCGCGGAGACGGCGGTACGCAGCACTTCCATGGGCGTGGCCGATGCGGGAATGCCGCGCAGCATGTCGACGATGCGAAAATCCAGACCCCTGGCCAGCGACAACTGCGACTGGAACTCGCGCAGGGCAAACGGGTTGGGCAGAATACCGTTCCAGAGCAGGTAGGTGGTTTCTTCGAAGGTGGATTTCTCCGCGAGCTCGTGAATGTCGATGCCGCGATAGGCAAGCACGCCCGCATCTCCGTCGATCCAACAGATTCCGGAGTTCGCCGCAACAATTCCTTCCAGACCCTTCCCAGCGACAGCAGTCGACATGGCCTTCGTATCTCCCTTTTGCGTAATTTTCCTGGTAGATGCGACGTGTGAACAAGTCATCCACCCCGGCGACAGAGACTTGTCGCTCCCACCCCGCAAAGCGAAAAATCGCTCTCTGGGGATCTCGGTCGCTGGGGGCCCTGGCCTCTCAAAAAAGGCCCAGTGCACAAGATTGCAGTAAAGATGTTTATAACGTAGCCATTCGATGGTTGTCACGGAGTGCGGGACGACAGGAGCCGGAAACGGGACAGGAGAGCGAGAATGACGTCTGGAGCGGCCAGCTTTTTTTGAACGCCGGCGGGTCATTCAACAAGGGGAAGGCCCGGCTCTGCCGGGGCGACAGGCGGCGTTTGACATTTAAGGGAATCACCCCCGGTTTGTGCTTTTCAATGATTTCTCAAAAGCGCCAAAAGGCCGCCTTTGGTCTTCCTGCGCCGTCCCTACAGGACTCCTGAATATTTGTTGGTTTTGCCTACCCCACGCTGAAGCGCGGGGCTAACAACCGCTGCGCCTACGGCGCGGGCGGAGGGCTGCTGCCGACAAGGGGCGCTTTGGCCAGGCCCCTTTGAGGGGCCACCAGCCTTAGAACCTCCGGCTCAGCCAGAGGATACTTACTTTCTCTATTCTGGAGTCCAAGTGAAGACGAACAGCCATGGGCCGAGATTTTTCCGGCATTGGGGCGTCCAATGAGAGAGGTTTGAGTCCTGCGCCTGGGAGCAGCCGGACGAAGCCGGAGTGAGTGCGCCTTGGCGTAGAGTATTGAAGGTAGCCATTTCTCCTGTTCCCTGCGACAACAACGATTGCCGGGGAGGAGAAAAGGCTCTAGTCTGGCTTGCCTTCGGGGTTGGTTCGCTCCGATTCCGTCTGAGCAGGCCCAAGAGAGCGGTCCGATAATCGAATCGCAACCGACAAGAAAGGCAAATCAATGAGTGAACTTGACAATGCTCCCCGACCCTATTCTGGAGCGCTTCTCGCGGCGATCGCCGTGGCGCTTCTGGGCGCGGTAGGCGGCCTGATCTGGAGCTACGCGCTCAGCGGCCGGCTGACCAGCCAGCAAGTCGAACTGGCCGATGCCAAGCAGTCAAACGTAAAACTGGCAGCTGAACTGCGCGAAACCGATGCTCGCCTGCGGGTGGCCACCGAAGAGCTGGGTAAGTCGCTCGGCTTGACCCAGAAGCAGATGGACGCCCGCGCCGAGGAGATCATCCGCCGCGAGCAGGCCCAGGAGGCCAACAGCCAACGGCTGGAGACCGCTCAGAAACAGACGGCGCAGCAAGTCAGCGCGGTTTCCAGCGAGGTTTCCAACGTCAAGACCGATGTCGGCGGAGTGAAGAGCGACGTGGCCAAGACGCAGAACGACCTGGCCACGACGATCAGCCAACTCCAGTCGATGAAGGGGGATTTGAGCGGCCACAGCAGCTTGATTGCCCGCAATCACGACGAGCTGGAGATTCTCAAGCACAAGGGCGACCGCACCTTCTATGAGTTCACGCTCAACAAGGGCCAAAAGAAGCCCGTGGGTACAGTGACCTTGGAACTGAAAAAGACCGATCCCAAGAAGGGCAAGTTCACCGTGATGGTGTATTCCGACGACAAGGGATACGAGAAGAAGGACCGGGGCGTGAACGAGCCCCTGCAGTTCTACAGCGGCAAGGACCCGTTACTCTTTGAGATTGTGGTCAATACGGTGAACTCGAAGAACCAGGTCAGCGGGTATCTGTCGGTGCCCAAGAACGCCCCGACGCCTCCTACTGCTCAATAACCGCGGAGTGGGGCGTGAGCACCAGGCCCTTCTGATAGCGGAAGGCGAAGCTGAAGTTCAGGTCCTTGCGCGCGTCCCACTCCTGCTTGGTTATGCGGAATGAAGCAACGAAGTTCCCCTCCTGTGTCTGCCCCGGCTCGATGGTGGTGTCCAGCGAGAGTGCGGCGCCGTGGAGCGCAGACAGCTCAGGATACGCGATGAAGACGCGGTCGTAATCGGTCTTGGTGGCCGCGTAGCTGGTGTGGACGCCGTCCTCCAGCGTGGCATTGGCCCTGATCTCGTGGAGAAAAAGCGGCACCTTGCCCTCGTTATGCAGTTTTACCTGGGCAAAGACCAGCATATGGTCCGAGGTCTCCTTGGGCATGGGAGCGCCGTTGGCGTCGTACCCTGAGCTGACGGAGTGGAGCGGGTGGGCCCAGACCTGCACGACCTCGCCCGATGACATGGGTGCGTTCTCTCCCGACCAAAAATACAAGGCAATGGCGACGGAGACCAGTACGGCCGCGATGATGGCCGCCACAACCACATGGCTTGTGCCCTTGGTTAATTCCTCGCCCCGCGCGGCATCGTCGAGTTCTTCCGGAGAATCCTGATGGAGTAGGCTCATGGCGCCCTTATCTTACCTCTATAAGAGTTGAACAGGCCATAAAATCCCACGGCCGCTTGAAATGTGCCCCAAGTCGCAGAGAAGCTGCTGCTTTCCGGTGCGGGTCAGCTTCTCGGCCTGAGCGCGGCAAGGAATTTATCCGCCTCCAGCGTATTGAGCACGTCCTCCGGCCCCAGCCAGGCGCGGCGCAGTTGGCGGACGCCGTAGTCCATCTTTCCCAGGTGGCGGGTGTCGTGGGAGTCGGTGGAGACCACGATGCGGCAGCCCAGTTCCTTGGCCAGGCGCAGGTCGCGGTCGCAGAGGTCGAGCCGTTCGGGTGCGGCGTTCTGTTCCATGGCCACGCCCAGCTCGGCCGCCCGGCGCAGCACCACGCCCATGTCCAGCGCAAAGGGTTCGCGGCGCAGCAGCAGGCGGCCGGTGGGGTGGCCAAGAATCCGCACATAGGGGTTCTCGATGGCCCGCAAGACCCGCTCCGTCATCTCCTCGCGGCTTTGGTCGAAGCGGCTATGCACGCTGGCGATGACCACGTCCATCTGCGCCAGCACCTCGTCGTCCAGGTCAAGCGCGCCGTCGGCGAGGATGTCCACCTCGATGCCGGTGAAGACGCGGATGCGGCCCTCCATCTGGCGGTCCACTTCGCGGATGCGCCGGATTTGTTCGAGCGCGCGCTTCTCGTCCAGTCCGTTGGTCATGGCCAGGAACTTCGAGTGGTCGGTGATGGCGATATAGCCGTAGCCGCGGGCCAGGGCGGCTTCGGCCATTTCGCTGATCGTATTGTGGCCGTCGGTTGCTGTGGTGTGCATGTGCAGGTCGCCGCGAATGTCGGCCAGGTCGACAAGCGGAGGCAGGCTGCTGTGCGCGGCAGACTCGATCTCGCCGAGGTTTTCGCGCAACTCGGGCGGGATCCACTCCATGCCAAGGGCGGCGTAGATCTCCTCCTCGGTGGCCGCGGCTACGGTGGAGTCGTCGTCCAGCCGCGCCAGCGCCCATTCGCTGAGGGTGTAGCCCATTTTGAGGGCCCGCTGACGGAGCGCCACATTGTGCGCCTTGGATCCGGTAAAGTACTGCAGAGCCGCACCATAGCTGGCTGCGGGCAGCAGGCGCACATCCACCTGCAAGCCGCTGGCGAGGTGAAAGCTCACCTTGTTCTCGCCCTTGGCGATGATGTTGTGGATGCCGGGGTAAGCGGCCACGTGCTCGACTGCCGCGGCGGTATGCACCGGGGCGCAAGCCGGTCCGGTGACCAGCAGGTCCAGGTCTCCCGCCGTCTCGCGGCCGCGGCGCAGGGAGCCGGCCGGCGTCACGCGTTCGATGCCCTCGAAAGCCAGCAGCCAGGCGGAGATACGCTCCGCGGCTTCTTCTGCCACATCGATGCGGAACCGCCCTGCGCTGCGGCGATAGTCGTCGATACCCTTGCGCAGTTTCTCAATCTGCTTGGCGCCCATGCGCGGCAGGCCGGCCAGGCGCCCCGCCTCAATCGCCTCCGCGAGCTGGTCGATGCTGGCGATTTTTGCCGCATCCCACAGCAGGGCGACGGTCTTGGGACCCATGCCGGGCAGCTTCAGCAGCTCCAAAAGGCCAGCGCCATACTTGGCCAGGAGTTCCTCGCGCAGAGGCAGAGTGCCGGTCGAGGCGATGGACTGGAGATTGGCCGCCATTCCTTTGCCGATGCCGGGGATTTCCATCAGGCGTGCTGGATCGGCCGCGGCGTCCATCAAGTCCACGGTGGTTTGCTCGGCGGCTTCGGCGGCGCGGCGGTAGCTGCGGATGCGAAAACTGTCGCCACCGTCGATTTCCAGCAGATCGGCGGTCTCGGCCAGCAGCCGGGCCATGGCAGGGTTATCCATGCGAAGAGTCTCCGCGACCAGTATCCGCCCTGGCAGCCAGGCAAGACGAACCTCCCGCATCCCGGTTGCCATTCTGGGCTGCTTATAGCGGAACCGGAGTCGATGTATCCCGAAGCCGCCGCATTCAAGTCGACGCGAACCCAGGGAGCGGCGATCCTGCACTGGGCGAACGAGGCCACAGGAACTCTGGTTTCGCCCTAGCGGGGATAAGTGCCTTGTTTTCCCTGGACCGGACGATGTGATAAATGGGAGAGACTCAGGCGCAACTCAAGTACACCACTTGGCGGTGGTCTTGCTTTTACGACTGGTTCTAGACGCCGCTAGGCTGCGTTATGAGCCGCCTGGTCTCGAAGACGGACAACTGCATCCGCCTGCGGACCCTTCTGACCTTGAACGATGTCGAACTCAACGTCATCGCCCTCTTTCAGCGTTTTGTATCCGTCCAACTGGATCGACGAGTAGTGGACGAATACATCCGGCCCGTCTTCACGTCCGATGAATCCGTAGCCCTTGGCGTTGTTGAACCACTTGACCTTCCCTTTGTACTGAGCCACAGGCTCCTGCTTTCTTTGGGTCTTGCGGGGATACGGCAAACGAGGGGATCGCCTACCGATACCTGATAAGACGCAAAACTGCGCGGAAAGGTTTTATATTTTCTGCGGGAATGCACCGCAAAATGGGACGGGCAGGCCTGTGCGGCCCGCCCGTCGGGGAAAGCTGATTTGCGGCAGGGCGTGCGGCTACTTCTTGTGCTTGCCGGCGAACTTGCGTGCAAACAATAGAACGCTGGTCAGTGTCTTTCCGTCGAGGATCGCGCCCTTGGCGATCATCTTGAGCACCTCAGAGAGCTTCACCAGGCGAAGTTCAATCTGCTCGTCGTCCTCTGGATGAGCGTCGCCGGCCACCAGGCCCTCGGCCAGAAAGACCTTCATGGATTCACCCAGAAAACCGGGGCTGGCGAAATACTCGACCAGCGGTTTCCACTTTTTGGCCCTATAGCCCGTCTCTTCCTCCAACTCTCGTTTGGCGCCCAGCAGGGGGTCTTCGCCCTCCTCCAGCTTGCCTGCGGGTAGTTCCCACAGAAATTGCTGGGCGGCATGGCGATACTGGCGCTCGACCACAATCCAGGGGTCTTTCTTGCTCTTGGAGTTGTCAAGGGCCAGAATGACCACGCTGCCATTGTGGCGGATCACATCGCGCTCGTTTTCCGCGCCTCCCGGTTCAACCAGCCGGTCGCGCAGAATCTTGAAAAGCGGCCCTTCGAAGATCACTTCGGAACTGAGCACTTGTGCCTTTTGCTCAACCACCGGTTGGACCTTTTTGGCGGTCTTCCTGGCCTTTGGCTTCTGGGCTATCCTGGTTTGTGTCTTGGTAGCTTTGGGCTTGGAGGCTTTGGGCGCCTTCTGCTTCAGAACGGCCGCAGCATCTGCCTTTGTGGTCTTGGCCTTTTTTGTTGCTCTTTTCTTTGCGGCGGTCTTGGGCGTCTTTTCTTTCTTGGGCATTTTCGTCTCTCTCCTCTGCGCGCAAACATGCGCAACCAGAAAGAGTATACGCACAGTTGCCGAATGGCCGACGCGCAATCTGGCACTTAGCAGGGCAATCGCATGAAGATTCCGCGCGCATGAAAATGAGTTTTGAAAGGGCACGAATTCAGTCGCGCCGATTTCGAGCCTCGAAACGTGCCGGCCTTCGCCGCCGAGGGATGTTTTTGAACGATCTAGTGTGTCCCAAAAGTTCGCATCATAATTCGATGACCCTCAACCCCTAATTTGGATGTCATCCTGTGCGAACGGGGCCCCAGACGCTTCTCAGTTCCGGGGTCCCCAAAGAGCGGTCTTTGCTCTTTGGGGTGGAGTTCCGGGGTCCCCAAAGAGCGGTCTTTGCTCTTTGGGGTGGAGTCTGGGGGTGGTGAGCCGAAGGATCTGCGGATGCTCTTCGGGATTCATGCCAAGAACTTTGGAGACAGGACACTAAAACCTTCCCACAGGGGCCAAAGCCCTGACCTCTTCCGGCGCCTTTGCGGCACGGCTGAAGTCGTGCCCTTTCAAAACAGTTGCACCCTGTGATTCAGGACCTTCATGCGAATGCGCTGGGGCACTTGTGCATCGATTCTGCCCGGCGTGGCATCCTTAACACAACCGAGTTTCAAACCGAGGCCATGGAATTTACCCCGCTTTCGCATTTGGATGAGCCACAGAGGATCGAGTTGCCCACCGCAGACTGTCACCCTATCACCGTTGCGCCCGGCCTGAGCCGGTTGTTTCTGGACTACTGCGCCGGCGATGCAGCGGCGAGGCCCTTCTATGCCTTGTTGCCGCCCGACGCGGGCTGGCATACGCGGCCTTCGGTCCCAGCCCACTGGCCCGAATTGGTTGGCTTGCTGGCAGAGCAGAATCTCGCGCCATCTGCGCCTGGCGCGTCGGCGCTGCACGCCTTGCGCGGCGGTGCTGGCGCGGTGGTTACCGGTCAGCAGGTGGGTCTCTTCGGAGGGCCGCTGTTCACTCCCTTCAAGGCCGCGACTGCGCTGGCGCGTGCGCGGCAGGCCAGCGCGGCGGGCCATCCCCACGCCGCCATTTTCTGGCTGGCTACTGAAGACCACGACTTTGCCGAGATCAACCACGTAGTTTTCCCGGCACGGCGGGAGTTGCGCAAGCTGACCTACGCAAATTCCCCCATAGCGCCAAGGCCCGTGGGCGGTGTCCTGCTGGACGATTCCATCACCCCGCTGGTCGATCAGGCATGGGAGTTGCTGGGCTCTTCTGACGCCATGCAGGCGCTGGCCGCGGCGTATCGGCCGGGCCGCACCTTTGCCGAGGCTTTTGCGGAGTTCTACTCGAAGGCCTTTGCCGCCCAGGGATTGCTGGTGCTCGATGCCAGCGGGCGCGATGTCCACCGCATGGGAGCGCCAGTGCTGCGCGCGGCCCTGGAACGCGCCGACGAGTTGCACGCGGCGCTGCTGGACCGGAACGGGGAATTGGCTGCTGCCGGATTTCACGCGCAAGTGGCCGTTACGCAGGAATCGAGCCTGCTGTTTCTTGTGGATGAGAAGAGCGGTGCGCGCCTGGCTCTGAAGCGCCAGCGTGCCAGCGCCGCAGAGCCGAACGGTCTTTGGCTGGCGGGGCGGCAGAATTTTTCAACGGCCGATCTAGTGGGCATCCTGGAGGCAGAGCCGGAACGGATCTCGCCTTCGGCGCTGTTGCGTCCGGTCTTTCAGGACTTTCTGCTTTCAACTTCGGCCACGGTTGGCGGTCCCGCGGAGGTGGCTTACTTCGCGCAGTCTGCCGTGCTGTTTGAGCGCATTCTGGGCCGCGTTACACCGGCATTGCCGCGCTTCTCGGCAACGCTGATCGAGCCGGCCATCGGCAACCTGCTGCGCCAGCACGAACTCACGCTGGAGCGGGTATTTGCCGCGAGCGCCGACTCGCTGGCGCAGTTGCTGGCCGCGCGCGCCGTGCCGATTGAAGGCAAGCGGAAGATGGCCGCAGCGGGAACGGCGCTGGATGCCGAACTGACCTCGGCGCAGGAGTGGATGGCGCGGCTGGATGCAGGATTGGGGCGGTCGGCGGAGACCGCGGCCAGCAAGATGCGCTACCAGATGAACCGCATGCGGCGGCTGGCGGCCAACTTTGAATTGCAGAAGGAAGCCTCGCTGGGACGCCATGCCCAGGCGATCAGCCAGGCGCTTTATCCCGGCGGAGTTTTGCAGGAGCGCGTGCTCGGCGCGGCCTATTACTTTGCCCGCTACGGCTTCGAGTTGGCGGAGGAGATCACCGCGCAGGCCGCGAATGCGTGCCCAGGGCATACGGCGATGTGGCTGTAACAGGGAATGGGGAACAGGGAATAGGGAATAGAAGCCGATCGGGCAGCCGCTATAATTCTCCCGAACCGTGGGGAGGCTCCAGATGAGGCAGCTATTCACGACACTGGTTTTGGGATTGCTTGCGTATATGTCGGCGCAGGCGCAAAAAGAGCCCTGCGCAACACCCGGCACGAACAACGACTTTCTCGGCATCCAGACCATTCGCCTGTGGCCCGGCGAAGCGCCCCAGGCCAAGGGCACGGCCTGCGAAGATACTCCCACGCTGACTATTTTTGCCCCGCGCAAGGGCAGCGAGAATGGCTCGGCCGTGGTGATCTTTCCCGGCGGCGCTTATGTGCGCCTGGCGGGCGATCTGGAGGGCCGGGAAATCGCCGACTGGTTCTCGGCGCGGGGCTTTCGCGCCTTCGTGCTCAGCTACCGGCTGTCTTCGCACGGCTACCTGCTGCCCGTCCCGCTGCTCGACGCGCGGCGCGCCATTCAGACAGTGCGGGCGCGGGCTCTGGACTACCAGATCGACCCCAATCGCATTGTGGTCATCGGCTTCTCGGCCGGCGGCCACCTGGCGGCGCTCTCCGGCACGCAGTTTGTCGCGGGCAATCCCGATGCGGAGGACCCCATTGAGCGCGCCTCCAGCCGCCCGGATTTTCTGGTGCTCGGCTATCCCTGGATCGGGGCCATCAGCAGCGACACCTCGCACCTGAGCTACTGCAAGCTCTTCAACGTGATGGACAAATGCGAAGCGCTGCGTGTGGCGAACTCCCCCGACCTTTTCGTCACCAAGGAGACACCGCCCACCTTCTGGTACCACACCTTCAACGACCAGACGGTTCCGCTGGAGCAGGGGCTGCGCTTCTACGAGGCGCTGGTGAAGGCAGGCGTTCCCGCTGAAGCGCACATCTTCGCCAACGGGCCGCACGGCACCGGCCTGGGCAAAGGCGACGCCGCGCTTGACCAGTGGCCCAGCCTGTTGGAAACCTGGCTGCGCGCGCAGGGGCTCTCAACCGTGGACAACGCAGTGACCAGGGCGAAAATGTAACGAGGCTCGTTTTGTGGCGGGTGCCCCGGTCTCGGTGTTCAGTCCCATCCTGCAATGAGGGTGCACCCACTTTGGGGGCAGGATAAAGAACCCGAGATCGGGGCCACCCGCCACTTCTTGCCAAGCTGAAGGAGCTTTTCCTGCAGCCAGCAAAGTTGCGAACTGCTTCTTCAAGTGCCTGAACTGTTTGATTTGACGATTGCCGCGCACCAGCGCGGGCGAGGACGCCCGCACGACAGCCGGCCGGGAGGCCGGCGGTACGTTTCGGCCAGCAGCCTGTAAAATGCAAGGCAAGATCGTTCCGGTCTTGTCGGAGGCCTGTGTTCATGAAGGCAGTTCATCGGCTGGCTCTTTGCGCGCTCATCGTTCTGGCTTCAACGTTTCTCACTCCCTCAGCGCCGGCGCAGGAGACGCGCAACGCCGCGCAGACGCCGGCCCCCGGCGGCGAGCCGCACAAGGACGCGGACAAGGAAACGCCCGTTCCGCCGGAGAGGCCCGTCGCCACGCATCATGAAATGACATTGGGCGGCAAGACGCTCAAGTACACGGCAACCGCCGGCACGCTGGTTATCCGCGACGAGGACGACAAGCCGTACGGCTAGCATCTTCTACGTGGCTTACACGCTGGACGGCGCGGAGGCCAAGGCGCGGCCGGTGAGCTTCCTCTACAACGGGGGCCCTGGAGCCGCTTCGCTGTGGCTGCACATGGGCTCGTTTTCGCCGGTGCGCATCTCGACCGACAGCCCCAACCCGACGGCTGGGCCGCCCTTCAAGCTGGTGGCGAATGAGTATTCGTTGCTCGACAAGAGCGACCTGGTGTTTATCGACGCGCCGCTGACCGGCTACTCGCGCGCCGTGGGCAAGGCCACGGCAAAGGATTTTACCGGCGTGGACCCGGACTTGCGCGCCTTCGACCGCTTCATTCTCCGCTACATCACGGTGAACCAGCGCTGGAACTCGCCCAAATTCCTCATTGGCGAGTCGTACGGGACCACGCGCTCGGCTGCCCTGGCCGACATGCTGGGCAACGACGGCGTGCAGTTGAACGGCGTGGTGCTGATCTCGTCGATTCTGAATTACAACATTCGCGCCGGCGGCTACGACATGCTGTACGTTGGCAACCTGCCCAGCTATGCGGCGGCGGCCTGGTACTTCGACAAAATTCCCAACAAGGCGGCGGATCTGGCGGCGTGGGTGCAGCAGGCGCGGGTGTTCGCCGCCGGGCCTTACGCGCACGCCTTGTTTGCCGGGCACAACCTGCCCGCGGCGGAGCTGGAGACGGTGGCCAAGGAAGCGAGCCGGATGACCGGCCTGAGCGTGGACTACGTGAAGGAAGCCAACCTGCGCATCTCGCCCACGCGGTTCCGCAAAGAAGTGCTGCGCGACGACCGCAAGACCCTGGGCCGCTACGACATGCGCTTCGAGGGCGTGGATTTGGACGCGGCCGGCGAAGCGCCCAGCTACGACGCCTCCGACACCGGCATCAGCGGCGCTTTTGTCGCGGCGTTCAACGACTATCTGGAGCGGGAGCTGAAGTACGAGAGCACCGACGCTTATCGCGTCCAGCGCCAACTCCATCGGCCAGTGGGAGTGGAAGCACAAGCCTACCAGCGGCGGCCGGCCAGGGCGGGGGAGAACAGGCGCAGCCCTATGTGGCGGCGGATCTGGCCAGCGCCATGCGCAAGAATCCGCACCTGAAGGTCTTCTCGGCAAACGGCTACTTCGACCTGGCCACGCCGTTCTTCCTCACCGAGTACGATTTGTCGCACATGGATCTGGAACCCGCGCTGCGCGGCAATGTGGAGTTCGGCTACTACCCCTCAGGGCACATGATTTACCTGAACGTGGATTCTCTGCGGCAGTTGAAGTCGGATTTGGCGGGATTCATTGCCAAAGCGGAAAACTAGAGCTATTTTTGGCTGAAATCTACCCGTGTGCGGCCGATAAGGGCAGTAGAAAAACCGTGGGTAAATTAAGAAGCGGGCTACCGGCCTCAGGAGTGGAAGGACTTCCCGAGACCGGCTGCCCGCTGGACCCTGGACCGGGTCTAGGTGGTAACGTTAGTTTAGGCTTGTTGTTGGCGAAATCAAGCCCTATTTTGCACAAAATTCCCATTTCGTGACAGCAGTCACACGACCCTGCCAAATCGGCCTCGTATCGTTGACTTGAGAGGCTGCCCCTGTTACAAAAAGTGTGTTCCACCCGCGAAAAGCATCTCCGCGACTGAGTTCAAATTGAGTGTCTGAAGCATCGGAACCAGCATGCAAGAAATCATCCAACAAGTCGGGAATCTACTGCTCGGCGCCGTGCCCACCGGCCTGTTGTTCATCGTGCTGGTGCTGGCCTACCAGTTTCTGATTCGGGTCCGCTGACCGCCACGCTGAAAGAGCGCCGCGCCCGCACCGAAGGCGCGGTTGAAGATGCGCACAAGGCCATCGCCCGGGCCGAAGCCAGGGCAGCCGAGTACGCCGCGAAGTTGCGCCAGGCGCGCGCCGAGGTCTACAAGGTTCGCGAGCAGCGCGTGAAGCAGTGGAACGCCGAGCGCGATGCCGCTCTGGACGCCGCCCGCAAGGCGGCCGGGCGTCAAGGTGAGCCAGGCCAAGGCCGAGCTGGAGGCCGAAGCGGCAGCCGCCAGGCAGTCCATTCAGGCCTCCGCCGGGGATTTGGCCAGTCAGGTGGTGCGCGCGGTTCTGCCGCTGGCTGCCGGGGGTTCCCGTTGAAAGATTCGATTGTGCACACGCGTTTTTCCGCTCGCATTCTTGGAATTGCATTTCTGGCCGTTTTGGCCGCTGGGGTAGCGGTTGCGCCGCATCGGGTCGCGGCCCAGAGAGCGTCTGCCACCGCCAAGACAGCTCCGGCCGCGGCGGCGCCGGAAGCCGCCAAGCCCGAGGGCGCCCCAGCCAGGAAGCTCCCAAGACGGAAGAAGAGGAAAACGACAACTTTCTGCACGCGCCGGTGGTGCAGTCGATGGCCAAGATGCTCCACCTGAAGTTGGAGACCGCGGCCTGGTCTTCCAGTTCATCAACTTCGCATCATCGTGCTGGCCATCGGCATTCCGCTGGTTCGGCTGCTGCCCAAGATCCTCCGCAAGCGCTCGCGAGACGCTGCGCCACGACATCGAGTCGGCCCGCAAGGTGACCGAGGACGCCAACGCCCGCCTGAGCGCGGTCGAAGCCAAGCTCGCCGGGCTGGACGACGAGATCGCCAAGTTTCGCACCGAGGTGGAGCAGGAGAGCGAGCAGGACGAGGCGCGCATCAAGGCCACTCTGGAAGAAGAGAGCGCCCGCATTGTGCGGCCGCCGAGCAGGAGATTGGCGTGGCCGCCGCCCAGGCCCGGCGCGGATTGCGCCACTTTGCCGCCGACCTGGCCATCGAACAGGCCGCCAAGCAGATTGGTCCTCACGCCGGAGACCGACCGCGCCCTGATCGCCGAGTTCATGCAGCGGCGCGAACAAGGGAGGGCAGAACTAGATGGCCGCCTTTGTTGCCCGTTACGCCCGCGCCTTTGCCGATGTGGTGACCGCAGCCAAGCTGGACACGGCCGCGATCGACCGGCAGTTGAACGATTTTCTGGCCACCTGGGACGGCAGCGCCGAGTTGCGCGAGTTCTTCGTGAACCCGGCCGTTCCCGCGTTGCAGAAGGTGGCGATTCTGGACAAGCTGAATGCCAAGCTGGGGCTGCAGAAGGAGCTGCGCAACCTGCTGGCGGTGCTGATCAACAACGACCGCATCGGCCAGGTGCACGAGGTGGCCGCGGCCTATCGCGCGGAGTTGCAGGAGCAGCAGGGCATTCGCCAGGCGGAGATTGTGACCGCGCGCGAGTTGGACCAGGCAGGAGCGCGACGCGCTGGTGGCCGGAGTCGGCAAGCTGGCCGGCGCGCGCATCGAGGCCAGCTTCAAGCTGGACACAGTCCATCCTCGGCGGCACGGTGGTGCGCATCGGCTCCACGGTTTACGACGGCTCGGTGCGCGGACGGCTGGAACGGTTGAAGGAAGCACTTGATCGCCGGATAGGGACGAGAGCTAGGGACTAAGGGACTAGGGATTAAGGGACTCAGGGAGCATACGGGAGACAGGGATTGCCAATACAGATTATCCCTAATCCCTTCCCTTGATCCCTCAAAGGAAGAAAATGGCTCAGATCAAGGCAGACGAGATTACGCAACTTCTTCGCGAGCAGATCGCGAACTACGACTCGAAGGTCCAGGTGGACGAAGTCGGGACCATCACCTCGCTGGGCGACGGCATTGCCCGCCTGCACGGCCTGGACAAGGTGATGGCCGGCGAGCTGCTCAGCTTTCCCGCACGGCATTGCCGGGCCTGGCCCTGAGCCTGGAAGAAGACCAGGTGGGCGCGGTGATTCTGGGCGACTACACCGAGCTCAGCGAAGGCGACGAGGTCAAGCGCACCGGCAAGATTCTCAGCGTGCCGGTGGGCGAGGGCATGATCGGCCGCGTGGTGAACGCGCTGGGCCAGCCCATCGACGACAAGGGCCCCATCGCCTCCACGGAGATCGCTGCCCATCGAGCGCCTGGCCCCCGGCATCATCGACCGCCAGCCGGTGCGCGAGCCCATGGCCACCGGCCTCAAGGCCATCGACGCCATGATTCCCATCGGCCGCGGCCAGCGCGAGCTGATCATCGGCGACCGCCAGACGGGCAAGACCGCCGTGCTGCTGGACACCATCATCAACAACGCCAAGAACGATCTGATCTGCATCTACTGCGCCATCGGCCAGAAGCGCTCGTCGATCGCGCAGGTGGTGCAGACGCTGACCGAAGCCGGCGCCATGGGCCACACCATCATCGTGGCCGCCTCGGCCTCCGAGCCGGCGCCGATGCTCTACCTCGCGCCCTACGCGGCCACCGCCATCGGCGAGTACTTCCGCGACTCCGGCCGCCACGCGCTGGTGATGTACGACGATCTCTCCAAGCACGCCATGGCCTACCGCGAGATTTCGCTGCTGCTGCGCCGTCCGCCGGGCCGCGAAGCGTATCCGGGCGACGTCTTCTATCTCCACTCGCGCCTGCTCGAGCGCTCGTCGAAGATGAGCAAGGAGAAGGGCGGCGGCTCGCTGACCGCGCTGCCGGTCATCGAGACCCAGGCCGGCGACGTTTCGGCCTACATTCCGACCAACGTCATTTCGATTACCGACGGGCAGATCTTCCTGGAGACCGATCTGTTCAACTCCGGCGTCCGTCCGGCGGTGAACGTGGGCCTTTCGGTTTCGCGCGTCGGCTTCTCGGCGGCCATCAAGGCGGTCAAGCAGGTGGGCGCGACGCTCAAGCTCGATCTGGCGCAGTACCGCGAGCTGGCGGCCTTCGCGCAGTTCGGCTCCGACCTCGATCCGCTGACGCAGAAGCAGCTGAATCGCGGCGCG
>CAWITY010000003.1:0-268439 GCA_963839155.1 uncultured Acidobacteriaceae bacterium
CTCCCGAGGCGCTCAACCTCTGCCTCTCAGCCAAACAGACCATGGAGTTTCTCGGCAGCCCCGAAGGCGACCTGGCTCTCGCCGAGGCGGTGGTCTATCTCTGCCTGGCCCCCAAGTCGAACTCGGTCTACACAGCTTACGGCGCGGTGCAGCAGGAGATCGAGCAGACGCGCCAGGAGCCGGTTCCACTGCACCTGCGCAACGCGCCCACCAGGTTGATGAAGGAACTGGACTATGGCAAGGGCTACCGCTACGCCCACGACGAAGAGGGCCGCGTAGCCGACATGGACTGCCTACCTGACTCGCTCAAAGGCCGCAGCTACTACAAGCCCACTCAGGAAGGCCGGGAAAAACTGCTGGCTCAGCGGATGGAAGAGATTCGACGGATTCGTGCCGGAAAGCACGGCAGGGAACGAGACTCTGGTAAGTTATAATCCCGTCGTGTTTATAACCATCTCTACAGTGTTCAAAATATTCACTGCCTTGGCGTTTGTGGTTGCAGTTCGATTTGGCTATATTGCCGCAACCGAAAGCTCCGGGCCGCGCAATGGAAGGGCTCGGTTCATTGCGACCTTTCTGTTCGGTTTCTGGCTCTGTGCAGGAACAATGTTCACGTATCTCTATGACAGGAGCCTGCCCGTGTTTGAGTTCGCGGGCAGGATAGAATCTGTCCGCGTTCTCGATTCAAGCAACAAGCACTTCAGCGCCTATTTGCACATTCATACGACCGCCGGGGGCAACATCGACGTTCATGCCACGGATCGCAGTAACAGCTTCCAGGCAGGCCAGCTTGTCGACGTGCGCTATAGAGGCGACACCGGCGAACTGGTGAGTGCTGTTTTCTACACAAACGACGGAAAGCAGCTGGGAGTTCTTCGCAGCTTCAAACCCTTCGAGGAGGCCTTGGGAATTTTCCTCGGTCTATTCGTTATCTGGGTCGCAGCCAGACAGTACCTCCGGGACCCGGAAGGCGCTGAGTGTGGAAAAAGCTGGAGGCAGGGGCCTCGATTTTAAAACCAAGGCCTCCCGATCTCAGCGGGCTATCTTCGGCAGCTTCCCCACCGCTCCCATCACAATCCCCGGCGTAAGTACTTCCGGCAGCATCTCCGGCTGGCTCTTCCCCGGTGTGTAAAGCGCATAGGCAGGAACGCCGCTGCGGCCCAGCGCCGTCAAAGCCTGGGTAATGGCCTCGTCGTGCCGGGTCCAGTCGGCCTTCATCAGGACCACATTTCTGGTCTGAAAGGCCTGCACCACCTCCGGCTGACTGAGCGCGACGCGCTCGTTGACCTGGCAACTCAGGCACCAACTGGCGGTGAAGTCGACAAAGACCGGCTGCCCAGCGGCCAGCGAACGGCTCACTGCCGCCTCCGACCAAGGCTGCCAGGCTAACTGCGTCTCTGGAGAGGCCAGAGTCTCCGAGGCGGTCGCCAGCTTGTTCGCAGCCACAAAAGCTAGTCCTATTACGGCGAGCAGAATCAGCCCGGCGATCGCAGAGGAAAAACGCTTGGCCGGCCAGCGGCCCAGGAACCATCCGGCAATGGCCAGCAGCAGGAAGCTGGCGAGCAGCGCGGCCAGCACACCCGCGCCGTAGGCCTGCGCCAGCACCCAGGCCAGCCAGATCACCGTGGCAAAGATGGGTACGGCTACGGCCTGGCGCAGCACTTCCATCCACACGCCGGGACGGGGCAGCCAGCGCGTCCAGGCCGGCTGCATGGTCAGCGCGACATACGGCGCGGCCAGCCCCAGCGCCAAAGCTGTAAACACGGCAAAGGTGACCGCCGGCGATTGAGCCAGCGCGTATCCGATGGCCGCTCCCATGAACGGCGCGGTGCAGGGCGTGGCCACCACCACCGCCAGCACTCCGGTAAAGAAGCTGCCGGTAAAGCCCTGCTTCTGGGCACCCTCATTGTTCACCAATAGTGACCCGCCCGCGCTGGTCAGTGTGAGGCCAATTTCGAATTGCCCGGCCAGCGAAAGTCCGAGAAAAAACAACAACCCCGCCATGAGCGACAAGAAGACCGGCGACTGGAACTGGAATCCCCAGCCTAGGCTGGCGCCCGCCGCGCGCAGCCCAAGCAGCACGGCCACCAGCACCCAGAACGAGATCAGAATTCCGGCGGCGTAGACCAGTCCATGCGCCCGCAGCTTGCCCCGCTCTTCGTTCCCGGAGTTGACCAGCGCCAGCCCCTTCAGGAAAAGCACGGGAAATACGCAGGGCATTAGATTCAGGAGGAGGCCGCCAAAAAATGCCAGCCCGGTCGCCCGCAGCAGCGCCGCCCAGGAGCCAGAGTCCGCCTGGCTGGGCACAGAGTTGTTGGCTTTGCCAGGGACTCCCGGCAGGTTCGCCGAGGCTTGGTAGGCCGGTGCTTTAGGCCCTGTATCGGCATCACCAGAATCAGGCGGGCCTCCAGGCCCAGCGGCCTGCTTTTCAGAAACTCCGTTGCCGGCCGCAGCCTGCCGAGCCTCACCCTGGAGCGCGGCAATCTCATATGCCCGGCCCCCAGATAGCTCCAAAACCCCCTTCAACTGTGGAGGATTGGCGGCTAGGCTCGCGTCCTTCTTGAGATCCAGGATCAGGCCTTTGGCGGTCGGCGTGAGCTTCTGCGGGGCGGGATTCTCCAGAATGTACTGCTCCGCCGGGAAAAACGCGGCCTCGGTTTCCCGCTTGCCGGTTTCGACGGCAAGGCGGAAGCCCGCGCCAGCCGAAGTAAAGCCGAGCTTCGAGCCTGCGGGGAGAGGCTTGGGGAGCCGGCCTGCCAAACGAACCCACAGCTCCGCGTCCGAGGGACGGCGGACATGCACCATCGGCGCGTGCGCTGCGATTTTGAAGTTGTCTTCCAGTTCTGCCTTCCCGGGAATGCAACGCTCCTGACAAACCAGCCAATCGACCTTCGCATGAAGCGTAACCGGACCGGCTTTTGCGCCATGAGCCACGTAAAGCTTGAGTGGGAAGAGCACCTCGTCCTCATACCCAAAGTCCATCAGCGGCCCGAGCGGCAGCCGCTTGGGCGCGGGAAACTGCAGCGACCCTGCCGTGATGCCGCCGGGCAGCGTCCACTTCACGTGAGGAGGTAGGCCCGCGTCGCCAGGGTTCTTCCAGTAGACATGCCAACCGGGCTCAAGCTTGAAATAGAGACCGACTTCATTGCTTCCGTCAGGAGAGATTTCGCTCTCGGGAACCACCAACTGCACATGCACATGCGGAGCATCCGCAAAATTCGCCGCTGCCAGAGCGGGCAGACTAGCGGTCAGGAGAAAGGAAGCGAAAATCAGGCGGGAAATACGCATGGCGGCGGGAAACTTGCTCATGATGATTGGACTCAGTGTAGCGGAAGATCGTCGCAGCAATTCGGGCCTCATCGGCTGGAGCGCAAACCCGCCCGCTCCGCATGTTGGCGGTAAATGCAGTCATCTTCAACGCACTTGACCCCCGCCAGGCGGGCGCGGGCCACGGCTTCTTGGTGAATCACACCGTCTTGCAGCCAGAGGTACTTGATTCCCAGGCGGATCACATCTTCCACGATGGCGGGGACGTGTTCCGAGGCACGGAAGACATCGACAAGGTCGATGCTCGCGCCGGTCAGCTCATGCGCTGCCGCCTGCGCCGTCTCCAGGTCCGGATAACATGGCATTCCCAGCATTTCGGTGAGCGCGGGGTTTACGGGAAACACGCGATAGCCGTTGGCAGCCAGGTATCGGCCGATTCGGTGGCTGGCGCGGTGAGCCTTGTCGCTCATGCCGACCACGGCGATGGTGCGCGCGGTGCGCAGTATCTCGTGGATGATGGCCGGATCGTTGGTCATGCGCCTCCCTCCAACCCGAGAAGTTGCCGGTCTCCCACCCATTCCGAATTTTTCTTCGAAGAGCCGCGGAATGGATGGGGCACAGAGTTCTATTCCCTATTCCCTCAGTCCCTTAGTCCCTGCTTCTACACGTCCAGATCGTCTTCGGCCTCGGGCGCGACCGCAGTGCCTCGGCGTTTGGCCAGCAGATAGCCGCGCAGGAACGGCTCCAGGTAGCCGTCCAGCACCTTGTCCACGTCGCCCACTTCCACCTTGGTGCGGTGGTCCTTGGCGATGCGGTAAGGCTGCAAGACATACGAGCGAATCTGCGAACCGAAGTTGATCTCGAGTTTCGAGTCTTCCAGCTTGCGGCTCACCGCGCGCTTCTTTTCTAGTTCGTATTCGTAGAGCCGCGAGCGCAGCATCTTCATGGCCTTCTCGCGGTTCTTGTGCTGGCTGCGCTCGTTCTGGCACTGGACGACAATATCTGTCGGAAGGTGGGTCATGCGCACGGCGGAGTCGGTGGTGTTGACATGCTGGCCGCCCTTGCCGCCGGAGCGGTAGGTGTCGATGCGCAGGTCTTCTACCTTCAGATCCACATGGATGGTCTCGTCGATTTCAGGCGAAACGTAGACCGAGGCAAACGACGTATGGCGCCGCTTGGCCTGGTCGAAGGGCGAGATGCGCACCAGGCGGTGCACGCCACTCTCGCCGGCCAGTTGCCCGAAGGCGTACTCGCCAAGGATGGTGAAGGTGGCGGACTTGATGCCGGCTTCTTCGCCGTCCTGGTAGTCGTTGATCTCGGTCTTGAAGCCCTGCTGCTCGGCCCAGCGCAGGTACATGCGCATGAGCATCTCGGCCCAGTCCTGGCTCTCGGTGCCGCCCGCGCCGGGGTGCACGGTGACGATGGCGTTCAGCGGGTCAGCTTCGCCATTGAGCATGGTGCGGGCTTCAAGCGCCTCGTTGAAGGCGGAGAGGGCCGCAATGTCGCGCTCCAGGTCGGCCAGCACGTCTTCGCCCTCGCGGGCCAGCTCGAAGTAGGCTTCAATGTCGCCGGAGCGGCGCAGCATCTCCTCGTCGTCGGCCACCATGGTTTCCAAGCGCTTCTTCTCCCGCATCAGCGGTTTGGAGGCATTGGGATTGGACCAGAGGGCCGGATCGGCCAGCTTGGTTTCTAGGTCTGCGAGTTCCCGACGGATGCGAGCCGGGTCAAAGATACTCCCGCAGGTCGCGCACTTGATCGCGCACGGGAGCATATGCGAATTCGAGATCGTTCAACGATGACATATTTTGCTCGGACCTGACTTTGGATTGGACTTTGGACTTTCCTTCTGCCCTGACCACAAGAATATCACTGTGCTCATCTTGCGTTTTGCTGAGATCGAAACCAACGCTGGGTTCTGGGCGCGATGTCTTCCCTTCTTAGGCTCCATGCGTCCCCAACAAACAGGAGGAATATCACGAAGAAAACTGCTGCTAATACTAATCCGCTACCTAGTAGGTGAGTGAAGTGGTTGCTGACCAGCAAGATAGCAATGGCCAAGCTAATATTGCAGTCAAAGACGTAATAAGTGAAGTATGACGTCCTGAGTTTCTCAATTTCATCCTGTCCAGCGTCGGCGAAGAAATCCCACTTTACCTCTTGGAAGACATCCCACAAATGCTCAAGCAGGTTACGTGACGCATCGAGAATCTCTCCTGCCAAAAAAGCCGCAACTACTAGTACCGTGTAACACTCATATTTTCGGGTAAAGGCGTTTCAGTTTGATGCGGGCATCTTCGGTCGTGAAGCGCCAGTCGATGGCGGCATTTCGATTGTTCCGGTGCAGTTCCCATGCCGCCACTTCTTTTCGCATCAGGTCGATGGTCGGGATTCGGCGATCAAGACACTGGCCGCTGAGTGCGCTCAACTCGATTTCCGCGACGTTGAGCCAACTGCCGTGTTTGGGGGTGTAGTGGATTTCCAGGCGCTGGACTAATCGCCGGGCCTCCTCCGGCGCGAAGGCTTCATAAAGCGAAGCGGCACTGTGGGTATTCAAATTGTCCATCACCAAGCGTATCTTTGTGGCCTGCGGGTAGCGCTCATCGAGCATACCCTTGACGAACATGGCCCAGTCTTTACGTGTGCGCTGTTCGGTGATCTCGACGTGGCGGCGACCGCTCAACGGTTCGACTTCCAGAAAAATATCCGCCACGCCATTGCGCACATACTCGTGGTCCATGATTTGACCGCGCCCCGGAGCCGCCGCCAGCGGGGCGTGGACCTCGCCTACCAATTGCTTGTTGGATTCGTCCATGCAGATCAGCGGGAATAGCGGGTCGTAGGGCGCATGATACACATCGAGCACATCTTCCATACACGCCACAAAGGCGGCGCAGCCATCGGGCGGAATCTTCCAGTATTTGCTCAAGTGAGGCTTAAGTTCGTTTTTTTTAGAGCACGGTGAACGCTCATGGTGGATACCTTCGGCGCGATCTTCAGTTCCACGACTTTTTCAGCCAGCAGGCGCACCGTCCACCGGGCGCGACCGTCGGGCGCCGGCGAGCAAGCAAGAGCCGTCAACCGAGCGTCAAAGGCGCCGTCGAAGTCAATCTTTGGTGGTTTGGCGCGGGGTTTGCGTTCCAACGCAGCATCGATTCCCTTTTCTACAAAGCGTTCTTTGAGATGTTCGATGGTGCGCGTCGTGACGCCCATTGCTTCAGCCACATCGGCAACTTTCCAGGGACTGCCGTGCGGTCCGGCATCGCACAAAAGCAATGCGCGGGCATGGATAAAGGTGTGGGCGGCTGTCTTGCCGCAGCGCGTCAGTTCTTCCAGTCGGCAGCGTTCATCTTCGCTGAGCGTCACTCGATAACGGGGCGTCATTACCCAATCATTTACCAAGAAACACCAGGCGTCAATATACGAAATGGTTCATGTTACGTGGTACTAGGGCCAAAGCGACAATTGCTTCACCTCCCGGAGCACCCCATCCCATCAGACTCTTCAGCAGTGGCGAAGAGCCGTCGAGAAGTGCGGGGCGAAATGCCATCACGAAGATGAAACCAGGTATCCAATGAGCGATCAGAATATGGGAGTTCAGTTCAAACTTCATGATTACAATTATACGGCCAAACTGAATGCCGACGCAGGCCTCGCGGCCTTGAAGACCCAACCTACGGCGCGCGCTTGGCAGCCGGCAACTCGAGTTCCCGGTCTTCTGACTCTTGAGTGCATCGCCATGCTTCCATAGTCCGTTCGACGCAACGCAACCTTGACCTCATGGAGCAGTTCGAGGTGGCGACCATCCACTTTGAGCAGCCTGACCAAGGCTGACAGAAATTGGCCTTTCCGTATTTGTGTATATGTGATATATACAAATCATGACGACGGGCGATCCGCTTGGCGAGTGTGTCGGATTCGATTGGGATGAATCGAACACCGTCAAAAACTGGGAGCGCCACAAGGTAACGCCAGAAGAAGCCGAGGACGTCTTCTTTCACGAGCCATTGATCGTTCGCGGCGATGTTGGGCACTCGTCGCGCGAGAAACGCTACCGGGCACTCGGGCGCACTTCGCGAGGAAGGCTGCTTTTTGTCGCCTTCACGATCCGGCGCAAGCTGATTCGGGCGATCTCGGTCCGCGATATGAATCGAAGGGAAGCTGAGGAGTACAGACGGCATGAAGAAGGTTCCTGAGTTCAAGAACGAGGACGAGGAGTTTGAGTTCTGGTCTTCGACGGGCGAGGGCGCCGACTCGACCGAATACGTCGATTGGTCAAAGGCCAAACCGGTGAAGTTCGTCAAGCTCAAGCCCACTTTGCGCACCATCTCCGTACGGCTGCCGGTGGCCATGGTCGAAGATTTGAAGATATTGGCCAACCAGCGCGACGTTCCCTACCAGTCGCTGCTCAAAGTGTTTCTAGCCGAGCGGCTGCAGCGGGAGAAGGCGCGGCGGCAGGCGGTATAGGCTGACTGCCCGCAGCATCTTATTCCACCTTGACCTCATGGAGCAGATCGGATGCCGATCCAGCACTTTGAGCAGCTTGACCAGTGCCAGGGGCGGCTTGGTCTTGCCGTTTTCGTAGCGCGAGAAGGCATTCACTCCGCCACCGAATCAACGCTCCGCCAAGCCGCAACCTAGAGCGAAGGCCAGCGCGGCGCAAATCTCCTCCATGCGCGCGGAATCCAGTTTTGCCACTCGCCTGCCCAACCTCTGCTGTGAGATCGTCACGGCATTGTGCAGGTTCACCGCGCAGGGCGCCTTCATCCCGTCTTCGGCGCCCAGCACAACCTCGGAGGGCACACCGCGAATCGTGGTGGTGATCGGCGCCACCGTTACCGTCGCAAGATAATCGATCGCACTGTCGCGCGTGAGCACCAACACCGGCCTGCTTTTGTCCGGCGGAGCGAACTGAACCAGCCTCACATCTCCCCTTGCTATAGCTCCGGCCACGACGCCGCGCCCTCCCACACCTGAGCTTCTCCACACTCAGGCGGATTCTTCGCGTAGCCCTCGCGGTCGCGTGCCTCGCGCGCCTTCGTCTCTAGCCGCTGCAGATACTCGCGCAACGCCTCGCGCACCAACTGCGAGCGATTCAGCTTGAAGCGGGTTGCCGCCTGATCGGCGGCAATCCGGAGTTCGCTGTCGAGTACGATCTGAATCGTTTCCATGTGTGGAATGTACTCCACAATCCACTCCACATTCAAGGGCGGAGTGGCGAGGGCTCATTTTCCGCGCGCCGAAACCATCGCAACCTGGCGATCCTCTTCCCTTTTGCGATTCAAATCGCCTTTTCCGCTGTTTGCCTCAGCAGCTTTCTCCCTGCCATGGCCAGGCCCACCAAAGAAAGCAAAACACACAGCCAGCCAAAGACGTCGCCGTGAGCGGTGTAAAAGGTTACATCGTCGCGGAAGCTGAATTGCGCGGGCAGCGCATCCACGGCGTGGCGGAGAATGCTCTGCCGCACGCGGCCGTAGGGGTCGATGGCCGCGGTGATGCCCGTATTGGTGTCGCGCAGAATCCAGCGGCGGTTTTCGATGGCCCTCATGCGCGCCATGTTCAGGTGCTGCCAGGGGGCGCTGGTGTCGCCGTACCAGCCGTCGTCACTGATGTTGACCAGCACCTCCGCGCCGAGCTGCGCAAATTCGCGCACCTCGTCGGCAAAGACCGACTCATAACAGATGAAGACTCCGTAGCGATGGCCGTTGAGGCGAAACACCTTGCGCTCGTCGCCACGGGTAAACGACGAAACCCGGCCGGTGAGTTTGCGGGCAAAGAAGAGCAATTTCTGAAAAGGAACGTACTCCCCGAAGGGGACCAGGTGGATTTTGTCGTAGCGGCCCACCCGCGAACCGTTCGCGCCCACAACAATTGCCGAGTTGTAGTAGCGCCAGGAGCCGTCTTCCGGCGAGAGATCCGTGCCAATGTTGCCAACCACCAAAGGCGCCTGAGCGGATTGAGCAATGGCCTTCAGCTCCTTTTGAAACCGTAGCTCGGTCTCAAAGAACGGCGACGGCGCCTCTGGCCAGACAACCAGATCGGGATGGGTGGGATAAGGAGGGCAAACGACCTCCCCGGCAGGGGCTGCGGTTTCAGGGATTCCCGCGATGTAGGTTTTGCACTGCTCGCCGGCCAAATGGGTAAACTCGGCGATGTGCTGACCCCACTCCGGTCCTCTCCAGGTGTTGTCGGCGGTTACGTCGAGGTTGGGCTGGACCAACACGGCGGTTGCCGTACCTGCCGGGACCGGCGGATGCCAAAGCAGGAGCAGGATGCTGGCAGGCGAGTTGAGCGTGAGGAACAGAGCGGCCATGCCGGTCAAAGCCCAACCCGGCCAGCTGCGCAACACCACACAGGCAGCCATGGCGTTGAATGCCACGAGGACAAAAGAAATGCCGTAAACGCCGGTCCAGGGCGCGAGCTGGTTCAAGACCATATTGTCCACTTGGGAGTAGCCCAGTTGATCCCAGGGAACAGAGGTAATGCGGGAGGCGGCCAACTCCAGGGCGGCCCACAAGATGGGCGCGGCGGCCAACGCGAGCCGGGTGCTGCCGGTGGCGCGGCGCACCAGCGCGACACCCAGGCCGAAGAGGCCGAAATAGAGCCCCAGGACGAGGCTGTAGCCAATCAGCAGCAGCGCGGAAACCACCGGTGGCAGCCCGCCGTGAATCAGCATGGTGTCATAAATCCAATAGCAATTGCCGGCGTACCAGAGAATGCCGCAGGCGTAGGCCAGCAGGAAGGCGCGACGCAGCGGGCGGGGTTGGTCAGCGCAATCCGGCGACAGGATGGCCCACAGCAGCGGGACCAGGCCGACCCAGGCAAAGATCGACCGCCAGACGGGCATTGGCCCGGCGAGCGGAAACGGCAACTCAAGCAACCCGGCGGAAAGCCCTGCCGCAGCCCACAACTTGAATGATTGGCGTTGCATACAGGGCCGAGTTTAACGCATCCGGCTGCTGGCGCAACCTCGAATCGAAAAGGACTGGCGTGTTTTCATCGGGAAACAACAAGCAGCGGGAGTCCGTATGTGTGAGGGGGCCGGCGCCTTTTTGGGTTGCCGAGACGGAATGGTGCTTTGTGTCGGACCCAAACAGGCTACAATCCGAATTATGTACCTGGCCATCCTTGCCATGCGCGTTCTGGAATTTATGTTCTTCTTCGGCCTCGCCGGATCGACGGTTGTGGTCATCATCAGCTTTATTGAAGACGCAAAAGAGCTGTTCGGAGACGACTGACCGGGCGTGTTCCGGCCTCAGGAAAGGGGTTGGGCATTTTCGTTGACTCGCGACCGATTCGGACATAGACTCAAGCAGGGCGGGCGGAAAAACCAGCCCCTGGACCCCAGAAAGCCGGTATTTCAGCCGGCACACCCACGATGGCATCTTCGAGAACGACCGTAGCTCCTCCCTCAAACCGCGTCCGGCTCATCGTGGCATCTTCCGTGATGCTCACGTTCATCTCCTTCTGGCGCGCGGCGGCCATTGTGCTGTGCGATCTGGGCTCATCTGCCTTTTACGCCGGAGGCATCGCTGAAGAGGCCGTGGGCGCGGCAGCCCCGTGGTTCATTCTCGGCATCATGCTGTTCAGCTTCGCGGTGCGGGCGGTCTACGTCGAGAGCTGTTCGATGTTTACCCGCGGCGGCGTCTACCGCGTGGTGAAAGAAGCTCTGGGCGGCACTTTTGCCAAGCTCAGCGTATCCGCATTGATGTTCGACTACATTCTTACCGGCCCGATTTCTGGCGTATCCGCGGGACAATACATTACAGGATTGATGAATGAGCTGTTGGTGGTGGCAAACACCAGCCACTGGCTGCCGCCGGCACTGGTCGACCTGAAGGGCAACCCATTCCAGTTCGATATGAACTACACCTCGGCGATGTTCGCAGCCGCGGTGACTATCTACTACTGGTGGCAGAACATCAAGGGCATCGAGGAGTCCAGCGGCAAGGCTCTGCGGGTCATGCAGATCACAACGGTGATGGTGGTGGTTCTGTTGATTTGGGGCGTCTTCTCCGTCATGATGAAGGGCGTTCATCTTCCGCCTCCGCCAACGGTTGCAAATCTCAAGTTCAGCGACGATGCCTTGGGATTCCTGAGAGGAACCAGGCTGGTTCCCCTCCTCGGGCTGTTTGGGATCCTGATGGCGTTCGGGCACTCCGTGTTGGCGATGAGCGGCGAGGAGAGCCTTGCACAGGTCAATCGCGAGATCGAGCATCCCAAGCTCAAGAATCTGAAGCGCGCGGCGATCGTCATCGCCCTTTATAGCCTGATCTTCACCGGCGGCGCCACGCTGCTGGCTTCCATGCTCATTCCCACATGGGAGCGGACACATATCTACCAGGACAATCTGATTGCGGGTCTAGCCATGTATATGGTCGGGCCAATGTTCTGGCGCATTGCCTTCCGCATTTTCGTTGTGCTGGTCGGCTTCCTGATTCTCTCGGGCGCGATCAACACCTCGATGATCGGGTCCACCGGCGTGCTGATGCGGGTAGCGGAAGACGGCGTGCTCACGGACTGGTTCCGGAAGCCGCACAAGCGATTCGGCACCAGCCATCGCATCATCAACATGGTTTTCATCCTGCAGATGATCACCATTGTTGTCACCAGAGGCAACGTTATTACCCTGGGCGAGGCATATGCCTTTGGCGTTATCTGGTCCTTTACTTTCAACAGCCTGGCCATGCTGGTCTTGCGCTGGAAGTACCACGGAGAACGCGGCTGGAAAGTTCCACCGAATTTCCGCATCGGCAAGTTCGAGTTCCCCATCGGGCTGCTCTCGGTCTTCCTGGTTCTGCTTTCAGTGGCCATCGTTAACTTGTTCACCAAGTCTGTTGCCACGGTCAGCGGCATTGTGTTTGCGGCAGCGTTTTTCATAATCTTCACCATCTCCGAGCGCAGTAATTTGCGAAAGCATGCACTGACTGCCCGGCAGATGAAGGATCATTTCCAGCTCGAGCATCAAGACACCATCAACCGGGAGTCGGCAGCAATTCGCCCCGGTGGGACGATGGTGACGATGCGGGATGCCGCCAATCCTTTCGCCTTGAAGTGGACACTTTCCCACACCAAGACCGAAGACCAGGATGTGGTTGTACTCAACGTGCGCATGATGGGCGTGGGTGGCCCCGAATACCTGAGCGCCGTGGACCAGAGCTTCAGCGAGCACGAGCAGATGGTCTTTACCAAGGCCATCTCAGTGGCCGAGAGTTTTGGCAAGAAGGTCTCCTTGCTGCTAGTGCCGGCGGGAGACGTCTTTGCCGCGCTGGTGCAGGGCGCAAACTCGCTGGAGATCGACACGGTGGTCTCAGGGCTCTCAAGCACCATGAGCGCCGAGGATCAAGCCTTTCATATGGGCCAGGCATGGGAAGCGCTGCCTGAACCAAAACGCCAATTCAATTTCTATGTCATCAATCCAAGCGGCGAAGCAAAAGCCTTTTACATCGGACCGCATGCGCCGAAACTCAGTCCGGACGACGTGCAACTGGTCCATCGCCTGTGGGTGAACATGCGCCGCGATCCTTCCGTACAGGACCTGCACCACAGCGACATCATCACTTATTCCCTTACCCGCCTGGCCGGCCAATACGCCCGCGAGAAACAGGAAATTCTGCGCGACCTGCGTAACTACCGGGCCGCGGAATCACCGGCGGCGCAGCGCCTGGCAGCGCCGGGTCAAGCAGGCAGTCCGCCCGCATCGGTTACACCAGAAGCGCCCCCGCGCGCCCTCAAGCCGCCGCGTTAGTGGTGTCCGCCAGACCCGTGCCTGTTCCTGTTTTGAATGGGCACGGGTTCAGTCGCTTCGCGGGCATCGATAAGTGAAATGTTTCTGCGGCGGCCTGCGCTCTTCCCGGCCAGATTCCCATCTTGCCGGGAAGAGCGGTCCGCTTGTCCTGGGGTTTGAGTAAGGTACCGAAGTCGAAAGCAAAAACAGAGAATGCTCTAGAACGCTGGAAGTCCCGCCTCCGATTCTGCCTTCAATCCAAACGCGCATCCGTCTTGGTTTCGCAATGACCGAGGTAATCTCCGCGTGCCGCATTCTGGATGCTCCTCCTATGGGAAAACCCCGTTGAGTTTGCCGTTTCTCTTTCGCATTGCGTGCGGGATGATCTCCTTCTCACTTGAGTTCTCAAGCTGCTCCCGAAGCACTCCCTCAAATTGTTAGCTGGCGACGCTTCAATCACCCGCTCGCATTCCCTGTGGGATGCGACGTTCAGCAAAAAATGTTTCATTTGCGGCGACAAAGATCATTTTTTGTTTGTAAAAGAGTCTACAGTTGCGTATCGTGTTTCACAGGACCGGTGGTTGGACCTCGCGTGCTTCTATAGTTAGGCACACTGGGAAATGAGCCACTTATGAGTACCTAACAGGAGGAACCGTGGGAGTTTCAGAGATTCTGTCACAAATCGATCGTGAGATTGCACAATTGCAGCAGGCACGCGCCGTCCTTGCGGGCGGATCCGTTGCAGCACCCAAGAAGGCCGCGGCCGCCCCCGCAGCCAAGAAACCCGCCAAGAAAAAGAGGAATCTAACCCCTGAGGGGCGGAAGCGCATCGCCGAGGCTGTTAAGCGCCGCTGGGCAGAACAGAAGAAGGCAGCTGGAAAGTAGTTTGTGGCACCACGGGAAGGTTATGGGTTGGCGCAGGCGCCAGCCCATCCTTTGCGTACCTCCCTAACGATATTCTGGCGCGATTAGACGCTCTCTCCGGGCTGCCAATAGATGATCTGAACGCCGGGATCGAGGAGCGCCGCCAATTCCGCAGGTTGTCCTTTCAGCGGCGGGAAGGTACCAAAGTGCAGAGGAAGTACGAGCTTTGGCGCCAGAAACTCTACGGCCACGGCAGCCTCTCTGGGACCCATGGTGTAATGGCCTCCGATGGGCAGCATCGCCACTTCGGGCTTATACAACCTTCCAATCAGGTTCATATCCCCAAATACCGCGGTATCGCCGGCGTGGTACAGAATCGGCCCATCTGCCACCGTCAGCACGAAGCCTGCCGCGACCCCTACATAGTGGGTTCCTTTTTCATCCTGTGCGCAGGAAGAGTGCTTGGCCTCGACCATGGTGACGGCCACATCGTCCAGTTGCACCGTTCCCCCCAGGTTCATCCCCACCGTATTGGCCACTCCCCTTGAAGCCATATACCCCGCCAGTTCGTGGATGGCCACCACGGTGGATCCGTGACTGGCAGCGACCGGGGCCGCATCGGAGATATGATCTCCGTGCCCGTGAGTCAGCAAAATGTACTGTATCTTTCCCGGCAGGACAAAGTGCTTTGGATAACTTGGATTCTGCTTGATGTACGGATCGATCAGGATGTTGGCGCCCTTGGGGGTCTGCACCAGTACGGTGGCATGTCCCAACCAGGTAATGCGCGTCCCCTTCAATAGATCCATGAGTCCCCCCTTGAAGGTCTTTTGCGATTCCATCAGCGCGTAATGATGACCTCAGACACGCTGTCTTTTGCCAGAAATTGCCGGTGGCCCGACCAGGCGGCGAAGAGGCGCTCGATGCTGCGGTTGGTAAAGGCCCGCTGGATGGGAAACTGCTGGGCCAGCTGCACCTCCACCTCGTCGCCGGGGGTGAGATGGAAACGGCAATGCACAGTCTCCTCCCCCCGCGTGCGGGTGTGGAAGAAAGCCAACACCTGCCCGCCGGGATTCATGGCCGCAAACAAGTGGGCAACCAAGGGAGCTACGAGGGGCTCTGGAAGGTAGTCCAGAGCCGTCCACAGCAAGACAATGTCAAAGGTCCGCCCGGAGAAGTTGAGCGTCTGATCGAGGAAGCCCCGGCTGTTCCAGAGGGGGTTCCCTTCTTCGTCCGTGCCAGCATCCCAATTCCCTGTGCAGGCTTCATGGACCACATCGGCCAGAAAGACGCTGTGGCCCATGCCGGTCAGGTAGTTGATGTTCGAGGGCGATGTAAAGCCCGTGTCGATAATGCGCAGCCCCGGCTCGGCCTGAAGCCGCTTGCGCACCGCCGCCCAACCGCCGGAGTGGCGGGGCACCCTATCCCCAGTGAGTCCCGCTACAGAGGCGGAGGTGACGCCCTCCGGCTTCTTTTCAAACCAACGGCTGAACAACCTGAAATCCCCTTGTGATCGAATCGATGACTATCGTGTGGCCAGCACATTCGACCTACGGCTAAAAAATGCCGCCGGTTTGTGGAGGATGTATGCCATCCGCCCCTTTTGAGACGGCCTGCGTCAGGTCGACCTTGCCGCGGAAAACGGCATTGTCTTCCACGGCGAGGCGAAGGGCGCGAATATCCCCGTCCACAACGCAGCCGGCGCGTAATTCCACGCGGCCGCTCGCCACGATGTTGCCCTTGACCTGCCCCAGGACCAGAATGTCCTTGCCTGTTAGGTCGGCTGCCACGTTGGCATTGGGTCCAATGGTCAACCGGCTCTCGGAGAGGTTCACGGTCCCCTCGACGCGCCCATCCACGATCAAATCTTCACTGCCCTTGACTTCGCCGCGAATTACGACGGTCTTGCCAATACGTGCGGGAGAATTCTCCACAACCATGATCTGCTTCCTTCCCTAGCCCGATTAAGGCCCTGCCCGAACTATACGCAACCGGACCACAATGCTTCAATCCAGGTAACCGGATAGTCATTGCAACGTCCAATCGAGCATGAACTCAGACCAGATGGCGCGGATTCCCCATGCCCGGTAAACTGGACTCTGTGCGAATCTTTTTGCCCCTACTCCTGTTACCGGGCCTGGCCACAGCGTGCCAAGGTCAGAATACGCCAACCATCGCGCCTGTGCAGGCCCAGGCCATGGTGCAGATGGCTCTGGCCAACGAAGTGCAAACCGCCCAAGACACCGGCCATCCCATGCGCTACCGCCTGCGCAAATCGAGTCCCCGGCTGACTTCGACGAAAGAGATTCTTGAGACAGCGGATGGCGCGGTCGCCCGTCTACTGGCCATCAACGATCAGCCTCTGGGCCAAGCCGACGAGCAGCGGGAACAGGAGCGTCTGGATGGACTGCTCAGCGACCCCTCCCGGCAGCGCCATCGCAAGCAGAACGAGCAAGGGGACATCGGAATCGTTCTAAAGCTGTTGCGGATGCTGCCCAGAGCCTTCCTTTACCAGTACGAGGGCGCGGGCCCCGGCAAGATGGAGAAGTTCAGCTTTCGGCCAAATCCGAATTTCAGCCCTCCTGACCTCGAGAGCCAGGCGTTGACCGCGATGACCGGTGAGCTCTGGATCGACGCCTCACAGGAGCGCGTGGCGCGCCTGGAGGGGCATTTGCAGCAGGACACGGACTACGGCTGGGGCATCCTGGGCAAACTGGACAAGGGGGGCTGGATCGTGATCGAACAGGCAGACGTGGGCGGGCGTCAGTGGCGCATTGTGCGCTTCAAGATGCGAATGGACCTGCGTGTGCTCTTCAAGACAAAGAACTTCGACACCACGGAGGAGATGACGCAGTATGCGCCAGTCCCCCCGGGGCTCAGCTACCGCCAGGCGATTCAGATGCTGCGCGCAGGGCCGGGAACTGCCAGCGGATACGGCGGCCGATAGGAACAGAGGCAAGAGAAGCGGCCTCACCCGGTGGGGTGAGGCCGCTTCTTTATGCGCTGCGCTAACTAGATCTTGGCGAAGATCACGACCAGCGTGAACAGGGTGAGGGACTCGATGAAGGCCAGGCCGAGAACCAGGAAGGGCATGATGCCGGCGCGGGCGCCGGGGTTGCGGGCCAGCGCTTCGGTGGCCGAAGCAGTTGCCTTGCCCTGACCGAGGCCGCAGAGGCCGGCAGCCAGCGCCATGCCGATGCCGGCGCCGATCGGCACCAGGCTGATGGCGGCCGTACCGCCATCCGCGAAGGCCGGAATGGCGAAGCAAAGAGCCGCCAGCGCCATGAATACATATTGAAGTTTCCGCATATTTCTCCTGCTTCCTGAGAATTGGCCGCCAGTGGGTGGTTGAGGCTCACCGTGCTGGCCCCCTCACGCTTGCGGCCGTCCGTTTGCCCGGAGCGGAAGCGCTCTCCGGCGGAAATCCTTTTGAGCTTCTAGCTTCAAGCTCCTAGCTTCTAGCCCTCCTGTTGCCCAAGAAGGCCTACAGCTAAGCCTGAAACCGAAAAGCTAGAGGCTAGCAGCTAGAAGCTGCCTCTTAGTGCTCGTGCGATACAGCCAGGGAGAGATAAATCATGGACAGCAGCATGAACACATACGCCTGAATGAGCGAGACCATGAAATGCAGTCCCAGGAACAAGGACGGAATGACCACCGGGACCAGCGAAAAAAAGACCAGTGTGACCAGATCGCTGGCCAGCATGTTTGCGTAAAGACGGATGGTGAGCGACATGACGCGAGCGCAGTGGGAGATGATCTCGATGGGGAACAGCAGCAGGCGCAATCCACCAGATGGGGCCGGCAAAGTGCTTCAGATAGCCCACCGCACCCTGCTCGCGGATCCCGTAGAAGTTGTAGTAGAGGAAGGTCAGCACGGCGATGCCCAGCGGCACCGAGGGCGACTTTGTGGGCGTCTCGATTCCCGGAATCAATCCCAGCAGGTTGTTGAGGACTACGAAGAGAAAGATGCAGGTGACAAACGCCTGGAAGCGCTGGTAGCCGTGGCCGATGATCTGCTCTCGCCTGGCCGCCGGTGAACTCGTGAATCATCTCCGCAATCTGCTGCGCGGGATTGGGCTTTTCCACCGACAGGCTCAGGCGCACGATGACAAAAAAGGCGATCAGGCCGCAGACCACCAGCAGTTCGAGCGCGAAAGCGTCGGTGATGGGCGCGCCGGGGTTAGCCGGATGAACGCCCAGGAGCCGCAGAATGGCGGCAATTGCGCCACCGAAAAGTTCATTCAACAAACGCGTAATTGCAAGAGATTCGGGCATGAAGACATGAATCTTTCTGCTTCCGGTTCCTCTTCACTCAGGTTCTCAGTCTCTGAGCATGCGGAGCGCTTCCCAGCCCATGGCCGCAACCGCCAGCCCCAGACCGCAAAGAAGCGCAACCACCGAACCCTGGAAACACTTCAGGCTACCATAAATGACCGCCGCGAAGGCGGTGAGCCTGAGCACAAAGAATGTGACCACCATGACCGCCCCCCGAGGAGCCTTTTTCTGGTCCAGTTTGGCATTGACCAGCTTGATCAGCCGCTGCCACTCCAGGATGCTGGCGGCGGAAATCAGCGCGCCAGTGGCCAGCATGGCCGCATTGCGCCAGTTCGTGGCGATGAGCAGCACCACAGCCGGAACCAGTCCCAGAATCAATGTGTTGCGAATGGCCCGCCGGAGCAGCGCTTGCAGAGCCTCGTCGGTCAGTCCGACGATGGGGTGAATCTCTTCAGTCATGAGGGGTCTTCCGGGCTTCCCTTTCCGGTATTTTGCTTGGGGTCCTGCCCCGCCGCGGCAATCGCCAACCGGACCACGTAGACCAGCCCGGAGACGCCGCCGAAGACGATCCCCGCCAGGCCCATCCATGACTGATGCAGGTAGCCGCCTATCCAGGCTCCAAGCAGCCAGCCGATGAAGGCCGCCGAGGGCAGCAAAAGCGCAATCTGCATCATCTTCTCGGCTTCGACTAGAGCGGAGACGCCGCTGGCGGTCTTGCTTTGCGGCTTGGCTTTCGAAATGGGGCGGTTGAAGGGCATCCTTGGTGATTATGCACGATGAATGCCCTGCAACGCGAAAGGGACGGCTTCTCTACTTGGTCTTCCAGTTAGCGAGTTCCGAGGCCTTGACCCGGTATTTTCCCTTATCCTCAGTCAATAGCGAAAGATTGAAAGTCTTGTCGGAACCTGTGTAAGGTCTCCCTGGACCATCCCCGTGGTGAATGACCAGGGTACGTTTCACTTCGTAGTAGTATGTCTTCCCCGGCTCGGCGGTAAAAGACGCCACATCCACCTCATCCTTACCCTTCCCTGCCACGCAAAGGTGGTGCTCTCCCGCAGTGACGGAAAACGCAAAGTATGTATTGGCTCTGTTGGCCCCCACCCATGCGCCATCCATGCCAAAACGGGTGATGAAATCGCCGCAGCCCAGGCATGCGGGCGGCTTTTCTACCGTCTCGATTAGAACGAGCAATGCCTTTCCCGCTTCGGGAGCGCCGGGGGCAGGTTGATCCTTCTGGGTGGTTACTTCGAATTTAACGCTGTCGTCGCCGCAGGCATCCGGCAGGATGGTCTTGGCGCGGGTTTGCACCGCCGGGAGCAGCGCGGCGCAGACAATCAGTACAACCAGTCTGGGGTTCATGGCAATCATTTTATTACGCCAGGTTGACAGATGCATCCATCGATTCAGTCTCTATCAGGGAAGCCGCATGAAGACTGTTTTGAAAGGGCACGGCTTCAGCCGTGCCGATTTCGAAGCCAGAATGTGGCGGCTTTAGCCGCGGAGGGACGCATTGAATGCATCAAGACCATCCCTCAGGGGCTGAAGCTCAGCATTCCTCCAGCTGTTTTCCGGCACGGCTGAAGCCGTGCCCTTTCAAAACAGTTGCTCCCCGCGATTCACCGCCTTTATGCGACGGCCCTGCCACCGCCAAGGGGTTCCCGTCGTCTACTGCCCCATGAACGATATACTGGCCTTTGCACTTGGGACAGACTTTCCCGCAAAGGAATCACCGTGTTCGATTCAGAGTTTGAGCGCAATCTCTTCGATCTGCGCAAGGCGAAGCTGGAAGAAATCGAGAAGCTGGGCCAGGCGGCCTACCCCAACCAGTTCCCTGCCTCGCACACCGTCCCCGCAGTGCGCGCCACGTGGGGCGAGACGCAAACGGAAGACCTGGAAGCCCACCGCGTCACCGTGGCTGTTGCCGGACGTATCATGGCCATCCGCGCACAAGGGAAGGCCGGCTTTGCGACTATTCAACAAGATGGCCAGCGGCTCCAGATCTACGTCCGCCTCGACGCTGTCGGCGAGCAGGGCTTCGCGCTTTACAAACTGCTCGACTTGGGCGACCACATCGGCGTCGCGGGATACCTCTTCCGCACCCGTACCGGCGAGTTGACCATCCACGTCGAGAGGCTGACCTTCCTGGCCAAGGCCATGCTGGCCCTGCCGGAGAAATTTCACGGACTGGCCGATGTTGAACTGCGCTACCGCCAGCGCTACGTGGACCTGTTCACCAACCTCGAAGCCCGCGAAGTCTTCGTCAAGCGCGCCAAGACGCTGAAGGCCCTGCGCCAATTCTTTGACGAGCGCGGCTACCTGGAAGTGGAAACGCCGATGATGCAGCAGATCGCCGGCGGCGCGGCGGCCCGGCCCTTCAAGACCCACCACAATGCCCTCGACCAGGACCTCTTCCTGCGCATCGCGCCCGAGCTGTATCTGAAGCGCCTGGTGGTCGGCGGCCTGGACCGCGTCTACGAGATCAACCGCAACTTCCGCAACGAAGGCGTCAGCACCCAGCACAATCCCGAGTTCACCATGCTGGAGTTCTACCAGGCCTACGCCAACTACCACGACCTGATGCAGTTGACCGAGGAGATGATCGCCTTTGTCGCCCAGGAAGTGAACGGAACCACCATCACCGAGTTCGATGGGAACACTATCGACCTGGCAGCCTGGCGGCGGCTGACCATGACCGAAGCCATCCGCGAGTTCTGGCCCGCGGAAGCAGGCGCCAAGCCGGCCATGACCGCGCTCGAAGCAGCGCCTGTGCTCCAGGCCCGCCTGCACGCGGCCATGAGTTCTTTGGAAAAGGCCGTGGGCGAGACCACGCGCATCGCTCCGGACCGCATCTCCGAGCTGAAGACGATCAACAGCGCCGTGACCGAGGTTTATTTTGACTCCATGAAGGGCGAGTCTATCGGCAAGTCGATCTACCACCTCTTCGAGGCGGTGGTCGAGCCCTTCCTGGTCCAGCCCACCATCATCTACGACTATCCAGTCGAGGTTTCGCCGCTCTCCAAGGCCAAGCCCGACGACCCGGCCCACGTCGAGCGCTTCGAGTTCTTCTGCGGCGGCTTCGAGCTGGGCAACGCCTTCAGCGAGCTGAACGATCCGGTCGAGCAGCACAAGCGTTTCGCCGACCAACTCGCCCAGCGCGCCCAGCGGCGACGACGAGGCCCACCAGATGGACGAGGACTACGTCCGCGCCCTGGCCTACGGCCTGCCCCCCACCGGCGGCGAAGGCATGGGCATCGATCGCCTGGTCATGCTGCTCACCGGCTCCAAGTCCATCCGCGACGTGATTCTGTTCCCGCTGATGAGAAACAGGGAGCAGGGGACTAGGGACTAAGGGACAAGGGACTGAGGGACTAAGGGACTGAAACAATCGTTCAGAAAGCGAGAAATCGTCAATGGGAGACTCCTTTAAGAATGTGCTGGCGTGGCAACGCGGCATGGAACTTGCTCTCGCGATTTACAAACTAACTGCCGATTTTCCGGGCGACGAACGATTTGGATTGACCAGCCAGATGCGCAGAGCCGCCGTCTCCGTCCCCAGCAACATCGCCGAGGGTTACGCGCGATCCACAACGGGCGAATACGTTTTGTTTGCCGGCCACGCACGCGGCTCTTGCTCAGAGTTGGAAACGCAGATCCTTTTAGCAACATCACTCGGCTTTGGCAAATCGGACAGCCTGGATAAAGCGGCAAACCTATGCAGCGAAACCGGCCGGCTACTATGTGCGCTGATGAACTCTTTACGCGCCAAATAGTCCCCAGTCCCTTAGTCCCTTAGTCCCTAGTTCCTAGTCGCTGAGTCCCTAGTCCCTCAGTCCCTCACCCCGTAGAAAGCAGGTTCAAACCATCGTGCAAATTCTTTTCGTCGGCGACATCTTCGGCAGCGCGGGGCGCAAGATCGTGCGCGAGCACCTGGGCCATTTGCGGGAAACCCATGCCGTGGACCTGGTCATCATCAATGCCGAGAACGCCGCCGGCGGCTTTGGCGTCACGCCGCAGATCGCCGACGACCTCTTCGAGCTGGGCGCCGACGTGCTCACCACCGGCAATCATGTCTGGGACAAGCGCGAGCTGATCGAGTACCTCAACTCGGTCCCGGCCGACAGCCAGGAGCGCCCTCGGCGGGTTCTGCGCCCAGCCAATTTGCAGCCGGGACTGGCCGGCTACGGAGTTTTCGAGGGAACCACAGAGAGCGGCATTGACTACGCCGTGATCGATCTACAGGGCTGCGTCTTCATGAACACCACCAACGACCCCTTCCACGCCGTCAACGCGCTGCTGGCGAAGATCGCGGCAAAGGTCATTGTCGTGGATTTCCACGCTGAAGCGACAAGCGAAAAGGTCGCCATGGGCTGGCATCTGGATGGCAAAGTAACCGCCGTGCTGGGCACTCACACGCACATCCCCACGGCCGACCAGCGCGTGCTGCCGGGCGGAACAGCCTACCAGACCGACGTGGGCATGAGCGGCCCCTACGACAGCGTGATCGGCGTCGAAAAGGAGTTGGTGCTGCATCGGTTCCTCACCGGCATGCCGGGCAAGTTCGAGGCCGCCAAAGGCAATCCCAAGATGTGTGCGGCGCTGGTCACCTGCGATCCCGCCACAGGGCGCGCCTCCGCCATTCAGCGCATCATGCTGGGCGAGTAGCCAAGACCAATTCCCTGTTTCCACAGTGCGGCCAGGTGGCGCCACAGCCTGGCCGTTCGTAAAGAAGGCTGCACCTTGCCAGGAAATCTCCGCGGTTCAGCTTTGCCCCTCCTTCTGAGGCTCTCCAGTCGCTCGGGTGCCTCGCGGACTGCGGCTCATGGCGGAGCCTTGAGCGAATGTCCTGCAAATCGTCCCTCAGGGGCAACACCTCGCCCGCACTTCTCAAAGGGAGCGACAAGGAACTTGTAGCGCTGGCCTCCTGGCCGGCTGTAGCGTGGGTCTCCAGACCCACGCCTGGAAACAGTTTGCTCCGCCAGTATACAAGCGGTATGGAAGAACCTGCCTTTGCTCTGGCGGCAAGGACGCCGCTAGTACGCCGACGAGGAAGCGTTGCAGAGCATCAGAGCATTTTTGCTTTGTCATAGACTTCTGTGCCCCATCCATTCCGCGCCTTGCTGCGGAAAGGGTGGGAGACCAACAGAGTTACGGTCTACACAATTCACGAAAATTCCTTAAGGCAGCTCTCCGATTTGTGCAGAGGGAGGAACAGAGAGGAGGGAGCAGGGGACTTCAGTCCCCTGAAGAAGCGATAGAATCATTCGGCCTTCAGGCCCGGGCCTGAAGGCCAGCAAAACTCGCGTCGGTTTCGTGGGGCTGAAGCCCCGCGCTCCCTCCGTCAATTCCCTGCAAATCTCCTCTATACCATCCAGAGAGATCCTCTAATTGCTAGGAATCGGCCTCGACTTGAGATCCGTCGCCGGAATTGGTCTGCCCTTCAGATCAACCTTGCCCGGCGGAACTGGCTTCCCTTTCAGCTCGGCATTCCCCGGCGGAACAGGCTTGGCTGGCAGCGTCAGGTCTGACACCGGCACGGGCTTGACGTTCGTGCTCACACGGCTCTGCTGTGGCTGTGGTACTGGAATGGGATGGCTTGGCGCCGGGTGCTTCTCGCTCAACTCTGAGCCATTGTCGCCCGCTGCTGGGCGCTCCTGGTTTGACGCCGGAATCTTCGGGGTTAGCACATTGCTGGGCGTGACCGACCTTGCGCCCTGCTGAGAGGCGGGCCGGTGAGCAGCCTTTAGCAGCTTTCCCTGGGCGTCGAAGACCAACGTCCACGCCATTGCTTTGGGAGCCGCCTCAAGGTCGGTAAACCGCACCGTGGCGCCTCCATGGCCGGGGACCTCCATCACCGCGCTTTGGTCGGAGCTGAATCGCTGTTCTCCTGCCTCCTGGGGCGTACTGGCCACCTGGGGTTGCGTGCCCGCCAGCGCGGCATAGCACAGGCCAGTCGTGAGCCAGTCCGGGGTTCCGTCCAGTTGTTCTTCCGCCCGGATGCGATTGAAGGCCGAAATGGTGAGCGCATTGATGGGGGCGGGCGAGAATAGCGAGTAGCTGCGGAGCAGAATGGGAACGATTCGTACCCGGCCCTCCCCATTGCGGGGGATCGAGGCCGTAAAGACACTCTTGTCGCCGGCGCCATTGTTGCGCGTGAATTTTAGGAGGATGTGGTTCGGCAGCACCGGACAAAGCACCTGCCGGTAATTCCACTTGCCCTGTTCGAAGTCCATACCGGCAAGAGCGGCGCGCTCACGGATCGTGGACTCCGCATCCGCCTCCAGATCGAGGTCTTTCCGGGTCATCTGCTCAGGAAAAAGAAAGCGGATGGAATACTCTCGTCCCGCAGCGCCGCTCTCTGCCGAAAAAGGGCGCGCGGCGCAGCCTTGCGAGTCGGCCTGCCCTTTGATTCAGAGACAGAAAAATCCTTGGACGTCTGGGCCTTGAGGCCGGGACAGACAGCAGATATGCAAGCCAAGACGAATACAACGCGGAGGGGGCTGAATCGTTCCATGCTGCCGCTAGACTACCACCGCGCGGAGCCGCTTCTGAAACGCAACAAAGAGGGCAGCCCGATGCAGGCTGCCCCTCATGATCCCAGGAGCGGGATGTCTCGGGCCCAATCCGCTGGATTCGGCCCGATCAACCGATCAATCGATCAATGCGCGGTGTGATGCCCGGCAGCCGGCTTGTGCACCGGAACCGGCTTCTTCTTCTCCAACTGGATTTCGCCCTCGCGCAGAACAATCTGCACGGTTTGCGCCGTCGTTGCCGTGGCCGGAACCTGCGTGTAGGAGTCGTAAGTGCCCACTAGCGCGGTCGCAGGAGGGATCTTGTACTCGAAACCAACAGCGGGAATGTCCTTGTCGTCCAGCGGCTTCTTCAAGTTCACGATGAAGTCCGGCATCTTGGCGCCCTTGGCATCGTCAGAGACCGCAACCTTGATAACCGAAGCGCTAGCCTCGAGGACGACTCCGGGGACCGGCGTAGCCTGGTCCTTCATCGCAGCCCAAATCGTATCCGCGTCGGTCTTGGTCGCATCGGCCGCTGATGGCAGCGAGCCGTTGGCCAGGATGAACTCCTTGTCGCTCAAGTTCAGCTTGTCCAGTCCGCCACCGGTCACTACGTCATGCGCGAACTCGGCCGGCGTCTTGGCAGCCTTGATCACCGGCGCTCCCCCTGGAGGGAAGAGGTTCGCCGCAGTCTGGCTCTTGATGTCGTCCAACCCATCCATCCCGCCATGGAACTTCTTGTACCAATAATCGAGCTTCTTCTCGATTTGCGGTTTGAAGTTGTCAGGAGCATAGGCCAAAGCGCGGGCGTAGAACCATACTGCGTTGGGCATGTCCGGAGGAGTCAGGCGCGCATAGGATTCGGCAAGTTGCAGGGTGTCGGAAAGTCCCGGTCCCGCTACCTTGGTTTGTTCGACAGGATACAGCATCAACTCCTGGCGATACTCTTCGATGCCGGCCTTGACGTCCTTTTTGGCTACAATGTCGTCCACCGCCATCGCGGAATGCAGAAGCGGGTAGATTGCGCCGGTCTGCTTCTGCCAGTCGGCGTCGGAGGTACCCGTGGGCTTCGGTGTAGCCAGGCCCTTGCGTGCCAGCGCCGCCGCATCGTCGCAGGTTTGTGCGTCCTGCGTCTTGCCGCATTGGCTCTTCTTGATCACCACGGAAAGGTAGAGAGCCTTCATGTTGGTGGGGTCGGCCTGGAGCAAACGGGTGGCGGCGCTCAGAGCATGGTCGACGTCGTTCAACTGCTGGTAGGTGTCCATCAACGAATCCAGCACGGCCTTCTTGACGACGCTCTGCGGATACATCTGCAGAAAGGTCTCCAGTGCCGTTGCTTTGGCCTTGGGGTCGATCTGGGTGGAAGCCATTTGATAGGAATTGAACTCGGCAGGATCCTTGATGGTGATCGAATCCTGGGCTCTCAGCATAGGCGCGGAAACGAGGCTGATAGCCGCCAACGCCATGACCGACGCAAAAACGAACTTCTTCATTCAGTGCTCCTGGGAATTGCCGAAATGGAGATCAAAAACTCTTGCACTCGCTGACGGAAAACACAGCCTTTTTACGACGGCTGAGCACCGGGGTGACGGGTAAACCATACCACGGGTTCCAATGCGGTGTTGGAAGGATTATAGAAAGCTCCGCTCTCTGTGACAAGCGAAGTTCTCCGAGAAAAGAATATTCCTTGCGGCAAGATGCGTCAGAGTGGTCCCGGATGAATCGTCCGGGACCGATTCTGGACAGCCCCTTGCCCGCATCAACCGGCGCATCCAGGTAATAGGCCACCCTTCCAGCCGCCCACTTTTCGGAATGCCGGCCCCACGCGCCCATACTGGCTTAGACACCGGGAAGGGAGAAACTGTTCCAGTGAGCCCTGATGCGGCCTCTGAGACTTTACTGGAGCAGCCGCACTAGCTCAACCTGCTCGGCCAGGAAGGCGTCATGGCCATGGGCGCTGGTCATCTCCCGGTAGTCGGCCTCGACACCGGCGGCGCCGATTTGCGAGGCCAGTTCGCGCACCGACTGGCAGGGAAACAGCCAATCCGAACTGATGCCAACCAGGCTCAGCCGGGCACGGATGCCGCTGAACGCCTCTTGCGCCGTAGCGTGGCCATGCATCGGGTCCCAGGTATCCATGGTGCGCAAAATGGCCAGGTAGGAATTGGCGTCGAAACGCTCAATGAAACGCGCCCCCTGGTGGTCCAGGTAGCCGGCAATATCGAAGCGCCCGCCGATCAGTCCGCCTCCATCGCCGTCCAGTCCCCAGGGGTCTTCGCCATTCCGGTTGGGCTTGCGGCCGTAACGCTCGTCGAACAGCTCCGCGGATTTGTAGCTGAGCATGCCAATCTGCCGGGCCAGCGAGAGTCCCCGGCGCGGAGGCCGCTGCGGCAGATAATAACCGCCGGCCCATTCCGGATCGTCCAGGATGGCCTGGCGCTGCAGATGGTTCAACGCCAGTCCCATGGCGGAAAGAGGCGCAACCCCGATTACCAGCGACCGCTGCACGCGCTCGGGAAAGAGGATGGCCCAATCCAGGGCCTGCATTCCCCCGATAGAGCCGCCCAGAACCAGACGCAAGCGGCGAACACCGAGAGACCGGAGCAGCCTGGCCTGCGCCCGCACATTGTCGCCAATCGAAATCAGAGGAAAGTTGGGGCCATACACCTTGCCCGTCTCCGGATTTACCGAGCCGGGCCCCGTGGAGCCGTAGCAGGAACCCAGCATGTTGATGCAGATGACGAAGTCGTTCTCAAGCGACAAAACCGCACCGGGGGCAAAGATCTCTGGCCACCAGGAGCCCACCAGCGCCGAGCCGGTGAGCGCATGGCACACCAGCACGGCGTTGTCGCGGGCCGCGTTCAGCCGTCCGTAGACCGCATAATGCAGCGTAGGGCTTGCCAGCGTGCGGCCGGACTCCAGCAACAGGGGCTCGTCCAGTACAAAGTCGCCCTCCAACGTGGGGGTCAGGGTGGTCCCACTGGACCCCCGTGGGGTGGGAAACGGCTCCGCCCCGCTGCTCGTTTCAGTCATACCTTTCATTGTGCAACAGCACCCGCCGCTTCCGCTCGACATGAGACCTGCCCGTTGGCCGCTTCAATCGCCTGATCCAGATCGGCCACCAGATCGCGGATGTCCTCGATGCCTACGCTCAAGCGCACCAACTCCGGCGTAACTCCAGCAGCGGCCTGTTCCTCGGTGGAAAGCTGCTGGTGGGTTGTGGAGGCTGGATGGATCACCAGCGACTTGGCGTCGCCGATATTGGCCAGCAGCGAAAACAGCCCCAATGTGTTGATGAACTTCTTGCCCGCTTCGTAGCCTCCCTTGATCCCGAAGGTCACCAGTGCGCCCCGCCCGGTGGGCAGGTACTTCTGCGCCCGCGCGTAATACGGGCTGGACTCAAGGCCCGGATAGTTCACCCACTCGACGCCTGGATGCTGCTCCAGATGCCGGGCCACGGCCAGCGCGTTCTCCGAGTGCCGCTCCAGCCGCAGATGCAGCGTCTCAATGCCTTGAAGCAATAAGAACGCGCTGAAGGGCGACAGAGCCGCCCCGGTGTCGCGCAACCCCTGCACACGTGCCTTGAGGATGAACGCCAGCGGCCCGAATGCCTCGGTATACGAAAGCCCGTGATACGAGGGGTCTGGCTCGGTGAAGTTCTTGAAGCGCCCGGAGGCGGCCCAGTCGAATTTGCCCGCGTCCACAATCACCCCGCCGATGGTGGTGCCGTGCCCGCCCAGAAATTTGGTGGCTGAGTTGATCACGATGTCCGCGCCCCATTCGATGGGCCGCACCAGCGCCGGCGAGGCCGCCGTATTGTCGATCACCAGCGGCAGCCCGTGCTCGTGCGCGATGGCGGCGAACTTCTCGATGTCCACCACGTCCAGCTTGGGGTTGCCCAGCGTTTCGGCGTAAATGGCCCTGGTCTTCTCGTTGATGGCCGCGCGCAGGCCGTCGAAGTCCTCCGCGTCAACAAACCGCACCGTGATGCCCAGCCGCGCAAAGGTGTACTGGAAGAGAGTGTAAGTGCCGCCATACAGCGACGTCGTCGAGACGATCTCGTCTCCCGCGGAAGCCAGCGTGGTCAAGGCCAGGGTTTCGGCGGCCATGCCCGAGGCCGTGGCCAGCCCGGCGACTCCGCCTTCGAGAGCCGCCACCCGCTTCTCGAAGACGTCGGTCGTGGGGTTCATGATGCGGGTGTAGATGTTGCCAAACTCCTTCAACCCGAAGAGCCGCCCGGCGTGGTCCGCGTCCTGAAAGACGTAGGAAGCGGTCTGGTAGATGGGCACGGCGCACGCTCCCGTGGTGGGATCGGGCGTTTGACCGGCATGAACGGCGAGGGTGGCAAGGTGCTGCTTCGTTTCCGGCATTCAGAACTCCTTCTGGTTTTGGGCTGTCAGGCCATTTTCGCGGTTGCTGCAGACTGAACACTGCTGGGTGCCCCATCCATCGCGTCCTTTGCGATGGGTGGGAATGAACAACAATCCCATAAACAAAAAATCCGAATCCCCTTGGGGACCCGGACCGCCTGGCTTCGAGATCGGTTGCGTTTAACGCATTGGCCGCTCAAGAGCCGCACGGAGGGGTCCCCATTGCATACACATGCACATGGCCATGACCGCAATTCCGTACATCGTTGAACTCAGCATTGAAGGCAGTATCTATGCCCTGCGGCTTCCATGTCAAATGGACTTCGAACAGGAACGGTCCCGGGGAGCACTTCTCAAGCAACTCGAAAGTTTCCTGCAGTCCGCAGTCCCTTAGTCCCTTAGTCCCTGCTCCTCACCCTTCCAAACATAGCGTCCCGGCTGGGGCAGCCCGAGGTGCGCCAGCACCCGGCAGACAAACTGCCGCGCCATCTCCGTCGAGTCGGTTGGCTTGAAGTAGAAGGCCGGCATCACAGGAAAGATCGTCGCCCCGGCCTCCGCGGCCAGCGTCATGTTGCGCAGGTGGATGCGGTTGAAGGGCGTCTCGCGCACGCACAACAGCAGCGGACGGCGCTCTTTGAGCGTCACGTCGGCGGCGCGTGCAATCAGCGAGTCGGCCAGCCCGTTGGCAATAGCCGCCAGCGTGCCCATCGAGCAGGGCAGCACGATCATTCCATGCGACGGATAGCTGCCGCTGGCAATGGCCGCGCCAATGTCGGCATCCGACTCCTGCACGGTCTTCGTAGGCGGCGCGCCCAGCAGCTTTTCCAGAAAGCCGTTGCGCCCGCTCAGCCCCAGTTCCTCGGCCACCACCCGCAGCGAGTTCTCCGAAGGGACAAAATGCACGCGGCCTATGCGCTCGTCCGCCTCCAGCGCGCGCAGCATTTCGCGGCCGAAGATTGCGCCGGATGCACCGGTAATGGCAAGGGTAATGTTCATCAACGGGCACCGTCCCTACGGGACTCCGGTTCTATAACAACAACCTGGTACCCCACGCTGAAGCGCGGGCCTAACAAACATTGCGCCTCCGGCGCGGCTTGTTGGCCGGCGCTCCGAGCACAGCCGAGAATTCGCCTAACCGCCTTCGAACAACAGGATGATCTGGCGCCTGGCACTGTTACGGGCACCGGACACTCAGGTTCTCTGAAAAGGAGATGAGAATGCCCTGCTTGAAATCCTGCACGATAAAACCGCATATTTCCCACCAATCTTCGGAAGGCTCTAACGCACGCGCCGGAGGCGCAGTGTTTGTTAGCCCCGCGCTTCAGCGTGGGGAAGGTAGGGATCAAAAACGAATCGAGTCCCGTAGGGACGACGCCCGGCCCGTTACCCGAACACATACTGCTCATCGTACTGGATTCCGCAACTGCGGAGAAGGACGACAAATTCCTCTTCAAAATTGCGTTTGCGGTGATGCTCTTCATGGCTCTCAATGTATCTCTTCACCACCGGAACCTGCGAGGGACTCACGCTGAACGCGCCGTATCCCTCCTGCCAGGAAAATCCATGCCCCATCCACCGGGAGGAGCTTCCCTTGAGTTTCTGAACTGCTTGGGCCAAGGATGTTGACGCCGGCAACACGAAGAGCAGATGAAGGTGATTGGCCGTTCCGCCGGCGGCGATCAGTTCGAAACCCTCGCCGCGGGCAATGCCTACCAGGTAGGCATGAAGTTCGTCTGTGCGGGCTGCCGGGATGAGAGGGCGGCGGTCTTTCGTGCTGAAAACACAATGAACAAAATTGCTCGCGTATGTGTGCGCCATTTTGCACCGTCCCTACGGCCACCTGCGGTGGGGCTGGCGATTTTGCGCCGTCCCTACGGGACTCCGATTGTACAACGGCGATCTCGGTTCCCCACGCTGAAGCGCGGGGTGGGGTCCCCGCGATCAAGATCGATTCGAGTCCCATAGGGACGACGCCTGGCTCTTCCTACGCCCCCAGCACCCGCCGGAAGATCGCGTCGACATTGCCTAGCTGCCGCGTGTAATCGAAGGTGCGGTCGAGGTTCTCCGGCGTAAGCAGCGCGGTGATCGACGCGTCCTTGGCCACTTCGTCGCGAAAGACCAGATCCTCTTTCCACGAGCGCATGGCGTGCGATTGCACCAGCCGATAGGCGTCCTCGCGCATCATGCCGGCTTCTGCAAGATCGAGCAGCAACTGGCCGCTGAAGATCAGCCCGCCGGTCGATTCCAGATTCTTCTTCATCCGCTCGGGATACACCAGCAGCCGGTCGATCAGGTCCGTGGTCTTGGCCAGCAGATAGTCCACCAGAATCGTCGAATCGGGGAAGATCACCCGCTCGACGGAGGAGTGCGAAATGTCCCGCTCGTGCCACAGCGCGATGTCTTCAAACGCCGCCTGCGCATTGCCCCGCAGCACGCGAGCCAGGCCGCTGATCTGCTCCGAAGTAATCGGGTTCTTCTTGTGCGGCATCGCCGAGGAGCCCTTTTGTTTCTCGCTGAAATACTCCTGCGCCTCGCGCACCTCGGTGCGTTGCAGATGACGAACCTCGACGGCGATCTTGTCCAGCGTGCTGCCAATAATCGCGAGCGTCGAGATATACGCCGCGTGCCGGTCGCGCTGGATCACCTGCGTAGCCACCGGCGCGGGTTTAAGCCCCAGGCGCGCGCAGATGCGCTCCTCGTGCTCCGGCTTCAAATGCCCGAAGGTACCCACTGCGCCACTGAGCTTGCCGACGCGCATATCTTCGGCGGCCGCGTCAAATCTCGTGAGGTTGCGCTCCATCTCCGCATACCAGTTCAGCAGCTTGAGGCCAAAAGTGGTCGGCTCGGCATGGATGCCGTGCGTGCGGCCAATCGTCGGCGTGTGCTTGAACTCGAGGGCGCGGCGCTTGAGCACGGCCATGAAGCCAACCAGCCCGGCGCGGAGTATCGCGGAGGCTTCTTTCACTTGCAGGGCCTGCGCCGTATCGACAATGTCATTCGAAGTCAGTCCGTAGTGCAGCCAGCGGGACTGCTCTCCGAGCCCTTGATCTTTCAGGGTTTCTGCGACTGCGGTCGTGAAGGCAATGACGTCGTGCTTGACCTCGGCCTCGATCTCCTGGATGCGGGCCACGGAGAAGCTGGCCTTGGCAGCAATGGCTTCGGCGGCATCGGCGGGAATCACCCCATCCTCGGCCAGCACGGTGCTTGCCGCCGACTCGACTTGGAGCCAGCAGCGGTATTTGCTCTCTTCGGTCCAGATGCTGCCCATCGCCGGGCGTGTATAGCGTTCGATCACGAGTCAAACTCCTTTTGCAGATGGGCGCTGGTAGAAAACGTAGATCAAGGGTCTTGCAAGCGGCGGAAAAAGGCTAGGATTGGAGGGGAATCCCGAAGAGCGTCCCTTCGGTGCTAAAGCCCCTGTTGATTTTACGCAGGTCATGCGGGGGTTAAAACCCCCGCCTCCCTCCAAATCGGTTTTCCTGCAGCTTGTAGAGCCGAATCCATACGCTCACGCCTTCGCAATCCCCAGGCGTTGATGCAGTTCGTCGTAGAGCAGGCCCTGACCAGGCTTGTAGGGCTGAAACCACTCCCCGTCGATCACCAGTTGCGGGACGGCCCTCTTGCCCACCCGGCGCAGCACTTCGGCCGAGGCTGCCGGATCGGCATCCACGTCGACCACCGTATATGGAATCCCATTGTCATCGAGAAACTTCTTCGCCATGCGGCAGTCCCGGCACCAAGCAGTGGCATACACCTGAACGTTCATAGGGCCATTGTACTGTTCCGGCGCTGCTATGATCGGTGACCATGACGGCAGATGAAATCAAGACACTACTGAAGCTGGAGCCGCTCCCCGTCGAGGGCGGATGCTTCCGGCGCACCTACGCCAGCGAATGCACGGTGGACCTGCCGCAGGGGCAGCGCCCCCTAGGCACGGCCATCTACTTTTTGCTGGAACCGGGCGCCTTCTCAGAGATGCACGTGCTGGCCTGCGACGAGATCTACCACTTCTACCTTGGGGACCCGGTGGAGATGCTGCAACTTTACGCCGATGGACGGTCCGCGCTCTTCACCCTCGGGCCGGATTTGGCTGCCGGAGAGCATGTTCAGCTTGTCGTGCCCGCCGGCGTGTGGCAAGGCACGCGACTGGTTGGCGAGGGCAAGGCTGCCCTGCTGGGCTGCACGGTTACGCCTGGCTTCGACTACGCCGATTACCGCAATGCGGGTCACGCGGAACTGGCGAAAAAATGGCCTGCGGAAGCTAAGCGGATCAAGGCGTTGACCAGGAGCTGAATCGACTCAATATCGGCGCCGGCTGGGCCTCTTCGCGTGGCTCCCAGCTCGTGGCCGGAAGCCAGTCCGGCATTAGGCGGGTTCCAAAGAGAGGCATGAGGGGAAAACGACCTGAGGCCGCGCCGATCCTATGTGGAGACTTGCGGCGTGGCGGCCGGGGGCGCCGGCTTGGAGCTGGCAGGCCTGATCTTTGCGGGGGGTGTCCGTTTCTGGAGGGCGACTGCATCAGCGGCTAGATCGGCGATCCGTGTTGAGTCGAGGACCGCCAGCATGGCCGCCTGGGCCTTGTGCCAGGCCGGGTGCGCGGGGCACCACGATTTGCGCTCGCAGGACTTTCCCGACGTAAGGCACACATTCAAATAGATTGGGCCGTCAATTGCCTCGACCACTTCGCGCATCGATGCCTGGCGGCCGCTCTCCAGCAGCACAAAGCCGCCCGACTGCCCACGGCGCGAGGAGATCATTCCGGCACGGGAAAGCGCTTGCAGCACCTTGGAGAGAAAGCTCTCGGGGGCGCCGGTGGACTGCGCCAACGCGGGGAGCAGGGTGCGGGCACCCTCCGGCAGCGTTGCGAATTGAACCATTACGCGCACCGCATAATCGGCGGCCCGCGTAAGCTGCATGGTTGAACCGGGCTGTTTCATTCAATGGCCCCCAAAAAGTCTATGGTACCCCAGAGTCAGGGAAGCCGAAAAAACGAACATACCTTCCTGAAGGCAGGCCTTTCCGGTATTGGCCCCGGCTAGACGCTATGAGCCGGCCGGGGAATCCGGCATTTGGTGGGGTGCTGCGCAAGGCACTATACTCATCTCCCGGAGGCACACGTTCTCCAGCCGCACCCCATGAGCCGCCAACTGAGAGCGGCGCAGCGCACCCAAAGGAGCTTGACCCATGAATGTCATTACCCCCATTTCCGAAGCGGATCTGGAATTCGACAACGGGACCTTCGATGCAGCCACTTTTGCTGCGCGCACGCTTGCCAGCTGGCAGGCGCTGGCCGCGGTGATCGACCACACCCTGCTCAAGCCGGACGCCACCCGCACGCAGGTTGAAAATCTATGCGACGAGGCCATCCGCTATCGTTTTGCCTGCGCCATGGTGAACCCCATGTGGGCATCCACGGCCGTCGGCGTGCTTTCCGGCACCGGCGTTCCCGTGGGCGTGGTCATCGGCTTTCCGCTGGGCGCATCGCTGGTCTCCACCCTGCGCCAGGAAGCGGCGGCGCTTGACCCGCCTGGGCGCGCGCGAACTGGACATGGTGATCCCCATCGGCCAGCTCAAGAGCGGCAACCACCAGGCCGTCCAGCACACCATTCACGCCGTGGCCACCGTCGCTCATCATCACGGCGCCCTGCTCAAGGTGATTCTGGAAACCGCGCTGCTCACCGTGGAAGAGAAGCTGCGCGGCGCGGAGATCGCCATCCAGGCCGGCGCGGACTTCATCAAGACCTCGACCGGCTTTGCCTCCGGCGGCGCGACCCCGGCCGACGTGGCCCTGATGCGCGGCGTGGCCGGCGCGCGCTGCGGCGTCAAGGCCTCGGGCGGCATCCGCACCCTGGCCGATGTGAGGGCGCTGCTGGAAGCCGGCGCCAACCGCATCGGCGCATCGGCCTCGGTGGCCATCGTGCGGGAGCTGGGAGCGGAATAATAAAAGCAGGGACTCAGAGACCAGGGATTGAGGGATTCGGAAGTACCTGGTCTCCATTGCTCGATTCAGACAAACTTTCATGAAAGCGAAATAGATGGCTGGCCGGCTTTAGAGTCCCAGGCGCCTCAGCCCTTTGTAGGCCGCCGCAAGAGGGGTGATTGACCGCCGCCCGCGAATCCTTTGAGTTCGCAGGAGAAGTTTTCCTCAGAAGCTAAAGCACCGCTCATTTTGAGCCGTTTACGGCACGACTGAAGTCGCGCCCTTTCAAGACATAAACGACCATTATGTGTTGCGGAAACCACTAGTTCCTCAGTCCCTCAGTCCCTTGTTCCCTGACCACTGCGTTATCATTCCCTTCGACACCCATGGCCTCGAATCCTCCATCTTCGCCAGCAATTCCAGACTTCGAGGGCGATTATCGCCCGGCGGACTCCGCCAATCCTCTGGCCCATCTTGACCCGGCCAACATTCGCGTAGAACCAGCCGATGTGGCCTACCTGATGCAACTGGCGGACGCCCTGAACACCACGCTGGACCTGCAAACCCTGCTCAATCGAACCGCTGGGCTGGTGCGGGCGGTCATCAACTACCGCATCTTCGCCATTCTCCTGCTCAACGACCGCACCCACGAGTTGCGCATGAGGTTCCAGATCGGCCACACGCCGGAGGTCGAACGAACGCGGATTGCCATCGGAAAGGGCATCATCGGCCAGGTGGCGCTCACGCGGCAGCCTTTGCTTCTCAACGACGTCGCGACTTCGGAAGACTACATCCCCGCCAATCCCGGCGTTCGATCCGAGTTGGCGGTGCCACTGATCGCCAAGAACCGCCTCATCGGCGTCATGGACCTGGAAAGCGAACAGACCGGCTACTTTCGTCCCGAGCACCTGCGTCTGCTGACGCTGACCGCCTCGCGCATCGCGCAGGCAATTGAAAACGCCCGGCTCTACGCACGGGTGTCACGCCAGGCGCAGACCCTGGAAGTGCTCAATGAGATCGCTACGGAATTGACCTCCATTCTGGACCTCGACCCACTGCTGGAGCGCGTGGGTCAACTGCTGCGTCGGCTGATCGACTACCAGATGTTTACCGTCATGCTGCTGGACGAAAAGGGCGAGACACTGATTACCCGTTACGCCTGGCGTTTTGGCTCGACGCACGCGCCTTTGCGCCGTTTTTCCATCACCAGCGGCCTTGTAGGGCGCCGCGGTGCGCGAGTGGCGGGTAGTGAATGTGCCCGATGTGCGCAAGGACCCGCGGTATCTGTCGATGAATCCGGAAACGCGCTCCGAGCTGATTGTGCCCCTGTTCTACAAAGGGCGCGTCATCGGCGTGCTGGATCTGGAACATACGCGTTCCGGCTTCTTCAACGAAGAGCACGAGCGGGTGCTGGCCACACTGGCCGCGCAGGTGGCCATCTCCATAGAGAACGCCCGGCTTTACCAGGCTGTTCGCCGCCAGGAGGCGCAACTGGAGCGGGACATCGCCATGGCCCGCGAAGTGCAACTGCGCCTGTTGCCGCCCACCGCGCCGGAACACCCCAGTGCGGAAATGGCGGTGCGCTTTTTGCCCGCGCGGACCATCGGCGGCGACCTCTACGATTTTGTGGACTACGGACCGCAGCGCACCGCCATCGTGCTGGGCGATGTGAGCGGAAAAGCGGCGCCGGCCGCGCTCTTTGCAGCGCTGGTGAGCGGCATCATGCGCGCCGCGGCGGCGCAGCATCCCGAGCCGGCCCAGATGCTGGCCCTGCTCAACGACTCACTGCAGGAGCGCAAGCTGGAGTCGCAATACGTTACCATGCTGTTCGCAGTGTGGAACGACGGGAATCGCACTCTCCAGGTTGCCAATTCCGGCGCGGTGCAGCCGATTTTTTGCCGGTCGGGCCAATCAAGCACCATCCGGGCCGAAGGCTTTCCGCTCGGGCTGTTTCCCAATGTGACCTATGAGGAGTTCAACGTTGCCACCCAGCCCGGCGATGTGGTCATATTCGTTTCGGACGGGATACTGGATGCGGAAAATGCGCAGGGTGATATGTATGGCCAGGACCAGCTCTCCGGCCTGCTGTGCCGCCATCGCGAACAGCCCGCACAGGAGATCGCCGACGCTATTCTGAACGACGTGGCGCGCTTCCAGAGCGGCCACGATCGCTTCGACGACGAAACCATCATTGTGCTGAAAGTGCGCTGAAGGTCTACAGCGGTTCCACAATTGGTGTACCCCGAACCCACCGCTATCGAGTGGCATTTTTCTCAAGAAAATGCCACCTTGCACGATGCCGGAAAGGGCATGTGAATTGTGGAACCGCTCTAGACGCCCCTCTTGACCGTCAGGAACCGCGGCGAGCGGACCTATTCCCGATTCGAGAGCAGAAAGTTGCCACTGCTTTCCGCCACTACGTGCAGATTTCCGGGGCCTGCCAGAGCTTCAAGATGCGGCAAGTCGGGACCATAGGCCAGCAGGTAATAGCGGTCGTTGCTCCGCCAGCGCGCGGCAAATCCCAGATCGTCGATAAAGACCTGGGGCGCATCCGGCGCATACGAACCGTATTCGAGATTGTTGTTCCTGCCATTGAGCAGCAGGGCTCTCCGATTGGTGTAGAAGAAGACCGAAGAAAAGGCGTAGTAGGCGTCGTTCTCAATCAACTGCCCCGGCGGACTCTGCTCCAGGCGCTGCGCCAGGGGATAGGAGCCCAGGTAGGAGTCAAAGCGGATGAGAGCCAGCCGCGCCGCCTGAAAGAACACGATCATGGCGATGGCCAGGGTGGCCACGGTCCGAGCCGGGTGGCGGCGAAACAGCCACAGCCCCGCCGCGCAACATCCGAATGAAAACGCCGCTAGAGCCAAAGGCCATTTGAGAAAGGCAAAGCCGCCAAGAGTGAGGTCGGTCATGTGCCCCAGCGAGAGGGTGTACATGTCGGGATTCTGTACCAGCGCCTGAAAGAGCTCTCCCCGCACCGGTATGCGCGCCACAAGCGCCAGAATCGCCGCAAGGGCAAGGAACAGCGATGCGGAGATGCCCAGCAGCAGCCGCGAACTGGCGCGAAAGCAGCGGCCCTCGGCCATGGAGCAGCCGACCAGAATGGCCAGCGCAGGATAGATCGGCATGGAGTAATACTCCTGCGTGGTGGAGAAGGTGAAGAAGAGCATCACCACGCCGATCCAACAGAGCGCCATGAGCCGCACGCGGCCCGCTCTGGCGGCGGAAGAGTAATTGAGTCTGGCTGCGCCAGCCAGATAGGCTGACCAGGGAAAGAGCCACACCAGGTTCAGTGCCCAGAACAAGGCCCTGGGTACGGTGTTGTAGTCGCGCGGATAGCGCAGGTTGAGAAAGCGCAACAGATGCTCGTTGAAGAAGTAAAACCAGAAGAAGCCGCGATACTCGCCCGGCCCGCTGTGCAGGGAGAACGCGAAAAGCGGCGGATTCCGGACCATGGCCAGCGCATGCCAAGGCGCGGCGATCAATAGGGCCGTTCCGATCGCGATGTCCGGATGGAGCCGGCGCCACGCGGCGCGCGCAAACAACTGCCCGGTCAGGCCCATGTAGCCCAACGCTGCCAGCACCGGAAAGACTCCCGCGATCAGTCCTTTGAGCAATAGGCCGCTGCCAAGAGAGGCGCCCAGTACCAGCGCCCAGAACCTGGGTCTGGGCTCCTCCGGCTCCAGCAAGCGCAGCCACGACCAGATGGCCGCGGTGATGGTCAGGGTGAGGATGGCGTCGGGAATCAAAATGCGTGTGAAAAGGAAGAGTCCCGTCGAGGTGGCCAGGCAGACCCCCGCATACATCCCGGCGCGCACGCCGAAGGCCCATCGGGCAAAGCGGTAAGTGACCCAGCAGAGCAATACGATGGCCAGAGCCAGAGGCAGGCGGGCAGCCCAGTCGTGCACCCCGAAGACCCGGAAGGAGACCGCCATCATCCAGTAGATCAGGGGAGATTTTTCAAGATAGGCGACACCGTCGAGGCGGGCCGTCACCCAGTCTCCGCTCTCCAGCATGTTGCGGGCAATCTGAGCCTGCACGGCATCCACATCGTCCATGAGGTGAGGCGGGCTGGCAATGTTGGCCAGGTACACCAGGCAGGCTACCGCAACAACGACGGCTCCCGCGCACATCCGTCCCAACTGGGCTCGGACGCCCGCGCCTCGCGGGCTGGCGGCTCCACATTCCATCGTTTCATCCAAAGAATCACCGTCACCAAGCCCCATAGGTGGTACCCCCAGTTTTCCTTTCGTTCCAAGTGGTCGTGGATGAGCTTGTCGACGGCCGGCCAGTGGAAGAGCCCGCTGGACGAGACCGCACGCTCACTCAGAGTGTCAAGAAGCAGCGGACGCAAGATGCCCCGGAACCACTCGTGGATGGGAATATCAAAACCAACTTTGGGGCGGTGCAGGACGGCTGGAGGCAAGGTGTTTTTCATCAAATGGCGCAGAATCGCCTTGGTCTCAAACCCGGCGAACTTGAAGCGCTCTGGAAGGCGGGCCGCGAAGTCCACGATTCGGTCGTCGAGGAAAGGCGGGCGCACTTCAACCGAGTGGGCCATGCTCATCCTATCGACCTTGTAAAGAATGGCATCGGGAAGAGAATACCGGCGATCGAAGTCCAGATAGCGCTCCAAGGCGTGACCGGGCTGCATTTGCGCGAGGATGGCCGCCAGAGGAGCAGAGTCGGCATACGGGCAGATGCTTCGCTTTTCTTCTTCGCTGAAGGACCCATTCCAAAACACGTGCGCGGCTTCAGCAGAGAGCAGCGACCCCTCAAGAAAGCGCTTCACCTTATAGTCGAAACCGATCTTCTCATTCGAGGCGGGAATGCGCCGCGCACAAGCTAGAGCCGAGCAGATCAGGGCGCGCGGCACCCCGGCCAGGAGCCGTTTATAGCGATCGGCCTTGTAGGTGAGGTAGCCGCCAAACAACTCGTCGGAACCCTCGCCGCTGAGGGCTACCGTCACGTCTTTTCTGCTCATCTTGGCCAGGTACCAGACCGGAACCGCACCCGCGTCGGCGCTGGGCTCATCGGAATAGTAGGCCAGTTCGCCGATTGCGTCGGCCAAATCGGCCTGGCCGTTCAGATCGAACTCAGTGTGCTCCGTGCCGTATTGCTCGCTGACGGCTCGAATATACCTGCTCTCGTCAAACGACTTTCCCTTGAAGGTAATGGAAAAGGTCTTCATGCCGCCGGGGCGCAACCGGGCGGCATAATGCAGCACAGTCGACGAATCCAGGCCTCCGCTGAGCCACATGCCCAATGGAACCTCTGAAACCAGTTGCTCCTTCACCGACTGGGTGAGCAGGCTATCGAGTTCTTCGCATGCCTGGCCCATGGAACTGGGCGGAGCGATGTCTGGCGCCGGCAGCACAAACGAAGCCAGGGAGACCTGGCCGGTTTGCCACTCCAGCATCTGGCCGGGCATAAGCTTGGATATACCTTCGATCAAGGTGAAGGGACCCGGCACATAATTGAGGCTGAGAAAGCAATTGAGCCCGTTCAGATCGATCCGGCGCGGGACGCCGGGATGCGCAAAGATGCACTTCAGTTCAGAGCCGAAGTAGATCTCTCCCTCATGGAGCCGGTAGTAGAGGGGCTTGATTCCCATCCGGTCGCGCGCTAGCGTCAAACGCCGCTGGGACTGGCACCAGATGGCTACCGCAAACATCCCGCGCAGCCGCGCAAAGCCGGATGGTCCCCACTGGAGATAAACATTCAGGACGACCTCGGTGTCGCACCGCGATTGGAAGCGCATCCCAAGCGCTTCAAGTTCCGCGCGCACTTCCCGGTGGTTGTAGATCTCCCCGTTGAAAGCAATGGCATAATCGCGGTCAGGGCTGTACATGGGCTGATCGCCACCGCCGAGGTCGACAATGCGCAACCGGGCGGCGCCAAGGGAGACATCTTGCGAGGTAAAACTGCCCTGCTGGTCGGGTCCGCGATGCACCAGCTGGGATAGCCCGGCTGCCAGCACCCCGGCCGGTAGCCTTCGCGAGACATGCGTATAACCTAGGATTCCGCACATAAAAACCTACCCCACTTCGGGAGGACCGAATTGTGAAAACGTCATCTGGGGTATGAAAGGCTCCGACGCAATCAAAGCCTCGGATCGAATCCAAGAATTGCCTGACTGTAGAACTCCCACTCCCGGAGTAGACCTTCCCCCCGCGGTAAAGGAACCGGCGAGTCAATGGAGGCTACTGCCATTATGCCGAATTCCGGCCGGGATTGTAAGCTCATTGCCGGGCAATGCCCTGCCCTGAGTACACAACCAGGCTGCCGCTTGATCTTAGCCCAGAGAAAAAGCATGAAAACTCCGCGCATGGGATAAGGGGCTTTGAAAGGGCACGACTTTAGTTTTGCCGCAAAGCACAAAATGAAGCGGGCTTTAGTTCCTGAGCGAAGGTTCCAAATCGCACCAAAACACCCCTCGGCGGCTAAAAAGGAAGCATTTTGGGCATCAAGCCAGGCGGCCTTCGACTTCACTCAAGACAGGCTTTGAAGCCGTGCCCTTTCAAAATAGTTGCTCTTTGTGAACCAATATCTTCATGCGATTGCCGTTTGGTCCTTCCCTGCCCGCGGATTCGGACACCCCCGGTTCCGTTAAACTCAAAAGAGATTGCAAATCACTCGGGAGCCCCCTTGTCCAACGCCGCCCAGGAACGCCTCGTCCGCCCCGCCCGCAACGTCTACGGAAGCCTGCGCCTCCCCGGCGACAAGTCCATCAGCCACCGCTACGGCCTGCTCGGGGCCTTTGCCGAAGGCACGTCGCGCTTCACCAACTTCTCCACCGGCGCCGACTGCGCCTCGACCCTGGCCTGCATGCAGGCCCTGGGCGCCAAGGTGAGCAAAGCCTCCGGCGGCGCCGTGGAAGTGACCGGCGTGGGCGGGCGGGTTGCGCCTTCCGATCATCCACTGGACTGTGGCAATTCCGGGTCGACGATGCGAATGATTTCCGGCTTGCTGGCGCCTCAGACAGGCAGTTTCACCCTGATCGGGGATGAATCGCTCTCCCGCCGCCCCATGGAGCGCATTCGCAAGCCTCTGGAAGCGATGGGCGCGCGCCTGACCCTCACGGACGGGCACGCACCCCTCACCATCGCCGGCGGGCCGCTCCAGTCCATCGACTACACCACGCCGGTTCCCAGTGCTCAGATCAAGAGCTGCGTGCTGCTGGCCGGACTGCAAACCGCCGGAATCACCACCGTGCGGGAGGCCGTGCGAACCAGGGACCACAGCGAACTGGCTTTGCGCGCCTTCGGGGCCACTCTCACCCGCACCATCGACTCGGTGTCCATTACCGGTCCCCAAGCGCTGCACGCAATCGAAGGCGCGGTTCCCGGAGACATCTCATCGGCCGCGTTCTTTCTCTGCGCCGCAGCGCTCTTTCCCGGTTCCAGCCTGGTGCTGGACTCGCTGGGCCTCAATCCCACGCGCGCCACGTTGCTTGACGTCCTCACCGCACTTGGGGCCCGCATCAACGTCCTCAATCTCGAAGAAAAGAACGCCGAACTGGTCGGCACGGTCCAGATTGCCGCGCCGCCCGAAGGGTTGGGATCGACAGCAATCAGCGGCGCGCTCGCCGCCCAGCTCATCGACGAACTTCCGGTGCTGGCCGCCATTGCGCCCTATACCGGCGGCGGCATCCGCATCCGCGACGCCCGTGAGTTGCGGGTCAAGGAGTCGGATCGCATCGCCCTGGTGGTGAAGAACCTGCGCGCCATGGGCGCCGAAGTGGCCGAATTCGAGGACGGCCTTGACGTACCCGGCGGGCAGAGCCTGCACGGCGCGACCATCGACTCCGGTGGCGACCACCGCATCGCCATGGCCTTCAGCGTAGCCGCGTTACGTGCCGAAGGGGATACGCTCATCCAGGGCGCGGAGTCGGCCGCGATCAGCTTTCCGGAGTTCTTCGACCTTCTTGATCTGGTCGCTGAGCGATAGCCCTCGTCGCCATTATTGGCGGAAAACAAAGCAGCGGTGCCCGTTCATTCCACGTTCTGGTTGAAATGAGTGGGAAACTCCAAGATGGACCCTGCGGCAATTGAGTAAATGCCCTAGTACCCCGTATAGGGATTGCGCATATGCTTTCTAGCGGTGTCGGCGCGCGAGGTGTCAGGGCCGGTCACAATGGCAGCCTGATAGTCCCGCACCGCCAACTGACGCTCGCCATTCAGGTCCCGGCACTCTCCGGCGGCCAACAGGGACCGGATCTTGAGCTCAGGGCCCACATTCCGGGTCCAGGCGGCTTGCTCATACGCCTGTGCCGCCTCGCCAAAGTGCCGCTGCCCGCGCAGAGCGTCGCCCAGTCCGAAGTAGGCCAACTCCAGGCGGGCCTCTGCAAAATACCCCGGCTTGGCCCCGTTGGCCACAATCTCCCGATAGGCCGAAACGGCGCCCATTCCTTCGCCGGCGTCCTTGCGCAAGTTGGCCTCTTCAAGGCAGAAGAGAAAATCCCTGGGGTACTGGCTCTTCAGGCCGCGCACCACCTGAACCGCTTCCTTGTAGCGTGCCTCACGCCGCAGGAAGAGCGCAATCACGGTTCGGGCCTCCACGCTGCTGGCCACGCCGCGATTCCCGGCGTCTCGCAGCATCTCCAGGCCGGTGGATTTGGACCCGGTCACCCCGGCAAAGCCAATCAGCAGTTTGAATGGCCAGGGCAGCGCACCCACCACGTATTCATACACTCCTACCACGAGCTTCGCATCCACATAGTTGGGATCCAACTGGAGAACGCGCATCTCGTCGTCCTTGGCCTTCATGGCCTGGCGGAAGCCTGCACCAAACCCTCGCTGCACCATGGCCAGGTAAGTGCACTTGAGGCTGCGGACCCAGCCCCGCGCATAGAGCGCGTCAATGTCGTTGGGATTTCTGCCAATGCGCCAATCGGCCTCGCGAATCGCCTCATCGGCCAGCGCCAGAATGCGATCGCGGACCTTTGGATCCTCCTGGGTTGCGTGGCGACCGGTCAGGAAGCCGTCGTTGGCGTAAAACGTGGTATCCAGCAGGTCCTGCCGGTAGAGCTCCTGGAAAAGCACTGCATCCAGCAAGAGCGCCGTGGCCTGGGGGTCGCCCGGATGCGCGGCATGAAAGCGCTCAAAACGGTCCACTGCCCCCGGATAGTCCAGGTTGTAGAAGTGCTCAAAGGCTTCGCGGACTAGCGGATCGCGGTTCAGGGGATTGGTGTCAACCGGAGCAGCCCAGCCCAGGCTAGCCGCAGCGAGCAACAGAACTCCGCAGATCCTCATCGCGTGCAACCCAATCCTCAGGCCCAAGTTTCCTCCTTGATCATCCTGGCAATTCTTACACTCTGGGTGGTTTCCGCGCTCATTGTCAGCTCAAAGGCCGGCGCCTCGCACGAACGGGGCCCATCTTCGGCCTGCAAAAGGAAACTCTGCTGCATTTGACGTTAACAACATATAGAAGGCGCCCGAGATGCTCTTCCTTCCGCACATGTTTTCCTCTCAGCGTCATTCAGGAGAGGTTGGGCACTTCATTTGAATCGGCAAGGATCGGTGATATGAATAGGAAAGAGATGCTGCGGCTCCTGCTTAACCAGGCTCAGTTTAACGGATTCGAGTTCCGCCGCTGGTTCATCGCTCATGTGCAGCCGGCTTGGCCCGGCGCCGAACTGGCGCTCAGCTTGCTGGCCAGCGAGGGCCGCCACTACACGCTGCTCTTCTCCCACGACTTCGCGCGCTGCTTCTGGCGCACTGGATCACACATCAGCTTCTCCGTTCCCGCGACCACCTACCCCAGGGTCAACGGCCAGGGCGATGTGGTTCATGTGACCCGCAAGCCCTTCACCCGGCGCACCATCAAGCCTGACGTCTGGAAGTACCATCTGCGCCAGATGGCTGCCGCCGAGGATCCCATCGAATATCTCTGCCGCTTTCTGCCCGCGGATGACCAGGTGAACCTGCTGGAGTGCGTTCCGCAGAGCGTCTGCGACAGCACGCGAACGCGGGTCGCTGCACAGGCCTGACGCGCCTGAGCTCCGTACATTAGGATTCAACTATGCCTATCCCAGAGCGGTTGAATCCGACTTTCGTAAGAGCGCGTTCGGCTGCGAGAGACCCGCTGCACGAGGCCCGCAAGCGCCTTATTGTAGCGCTCGATGTTCCCGATGCGGCCAGCGCCGCCCAACTGGTGGACCGGTTGGAAGATACCTGCCAGTGGTTCAAGGTGGGGCTGGAGCTGTTTGCTGCCGAGGGCCCCGCTGTGCTGCAACCGCTTTTGAAGCGCGGGCACTCCGTCTTCCTTGACCTGAAGTTCAACGACATTCCCAACACGGTGGCCGGGGCGGTGCGCTCCGCCGCGGCGCTGGGCGTGCGCATGATTACCCTGCACGCCTCCGGCGGTCCGGCCATGCTGGCTGCCGCCCAGTCCGCGCTCGCCGGACTGACCGACCCTCCCCAGTTGCTGGCCGTGACCGTGTTGACCAGCATGGATCAGGCCCAGTTGAAGGCCATGGGGATCAGCCGCTCCGCCGCAAAACAGGTGGAGTTGCTTGCCCAGATGGGTCTCGCCGCCGGGGTGCGCGGCTTCGTCTGCTCTGCAAAGGAAGTGGCTTCGCTGCGCGCACTCACCGGACCCGAGGGAGTTCTGGTGGTCCCCGGCATTCGCCCCGCGGGCGCCGAGACCGGCGACCAGAAACGAATCGCCACTCCGGCTGCGGCGCTAAAGTTGGGAGCCAGCTCTCTGGTGGTTGGCCGGCCCATTACTCAGGCCCCCGACCCGGCAACGGCTGCGGAAGCGATCTTACGCGAGATGGCCGAGGCCCTCCAACCCTGACAATCTGCCCCCTGGTTCATCCCTGCCGCTTTTAGAGCGGTTCCACAATTCACATGCTCTTTCCGGCATCGAGCACGGTGGCATTTTCTTGAGAAAAATGCCACTTGATAGCGGTGGGTTCGGGGTACAGCAATTGTGGAACCGCTGTAGTTGCCTGTTTTGTTCTGACCGTCGGCAGGCTGAAAATTTCTCTTGACAAGAATATCTGACAGATATATCTTGTAGATATATGCCACACACCCGAACCGATTACGTCATCCTCGGCATGCTCTCCATTGCTCCAAGCGGATCCGGCTACGAGCTGCATAAGGCCATCGAGGACAACTTCGGCAGCTTCTGGGGCGAGAGCTACGGGCAAATCTACCCTGCCCTCAAGCGGTTGGCCGCCGAGGGCCTGATTGAGCCTTGCACGACTGACTCCGCAGCCAAGAAGCGCCGCCAGCAGTATGCTTTGACCAATGCCGGGCGCGTCTGCCTGCGCGAGTGGCTGGCCCTGCCCTTTCAAAACGATCCCCCGCGCAATGAATTCATGCTCAAGCTCTTCTTTGGCCGGGAGGCAGCGCCCGGTGTCGCTATCGCGCACGTACGCGAGCTGCAACGACGAAACCGGCTCATGCTCGACACTCTCGAAGGGGTCGAGCGCATGGCGCACCAGCATCAATCGCAAGACCCCCATCAGCCCTACTGGATGCTCACCCTGAGCCTTGGAATTGCAATGACCCGCGCCGCCCTCGAATGGGGCGAGTCGGCTCTCGTGCAACTCGCATCCATGGAGCCTGCCGCCTTCGCAAACCCTTCACCTTAGACAGTCGAATGCCCCATGAAAGCTGGTTGGCCCTTCCTTGGCTCAGTTTCATCGCGGCAAGCAAGGGTGGTAGAGCAACAGCTTCAACCAGGCTTGTTGAACAAGCAAGGAGAGTTCCATGATGCCCACCGATGTTCGCCCCAGCCGCAGTTCGCAAATCTTGGCCTGGGCCGTTTCCGGCCTGTTTATTCTCGGCTTCTTTTCATCCACGGTCGGCGCATTGACCGGACCCATCATGGGCGTCTGGTTCGTCGGTACGCAAAAGCCACGCCGGGGCTTTCTCTGGCTCGTTGCCTTCAGCTTCGTTCCAACCCTGCTCTTCGGATGGCGCAAATTTCCGTTGACCGGCCCCATGCCAGCGCTTCAATACCTCGGCGCGCTGCTGCTGGTCGCCGTGCTGGGCGTCTTGCCCTTGACCTTCCATCGGCTGGTTGGCCCGCGCCTGCCGGGACTCCTCGCCACGCTGCCGTTTCCCCTGGCGGGGATGGCCATCCCATGGATCGCCCCGGCATTGCATTTGGGCCCAACGCAGGAAACCGGCCTCTACAAGTTCCTCATTTGCTGGTTCGCCGCAATTGTCGTCTGGCTTTGGAATCACGAATCGCGCGCCACCGTTCTTGTCTTTGCCGCGGGGTTCCTGCTGGCTGCAAGCATCGAAGTTGCCCGGCATTTCATCTTGGCGGCCCTGCCACAATCGGTCGACGCTGCCTTCGGCCTCTCATGCCTTGGCGCTGCCCTGCTTCTGGGCGTTTGGGCGCTCATTCGCCCCATCAAACGGCAAAGCTGGGCGGACCGGCCAGAGACCGTCTCCCTGCTGCAAAGCCCCTTCACCGGCGCCCCGCTGCATGTGGACAGCGAACAGGGCCGCGAGGCCTTGGTCAGCAGCTCGGGCGAGCGTTTCCCCATCCGCAAAGGAATTCCTGCGTTCCTCAAGCCGGAAGATCTCACTGGCGACAACGGCAGATACAACAAGCTGTATGAGACCGTTGGCGGCTTTTACGACGATATTCAGCGTGTCGTCGGCGCCTTCCGAGGCTTGGACTTGGACTCGTATTTCGAGAACTATATGAGTCTGCTCGATGTCAAAGCAGGCGATTCAGTGCTTGAGACCTCAGTCGGCACCGGTCTGAACTTCAAATACCTGCCTCAGGGGACAAAACTTTCCGGCCTCGATCTCTCCCCTGAGATGCTCACTCGCTGCCAGAACAACCTGCGCCGCTGGCAGCTGGAGGCTGACCTTTATCTCGGCAATGCCGAGAGCCTGCCCTTCGCCGACTCGAGCTTCGATGTGGTCTTCACTTGCGGCGGCTTCAACTTCTTCAGCGACCGCTCCAAGGCGATCCGCGAGATGATTCGCGTAGTCAAGCCGGGCGGCCATCTGATGATCGAGGACGAAACCGAAGAGTATGTGAAGAGCACCTACGAGAAGAGTCCAATCACCAGCAGCTTCTATTCGGGTCGCAAGCAGGCTGTGACTGTTCCTATCGATGTGGTACCGCCCGAGATGGAAGACGTTCGCGTGGAAATGCTGAAAGAAGGCAAGTTCTATGCCGTCACCTTCCGCAAACCCGCGAGGTGAACTCCTGACATTCGCAAAGCTACAATAGAGCCATGATCCTTGAGAGCTTTCCAGTCGGCCCGCTGCAATGCAACTGCACCATCCTTGGCGACGAGGTGGTCGGGGAAGCCATCGTCGTCGATCCCGGCGACGAAGTGAGCCGCATCGCCCGCCGCCTCACCGAACTCGGCCTCAAGGTCAAGCAGATCATTGTCACTCACGCCCATATTGACCACATCGGCGGAGCTCTGCGCCTCAAGCGGCTCACAGGCGCGCCCATCTTCCTGAATAAGAACGACCTGCCGCTGCTGAAGATGATGGACGATCAGGCAGGCTGGATCGGCATTCCCACACCTGAGACCGCGCCGCCGGACGCCGGTCTGGAGCAGGGCCAAGTCGTCGGCCTGGAGCTTTATCCCGCTCAGGTGCTGCACACCCCCGGCCACACCCAAGGCTCCGTTTGCCTGCACTTTGCTCCGCTCAACCTGCTCATCGCCGGCGACACACTCTTTGCCGGCAGCATCGGACGCACCGATCTGCCTGGCGGCAACTCCGCTCAGATTATTGACTCGATTCAGAACCGCCTGCTGGCCCTCCCCGATGAAACCAAAGTTCTCACCGGCCACGGACCGGCCACCACCATCGGCAACGAACGCCGGAGCAACCCGTTTCTGCGGTAGATGCTCGCATCGCTCACCGGGTCGGCGTTGGCGGTAAAGATCGATCTGAGTTGATGCACGCGGCGGAGGCGCAAAATCATCTGCTGCAATCTGCCAGGGAAATGCATGCTAGGCGCCCGCGAAAATCTAGTGCGCAGCTAAGCCATGTATTATCAAATTCTTTTAGCGAGAACATCAAGTGACAGATAAGGCGCACCCGGCGTACTGTTACCACTTGGATGCGTTGCAAGATAGGCAACAAGCCTGGTTACTCCCGTACTGAATTCCTGCTCCGGTCCCAGCAGGCTCACCACCAGCCAGCCCGAATCCACCATTCCAAAAAAGTAGCCGGGATGGACCCAGACACCTCGATCCAGCAGCTCCAGCACCGTCTGCTCGTCGGGTTGAAGAGCCGGTATACGCAGCGTGGCATACCAGCCCCCTTCCACCTGCAACCTGCGCACAGCCAGCAAAACGCTGATCTGGCGGTCCAGTTCAGCCAGGTTGGCCGCTACCCGCACCCGGATCTGGCGCTGGATTCCCTCTCGCTGTTGAAGCCACTTGGGCAACGCGCATTGCACTGGCGCATTCATTGAGAGGAAGGTGTCGGCAATCACTTCCAACCGATCCAGCGCCGCGGCGCTCTGCGGGCCGGTGGCCACAATCCAGGCAGCCTTCATCTGCGGCAGCCCGGCAATCTTGCTCAGCCCGCTGACCACAAAGACCGGAACCCCTTCCAATCCAGCGGCAAAGCTCCTGGCACCGGCACCGAATCCATAGTCGAGAAAAACCTCATCCACAATGAGCGAAAGGTCGAACTCCCGGCACAGCCGGCCTAACTCCTCTGCTTCCCATGGCTTGGTAAAGTGTCCGGTCGGATTGTTGGGGTGAACCAGCACGATAGCCCGCGTCTGCGGTGTGATGGACCTTCGTATTCCCTCCGGCTCAATCTGCCAGCCATGGTCGTAAACCAGCGGCGTTGCTTTGAGGGCAACATCGTCCAGCACGGCCAGGAAATCGAAGAGCGGATAGCCCGGCTGCGGAAACAGAATCTCGCTGCCCGGATCGCACAGCAGCTTGAAAAGGTAGCTGTAAGCCTCGCTCGTGCTGGTGGTCAGCACAATCTGCTCGGGCTTCAGCGCCACGCCATGGCTGGCGTAGTACCCGCAGACCGCCTGCCGCGCGCTCAGGATTCCTCGGGGTTGCGCATCGTAATCGAACGCCTTCGGGTCGTTGAGCGCCGCCAGCAATGCGGGGTCGTAGTCAAACCCGCAGCGCGTGGGATTCGACGCCGTCAGGTCGGCGATAGGCAACCCGGCCTGCGAGCGCTCCCTGTGAGCCTGCGCCAGTTCGCTCTCTTCCGTGTTCCATTCAGTTCGTCGTGAAAAGCGCATCGTCCATCCCAGTCGACCGATCCCGCATCCGTCTCATGCGGCCCAACCGGCTCATGCACAATAGGAACAGGCGTCCTTTTTCAACCATACACGGACGTCATTGGGAGGGCTATTGGCTCTGCGCGCGGTGGTATTCGACTATGGGCTGGTATTGACTGGACCGCAAGACCCCGAGGCGCACGCCGCGCTGGTCCGCATCTCCGGACTGCCCTTGGAGCGCTTCGAGAGCCTTTACTGGGCCAACCGCCACGCCTACGACGAAGGCAAGCTCACCGGCCTTGCCTTTTGGCAGGAGTTTGCGCGTGCGGCAGGCTTGCCGCAGATCAACACCTCGTGGAAGATCTCAACCAATGGGACGCCCGCATGTGGACCACCACGAATCCCGCGATGCTGGCGTGGCAGCAGCAACTCAAGGAGCGCGGCCTGCTCACCGCTATCCTATCCAACATGGGCGACAACGTGCTTGACAACATGAAGCGGGAGTTTGACTGGCTGCCCCGTTTCGACGTGCAGGTTTGGAGCTACCAACTGCACATGGCCAAGCCGGCCCCGGCCATTTATCTCCACACGCTGAAGGAACTCGGCGTCGGTCCCGAGGAGACCCTGTTTCTGGACGACAGGCAGGTCAACGTGGAGGCGGCGCAGGCGCTGGGCATCCAGGCCATCGCGTTCTCGACCGTCGAGCGCCTGCGCGCCGATTTGATCGCCCAGGGCTATTCGCCCGAGCTGCCGCTGCCCGCCTGAATCCCTCCTTGGCCTCCCCTCAAGGAAGCGCATTTGAGAAAGCGAGTTTCATTGAAAGGGCACGGCTTTAGCCCCTGGGGGATGGTCTGGGTACATTCAATACATCCCTCGGCGGCTAAAGAGTGAGGAGATCCCCCGGCTCTGCCGGGGTGGCAGTAGAACTTTGAGAATTCCGGGAGTATGTTTTCTCTCGAATTGCCAGTGCTGCGGCAGTGGAGACAGCAGTGCGAGGCTCTTGCTTTTGCACTTGCTTTTGCTTCGGACGGTTGCGAAAAGGCCCCTTTGAGGGGCCAGCAACCGTAAAGCCACCGGCTCTGCCGGTGGATACTTACAGCCGACACCTTTTGAGCCTCTCAGGCGGCACGGCTGAAGCCGTGCCCTTTCAAGGCATGGGCTTATTCCACAATTTCGAAGGGCTGTATCTTTCAGTCCCCATTCGAGAATCCAAATGCAATTGCCCTGCCCGCCCTTCGGTACGGGTTACAACCGTACGTCCCTTGTACTAGACTGCTTGTGTTTCGTCTCCGCGCACTAAACCGTTTTATAATTGGGAAAACGCAGACAGAAGACAAGCGTGAGGGCAGCGTCCCCAAGACCGGTTCAGCCGTCCAGAAGAAGTGGCAGGGGGCCAAATGGTGAATCCAATGCAAAACACAAGAAGATTGCGCACGGTCAAGCGGACCGTGTGGGGAGTGGCAGCTTTGGTGCTCGGCGCCGGTTTGGCGCTGGCGCAGAGCGTGCCGGTGGTCACGGGCGATGCGCGAGTCGATAGGCTGCTCAGCCAGATGACCCGCGAAGAGAAATTGACGCTGATTCACGGCACGCACGAGGACCCGGCTGTCTACCAGGGTCAGGCGGGCTATCTGGGCGGAATCCCGCGCCTGGGCATTCCGGGACTTCGCTTTGCCGATGGGCCGCCGGGAGTGCTGACGCGCCACCCCTCGCAGGGCGAAACCGCCACCATGGGCGTGGCCGCCACCTTCAGCCGCAAGCTGGCCGAGGAGAACGGAGTGGTCATCGGCCGCGAAGACCGCGCGCTGGGCATCGACGTTTCCCTTCAGCCATTCGTCAACATCGACCGCGACCTGGAGTTCGGCCGCGGCTACAACACCTTTGGCGAAGACCCCTTCCTCACCTCCGAGATGGGCGTAGCCGAAGTCAAAGGCATCCAGTCGCAGCACGTCATGGCGCAGATCAAGCACTACGTGGCATACGACTCGAACGCGAGCAACATCTTCGTCGATGACCAGACGCTGCACGAGGTCTACGTGGCCCCGTTCGACGCGGCCATCCGGCGCGCGGACGTCTCCTCCATCATGTGCTCCTACAACCGCATCAACGGCGCATTTGCCTGCGGCAACAACTCGACGCTGACCAAAATTCTGCGGGATGAGATCGGCTTCAAGGGCTTCGTCACCTCCGACTGGGGCGCGGTGCACGCTGTCAATTTCATCAACGCCGGACTGGACATGGAGATGCCCGGCGAACCGAAGGCTGGTACCAGCGGGGGCATGTCCATCCCGTCGTTCTTCGACTTGCAGCCAATGCCTCTTCCGCCAGTGAAAAAGGCCAATGACGAAGGTGGCGATATGTTCGGCGGAACCATCCCCGAAGAGCCGATACGTAAGCATGAAGCCGGAGGCGGCGACTGGGGCCTGAAACTCGACCCCAAGAAGATGACCGAGGCTCTCCAGGACGGCACCGTCAACGACGCAGCGCTCACCCGCGCGGCAGGCCGCGTGCTCTCTGAGATCGCCCACTTCGGCTACCTCGACGGCCAGTCCAAGCACGAGGTCACCGCGCAATCCATTGAGGCCAACGCCAAAATCATCGAAAAGACCGGCGAAGACGCCGCTGTCCTGCTGAAGAACGAAGGCGCAGCCCTGCCTCTGAAGACCGCCGATCTCGATTCCGTGGTCCTGATCGGCCCCACAGCCCTCCAGGTCGACTCGATCGGCATCAACGGCGAGCGGTCGGTTGGGTTGCCAGAGCGCCAGGTCGGCCCCCTCGACGCACTCAAGAAGATCTCAGGCAACGCCAACATCAAGTTCGCCGTGGACGACGACATGACCGGTGTGCCCGTACCCGCCAGCGCCTTGAGCCACGATGGCAAACCGGGCTTGCGCCGCACTGGCGCTGGAGCCGACCAGATCGACGCCCAACTCAACTTCACCGGCGGCAACGCTGGTCCGCCCAACGCAATCGTCACTTGGAAGGGCTCCCTGACCGCGCCTCATGGCGGCACGTACTGGCTCTATCTTCAGGCCATGGGCACCAACGCCAGCATCCGCCTCGACGGCAAGCACCTGGCCTCCACCGGCTCAGTCCAGGGCGGCGTCCACGGCGACATCCTGCAAGCCAACCAGGACAACGTGGTTCCCACCATCGATCACCTTGACAATGTTCGCCGCGCGGTTGAGCTCGCTGCCGGGCCGCACGACCTTGAGGTTTCCACCAGCCCTGACAGCTCCAATTCGCCCGTCCAGGTTCGCCTCAACTGGTACACACCCGAGCAGCGCAAGGCCGACCACGAAGCAGCCATTGCCGCAGCCAAGAGCGCCAAGACCGCGGTGGTCTTTGTCTGGACGCGCCTTAATCCCGTCTTCGGCCTTCCCGGCGAGCAGAACAAGCTCGTGGAAGAAGTCGCTGCGGTCAACCCCAACACCATCGTCGTGCTTAACACCAGCCAGCCGGTCGCGCTGCCCTGGGTGGATAAGGTCAAGGCGGTGCTTGAAATGTGGTGGCCTGGAGATGAGGGCGGCTGGTCCACGGCCAATCTGTTGACGGGCAAGACCAGCCCCGCCGGTCGCCTGCCCGTAACCTGGGGCAAGAGTCTGGAAGACTACCCTGCCACCGACCCCAAGCATCCCGAGCGCAGCCACAAGGGCGTGGACGGCAAGACCACTTACACCGAAGGCGTCAATGTCGGCTATCGCTGGTTCGACAAGGAAAACATCGCCCCGCTCTTCGCCTTCGGTCACGGCCTCAGCTACACCACCTTCGAATATTCCGGCCTCACGGTGGAGAAGAACTCCGAGGGCGGCTTGGACGTGAAGGTCAACATCAAGAACACTGGCGCAGCGGCCAGCGACGAAGTTCCGCAGGTTTATCTCGGCGCGCCCAGCGAGATTCCTTCGGGAGTCCAGTTCCCGGTGCGTGCTCTGGCCGCCTTCGACCGCATTCACTTGGCTGCTGGCGAAGCCAAGACCGTCACCTTGCACGTTGCCCCGCGCCAGCTTGAATATTGGTCCACCAAGGATGGCAAATGGGCCGTCGCAACCGGACACCGGACCCTCAGCGTGGGCGCATCCTCTCGCGACCTGCGCCTCAACCAGAGCATCGACTGATTCAGTAGGTCTGGGGCATCAATGCCGGGGCTTCGGTCCCGGCATTGTTCTTTGTGCGCCCATGCTGGGCGCACAAATAGAATAGGGGCCATCTTAGAGCGATAGCCCCGTAGTCCCTAGTCCCTGCTTTACGTCGCCATGCCCAGGCCCACCAGATTGGCCGCCGCAATAATCACCAGGATGCCCGCCCACAGCAGCCGGATCGGCCTGCTGCTCACACCGGCCCACTCACCCAGCGCCAAGCCCACGAGACCGCCGCACATCACATACATGCTCATATGCAGCGTCCAGTTCACATAGGAAAGCCGCTGGGGAATATTCGACGCACCCCAGGCATAGAAGAAGAACTGGAGATACCACATGATTCCGCCCGTCGCGGCCGTGGCGGTGTTGCGCGCCAGCACGCCGATGGGTTGGCCCATATCCGCGCGCAGCGAGATTTGCGGTTGCGTCGCGAGCCGGAAGAAGCAGTACGCCCAGTTGACCAGCGAGCCGCCGCCCATGATAAGGACGTAGGCCGGCAGCGCGGCGTAGAGCGGGTTCACACCCAGATGCAGCGCCGCCTGCTCCAGGGGTTTCGCGGCGGCAATGCCGAACGACATCCCCGACGAAGTAAAGCCGCACAGAATGGCCACCCCGATGCCCAGCTTGAGGTTGAACTCCTCGATATTTCCCTTCCGTTGAAGCTCTTTCAGATGGCCGGCCCAACTCACGGTGGCAACTCCGATCAAGGCCACCAGCACGCCGGCCATGGTGATCAACCCGCTGCGTGTGGTGAACAGCATGGCCCCCTGCCCTTGGACTAGGGGCGGCAGCAGCGTGCCCACCATCAGTGTGAGACCGATGGCCATGCCGATGCCCAGCGACAGTCCAAGGTACCGTACCGTCAGCCCATAGGTGATGCCTCCCACGCCCCACAGCGCCCCAAACAAGGCCACGCGCAACAGCAGGGGCCAACCCATCGAGGCGTAGAAGCCGTGAAAATCCGGCAGCAGCATCAGGCTGACGCCCACGGGCATCAGAATCCATGAGAAGACACCGGAAACCGACCAGGTCGTCTCCCACGACCACTTCTTCACCCGCTCCAAGGGCACGTAGAAACACGCGGCCATGGCCGCACCCAGCAGATGCCAACCAATTCCCGCAATGACAGACGCCATTCAATCTCCTCGAACCGCGGTAGCGGCGCGCAAGAACCAGTACTTCAATCGCACGTTGCTCAAGTGTCCAGTCTCCAAAGTTCTTGGCATGAATCCTGACGAGCAGCTGCAGATCCTTAGACTAACCACCCCCGAACTCCACCCCAAAGAGCAAAGACCGCTCTTTGGGGACCCGTTCGCTCAGGATGACATCCTAATTGGGGGTTCAGGGTCGTCGAATTAGGATGCGAACTTCTGAGACACCACACTAGAGCTCCATCGATTCTGTGGGCTTTATCGGCACGACTAAAGTCGTGCCCTTTCAAGACATCGACGTAATCAGTGGTTCCCTACAGCGAGCCCGCGAAGCCCGCGAGCGCCGAAGAGGCAATCAGCAGCACCAGACCGGCGGCCAACAGTCCGCGCGTTTTCGATCCTGTACCCTTCCACTCGCCCAGCAAAATGCCCAGCAGTTGGCTAAAGAGGATCGAGGCAGCCATCAGCACCGCCCAGCCAATATAGGAGGTGCGGCCCATACTCGGTTCGCCGGTCTTGAAGCAGACGAACTGCATGCACCACAGCAGGCCGGCCAAGGCAGCAAAGAAGAGGTTCTTCCCTACCGGCGAGCCGCTTTTCACGTAGTCGCCCACCGTGCGGTTGCGGAAGTTGAGCACCAGGCACCATCCGCCGTTGACGATAAAGCCGCCCATCAGCACCACTACCAGCACGGGGATGCCCGCCCAGGTAATCGAGGCGACCGGCGCGGTTGAAAGCGCCAGCTTCTGGATTCCCGGCCCTCCCTGCAATCCAAAGCTCATCGCCGAGCTCATCAGCCCTGCAAATACCGCTGCCATGAGCCCCTTGCGGAAGTTGAATTCAGCCACCGTCTTTTTCTTCTCTTCCTCCGGGAGTTCCTGCTCCTTCGAGCGCCCGGCCAGGCCCACGCAGACAATGCCCACCAGCGAGACCGCGGCAGCAGCCACAGACGCCAGTCCGCCCGGCGTATGGAACATGGCCGCCATGGCCGTGCTGCCCTTCAGCATGGGGGGAATCAGCGTGCCCGCGGCCGAAGTCAGCCCCGCGCCCATCGCCAGCCCCAGACCTACTCCCAGATAGCGAATCATCAGGCCCCAGGTCAAGCCGCCGAAACCCCACAACATGCCGCACACCAGGCAATAGACAATCTCGCGGCGCGGTGCAGCGCTTAACACCGAGAGTGTATTGGGAGCAGTAGCGAAAGCCAGAATCCACGGCACCAGCACCAGGCCAACCAGCGCGTAGACGAACCAGTAGCTCTCCCACGCCCACCGCTTGACCCTGGAAAACGGTAGATAGAAGACCGCACCCGCCAGTCCGCCCAACATGAAAAGAAAGATCCCCAGCATCGGATTCGTGGCATTCACTTCGTTCATCGTCCAATCTCCTTGCTCGTTTGCGCGGCCCGCGGACCGCCTCGGCGCTCGTCTGCCTCACCACCGCCTCAAATAAGCGCGGGCCGCATTTCCAACCCCTAGTTGCTCTCTCGCACAGCAACTGTTCACGCGTGCCGGTGGTAGCCGGCGCACATTGTCAGGCATCCCCTTTGGCCTCGGGAATCATCCTCGCTTTGCCCGATGCCCAACGCGCAACTTTATCAAATGAAATTAGTTCCAAACGGGAGAAGGCTAAATAACCCACCTCTTCCTTGTCAAAGCGCCTCCACAAATGGTTTGCTGCCAGCCTGCGCTTGTGTCCGCGCGTCTAGAATTAAATCCCCATCAATCCCCATCGATATGTGAATTCCTGTCATCGCGCTCATGAGTGCGATGCACCGCGAGTTCCGCAGGCTTGCCGCCTCGCTTCAGGCCCCTCCGCCCGGTACACTCTCCCCATGGCTCTCCGTCTCTATGCCGCCACCACCAGCCAGGGCAAGCTCCGCGACTTCCGCACTGCCGCTGAAGCTCACTCCATCGCCATCGACCCCTTGCCCGCTCTTGCCACCATCCCCGCCCCCGAGGAGAACGGCGCGACCTTTGCGGATAACGCCACGCTGAAAGCCGTCTACTATTCCCGTTTCGCTCCCGGCGTACTGGTGCTGGCCGACGATTCGGGCCTGGAGGTGGACGCTCTTGACGGCGCTCCCGGCGTGCGCTCGGCCCGCTTTGCCGCTGACGCCGGCCTGGTGGACTCGCCCGACGCCAACGACAATACCGACGTGTGGAACAATATCCTGCTGCTGCAAAAGCTGGCCGGCATTCCCGCAGCGCGGCGCACGGCGCGCTACCGCTGCGCACTGGTTGCCGCACGCGATGGCGCGGTCCTGCACACAGCGGAGGGCACGGTTGAAGGTGTGATCCTGGAGGCTCCGCGCGGCGCTGCCGGCTTTGGCTACGATCCGCTCTTCTTCCTGCCTGAGTTGGACCTCACCATGGCGGAGATCGACCTCGAAACCAAGCTCTCGCTTAGCCATCGCGGACGGGCCATCGCCGCCCTCTTGCCCTTATTTCATCCCTGAATTTCAGCGTTCTTCGCCAAAAAGGTTAAAGACCGCGGGGAGCCTTGACGAATGTGATACAGCGCACCAATAATGAATCAAATTCAGACCACGCTTCCCAGTTGCTCAAACCAAAACCGCGCCTCGACCTGTAGATTTTAGGAGCCGAATCCATCATGGCAACTGCTCAACAACCTGCCGCGCACTCCCTCAGAGGCGGCGTCCAGCCGATCCGCGCGGGCCAGGGATCATCGTTCCTCTGGCGCAAGCTGCATTCCCTGCTGGGTATTATTCCCATCGGCGCATTTCTGCTGGAGCACCTGCTCTCGAACTTCGAGGCCCTCAAAGGACCCGCCGCTTACGGCGCCCAGGTCAAGTTCCTCAACAGCCTGCCGCTGGTGCGCGTGCTGGAGTGGACGTTCATCTTCCTGCCCCTTCTCTACCACGGTCTGTATGGCGTGTATATCTGGCTGCGAGGCAAGTCCAACCTTGTCTACTACCCCTGGGCTGGTAACTGGATGTACACGGCGCAGCGCTATACCGGCCTCATCGCCCTGCTCTACATCGGGCAGCATGTGATGCGCCAGCGCTTCATGGGCGTACAGCTTCCCGAGCATCCTTACGCCGCCTTCGCCAAGGTGCAACACGAGTTGGCCAACCCCTGGATGCTGGCTGTGTATATCGTCGCCCTGCTGGCCATCTGCTGGCACTTCTCCTATGGCATCTGGCTTTTCGCGGCCAAGTGGGGCATCACCCCTGGCAAGGTTGCCCGCAAGCGTTTCGGCTATGCCTGCGCCGCGCTGGGGCTGGCGCTAGCGGTCATGGGCCTGGCCGGCATCTGGGCCTTTGTCGGCCCCCGCTACCCAAACGCCCCTGCCGACGCAACTCCGGCTGTCTCCCAATGCATCGCCCCAGCTCACCTTGCCAGCACCTCCGTCTGAATGGCTGATGGCCTCCGGCCGCAAGCCCGAAACGGGTCCTCGATCCTTGATCCTCGACCCCGGATCTCTATAAAGGAATTCTCCATGGCAGCACCCAGAATCATTGTGGTCGGCGGAGGCTTGGCCGGGCTCGCCGCGGTCATCAAGATCGCTGAGGCCGGCGGAACCGTCGATTTGTTTTCCATCGTTCCGGTCAAGCGCTCTCACTCGGTCTGCGCGCAGGGCGGCATCAACGCCGCCAAGAACCTGAAGGGCGAGGGCGACACCACCGACAAGCACTTTGACGACACCATCTACGGCGGAGACTTCCTGGCCAACCAGACGCCGGTCAAGGCTATGTGCGAGGCCGCGCCGGCCATCATCGACCTGCTTGACCGCATGGGCGTGCCCTTCAACCGCACTCCCGAGGGCCTGCTGGACTTCCGCCGCTTTGGCGGCACGCTTTACAACCGCACCGCGTTTGCCGGCGCCACCACCGGGCAGCAGTTGCTCTACGCGCTCGACGAGCAGGTGCGCCGCCACGAGTCCGACGGCAAGGTCCGCAAGTTCGAGGGCTGGGAGTTTCTCTCCGCCGTGCTCGACTCAAAGGGCCAGGCGCGCGGCATCACCGCACTCGATCTGCGCACCATGGAACTGCGCTCCTTCCACGCCGACGCCATTATCCTGGCCACGGGCGGAATCGGTGCCATCTTCGGCAAAAGCACCAACTCCGTAGTCTGCACCGGCTCGGCGCAATCGGCCATCTTCCAGCAGGGCGCTTATTACGCCAACGGCGAATTCGTCCAGGTTCATCCCACCGCCATTCCCGGCGAAGACAAACTGCGCCTGATGTCGGAGTCGGCCCGCGGCGAGGGCGGCCGAGTCTGGGTGCCCCGCGCGCCAGGCGATCCCCGCCCCATCAAGCAGATTCCCGAGGCAGAGCGCTTCTACTTCCTTGAAGAGTGGTATCCCAAGTACGGCAACCTCGTTCCCCGCGACGTGGCTACTCGCGCCATTCACAAGGTGGTCTATGAGCACGGGCTGGGCATCGACGGCCAGCCCATGGTGTATCTCGACCTGACCCACATCGACCGGGCTACCTTGAACCGCAAGCTCGAAGGCATCCTCGAAATCTACGAGAAGTTTGTCGGCGACGATCCCCGCGATGTGCCGATGAAGATCTTCCCCGGCATGCACTACACCATGGGCGGCCTGTGGGTAGACTTCAACCAGATGACCAACGTCCCCGGCATCTTTGCCGCCGGCGAGTGCGAATACCAGTACCACGGCGCCAATCGCCTGGGCGCGAACTCGCTTGTCAGTTGCATCTTTGGCGGATTCAAGTCCGGCCCGCTGGCACTGCAATACGCCAAGGATCTGCCTGCCGCCGAGGGCGATGGCGGTCACGCCGCAGAACTCGCCCGCCAGGCGGAGATCAATGGCCGGCTGCTGAAGAACGAGGGCGCCGAAAACCCCTTCAAATTATGGCGCGAGTTGGGCGAGACCATGACCAAGCACGCCACTGTCATCCGCTACAACAAGGGCCTCAAGCAGGCCGACGAGAAGATCGTCGAATTGCTCGACCGCTACAAGAACGTGAACCTCAGCGACAAGAGCCAATGGGCCAATACCAGTTTTGCTTTTGCCCGCCAGCTCAAGAACATGCTGGAGCTCTCGCGCGTGGTGGCCCAGGGAGCGCTTTTGCGTGATGAGTCCCGTGGCGCCCATTACAAGCCCGACTTCCCCGAGCGCAACGACGAGCGATTCCTCATGACCACCAAGGCCAGCTTCACCGGTCTGGCCGAAGGCCCACGCTTCGAATACGAGCGAGTCGATACGCAGTACATCAAGCCGCGCCCGCGCCGTTACGACGCGACGAATTAAGCAAAGGGAGACTCGACCCATGGCAAACAAGACCGTAGCATTTGAAATCAAGCGCCAGGCCAGCCCCGATGCTCCCGCGGTGTGGGAAAGCTTCGAACTCGAATGGCGACCCGGCATGAACGTGGTCTCAGCCATGATGGAGATCGCCGCCAACCCCGTCACCGCCGACGGCCGGCCGACCACACCCATCACGTACGATTCCAATTGCCTGGAGGAGATCTGCGGGTCGTGCGCCATGAGAATCAACGGCAAGGCGCGCATGGCCTGCTCCGCGCTCGTAGACAACCTGGAACAGCCCATCCGCGTGGAGCCGCTCAGCAAGTTCCCCCTGGTACGCGACCTCCAGGTTGACCGCCATGTGCTCTTCGACAACCTGATGGCCGTCAAGGCCTGGGTCCCGGTCGATGGCACCTACGACCTCGGCTCCGGGCCGCGCGTCTTTCCCCAGCAGCAAGAGGCCAACTACCCGCTGTCCAACTGCATCAGTTGCTGCTGCTGCATGGATGTTTGCCCGCAGTTCAACGAGGATACCGGCTTCGTCGGCGCAGCGACCATCGCCCAGGTCAAGCTCTTCAACAATCACCCCACCGGAAAGGTCTTCAAGGAAGACCGGCTGCGCGCCCTGGCCGGCGACGGCGGCATTCAGGAGTGCGGCTTTGCGCAGAACTGCGTGGATACCTGCCCCAAGCAGATTCCGCTCACCAACGCCATCTCCGACGTCAGCCGCGACGTGATCATCCAAAAAGCCAAGGACTTCCTGCGCGGTTAGAGCCGCAACCTGACGATTTGGAACCACGGTCAGGTCTCCCAGGTCTCGTTCATCAGACTCGGGAGACCCCTGATCCTGGCAGTTGCAGCACAAGTAACAGCGCGCCTGCCCATTCAAAGCAGAATTAGTCTCCTGGAGCCATGAACCACCCGATAAAACTCCCGAACCGCCGGCAATCCCGGCTTTCCTGAGTCCCCATAACTGGATTTTCCGTCTCAAGACATATACTGGCATTTCGCCCTATTCCCCTTCCCGGAGACGCTCCCATGCGCATTGTTCACCGTCTGCCCGCCGCCCTGCTTGCGGCCTCTCTGCTCGTTCTGCCTGCATGCCTTCGCGCAGACGACGCTGCCAAACCTGCGACTCCCGACAAGGCAGCCGATAAGACCCCCGAAAAAGCGCCTCCTGCCGAAGTCACCACCCAGGGCACGGTCGATGTTGGCGGCCAGCACATCGCCTACACTGCCATTGCCGGCACTCTCACCGTCGGCGCCACCGACGCGCAAGACGCGCAGTTGGGCCTGGACGGCAAGGCACAGGCCAACACCCAGCTTTCGCTGAACGAGCCCAAGGAAGCCAAGGACGCGCCTCCCGTGGCCCGCATGTTCTACGTGGCGTATTTCAAGAAAGACGCCAAGGCCGAGGATCGCCCGATCACCTTCTTCTACAACGGAGGCCCAGGCAGTTCGACCGTCTGGCTGCACATGGGCTCGCTCGGCCCCAAGCACGTGGTCACGGTGGGCGATCAGCACCTGCCCGCCGCGCCCTACAAGATGGTGGACAACACCTTCTCGCTGCTCGATACCAGCGATCTTGTCTTCATCGACATGCCCGGTACCGGCTTCGGTCGCCTGTTGGGCAAGGACCCGGAAAAGGCCTTCTGGGGCGTGGATGAGGACGCCAACGCCTTTGCCCGCTTCATCGCCCGCTTCGTCACCAAGTACAACCGCTGGAACTCGCCCAAGTACATCTTCGGCGAGAGCTACGGCACGACCCGCTCCGCGGTGCTGGCTGACATCCTGGAGAACCACCAGGGCATCGACCTCAACGGCGTGATTCTGCTTTCGCAGATCTTCAACTTCACCACTGACATCGACTACCCCAGCGGCAATCCCGGGGTGGACCTGCCCTACGAGCTGGCCCTGCCCACCTACGCGGCCACCGCCTGGTACCACAAGAAGCTCCCCACCCAGCCCGCCGCGCTGGAGCCCTTCCTCAAGGATGCGGAGGAGTTCGCAATGGGCCCCTACGCCCACGCGCTGGCACTGGGCACCGACCTGGGCAAGGAAGAGAAGCAGCAGGTGGCCGAAAAGCTGCACGAGTTCATCGGCCTTCCCGTGGCCTACCTGCTCAAGGGCAACCTGCGCATCAGCGGCGGCGAGTTCGAGAAGACCCTCCAGGACGACCAGGACCTGACCACTGGCCGCCTGGATACGCGCTTCTCCGGCCCCACCATCAACCCTCTCAGCGAGAACGCCGAATACGATCCGCAAAGCTCGGCGATCTCGTCGGCCTACATCTCGCTCTTCAACGACTACGTGCGCAAGGACCTGAAATACGGCGAAGGCCAGACCTATCTGCCGGACGCGCTCTTCGGCGGCACACAGTGGAACCTGGTGCACAAGGGCTTCCCCGTCGGCCTGAATGTGGCCAACGACCTGGCCGAGGCCATGAAGACAAATCCGCGCCTACGGGTGATGGTCAATGGCGGCTACTACGACCTGGCCACGCCGTTCTTCGCCGCTGTCTACGAGGAAAAGCACCTGCCCATCCCGCAGTCGCTGGCAAAGAACATCGAGTACGACTGGTACGAGTCGGGGCACATGGTCTATGTGCGCGACGAGAGCCTGAAGCAGTTGCATGACCGCGTGGCCGCGTTCATCAAGAGCACCCAGGCGGACGGCAAGTAGGCATCTCGCAAGGCGGAGTTTGTGGTTTCCCAGGTCCCAAATTAGGGACCTGGGGCAGTCGGCGTTACCTACAATCACACCAGCGCAAGAAAGTGAGCATCCCATGAAAGTCCTGGATAGCTTGAAGCCGCACGATTCCCCGCACGTAATGGACTTGGTTGAGGCCGCCGGAGTTGACGTAGCGCCATGGAGAAAATCAAGCAAAGGAACAGTCGAGGTTCCAGCGCGCAACCCTGCTTACTGCTACGAATGGACGTTTCCTGTCCCCAGTCGGTTTGTTGTGTTGAACGTTTGGTACAGGGAGCTTAAAGAGGAGAATGGAATCGTATGGTGCGATATTAATCCTCGTGCTTGGTCAAAGAGCTTGTATACATTGCCTCCCAGTAAACGAGGAATGCTTTCAAAGAGGGCTCTACGCATGGATGATGCGATTGCAACAGCCTTCAAGGATAGGCTACCTGTACGCCTTATTATCGGTGAGGGTTCTCTTCAGGATGTTTCTGACCCGAAGTCCAAGGCATCGCGGATGAAACTCCGGCTTCTTGACCCCGAGCCGTGGTCAGTAGAGCGTTACGCCCAGAGTACCGGGGATTGCCGATTGGTTCGCGGAGCTGTTTCCCAATATGTGGACCAGTTCACAATGGCGCAACTAGGCCCACCCAACAGGCACGAGGTCAGCGGCACCGTATGGGAGAGGAACCCTCGTGTACGAGCCGTCGTGCGAATTAGGGCGGGAGGAATATGTGAACTGTACAAACTGCCGGGGTTCAGGACGGCTGATGGCAAGGTCTACCTTGAAACTCACCACGTTGTCCCCCTGTCAGAGGGCGGCTTAGATCACGAGAAGAATGTTGTCGCACTCTGCCCCAATGACCACCGTGAGGCACATCACGGGGAACGCCGGGACGGTATTAGAGCCCAGCTGCTCGGGATGCTTGCATCAATTCTGAGTGAATGATTTGCCATACGGCCGGGCGGCCCAGAGGCGCGGATGATCCGAGATGCGAAGCCCCTCACGCCGCGTTCGGAGTCTTCGCGGTCAGTTGAATCCCCAGCGCATTCATCACAGCCAGCGTGGTTTTCAGCGTCGGGTTTCCCTTTCCGCTGAAAGAGCGGTAAAGCTGTTCGCGCGAGAGGCCGGTTTGCTCGGCAATCTGAGCCATTCCCTTGGCGCGGGCAACTACGCCCAGCGCGCGCGCAATGTAGGCGGCGTCGTTGGTCTGAAATGCTTCCGCCATGAAGATTGCGATTGCTTCGTCCGATCCAAGATCCTCGGCAGGATCGTAGGGGAAAAGTTTTTCAGCCATTCTCTTCGCTCCATTCTTCCAGCTGGGGCCGCAGCTACGCCAAATCGGTCGCCCAATTCTCGGTGCCGCACAGGTCGGCTACATTCGCAAGGGCTTTGTCGTTGGTTACCAGCGTAGCTCCCGCCGCGATGGCATGGGCGGCGATTTGCATGTCCATGTTTTCGAGTGTCTGGCCAGCCAATTCGAACTTGGCCCGCAGCGCGCCATAGGCCTTGGCTTCTTCCCGTCCCCAGGGCACCACCTGCACCGCCGCGAGAAACCACTCCATGCGCTCGCGTAGCGCTGTGGCTTCCGGTCTTTTGGCCAGACCGTAGCGAATCTCCGCCTCGGTGATGACCGAAACGCAAACTACCTCGTCTTCCCCCAGATTGAGCATCCGGGCGCGCGCGGCTTTGGAGAGTCCCTTGGCGATGTAACTCACCATGTTGGTGTCGAGCATGTAAAGGGACTTCATAACTCAGGCCGTTGCTGCGGCAGGCCCTGGGCGCGGTCCGCGGGCGACAGGAAATCTTCCGGCACGCCCAGCGCATCGAGCGCGGCGAAGATCTCTTCAAGGCTGGCTGGGGCTTGCGACAAGATTACGTCGCCGTTCCTCGGATCGCGGCGAATGTACACCTCGCCAGCGGAAAACCGGAACTGTGCCGGGATGCGGACGGCCTGGCTTCGACCGCTCATGAAGACTTTTGCCTTTTCGAGCTGCGCCATGGCTCACCTCTGCTATATATCGTGATACATAGCAGAGTGAAAGTCAAGAATGATTTCCCTATCCGCCGCAAGGCTTTATGGTTAGAAGCAGCCCATGAAGCAGATTCTCACGCGCCTCGTTTTGACTCTACCGGTGGTATGGCTGGTGGTCTCGCTGGTCTTTCTGCTCATTCACCTGGTGCCCGGAGACCCCATCCTGCAAATGCTGGGCGACGGGGCTACTCCGGCGGACATCGGCGCGCTGCGCCATCAGTACGCGCTGGACCTGCCCCTCCACCAGCAATACCTGCACTATTGGGGCGGCGTGGCGCGCGGCGATCTGGGCAGTTCCATCCGGCTGCACGACACGGTGGCGCACCTGATCGCCGCCCGCTATCCCTACACGCTGGCGCTGACCCTGGCAGCGCTGGCTCTGGCGCTGGCCCTGGCGCTGCCTGCGGGGATTCTGGCGGCAGTGCGGCGCGGGCGCTGGCTCGATCAGGTTCTTGGCCTGGTGAGCCTCTTCGGCCTCTCGGTGCCGGGCCTGGCGCTGGGACCGGTGCTCATTCTGGTCTTCTCCATCGGCCTCGGCTGGTTGCCGGTCTCGGGAGCGAACGCGGGCGGCCCGCGCGGAGGAATCGATTGGCAGTACCTGATTCTGCCCGCCATTGCCATGGGCGCTTCGCTGGCCGCCATCCTCACCCGCATGGTGCGCACGGCGATGTTGGAGGAGTTGGGCCAGGACTACATCCGCACCGCCCGCGCCAAGGGACTGAGCGAGACCGCCGTGGTCTGCCGCCACGCCCTGCCCAATGCCCTGGTGCCCATCGTCACCGTCGTGGGATTGCAATTCGGCGCGCTGCTGGCCGGAGCCATCGTCACCGAGACAATCTTCAGTTGGCCGGGGTTGGGACGGCTGACGGTCAGCGCCATCTCCAATCGCGACTACGCGCTGGTGCAGGGCTGCCTGCTGTCGATTGGACTGACGTATGTGCTGGTGAATCTGCTCACGGATGTGGTGTATCGGTGGGTGAATCCGCGGATGCGGAACTGGAAATAGACGCCCTTTCTCAACAACCCGACTTGCACCCAATATCGGTTGTCATGCGACAACTAGCTATTAAGACTGTGATATCCTTATCGCCATGAAATGTCCGCATTGCGACGTAGGCGTCCATGAGGCGCTCGCGAAACAGTATGTCTTCGAGACCTCCGATGGGAGGATCAATGATGAATGGTATGTCCTCCACCAGCTTTGTTCGGAGTGTTCAGAGCCAATCATTTTTCTCGAACTTAAGAAGGTATTTATACCCTCCAGCTCTATCATTGATGGCACTAGGTTCCTCGTGTTTCCAAGAGGCGCGCTCCAACGGCCTGTTCCAGCTCAGGTTCCCGACCCGTTTAGGCAAGATTTCATTGAAGCATGTGAAGTGCTGTCGCTTAGCCCGAAGGCAAGCGCTGCCCTCAGCAGACGTAATCTTCAGACGATCATTCACGACAAAGCAGGGATCAAAGAGAAGGACCTAAACGCTGAAATTCAGGTCTTGATCGACTCGGGAAAGATTCCGACGCATATTTCTGAAGGTCTTCACGCTGTGCGGCAAATAGGGAACTTTGCGGCTCATCCGATCAAGAGCACATCTACGGGAGAAATCGTTGAAGTCGAATCAGGCGAGGCGGAGTGGAATCTGGATGTGCTCGAGTCATTATTTGATTTCTACTTTGTCCAACCTGACATCGCCGCCAAACGAAAGGCGGAACTTAATAAGAAGCTCAAAGAAGCTGGTAAACCGCCGCTCGCATAACGCTCGACAAACTCTGCGAATTATTCGCACTCCAGCAAAACAATCTTCGCTTCGAGCGTGCCTTTCTTGCTTACCGTCAGCAGCCCCACCGCCACCGGTAGGCGGAAGCGCCGCGGCCCGCAGGAGCCGGGATTGAAGTAGAGCACGCCCTTGCGCGTGTAGAAGTTGGGTACGTGCGAGTGGCCGAAGAGCACGGCGGCAAACTTGCCGGCGGCGGGGTCAAGGTGCAGCGTTCCCAGGTCGTGCAGCATGTAGATGTAGCGTCCTCCAAGGAGCACTACGTCGGTCTCCGGCAACTCGCCGCAGGAGCCTTCGCGATCCACGTTGCCGCGCACCGCCGTGACCGGCGCGATCTTGGCCAGTTCCTCAAGAACTGACGCCTTGCCCACATCGCCGAGGTGCAGAATGCGCTCGACGCCTGCCAGGGCAGAGGCAACTTCCGGGCGGAACAGGCCATGTGTATCGCTGACTACGCCGATCTTCATTTTGATCCTTCCACTACGATTGGTGGTCGAAGCGCTACGGTTCGAAAGGCCCGGCCATCCCGTTCTTTCCCGGTAAAACGGGATGGTGAAAAACATACGTGCGATGCACAATGGCGGGCTCCGTCATAGCCACGCCCTCTGAATCGTATTAACATCCCCCGGTCCCCAAAAGCGAGGGACCGGTGGCACCCTCATCTTGGCTGGGAAAAGTCACCGGGACCATGGCCACCCGCCATCACTTCTTCCTGCTTTTGCGACCAAACTCGGGTCCTTCGATTCCCTGCGCTGCGCTCCGGTCGCTCAGGATGACAGACATTGCTGAGGGTAAGAACCGTATTGCGAAAGCGAATTGGCATGTTCATAGTCCCAACTCCAACCGGGTGCGGGGGTCGAGTTGATCGCGGAGGGCGTCGCCCAGGAAGTTGAAGCCCAGCACCGCCCCGGCCACAGCAGCGGCGGGAAACAGCACCAAGTGCGGCGAGTCGAAGAGATGCAGCCTTGCGTCGTTGAGCATGGAGCCCCAACTGGGCGCGGGCGCGGGAATGCCCAGGCCGAGAAACGACAGCGTGGCCTCGGCCAGGATGACTCCCGCCATGCCGATGGCCGCCTGCACCAGAATGGGCTGCACGATATTCGGCAGAATATGCCGGAAGAAGATGCGCAACCCGCTGGCGCCCAGGGCGCGGGCCGCATCCACATATTCACGGTCGCGGACAGACAGGACCTGCGCGCGCACCAGCCGCGCATAGCCCGCCCAGCCGCCCACGGCCAGCGCCAGCACCAGATTGGCGAATCCCGGCCCCAGAAACGCCGCAAAGGCGATGGCCAGCAGAATTCCGGGCAGCGCGAGAAAGGTATTCATGGCGAAAGTCGTGAGCGCGGTGTCGATCCATCCGCCCAGGTAGCCGGCCAGCCCGCCGATGGTGAGTCCCAAGGCCAGCGAGACCGTAACGACGCTGACCGAGACGGCCAGCGAGAGCCGCGCGCCCCACAAGAGGCGCGAGAGCGTGTCGCGGCCCAGTTCGTCGGTTCCGGCCCAGTGACTGGACGATGGGCCTTGCAAACGGTGCGGCAGATCGATGGCCGCGGGGTTGGCTGGCGCAAGCCAGGGAGCGGCGAGCCCGCCAACGATGAACGCGGCCAGCAACAGGATTCCAGCAACGGCCAAAGGCTGGCGGCGGATGCGGTTTTGCAAGGCGGGCAACGTTAGGGCGGAAAGAAAAGACATGGGCACACCAAGAATACCGCGACACCGGCGGCCGGGCGGGGTTAAATCAAATATGGCTATCTCGCGGTTGGCACTTGTTTTGTCCGTGGCGCTGGTTGCGCCGGTGGTTGTAGCGCAGGCTTCCCAAGACGGCGGGCGGCTGGCGATTCAGCGCGAGGCCTGGCAGATTATGCAGCTGGCCAACCAGGTGCGCGCCGCGGAAGGGTCAGGCCCGTTGCAGTGGGACCCGGCGCTGGGCGAGGCCGCGCGCCAGCACTGCCTGCGCATGGCCGCCGAGGGGCCCATCTCGCATCGCTACGGTGGCGAGCCCGATCTGACCGAGCGGGCCGGCCAAGCTGGAGCGCATTTCAGCCTGATTGAAGAGAATGTGGCCATTGGGCCCAGCCCTGCCGCCATTCACGACGAGTGGATGCACTCTGCTGGGCACCGCAGCAACCTGCTGAACCCGCAAGTGGACCGCATCGGGGTGGCCGTGGTGGCCAGCCGCGGCGTGCTCTACTCCGTGGCCGACTACGCCAAGGCCGTTCCCGTGCTGACCCCGGCCCAAGTGGAAGCCACCATAGGCGGGCAGTTGCGCTCCAAGGGGATTACCCTGTCGAGCGATTCCGCCGATGCCCGCGCCTACTGCTCCCAGCAAGGCGCGGCTCGTATCCCAAGCCGACCGGGCTTTCGCATGCTCTGGCAGGAGGCGGACTTGACCCATCTGCCGCAGCCGCTTCTCACCCGCATTGCCACAGGACAGTATCGCCAGGCGGCCGTGGGCAGTTGCCCTGCCCAGGATGTCGAGGGATCGTTCACGGCCTATCGCGTTGCCGTGCTGCTGTATTGATATGGCACGGCTCCTAGCCGAAGGACTGGTACTTCTTCCAGAATTCCGGCCAGGGGAGCCGTGGGCTGCCGCAGACAAAAATGTCTGGGTGGGACTGGCTTTCTTCGTTCTTCACGCCTGCGGAGTTGCCGTTATGTCCGGCCAGGCGGCATCCGGTGAATATCCGCTCAACCCAATCGGCTGAAACCCCCACCACGATGATCGTCGTGGGCGGATGGGTAGGGTAGTCGCGGAGCCAGGCCGAATTGGTCAAGCTGATGGGCGGGGGCAGATGGTACGGCGGTCCGAACATCTCAATTGCCCCCTGCTCGCCGTAGTTGCCCACCACCACGCCCAAGGCGGCCTGCTGCTCAGGCGGCAGGGAGTCGCGAATGTTGGCGACGGTCTTGACCAGTTCTTCCCAGCCGATCTCTTCGCGCAAGTCGCCGTTCTTCCCCAGGGCAAAATCCCGCAGCGGGCCGCTCGACTGCAAGGGCAGGATCACCGCACAGGCAAAGGCGCCGTAGACGGCGAGGCTGGCGAAGAAGACTGCCTCCAGCACCCATCGGCCCAACTTCGGCAGCAAAGCTATCCGGCATTCCGCCGTGGCCGCGCCCATGGCCAGCAGCATCGGATAAGCGCCTGCCATGTAGTAGCCGCGTCCCTTAGCCGCGAAGAAGAGCGCCAGGGGGATCAGGTACATCCAGGCCAGCATCCGGTAGCTCCGCTCGCGCAGAAAAGCGATCAACCCCACAAGAGCAAGCGGCGCGGCAACGAGGTTGATGCAGATCCTGAACTGATCCAGAAGAAAGCCATCGGCGCGGCCTTGGCCCACGTCGCGCACATGAATGTGTTGGAGAAACTGGTAAGAGATGAAGCCGTGCCGCACCTGCCACAGGAAATTGGGCAGAAAGACCAGCAAAGCCAGCGCGATGCCGCCCCAGAACCAACCGCTGACTAGAAACCGCCTCGCTTGCGACAGCACCACACCGCCCAGTATGCCGGCGATGAAGAAGACAATCGAATACTTGGTGAGCAGGCCCACGCCCACGACGGCGCCGATGGCCAGCCACCAGCGCGGATTCTGCGTCTTCAAGAGGCGAACCGTGAAGTACGCAATCAGCACCCACCATAAGTAATCGAAGGACGAGTATTGAAACTCTGTTCCCTCAAACAGCGGCAGCGGCGAGAGCGCCACTGCCAGGGCCGCCGTTCCCTGCGCAAGCCTGCGACCGCCCAACTCATGCGCCATAAGGCCGGTCAGCACGATTGCCGCGGCTTGCGCGATGACTGAAAACAGCCGCAAACCCACAAGCGACAGGCCGAAAAGGCTCAACCCGATACGCTCCAGGAAGGGCGTCAACGGCGGATAGGCCACAAATCCCCAGTCGAGATGCCGTGCATCGCTCAGAAACTGGAGCTCGTCCCGGTGAAAGCCGTAGCGACCGTTGGTGAGCAGGTGAACCGCAGTAACCGCTCCAGCAATGCCCAGCAAGGCAAGCCGGTGCGCCTTGGACTTTCCTCCGAAGTCTTCAAGAATCCGCTCCATCTCAACTGAAGGCATGGTTTTCACATCCTTGTCGCGTCAGTGGATTGCCAGGTTCAAAGCTATAACCCTGCTTGCAGCACCGCGAGACCGGCGCGGGAGACCTGCACATCGTCTTCCGATTTGCCTCCACTGAAAGCGACGATTGCATAGCCGGACTTCACGCGGGCCACCACGCCGCCTTGCCATCCGAACTCGCCGGTCATGGGCGGGCGCTTGGCAGTGCCGCTATTTTCCAGCGTATCGGCCATCTCCGCCGCCTTGGCATAGGCAATGGCCAGCAGGTTGCTCCCCTTGTCGGTAGCCGAGGGCGCGTCCTTCATCCGTCCCACTACTGCCATCTTCGAAGTCCAGCCCTGAATCGTTTCGCCGTGCGCATAGGCCACCACCGCGACGCCGCCTATCTTCAGTTCGGCAGCGCGCTTGTTCATCGCCGCCAGCGCCGCGTCGGCCAGGGCATCGAATTTCTTCGCGCCGATGGGCCTGGGATCGCCCGCCGCGCGGACGTATCCCTCACTGCCAGCCAAACTCACGGCAATCAGCATTCCTATTGCAAACAGGTGGATCTTCATTGCATCCTTCTCCGATCAGAAACCCTTCGAAATTCCCCGCCGGATTTCACCATCTGAGAATTTTACCCTGAGTGCATCGGAAGCCAGGTTGGGGATTTCCCAAAATGAAGGAGGTCCGCGGCTAGTCTCGCCAGAAAGGAGCCCAGTGATGGCTGTGCATCGTACCCCCGCTCCACAACGGTATTCTTATAGGCAACGTGATCAGGGAAGACAAACAACCCGAACTCGAAGCCGCAGCCCTCCAAACGCCTCCCCTGGACAAGGCTCCCGCCGACCTGACCCCCTTCATGCGCCAGTGGACAGCGGCCAAGCGCGAGAATCCCGATGCCCTGCTGTTTTTCCGCATGGGGGACTTTTACGAGCTTTTCTACGACGACGCGGTGACCGTCAGCCGCGAGTTGCAGTTGACCCTGACGGCCCGCGACCGGGAGCGCAACCAGCCCATGTGCGGGGTTCCCTATCACGCCGTGGAGGGCTACCTGGCGCGCCTGCTGCGCAAGGGCTACCGCATCGCCATCTGCGACCAGATGGAAGACCCCAAGCTCACCAAGAAGATCGTCCGGCGCGAGGTCACGCGGGTGCTTTCGCCGGGCACGGCGCTGGACGCCGGCCTGGGTCAGGAGCAGAACAACTTTCTCGCAGCGCTTTTTGAGACTGGCCTGAAGGGTGGCGCGGTGTGCGCCGTTGCGCTGCTCGACGTTTCTACCGGCGAGTTCCGCACCGCGGAATTCACCGGGCCGGCGGCACGGCAGCAGGCGCTGGATGAGTTGCTGATGGCCAGCCCCAGCGAAGTACTGCTGGCCGCCAGCGCGGAGCAGTGGCCGCGGCTTGGAGCGCATTCCCGCGCGCACCCGAGTGGAAGACTGGGTGTGGACCCGCGACTTTGCCGTGCCGCTGGTCGAGCGGCAACTGAACGTTCGCTCGCTCGAAGGCTTCGGACTCACCGATCACCCGGCAGCCGCCATCGCCGCCGGAGCGGTGCTGCACTACGTCCGCACCACGCAGAAGAACGATGCACTGCACATCGACAGCCTCAAGTTTCAGGAGCACTCCACGGCGCTGGAACTGGACCAGGTGACGGTGCGCAACCTGGAGTTGATTGAGCCGCTCTTCATGGGCCAGGACAACCGGGCCACGCTCTTCCATACGCTCGATGCCTGCCAGACGCCCATGGGCAAGCGGCTGCTGCAAAGCACCATCCTGCGCCCGCTGTTTGACGCAGCGGCATTCGAGGCACGCTATGAGGCAGTCGCCGAGGCGCACGGCGACCTGATGAAGCGCGAGGAGATTCGCCGCGCCTTTTCCGGGATGCTCGACCTGGAGCGGCTGCTGGCGCGGCTTTCGCTCGATTCGGCCGGTCCGCGTGACGTGCGCGCGCTCGCCTCCAGCCTGCGTCGGCTTCCCGGCGTAAAAGCCGCGCTTGCCGCGATGCAAGCCGCCAAATGGCGAGAGCTTGCCGAGCGGCTCGACACGCTGGACGACGTGACCGCGCGCATTGAGACAACGCTGGTCGAGGAGCCGCCGCTCACGCTGGTCGACGGTGGCGCGATTGGCGCGGGCGTAGACGCCGAACTGGACGAACTGCGGTCCATCTCCACGACTGGACGACAGCAGATCGCGGCCATCGAGGAGCGGGAGCGCCAGCGGACCGGAATCGGCTCGTTGAAGGTGCGGTACAACTCGGTCTTTGGTTATTACATCGAGATCACCAAGGCCAACATGGCGCTGGCTCCCGCGGACTATGAGCGCAAGCAAACGCTGGTCAATGCCGAGCGATTCACCACGCCGGAGCTGAAGGAATACGAGGTCAAGATTCTCACCGCGCACGACCGCTCCATCGAGATCGAGAAGCGGATCTTTGCCGAGTTGCGGCGCACCGTGCTGGAGGCGGCGGGGCGCATCCGGCGCAGCTCAGCCACCGTTGCGGAGGCGGACCTGCTGGCCAACTTTGCGCACCTTGCCGCGCTGCGCCGTTACGTGCGGCCCACGCTGGTCGAGGAGCCGGTGATCGAAGCCATCGCCGGACGGCATCCGGTCATTGAGCAGTGGATGGAGGAGACGCGCGAAGGCCGCTTCATTGCCAACGATTTGTATTTGAACGCGGCGAGCGACGGACCCAGTTTGCTGCTGATTACCGGCCCTAACATGGGCGGCAAGAGCACCTATCTGCGCCAAGCAGCGATGCTGGTTCTGCTTGCCCAGATGGGCAGCTTTGTGCCTGCCGAGAGTTTGCGCTTCGGCCTCGTGGACCGTATCTATACTCGTATTGGAGCCAGCGACAACGTCGCGCGCGGACGCTCTACCTTCATGGTGGAGATGACCGAGACGGCCACCATTCTCAACACTGCGACAAATCGGTCGCTGATCCTGCTTGACGAGATGGGGCGCGGTACGGCGACCTTCGACGGGCTCTCGCTGGCCTGGGCCACGGTCGAATATCTACACGCCGAAACCGGTGCGCGCACGCTCTTCGCTACCCACTATCACGAGCTGACCATGCTCGCCGAGAAGCTGCCGCGCGTGCGCAATCTGCGCGTGGGCGTAAAAGAAGCGGCGGGCGGCATCGTCTTCCTGCACAACATCGAGCCGGGCGCGGCCAGCAAGAGCTACGGCATTGAAGTTGCGCGGCTCGCCGGGCTGCCCGCTGTTGTGATCGAGCGCGCCAAGCGTGTGTTGCGCCAGCATGAGAAGGCCGAACGGCAAAGCGTGCAGGTGGAAACGGCAGAGCCCGTGCAGTTGACGATTTTCACACCGCTCTCGCAGCGCATCGTGGACCGCATTGAAGCCACGGATGTGAATTCGCTGACACCGTTGCAAGCGTTGAACCTACTGGAAGAGTTGCAACAGGAATTGAAAGAAAAGGGATGAAGAAGTTAGGGAATGGGGAACAGTCGGAGTCTGGAGGAACATCCAGTGCGCAATAACAGTGTGGCGGGCATACTGAGCTGGAGTTTGATTGCTCTTCTATGCGCCGGATCTTCCGCGCTTCGGTCCACGCCAAACGAATCCACCAAGGTGAAAGTTGTTATTGAGCGGGTCGAGAGGGCGAACCGCAGCAAGGCTCACTTCTCGCTGAAGGTTGTGAATGAATCTGCCATGCCCGTGTTTCTTGAAGCATACCCTTACGATCTAAAGGTTCTGGACGGACTGTACCTTGAACAGTGGCGAACGGAGGAAGGCTGGAAGGTTGTGCTCCCCTGTCGCGACGTGTTCGCCAGCGACGCGATCAAACTGAAGCCGGGCGAGACCATGGCTCAGGCGCGGGAATTGACGTTCCCCATCACAGAAGGAGTCTGTAAGGAGCGCAACGTTCGTCTTGAAGGCAAGTTCCGCTTTCGACTGGACTATTTTGAGAGCGCGAAAGCGGTGCGAACCTATATCGACCAGATGGACTCTTCGAGCCGCAAACCGCCGCACCCGGCCTTCGCGGTGTCGGACACATTCGAGATTCCGCCGCCGGAATAGAAGAAGAGACGGAAGGAGAACGCATGAAGACGAACTTGCGCCAGGCCGCGGGAAGCCTGCTGGTGGTGGGCCTTGGGGGCGCCGAGTTGACGGGCCTGGAACGCGCGTGGCTCAAGCTGGTTCGGCCGGGCGGCATCATTCTCTTCCGGCGCAACATCGAGAATGCCGTGCAGACGCGCGCGCTGCTCAACGACGCAACTGCGCTCTGCGCGCCTGCGTCTCTCCGCTGCGTGGATGTCGAGGGTGGAACCGTGGATCGCCTGCGCGACGCACTGGCGCCATTGCCCTCCGCGCAAGCCGTTGCTGTGACCGGCAAACCAGGCCTGATGCGCGAACACGGCGAGTTGGCGGCGCGAGGAGTAAAGGCATTCGGATTCAATACGACACTAGCGCCGGTGCTCGATCTGGCCCTGACCGATTCAGCGCAGGTCATGGGCACGCGCTCTGCTGCTCCAACCGCTGCCGAAGCAGCAGCGTATGCGCGCGAGTTTCTTGCCGGGCTGGCGGCGCACGGCGTTGTCGGCTGCGGCAAGCACTTCCCCGGACTGGGCGGCGGCACGCTCGACTCGCACCTGGCAACGCCTGCGATTCAGCGCAGCACGCGCGCGCTCTGGCAAGAGGATCTTGCGCCCTATCGCGAGTTGCGCAACGAACTGCCCATGGTGATGGTGAATCACGCAGCCTATCCGCATACGCCCAGCAAGGATCGGCCCGCCAGCGTCTCGCCCTACTGGATTACAACGGTGCTGCGTGAGCGCATCGGTTACCGCGGCATCGTCTTCTCTGACGATTTGGAGATGGGCGGGATCTTGCAGTGCATGTCCATTGAAGAAGCGGCGGTTGCGGGGATTCGCGCGGGCATGGATTTGGTGGAGATTTGTCATAGTCCGGAACTGATTCTGCGCGCCTACGAAGCGCTGATCGCCGAAGGCGAGCGCTCGGTTGCGTTTCGCAAGCTGCTTCTGGAGCGCGCTCGCCACACCGCAAGGCAGAGGGCGAAACTGTTTGCCGGCGGGACATCGAAGGCGCTCACCGCCAGGCAATTCGAAGCGTTGCAAACACGCATCCTGCGTTTCAGGCAAAGAATCGAAAAGGGGCATCTCGCATGAGCGCAAAGACAATGACTGTGGCCGGCATCATGAGCGGCACCTCCGCCGACGGCATCGACGTGACCGTGGTGCGGATCGCTCCCAGCAAGTTGCGCCCCAAACTCACGCTGCTGGCGCATGAGGGATTCGCTTTTCCCGCCACACTGCGCCGCGCGGTGCTGGCGGCGATGAATGCTGCTTCGACCTCGACTGCGGAATTGGCTCGCCTCAACTGGCGGTTGGGCATCGCGTACTTAGAAGCCGTGGAAGGCACTCTCAAGAAACATCCGGTCAAGATCGATCTGGTCGGCTGCCATGGGCAGACGCTCTATCACCAGCCGCGCGCTGAGATGTACGCGGGCCGGCGCTTTGCGTGCACCTGGCAAGCTGGTGAGGCCCGGGCGATTGCCGCCGGACTCGGCATTCCCGTGGTTTCGAACTTTCGCCCGGCGGACATGTTTGCCGGCGGCCAGGGAGCGCCGCTGGTGCCTCTGCTCGACTATGTGATGTTCGCCGACGGCAAGCGCGGACGCGTGCTGCAGAACATCGGCGGCATCGCGAACTTGACCGCAATTCCCGCCGCGGCCGCCCCAGACAGGGTCATCGCCTTCGACACTGGCCCCGGCAACATGGTCATCGACGCATTGACGCAGGAACTTTTCGCCATGCCCTTCGACCGCGATGGCGCGCTCGCCTCGCAGGGAGCAATCCTTGCGCCCGTGCTCAATGCCGCGCTGCGTAATCCTTACTTCACGCTCAAGCCTCCGCGCACCGCCGGACGCGAGCAGTTCGGCCGCGAGTATGCCGCGAAGTTCCTTGCTGCGTGTCAGCGGCGGAGCAAGAAGCCCGAAGATGCATTGGCGACAGCCACCGCGCTGACTGCGGAGACCATCGCGCGGAGCTACAAACAATTCGCTCGCGCCAGGATGAAAGGACACGGCGTCGACTACATTGTTTCCGGCGGCGGCGCGCGCAACCACAGTCTCATGGCCATGCTGGCGCGGCGGCTGGGCCCGATGGGATGCGATCTTGCCGCCAGCGAAGAGTTTGGCCTTCCTGTCGAGGCCAAGGAGGCCGCGGCCTTTGCACTGCTGGCCTGGCAGACCTGGCATCGCTTGCCGGGCAATGTGCCCGCGGCAACAGGAGCAGCGCGGCCTGCCATCCTTGGTCAGGTGACGTATGCGTAGGACCCTCAATGCCGCTTGGTCGAGGTCGGTGGTTTCTCACCCTTTCAGCGAAATGGTGCGGAAAGGATGGGGCACAGGACATTTTTGGAAGAGTTCGTGGATGCTGCTGGCCTTTGCGATGCTTCTGACGCTTGCCGGTTGCCGCTCCACGCCGCGCGATCCGCATACCGTCGTCTTTCTTATCGAGAGCAGCCCTGCCAATCTCGATCCGCGTGTTGGAACCGATGCCCAATCGGAGCATATCGACGAATTACTCTTTGACGGCCTGGTTGCCCGCGATGCCAGTTTCCACTTCACGCCTGCGCTGGCCGAGCGCTGGGAGCAGCCCAACCCGCTCACACTCGTCTTTCATCTGCGGGGAGGCGTGCATTTTCACGATGGCCATCTGCTGACCGCGCGCGATGTGCTGTGGACGATTGAATCCATGCGCGACGGATCGGTCATCTCGCCCAAAGCCGCTTCCTATGCATCAATTGACAGGGTGGAGACTCCCGACGAGCGCACCGTCGTCTTCCACTTGAAGACCGCTGATAACTTCCTGTTGACCAATCTGTCGACGGGAGCCATGGGCATTGTTCCCGAGGGAAGCGGGCGCGATTTCTGGCAGCATCCGGTGGGCACCGGGCCGTTTCGCTTCGTGAGCCAGCAGATCGATCAGGACGTCGTCGTGGAGCGCAATCCGCTCAGTTGGGCCGCGGTGCCCAAGCTCGAACGCGTCCGCTTTGCCGTTGTGCCAGATGCCATCACAGAGTCGCTGGAACTGGAAAAGGGCTCCGGCGACGTGGCCGTCAATTCCCTGCCCATGGATTCCCTGCCGGTGTTGGGCGCGCGGCCTAACCTGGCCATTGAGGATTCGTCGGGAACGCAGATTCAGTACCTGGCCTTCAATGTGCGCGACCCGCTGCTCAAGGACGTTCGCGTGCGCCAGGCCATTGCCTGCGCCATCAACCGCAACCAGATCATCCAGACACTTCAGTTGGGGCATGCGCAGCCTGCCCTGAGCATGTTGCCCGCCAGCCATTGGGCATGGACCGGCAACGTGCCTCGTTACGATTACGATCCGGCGCGCGCGGCGCGACTGTTGGACCAAGCCGGCCACCCCGCCGGCCCGGACGGCGTGCGCATGCGCCTGGCCATGAAAACCAGCAGCGTGGAAGATGTGCGGTTGCTGGCCGCCGTCTTGCAACAGCAACTGGCCAGGGTGGGAATCGCGCTCGATATTCGCAGCTACGAATTTGCCACTTTTTACGCCGACGTTACGCGTGGGGCCTTTCAGATGTATTCCCTGCGCTGGATCGGCGGCAACGAGCAGCCCGATATTTTCAGTTACGCCTTCTCCACTGCACACTTTTCTCCCAGGGGCGCCAACCGCGGCCACTATTCGAATGCACGGCTCGATGCCCTGCTCGACGACGCGTCGGCAAGCGAAGACATTTCCCGGCGCCACACAGACTATGTGGAAGCGCAACAGATTCTCGCCCGCGATCTGCCTGCCATCAACCTCTGGTACAGGGACACGATTGTGGTCCATAACAAGCGGCTGACTCATGTCGTTCCTACGCCGTCGGGGAGCTTCACCTTCCTTGAGAGCGCGGAACTGGCTTCACGATAGGTTGCCCGACGCGGCATCCGGCGCCTTTTCGTCGCCTTGGCAACCCGGTTTTGCGGCAAATTTCTCATTCGCACCTCGGTCTGCGCCGAATCTTAAGCTGCACTTAAGGTTCAGCCCTCCGCCGAGGCGAAATCCCGACAAATATGCCGGGATTCAGGGATTCTTCATCAACCCCGGCATACTGTGGAACGAAGATATCAACCTTTTGACACGCTGCTTCGTCTATCGGAATAGAAGATATCCCCCTGAACCCAGGCTGAATACAGCCCGTGGAGAAATGGTTTATGAACCGTAAGACTGCAATTCGCGTTGGTCGCTCGATGGCGCAAGCCGGATTGGCGATCGCTTTCCTTGTCGCTTCCCTCCAGTTAAGTGCACAGGGGCCTTCCCGGTTTCTGGGAACCATCACCGCCATCAATGGCAACACGCTCACCGTGAAGGTTGACGCCAACGGCGAGCGCCTTGTCGAAGTTCCCGCAGGAGCCCCCATCAAGCGCATTGCTCCCGGCCAAAAGGATCTGAGCACCGCGGCGAGCATCCAATTCAGCGATCTGGCCAGCGGTGACCGCGTGCTGGTGAAGCTCGATCCGGAATCGACTGGCCCCACGCCGCAAGCGTTGCAGATTGTAGCCATCAAACAGACTGACGTAGCCCTCAAGCAACAGAAAGACCGGGAAGACTGGCAGCGGCGCGGCGCAGGCGGGCTTGTGAAGAGCGTAGACGCATCCTCGGGCGTGATTCTAGTGGGCAGCGGTGCAGGCCCAACGGCCAAGACCATTGCCATCCGTACTACCAAGACAACGATGCTCAAGCGGTATGCGCCGGCCTCGGTAAATTACGACGCAGCTCTGCCTGCTCCCATAACTGCAATCCATCCGGGCGATCAACTCCGGGCACGCGGCGCAAAGAACTCCGACGGCTCTGAAATCGAGGCGGAAGAGGTGATTTCAGGCAGCTTCCGCAATATTTCAGGAACCATCGCGTCGCTGGATCCAGCCAGCTCAACATTTGTAGTAAAGGACTTGGCCACCAAGAAGCAGGTCACCATCCACATCACCCCGGATGCGCAGATGCGCAAGTTGCCCGACATGATGGCCCGGATGCTGGCGGCTCGGCTCAAGAGCGGTTCCAGTGCATCCGCTCCACCGCAGAACCCTGCAGGCGGACAGCCGCCGCACGGCTGGAACGGAAATGGAGGCAGCCAGGGCGGTGGAGACCCACAGCAGCTGCTCAGCCGCGCGCCGGCGATTCAACTGGCCGACTTGAAGAAGGGCGATGCGGTGATGCTGGTCTCCACCGAGGGAGCAGACAACGTCACGGCGATCACGCTGCTGGCCGGCGTGGAGCCGCTGCTGGAAGCACCCGCGGCCCAGAATCTGCTCTCCAACTGGAGTATGAACTCCGGCTCTGCGGAAGCGGCCCAGTAAGCGCACAGATACATTCACTGGAACTCAGCGAGGGAAACGTGTATTCAAAACTGCAATTCTTCATTCATTTTGCAATTGCCCTTGCGCTCGGTCTGGCCAGTGTCATCGCTGCGCACGGGCAAGCACCCCTTGCAACACCCGCCCAGGCCGTGACGACGCCGACAGGCACCATACGGGGCCACATGGCCGACCCCACGGGCGCGCTGATTCCTGGAGCGGTCATTCCATTACTACTTCGGCCGGGACAGCATCGGCTACAACCAAGGCGGACGCGGCGGGTGTCTATGCAGTGACGGGCCTGGCGCCGGGCAGCTACATCGTGAACGCCACCTATGAAGGCTTCGCCCCATTTACCTCGCCGGCCATTCCGCTGGCAGCGGGCCAGGTGAAGCGCGTGGATATTGCGATGGCCATCGAGGTTGCGCAGCAGAGTGTCACGGTCACCGACGAGACGCCCCCCGGTCAATGTGGAAGCCAGCGGCAACGCCAACGCCATCGTTCTCAAGGGCAAGGACCTGGACGCGCTCTCGGACGATCCGGACGAGCTATCCAACGAGCTGTCAGCGCTGGCCGGGCCCTCTGCCGGACCCAACGGCGGCCAGATTTACATCGACGGCTTCAGCGGCGGACAACTGCCGCCCAAGTCGGCCATCCGCGAGATTCGCATCAACCAGAATCCGTTTTCCGCCGAGTTCGACCGTCTGGGCTATGGGCGCATCGAGATTCTCACCAAGCCCGGCACCGACAAGCTGCACGGGCAGTTCTTCCTCCAGGGCAACGACAAGCCCTTCAATACCGGCAACCCGTTCACCTCGACAATTCCCGCGTATTACAGCTATCAGTTCAACGGCACGGTGAGCGGCGCTATCTCGAAGACGGCGTCCTTTTTCGTGAGCGCCGAGCAGCGCAATACGGAAAACGTGAATGCCTGGGCGATTCCCGATGCGGTGCTTGAGGACAGCTGCCGGCGCATACACGGATACCCCCAACTATGGCGTCAATCTGTTGAACCGGCGCATTCGCGACAACGCCTCGGCGCGCATCGATTGGCAACTGGGCGCAAAGAACACGTTCACCGCGCGCTATGGCTTCTGGTCCGAGTCCGAGCACGGCGATCTGAACTCCGGGTCGCTGCCGAGCGCCTCCACGCATGAGTCGAACACCGACCACACCGTGCAGATGAGCGACGCGATCATCATCAACGATCACGCGGTCAACGAAAGCCGCTTCCAGTTCGAGCGGCAAAATGAGAATCATTACCCCGACTCGACGGCGCGCACCATCAGCGTCTCCGGCGACTTCACCGGCGGCGGCTTCTCCGGCCAGGAGAGCCGCGACCACACGACTCGCCTGGAGTTCCAGAACCTGACCACCTTGAGCCATGGCGCACATGCCATCAAGTTCGGAACGCGCATGCGGGACACGCGCGATGCGAACCTGACCAACGCCAATTTCAACGGCTCGTTTACGTTTGCTCCGGCCACGATTGGCGCCACAAAGTACAGCGCCGACCAGGTTTACTTGCAGATGGCCAATGGGCTGCAGTCCGGAGAGTCCTTCGCATCGCTCGTTGCCCAGGCGATTCGGCCCAGCTTCCGCGAGCTACACCAACCGGTCAGGAATCCGCGCTTGCCAATGTCTTCGACATCGCGCTGTTCGCGCAGGACGACTGGAAGTTCAATCCGCGGCTCACGCTCTCCGGCGGCATGCGCTGGGAGGCGCAGAACCACATCTCCGATCACGACGACTGGGCGCCCGCGCGTCTCGCTGGCCTACGCTCTGGATGGCGGAAAGAACAAGAAGACCAAGACCGTGCTGCGCGCCGGATATGGCTTCTTCTATGACCGGCTTGGGTCAAGCAACTTGCTGACCATCAACCGCGCAAATCTGCAACACCAGGTCGTGCTCAACGATCCAGACTGCACCTCGACGGCAACTTCGCTGAACGCGATCGACATGACCACGTGCGCGAGCACGGGCAGTTCCGCCAGCAGCGCGTCAGCGCCGGTGAAGTACGAGGTGGATCCGCAGCTATCACTCCCCCTACACCGGGCAGTTTGGAACCAGCCTGGAGCGGCAACTGTTTTCCGGCACCAGCCTGACGATCACCTATCTGCACTCCTTGGGCGTGCACCAGTTGGTGACGCGCAACGCCAATCAGGCTACCGGCGGAACGCCGCAGAACACCAGCGGCGGCTACTTGTACGAGTACTATCCCGAAGCGGTCTTCAAGCAGAATCAGGTCATCGCCAGCGTGAACGCCAAGGTGACAAAGAACCTAAACCTGGTAGGCTTCTATACCCTTGGCATGGGCCAACAGCAACGGCGCGGGCGGCAACGCCTCGAACGCCTACAACCTGGATCAGGACTACGCGCGCGCCGGATTTGTCTCTCGCAACATGCTGTTCATGATGGCCAACTACAGCGGTCCCTGGGGCATTCGCTTCAATCCATTCTTGATCGCGCAGTCTGGCCGTCCCTACAACATCACCCTGCCCACCGATCCCGAGAACAACTTCTTCAACCAGCGCCCGACCTTCGCCACCTCGGCCACTCCTGCTGCCGACCAAGTTGTAACTCCCTATGGCACTCTTGACGACACTGGCCTGACCGGTGCGATCATTCCCGCGAATCTAGCCACAGGGCCGGCGGCGGTGGCCGTTAACTTGCGCATCAGTCGCGGATTCGGCCTCGGCCCCAAACTCGCATCCGCAAACAACCAGGACGGAGGCGGGCCGCCTCCAGGTGGGCCACCTGATGGCGGTGGTGGTGGGCGCGGTGGACGCGGTGGCGGTGGCCCAGGCGGTGGCCTTGGACCGGGTGGCCTTGGCGGAGGAGGGGGAGGTCGCGGAGGCCCGGGCGGGATGTTTGGTCCAGCGGCGACGGGCCGCAAATACTCGCTCACCTTCAGCGCACAGGCCCTGAATTTGTTCAACGACATCGACTATGGAACGCCGAATGGAACGGTGACCGCGACCAATTTTGGCAAGTCCACGAATCTTGCAGGAGGCATTTTCAGCACCGGGTCGGCTGCGCGGCGCGTCTTCGTTCAAGCAACGTTTGCGTTCTGAGCGGGGTCGAGGGCTGTGGTCTCCCACCCTTGCGACGGGAACAAGAACGTCGCAAGGATGGGGCGCCTCCCGAATGAGTCGCTCCTGAATTCTGTATCACGTTAATTGCCGGTGGAGCGGGATCGTCCGAAAACGCTGTTGATGCTCGAATGGCGGCGCAACAGAACCATATGCCGCCATTGTGTTGTCATCACCGGTCCCCAACCGCGAGGGACCGGTGGCACAATCATTTCGGTTGGGACAGGTCACCGAGACCGGGGCCACCCGCCGCGTCATCGATTTTGTAGCGCCGGCCTCCTGGCCGGCTGTCGCGTGGGTCTCCCGACCCACGCAGGACACTGTCTGTTCCACCACTTTGCGCAAACGGGATAGTTGAAAGAGGCTGTGCTCTGGCGGCGAGGACGCCGCCAGTACAGCCGACCAGGAGGTCGGCGCTACAAAGCATCGATCAGGCAGCAAGTAATGCAGGCAAATTCTCTGCTTCCCTGCTTCGCTACGGCTCTACTTCGCCGCGCCGATGGTTGCACCTTGCACGCCGGCGGCGAAGGCATCGACCAGCGAAACCGCCTTCAACTGCGCCTTCAATGCCTCGGCGGAAGCCGCGGACTCCGCGGTTATTTCGACCGTCTCTCCGGGCAGCAGGTCAAAGTAGTTGTCAGTGAGCTTTACGTCCAGATTGCCAAACGAGAGATACACGCTGCGCGCCAGGACGGGCGAAAAGACGCGAATCTTGTAGCTGCCGTTCGCGCCGGTTGTCTCCACTTTGAGCGCCGCGGGCTTCAGGTGAATTTCCTTCACCGGCGCAATGTAGGCCAGGTTGCGGGAAACGACCGCACCGCCAACCATCAATTCGGCAACCACAAAAACGCGGGAAGTGTCGGCTGTTCCAGCATCCCTGAGCTTTTTGAGCGGCCACTCCAGATAGACTTTGCTGGTCAGCGGCGCGACGTTCACGGCATCGGATTCCTCCAGCAGTTCCTTGCCGTCAAAGTCCATGAGCCGCACGCGCAGTGTGGCTTCTTTCGGCGCGGTCCTGTCAGAGACGATGTAGACCTTCAGCACGCCGTTTTCGACGTGCGGCGAAACCAGCACGGGGGCATAGAAGCGCCGCGCATAGTATTGCAGCGCCTTCCAGCGGCCGTAATAGTCGATCGACGACCACGACGCCACTGGCCAGCAGTCGTTCAACTGCCAGAAGATCGACCCCATGGTCTCTGGCCGGGAGCGGCGGAAATGTTCCGCGCCGATCTTGATGCCCTCAGCTTGCAGTACTTGGCTCACATAGAGGAAGCTGGCGAAGTCCTTGGGCTCGGAGTAGTCCCGCAGCAGGTAGTCGTGGATGATCGAATTGCCTTCGTTGTTTTTTTGGTGAGCCAGCATAACGGGCGTGAAGATGGTGGCGCGATCCTCTGCATCGGTGAAGGATTCCACCGTCCTCATTTCCGGAAAAGACTGGAATCCATATTCGGTCACAAAGCGGGAATGATGCGATTCGTAGGTTGAGAAGGGCACTCGTCCGTGCCACACATCCCAAACATGATCGTCGCCGGAGTGAAAAATCGGCGACACCGCCTCATAGTCGGCACTCGGCGAGCTAGGCCAATAGGGAGTTTCCGGGGCAAGCCGGGCCACCACCCTGGGCAGAATCCCGCTGAATTCGGTCAGATAGTCCTGCCAGATCAAGAACTTGATCTCCGCGGGCAGAGCAGGGCGCGGCGCCCAGCCAAAGGCGCTCTCGGTCTCATTGTTGCCGCACCACAGCACGATGCTGGGATGGTTGCGCAGGCGGCGCACCTGGTCCTCTGCCTCGGCCTCGATATTCAGCTTGAAGGCGTAGGTCCCCGGCTGCCAGTCGTTACCGAACATGAAGTCTTGCCACACCATGATCCCCAACTCGTCGCAAATTGAGTAAAACTCTTCGGTCTCGTAGTAGCCGCCGCCCCAATGGCGAATCATGTTCATGTTGGCGTCGCGCGCCGACTCCAGAATGCGCCGGTAGTCCGCCGTGGTCACGCGATTGGGAAAGGAGTCGAAGGGAATGACATCCGCGCCCTTGGCGAAGATGGGAATGCCGTTCACCACCAGTTCGAAGGATCTGCCCCACTTGTCCAGCTGGCGGTGCAGCACGATGGAGCGCAGGCCGGCCTTGGCCTTGCGCTCTTCGCTCACCGCTCCACCTGCTCCAACCTGTGCAGTGAATTCGTAAAGCGGCTGCTCGCCATAGCCGGCCGGAAACCAGAGCTTCGGCTGGCGAATCTCCACCGGGAGGCTGATCACGTTGCGGCCGGCGTGGACGCTTACCGCCCTGCTCAGGATGACGGGCTTGCCGTCATCCACATACTGCACGCTGACCTTGGCCAAGCCGGCGCTCGCAGCCTCCACTTCCACCTCTGCGTCAAGGTGGGCCACATCCTTGGTCACGTCACGCTGGTGTAGAACGAAGTCCCCAATGCGCACCTTGTCCCAGGCCTCCAGGCGCACCGGACGCCAGATGCCACTGGTGACGAAGCGCGGCCCCCAATCCCAGCCATATTCGAAGGCCGCTTTGCGAATGTAGGTTTTGTCCTGGGTTTTCGAATTCAGGCGGAACGGATCGGCGGCAGCCGCCTCTTGCGCGGCCTTGATGGGCGACGGAAAAACCACGCGCAACAGGTTCTTTCCGGCATGGAGGTGGCCCTTCACCGCTACCCGCCAAACGCGGAACATATTGTCCGCATTCAGGACCTGCGAGCCATTCACATAAACTTGAGACGCCGCGTCCAATCCCTCGAAGACCAGGTCCACATTGGAGCGGGCCAGCAAGGCGGGCGTTGCATCGAAAGAAAGCCTGTACTCCCAGCTCTCCTTCTCGATCCACTGCAACTTGGCCTCGTTATCGCGAACAAACGGGTCGGCAATCTTCTTGTTGGCCAGCAAATCCAGATGGACATCGCCGGGAACGGTCGCCGGCAGCCATCCACTCTCTTCCTGCTGCCCACCGGCCGCGATCTGGCGGAACTGCCAGCCACGATCCAGCACCAGAACCGCGTTTTGCATTGTCTTTTCCTGCCCCTGCGCTGTTCTACCACCCATTGTCGCTACCGCACCCAACAAACCAAAGCACACCACGCCCCAGGCAACCGTTGCTCGCATTCAAGCCCCTCCGTGCCCTCCTCAGAAGCGATTTACCCGCCCGGAAAGGCATCTCATGGAATTCGGTGATAAGGGTATCATGCAGGCATTTGCTGGGCAGTTCCCAACTTCACGCGCACGGGCAATCGTATGTGAAGCTCCCGAATCACAGAGCGGACGGATTCGAAAGGACACGGCTTCAGCCGCCAAGGGATGTTCTTGAGCGACCTAGAAGCCGCTCAGGGGCCAAAGCCCCGACCTCTTCTGGCGAATTTGCGTCACGACTGAAGTCCTGCCCCCTCAAAACCCATTTTCAGGCGCTCGGAATCTTCATGCGATTGCCATGGTCACATGCCGCTTCCCGTTTCTGCATCTGCCGTCACATTTCGCTAGCCGCCGCGCGGTACAACGCTTCCCACTCATCCGCCTTGGCGTCCATGCTGAAGCTGGTTTGAATGCGCTCACGAGCCGCGCGGCCCAGCGCGCTCCGCGCATCCTGCGGCCGGTGCATGACGTCAAGCATCGCTATGGCCAGGGCATCCGGCACATTGGACGGAATGATCAAGCCGGCATTGCCCACCAGCTCGCGCACCGCGCCCACATCGGTGGCTACCACGGGCTTCTCCATCGCCATGGCCTCGCCCAGGGCCAGTGGCATGCCTTCCCAGGCCGAAGACAGAACAAATCCATCCGCCGCATCCAGAAGCGCCGGCATGTCGCGCCGCAGCCCAAGCCAACTTACGACATTGCTTAAACCAAGCGATTTCGCCAGCCGGGTGACTTTGGCATATTCTGCGCCAGTCGCCTCGCCGGCAACCCACAGCCGCGCGTCGCGCCGGCCTGCCCACACCCGCGCAAAAGCCCACAGCAGACCCGTAAAATCCTTGGCCGGCACAATGCGCCCCGCCGCCAGCCAGACAAACTCCCCGTGCGCGGCCATCTCCGCTCGGGTGCGGGCTCGGCGCTCCATGCTGGGAGCAAACTCCCCGGTATCGAACCCATTGCACACCACCGAGCACTTGCGCTCGGACACCGCCTTCAAGTCAATATATCGGCGGGCAACGGCTTCACCCACCGCGATCGTGCGGTCGCTCAGGCCATCCGTCAGCCGGTAGGCAAGCATACGCTTCCATCCGCCTTCATACACGTTGTGAATGGTGGAGAAGACCGTGGGCACGGGCGCAATGATTCTGAGCAGGCGGGCAATCAAGTTGGCGTGGAAAGTATGGCTGTGCACCAGTTCCGGTCGGAACTCCCGCACCAAGCGCCGCCCCTTGACCAGGCCGGACATTACACTGGCGACCGTTCTGCGCATCTCCAGATGGAACACCGGAAGCCCCGTGGTCCACTCTTCGGCTGCACTTGAACTCAGGATCAGCAGAGCAACAGTGTGACCGCGCTTCTTCATGCGCTCGGCCAGGGCTACGACCTGCCGTTCCGCTCCCCCCATACCGAGAGCCGTGAGCACGTAGAGAATCCGCATTGCCAGCTCCCACCTGAAATCCCAGATGAAATCATAGCGCGGGTTCAGCCCCTGCCGCGAACGGCGAACCATCGGTTTGCCAGCGTGTCCAAGGCGAAAAACCCTGGGCCTAAAACAAGGATCAACAGCGCTGCAAACCAGAACGTGTAGGGATCGGCCGCATAGAACTTGTCAGGCGCGGAGAGAATGCCGGCAAACGCCTCGCGATCCGCAGTCCAATAGGCCACCGTCATGTTGATGAACAACACCAGGGAAACGGCTCGCGATCCCAGCCCAAGGGCGAAGAGAATGCCGCCAACGAACTCCACTAGCGCAACGAACAGGGCGGTTGGGCCCGGCGCGGGAAGATGCAAACTGGAAAAGAACGCTGCAACGCGATCGAGATTGTGTAGCTTGCCCCACCCCGTCTGAGCAAACTGCCAGCCCCAGTAAAGCCGGATCAGGACCAGCAGCGGGTTTTTGGCTGCACTTGACCATGAGACGAACCGCCCGTAGGCGGATCCCACAAAATCGACGATTGCCTTCATGTGTTTTCTCCCCGTCTTCTCAAAGCAGTGAATCCAGATCGGGTGGGCAAACCCATCCCAGCTCGGCCCAGTTGGCAAACCACTCGCGCACCCGCTGCGGCCTTTGCGGCTCGGGGACGCACGTTCCTTCGAAGCCTGCATCGAGAGCTTCAAGCAGCGTCGATCCCTCACGAAGCGCCGCGAGAGTCTGGAACTCTTCGCGCTCGAGCCGGCGGTAATAAAGCGAGAAGTCCACGCGATGGACCGCCAGCCAGGTGTGCCGGCGGCGCAGCTTGGACAAGGTTGCCGGCGCTGCGGAAGAGTTCTCGTGTTCCTTGCTGGCCTCGCTTGTCTCGCGCCTCTCGCGGGCGTGCAGCGACAGCACCAGGTCGTCCGCTGGGTAGTCCAGAGCCACCAGTTGCAGATGCGGCTGCAAGGCCAGACGCGAACCAGCTGCAAGGGAAGCAATCTGGTCCAGCGTTAGTGCCGTGCGCTCCGCACGGTCGAAGGCCTCGATGCAAGCCCACTCAATGTGCGCCACATCCACCGCCAGATGTTGCCTGCGCCCGGCCCATTGAGGATGCTTGGCCAGCCATGCGGGCAGCTTCGACCCAAGGTTGCGCAAGGAAAACGACCGGCTGGGATGCGCACTGAGGTATTGAACTGACAGCCTCTCGAACGCCCGCGCACCGACTACGGTGCGCAGAGCCGGAAAATCCTCGGCCAGCGCCCCGAGCACGCGGAACCAGTACTGGCGGTTGTAAATCTCCAGCCGCTCAAAAGCGCTGAGCTGGCTGTTTGGGGCGATGAACTCCTCTGCAACTTCGCTCATGCGGCGACCGTCCGGCGCCAGGAAGCGCATCTGTTCGCCGCCGGTCAGCGGCAGCATGATCGCCGCGGCCATCTCGCGCTGCAAGCTTTCCAGGTTCATTGCGCCACCGCCTCCAGTTGCCCTACAGAACGATCGAGATAGCGCTCCGCCTTCTTTGCCTCGGCATGGACCTCCTCGAAGCTGGGGATACGATCGTCCCACTCCAGCAGCGTGGGCGTGGGCCCGCAGCGCTCGATGGCCCGCGCGTAAAGCTCCCACACGGGATCGATCACCGGATGGTCGTGCGTGTCGAGAATGTATCTCTCATAACGCGAGTGGCCGGCGATATGAATTTGCGCGACGCGGTGCGCGGGTACGGCGTTCACGTAATCCATCGGCGCAAACTCGTGATTCACCGAGGAAACATAGATGTTGTTCACATCCAGCAGGATGCCGCAGTCGGCGCGCTCCACAACCTCGGTAAGAAACTCCCACTCGGTCATCTCCGAGCCGGTGAACGCCGCATAACTCGACACATTTTCGACGGCCACGGGAATCTCGAGGTAGTCCTGCACCATGCGAACCCGCTCGACAGTGCGTCGGACCGCCTCCCAGGTATAGGGCAGCGGCAGCAGATCGTGGGTATACGTGCCGTCCACGCTGCCCCAGCAGAGGTGATCGCTAAGCCATGGAGTGCAAGTCCGGCGTACCAGTTGCTTGAGCCGCCGCAGGTGCTCTGGATCGGGAGCCGTAGCCGAGCCGAAGTACATCGAGACGCCGTGCTGCACCACGCGATACTGCTCTAGAATCCGGTCGAGCATGGCCAGAGGACGACCGCCATCGACCATGAAGTTTTCCGAGATGATCTCGAACCAGTCCACCACCGGCTTGCGCGTGAAGATGTGCTGGTAATGCGGAATGCGCAGGCCGATTCCAATGCCATGGTCCTGAAATGCATTAAAGCGATTTCCAGCCATAAAGAGAGTTCTCAGTTGTCAGTCAAAGAGGGAGAATCAGCGATTAGCCGGAGGTTGGGTAACCGATCTCCAATGCGCCCACAGGCCTGTGACCGCAAGTTATCGCAGAGAACCTGGGTACCCCACCCTCGGCACGCCTTAGTCTCTGCGCCCAGGGTGGGATAGCTCCGGATTCCATCGCAACTTACGAAGTTTCGCGGTCAGAAGCCTAGATCGCCTTTGGAGGCTTGGATCCATCTGTCGCGCAGCCGCCCTTGCCTTTGCAACTATTCTTGCCTTTGCAACCGTTGTCGCTTGTTTTACAGCCACCCTTGCCTTTGCAATCGTTCTTACCTTTACACGAGTGCTTGGCGCTGTCCTGTGCGGTATAGCGCAGGCCGGCCTTGGCCATTTTCACCGTGGGCGTCTTTGCCGAACCCTGGGGGGCGGTCTGGGCAGCAACGGAAGTTCCACCGATCAGCCCGGAGAGAGCCGCAGTGAGAAGCAGCGCGTTCAATTGGTTCTTCATGAGTTTTCGACCTCGCTTTTGGGTTGTGGCGGAGGGGAAGCCGCCGAGTGATGATCTGCGGAGTGGGAGGGGAACCCACGCCGCGCAAACTGTGTCATGCACCGTAAGAGTGGGCACATTGCCGAAAGGTTACAAGCAAAGTGATTGCCGTGTAAATGAGAATCTCGACCGCGCCCTTCGCTCTCAACTTGGCGAGGAAGCTCCCGGGCAGTTTGGCTCGCCTGCTTTGGCTGCGTTACTCTGATCCTGACAGGGGCTCATTGGAGACAGGCGCCGAGGCGGAGGCCACAAGTGGATACAAGAGGATTGCGCGCCCTGAGCGGCGCCAGCCTGGCAGTCGCTCTGTTGCAGAGTATCTGCACCGCCGTGCTGACCATCAGCGGCATCCGCGTGGCCATTGGCCTCACGGCACTGGCCGCGGCCAGCGGCATCTATGCCCCGGCGCGAGGATTCCACCAGGACGCCATCCGCATTCCCATGCTAGCGCTGGCTGCGCTGGGCGCTCTTGTGAACCTCATGGTCCTGGCCTGGATCTGGCATCTGCGGGCCCGGCCCGCCGCGCAATGGCGCAGGCGCGAAATCGGCCGGAAAGAGAGGCGTTCCGAACGGATCCAAGTAGCGCTGGCGATTCTAACTCTCGTGCTGGTGGGATTGGAGGTCTGGACACATCCCATGGTTCACCGCACCGGACCGCCCCCGGCTGTCCATGAGAGATCGACTTAGCAGCCTGTGGTCAAAGGCATACCCACTGCTGTCGCCTGGGCTATTCTCGTACCGCCCCTCCCGGGGCGGATGCAAACCGGCGTTTTCATACCCTTGGGTGGGCCGCAGGCCCATGGGGACACGACTGAAGTCGTGCCCTTTCAAAACTTGACCTTCATCACAGGCTGTTAGGCCATTCCGTGGGCTTGCTCAGTTCCATTTCCTTATCCAGCCTCGCGTGCAAGCGCAGGCTGAAGCCAGCGGGCACTTCGAAGACACGGTCGTCGGCCATGAGCACCAGCACGTTGCGCGTGGAATCCAGAACGGCCGAGCAAATCTCGCATGTCTCCAAATGGTGATCGATTTCGGCACGCAACTCCGCCGCCACCTCGCCGTCGATATAGGCGGAGATGTGCTCCCACACGTGCTTACAGTCGATCCTCATCTTGCCCATCCAAACAACCCCTTGCCTTTGGGTGCAAACCCCTTCAGCCGCGGAGCCAGGTCCCTTTGTAGCAAGGCCCGGGCCCGGTGCAGCCTCACTTTGACCGCGCCCTCGCTGATGCCCAGCACCTCCGCTGTGTCGCGCACGTCCATTTCTTCGATGTCTCTCAGAAGTACGACGTTACGGTAAATCGCCGGAAGCCCCTCGACAGCCTTGCGCAGCATCGCGCCCAGTTCCTTGCGTTCCAGTGTTTCGGCTGGGATTTCGCGCCAACAGGTAAGGAACGCGGGGGCATAGTCGCCGGTCTGCTCGCCGGTATCTGCTTCCAGCGAGTCCTCGCGGCGGCTCGCCTGTTTGCGCAGCCGCCCCAGGCCCTCGTTGCGGGCAATCGATAGCACCCAGGTCCGGAACTGCGCCTCGCCGCGAAACAGATGCAGATTCAGAAAGACCTTGATAGCTGTCTCCTGTGCAGCATCCTCCGCTTCCGCCTCATTGCGCAGCAGCGACAGAAGCAGAAAGTAGATGGCCCGCTCGCAAGGTCGGATGAGTTCATGAAACAACTGTCTCTCGCCCGCCAGGATGCGGCGGATGCAATCAGTCTCGAATTCTGGATTGGATTCCGTCATCGCACTCAGAGCCAAGAGAGCCTTACCCCTTCTCGCTGCCCATATCTCACAGTGCGAATATAGCGCAGCAAGCCACAGCCTGAGGTGAACCTGCGGTCTGGAAACTTCGGCAAGAGACCAACATTAATAATTCAGAAGATTCCTTATACCCAAAACGCACATGGGGCTGTACAATCTCCACGAGGAGACCCATGGCCGGAGATATTCAACTTACGTGCAGCGATTGCGGGCAGGACTTCACCTTCACCGCTGCTGATCAGGCGTTCTTCCAGGAACGCGGTTATTCGACCCCAAAACGTTGCAAGAATTGCCGTCAGGCAAAGAAGAACGATCAGGGGGGGTCCGGCTACCGTTCGGCTCCGGCACAGGGTACACCTGTGATTTGTTCGGGTTGCGGCCAGCCTACAACAGTGCCTTTTGAGCCACGTGGCGACCGGCCAGTCTTCTGCCGGGATTGCTACCAGGCCCGCAAAGGCAGCGGCGGTGGCGGCGGCAGTTCGCGCGGTCGCGGTCGTTAAGCTCCAGTAATGTGTCCGGTGTTCAGTAAGAATATCGGACACGCCCAGTGGATGCTCTCTCCAAATAAGGCTCCAGAGCGGCCCTTGATTTGGCTCCCGTAGCTTCTGGAGTTTATTGGACACTGGGATTGTGCCCTGTTGCGCTTTAATCAAAGTTTGCTTCGAAGAATGTCAAAAACGGCAGCCACAAACCATGTGGCTGCCGTTTTTTGTTCGATCCCAGATGACCCGACAAAATGACGCCGCGCCCAAAACAGAACATGGCCGCGCCCTTCATGACCATGATCGCGTAGCTCTTGACGACCAGCCAGCAGCACCCCTGCACAACACACAAGAGGGTACCCTCATTTTTGTTCCAATCTAAAACATGGCCGTGCTCGGAGACTTCCTAGCGCTTCTTGGCCGCCTTGGGCGCGGGCTTCTTGGCCACCGGTTTCGACGGCTTGGCCGGCGCCGCCTTGCCAGCCTTCGAATTTGCAGCTTGCGCGACCTTCCCTTTTGCAGGCGGAGTTTTGACTGGGGCGGCCTTGACCTGTACCTTCGCGGAAGCCTTCACTGGAGCTTTGGCCGGAGCCTTCGCGATGGCTTTTGCAGGTGCGGCAACAGCTTTGGCCACCTTGGCGCCCTTCGCCGCAACAGGAGCAGCCTTTGAGGCCGCGAGAGCATGAACCGGCTTGGCAGGCGGCGCGGTCTTGGCACCAGGCGCTGCCTTCTTTGCCGCCGGAGCGAGAACCTTGGCTGCCGGCTCTGCATGTCCCTTCAGCTCCGGTTTGGATTCCGATTTAGGCGCAGCAGGTGTTTTGGCAGGCTTTTCCGCGACCGCCGCGGAGGCAGCAACAGCCGGAAGCGTGCCGACTGGCTCTTCGGCCTTTTTGGTCTCGGGAGCTGTCCTGGCCGGCTTGGGCGGTGCCGGCATTTTGGCTGACCGTTTTGCGGCCATGGGCGCCGGCTCGGGCTCCGCAGGCTCCAACTCGTCCAACTCAGTATCGCCTTCGTCGCCCAGATCCTCGTCCAGTGCGATCTTGGGCATACTCATGCCCAAATCGATCTCCTCGTCATCCCCGCCGATATCGTCCAGATCCTCGTCGTCGTCCAAATCGTCGTCGGACTCCTCCTCGTCATCGTAGGAGTGCTCTTTGATCTTGGCCTCGGCGCCACGCTTGGCCCGTGGCCGCTTGATGGTCACTTGCGGCGGCGGAGCGGGGGGCGAATGCGGCTCAAGGAAAGCGCGGATCTCATCGGTAGCAGTGAGCCGTCCGTCGATCAGCTCCAAAAACACGGATTGGACAATCTCTTTATATGCAGCCAGTTCCGGCGTAATCCGCATCTCCTGCATCAAGGCGTGCGGAAGCCGTTGGCGGGCTTCCGGCCACACCTTCAAGAACAGATTGAAGCGCTCCTGGACGTTCTTGTCCTTGCTGGTGAACCCCAACCAAAGGATCGCTTCCGGATCGTAACTTGTAAAGAGCTTGTAACTTGTCGAGGGCGTCGCATTCTCTTTGGCCAGCAGCACCTTGGCAAATCCAGAGGCCATGGCGTCCAGGTTGTTCCACTCTTCCACAAACCCCGGACGGAGCATCAGCTTCTTCAATGCCGCCAAGTCTTTCGCAGCCATCTTGGCGGTGAGCAACTGCATCTGCGCCGCCGACATATCGGCATGAACCCCCTGGAGGAGCAACTCCACCGCCAAGGCATGCAATGCGTTCAACTTCTCTTCATCGGCCTTGGCTGAAGTCCAGGCGGGGAACAACACTTCCATCCAGCCTTCATCTTCCAGCGCCCGAAGCACCTTCAGGCCCTCTTCTTCGTGGCCAATCTGCTCCAGTTCCCGGCTGCGCGCCTGGTCGGTAAGGGACTCCATCACTCCGTCGCCTTTGGCATTGTCGTAACGAGTCTGGGTTCTGGGATCCAGTTCCCAACCCAGCCGCGCCCGGTAACGGGTGGCGCGAATCAGCAGCGAGGGCTCCTCGATAAAGCCATAATTCGACACCAGCCGCAGGGTACGCGACTCGATATCCGCTGCGCCGTTCATGGGGTCCATCAGCAGTCCAAAAGAACCCTCATTCAGCGAGATGGCCATGGCATTGACGGTAAAGTCCCGCCGGCGCAAATCCTCTTGAATGGAGGCGTGATGAAAGACGGGCTTTCCCGGCTTGGAATATTCCATGCGGTGGGTGCTGATGACATCGACGCGGACGGTTCCAGGAAAACACAGGTACAGGCTGCGCGAAGCTTCGTCTTCGCCCCACACCTGGCCGCCTAGTTTCTCGATTGCTTTCTTGAGCTTGAGTGCATTCCCATGCACCGCCACTTCAAGGTCGCGGACAGCATGACCGCTGGTCAGTTCGCGCACAGCATCTCCGGTGAGAAAGAGGATCATCCCCACCTCGCGAGTCGCCTCACGCAACTGGCGCAGTGCGTTTTGTTGGTCAGCCGACAGCCGGTTTTCCAAAAGATAGATGTAGTCGGGCATTTCGTTCCCTGCTTCCGCCGATTGGAGATCGGTCTTCCAATTTCCGTGGCCCTAAGGGCCTTTGACGCATGGCTTGTTCTTGAGGAAAGATCCACTTGAGGCCGGTGAAATCGGTCCACAGTCTTCGGAGAACCGTTAGAGCCTCAGCCAAATGCCTGATGCTGTTACCCTTACAGTACAGCGCGGCACACACGGCAAAGCAGTACATTATCACAACCCGCCTCAGTTGGCTAGACCCTGATGCACCAAATCTGTGGCTTTCTCTCCTCCTTTCCCTTGCAACGCACAGGCCGTCCCACGGACCAAGACCTGCCGTAGGGACCCCGATTCCCACCCCTCGGACCAAAACCCGTCCGTGGGGGCCCCGATTCCCACCCCTCGGACTAAAACCCGTCCGTGGGGGCCCCGATTCCCACCCCTCGGACTAAAACCCGTCCGTGGGGGCCCCGGTTCGTGCGACAATCCAGAACGATGACCTCCCCGCGCAAACCGGTGATCGTTCGCAGGTTCTCACGGGACTGGCACGCAGGCTATGCTGGCGCCAGTTTCGGTCAAACTTCGATTGAGTTGGAGATCCTGGACCTCACCGGGAAAGTGCTTCGCATCGGCTGGGATGAGGTCAAGTGGGTTTGTTACGTGCGCGACTTCCCTTCCTCTCCCAGCGACCACGCCAATCCCGAGCGCCTGCTTCACAAACGCTTCGCCATCCGGCCACGCACCGCCGGGCTGTGGCTGCGGATGACCCTGAGCGACGGAGAAGAGCTGGAAGGCCTGGCGGCCAACGACCGTTCCCTGGTAGATGGCGCTGGCCTGTTGCTCACCCCGCCCGACACGCGGTCCAATACGCAGAGAATTTACGTGCCCCGGCAGGCCATCCAAACTCTGGAAGTGGTGAGCTTGATCGGCGGCGCGGCACGCAGACGGATGAGCGCTCCAGGCGCCGCGGAGCAGCCGGAACTCTTCCCCGGCGATTCCAGCGAAACGTAGGGTGCCCCCATCCGGTACAATTTCCTCGATGAAACTCGGTGAATTGGCAAGCAGGCTAGGCGCGGAGCTGCGCGGAGACGCGGAGCTGGAAGTCACTGGCGTAAAAGGCATTGAAGAGGCGGGACCCACGGAAGTGACTTTCGTGGCTAATCCCAAATACACCGCATTGGCCCGCTCAACCAAGGCAGCGGCGGTGCTGGTGGAGCCGGATTTTCAGGAGATTTCAGCGCCGACCATCCGGCTCAAGAATCCCTATCTGGCTTTTTCCAGGGCACTGGGGTTTTTCTACCAGCCCCCGGCTTATGCACCCGGCATTCACCCTACGGCGGTCATCGATCCCTCTGCGGAGATTGGCCCGGAGGCGCACATTGGCGCGTATGTCGTAATCGGCCCCAACGTGAATCTGGGAGCCCGCGCCACCCTGCTGCCCCACGTTGTCCTCTACCCCGGAGTGCGGGCTGGCGCCCACCTCTTTGCCCACGCTCATGCCGTGGTACGCGAGAACTGCATCCTGGGCGATCACGTGACGCTGGAGAACGGCGCCATTGTGGGGGCGGATGGCTTCGGATTCGCCAAGAACGAGTCTGGCCACTGGGAGAAGATTCCACAATCCGGGCCGGTGCGCCTGGGCGACCGGGTGGATGTCCAGGCCAACGCTTGCATCGACCGCGCCACGGTGGGCGCCACCGAGATCGGTGCTGGTACAAAGGTCGACAACCTGGTCCAAATCGGCCACGGTTCGCGCGTGGGTGAAAACACCTTGATTTGCGCCCAGACGGGTCTGGCCGGTTCTTCCGTCATTGGCAACAACGTCATTCTGGCGGGGCAGACAGGCATTGCCGGCCATTGCAGGGTGGGCGACGGCGTCATCCTAACCGCGCAGTCGGCGGTCTCTCACGATGTGCCGGCAGGCAAGATGATCTCCGGTTCCCCGGGCTTCGACAACCGAGTCTGGCTGCGGGCTGTCACAATTTTTCAGCGGTTGCCGGAACTGCTCAAGCGCCTCGACCGCCTGGAAAAGAAAACTGCGGCCCAGAATACTCCTGTAGACACCGCGATCGAGAACGGAAGCCTGAAATGAAAATCTGTGCGCGGTTTTTCTCGGCAATTGTGCTGGCGTCGCTGGCTGGATGCCACTCCTACCATGTGGAAACGACCGTTGTGAACCGCACCGGAGAAGCGATCCAACTGCTGGAAGTGGATTATCCGAGCGCCAGTTTTGGCGCGGGTCTGCTGGCCGCGGGCGCGGAGTTCCACTATCGGATTCAATTGCGCGGCAGCGGCGCTTTGAAGGTGCTGTATACCACCAAAGACCTCCGCCAGGTTCAAGCCGATGGGCCCACGCTCACCGAGCCGCAGGAAGGCCTCCTGCAAATCGTGCTTCTGCCCGGAGGCAAGGTCGAGTTTCAGCCGCAACTCAACCCAAAACTGTGATTTCGTCCTATACGATGCCGGTTGTCCCAAGCCTTGCCTCCAAGTCCTGAGACATCCGGGTTCGTTCATATGGAGGTAACTCCAGGGAACATCCGAGCGAATTCCGGGTTCGGCCCGGCATCCTCTCTGGGGCTAAAGCCCGTCCCTTACTATCAGCATTTTGCGGCACGACTACAGCGGTTTCGATTCAGCTCTTTACAGAAAGCTCGATGCCGGGCGGCATTTTTCTCAAGAAAATGCCACCTTGCACGACTTCAAAATGGCAACTGTTGAATCGAAACCGCTCTAAAGTCGTTCCCTGACGCTTCTTGCCTTCCAGAAGGCGTTCTTCCGCAGCCTCTAAAGCCCTGCCCTGTTACAAGACTCCGCAATAGCTCAAGGCTCCGTAATTGCTCAGGACGACACATTGTTCAAGAAGCGCAGAATTGAAAGCGACCGTAACAATCCTGCGCGACACGCGTTCAATGCGAGGCAGACTCAGCGCACCATGCTCTTGAACAACGGCGACTGAAGCAGGCTGCTGAAATCCGCGTCCGAGGTGGCAAAGTGGATCGACAGCTTCCCCGAGTCAGAATTGATGGTCGTGGCAGCCAAGGCAAGTTTTTCCGCGTCTGAGCCGCTCATCTTGCGCACTACCACGGCGGCATTCAGCAGAGATGAGATGGTCACCGCGGCAATCGAATCACCGGTGGAGATCGTGAGGTCGAATTTCACCCCATGCTGGAAGTCCATGGAATACCAGGAGGCGAGCAGGCGTTTGCGCACGGTCTCGAAATCGGTAACCGCGCCCGCCTCACCCAGCACCTGCTTCATCATGGTCTGCGTGCCCTTCTGGTCGAGGATGCTCCAGAGCGGCTCAGAGTCCACAGTCTTCATTGCGTCCATCATGGTCGCATTGGTCAGCAGGCTGGGGGTCACTCCATCGCGGGCATCCAGCGCCTTGGCGACTGCATCTGCCGCGCCAAAGACCATCGTGGACGGGTCGACAAAGCAAACCACCATCCCGCTCTTGGCCAGCGGATAGGTCCGGTTGGTGCGGATGATCGAGGCCTTCAGCTTTTGCTTGCGGAAGTTGGCCAGAATGTCCTGCACCGAGAACTGTCCCTGGGCAATGCCCACGGTCATTAATTGGTCGCTCGAGTCCTTGGGGCGGAACAGGGCAAAGGCCAACTGATCTACATCGTGGTTGTCGTTCAGGCCAGACTTGCGCAGCGCCTCGTCGAACTGCTTCAGATCGGGTGGCATCACCCGCTCCTTCAGGTCCATGGCCGCAGTCGAGTTCTGCATCACCCGGTAGTCCACAACCACCAACTGCTGGACATCGTGGGGAATGGCCGTGCGTGCATCCGTGGACAATTGCGCCGCCGGAACCGTCGTAGCCGCGGCCAGCAGCATGACTGGAAGCGAAATTCTGATAAAAGACCTAACCAATTTATTCCTCCGAGATTGCAGCATTTTTCGAATCGATTGCTTGCGCATCACAGGCAATCCAGCGGCATTTCCTGCTTGGCACGCAGGAAAATGCCTACATTTCAGCTATTTCATTGTACCTTCCGGGCATTTAGCCATTGCATGCCGCGTCTCCGCGCCACTCCTCAAGCCTGCCCAGGCCAGGCCAAAGGCGCTTCCAGCCGGCGCTCCAATATTTTGGTCGCCGGATCGAACCCAACCAACTGACGCATCCACTCGGCATCCCGCTCACAGGCGGCCTCGGGAATCAGCCCGATCACCTCACCCTCCACCGGAGCCGTCTTGTGGCGAAGAGCCAGCCTGGAGACCGCGCCATATACCTGGGAAAGCGGAGTGACCTGAAAATCGGTAATGTTCATTGAGAGCTGCGCCCGCCCGTGGGCCAGAACCCCCAGGGCTGTAACGCCCTTCAGCCCACCGCCGGCAGCGCGAATCTCCCGCGCAATGGCCCTGACCATGGCCACGTCAGTCGAATCGAAATAGACGTTGTACGATACCAGGAACCGGCGAGCTCCCACGGCGCAGGCGCCTGCCGTGGGATGCAGGCCGGGGCCGCCCAGGTCGGGCCGGCGAGAGGTCTCCTTGCGAACCGCCTCACGCAACTCTTCGAACTGCCCACGCCGCACATCGTCAAGGTTGGCCCGGTCGGGCCGCGCCGCAGCCGCTTCGTAGAAGAACACCGGCACCGCGTAGCGCCGCCAGATTTCAAGACCCGCCTGCCGCGCCAGCAAAACGCATTGCTCCAGCTTGATGCCGGAGATGGGCACAAAAGGGATTACATCCGCCGCACCGATGCGCGGATGAAGCCCCTCCTGGCGCGTCAGATCGATCAGTTCCGCGGCCTTGCCGGCGCCGCGTATAGCCGACTCGACAACCGCGGAAGGGGGACCCACCACCGTGACGATCGAGCGGTTGTGGTCGGGATCCAGTGACCAGTCCAGCAGGCTCACCCCCTCCACCCGCATGGCAGCCACAATGGCCTCGACACGGCGAAGATCCCTGCCCTCGGAGAAGTTGGGGACGCACTCTACTACCGGTTCACTCATGCTTGCCCCACCCCGCCAACCAGACGCCGTTGTCCTGAATCGCGCTCACTTCCAGAAGGTGTAGCCCACCTGGAACTGGACGCTCGCATTGACGCCGGGATTACGGTCTCCCAGCGACGCCGAAGAGATGTGCACTGCGTTCACAGCGATGTCTACCGACCGCTTGGCGCGCGTGAAGTAGTGAATTCCGATGCCTCCCTGCGGCGCGAAATTCCACACACAGGTTCCTCCGTCCAGGTTCACTTTCTGCCCGTTGACGGTCTGCGTGTCCAGATAATTCGGCGGGAACTCGTGGGTGGTATAAATCAGACCGCCAGCGCCCTGAAACCAGGGCTGAATGCGCCGCGAATGGGAAAGAAAATTCCAGCGGAGAATCACCGGCGTAAGGCTCACGCCGCGATACGTTCCGCCGCCCACCAGCAGAGTGCAGGGAACATTCTGCCCGTTCTCATTGCAGGTATACACTCCGGTGTGCGGCGCGGGCGTATAGGCCTGCCACAAGGGCATGACGTTGCTGCCAAATTCAAACTGGCCGGTGAGAAGCCCGGCGTGCAGCACCGGCGTCAATGGCTTCCCCACTTGGAATCCGCCCGAGAGAAACTTGAAGCTGGATCGTTCGCCCACGCCGACTCCGTAATTCACGAACGGGCCGTACTCCCAACTCTTGGCCTGGCGAACCTGGGCTACGGGATTATCCGTGGCGGCGCCGGCGCCCTTCACACTAATGTCGGGTGTCTGGGCGGAGGCTATCAGCCCCCCAGCCATGGTCGCAAACAAGAGAAATCGTGCTGTTCTGATCAACGTACTTTCCTTCTCCAGGCAATCGGTCCTGGATTTCAAAAAAGAGGCCGCCACTACCGGGCGGCCTCTTGAATGCCTCTGGCAGGATCAGCCGGCAACCTGTTCCATCTGCTCGGCGTCCATGTCGAAGTTCGAATAGACGTTCTGGGTATCGTCGCAGTCTTCCAGCGCCTCCAACAGACGGATCATCTGGTTGGCCGCGGTGCCTTCCAACTTGGTATAAGTCGAAGCCACCATCGTGACCTCGCTCATGACCGTTGGAATCCCGGCAGCCTTGACCGCAGCGGCAACTGCTTCATAGGCAGCCGGATCGGTAACAATCTCCCAGGAATCGCCTTCATCGCTCAAGTCTTCGCCGCCATGCTCCAGCACGATGTCGGTCAACTGCTCCTCGGTCGCCGCGGATTTCTCGATGGCGATCAGGCCCTTTTTCGAGAACATGAACCGCACCGAGCCGGTTTCGCCGAGATTCCCGCCGTTCTTTGAGAACGCGTGACGGATCTCGCTCACGGCGCGGTTGCGGTTGTCCGTAAGAACGTCCACAATGACCGCTACGCCGCCAGGGCCATAGCCCTCAAATTTGATCTCTTCGTAGTTGACGCCTTCCAACTCGCCAGTGCCTCGCTGGATGGCGCGTTTGATGTTCTCTTGCGGCATGTTTTCCGCTTTGGCCGCCAAAATCGCGGTGCGGAGCCGGGGGTTGCCGTCGGGGTCGCCACCGCCGCCCTTGGCGGATATGGTGATTTCCCTGATCAGACGAGTGAATATCTTGCCGCGCTTGGCATCCAGCGCGCCCTTCTTATGCTTGATTGTGGCCCATTTTGAATGGCCGGACATGGGAACCTCAGCGGTAGTGAAGAATGCCGGCGCGGGCACGCGCCTGACCTTGTGAGTATACCACCCATACGGTCGGGTTCCCAGCCTGCTTTGGAAGGCCATTCCTGGCGGCTCGCCTGGTGTAAATCAGGGCTGACTGGCCCTGAGCCAGGGGAAGAACTTTCGGTCGTCCTGAAGCATGTGCTTGGCAACGACATCGTAGATCAGGAAGCCGAGCATCTCGGAAGCGGATCCTTCTCCGCGTTCAAACTGATCCGCCAAATTGCAGGTTCGCTCGAGCAACTTGCGATGAGTCTCGGCGTGTTCCCCGGCAGCCGGATAGGCTGCAGCCTGCAGCAATTTGTCTTCATGGCCAAAATGCGCCCGCACGTGGGCAATCAGTTGGCGAACTAGCGGGAGCACGCCGCTCTCTGCCTCTTCCTCGGCCATGGCCACGATGATGAGGTTGGTCAACTCGAACAACTCCTGGTGCTCCGCGTCGACCAGCGGCTGCCCTGACCGGTAGGACGGTTTCCAATGCAGGCTCACCAACTGGGGGCTCTTGTGCTTGCTGGCGGCTTCGCGTTCCAGATCTCCCGCGTCGATGACCACCCGGTTTCTTCCCCCCTGCTTGGCGCGGTACATGGACGCATCCGCGCGCCCCAGGAGGGTTCCGAGGTCATCACCTTCCCTGTATCCGGCAATGCCTATGCTCGCCGTGACCTTAATTTCTCCATCGAACCGCAGTCCCTCAAGCGTCATGCGCAGACGTTCCGCCAGCAGGTGCGCCCCCTTTGGCCCTGTTTCCGGCAGAAGAGCCACAAATTCCTCGCCCCCCCACCGCCCTAGAATGTCTGTGGAGCGCAGGCAATTGCGGGCAATCTCGCAGAAGCCGCGAAGCACCCGATCGCCCGCAAGGTGGCCGTAGGTGTCATTCACCTCTTTGAAGCGGTCCAGGTCAATCATCAACAGGGAGAGTTTGTCGCCATAGCGATCGGACCTCATCAACTCGAAGGTGGCCCTCTCCTCGATCCGGTTCCGGTTCATGGTTCCGGTCAGCGGGTCGGTCGATGCCTGTTCCTCCAGCATCGACTGCAACCTCTTGCTCTCGGTGATGTCGCGGAAAGAAACGATGAAATAGAGGGGTTTGCCGTCCTGGCTTCTGGCCAGTCCGCGCGTCACCTCGGCAATCAGAATCTCTCCCTGGCTGTTCAGGTATCGCCTTTCGAAGACGGTCCTGGCTTTGGCTCCGCTGGCGGCCTTCTTGAACTCGGCCTGCGCCGCAATGCGTTCCTCGGGTACCCAGATATCCAGCAGATTCTTGCGTTCCAGTTCTTCCTTGGCGTATCCGAAGATCTCGCACAAGGGCTTGTTCGCCTCGAAGATGTTTCCGTCCAGGTCGATCATCCCAATGCCGACGCTGGCAAACTCGAAGGCAATACGGAACTTCTCCTGGCTCTCAAAAAAAGCTGCGGCGAGACTGGTTCTTTCGGTAATATTGCGGGCTGTCACCAGCACCCGGAAGTCGTCTCCTGGCAGAATCGCGGCTCGGCAAAGCAAATAAGCGATCCCGCCCGACTGCGGCCTCAACTCCAGGAAATGCTCCTGAGCATGGCCGTTCTCCAAAGCGGAAGCGTGCATGGCGCGCACCGAGTCCGCATTCTCGAAGCAACTGGCAAAGGCCATCCCCACGAGTTGCTCCGGCGGCAGGCCCCAGACGTGCGCAGCCGCCGGATTGGCGTCCAGGATGCTCATGTCGAGCCCCAAGATCAGCTTCAAATCCCAAGCGGACGAGAGTTCCCCTGAATCCTCTGCCGTTCTTTTCCCGGTTCTATTGAGCGCACCAACCTTGCCAGAATGCACGTGCAATCCTCTGTACCACGTCTATCGTCCATTCTGTGCAGCTGTAATAGCTTGTGCCCTCAGGAAGTTCGGGCGGAACGGCGCAGAAATGGCCGTCCCTGGATTTCCACGCGACTGTCTGGGGGATTATCCTTTGAGATGATCGACCATTAGCTCCCATGAGGTGCTGAGTGCAGAGGGTAGTCCGTCTTTTTCTTGTTGTATTTGGTTTTCTGATTCTAGCCGCAACGTCACAAGCGAATACCAGCACCGAAGCCCAGCAGAAATCGGGTTTCGTCCGTCTGGACCGGGTCACCGCTTCCCGGGCAACCCCGAATGGAATTGAGATCCGCTCTGGCACGGCGGTGATGCAAATAACCGCGCTCCGCGACGATGTGCTGCGGGTGCGAGTCGGCCCGGCCGGCCAACTCCCGGAGGACGCCTCCTGGGCCGTCCTGGCCTCAGCCCGCGATGCCTCCGTTCCTGTGACCCCAGAGTCCAGCGCGGCAACGGTGGGCTTCAAGACTGCCAAACTGCGCGTCACCCTCCACAAGGACCCGCTGGAACTGACCGTTACCGACCTCGAAGGCCACGTCATCAGCCAGGATTTGCCAGGCCGCGCGGTCGAATATCACGGCGCGGAGTTTCGAGTTTACCGGAAATCGCCCGGCGACGAACATTATTTCGGCCTGGGAGACAAACCCGGACCGCTCGACCGTCGTAACGAAGCCTTCAGCAATTGGAATACTGACGCCTTCGGCTGGCAGGAGTCGACCGACCCGATCTACAAGTCGATTCCCTTCTTTATCACTTTTCGCAAGGGCATCTCGGCGGGGATATTCCTGGACAATACCTGGCGCACCAGCTTCGACTTCAACAAGGAATACCACGATAGCTATTCCTTCGGCGCCGAGAGCGGGCCGCTCGACTACTACATCCTGTACGGCCCCGAGCCGAAGTCGGTCGTCAAGAACTGGGCCTGGCTGGTCGGAACCACGCCCCTGCCGCCCCTCTGGTCTTTGGGCTTCCAGCAATCCCGCTACAGCTACTACCCCGAGTCCGAAGTGCGTCGCATCGCCAACCGGCTGCGCAGCGAGCGCATTCCGGCCGATGTGATCTGGCTGGACATCGACTATCAGCTCAAGAACCGGCCGTTCACGGTGGACCCAGAGCGCTTTCCGCACTTCGACCAGATGATTCAGGATTTGAAGGCTCAGCATTTGCACACGGTTCTCATTACCGATCTGCACCTTGCCGACCAGCCGAATATTGGTTACAAACCCTACGACGAAGGCAAGGCCGGGGATCATTTTGTCAAGAACCCCGATGGCTCAACATACGTGGGGGTGGTCTGGCCGGGAAAAGCAGTTTTCCCTGACTTTACCCGCAAGGTCTCCCGCGACTGGTGGGGTTCGCTCTACGCCGACTTCGTGGGCAAGGGCGTCGGCGGGTACTGGAACGACATGAATGAGCCGGCAATCTTCGATGTCCCATCAAAGACCATGCCCGACGATGTGCAGCACCGGATTGAAGAGCCGGGATTTTCTCACCGCGTTGCCAGCCATCTTGAGATTCACAACGTCTTCGGGATGGAAAACACCCGCGGGACCTTCGAAGGGCTCAGGAAACTCGCCCCGAACACCCGGCCCTTTGTCATGACCCGTGCCAGCTTCGCCGGGGGGCAGCGCTACGCGGCCACCTGGAGCGGTGACAACTCCAGCACCTGGAATCATCTGCGTCAGACCACTTCGCAACTGCTCAATCTGGGCCTGAGCGGGTTTGCCATGAGCGGGGCCGACGTAGGTGGCTTTGCCGGCTCTCCGCAGCCGGAATTGCTGACGCGCTGGCTTGAAGTGGCGGCATTCCACCCGATCGACAGGGATCACACCGCGCTCGGCACCAATTCCCAGGAACCGTGGGAAAACGGCACACCCGAAGACGTGAACATCCGGCGGCGATACATCGAGGAACGCTACCGGCTCTTGCCCTATCTCTATACCACCACGGAAGAGATGAGCCGCACCGGCCTGCCGATCATGCGCCCGCTCTTCCTTGAGTTTCCGCACGGCAGCGCGGATGGCCAACCCTTCGACCTCAGCACCGGCAACGCCTTCCTGCTGGGCGGCGACCTGCTGGTGGCCCAAAGCCCCTATCCAGACGAAATGGACGACTACACCGTCGCCCTTCCGCCGGCCGGCTGGTACGACTACTGGACCGGCGCACGGGTGGACGGCAATGCGAGCAGAAAGGCCATCGACAACAGTCCTGTCACCCAACCCGAGGTTCATATTCACCGCACCCTCGACACGCTGCCGGTCTTTGTCCGCGCAGGCGCGATTGTGCCTGAGCAGCCGCTGGTCCAAAGCACCGAGGAAACGCCTCAGGGGCCTCTCACCTTGCGTGTGTATCCGCCGTTGGAGGGAAGCAAGGAATGCCATGGCAGCCTCTATCTGGACGACGGCGTCAGCTATGCCTTTCAAAAAGGCGACTTTCTCCGCCTCGACTTCACCTGCCAACCAACTGCCGGGGGCTTGATCGTGACGGTCGCGCCGCACCGGGGCAGCTTCGCACCGTGGTGGAAACTGATCTCCATCGAGGTTTATGGCGCAACCAAACCGGCTGCAGGAGCCAGAGGTGGAGCACTGGATGGCTCACCAGCCGCAGCCAGCCTCATCTCACCTGGCTTCGACGCCGACCACCACCGCATCACGGCCCTCCTGCCCGACGACGGGAAGGGGTTGGAACTGTGGCTGGCGTATTAATCAATCTGGACTCGGTTGTGGTTCAAAGCAGGAATCGTAACCGAGGCCCGGTTTAAACAGTCCACTGGTGAAACTCCTGAATGATGGCAGCCAGGGATCAGCAAGATCGAATCATTGAGGCAGCTTGGCAAAGAAGTGGAAAGACAAAAAGGGGCCCGATTCTCGTGAACATCAAACCGTGCCTGTCGCCCCGGAAGTGAGTGAGCCCTTTACTCAACAACAAAAGCGAACCTGGCCGCATTTCCTTGGCTTGCATTCGAGGTTCCCGCTCCTCGGCTATTGCGACCGGCTCTTCCCGGAAAACTGATACCCTAAAGGCATGAAATTCGGCGTTCTCGTCTTTCCCGGTTCCAACTGCGACCACGATACGTTCAACGTGATTGCCGAAGTGGCCCATCAGCCTGTCACTTTCCTCTGGCACGACTCGGAGGACCTGCAGGGCGTCGATGCCGTTCTGGTTCCCGGCGGGTTTGCCTACGGGGATTATTTGCGCACCGGCGCCATCGCTCGCTTCTCACCGGTTATGCAGGCCGTCAGCCGCTTTGCAGCCGGCGGCGGACTCGTACTGGGCATTTGCAACGGGTTCCAGATTCTGACCGAAGCCGGTCTGCTGCCCGGCGCGCTGATGCGCAACGCCGGACTCAAGTACATCTGCAAGCAGGTTCATCTCCGCGTTGAGACAGCCGACAGCCCATTCACCAATCAGCTCACCAAGGGCCAGGTGCTGCGGATTCCCATTGGGCACATGGAAGGCAACTATTTCTGCACCCCCGATGAGTTGCACCGGCTGGAGGCTGAGGATCGCATAGCGTTCCGCTACGCTACCCCGCAGGGTGAAATCACTGCGGCAGCCAACCCCAACGGTTCCCTAGCCAATATTGCGGGCATCTTGAACGAAAAGAGAAATGTGCTGGGGATGATGCCCCATCCAGACCGGTCCAGCGAACTGTTGCTGGGTTCGGCGGACGGCTGGAAGATATTTGCTTCGATGATTGAGGTCCTGGCTACGCATTGAGGTTCAATCCAGACTTGGGAAGCGCGACACGATGATCGACATTCATCATCACCTGATCTACGGAGTAGACGACGGCCCTCCTGACCTGGAGACTTCGATGGCCCTGGCCCATGAAGCCATACAGGAGGGCGTGACGCACATCGTGTGCACTCCTCATAGCAGCGACAAGTATCCCTATCAAACTGAGATAAACCAGGAGCGGCTCGAAGAGCTGCGCGGGCTCCTCAAGGGGCAAATCGAGCTGAGCCTGGGATGTGACTTTCACCTGACTGCGGACAACATCTTCGACGCCCTGGCCAACCCATTGCGCTATTCGATCAATGGAAAAGGGTACTTGCTGATCGAATTTCCCGATATGACCATCCCTCCCCAGTTGACCGAGGCCATGTTTCGCTTGCAAGCAGCGGGCTATACCTTGATCGTCACCCATCCCGAGCGGTATCCTGCCCTGCAAAGGGAGCCGGAAAAACTGGCCGAGTGGCTGCGCAGAGGGTGTCTGGTCCAGGTGACCTCCACTTCGCTTTATGGGCGTTTCGGCAAGCTGGCCGAGGCATTCGCCAATGAACTGCTGGAACGTAACTGGGTTCACTTTCTAGCTACCGACGCGCACAATCCAGCCTGGCGTCCGCCGCATCTCAAGAGGGCCTATGATTACGTGACCCAGCGAGCCGGCGAGGAAACCGCCCGCAGGTTATGCGTAACGAATCCGCGGGCAGCGGTTGCGGGCGCCAGGTGGCCTGCGCAGCCCGAGCCTATCGGGCTCTGGGAACGCGTTCCGCTGAAGTTCAATATAAAGAAATTCACCTCTGCCAAATCCACTGCAGGCAGCGGCGACTCGCAGAACTCCACGGAGCGCGCTGCCGGCAATGGCTCCAGTGGCTTTTGGAGCCGTCTGTTCAGCCGGTAAATGCGTCCAGGCATCGCCCGGGGCGCCAGTGTGCGGTCGGGACTACAGCCCCAGTCCGCCGTCCACTGCCAGAACTTGGCCGGTAATGAAATTCGGCCCCGAGGCAAAGAAAAGAACCGCCTGCGCAACGTCTTCCGCCGCACCGTTGCGCCGCATCGGCGCCCGGAGCGCGAATCGGGCGGCTTCGGGGCCTGGATGCTCATCCATTTCGATCCAGCCAGGCGCCACGCAATTGACGCTCACTTCCGGCGCAAAGGCTTTGGCCATGGCTTGCGTGAGCATGTGCAAAGCGGCCTTCGAGGCACAGTAGTCGGCATGGCCAGCCCAGGCGTGCAGTCCCCCCAGTGAGCCAATGTTCACAATCCTCCCCTGCGCGGCACGCAGATGCGGCAGAGCCTCGCGAGCCACCAAAAAAGGCCCTCTGGCGTTGGTCTCAAAAACCTCATCCCACTGGGCAAGGCTGATCGTCTCAAGCGGAGCTGAAACGAAAATCGCCGCGTTGTTCACCAGCACATCGAGCTGACCAAAAGCTGAAATGACTGCGCCGACAGCGCCCTGAACCGAGCGCTCTGAACGCACATCGCATTCCAGAGCCATGGCCCGCACTCCCAGACGTTCGATGGCGCTAACCGTCTCTGACGCCTCTGCGCGAGAGTTCCGGTAGGTAATGGCAACATCGGCCCCGGCCTGGCCCAGAGCCAGCGCAATCCCCCGGCCAATGCGCCGGGCGCCCCCAGTCACCAGTACCGATTTGCCGTTCAGGGTTTCCGTTGGCATCTCGGGGTGCGCTCCTGGGTCGCAGCAGGGTCTCGCTTGAATTCTCGCCTCGGAGCGCAGGCACGGGCGAAAGACAAGCACGGAGCGCCCCAGGATATTCAGGGTGCCCAACCCTATTTGGGCTGGGGTTGGGGCTGCGGATCCGGCTGCTTGGCGGCTTCGCCATGATCCTTGTAAATGGAGTACTGCTCGCCCGGACGCTTCATCCTGATCTCGATCACCAATTGGGCTTTGTCGACCTTGTAGTCCTGGCCAAAGGTCTGAAAGCCTTTGGCGATCACCTGCAGCCGCACTGTGTCGCCCACCGGCAGCACGTCGATGATGGCTTTGCCATCCTCGTTGGTCTTCAACTCCATATTGCCTTTGTCCTTCTCCCCTTCCATGGGGTGAAAGATCACAGCAGCATTTTCAATGGGCTTGCTGTTGGCATCACGCAGAATTGTGACCTCGATGCGAGCGGTCGGAGGCGGAGACTTGTACTTGCGGCCGCGCTTGGAGTTGTCCTGAGCATTGGCGGCAGGCGAAAAAGTGAGAATGGCCAGGCCGAATACGGCCACGAAGATACAGAGACGAAAGAGTGAACGGCGAAGCATGGAAACTATTCTATCGCGTCGCCCACTCAGTCAGCGAACCAGGTCTCTGCCAGCTTCCTGCAAGCTCCATGGTCACGAAATCAAAGGGAACAGAGACGCCCACAGGGGATGTCTGCCCGGGCCGGGGGCCCGCTGCATTTTTCCTCTTTTGTTGCTGGCAAGTCGCACTTGCTAGCGGGGTAGTCGTTTTACATGAGCGTGCTTCACTCATATTCCATCAAGGGGGCTTGACAACCCCGGTCCCACTTGCCTATCGTTAGCAATTGGAAGGCGAGAGTGCTAGCACACCGCTGGCTGAATTGCTCGCGCGGGCCTGGTGCTTTGATTCATGCAGCCTGGGGCCGCATTTTCCAAGGATCTTCCTCAAAACCACTCAAACCCCGCGGAGGGGCTCAACCCCGACCGCGTGTGAAGGAGAAGCAAAGCAATGGCAGCAACATCTGTTACCACCACCTTCACCCCGCTCCACGACCGCATCCTCGTCCGCCGTTTGGAAGAGGGCGAAACCGTTCGTGGTGGAATCATCATCCCCGACAGCGCCAAGGAAAAGCCCCAGGAAGGCGAAGTCATCTCCGTGGGCAAGGGCAAGTCGAACGACGAAGGCAAGGTTTTTCCCCTGGACGTGAAGGCGGGCGACAAGATTCTCTTCGGCAAGTACTCCGGCACCGAGATCAAGCTCGACGGCGAGGAGTTCCTGATCATGCGCGAGGAAGAAGTACTCGGCATCGTGAAGAAGTAGCTTTCCAGTGGTCAGTGAACAGTGGACAGTGGTCAGGCTAGCGCCGTACTCAGCGCAGTTGCCACCACCGAACACCGAATCCTGACTACCGCGACGGCTAACCGACAGCGAACACTGTTCACTGACCACTGTTCACTGACAACTTTTTTTAGGAGAATTACAAAAATGGCAAAGCAGATTTTGCACGGTGAGGAATCCCGTCAGGCGATCCTGCGCGGCGTCAACACGCTGGCGGACGCCGTGAAGGCAACGCTCGGCCCCAAGGGCCGTAACGTGGTTATCGAAAAGAAGTTCGGTTCGCCCACCATCACCAAGGACGGCGTGACGGTGGCCAAAGAGATCGACCTGAAGGACCCGATGGAGAACGTCGGCGCCCAGCTGGTTCGCGAAGTCGCCTCCAAGACCTCCGACGTGGCTGGCGACGGCACCACGACGGCGACGGTTCTGGCCCAGTCCATCTTCCGCGAAGGCGTGAAGACTGTGGCGGCCGGCGCCAACCCGACTGCCCTGAAGCGCGGCATCGAGAAGGCCGTGGCCGTGATCATCGGCTCGCGCGACAAGGACGGCAAGTGGACCGATGGCGGCGCCCTCGGCAAGCTCTCCAAGCCCGTTAACGAGGGGTCGGTTGCCCAGGTGGGCGCCATCTCCGCCAACGGCGACCAGGAGATCGGCGACATTATTGCTCACGCCGTCAAGGTTGTGGGCAAGGACGGCGTCATCACCATCGAAGAGTCGAAGACCATGCACACCGGCCTGGAGACCGTAGACGGCATGCAGTTTGACCGCGGCTACCTGAGCCCCTACTTCGTCACCGACGCCGAGCGCCTGGAAGTGGTTCTGGAAGATCCCTACATCCTGATCTACGAGAAGAAGATCAGCGCCATGAAGGACCTTCTTCCCTTGCTCGAGCAGGTTGCCCGTGGCGGCAAGCCCCTGTTGATCATTGCCGAAGATGTCGAGGGCGAGGCCCTGGCCACCCTGGTAGTGAACAAGCTGCGCGGCACGCTGAACGTGGCCGCCGTCAAGGCTCCCGGCTTCGGCGACCGCCGCAAGGCCATCCTGGGCGACATTGCCATCCTTACCGGCGGCAAGGCCATCACCGAGGACCTGGGCATCAAGCTGGAAAGCGTGAAGCTTGAGGACCTGGGCAAGGCCAAGCGCATCACCATCGACAAGGACAACACCACCATCGTCGATGGCGCCGGCTCCCAGGACGAAATTGGCGGCCGTGTCAAGGAGATCCGTTCGCAGATCGAGAAGACCACCTCCGACTACGACAAGGAGAAGCTCCAGGAGCGGTTGGCCAAGCTGGTTGGCGGCGTTGCCATCATCAAGGTGGGTGCGGCAACCGAGACCGAGCTGAAGGAGAAGAAGGCTCGCGTTGAGGATGCCCTGCACGCTACCCGCGCAGCGGTCGAGGAAGGCATCGTCCCCGGCGGCGGTGTGGCTCTGGTTCGCGCCATTCCCGCGGTTGACGCGCTCATCAAGACCTTGGAAGGCGACGAAAAGATCGGCGCCCAGATCGTGCGCCGCTCGCTCGAAGAGCCTCTGCGCCAGATCGTCGCCAACGCCGGTGAAGAGGGCGCAGTTGTGGTAGCCAAGGTCCTGGAATCCAAGGACCCCTACTACGGCTATAACGCCGCCACCAGCACCTTCGAGGATCTGGTCAAGGCCGGCGTCATCGATCCCACCAAGGTCACGCGCACCGCGTTGCAGAACGCAGCCTCCATCGCCGGCCTCCTGCTCACCACCGAAGCACTGGTTGTCGAGCTGCCTGAGCCCAAGTCGGCCCCGGCCGGCGGCGGCCACGGCGGCGGCATGGACGGCATGTACTAGCAATCACCCCAGCGACATCGACCCGTCGCTGGGGACCCCAAGCACCTGCGGCGCGGCCAACCGGGCCTTCGGCGCAAGAACCATAAAGCCCTCCTGCTTCGGCAGGGGGGCTTTTCTTCTGTGGCACAGAGACTCCGGCCGCGAGCAGGATCAGGACGCGGTGTGAAGACACACTAATCCCCAAACCCTCGACCGCTCTGACCGAGGAAATCACTCCCTGGCCAGCAGACTACCTGGCGGGAGAAACGAACCCGGCCGAAATCGCTGCCGCAGTGGGAACCGATGGGGAACGCGCCGAGCGCAACCAGCCAGCGGAAAGCCAGGAGCGCGGAATCGAGAACTCCGAGAAGCCGCAATCGAGGCATACCTGAATGTCGGGCGGCGGATTCATCGGCGGATGGCTAAGAGTGCGGGGCCGATTGCGATAAAGACGAACTTCGGCCGGAATGATCGTAAGAGCATCAGATTGGCATTTAGGGCAAGCCACAACACACCTCAGGAAAAGTCTGGTACCAGGAACAGCAACAAGATGCAAAATCTGTGGAAAAACTAATGTAGCTGGTGCATGTGTTCTTGTTCAACAAAAATTGCGCAATTTGGGATACTAATCTCCACATTCCGAGGTTACCAGGATCTTGATGTTTACTACATTAACAATATTTTAATCGCCCACGACCGCTTGCCAGCGCCCACTTGCTTTTCTTCGCACGTGGGCAGCTCATTACCGACGCGCATTCCAGCAGGTAATGCGGCACAACAAGCGGCGCCTTCACTCCTGCGGACGGTGCACCTTTCCGAATATGCACCGCTTGCTCCGCGCGGGTGCAGGCCGCCGCAAAGAGGGTCTTTTACGGCTGCCCAGGTAGTCTAAGCCTTTGCAGGAGAGGCTTCCTGCAAAGGCTGAGGCCCTGACTTATTATCAGGAACAAGCTGCACGGTACAAACGTTCCCTATCCCCTTTAGAATCTGTGCTGCCATTTCGGACGCCCCTCCGGGGCGAATGCCTCCGCGCCGTTTTTATGCCCTTGGGTGGGCCGCAGGCCCATGGAGACATGACTGGAGCCGTGCCCTTTCAAGACGCAAACGGCCTCATCTTGTTTGGCTAACACCACTAGCGCAGGCTCCCTTTCCCCAGCTCGAGGCGCAAGCCGGCGCGGAAATTGAAGGGAAGGCTGGGATAGCCGAGGGGCGCAATGTGCCGGCTGCTGGTCAGGTTCTCTGCCTGGCCGTAGACGCTCAGCCAGGGCAAAAGCTTGTAGCTGGCGCCCAGGTCGATCTTGGCGTACCCGTAGTCCAGGTTGCGATTGGGCAGAATCAACGAGTACCCATAGTTGGCGTCCAGAAGGTCGGTTGAGTCGTCGCTGCGGCTGGCAAAGGCTGCGCCAAGTATCCCTGTCAGGCGATCCTTCACGTAGCTTGCCGTAAAGAATCCCGTGTGCGGTGCTCTGCGGAAGGGCCGCGCTCCGGCCAGTGGCGAGAATGCGCCCAGTGGAATACCGTTGAACGTGGGCGCATACCCGCCTATCAATGCCGCATTATCGCTGCTGAAGGATCGCTGCACAACCGAGTCGAGGTAGACATAGCCGCCGCGCATAAAGATGCTCTTGCCGATGCCGCTCTCGACAGTGGTTTCGACGCCCTGGGCGCGATAGGCCTGGGTGTTGAAGGTCAGATCCGAGTCGTTGGTGTAGAAGGAGCCCAATTGGGCCTTCGTCAGACTGGGAAACAGAGTTAGCATGAACGGCGCGGGGATCGACTCGATCTCCTTGCCGAATTCGTTGTGAAAATAGCTGGTCCGGAAGGTCAGTCGTTCGCCAAAGAAGGCTTGCGCCACGCCCCCTTCGTAGGTCCTTGTGGTCGGGGCTGCCAATGGGCCAATGCCAAGTTGTTGCGCAACCGCGGGGAGATTGGAGTAGAGCGAGTAGAACTGATCGGTCAGCTTCGGCTCACGGATCCCGTCCCCATAATTGAACAGGATGCGGGTTCCACTGAAGGTGCCCTTGCGTGGCCGGAGGGCGTAGTAAGACAGTCCGGCGCGTGGCGACGTGTCGGTTCCGAAAAGCGAATTACGCTCCAGGCTTCCGCCCAGCGTATAGAAGAAGCGGTCTTTGAAGTCCCCATGGACGCTGGCCAGATAGTCGTAGTTGGTACGTTCGGTTACGTAGTTCTCTCCATATGAGGGATCGGTCAGCGTCGCCCGCTCATCCGCATAATGAAAGCCGATCAGCGCCGTCAGGTGGGGAGTAACCCGGTAGTCGCCCTGGTATGCGAGTTGATCGCGATTGGAGACCTGCTGGTATCCATTTGGATACGCTCCCGCGTAGTCTAGGATTGCTCGGCCGGTGACGGAATAGCCGTTGGCCCCGGTGATGGTCACCAAGTCGCCCAGGCTGTCGCCGTAAGCATCGAAATAGCCGCTGCCTTCCATTGCCCATTGTGTGAATTGCTCGCGCTTGCGGGTTGCCCCGTAGCGAAGCAGATTGTGAAACGACTCCGTGGTCTGGTTGTCGATCGAGGCGCTGACAAACAGGTCCTGATCCTTCTGCGTCGCGCTGTCCGCAATGTGATAAAAGTCCCAGGAGTTCGGAACCCCTGTCGAATCCACTCCGTAATGCAACGTGGCGCGAATCTGTGTCGTCCCATTGGGCTGCCAGCCCAGGTTCGCCGCCGTGGTGGCCACATGGTACTCGTCATTGGGCAGATTGTTGGCGGTCTGCAGCCAACTAAAAGCGCCCAGGTAGTCCAGTTTGTTGCGGGCTCCGGCAACCTCCAGTTCCTCCCGCGAGATGTTCAGATTGCCGGCATCGCCCTGGAAGAGCAGCGAAGGAAAGCTGGTGGTGCCGCGTGGCGTGGTCAGGCTGACCACGCCGCTGCCCGCGTCGGCGCCATACAAATTTGAATCGGGGCCGCGATAGACTTCAGCACTCTCAAGGGCGGTGGAGGAAAGCGAGCCAAAGTCGAAGTTCCCGCCCATATCGTCAATGCTCATCCCGTCGAGCAGAATCTTGTTGGCGTCCGAGTTGCCGCCTCGAATGAAGAGCGAGGTCTGCGCGCCCATCTGGCCTTCCTGGGTCACAACCGTCCCTGGCATCAGCCGTAACGCGCTGGTCAGGTCGCTGCGGAGCGCCAAATCAAGTGGTCCGAGTACACTGGTGGCCTCGCTGGTCTGCGGCTGCGGCGTCGGCGTTCCGGTGGCAGTCACTACAATCGACTCGCGCACCCACTCCGGTTCGAGAACCAGGTTGCGCTCCACGGAATCGAACCGGCCCGCGTAGAAACCAGGCGTCTCCAACTGCCGGAATCCCCTGGATTGAGCCACAAGAAAGAACCTCCCAGCGTCTCCTGTGGTGATTTGGAAAGTGCCATCGGCCACTGATACGGCAGAGGCGACGACCTTGCCATTGCTGACCAGCGATACGGTTGCGCCGGTGACTTTTGCGCCAGAAGCGTCTGTGACCACGCCGCGGATCGCCCCGGCATGGCATGGATGGGAACTCACAATAAGCAGAAAAGCGGCGAATGCGCGGAAAATCCGCGCACGAAGAAATGCGGAGAAAGACATGCAGGCTCCTTCGTTCCCCTCGGAACGCAAGCGGGTAGGGGGCGCCGAGGACCGGTCTCCTGACTTGCGCCTTGTCCAGCCACCTTCCCAAAAGCAGACCTCAAGGGTCCTCCTCCAGTGGTTGGTGAGAGCTTTCCGCATTGAACGGAAAAACCCTGGCTGATTCCCTGCCCTGGCTCAAATGGCGAGCCGCAAAGCAGGGGCGCTTACAGTTGCGGGGCAGTAGCGGAGTTTCACCGCTTTCCCGAGCATCCTGGCGATTGCCGTTTTGGATAATGCGCCCACAAGCAGGCGCAACAGATCATGGAACGCCTTTCCATGACATCAACATTTTACAGCCCGCGCGTGACGTGAAGTCAAAATCCGCCAATTCCAACTCCTTTGACAGTAGATGTATGCGCAGCCGACTCTGCTCCAGGGCAAACGCACCGTGCGGTTGAACCCGCAGGCACAGATGTTTTGAAAGGGCACGGCTTCAGCCGTGCCGCCCAGAGCCGCCTCGAATCGTGGCCTTTAGGCCCTGAGGGCCGATTTTCTCCGTTGACAGTCTTCCCCCAGGGGCTGAAGCCCGTCCTTTTGAAGTCATTTCCATTGGCACGGCTGAAGCCGTGCCCTTTCAAATCCGTTCCATTGTGATGGTGCGTTTGCTCTGGACTCTGCTCCCGGTATTTGCCCATGCAGAGCCGACGATGCGTAGAATGAGAAGGATACAAATTGCCGACTCGCAGCCGCAGCATTGGTGCAACGGCTGCCTCAACTGGTGCACGAGGCCGTCAGGGATTGAGACCTCAGCTCGCCGACCACTTTGAGCCGCAATATCTTTCCATTTCCTTCGGAGAAATGTCCATGAAGAATGAAGTCCCTTCTCAAGCTCACTCTAGCTTGAAGGCAACCATGGCTCCTACCCCAGCCCCCTCGCACACACAGCCCGGCGCCGGGAACAGTTTCGGCGAAGTGGTTTCCTTTGTCGGCCGGTACAGCGAGCTCCTCGTGCTTTCCGACCCGCACGGCACTGCATCCATAGCCGTTTGGCCCGCCAAGCAAGGCCGCGTCCTCACCAGTACTCTCGCCGGCCCTGAAGGTCCTGGGTATGGATGGATCAATCGCGAACTGATTGCTTCTGGTGAGCTTCGCGAGCATATCAACGCCGTGGGTGGCGAAGACCGCATCTGGCTTGGGCCGGAAGGCGGCCAGTTCTCCATTTTCTTCGCACCCGGTGTCCCGTTCGATCTCGACCACTGGTACACTCCAGCGGCGCTGGATACGGAACCGTTCGACCTCGTTGGCGCCACCGCAACCTCCGCCACCTTCCGCCGCGCCTTCTCGCTCACGAATTTTTCAGGCGCCCATTTCGATGTGCAAATCGACCGCGAAGTACGCCTGCTCTCCAGCGAGCAGATTTGGAACGGACTCGGTATCGAAGCCGCAAACGAAATCGCGCACGTCGGTTACGAGTCAGTGAACAAGCTAACGAACATCGGGACGCAGAGTTGGACAGAAGACTCCGGCTTGCTTTCGCTGTGGGTGCTCGGTCAATTCCAGTCCAGCCCGCAGACCGCTATCATCCTGCCCTTTCGAGCCGGCTCGCAAGCGGAATTGGGAGTGCCTGTGACAGCGGATTATTTTGGCGCCATCCCCGAAGACCGAATCAATGTTGGAGAAGACACCGTGCTGTTCAAGGCCGATGCCAACCATCGCGGGAAGCTCGGCTTGAGCCTGCAACGCGCCAAAGGCATACTCGGCAGCTACGACGAACTGAATCGCGTGCTCACCATTGTGCAGTACAGCCAGCCCACTGAACCCGCGAAGTACGTTAACTCCGCCTGGAAGATCCAGGAAGAGCCATTCAAAGGCGATGTGGCCAACTGCTACAACGACGGACCGCCCTCGCCCGGTCAATCGCAACTCGGAAGCTTTTACGAGCTGGAGTCTTCGTCACCGGCCAGGGCGCTCGCCCCGCATGAATCGGTGGAACACACGCAGCGCACGCTGCACCTTGTCGGCCCCGAACCACAACTGGATGGCATCTGCCGAAAAATGCTTGGCGTTTCGCTCCAGGACGTTCGCACCTTCAACCGGTAACAGAAGTTAAGCAAACCCGCCTGATTGTTCTCCAGTCTCGCGCGCGCCCCTGCCCGCGAGACTGGAGAAAGAGAGCACACCGCGGCCGGCAGACACAAGCGTATCTGTTGAAAGAACTTTGGACCCAGGACACCAGCAAGCACTCCGCATAGGCGATGCTGGTTAGAGCGATGGAACTCACGTGGTGAGCCGCGCGTTGGGAGCTACGACCCCGGCCCTGGTGAGCGTGCAGTTTCCAGAGTGATCGCACCGGTAGTGAACATTGGCGCGGTACTCCTGCCAGGGAGTCGCACTGCTTGCTCCGATCGTCCTGCCGAGAATGAACGTCTTTCCCTCGTGCGTTTCGATCAGTCCCGCGGAGGCATCGTAGTCGGCCACGGTCACGTCCCCTTCGATGATCAAAGTGAAGGATGCCGCCCCTTCGTCAAGCCTCAGTGCCTCTGTGCCGGGAGCCAGCACGACATCCGCGGTGCGAAAGACCCATCGCAGAGAGGATCCTCTGCGCCGAGGGGAGAATTTCTTCCTTATCCTGGCCGTTACTTTGTGGATCTCTGGAGCCTTGCCGGAAGTGGACTCGAGTACAGGCGCGGCCGGTTCGGTCTTTTCGCTCTTTGCCGGGGTTTCCAGCTTCGAGTCCATCGCGGCAGGGATCGCGGGGAGGCTTTTCAATCCCGCGTCGCCCGAGCTGGCATGAACCAGAGCGGGCGGAGCCATCGGGCTGCTATCGTGCCATGACGCCGCCAGTGCAGTTCCAGCCAGAATTCCGAAGGCCACGCCGATGATGCCGTAAATCAACGTCGCACCGATTGCGGTTCCCGCGGGTCCGCCGGTGGAAAGTTGCCGGTATCCCTCCCCAGCCTGGGTTCTTGGATATTGCTGGTCAGCAGTTGCCATCGCGCAGCACCCTTTCCGTATCGTCCCGAATTCCTGAAGTGGAGTCCCTAAAATTCGACCACTCTTCAATCCCGAGGGCAATGCACCGAAAGGGTCATTGTCCGTTTTTGGGAATTTCACCTGGCGGGCACACCCCTCCCGCCATATCACTCCTTTATCGGAAGGAACCGGCGAAAAGTTCAAGACCGGCGGAATCTGAACGGATTACGGGCAGCCCCGTATCTTCCTGCCCGGCAGACCCTTCTGGAGCCTGCCCGCTTCGCTGCAGAGCATCGAAGGAAGGCTGCGCCAGGCAGATCCGTCTTCCACATGAACGGGCAATGGTCAATTTCCGCGCCGCATAACAAATGTTTGTAAATCTGTCAAAGCTCGGGTATCTTAATGCGAGGCGCGAGTCACTTGCTTGGCTCTCTGCAGGATGAGTCTCACAAACTTGGGACCCGTTGCCCGCATCCATCAGGAGGTAACATGGGAGTTTCAGAGATTCTGGCAAGTATCGATCGCGAAATTGCCCAGTTGCAGAAGGCAAGAGAATTGCTGAGTGGCGCCCCCCCGGCGCCCAGGAAGGCTGTCGGCAGGCCCCGAAAGGTACTCGCCGCTTCCAACGAGCCGGCCAAGGTTGAACCTGTCCCGGCAAAGCAGAAACGAAAGCTCACGCCCGAAGGCAGGAAGCGCATTGCGGAAGCTGTCAAGCGGCGTTGGGAGAAACAAAGAAAAGCTGCCGCGGCTCAGGCCAAGTAACCCGTAGCCTCATCCAGGAGTGAGTTGACCTAACAGCCTGTGGTGAAAGTCAAGTTTTGAAAGGGCACGACTTCAGTCGTGCCGTAAGTGATTCAAAATAAACATGGGCTTTAGCCCCTGAGAGACGGTGTTTCGGCATTTTCGACTTTCACCACAGGCTGCAAACCCCATTTCGGCCAGCTCACTTCTCGCCTTTGCTGCCTTCTTCCGGCCAAAGCGGCGGCTGAACAGCGCGAATTCGCTCATGTCGAAGGTCGCCGAGGATGCGCGACCAATAAAGAATGCTGCGCTCGGCTCTAACCAGGCGCTGCCGCGCTTCCTTGAGCTTGCGTTCGGCGTAGCGCATCCGCCGGCGCCGGGCGGGATCGAGATCTCGATTTGGGGTCATGGAAATGGTCAAGGTTCAGAATTAAGGATAATATATCGTCGCGAAGGTTCATGCGGCCCTTCGGCTTGACTCCAGGGCAAACGCACCATGCAATGGAAAGCGTAGGGACATTATCTTTGAAAGTACACGGCTTCAGAAGCCTGCCCTGAGCGAAGCCGAAGGGTGCCGCCCAAAGCCGCATCGAATGGCGGCCTTTAGGCCCTGAGGGACGGTCTTCTCCTTGATAAATCTTCCCTCGGGGGCTGAAGCCCATCCGATTGAAGCCATTTCCATAGGCACGGCTGAAGCCGAGCCCTTTCAAAGCCATTCCTTTGAGATGGTGCGTTTGCCCTGGGCTTGACTCCCGCCGGGCAGGAATCCGGTGCGCGAGCCTCCACTCTCTTGGGAAACTTCTTCTTTGGGCCGATTGACCCGGCGGCCTCTGCATCGTTCTTCACGACCGTCAGTTCGCTAACCGCGCCTTCCGCCTTAGAGCGCATTTCGAGCATTCCCCCGCCAGGAAGTGTGATCTGCGCTTTGACTGGACACCCGACGTGGACGCGTTTGGTCAGCACAAACAATTGTGACGTAGCTCACAGCGTCTTGTTATTTGGGACGCCTAAGGTCGCTCACATCCATCGGTGATTCCCCCACGGGCCGATTCCATATCTTCTTCAGCCGCGAGCGGTCTTCCCCGATGTCTGGACAGTGAGCGAGGTTCGCATGGGTCAAACCATTTGGCAATCAATGGAGCAGAAGGGCTACAGCCGCAGAGACTTCCTCCAGTTCTGCGCCGCGGCCGCAACCGTGGCTGGGCTGGGACAGTCCGGCGTGGCGCAGGTCGTCTCGGCCTTCGAGAAGAAAGACAAACCCGCCGTCGTTTGGATGCACTTCCAGGAGTGCACCTGTTGCAGCGAGTCGTTTATCCGGGCTTCGCACCCCATCGTGCTCGATGTGCTTCTGGACGTGCTGTCCTTGAACTACACCGAGACTTTGATGGCTGCCTCCGGGTTCCAGGCTGAAAAGAGCCTGAACGACACCATTCGAGACCACAAAGGCAAGTACATTGTGCTGGTTGAGGGCGCTGTCCCCACCGGTGACGACGGCGTCTACTGCATGATCGGCGGCAAGACCGCTGAATCGATCCTGCAAACCGTGGCCAAGGATGCGGCGGCCGTGGTGGCATGGGGCAGTTGCGCCTCCAACGGATGCGTACAGGCGGCTAAGCCTAATCCCACTGGCGCTACGCCGATCTACAAGCTGATCGACAAGCCAGTGATCAACGTGCCAGGATGCCCGCCCATCGCCGACGTGATGATGGGAGTGGTTACCCACCTGCTGGTGCTGGGGCAGACCCCGGCTCTAGACAGCCTGGGCCGGCCAAAAGAGTTCTATGGCCGGCGCGTCCACGACACCTGCTACCGCCGCGCCAACTACGACGCCGGGCTCTTCGTCGAGTCGTTCGACGACGACGGCGCACGCAAGGGCTATTGCCTTTACAAGATGGGGTGCAAGGGGCCGTCCACCTATAACGCCTGCTCTGTGACCAGGTGGAATGAGGGCACCAGCTATCCCATCCAGTCCGGCCACGGGTGCATCGGTTGCAGCGAAGCCGGGTTCTGGGACAACGGTCCCTTCTACCAACACCTGGGCTCGTTCCCAGGCTTTGGCATCGAGAGCACGGCGGATACGGTGGGCACAGTGGTGGGTTTGACCACCCTGGCCGGCGTCGCGGCGCACGCCGTGGTCACCAACGTGCGCAAGCACAAAGTCATCGCGGAAGTTCACGCCGAAGAACACAAGGAGTCGTGAGGGGCTATGACACGTGTAGTCGTCGATCCGGTAACTCGTATTGAAGGCCACCTGCGCATCGAGGCAGTGGTGGAAAACGGCGTCATCACCGACGCATTCAGCGCAGGCACCATGGTGCGCGGCCTGGAGAAGATTCTCATGGGCCGCGATCCACGCGACGCCTGGGCCATTACCGAGCGCGTATGCGGAGTCTGCACAACCGTCCACGCTCTCACCAGCGTGCGCGCCGTGGAAGACGCACTGGGCATCGCGATTCCTCCTACCGCGGAACTGATCCGCAACATCATGATGACCACCCAGTACGTGCAGGATCACGTGATCCACTTTTACCACCTGCACGCATTGGACTGGGTAGACATCGTCAATTGCCTGAAGGCCGATCCCAAGAAGGCGGCGGAGTTGGCAAGCACCTTCTCCAAGTGGGACAAGAACACACCGTCCTATTTCACTGAGATTCAGAACAAGGTCAAGGCCTTTGCCGCCAGCGGCCTGGGCATCTTCGCCAACGGATATTGGGGCCACCCGGCCTACAAGCTGCCGCCAGAGGCGAACCTGATCGCCGTGGCGCACTACATCGATGCTCTCGAATGGCAGAAGGAACTGGTCAAGATTCATGCCGTCTTCGGCGGCAAGAATCCCCATCCCAATTACCTTGTTGGCGGCGTTCCCTGTTCCATCAACATGAACGAAGTGGCGGCCATCAACGGCGAGCGGCTGAACCTGGTCGCGAAGCTCATCGCGCAGGCCGACGAATTCCTCAACGAGGTCTACATCCCCGATCTGCTTACCGTCGCTTCGTTCTACAAGGATTGGGCCAGCCACGGCGGCGGGCTCTCCAACTACCTCTGCTACGGCGAGTTCCCCACCCAGGGATACGCCAAACCCGAAGCCTTCAAGTATCCGCGCGGTGTGGTGCTCAATCGCGATCTCAGCCATGTGCTCCCCGTCAATCCCCGCGATTCGCAGGAGATCAAGGAGTACATCGCCTCCTCCTGGTACAGCTACGAGGGCGGAGACAAAGCCGGGATTCATCCCTGGGCAGGCGAAACCAAGCTCAACTACACCGGGCCGAAGCCTCCCTTCGAGACACTTGAAGGCCACGCGAAGTACTCGTTCCTGAAGACTCCGCGCTGGAAGGAAAATGCCATGGAGGTGGGTCCGCTGGCGCGTCTGATTGTTGCCTACGCCTCTGGCCGCACCGACGTGCAGGATCTGGTCAAGGCGACTCTGGGCAAGCTCGGCGTGGGGGTTCCGGCGCTCTTCTCCACGCTGGGACGCACCGCGGCGCGCGGCCTGGATGCGGCGCTGGCCATGACCTGGCTCAAGGAGTACTACGCCCAGCTCATGGAGCGGGTCAAGATCAACGAAGTCTCCACCTTCAACGGCGAGCGCTGGGAGCCTAAGACCTGGCCCACGGATTGCGAAGGCGTCGGCCTCACCGAAGCTCCTCGCGGGGCTTTGGCTCACTGGATCAAGATCCACGACGGCAAGATCGAGAACTACCAGCTCGTGGTGCCGACGACCTGGAACGGTTCTCCGCGCGACGCGAAGGGCCAGCGTTCCAGCTTCGAGCAGGCGCTGATCGGAACTCCGGTGGCAAACCTCGAACAGCCCGTCGAGATCCTGCGCACCATCCATTCCTTTGACCCGTGCCTGGCCTGCGCCGTGCATCTGTACGATCCGCAGGGACGGCACCTTCACCAAGTTTCCTTCGAGTGACCGATATGAGTGCTTCAAATGTTGGCGCAGGAATTGGCGGAGGTAGTGCGATACCGGGTGCTCAAGGGCATCCGGTAGAGTACCGGCGGGTGTATGTTTGGGAACTGCCGGTGCGCGCCTACCATTGGATCAACGCAATCGCCCTGGTGATTCTGTGCATCACGGGCTATCTCATCGGGGCTCCGATCCGCATGTTTTACGCGGCTGAGGCCTATCAGCAATACTGGTTCGGCTGGGTGCGCTTCATTCACTTTGTGGCCGCCTACGTATATGTCTTCAACTTCCTGGCGCGGCTCTATTGGGGCTTCGTCGGGAACAAGTACTCGCATTGGAACGCCTTCTTCCCGCTGAAGAAATCGCAGCGGCAGGAGATCGTCGATGTCATCAAGGCCGATGTGCTTGAAACCAAGTTGCACGGCCCCATCTCAACCGGTCACAATGCGTTGGCGGGCTTGATCTACTTCTTCACCTTCATCGCCTTTGTGGCGCAGTCGGTTACCGGCTTTGCCCTCTACTCCAGCATGAGTTCGTCCTGGCTGCCCCACATGTTCGTCTGGATCGTGCCTCTCATGGGCGGTGAGGCAAGCGTTCGCTATTGGCACCATCTTTTGCTGTGGTTCTTTGTCACGTTCATCGTGGTTCACATCTACCTCGCTTTCTATCACGACTACATCGAGGGGCGCGGCACGGTCTCGTCGATCATTGGCGGATGGAAGTTCGAGCGCGAGAAGAACGACGACTGAGGTTGTCCTCCGCATGTTGTAGTCTGAAACCGTACCCCTCATGTGGCCTTTCTCTCGCGGGAAAGGCCACACTGTTCGATGCCATCGAGGCAATCGCATGAGAACCTCGAACTAGCGTAATTGACGCTTTGAAAGGGCACGACTCGATTCGTGCCGCTTGAGAGGCTCAAAATCTGACGGCTTTAGCCGCTGAGGGATTTCGTTTCGACGATTTAGAACCGTCCCTCAGGGGCTAAAGCCCTGGACCCTTCTGGCGCATGTGCGGCACGGCTGAAGCCGTGCCCTTTCAAGACCCTCGTTCCTCGTGGTTCATCGGCTTCATGCGATAGCCCTGTCGATGCCAACGAGGCTGCAACTAATTGGAGAAACCTTTGAATCCTGTAAAGACGCTGGTGCTGGGCCTGGGCAATGTGATCATGGGGGATGAGGGCGTTGGCGTTCACGTGGTAAGGGAGCTAGAAAAGCACACCCTCCCGGCCGGCGTGGAGTGCCTGGACGGCGGGACCGGCGGTTTCATCCTGCTGGAACCGTTACAGCAGGCCGATCGCGTCATCCTCATCGACGCCGCGGCAGACGGGAATCCGCTCGGCACCGTCAGCCGCACCACCCCGCGCTTTGCCCGCGACTACCCGCCGACCCTCACCGCCCACGACATCGGCATCAAGGACCTGCTGGATGCCTTTTACCTGCTGGGTGGAGGCCGCGATGTGGTTCTGTACGCCATCACTATCGACCCGCAGCAGCCCATCTCAATGGACCTCTCCGAGCCCACCGCGAAGGCTGCCGAGGAGGCCGTGGCGCGAATTCTCGCCGAGTTGCAGGCCGCCGCAGCCCCCATAGATTGAATTCCAACTGACCGCGCGAACTTGGCGCCTCATCCTTGGTGCGTCTCTGTCCCTTCGCCGAAGGCGGAAAACAGCACTCTTCATCCGAGGGTCATGAGGATAGCCCGCGGCCTCTGTTCGACGGCCGTCCGCCCCATCACAGACTCCCCGGCCAGCGGATAATAAACTGAACCTATGCCCACCCGCGCAGAGAATCCGCTCACCCTCAATGAAACTGTGCACCGGGGCAAGAAACCGCTCTCTCCGGGCAGGCATCCCGGATGAGCGTGAAACAGAAAGCTCCTCCCCCCCAGAAGCCGGAAACACCGAGTGGAAGCCCGCGGTGAATCCCTGGATGGTGGCCGCCAGCGTCATGCTTGCCACCTTCATGGTGGTTCTCGACTCCTCGGTGGCCAATGTCGCTCTGCCGCATATTGCCGGAAATCTCTCGGCTTCTACCGACGAGTCGACCTGGGTTCTGACCAGCTATCTGGTGTCCAACGCTATCATGCTTCCAGCGTCGGGGTGGATTTCGCGCCGCATCGGCCGCAAGCGGCTGCTGATGATCTCCATCATGCTGTTTACCTGCGCTTCCCTGCTTTGTGGGATGGCAATCACCATGCCCATGCTGATCGCCGCCCGGATTCTGCAAGGTGTGGGCGGCGGCGGCATGCAGCCCCTGGCCCAGTCCATCCTGCTGGAGAGCTTTCCGCCCAGCAAGCATGGCACTGCCATGGCGGTCTATGGGCTGGGCATCGTGGTTGCGCCGGTCATTGGCCCCACCCTGGGAGGTTGGATCACCGACAGTTACTCCTGGCGCTGGATTTTCTATATCAACCTCCCCGTGGGCCTGCTAGCGCTCTTCATGGCAAACCTCTTCGTCGAGGATCCGCCCTATCTGCGCCACAGCGTGCGCACCGCCATCGACTACATAGGCTTCGGCCTGATGGCCCTTTGGCTCGGCACCCTGCAATTGCTCCTGGACAAGGGGCAGGAAGCAGACTGGTTTCGGACAGGCTGGATTCGCTGGCTCACCGCCGTTTCCGTCGTCGCGCTGGTGGGCTTCGTCGCCCGCGAGTTCACCACTCCCGATCCCATCGTCGATCTGCGCATCCTCGCCAACCGTAACTTTCTGGTGGGCACAACCATCGCCACACTTTACGGTTTCGCTCTCTATGGCGTTACCGCCTTGCTGCCGCTGTTTCTGCAAACCGTGATGGGATACTCGGCGCTGGACAGCGGCCTGGCCGTCAGCCCGCGCGGGATCGGCGCCATCGCCTCCATGGTGCTAGCCGGCATCCTGGTCAACTACCTCGACGGACGCATCTTGCTGGCCTTCGGCCTGGCGATCCTGGGCTATTCCACTTTTCTTTTGAGTCAGGTCAACCTGGGCATCTCCATCGGGTCGGTCGCCCTGCCCAACATGATCAACGGCTTTGCCGGCGGCTTCATCTTCGTCCCGCTCACAACGATGACTATGAGCCGCCTGCGCAAGCAGGAGATCGGGAATGCGGCAGGCATTTACAACCTGATGCGCAACATCGGCGGCAGCATCGGCATCGCCAGCGTCACTACGTTGCTGGTGCGCGGCGCCCAGGTGCATCAAAGCTATCTGGCCGGCAACCTGACGGCAAATAGTCCCGGCCTCGCGGCCATGCTCCAGGGCCTGCAAGGGAAGTTCCGCCTGGAAGGAGCAAGCGCCTACACCGCCCATCAGGAGGCCATGGGGACCATCTATAGAGGCATCCAGCAGCAGGCCGCGCTGCTCGCCTACGCAGATAACTTCAGGTTGCTCGCGTTTCTCTCGCTGCTCTGCATCCCGCTGGCCGCGCTCTTTTATCAGGTCCACAAGCAGTCGCGCCGCCACGACATAGCTGGCGAGTAAGCATCCTCCGCCGGTGGCGGGGATTTTATGGTTGGCAGCCTCTCAAAGGTGGGAGGAAGGCCCCTGCAACAAGCGATTTCCGTGCTCCGTCGCCAAGGATCGCTGTCACCGCGGGACTTGAATCGCACCAACGCGGCGGACAAAAGATTCCGGTATTCCAGTGGAATCAACAGGGGCTTTCGCCGCGAACGTGCACGCTCCGGCATTTTGTCCGAAAGCTGGGCTATTTCCGCAGCCTGTCAACTCTAGCTCGATACGGAGCAGACGGCTTCGTACCGCGAGCCGGTGGCCATCAGGTTCTCGATTGCCTCTACGGTCTGAATGCCTCCGCGAGCGCCCGCCGCCGAACAATTCAATGCCGCCGCGGCGCAGGCAAAATCCAGTTGCCGCTCCAGCGGCCAGCCCTGATAAAGCCCATAAATGAACCCCGCATGGAAGATGTCTCCCGCGCCCGTGGTGTCAACCACTGGAACCCTGTAGGCGCGGCGGTGCAGGAATTCCTTGCCGTCCCAGGCCAGCACGCCGTCTTCGCCCAAAGTTGCGGCCGTCAGTTGGCAACCGTAGCGCGTCCGCATCCGCCGCAGCGCATTCTCCAAGTCGGAGTCTCCCATCAGACGGCCGGGGAAATCCCGGCTCACGATGAGATAGTCAATGTTCTCGATGAGCTGTTCCACGCCCGGATAGATCTCATCCAGGTCCGCAATCACCGGAATCCCCTCCGCCCGGGCCCATTCGGCTGCCAGCATGGCGGCGGCGGTATCGTACCCATCCAGATGAAGCGCTCTCGCATTCGTGATCCACTCGCGCTTCAGATCCTCCGGCTGAAGAATCAGCCGCTCATCCCTCCGGCAAAGCACAGTGCGCTCGCCCCCCGCGTCCACCAGGATGAGCGACTGCGGGCTTGCGCCTTCTGTCACTGTTACCAGTTGGGCCTCCACGCAAGCTTGCGCAAATGCTTCGCGATGCAGTCTCGCTGCATCGTCGCTGCCCAATTTGCCCACATAGCGGGTGCTCATTCCCCAAATCTGACAGGCAACCACAGTCGTGGCAGTTTGTCCGCCAGGCATGACGGTCGCGTTGCGATATTCAATCTTGGATCCACGCGCCGGAAAGCGGGAGAGAGAAATCAGTGTGTCCGTGGCGTTGAGCCCAACGCCGACCAGATCAACCTTCGACGGCTCTTTCATACAGGCAATTATAAAGGCGCGCGGCCTCCCTTCCCAGACAGCCTCCGGCTGAGGCGGTGCTCATTCCGCCGATTCTTGTTGCACCATCTCCATTTCGAAGAGGGTATTTTTCATTCCGGAATACTCAAGCCCGCCTTTCCCGCCAGCTTTGCGCCTTGGCTCACAGGAGCAATTGCTTGAAGATCGTGAATCGGCAAGAACAAACGATTTGAGAGGGCGCGGCTTCAGCCGGGCCGGCTTCGAGGCGCAGGATGAGTTGCCCTAAGCCGCCGATGGATGCTCTTCGACCATCCGGAAGCGCCCCTCGGGGGCTAAAGCGCTGGGTGCTTCCTGTAATTGCCGCACGGCTCAACAGGCTGCGGAAAAAACTTGAATGCAAGCCGAAGCCCCCAAAAACATCCCGCAGGGGCTCAAGCCCCCCTTATTATCAGCAATTTGCGGCACGACTGAAGTCGTACCCTTTCAGAAAATGGGCCACACCAGAGTTTTTTCCGCAACCTGTAAAGCCGTGCCTATGGAAATGGCTTCAATCGGATGGGCTTCAGCCCCCGAGGGAAGATTTATCAAGGAGAAGACCGTCCCTCAGGGCCTAAAGGCCGCCATTCGATGCGGCTTTGGGCGGCACCCTTCGGCTTCGCTCAGGGCAGGCTTCTGAAGCCGTGCCCTTTCAAAGATAATCTCCCTACGCTTTCCATTGCATGATGCGTTTGCCCTGCCCCCGACCTGCTGCAAAGAGCGGGCAAGAGGACTAAAGTGGTTGTGGTTACCACTTTCTGGCGCTGTTGGTTCTCTGGGACTTTGACCAAGAAAGAACTGGTAAAAGGGGTGGAGAATTGTCCGAGTCGATCGAATGGCCAAAGCAAGCGCAGCCGGCGCGGCGTCACAACCGCAAGTTCCTTTTTCTTTTAGCCATCCTCGCTGTCCTCTTCTTCGGAAGCCGGACCGCGCTCTCCTATTGGGTTGACCTGCTCTGGTTCCGGTCCCTGGGCTTCGGAGACGTCTTCTTGCGGACCCTTGGCCTTCAGTGGGGAGTCTTCGCAGGTTTTGCGACGGCCACGTTTATCATTCTGTACGGTGCGTTCCTTCTCATGAAGCGGATGCATAGCGACGATTTGCCCCTGGATCACACTCTGGTGGTCGCAGGACAGGAAGTTGTGCTTCCGGTCAAGCTGGTCCTGCATATTTTGGCCGTCGGCGCTTCCCTGCTGATCGCCCTGGCCACCGGAGGCACGATGGCTGCCGAGTGGCCTACACTGGCCCTCTTCTGGTTCGCGCCGCGCGCTTCGGGAAGCGTTTCCGACCCGATCTTCGGCCTGCCGCTGAACTTCTTCCTCTTCACCCTCCCCGCCTGGAACCTGATCGCGGGCTGGCTACTCACCCTCGCAGTCGTCATCTGCCTCATCGCCGTACTGTTTCTTCTCATCACCGGCGGATCGCGGGCCTTCGGCGAGCGCCGTGCCGCCTATATCCCTCTTCCCTGGCGCGGCCTTTCCGCCGCCGTATCCTTCCTGCTGCTGGTTCTGGCGGCACGCACGTATCTGGGCCGATTCTCGCTGTTGTTTGAACATCACACCGTGTTCGACGGCGTTACCTACACCGACGCCCATGTCACCCTCACCGGCATGTTAGTGGTCAGCTGCGCCCTCATTCTCGGCGCAATCATGGCGGCGTTCAGCGCGATCTGGGCCCCGCGCGGACGCTGGCTCATCTCAGCCGTCGTCCCCGTCGTGCTTTGTTATGTCGCCGTTGCCGTTGTCGGCTGGTATGTAAGCAGTTTCGTGGTCAAGCCGAACGAACTTGTGCGCGAGCAGCCCTATATTGCCGACAACATCCAGATGACGCGGCAGGCCTTCGGCCTCGACCGCTTCTTGCAGCGCGAGTTCCCCGCTGAAACCACCGTCGAGGCCACCGACCCCGCCAACAACCAGGCTACGCTCCAGAACATCCGCCTGTGGGACTGGCACGCGCTCCAGGACACCCTCCGCCAGATTCAGGAGATTCGCACCTACTACGACTTCCCCGACATCGACATCGACCGCTACTCCATCGACGGCACCATGCGCCAGGTCATGCTCGCCACCCGCGAGCTGAACGTCGACAAGCTCCCCGAGAGCAGCCGCAACTGGATCAACGAAAAACTCATCTACACGCACGGCTACGGCATCACCATGAACCCTGTCAACGGGTTCACCTCAGAGGGCTTGCCCACGCTGATGATGAGCAACATGCCCGTGCAGAGCACCGTGAAGAGCCTCAACGTGACCCGCCCGGAAATTTACTTCGGCGAGCTCACCAACACCGATGTCTACGTGAAAACTCGCCAGCAGGAGTTCAATTACCCGCAGGGCGATACCAACAACCTCACCTCCTATCAGGGCAATGGCGGCATCGCCCTGGGCGGCTTCTTGCGCCGGATCCTGCTGGCATTTGACCGCGGCGACCTGGCCAAGCTCCCCTTCAGCGACGATGTGAACTCCGAGAGCCGCCTGCTCATGCGGCGCAACGTGCGAGAGCGCGTCGCCACGCTGGCGCCCTTCCTGACCTTCGAGCAGGACCCGTACATCGTCCTCGGCGACGATGGCCGCCTCTCCTGGATCATGGATGCCTTCACCACTACGGACAACTACCCTTATGCCAGCCATTACCGCCTGGCCGGCAGCTCTGTCAATTACATGCGCAACAGCGTCAAGGCGGTTATCGACGCCTACGATGGCACCACAACGTTTTACGTTTTCGACACCGAGGACCCCATCCTGGCAGCTTACCGCCGCGTCTTCCCCAGCCTTTTCAAGGACGCAGCCACGATGCCAGCGGACCTGCGCAAGCATGTGCGCTATCCCGAGTCACTGCTCAAGCTGCAAGCCGAAGTCTACGGCCTTTATCACATGACCAACCCCGAGGTTTTTTACAACCGCGAAGACCTGTGGACGGTAGCGAGCGAAGTGGGCATGGCCGAGGGCGGAGAGCAGACCACCCAGGCCATGCAGCCCAACTTCGTACTGATGAAACTACCCGGAGAAACCGGTGTAGAATTCGTTGAGATTCTGCCCTTCACCCCGGCCAATCGCAACAACCTGATCGGCTGGATCGCTGGCCGCAGCGATGGCGAGCACTATGGCACCTCGGTGGTCTACGACTTCCCCAAGACCAAGCTGGTTGACGGCCCGCTGCAAATTGAAGCGCGCATCGACCAGAACGCCCAGCTCTCAGGCCAATTGACCCTGTGGAATCAGCAAGGCTCGCATGTGCGCCGTGGCAGCCTGCTGGTCATTCCCTCAGGCCGCGCACTGCTCTATGCCGAGCCCATTTACTTGCAAGCCGACCGCAGTCCCATGCCGGAGTTGCGCCTGGTGGTGCTCGCCCTTCAGGATCGTCTAGCCTACGGTCCCACCTTCGAAGCGGCGTTGACCTCACTCTTCGGCGGAGGAACCTCGTCGCTGAGCACCGCGGAAGCGCCCCATGCCGCCACCGAAACTGGCCCCGCCGCCAAACCCGCAACCGACCTGAATGGCCTCATCGCCGAAGCCTCAAAGGATTTTGGCGACTACCAGCGGCTCACCTCGGAGGGCAAGCTGGGCGAAGCCGGCCAGAAGCTCGAAGAGTTGAAGCGCGTCATCGACAAACTGAATACGCATCCAAAATAACCGGGTGCAAGATACCCCACCCTGGCCGCCTCTTTGTCATTGCAGCCAGGGTGGGAGACGCACGAAGTCCCGGCCGGATGGCGCTTGGAGAGGCCTTCGTAGCTACGCTCCGCCCGTCATCCTCGATCATGGCTGCACGGCAGCCGGCGTTGCGGGAGTCTTCCAGTTGATGACGTAATAGATCGCCGGGCCTGGGCCGGGATTCCTTGTGCCATGAGGCTGGTTGGAGGCATTGAAAACCACCCCGCCGGCGTCGACCCGCTTCCATTCGCCGCCCATCATCACCTCCAGCGTGCCTTCCTTTACCACCAGCAGTTCCTCATTCGTCTGCCGCACCGGAGGATGGTTGGTTTTTCCCGCATCCAATGTGGTGACATGGACGTTCAGTGCATCCAGCGTCGCAGTGTGCGCGTTGATGACCCCGCGCACCGATCCGTAGTCCGTTGCCTTGGCGGAAAGTGCGCTCCACTGGAAGATCGAGGCCCCCAGAACCGGCGCCTGCCCGGCCACGCGAAATGCTGTGGCCGTAAGCGCGACCGCCGTGAGACCCACAGCCATATCCCTGCGTGTCAACATTCAGACCTCCTTTGTGCCCCTTCATCCAGCGTGAACCGGAGGAATCTTCCGCCTCCGCCTCAAGGAGTGGGCGCTGAGGCTTCGCGATCATCCCCATTCTCCTACACCGGGAACGGGCTGGCACGGCGTACCTGGGCACTGGGGTTTTGCCAGGCAACCCGGGGCGCTTTCTTGGGATAGACTGGCACTGGCCGGTTTTCCTCGATGCTCGATTCCTCTCCCAGAAGAGATGAGCTACTTGCTTCATCCCAGGAGAGTGAATGGACCCGGAGGCCGGCTCGGGACGGCGCCCGCCAGAATGCTCGAACTGCCCCGAAAGGGGATCGCCGAGAGGGGTTAGCTTAGTTCGATGACCGAAAACGAGACAAATTCTCTTCCTGAAAATGCCTACCTGCCGCTGAAGCCCGGCGAATCCTACCAGCCCATCGTTCCCGCGAATGCGAACACACCGGAGTTCACGCTGCGCTCGGTCTTCTGGGGCGTTGTATTCTGCGTGATCTTCTCCGTCGCCTCGGCCTATTCGGGGCTGAAGGTGGGCCAGGGAATGGAGGCCGCCATTCCCATCTCCATCCTTGCCATCGGCTTGGCGCGCGTCTTCAAGCGGCGAACCAGCCTACTTGAGAATGTCATCATCACCGGCATTGGCGCAGCATCGGGCAGCGTCGTCGCGGGCGCCATCTTTACGCTTCCCGCGCTCTATATCCTCCACCTCGATCCTCATCCCGTGCAGACCATCTTCATCTGCCTGGCAGGCGGCTGCATGGGCGTACTCTTCCTCATTCCGCTGCGCCGCTACTTCGCCCGCGAGATGCACGGCCAACTGCCCTTTCCTGAGGCCACGGCCATCACCGAAGTGCTGGTAACAGGGGAAAAAGGCGGCTCGCAGGCCAAGCTGCTGCTCCAGGCAACCGCGGTTGCCGGCGTTTACGACTTCTTCGTCACCACCTTTCATGTGTGGAAGGAGTATCTCGACTTTCAGTTCATTCCCGTCATTCGCGGCCTTGCGGAGAAGGGCCGCATGGTCTTCAGTTTCGACGCCATCGGCTTCATCATGGGTCTGGGCTTTGTCATGGGTTTGCGCAGCTCTCTGGTCTTCTGCGCGGGCAGCGTGCTGACCAGCTTCGTGCTGGTGCCGTTGATCTGGTTCATCGGCAGCCACACCGACATCACCTTATATCCCGCCGTGATTCCCATCTCCAAAATGACCGCGGTGGAGATCTATCGAAACTATGTGCGCTTCATCGGCGTGGGCGCCATTGCGGCAGCGGGCATCATCGGCATCCTCAAGTCGCTGCGTGTGGTGGCCGGGTCGTTTGGTATCGCGCTGCACGCCTTCCGCCATGGAGAGGCCGCGCACACCGAGCGCACCGATCGCGATATTCCCGTGCTCTCGCTGCTGCTCGGTGTCGTGGCCAGTTCCATCGGCGTGGCTATTTTCTTCGGACGCCTTCAGGTTTCCTGGACGGTGTTGGCTCTGGGTCTGGTTTTGACTCTGCTCTTCTCATTCTTCTTCACCTCGGTGGCCGCCAACGCCATTGCCACCACAGCCAATAATCCCGCATCGGGCATGACCATGCTGACCATCATCATCTCCGCGGTAGTGCTGCTGAACTTCGGACTCTCGGGCACCACCGGAATGTTCTTCGTCATGGCCATTGCGGGCATGGTGTGTACCGCCTTGTGCGTCTCCGGCCAGTTCATCACCGACCTCAAGTCCGGCTACTGGCTCGGCTCCACGCCGGCTGCCCAGGAGAAGGTCAAATTCATCGGCGTCGCCGCCGCCGCCATCACCGCCGGGCTCACCATCATCCTGCTGGCTCACGTCTATCAGTTCGGCGAGGCTGCACCGGGAGACACACGCCAGATTCTGGCCGCGCCGCAGGCTTCCATCATGAAGGCCCTGGTGGTGGGATTCATGAACAACCAGCCCGTGGCCTACATGCTCTTCGGCATCGGCGCCATGATCACGCTGGTGCTTGAGATGCTGGGCAAGTCTTCCATGGTCTTCGCCCTCGGCCTCTACCTGCCGCTGGGGCTCACCGCACCGGTGCTGGCCGGTGGATTCATGTCGCACCTGATCAACAAGCGTTCTGAGAAGGTCGGCGGCGAGCAGGGCGGCAAGATTCGTGAGCGGGGAGTGATTGTGGCCTCTGGCCTGATGGCCGGCGGCGCACTGGGCGGCGTCCTGGGCGCGTCCCTCAAGCTCTTCCACTGGTACCGCGAAGATCTGATCACCACGCCGTTCTATGGGAACGATGGAGTCTCGCAATCGATCTCCGCGCTCATGTTTGTTGGCCTTTGTCTCTACGTCTGGTTCCGTTCCACGAAAAAGGAGAAGGAGTAATCCATGGATCAAGCAGGAATGTATATTGCCGACGCGGTCTTAGGTATCGACACGCTCTGGGGAGGCGACGTGCTGTGCCCGTCGGGCGTGGGACGCTTCATTGCCGACTCCTGGTTCTCCGATGAGCCGCTGCCCGGCTCCTATACCCATCCGGCGGCTGCCCGACTTCGCGAATGCGGCGGCGTTACCGGCAAAAGCGTCGATCGCGAAGCCTTGGATGAGTACCTGCGCGCCGTGGACCTTCCCAAGGCCATCGCCGGAGTGCGCGCTGAAGCCGCGAAGATGGGCGCGCTGCGCCAGGCGTATCTGACCGGCATGGCAACTTGCCTTGAGACCATGTTCGATCTGGCCATGGAAGTGGCTGGCAAGGGCGATCCGGTGCCCTACGCCCGCTCCGTCGATGCCTCCACAGGCAGGCCGCCGGAACCCTCCACTCCCGACAAGAAACGCGAGCGCGTTGCCGAGTTGCTGGGCCGCGCCGGCCACCCCTCCACAAGCGCCGCCGGGCTTCTCCTGGCGGTCGATGCATGGCGCCGGGAGCGCGTCAGCCCCATGGCCTCGGTGCGCGCCCTGGGCGCAGCCGTCATCGCCCATTTCGACAATCTCAGCGCGAAGAACCTGCTGCCGTATCTGCCCGCGGAACTGGCGCGTGTGCCGCGGGCCAACATCGACTTCATGCCCATCAAGGATGCCTGGTTCTCCGGCTCAATGAACTACATCGGCCGGGCGCGCAACTCCGACGGCACTCCGCAATACGAAGCCAGTTACGAAATCAACGCGTCCCTGCAGATTTCCTATCCGGAGTTCGAGCAGCTTGTGAGCCACGAGGTCGTGCCGGGACACGTGACCACGTTCGCTTATTTGCAAGATCTGTATGTGCGCGGCAAGGCCGGATTCGAAGCCACCATTCTGACCATGAACACCCGCGCCGCGACGCTCTTTGAAGGCGTAGCCAACAATGCGATTCTCATTGCGCACGGCGTTACGGAAGTGGAACAGTTACCGGACGAGGACTTGCAGATCGGCGTGCTTTTGGCCCTGTTGCAGGACGATGCCAAGAATCAGTCATCTTATCTGACCTGGGGCGAGGGAAAGCCGCAGGCAGAGGTAGCCGCCACGCTGCGCCGCGATTTCCTGGTCACCGAAGAGCGCGCAGACAAGCTCTCCGGCGCCTGGGGACGCCATCCCCTGCTCGGCCGCATGTATCTCCCGGCCTACCGCTCCGGAACGGAAAGAGTGGCCGCGCTGCGGCGCACGCATCCCGCGGACAAGGTGCTGCCGGCACTTTACGGGTGTAACGGGCTCGTCGACATAGAGACGGTCGAACAGATGCTGAAAGGCTGATTTCGCAGGCGCGTCTTTTTGGCGGAGCTTGCGGAATCAACAGCATCTTTCTGTCTGCGAACGGCACAACCAGTCGAGCGAATTCCTACGCCTGGGCACTGATTCGACGAGTCGGACTCCGCGTAGGAGATGTCGAGTGGGTACGCACCGCTCTGCCCAATACGGCAGCCGGTGTAAAAAACGACCTTCGATTCGGCTTCGACGTTTCGTTTCGCCTCGCCGCCAAAAAGTGCCGGGAGGGAAAGTCAGGAAAGGATGGGACAACTGCCATGGCGCCAGGCGGATGGCCCTCGGAACGAATTTCAGCACCGCACCCCTCGAAGGCCGGTTCTCACCCAGCGTTCGGCAAATCGCGCGGAAGAATGGGTGCCCGATTCAGTGGCGGGGAAAGGGTGGGCCATACAGCAAACTCCTTTCATGCACCTGCAGGACAGCGCTTGATTCTTGAGACTCACCGCCTTTCGGCGCTGATGGAGCCCAGGTGAACAGAAGGGACGCAACTTGTTGATAGTATTGGATATTTCGAAGGAAGACTGGATGGTCTAGAACGGCATGGAGCAAGGTCGTGGTGGGCAGTGAGGGACTTGAACCCCCGACATCCTGCTTGTAAGGCAGGCGCTCTAACCAAAATCGGCAGGAGTTCTAAAACCCTACCACTTGCAGATTATTTGCTGTTGCTTATTACGTTTGGCGTTGAATCCACTTTACACCACGGTAATGTGGCGTATGTGACGGCGGATACAAATAATTACTTTCTTGGTTCCTCGTTGCGAGGAATTAAGCGCCGCTCGTTCTACCGGGCCGTTCGCGCCCGATGTTCTCCTGCTCGGCGATTCGCGAGACGCAATAACGGATCGTGTTCGTTATATCCAGCCCGAGCTTGGTTGAGAGCTTTTCCAGGACCTTGAGTTGCGCCGGTGCGAACCCCACTTGAATGCGTTTGAGAGCCATAAAAGAAGGATAACGGCTCAAGAATCAGTCATTTAGACGTATTACGCACTCATTTATACGTCATCTATACGTATGACCGATGACCAAAAGACGCATAAGACGTGCGCAGCATCACGAGCCGAAATGGAACGGAGCGATTATGTTTGAGCGACAAAAATTTCAAAATGAAACTTCGCACGATCTTGCTTCGCTGATCGAGTTACCCAGCTCTGCCCTTGGGGAGCCAATGCCTGTCTTGGAGATGCCACGCCGCCTCGGTGCGCGTGTAGAGCGGACGCCCTTCGCGGCCTCCGAACTGGAATTTGCCGATCAGCACACCATCGATCACGTCAATTGCCCGGCCTGCATCGCACAAGACGAAGCGCTGCAGGGCGTCGATGTAGACTTCGCCACCATGTTGTTCCGGGATGCCGCTGTCTATTGGATGAATCTCAGACGGCAGTCCACTTCGCTCAAGCCACGCGCGCATGATGCGACACAGGGAAACCTCGACGCGCTCGCAAAATTCTTCGGCGCCCTGCGGCTCTGTGACATAACGCCGGGGCACATCCGCGGTTACCAGATCGGCCGCCTTGCGAATGTGGTTCGTGTACGCGGCCAGGAGATACACCCTTGGCAGCGGCAAGCGGGTAACATGCTCGTCAACCATGAGATCAGCGTAGTGGGTCAGATGCTCACTCACTGCCGCCTATGGCAGAACGTGCGCCCGTTCTACTTCCCGCTCTCTGTGAAGCAATGGTCGCCGCGCACCGTCCTCACCGAAGATGAAGAGGAGCGGCTGTTCGACGTGGCAAGCCGTCACCCCGAGGCTTCGCTGGCGTACTGGGTGGCTTGCATCACGAACAACACATCGGCGGCTGGGCTTGAGTTGCGCGGTCTGCGGCTCAAGAATCTCTTCCTGAGCGCCGAAGGAATCAGCGAGATCTATGTTCCCGAAGACAGCGTGAAAAACGGTCACCGGGCGCGCAAGGTTCCGTTGAACGCGCAAGCGAAATATGCAGTGGAAGAATGCTTCAAGCGGGCGCTCAAGCTGGGAGCTTGCGAGCCCGAACACTACCTGTTTCCGTTTCGTGAACTGCGCAACAAATTCGATCCCACGCGGCCCGCGTCACGGTCCTGGCTGCGGAAGAGTTGGGATAAGCTGCGGAAGGCGACGGGGTTTGTCGATCTCAAGCCGCATGACTTGAGGCACCACTGCATCACGCGGCTGCTCGAAAACGACGTAAACCCGGAGACTGTGATCGCAATCGCCGGGCACGTCGGACGCAAGATGATGGAGTATTACGCTCATCAGCGGACGCGGGTGAAGTATGCGGCGGTGTTGGCAATCGAGCCGAAGCCGAGAAAGCGCGCCATGGCCGCGCCTGCCATCACCGCCCGCGCTGTCTCCGGATCGGCGGCGATAGTTCGGGCTGTATATCGGTAAGTAGAGATGAGGCGGTCTATTCCACCTCGTCTTCCAAACCTGCAAAATAGAATTCCATCATGGCGTTGAAGGCCGAGGCGGCATATTGATGTGTGCGTGTATGGAAGTGATCGTGAAGAATTCCGGCGTTACCATCCGTGAAGTGATCGGCGGCGTGCTTGGCAATCGCTTCCGGCTTTGTACGATCCAAAGTCCCACGCGATCTGTCTCCGATCTTGGCGCGTTGGTGGAAGCTATCTTTCCCGTACTTCTCATTCCCATAGCGGCCAATATCGTTCATGGCTTTAAGGAACTTGGCGTTGAGAAACTTGTATTGTGTCGAGCTTTCTTCAAACGCAGCTTTGCTCATGCTCTCCCCTTCGGTTGTGTTGCGTGAATGAAGAACAGAAATCAGGCCGCGGCGGTTCCCTGCCAGAGCACGAACTCTGCCTTGCGCCTGGCTGTGAGGGCTGCGAGTTGCTTCGATCCGGAGTGATCCCAGCGGAGCAATTGCAGAGCCGCCGCGCTGTATTGGCCGCTGTTGAGATCGGCCAGGAGTGTGGAGGCCCCGAGTTTCCCGGCGCCGAGGTTATAAGTGAAGTCAACCAGCGCATCGAACTGGCCTTACGTGAGCGGCACACGGACCAGGCGCTGGACGGCCCTTTCGGCGGAGATCACATCGGCGGAGAGAATGCCCGATGCTTCGGTCTCGGTGACGCCGAGCGGGAACTTCTCACCCGGCATGATGCGGTGGCCGTAGCCAATAGTGGGGATGCCGGCCACGTCGAGATAGGTTGCGGCGCGGAATCCTTCGGAGAGCTTGAGAAGAGCAAGCCCGGCGGCGCTGAATTGGAGCGAGTTCACTTGTACCTCTTTTCGTAGTAGCCGCGGTCGAAGAATGGGAACCACTCGACGCCGAAGCGGGTAATGACGCCGGCGGAGTCCTGCTTAATGCGCAATTCGACAAAGCCGACGTGAGCCTGCAGGCGCTTCTTGCGCATGAAGAGACTCTGATCGCAGGTACACCCGGCCTGCACGGTGTGGACTTCGCGCGGGAAGCCGTAATTGAATTTGTGGTAGTGGCCAACGATCTCAAGCTGGGGTTTCTCGCCGCCCTGATAGCTCTCCACGCGCTTCTGATCGGTGTAGGAGACCGCATAGGCGGAACCTCCGCCCGGATGCACGACGCGGGCCACAGCGGCCCCGGAACCGCATTTGAGAGCAACGTCGCACTCGGCATAGCCGAGGTAATGAAGATCGCTACGACCGGCGGCAGTGGCGCGGCTTTCGAGGTAGCGCCCGATCTCAATTCCTTCGCGTTGCGCGTACCAGCCCTCGTGATCGTCTCCGGCGATAAAGTGTGTGGTGATCCCGTTGCGCACGGGGAACTTATCGATCAGGTAGTCAAGCTGGTTGTCCATGCCCGGCGCCGTGAGGAGTTCGGTTTTGTTGAACCGGGCTTCGCTGTCCACCCAGTTGCCGGCATTGAAGACGTGCGTGATGCCGCGGCGCTCAAAATGGTCATAAGCCGCATTTAACACGTCGAGGCGCGCGTACTTGCTGCATAGGTGGTTGTCCGACGTGACGCCGAATATGTGCGTCCATTCGTCGCGCGGGTTGCCTTTGATCTCGAAGCGTCCCGGCGCAAGGTTGACCGTTGACACAGCTTCGAATACGCCTCCCGGATGCTCGGCAAGCAGGACGCCGCGCTCTTTCATGCGGCCCACGGCGCGCCGAATCGACGGCGGTGTCACGCCCATCATCTCTGCAAGATCATCCACCGTGAGCGGGGCCTGGCGCAGGCGCTTGTGAATGTTCGCTTCCAACTCTTTGGGAGACTTCGGCGCAGCTTTCGCGGGCGCGGTGCGGTACTTGAGCACCGTGGTGTTGTGGATGCCAAGACGACGACCTATGGCGCGATCCGAGAGGCCATCGGCCACGAGGCGCGCAATCTGCTTTTGCTTGCTGACAGAGATCGGTTGGCTGGCCATCAGTGTTTGAACACCCCCATGACGTGATAGAGAAACTCGACAAGGCCCACAACGAAGAGCACCAGGAGAGCCATGCCGCGGCCCAACAAGGTGACACGTTCGAGGCGGACGATGCGTTTCTCGTGGCTCTGTTGGGTGGCTTCAATGCGCGGGATACGGCCTTGCGCATCTTCCGATTCGTCGTCGCCGAAGAGTTTTGTCTTGACCACGCGAAAGTCCGCAATATGGCCCTCGATGAGGCCGCGTATCTCTTTCAATTCCGTCATCTCAGCCGGAGCCATAGCTACCCTCTAAGGCCACCATGCCACTTATCGCGCAGAACGAACAAAGCAAAGCCCCCGCCGAAGCGAGGGCCATGCGGTTCTGCCGAAATCGGGTTACTTGAGATCGCCGGCAATGTCCGAACCTTCCTTCTCGATGGCCGCCCAAAAGGCCGGCCACAACTTGAATGCGGCTTCGATTGATGCCACCGCAGCGGTATCGTTCTGCCAGTTGAGGCCCTTCTGCTCGGCTACGGCTGCAATGTTCGCCGAAGCCACGGCAATGGCGGAGATGAAGGGCTTTCCGGTGACGATGGTCTCGGCGGTGTCGGCCTGCGCATCCTTCACGGCCTTGCTGAACTTCACTTCCAGGGTGGGAAGGTAGGTAACAACCTTCATAATGTCCACCCCGATCTTCTTGAAGAAATTTCCGATTACCTGCAAGCTCATATTCTTTCCTCCGGTTGATTGTGATCGTCGCGACGATTCGGCCATCTTGCATCCGCTACAGTTCTACCGTCGCGCGAATTACCGAAATCGGGCCACTTTAGAGGTTTTTGCAAGCCTAAAAGATACGTTGCAATATTGCTTTGGTCGATGTCGGGCAACCGGCTACCGTGCTTGTGGTGAGAGTGATGCTTGCTGCCGATAGGTTGATGTTTGAGTAGATATAGAGCGCAACGGTGTGACTACCAGCGGATAGCCCACTGAAGGACGCGAAAAAGCTAGGCTGAAGTGGGGCCATTGAGGAAGAAGGCAAATAGTATCCAGCGGAGAAAACAGGCGAAGAGGTTACCCCATCAACACACGCGAGAACCGTCACTGGGATATTCGATGTGGTCGTGTTGTTGACAATAAGTAATTGGGCGAAAATGTTGAACACATCCCCAGCCCCGGCGGATGTCACAGACCAAGAGAGTCCGGGGGCGGCGACGGGCGTCGTGGCTCCGCAATTTACGGGCGATGTTAAAGTGGCAGATTGCGTTGTCACACCGGCCGTGGTGAGCACAGAGCCATCCGGGAATGACACCTTGGATGCGCTGAGAGTGCCCGTGGTGATATTGCTGGCGTTGAGGTTGGTTACCGCAACGTTGGCCGCGTTGAGCGTGCCGGTGGTAATCATGCTTGCCGTGATCGCGCCGGCGGCAATCTGCGAGGCAGTGATACTGCCATTGACGATCAATGTCGCGTCCACCACGGTTTCCAGCTTCAAATCTTGCGCGGCCTGTTGGACGCTTCCTGATTCCGACGAATACTGGAACCAAACTCCGATATAGCAACTCACAGCGTTGGTGGGGATAGTGTTCGACGTTCCTTTGCCGAACTGCCCACCATAACGCGCAAATACGCCAACGGAAGGCAAGCCACCATAGGTGTAGCCCGACTGCGAACCTCCCCATCCGTTACTAGCGATCTGATTTCCATTGGAGTCTAAGAAATCAATGTAGACATACATGTTGCGGGCGTTCCCGCTGGCGGCATAGAGATTCGCACTCAGTTTGTAACACGCGGTCGGATCGATTGGAATCGGGCGCACGCAACGGAACCAATTGTCGGTGCCATTTGAGCATGATGTACAGGTTGATCCCACGGCACCACTGGCTGTAGGGAGTGCTGCGTTTTGGCTTACCGTCCCTGTACCTGCGACCTGAGCCCAGGCGGTTGTGTCAGCCATCGCAGGGTCGTAGCTTATGGCGCTTCCAATGGGTGTCACTATCAGATTGTTCGCCGCGATAGAATTGGCGGCTATCTGTGTCGCCCCGATGGCCCCAGCGGCGATCTGGCCTGCAGTAATCGAACCTGCCGTGAGGCTGCTCCCTGAGACGGTGACGGCCGTCCACGCACTGCCGGTGCTCTCGTAGAGAATCCCGGTGGTAGTGAGCAAGACGAGCTTGCCTGACGGATAGCTCGAACTCGGCAAGGTGGGAAGGACAGAGACTACGAGCGGCGCTGCAATCGACGTAGCGTACTGACTGGATGCGAAGTTGGCGGCGGCCTGTGCAACTGCTGCGGTTTGTGCAGCCGCCGCCTGTGCGTTCGAGATAACCGATTGCAACGCCGTCCGCTGGGTTGCCACCTGTGCCCACAGGTTGGCCAGCGATGTTTGTATGCCGGGCCACGGGCCGCTCGTGGTGCCATCCGGCCAGGTGGTTGCCCAGTTCGACGGCGCGCCGGCGTTGATGAGCGCCGTGCTGATTGCAGCAACGGCATTGTCATAGGACGTGCTGGACACGCTCCATGTTGAGGCAAGCGTGTCCAGAGAGGTTTTCATGGCCAACTCGGCGGTGTATTGCGCCATCAGGTTTATCTTGTCCTGATTCGATAGATAGTTGACGTTCTCCGGATCGCTGCCAATCGTGGTGGTTGACGGTACCAAACTGATCGAGCTTCCTGTTTCAGTCCAAGGCGAATTAGGCATACACACTCCTTACAGCCGCGTTGACGATACTCATTGCGGCGGTTGGGCAAACGGGAACGGTGTAAGACGTGGTAGTAGCCCCAACCGTGACCGTGTCGAAAAGGTAGTTAGCCGCCGCCGTGGGATCGGACCCGGTGAAGGCGACGACGTTGAAGGCCGATGGCGTGGGATAGTTGCTGGGCCATGTCCACGAGATGGTGAGCCATACGATTGCAGCCGTTGTGACAGAACCGTTTGAGTTGACCGTGACGCCGGCGCTTGCCGTTGCGCTTCCGCCGCTCCCGCTTGTGTTGGTGGCGCTCTGCGAGATGGTGACAATGGGCGGATCGGGATACGGCGTGATGTACGCGGGAATGAGACTCATGAGGCCGCCGGCGGCCACTGAGAGCACTGCGACAATCATGTACATGCCGGTGCGGAGCGTGGTATCCGTCCAGGTTGTTCCGGTGCCATCCCACAGCACGGTTGCCGTGTCCCACGGGTAATAGTCCTGGCTGCCCTGATAGCGAATCTCGTAGTGATCCGCGCCGGTGACGGCGGTCCAGGTGAGCACCGGCAAGCCACTCGCGTTGATGGCGCAACTAAAGCCGGTGACGTTGGCGGGCACATTGGTGGAGGCTTGCACGGTAATCAATCCCGTCACCGGGTTGCCTAGCAAGTTTCCCTGCCAATCGAAGCCCGTCGCGCTCACGTTGTACGTGGTGCCGATGGTGCCCACAAAGGTGCAGCTCTGCCCTTGAATGTTGCCGAGCGTGTTCCATGTTCCACCGGAGGCTTGCACCTGCACCTGGGCACCCACGGCGGTGTTATTGTTGCGCCAGCCAACGGAGACAACCGCCGAGTTGGATGAGCCGGTGAGAGTTCCGTTTTGAAACTGCTCAACCAACGTGAGGTCGGTGATTACCGGAGACGAATCGGGCACGCCCACAATCTCGCCATAGTTGGGAACCACATCCGTATAAATTTCGGCGTTGTATTCGAGCGCGCCGATCTCGAAATGGAACTCGCCAGATCTCCGAACGCTCACCACGCGGAAGAGCTTTGCCGGTTGATAGCCCGCGCTCTGACCATAGGCCCAGGCGCTGTCTTGCGTGGGGACAGCGGAGAAGTTACCAGCAACGCTGAGCACCGCGCCGCCCTGCGCATTCTCCGATTGCGGTGTGATGGCAACCGCGGTCACAGCGAGATTGTCGATCACGTTGAGATCGTAGAGGGTCACAACCTGGCCGTAGGCAAGCGTGGCCGGCGGCGCAGAGAGCGTGATCGCCGAGCCGCCATAGCCGGTGACGATGTACTCCGTTCCGTCCGGTCCAACCGCTTTGACGATGCGCCCGGCGGGAAGAGCCGCACTCATGCCAACCACCGATCCGATCACGGAAGAGATGGCAGCCGTGCCGCGCTGCACCACCGGATGCTGGACGGTCACGGTCCAACCGGCGGAGGGTGCGAAGACAATATCGGTGCGCTCAACCGCAAGCGTGTTCAGTGTCGAGCCGGATTGCACACGGCCGCCCACGGCCCACTGTGTCACATCGGACTGTACGGCGATCACGGAACCGCGCTTGCAGCAGACAGCCTCGATGGGCGCTGTGATCTGAATTGTGCGCAGGGTGAGCTTGGTGCTCATTAGTTGGTAGTAAGACCAGCGCCACGCCTGATCCCGGCTTGAGCAACCGATGAGCCGAGCGCGCGTCACCTTCGGCTGCAGGCCGGAGTTCATATCCGCTGCGGTCATGACAGATACGGGCAGGTCCATGCGGAAGTCGCGCGCCGCATCGGCGAAGTCGCATTCGATCAATGTGCAACGATCATCGAGCGCCAGCCACATCTCCTGAAAGCTGTCTTTCGTGGTGTTGCCCACGGTGAAGAGTTGAACCGGGTCCGCCGGTCCATCGATCACGACGGTATAGTTATTTCCTATCGGATAGACCGAGGCGCGGCTCATGTTGCCGATGGTTTGGAGCGTCCGCCACACATCCCCGGTCTGATCGAAGACGCCGCTGAAGATGTGCCGGCGAACCTGGGAGCCGTCTTGATTCGTAACCAATTGGTCATTGAAATCAGCCCATGCCTGCATAGCCGGAACATCGATATTGGCAAGCGCCTTAGCGGCCCCGTAAGTCGGATTGGCGAGAACGTCAAAGCCGACGATGGCCGGGTTGTCATGCTCATAGGCCGCCAGTTGCGGAGGGATGGCTGTATCCGATCCTATGTCATGGACAATATCCACCATCACCTGAATATCAGCCCCGCTCATCTGCGAAGTGGCGAGGGCTTTGACGCCCACGAGGATCATGTTCGGATAGGATAGATTACTCCAGAAAATCTCATTGATGTTCCACAGCCATCCGTCACAGACGTGCTGCGCATCGGTGGAATCGGCATAGATGACATTGTTGTTATTGTCCTGGCAGTAGCCAACCTTTTGAACCCCCACATCCCACTGACCGGGAGCAAGTCCGTAGACGCTTACCGTGTCGAAGATGGGAGAGAGCGTGTCATTCTCCACAACGCGATAGCCCTGAGACCAGTTGAGGACGCGAACCTGATTCATGTTCGGATCGCAGGGTTGCCACTCTCCGGTGAAGGTCGCTGACGTGGATGAGGTTGAACTGTCCATATTCACAACGGTCACGGTCTGCGTTCCGGTCCATGGATCGCCGGGCGTGTGATTGTTGCCGCTCACGTCTTCGTTGTAGACGACGCCGCTGCCCGCGAAGCGATCCGTGGGAACCACAACCCAGTTCGGCCAGGTCTGCGTACCGTTCGAGTGCGTGATCGCAATGGTCTCGGTGTCCTTTGGAAACATCGGCGAAAACCAGTTCGATGTTCCGTGCGGAGCAACCTGAATCTGATAGATAAACTTGAGCGGAACATAATTGCCGTCGTTCGTCACGCGGTAGAGGCCGCTAGGGAATTTGACAGTAATGTCGAGGCCCTGAATGTTCGTGCCGGTTCCGGGGATAATCACCGGGCCACCGGATACCAGCAGGTCAATCTCTTGCGGGTAGCCGTTGACGGTCCGATCAAAACCGTCGATGGGCGTCTGGTTGTTTGTGCCCAAGCGCACCTGATAGCTGCAATTCTGGAAGCTGCCCAGCGGTTTGAGGTTGATGCGCGGATTGGAAACACTCACCGCCGGTCCCCACCCGTAGGAAGTGAGCACGTTGATATAGGCGTCTGTCCCGTCGAAGTTGACGTAAGACGAGATGACATTTCCGCACCAACTGAACTTTCCGTAACCCTTTGGAACCGGGACGCCGGGCCGCGCAAGGCCCTTTGGTCCGGTGGGATCGTAAGTGGTGGAGTATTGTCCCGGACCCGGAAGCCCCGGTGATAGAGCCCAACTCAGAAGAGCAGATCCAATAATCGCTCCGGTCCCGAATAGTGCCCCAGCACTTGCCACACTGAGCAAGGCAGGGAAGGCGAACAGCGCGGCGCCCGCCGTGAGCATTCCGGCAACCGCGCCGGCCAGCACGATCAGCAGGCCCATCATCTGTTTGCCGAAGCTGCCGCCCGCCACGCGGATGAAAAGAACAATCTCCTGGCCGGGCTTGACGGCGGTACACCAGACTTCGTTGTCGGGGATGCGTTCGCCGTTAAGGCTGCACTCGTACTCTTCGGGGTCGATGCCGGCGCGCGTGACAATGGCGCCGATGCTCTCGTTGTCAAACGGAGAAAGCTCGAAGACGCGGCGCTCTTCGAGACGAAAGGGATTGCGATTTTCGATGATGCGGACGGCGCGCGTGGTGAGAAAGTGCGCAACGTCAAAGGCGGCGGCGGCAGGCTGTACAGCTTCAACAATCGAGACGTTGGCGAGAGCGCGGTCTAACTCTTCGCCTGTAATTTCACCGCTTTCCATCGATAGAAGCCCTCAATCCGAGCTTGCCATGGATGTGAGTTATACCGCTCTCTTACCACCTGTCCGCAGTCGGGGTGGGCGTGAATCATGTAGTTATCGCCGCATACCACAGCCACATGCCACGGCGGATCGACGGAGTAGATGAGAATGCCGTCGCCTGGTTGGGGATCGGTGACCGGCTCCCAACAGGCCAACGCAGTTTCAAGTACGCGGGCGTGGCTTCCCCAGGCCGGGATCGGATAACCGAGGCGGCGCTCGATCTCCAGGAGCAGGCCCACGCAATCGTAAGCCTCGGGGCCGCGCGCGCCCTCAAGGAAAGGCTTGCCAAGCAAGTCGAGCCAGAGCGATGCGGGGAGCGTCTTCATCTAGTTCTGCGCCGCCAACACGATGCCGTTCGTCCCGATGCCGGGGAAGCCGCCGAAGCGCGTGGCGTTGTTATGAACCACGCAGCCGTTCGCGCCATTGTATGTGCCGTCGCAGTTGTTCAGTGGGCCGGAGTAGAGGCATTGCGCGCCCTTGTACTTCGAGACCCACATGCAGAAATTGGCGCGGTAGAGAAAGCGCGGGAAGAGTTGGCGCATGGGAGATGGGGCGGAGAGCGAGAGTGTGGCTACCGTTGCCGAGCAGGTTGTCTTCATCACCGTGCTCGTGATGGCAAGGTCCGGTTCCCCGGCGGGATGCGCGGTGTTGTAGACGTAGATATTGGCCGTGGCGCCTACCACGCCCGCGTACTGCTCGATGATGCCTTGCAGGATGCGCATGGTATTCGACGCGCGGAGGATCATGGTGGGCAGTTGCGCGCCGCCCGGCTCTTCAACGGAGAGTTCAAAGTTGAAGGGCTGGTAGGTCTGCGGCCCGTTGCCGTCCCCCGCGTCGAAGGTGATGGGATCGACGTTGCGGGCCAGGCGGAAGTGCTGGCCACTCCAGATAATGTCCAACAGGAGAATCCACGCATCTCCGGACGCGAGCTTGGACTTATCGCGCTGGGCTGCAAGCGAAAGGACTGCCATCGGAGAGTAACCGGCGGCCATGGTTATACCTCCGTCAATTCAAAGTTGACGCCGTAGACTTTTTGACCGCCGCCATAACCAATGTCAGAAAACTCCGGCAGTTTGGTGAAGCGGACGGGACGCGGCAGGCAATCGCTTCCCGCCATGCGGCCATACCACTGAACCGGGGTGAGCAGCGCGCAGGCTACCTCGTCCATCAGGATTGAAGCGGTGCCGTCGAGGGTGATGGTTCCCGATCCGGGGCCGGTGAGATGGCCGAGCAGCCGCATCTGGAATGAGACCGCGCCGGCGGGAATGGTAAACGTGGTGTAGTAATCCTGCCACCCGCCAACCGAGGTATTGAAGCCGTTGCCCGATCCGTTCAGTGTGGATTGATTGCCGTTGGCGTCATAGGTGAACATGGCCGCTGAACCCCACAGCGTCAATGCGCTGGCTAGCGAACCTTTGGTGGGCTTGACGCGCGCATGAAAGAGATAGGTCTCGCCGGGCGTACAAGGCGTCGTCACGTTGCTGTCTACCTCTGCGGCGACGGATTGATTGGCGGTGAGCACCTGGCCCACTCCTGTGCCAAAGAGAAGCGCCTGCAGGCCATCTTCCGCGCCGGCGGTGGCGAGAGAGACAGGAAGAGCCGCCGCGGGCGCACTGCCCTGATACCAGCCGAAGGCAAGCATGGCGGCGCTGGGGGCGGGAAACTCGAAGCTCCCATTCGGCAGCAGATTGGGAAACAGAAAGCTATTGGAGCCGCGCGCCGCGGTGACGCGCTGAAAGTAGTCAAGCGCGCGCTTGTCTTCGGCGGTGATGTTGCGGACGTTGACCTTCCAGGTATCGCGGGCGCGGGTTCCGCGCGGTCGCGTGGCCACGTCTCCGCTCTCCATCGGGTCGCGTATCGTGTCATCCTCAGTAGACTTCGAGGAATCCATCGAAGGTTGGCGCGAGAGCGACGGGAAGACGAGCGGGAAGGTGGCCATAAGTCCAGCGTGTCCCGGAACTGGAAAAGCGCGCTAACATCGGGTCATGCAACTGAAAGTGACGGTAGACGTATCAGCGGCGGTGGCCGGGCTTCATGATCTACAAAAACGGCAGATCCCGTTCGCGCTGGCGAAGACATTGACGGCCTGTGCGAAGATCGGCCAGGGGAAGACACAGGAGAGCCTGGAGGGGAAGTTCAAACTGCGCAATGATTTCACGCGGCGGGGCATCCGCATCAAACCGGCGGAAAAGAACGGCGCGGTGATCGAGGCCGATGTTCATACCGATACGGCCAACCGGGCCACCGGGGCGCCGGATTACCTGCTCCCCCAGGACGAAGGCGCGGAAAAGACGCCGTATGGCGGCCACGAGTACATTGCGGTGCCCACCAAATACTTTCGCAATAAGTGGGGCAACGGGCCGATCCGTGCTGAGTTGCGCCCCAAAAACCTGCTCGGCGCGGTGGGCGGACGGTTTAGCGTGATGGTCGCGCGCAAGGGGTGGAAGGATAAGCAACTGGCATTGCGGAATCAAAAGATCGTACTTGGCTACGTCTTTTTTATCCAGGACCTGAAAGACGGCCACAAGGCCATCATGGGCAGGAATCCGGACGGGAGAGACCCGGAGCCGTTCTATATCCTCATCCCCGAGGCGCACATCAAACCCAAGTTGGGCATGGAAGAGACCGTCGATGCCGCAGTTCAGAGATCATTCCCGGAACTATGGAAGGAAACCTGGCGTTCCATTATGGCGAAGGGGCTGCGAATCACATCGTAAGTCTTGGCGAGTGTGTTAGACTGCGGGCGCATTCACTAGGAGGCAATATGCACAGATCGCTCCACGCGCTCGCTCTCTGCTTTTTCCTGGCCGCAACCAGCGCGCTGCCAGAGGACAGCAAAAGGATTAAAGTGACCGTGGTAGAGAACGTACCGATGACCTCTTCGTATAACTGGGAGGTTGACGGTAAAGATAGCATATCCTGCTACAGCACGGGATGTACTTCTCACTGGACGCTACCCGACTCGGGCACGGCGAATGTAACAGGAGCGACACTCAAACTTCTTTTGCCGGATGGGCGGATAGTAATTGCTCAGTGTGTGGCCAAGCCTAACATATCCGCCAACATAGCCAACGCATTAGCAGATAATCGCGCGTCAACTGTCTATCGCGATTGCAGGAAGCCTTGGGAGCACGACACAGTATATGCAACTTTCAAACACAGCCAAGTGAAATTGTTCATGCAAGCACCGAGTCTCGATGGAACTGGCGCAACAGAAAGCGAGACCTATTTCATTGTCGGAGTTTTGCGGCCCAGTGACCATCCTATTCCAACGGCTACCACCTTGCCGCAAGTTGAGAAGTTCAAGACTTACAATTATCCAGCTGATGGATTTAGCGCCTCTTATCCATCGGAACCACATCTAACAAAGAAGGATGTCCCAACCTCTTCCGGAACTGTCGAATTGCGCCTCTATTTTGCACAAGATGGCCAAGCGGGCGTGTTTGTGACGGCTGATGATCGCGGCACTATAGGATTAGACTCGGACGCAGAATTACAACGCATGAAGGACGGCTTTCTATCCGCTTCAACGGCGCATCTCCTCAACGAGAAGAAGATTACATTCGGCCTTTACCCCGGTATCGAGTTCGAGGCAGAGAGTGCCGAAGGGCACTTTTCTGCTCGCTTCTATCTAGTGGGTTCCATGCTCTATAAAACGGCAGTGGTATCAAAGGTAGGTCAACCCTACCCCGATACTGATCGCTTCCTGAATTCTTTCCATTTGATCCCGCATACTGACCCTAATTAGCCAAGCATTAAGAGACCAGCGATTCCTTGCGCTACCGGACCGTTGGTTTCCAATTGCTTGAGCATGATCTGAATGACCTGCTGTTCTCCTCCGTCGCCTCCGGACTGTTGTGTCTGACTGACCTGCATCGGCGTTCCTTGATTATTAAGAACCACCTGAATCCCGCCGGAACCTCCAGCCGCCGCACCACCGCCGATCTGCATTGCCGAAGCCGCGGCGCTGGCGATAGTACCCGCCCCCGAGCCGAGACCGCCGTTCGAGGTTGTGCTGTCCCCTTTGTGATGAAAGAGACCGCCGAGCGATCCCAGAGCGTCCCCCAGCAAGCCATTGTGACCTTTCGGATTGCCCTTCGACCCATCCAACCCTTTTCCTCCACTACCGGACGAATCGCCGAAGAGCGCGCCGAATATCTGAGACTCTGCGGCCTGCCCCAGGTCATTCAGCAGGTTGGATCGCATCTGCTTCCACTTCTGATCCCACCGTTCGGACATATTGAAGAGAGGATCGAAGACGCCGTGCGCGAACTTCTCCGCTTCGCCGCGGGCTTCCTTTGTATCATCGGTGGTCCAACTGGCCAGTTTCACGTTGGGATGCTGCGAACCGAATATGCCGCTCATGTCCGGTGCCTGCTCAAGCCCCGACATGTCAATCGGCTTTGCCATCTCGGCGGCGTAGGCGTCCGCTATTTGACGCGCGAATGTTGCTCGCTTGGCATCCAACTCAACCAATCGGCCCTCGATCTCAAGGTTCTTTGCCTGCATGGCGTTCAGCTTCGATTCCGTCTCGATGCGATCCTTGCCTGTTTTGGCTTCTCCCGATGCTAGGGCATTCATTTGATCGGTGAGAGCGCGGCGCTCGGATATGAGTTTCGTGCGCTCGGCGTCGAAGGCAGCGTTCTGATAGGTCTCTTTCTGAGTGAGGTAGTCAGCCTCGGAGACCAGACCCTGCTTGTGCATCTCTTCGAGGATGGAAAGCATGGTCTGTGCATGGACCTTGGCGCGGGTCTCGTCCAGCTTGGCGCCCGCATCGGCGAGTTGACGCAGTGAAGCCTCATTGCGCTCCTGTGCAGATGCAAGTTCGGCGGCAGCGCGCTTTTGCTCGGCGATCTCCTTTGGTGAAGTACCCTTTTGGGGGTCTTTCTTCGGGTCCGGCGGCGGCAAGCCGGGAGCTTTGGGCAGCGCCGGCGCATCGGGAAGGGTATAGAGCAGAGGATTCCAAGCTCCCATAAACGCGGATAGGGCATCCCTCCAAACATGCCCGCTAGACATTTCCTGAAAGAAAGAAGTGAGACCGGGAGCGGCCCAACTGCTTACTCCTAACTCGAATTTTTGCCATTCTGCGCTGAGGGCAGCGACCGACTCGTGCATCTCCTTCATCTTCTCAATATCTTCATCGGTGAAGATGGCAGCATGTGATTTTCCCTCTTCCAGTGCGCCGCTGAGTTGGTTCAAGACGGGGATTAAATCCTGACCTGATTTCTTGAATAACTCCGTCGCTATCGCATTCTTGTCAATGCCAGCCGGAAGATCACGGAACTTATCGGCGACAAGCGTCAACACGGCCATCATGTCGTCGCCTTTGGCGCGCAGATCGGCAACCGATATGCCTAGGTCTGCGAATGCTTTTGTGGCTTTCGGATTCCCCTCTTCCGCCGCATGGACAGCGGTAGAGATATTCTTGAAGCCCTTGACGAGAGCCTCGAAACCCACGCCGGTTTCAGCGGCCACATATTTCAACAGAGAGAGTTTTTCGGCGGAGATGCCGGTTTCTTCGCGGAGTTTGCCAAGCTCGACTCCGGTCTCCATCGTTGACTGAATCATATCCTTCAAGCCACCGACGATCTCCCGGACGCCAATAGCAATTCCGGCGGCTGCTAGGCCGCCCTCGAGAACCTTGCCTATTTCGCCGAGGGAGTCAGAGGTTTCCTTCGCCTTATCCTGCATCTCCCCCAGGTGCTTGTCGATCGCTTTGATAACTTCGCCGGTTTTGTCTTCGCCGGAGACTACGACAACCACGCCGCCTTTACTTGCCATCGGTCACCACCTGATTTGATTTTGCCTTGTGTGCGGCGAAGAATGCTCTTGCGGCGCTGTCGGAATCGGGGAAGGCTGTGCCCTTGGACGCGCGCTTCTTTTTGGGACGCTCCAATAGTTGCTTCGGCGTGAGCGGCTTTTCTCCCTTGGGCGTGTAAGGCAGCAGGATCAGGTGACCGAGCCAGGCGGACTCCGCATGAGCACGGCGCGCATCCCGCTCGGACCGTTCCCGGTTACCGCGCAGGATGAGCACCAGTTCGCTGTAGAGAAGCCGATAGAACTCGGTGGGCGCAAGGCCCATCTCTCCGCAGACGATACGGAAGGCGTCTTCCCACGTCCATGGGGTGCTCCGCACCTTTTTACCGCGCGTTCCGCGCCCCTGGCTTACGCGCTTTCTACCGGGGCGTTGGATTCCCCCGCGGGATCGTCTCCGTAATACTGGTTGAGCGCCTCGGTGATGGCCAGCACGGCCTGGGTGACCCACTTGCGGCGGGTGAGCAGCGCGCCCACGTCTTCGACGGTCAACGTCTCATTGCGGCGCGTGGCGTCCTCTTGCAGCGCGGCCCACAGGTAGAGACGGAGATTCTCGACATTCACGTCAAGAGTGCGCTGAATCTTGCCAGTCTCGGGGTCCTGGGTTTCGGCAATCGTCTCCCACAGGCTGCTGTCTTTTCCGCCGGCGTTGCGGATAAGGATTTCAGTGTTGAGGTTGAAGGCCAGTTGGCGGCGGCGGTCGAAGTCAACGAAGATCGGCTTTTTGAAGATCACTACGGAACCCATAAACACTCCTGTCAGTTGAAAAAATGGGCCGATCTCCCCCGAGACCGGCCCTCCCTCAAAGCTGCCGCGCGAAGGCAATAGACACGGCAGCGCCCTTGAACATTACTGAGTGACGATAGAGAACGCGCCTGCGCCCTTGAGCGAGATACTGACGCCCTGCAGATCGTTGTTCTTTCCGTCCCACTTGAAGTCGGTCATAATGACGGAACCCACATACGAGTCACAGCCGGACGTGTCAACCTGCTGCGGGAAAAGCGTGATGGTCAACGCGGTGCGGGAGAGGATTGCGCCGAGCAGATACTCCTGGGTGGCGTCTCCCGCGATGTAATCGAGCTTCGCGGTGGACTCGAAGTCGAGCAGGCCAGGCATACGGCTCTTCCATCCGCCACCGCCGTGATCTGTTGCGTCCAACTCTTCGGCCTTGAATGCGCCGTCAAGTTCCTTGAGGCCCGCAACGGTGGTCATGACCGCGGCGAACGGCGTTCCGGTGATAGCTCCGAAGGCGGTGGCGTTGATGGCAACCGAGCAAGTGTTCGCTGTTACGATGGTCGCCGTGACCTGCACACCGTTGAGCGGCGCCCACGATCCAGTGAAGCCGGTAATGACGAGCAAGATCAATGTGCCTGCCGTCATGCCGGTGCCCACCCCGGCGATGGTGAGCACGGTGGGATTGGCGTTGGTTGCGGCGGTGATGGCCACATTGGCGGCGGCATAGCCAAGCTGCGCTTTGTAGCCTTGCAGTTTCGTCGGGGTCATTGTCCGTGCTCCTTAAACATCCAGCCCTGTTGCTTACTGCGCGGTGAAGGTGAAAGCGCCGGCTCCCTTGAGCGAGATACTCACTCCCTGGAGATCGTTGTTTTTGCCGTCCCACTTGAAATCGGTGATGATGACCGAGCCATTGTAGGAATCGACGCCCGAGCCGGTGCCCTGGAACGGGAATAGAGTGATGGCCAGCGGGGTGCGGTTGAGGATGGCATTGAGCAGATACTCCTGAGAGGTATCGCCCGCGATGTAATCGAGCTTCGCCGTGCCCTCGAAGTCGAGTAGCCCGGCCATGCGGTTTTTCCAACCCGAGCCGCCGTGATCGGTGGAGTCCAGTTCCTCGGCCTTGAACGCGCCATCCACTTCCTTGAGGCCCGCGACGATCTGGAGGGTCACATTCATGTAGCCCAACTGGGCTTTGTATCCCTGCAACTTGATGGGAGTAATGACGGGCATTTCAGATTCCTCCAGGCCCTACGAGGCCAGATAAGTCTTGTTGATGGTTGGATCGTTTCTTCCTACTGCCACTTCAACACGCACCGTAATATCCACGCAAACCTGATCGGAATTCGTCTTATCGACGTAGCCGATCTCGATGTTATCGATGTACGTGTCACTTACCAGGCCGCCCAAAGAGGGATCGCGGCAGATCTGCGTCCATGCCCAAACCACGAGTGGATCGGCGGAGAGATCGACATTGTTGGTTGCGGCGACATAAGCACGGACAGTGAAGGTGGCGTCGATGTTGACCGAATCGTGCGCGGCGTCGGCATACTTGCAATCGATCTTGGTTGGGAAGAGATTGAAGGCGGTTTCCGATGCGCCCACCATCTCGAAGCGGGCGCGCCATGCCTGCGCCGGCGAACCCGATGCGTTGAGCAGGGCAAGGATGGCCGTGGCCGCTTGCGTCCAGATTGCTATCGCAGCCATCAGAGCCACCGCGCTTTCCCAAAGCACTCGCGGGCGCCGTCGCGAATGACGGAGAGTTTGACGCGCAGGCTCTTGCGGCTCTCAAGAGCGCCACAGAGCAGCCCAGCGAAGATGAGGAAGCGATCAGCGAAGTTCATCAGAAATCCCCTTGATAGGTTTCGTCGGGCGCGGCGGGCTGGCCGTTGGTTGGCTTGTCGAGCAAGATCAACTCTTCGGCAATGATGCTTGTCTTCCAGCGCTTGACCTGCTGATCGTCTTCCCAACTTGACGTGCGCAGGCGACCGGAGATATAGACCTTCGATCCCTTGTGCAGGTATTGCTTGGCCACGTCCGCCAGTTTGCCGAAGAGCACAACCGAATGCCACTCGGTGTGATCGACCCAGGTATCACCGGATTTCTTGCGCTCGTTGGTGGCCAGGGAGACCATCGTCAGCGACGTTCCATTTTGCAGTTGCTTGGACTCGGGCGGCTGGCCCACGTTGCCCAGCAGCGTGACGGAGTTGACACTCTTGCTCATCGTTGTCCTTCCTTTCAAGGCGCAACATTCTGTCGGTTAAATTGCAAACAGCAGGTCCTTCGGCGCGCTTCGCTTGCTCAGGATGACAATTTGAAAGAGTCATGAGGTCACAGGGCCTTTCAGGATAATGTCCATGAGCGACGGATCGTGGCAGGGCACGAAGGACTTGACGGTGTAATCGCCCGCGACGAATCCCGCCGGCAGGTTGCCATTGTCGGCAATCGAGATGGTGTCGAACGGCTTGGGACCACCGTTGGCAGGTTGCGCGATGTGGAGGATGTACTCAACCTTCTCGAAGCTGCCGGGACCGTCGCCGTGATGAAATATGTCGCTGTACACGTCGATGACTCCGGAGAGAGTGCTGCCGTTCCATGCAACGGGCACACCGAAGTCAGCGAAGAATACCGGGAGGTCCTGATCGCCGAAGGCCATTAGCTTTCCTGTGTGGCGCGGCGCGCGCGCTGTTTTTTCGGCGTTTCGGTTTCGGCGGCTTCATCATCTTCCACCACATGCCCACACGAGCGAAGGATCATTGCATCCTCATGGGACACATCGATCACTTGCCCTGCTTCCTGATGGGCACCATCGACAATGCAAGAACGGTGGATGTGTACGCGCGGCATTTTACTTTCCCTTCTCCGACTTCGGCGGTTCGATGTAGAACTCTGCCTTTTGCGCCATAACCAGCGCGTGGGCCTCGGCCTCGGGAACCTCGATCACGCGGCCCTCTTCGACGTGCTGGCCCATGAGGCGGGTGGCGCCCGTGATGCGAACGCGGGCCGTCTTGCCAGGTGTTACCTTGATGAACTCAACCGGCATTTCTTCTCCCTTGCTTCACCGCGCCGGGCGTCAAGTTCGGCGTCCGGCGCGGTTTGTTGTGTTGCGTCATTGTTGCTGGGTTGATGCGTTGGATTACAGGAGCGGGTTGGCGTCGGTGATGGCCGAGAAGGATTCGGGGTGACGGACGTTCACGTCGCAGGTATCGAACGTGGTGACTTCGATCATGCCCTGCTTTTTCAAGCGGTACGGATCGACGATGACTTCGAGCGCGCCCCACTCGCCGATGAGCAACTGATCCCACACGCCGAAGATGCAGGAGTGGAGAGCAGGAGCCGAGCCGACGATGGGCATCTGGTTGGAAACCTCGGCGCGGTATCCGTTGACTTCACCGTCGTTCCAGACCGGCAGGGCGATGGTGTTGGCCAGCTTGGGGACCTGTTTCAACTTGCCGCGCATTCCAGGCGTGGTGAGATAGGCCATGGTGCCAATGTCGGCGTTCGCGGTTGCGACCTGCGTCTCTTGCAAAATGAAGGACGCATACTGCAGCGCGGTTCCGCCGGTGGCCACAGAGCCGATTCCGGTCTGGTTGAGGATGCCCTTGGGCTGGTTCTCCGCGCCCGATCCGTTGATGGAAGCCAGGTCAATGGCGCGGGCGACAATGGCCATGAGGTCATTGCGAACGAGCGCTTCCACGTCCACCGAAGACTGCAAGAGCAACTTGCGAGAGAAGCTCGTGGAACTCTGCAGGAGCTTCGGGGTCATGGTGATCTGCGCGAAGGTCATGTCGGAATCGGCCACATCGGCGCCGGGGTTATCGGCGACCCAGGTAGCGGTTCCGGCGGATGCCTGCTTCGGGAATGCGATAGTCTCTGACAGTCCCGAAAGGACGGTTGCGCCGAGCGCCCGCACCATCATCTTGTTGCGCAGCAACTCGATCAGGGAGACGTACTCGGTGAAGATGGTATTGGAGCCGGTGGCCGCGGTGTTGGCGTCGAGGCCGGCGCGCTGCTGCATCCCGTACATGCCCCGCGCGTTCTGATGGCGCTCATTGTCAGAGAGCCGCATCTTCACGTCCATGGGGACGAAGAAACCGTCGCGGCGCGCGGTACGGCCCAGCTTGCGGCTGAGGTCCTGGCTCACTTCCAACTCGAAGCAGTTGCCGCCCTCGGCTGCGGTGTTGAGCGCGCGAAGGATGGAATAGTTCTCCTTCTCGCTGTCAGTGAGGCCCGCGATATTCAGGTTGCGGACTTCGTTGGCCTTGCCATCGGCGATCTGCGCGTCGAGCACATGGCGGCGCACCGCGTCGGCCCCGGCGCCTTCGTTGACGAACTTCTCCGCCTGCTCACGGGTGATCTGCTTGGGATAGCGTGACGCGAGGGCGTTGATTTCGTTGACGCGGGCGCGCTCGGCCAGAATCCCGGTGTTATTGCCTACCTCAACCGCCGGCGTACCAGCGGAGGGCACATTTTCAGCAGCCATGCTTCTCTCCTCGATTGCGGCCTGAGCCGGTTTGTGATTGTTGGTGGTTGGCAACGCGCGAGACGCGGCACAGCGGCAGTTCTCGTCATCGCAGTCTTCGTCACTACAGTCCGCGCAATTGCCGTCTTCGCATTCGGGGCAATCGCACTCACACTTGTCGTCGCGTTTACCGCCGAGACAGCGCGCGGGATAGACCGGCGTACCGGCGGCCAGTTCGCGGCCAACGCCCACGGTGGGATCGGCGGGGATGGGAACGAGCGAACCCTCGACCGGCTCCCAATCGGTGATCCGGTAAGTCGAGTTGCCCTTGTCATCGCTCTTTTCGAGTTCGTACTCGTGGATGATGTAGCCGCCCGAGGCATCCACGAGAATGCCGTCCTGCACGTCGCGGAACTTCTCTTCGGCCAGGGCGGAGTTACCGAAGCGGGCGGTGACGTTGAGCTTGCCGTCCTTGATTCCGTAGCTCTCGATGCGGCCAATGTGCTGATCGGTAGAGTGGCCGAAGAGCAGAGGAATGCCGCGCTTGAGGCGGTCCTGGCGGATGGACTTGGTGGAGTGGTCAAGAATCTCACTGCCCCACCAGCGCTCGACGGGCTGCTCAGAGGTCAACGCGAAGGTGACGGTGCGTTTCTCGGCATCCACACTCTCGACCGTGGCCGCCCGATGAAGGATCGGCAGAGACGCGGGGATTTTCTTTTCGGTACTCATACTTCGACGTTGCGCCGGAATCAAAAAAGCCCGCAAATTGAGCGGGCTTTTCAGAGGTCACGATTCAGCGATCAGGCGAACGACATTACCTCTTGCTGCAGGCGGCGCGCGGCGATCTCGCAATACTTCTCTTCGCGCTCGATGCCAACAGCGGAGAGGCCGAGGAGTTTGGCGGCTTCGAGGGTTGTTCCGCTGCCCATGAAGGGATCGAGCACCGAACGGCAAGCCGCCGGCGCTTGACGGAGGGCCCACTTCATTACGTCGAGCGGCTTTTGCGTGGGATGGGTGCGCACATCCTTGCTGCCCGGCTCGACCAGAAAGCCGTTCCACCGGTAGGCGATGCGGCGGACGCTCTTATCGAGGTTCGTCCATGCAAGCTCACAATCGGCGAAGTCGGTATCGCCGCGGAGCTTGTCCCATACCAGCCAGCATTTCGACGGAGGCAGAGCGAAGTAGTTTCCACCGAAGATGATTTGATGATCGGAGCAGGAGCGAATCAGGGAGATCAGTTCATCGTCGGGAGGCGCATCGTCCCAGGCGTAGTCTCCGTAATCGCGCGGCAGAACGGCTTTACCTTTGACCGGGCCGGTCATGTGGCGCTTGACGCCCTGGCCTTGACGCTGGGCCTTGCGTCCCATGCCGATTCCATACGGGGGATCGGTGAGGAGGAGATCAGCTTTTACGCTGCCCCCCCCTAACACGTCTTTGCAATCTCCGCAATAGATCGTGATTCCGCCGTGGCTGTAGTAGGGATTCATTGAACCTCGGTCACATTGCAATTCGTTCCATCAAAAACAACCGCGAGAATGATCTGCGAGGTAGTACCCGGCGGGATCACGATACCATTCGCAAGCGATCCAAGGCCCGACCCTGTTGCGGCTTGCCATACACAACCGGAACCGAAGGAAATCCCGACCGGGTCCGTGGCAGTTGGATCGGGGGAAATGAGCAACGTGAAGGTCGCGTTTTTCAATAGGCCGATGGCATTCAGCGCGCGCGTTGCGATGGACGCATTGAGCGGAAGTGCAAAAATACTGATGGGCCGATTGCCGATAGCCAGCGTGACAGTGCCCGCATCGGCGACCAACGTTTGCGAGATCGCCGAGGGCGCGTACATCACCGGAAGCGCAGCAAGGTTTGGGATGTACTGATCGAAGTTACACGCGCCGGCTTGGCACCAGTCGCCGGAGTTCACCGCTCCACCGTGCGGCTGAACACACCTGTATCCATTGCCCAGCATCTGTTTCCCTTGCGATACCGCTGTGACGCTGAAACAGAGATTCTGCGGGTTGGTGAGCAACGTATCGGGAAGCGTGACGCTGAACGCGCCGGCGCTGGCCCATGCACAGATAGGCGTGGAGGCGGTTTGTCCGCCCCCACCCATCTGAACCGAGGCCGGAAGTCCGCTTGCTAGCGTGGGCTGAAAACATACCGTCCCGGTGATCGGCGTTGTTCCGCCGAGATGTTGCGCGGTCACGACCACCGTTTGCGCGCGTAGTGCGCAACTGACAAGGAAAACAAAGATAAATAGACGCTTCATTTCACTCCTCGCTTAGTTGGTTACAGTACCGCCCGCAAAGAACGAGGAAGCGGCGGGGGATGCACCCTGATCGGTCCACACCGCAGCGGGGGATGCGCCTGGGGTTTCGGTCGTAGTTCCGCCCGATCCGTTCCAGGTGGGAGCTATCAGGCCGGTCCACCCGGCAGTTGTCACTTTTTGAAAATGACCATTGCTGGCATAGATCGTGAACCCCAACGCGACCTGCGCGTTGGCTTGCCAGACCCATTGAGTTCCGGGCGTTGGAATGTCGGCAACGGCAATAGCGGAAGCCACAGCGGCGGCGGCAAGCCCGGAAAGCGTAACTGTAGAGGGAAAGTTGGCGTAGTAGATCGACGGAGAAATGTATCCCACCGTTGCCCCGCTTTGTGAACTATAACAATGCAGCGCACCCGGCTCAGGCTGTGCGCCAGCCAGCATGGCCGCTTTGCTGATATACCCAGCCATACAGAACGCCACAGATCCCTGCGATACCACGATGTTGATTGGAATCCAGTAAGGAACAGATGCCTGGCTGGGTGTGGTGTAGCTGGGCAGGCTGATTGCTGTCTGCGCGAACGATGCGTATGCGGTCAACATCGCAAGCGTGATAAAGAAAATGCGAATCAGTTTCATGTGTCTCCTTTGTGCGCGGTTAGGCCGAGCCGCCTTTGGAAGAGCCGGAGGCTTTGGTTTGGTCGCCTTCTTTGGCGTCCTCCGGCGCGTCGGCCACGCCCTTGGCATCGGTGCCGAGCTTGAGGCCGTATTTTTGAATCAGCGCCTCTTCGGCGGCGAGTTCGGCGAGAGTGTCTTCAAGGTCGTAACCTTGCTCACCCAACAGGCGCTGGCGCGTGGTGAAGCCGTTTTGAACGCCGAGTGCGTTCGATTGCTGATCCTTGACGGGATCGACCCACGGCCATCCGCGCGGATGCCAGTGGCATTGCTCGGCCACTTCATCTTCGTCGCGCACACTGAGATCGATGCGGCCCGCAAGCACAGCCGAGGCCAGCCAGGCGCGGAAGACGGGCTTGTGAAATACCTCGATCATCCAGCGCTGGCGGACGCGCCACATATCGCGCTCGTTCAACAGGCCGGCGCGGATGGATGAGAAGTTGACGTTCTCCAGATCTTCGGCAAGCGAGTTATAGGAGACGCCGAGGCTCGATGCAATGCCGCGCTTGACTTCCTTGACGAAGTTGCCGAAGGCGGTGTTGGGATGCTCGGGCTTGAAAGTGTCAAACTTATTGGCGCCGATCTGGAGAAAGCCGCCGGGCGTGGCTTCCATGTTGATTGTGCCGTCTTCGTTGATGCCTTCGCCCTTGTACTCACCGCTGCCTTTGTCGTCTGAGATGATGCCCATCTGGCAGGCGCCCACGCGGGCTGCAACGATCTCAGCTTCCATGTAGCCCTTGAGCATGTTCATCTGGAACATGGCCGGGGCCATCCACGGAACGCCTCGGGTTTGGAGGGCCGAGTCGGGAAGATAGGCGTGGCGGACGATATTGGCGGGAACGCGCACACGATCCATGGGCCGCGAGGTCCATTCGTTCGGGTGCCGATTCCAGAGATGGTAAGCGACCGGCTTGCGGAACTTGTCTACCTCGACGCCCATGCGGATTTCAGTACCGATGGTGGTCTGTTCGAGAAAGAACGTGTGGTCAAGCTGATCCATATCCATGTGCTGCAGCGCGAATCCCCAGGGATTGTTGACCACCTTTTCAATCACAAGGAATTCGCCGTCCATGGCGGCGGTGCGGATGAGCAGCCGCTCAAGTTCATCGAAGCTGAGTTTGCCGTCGAGGGTGCAATTCCCCTTTTGCCGCCAGAGATGCCACTCGGCCTTGATTTGCGCGTTGAGCGCATCGGCCAGCTTGTCACCGCGCAGGTTTTTGACTTTGGGCTGCATGGTGACGCCGTGCTTGCCGATCACGTTGGCGACACAGAGCGAGAGGAACTTTGCGGCGGTGGGATCGTTGTCAGCCAGTTCGCGGGCGCGGGAACGGAGCTTGCGGAGATCGGTCCACAATTTCTGGTCGCGCGAGAGGATGGACGTTGCCCAATCGAAGGTGAGACGGCCCACCTGTGCGGCGGCGAAGTTGCGGCGCGCCATGCTGGGAGCTTTGGCCGCAACAGCGGCGCGGGCTTCACTGAGGTCGAGAGATTCAATAGCCATAGCCGAAGCTCACTCCGATGGTTTTGCTGGACGGCTTTTCACCGCGGCGGATGCGCAGGGCGCGGACGCGCTGCTCGAAGACAGCCTTGACTTCGAGCAGCTCTTTCCACGCGTATCGTTGCAGTTCGCGCTCGAAGACTTTGTATTCGCGCACGTCTTGTGTGGCCTTGCCCTGGATGAGCGCGTTGATGTTGTCAAGCGTGATCTCATCCGGGTCGCGGTCATCGAAACCGCCGGTGGCCGCTTGCAGGTTGGGCAGGACTTCAACCTTGCCTTCGCCGATGGTGAAGCGGTTGGGCGGCGTGGCCGAATCGTTGATGTAGGCTTGCCAGCGATACCAGCCGGGCGTCCATGAGGCCGTGACAGCGGCGGGGACGGTGACCTGATAATTCTGCGAACCGGGAACGATCATGGACCCCGATACCGCGAAGTTGCCGAAGCGATTCACGAGCACATAGGAGAGCGTGTATCCGAGCGACGGCGGGTAGTCATTGCAAGGCCGTTGCCACTGCACGGTGTCTCCGGCGCGAATTTCCGTAGGTTCAGACTGCGGAGGATTCGGCAGGGCAAGCGGGTCGAGATCGAGTGGAAAGGTGCTCACAGTTCAACAGTCCGTCCGTTGGGCAAATTAGCGCCAATTAGCGGGCTGTTTAGCGCAGTTACTTCCAGCCTGAGACGAACCCGGCGGGTTTGCGGGCGCGGGGGAAGTTGGCGGGGCGCGGGCGTCCGGTTTCTACCGGCTCGGGCTTTGGATGCACGGGTTCGGCGGATGTGGGCTTCGGTACTTCCGGCTTCGGCGGCGGCGCGGGTGTGCCGAGCGGAACCTGGGGCGGCGGGGCCGATTTCTGTGCCTCTTGCTGGCTCACCATCCGGTCGAGGTTGCGCTTGATCTTGTTGAAGTTTGGCCGGAGAACAACGACTGCGGCGCGGGCATACACCGCGCAATCGAGAGCCTCGTTGCGCTCGGTAGTCTTGACCCACTCCATGGTGGTTTCAAAGTCTTTCTTTTTGGTCACCAATTTTTCGGCGGTAAGCTGGCGGAAGAATTCAGGCGGAAGGCTTGCGGAGAAATGACAGTAGCTCGGGCGCGCCTGTGTGCCACGGAAGGACGTGAATATGTCTTCCTTCGCCGTGTCCACACCGACGGTGTAGAGCTTGATTTTCTTCGGCCCGGTTTCCGTGCCTGAACTGGCAAGGGACTTTCCCCACCCAGCGCGGCCAATGATGGCAAACCAGCGGCGAAGACGGTGACGGTCCGCAAAGTCGTACACGCGCTGGGTGTGATGGCCTCCGGAATCGATCAGCACACAGGAGATCGGCATGGGAAAGCCGAGGCTGTGATCGAACGGCTCAAGCAGGTATTCGCGCAGCATTTTCCAGGGGCTTTCGGGATCGCTTTCGGGGAGGCCGGGATCGCCCGCGAATACCTTGTGCTCGATGGCCCACCGCTCCTCGTCCATGCCCCAGCCCCACACGGTGCATTCGAGGCGATTGTCCTGGGTATCCACGCCGGCGGTGAGGAAGAGAACGCCCGAGGGCAGGAGTTCGCCGAAGCGTTCGCGCTTTTCGAGTTCGTGCATATCCGCGCCCGTGCCCTCGATTTCCCATGTTTCAGCGAGGCGGGTGTTCACAAATGTCTTCAACCGTTCGCGGTTATGTCCTACCGCAAGCCAGTCGGTGACGATCTTGGACCAACTCAATACCGGGGAGTAGAGCGCGTTCATCTGGAAGCCGGCTGTCTTGCCGTCGTGACTCGTGGTGGTGGCGCGCCATTGGCCGCGGCGCACCATCTCGTATTTCTCCCGCTCGACAATCTGACAGCCGTTCAGGCAGACGTAGTAGTAATCCAACAGGCGCGGGCGGGCTTCGGAACCTTCGGGAACCTTCTCCACTTCGTACTTGAAGTTGTTCCGCCAATCCAACACTTGAAACTCACCGCAATGCGGGCAGGGCACATAGAACTTCCGCATATCGCTGGATTCGTAGGCGGCTTCGATGCGGGAGAGATGTTTGATGCCCGGCGTCGAAGTGAGAATGATTTTTCGGTTCCAGAAAGAAGTGGTGCGCTTTTCGGCCAGGTCAACCGGATCGCCTTCGGTGCCGGCGGATTCTCCGTAGCGGTCAACCTCATCGGCAATCAACACGCGGATCGGCGCGGAGGCCAGGCCCGCCGGGGCGTTGGCGCCGGTGATGGTGAGAACACCGCCAAGGAATTCCTTATTGAGAAGCGTGTTGCCTGAATCGCGGGCGCGCGGGCTGGGATAGATATGGCGCAGGACCGGGGTGTCGCGAATCATTTTGGCGATTCGGTTTTTGGAGAACTTCTCGGCCTCGCGTTCGGAGGCTTGGACCACGAGGATCGGGCTGGGGTCCCAATGGGAATAGAAGCCGATGGCATTGAGGTCGATCTGCGATTTTCCGGACTGGGCCGGGAGCATCATGACCACGGTTTCAATGTCGGGATCGCTGATTGCGTCTTGAATGCCGCGCTGATACTCGGCGAAGGACGTGTTGAAGCGGCCAGGGTAGGCGCCGGATTCCTTGGGGATGAAAGCGTACTCATCTGCCCATTGGCTCAAGGTGAGTTGCGGGCGCGGCAGGAAGATGTGTTGAGAGCGGCGGACGGCGCTGTGGAGAGCGGCAAGGCCCTCGGCGGAGGTTTGGTAGGGGCGACGGGGACGGAGCGCGACGGTGGTCATTCCTCTTCGTCCTCGGCGGCTTTCTTTTGGCCGGCCTCAAGCACGGAACCGACCGAGGCCAGGTTGCCGAGCAGGCCGTTGGTTTCGCGCTCAAGAATGGCGTAGAGCCGGGCGCGGTCGTCGATCCCGAGCAGTTGGGTGGAGAGCCGGGAGGGGAGCGCCTGAATCAGCGTCTTAGTGGCGGCGTTGGCGGTGGCCAGGGCCTTCTCCACATCGGAAATTGCGGCGGCTTCGCAGCGTTCGCGGGCGAGTTGAAGCTCTTTCAGGTCGGCTTCGGCCTTGGTTTTCCGCAAAATAGCCTGATCGAGGGTTTCATCGGGGATTTCCGAGCCGTCCGGGGCGTTTCCGGGGCGTCGATTTCCGCCATTTCCGCCGTTTTCGGCGATCCGGTAGGCCACGAACCATTGGAGGGTGGTGGGCCAGTCAAGCATTCTGCCGCGGGGATCGTTCTTAGCCGGTAAGCCTTTGTCTACAATCCAGTTACGGACTTGCCTGGGGGTGACTCCGAGTAACTCCGCAACGTCCGTAACGGGCAATGCGGAGTAGTTTTTCGGGTTTTCATCCTTCGGCATAGGCGCGGAAACGGAAATGAGGGTTAAAAATCCTGTGGCTAGGGCACACGCGGGATGGCGCGTCACCCTCAGCGCGTCAGGTCCGGGAAGGACCCAAGCCGCCGAATGACACTGACTCCCTTCCTTTGCTCACTCTATATCTCACATCACATCAGTGAGATACGCTCCGCATTCCCTCCATTCAAGATGCGCGGCTGGCCTGTTTGGGACTCTGTGTATTGAGGCAAGGCCCGCAAGCCAAGCCCACACCGCAGCCGCGCTCTACCTCAAACCTGCCTCACATCGGGCAAACCCCGCAAAGAATCAACCTGATCGGACCACGCCTGCAGCATCCGCCTGCGATCCTCAGCGTATTCGGCCCGGTTGTAGATGCGCTTCACCCCCGCAGCCTTATGGTTCAGACACTTCTCGATCCACTTCTCTTCCCATCCCATCTCGCTTAATCGAGTCGTGGCTGTTCGCCTCAAGTCATGAACAGTGAAGTGAGGTATTTTCACTGACACTCTTGCAAGCTGTTTATTCAGTGTGCTTTTGGAGATGGCTGCCCACTTGCCATTGATCGCAGGCAACACGCATCCAACGCGATCATCGGGCGCGGCCAGGCGCTCAACCAGCGCCGTTGCCTGCTTACTCAGGTAGACAATCTGCCCCTGCCCCATCTTGTCGTGCTCTGCCGGGATCGCCCATTCACCCAGCTTGAAATCGAACTCCGTCCAATCCGCCAGCCGCAATGCGCTCTTGCGAACTAACGTCAACAGAATCAATTCCAAAGCGATCTTGTACCGCAGTGCAATCGGCGCCGCATCCAACGCCCGCAGAAACGCGCCGATCTCCGCTTCACTCAACGCGCGGTCGCGTTTCACCTGTTCGGCAATGTACTTCGGCGGAATCGCATGGGCCGGATTGCTCTCAATCACCCCGCAAACAATGGCGTAATCGCACATCCGCTTGATTACGTTGCGGATGGCCAGCGCCGCCGATCTATGCCCGGTCGCCTTGCGCGCAAACACGATCTCCCGAACGTGATCGGCATGAATCGACGCCAGCGGCAAGTGTCCCAGCGCGGGATACACGTCGCGCTCAAGATATCGCCGCACATCGGCAGGGCTTTGGCGATCCTCCGCCACAATCTCGCGCAAGTAACGCTCTCCAAAGTCTTTAACCGTCGATTTCTTGAGCTTGCCAATCTTCGCGCGGCGTTTCAGGTCTGCAGGCGATTCGCCTTTTGCCACGGCTGCGGCCAACTCATCCCGCTTTTTCTTGGCCTTTTCGATGGTCACGGCTGGAAAGTGGCCCAGGTAGACGTTCGCCTGTCTTCCGGCCAGCATGTAGCGGTAGAGCCAACTCAAAGTTCCGCTCGGCTGAACCTCCAAACACAGCCCGTGGCCCGCTGAGACCGTGTATCGGCGCTCTTTGGGCCTCAATGCCTCAATATCCGCAACTTTCAAGGGTTTCAGAGTGCCCATGTATGCAGAATGTGTACGCGAAGCGGTTTTCGCGCAACTAACAGCCCTGAAATCAGAGGCAGGCTATTTATAGGGTAAGAAAATTCCCGATTCAACCGCAGTGCCCTGTCTCGGGATAGGTTCCCGGCCGCAGATTGATGAGCACGGTCGCGCTGCCGATGCCATACATCTCAAGCGTGGCGTCGGCAATGGAGATTCCCCGCGTTCCACCCTTCACTGGCCGTTGAAGATCGTGGAACGTGTCCATGTACTTTCCCGCGTCTTTGCGGATACCTGGCCGCCAGTCATCTGGCGTGATCCTCCATTCGATAGGAGCGCCGTTCATGAAGTGAATCGCGTCAGCTTCCACGCGCGGCCCGAACTGGCTACCGAGTTTTAGAGACAAAGGCTCCCCGAAGACGCACTGATACTTCAAAATCATCGTGTTCTCTTTTCTGGATTGATTACAGAGAGGCAGTGGAATCGTGTTTAGCAGCGATCCCAAAGAGTTCCGCAAGACGCTCGTAATCCCGCTCTCGTGCCTTGCGAATGCCGTGATAACTAAGCGCCTGCTCTATCGATTCGAGCGGCTCATTTGACCACTTGAGTTTTCCCGCCGCAATGTCAGCAACAGCGTCGATCACGTTACGCAGCCGCGTTGCGGAGACCTCTTCGTTGCGCACGATCCGATCCTCTTTGGCTTGCTCACGCCATCGCGCATAGCGCGTGTGATGATCTCTTCTCACCGCAATTGAGAGAATCACGTCGCGCTGCATCTCCACCGCGGCACTCAAGAGAGCCGGAACTCTAACGCACCGCATGTGATCCGATGATTCGATGTACTCAAGAATTCCCCAATCCTCGGGCCATTCCGCCGGACTGACGAGGCCGTGCGGCACGGCCAGATATGCAACATCGGTCGGGATCGGAAGTTTCCACTTCTTATCGCCCACGAAATCAGAGCGCGAAGTCTTCACTTCTACAAGACAGGTCATCACACGTTGAAGGCTGTAGGCGTGTTGATACCACGCCTCACAGTTTGAGTTTTTCCAATGCGGTCTGGACGTAATGAACTTTAGCTTGCGAAGTTCGGTAAGCGTGGGAGCCAACACGCCGCCGAGATCTGCGATCCATCCGGCCTGGATTGGAACTTCACTCTCCAAAGGCTTGCACCCACGATCTTCAAGCCATGCCACTGTTGCTTTCGTTACAGCGTGTGTGAGTTCAGTTTTGTTGCGGTCGAGAATCATGCGATCACCGCCCCAACCAGCGCCGCGGCCATTGGTGGAGGCACAGCGTTGCCGATCTGTTTGACCACTGCCTCGCGATTGCCCGTGAATTCGTAACTGTCCGGGAATCCCTGCGCCCTGGCCAGTTCGCGCGGTTGCAACATCCTGAATCGAATGTCGAGCATGTACCGCTCGGTGCGCGCCTCAACCACTGCGAAGCGATCCTTTGTGGTCACCGTTGGAACCGGCTCATCCGCGCCGCTCATGTTCTCAGTTCCGTAGTAAGAAACAAGGAATGGTTCGCATACGCCTTCCCCCATGCTGCCTGTCACCGTTCCAAGTGGGTCATCCACTGACCTGCTCCGCCGGGTGGTATCGCCTTCGCCGTGATTGACAGTGATGAGATAAGGTGTCACGAGCGCGCGATTCTCTTTGGTGACCAGTGTCCCCACCGGAGTGTTGACCGAATGCGCCGCGTTTTGCCCGCTCCCCGAGTGATCGATAGGCAACAGGAACGGTTCAACCAATGAGAGATCGCACGAGGATGCGGTCACAGTCCGGATCGGCGTGTCGATGCTGTGTGGCTGGTCGTGCTCTCTCGGATGCGGCATGATGAACGGTTCCACAATAGCGGTGTGGCTTTCCGTCACCACCGTTGCAAGCGGCTGTCCGACGCTCTGCGGGTTGCGGCCTTTGCCTTCCGGTCCGCCGGCCTGCACGATGAAAGGCTCGACCAGTCCAACATTCGCGCCCATCGTTGTCAGAGTCGGCACCGGGCCGTCAATCGAAACCGCGTCTTGATTGTTGCGGAACACTACCAGGAACGGTCGCAGATCCTCAGCCACGCACTTACTCAGGTCAACATCGATCCCGCAAAACTTCCGCAGCCCGGCTTCGATGCGGCGCAGTGTCTTTTCAGCCAGCGGCTTTTTCCGTCCGAAGATCGAGCGCGAAGGCAGCTTCCAGTTGATGATCTCCCGCGCTGTCTTCCAGGGCTTTCGCGTATCGGTGAACATTGGCAGCGAACCGCCCTTCGCCGCTGGACGCACATGAGTAGGCTCGGGCCACACGATCTTTTTGTTGCCACGCCTGGCAATCAGAAAGAACCGCTTCCGCGTGGTGGGCGCGCCGTAATCAGCGCAATTCAACACGCGATATTCCGCCTTGTATCCCAACGCTTTGAGGCTGGCCACGAACTGTTGGAAGAGTTCTCCGCGCTTCGATTTCATCGGCCTTCCGTTCGCGCCCAACGGTCCCCAACTTTGGAACTCGGGTACGTTCTCGATGATGAGGTTATCGATGTAAAGCACCTGTGCCCAGCGCAGGATGTGCCAGGCCGATGCGCGGCTCTGATCGTTGCAGGGCCTTCCGCCGCGCGCAACCGAGTGGTGAGTGCATTCAGGAGAAGCGCAGAGAATGTCCAACCGGCCGCCGGGAACCAGCTTGAGCGGGTCAACAACATCCACGCCCGTGCAAAGGTTCTGCGCCTCGGGATGGTTGAGCGAGTGCGTGTCGATGGCAACCTGCCAATGGTTGATAGCCAGCAAGTGAAGGTCCGCATTGATGCGGTTCGCAGCCATGAGCATCCCCTGCGAAGTTCCGCCGGCGCCACAGAACAAGTCTGCCGCCATGATCGTTCGTGACTTACCCATTGACCGTGACCCCCGGAAACTCCATCCACTCGCGCCCGTCCAACAGCGGCTCAGGTTTCTCTTTGCCGACGCGCATCATGCGGTCGAGCGGGCCGAAGTCCTGCTCTTTGATCTCCGATGGATACGCCCAATAGCTGATCTGGCCTTCGTCTTCGCGGTTGCTCGAAACGGAAGTGACCATCTGGATCAGCTTGCCAGCGTACTCAGGCTTGAGAATGTGGCAGATGGTTTTCGGCGCCCACTCGCCCCATTGTTTGAACAGGAACGGAATGCCCGCATCCGCGCATTGATCCCGCAACCGCCGCGCCCAATCCGGGTGCATGGGACGCGCAAGCGGTGTGCTCTCGCCGCCGCAGATCACCCATCCCAACAGCCACCGTTCCGTATCGCGCAGGTCAATCGCACCGAGCATCGGTTCACAACTCAGAAAGAACGGCGTGATCTCCCGGCACAGTCCCAACAGTTCGGCGGCGAACTTGAACCGCTCATCGAACCGCTGCTGATCTTCGGCGGTGAATCCCAGCCGAACGCGCGCCGGCCATTTTTCACGCCATGATCCTGGCAGCATGGCCTTCCAGTTCTCCGGCCTCTTTGTGAGCAACAGGGTTTCCAGATGTGTGCAGGCTTCAATCTCTTTCCAAAGCCGCTCACGCGCACCCGCCGGCGCTTTGGCGTCGAAGGTATCGGAGAGCGAATTGACGAACACCCGCCGCATGACGCCCGCGCGCTCTGCCTTGCGATCCCACGCCCTCAGCTTCGCCCAGTTGGAATCGCTCGTCACGCGCCGCGGCGCATTCACGCCCCATCCGCCGCCGGTCCAATTCCACAGCTTGTTTTGCGCCTCGGCGTAGCAATGCAGGCACCCCGGCGAAGCATATTCACAGCCGATCCAGGCGTTGAACGTATGATCGCACCACGCTATTTTCGTCACTTCACCCATTTGCAACCTCCGTAACCTGCTTGAAACTCAATGCCCACACCCACGGATTTTTGTCCCATCCGAAGCCGCGCTTGAGGTTGATGGAATCCCAAAGACTACGGAAGCTATCGCGGGCCGAGTAACACGGTGCATCGTCTTCGCCGGCGAGATAGTCCAACCACCCGTGCTCTTTCTCGTTCCATCCGCTCAAGTCACCGCACCAATTCGGCTCAACGCCTTCGGCCCGCGCATCCGCTTCGGTGATTTCCTGTAGCCGCTCAACGCGCAGGCTGGTCAGGTCTAAGGTGATGCGGCTGGCCCACCGAGGCATGAAGATTGAAGGACTCGCTTTGAGTTTGTAATCATTCGCCGCATCGCGATTCGGATTTGTGCTGAGGTATTGAACGATTCGCGGGAGTCCTTCTTCGTCTCTGGCGTTGCAATCGTGGCCGTCGTTCCACAACTTAGGCGCGATCACCGCTGTCTCCTTCACCCAAAGACGGTCGCCGGAAGTTCCATATCTGCAGTTCATTGGCGTTTCGCAGCCAGTTCCATCATCGGAGGACTCGCCGTCCATCGACTTGTACGGCCACCATCCCCCATCGCTGGTTTCCATGAGGACGAACGCGCCGGTGTTCGGAAAGGGAATAACCCGTCGCGTCATCGTCTTGCGGCCTTCCAAGATTGCACGAACCATCGGCCCGCTGAATAAGATCAGGCTCTCTTTCACTTCGTCTCCTTACGCTGCAAAAAGGTTCATCTGGTCGAGCGCGGGCACAATGCGCCATGCCTCGAACAGCGGTTCGTCGTCGTCCGGCGGCTCGGTGGCGCTGATCGCTTCAAGCCGCTCCCAGGTTTCATCGTTGTCAAAGTCCCCGGCCTCGTCGATAGCGTTCAACAAAGCCACGCGCTCGGCGTCCGCATCGATCCCCAATTGCTCACAACACTCGGGGAAGCTCACGAACCGGCGCTTCGACACAGAGCCAGGCGCAGAGGTTGCAATCCAATCGCGGGCCAGCAGCGCCGCATCCGTGGGCCTGTCCGTTGGCTTCGCGCCGGGCGCGGGCATGGCCTGCAGCACACCGCGCGATTCAGGAAAGATCGCCAGATCGCAGTTCGCGTCGATCAGCGCAACCTGGATGAACCGCACATAGAACTGCATGACCGGCGTGTAATTCCAATGCGGCCTGTCCGCCTGCCACTTGCTCACGTCCAACTTGGATTGCTGTGCCATCATTGCCTCGGTTTCGTGCCTTTGAATCCGGGGAACCGCCTGAGCAATTCCTCTTTGTCATTGCCGGTGTATTCCATCCACCACCCCGCCCAGGTCCAGAATTCTTCGATCTCAACCAATCGCTCTGCGGCCTTGCGTTGCTCTTCGCGGCGCCTGCTTCGCATTGCCTGCAACGGCTCGGTTAGATCACCCAGCGCGGGGAAGGCCGTTTCTCCCTCAGCGCGTTTCCGCCTGGCAAACGAGCGAACCACCGTCCGCACATCTTCCAGATCGAACTCAGAAAGGTTGTACGCATACAGTTCCAGAGTCTTGTCGCTCACCGCTCCCTGGCGCGCCTCCGCAAGCCCCGTCAGAGTGGCGATTAACGATAGCTGCCGCGGCACGTCTTGCAGCTTCGACATTGCCGTCTGTCCGCTGCTGGCCACGGTTTGCAAACCCGTTTCCACTTCCATTCCCGCCTCCCCCGGGCTTGCCCCGGTCCTGCGCCCTCGTCAACCAACTCACCACGAAAGCCGTAACGCCGCGCGCTGTCTTGCGCCGTTTCGGATTGGCCTGCAGCCACTCCCGCATCATGTACAACTCCTGCATCACGTCCGTGCCGGGGAAAGCCTGTTGCCATCCGGGCATCCGGTCGCGTTCGACGGCAAAGTCCGTGCCGTTTGCCAGAGGAAAAAACAGGACAGGATCAACCGGCGTCGAGCTTGCCTCGGCGCAAGAGTCTTTTTCTTTACTGTCTCTGTCTCTGTCTACTGTCTCTGTCGTCGCGTGGATGCTGTCTGTATGTTGCCGTGCATGATCTCTTGCAGGTTCTCCTGCATGATCCCTTGCATGATTTCGTGCATCGTTCATGCGTTGGGTACGGACGAGGTAAGATTCATGCCGCTTGTGCGCTTCGCTCCATTGCTTGTATTGCATCCTGTTAAACAGACGCCCGGCTTCGTCGCGCTCGAACTCCGGCAATACCTCATCCGCAATCCGCTTCCACCGCGGACCCATGCGGCTCAACTTTGCCAGTTGCGCCACGTCCGCCGGCAGCTTGCCGTCTTCGGTTTGGAATTGAGCCATGAGCAGGTTGTGAAAGCCGCGATACGCCGCGTCTGTGAACGCCTGCACCGTCGCGCTTGCCTGCCATGCGTCAATCACATGGGGATACCACTGCTGCCATTCGCTGGCCATCAGGCAACCTTCCTTGCCAAGTGCATCATCCGTTCGATCCGTTGCGTCTCGGTGAACCTCGGAACACTCTTCACTGGCATCTTGCGTACATTCGTCCTTGTGCGCCGCATCTTCGTGTTGTTGTAATGAAGCATCAGCAACCGCGCGTCCTCGCTCATTCTGTCCAGCCATTCGACGCCAATCGATTCAACCTTGCGCCGGGATACCTGATACCGATCCACGTAGCTCTGGATTGCCAGTGAGCGTTTCGAGTTGCGACCGGAAATACCTAACTCGGTTTTCTTTGAGGTCACAGCCGAAACGGTTCATCCCAAGTCGAGCGCCGCTTGCTTGTTTGTCATAGCGGGTGCGATCTCTGCCAGGCGCATGACCGCATCCCGCGTCCACTTGAAGTAATGCCGTCCCATGGGTCACTTCTCCAGCCGCAACGGCATCACAATGTAATCCAGCGTTTCGCCGTCCTTCGGCGTGGCTTTGAAGAGAAGCGGGGATTGGTTCGTCTTCGGCAGCGCAATGCGCACGTCGCCTTCCAGGCGCTTGAGCAGTTGAATCAGATAACCCGCGTTGACGCCCACGCGCAACGGTTCTTTCGGAGAGCCGACGCAATCTACCGTCTCCGTCGCTTCGCCGGCCTGGGGATCGGAACTCTCGATGATGATCTGTTCGCCGAAGGTCACCGCAACCGCCGAGGTCTCCGCATTGCTCAACAACACGCAACGCTCAAGGCTCAACAGAAAATCCCGTGCGCTGGCGCTCACTTCGAGGCGCTTCTCTTTGGGCAACACCGCTTCCCAACTCGGAAAGGCCCCGGTGATCTTGCGGCATGAAACAAACACCGGCGTATCCGCGGCCACGCTGGCCAGGATCATCGATTCGTTGAAGGCCAGGTCAATGCCGTCGTCTTCGCCAACCAACAGCGGCAACAGCGCTTTGATAAGCCGCGCGGGAAGCAGCAGCGTGATCTTCTCTGCGCTGGGCATCGTGTAAATGGTCATGCAATGGCCGTCCGTCGAGACCATGCGCAAGGTCGTGCCGTCGCCAACCAGCAACACGCCGTTCAGCGCGGGCCGCTCTTCGGTTCCAACCGTGATGAACGCGAAGCGCAGGGCGCGGGCCAGGTCGCTTTGCTTGAGCGTGATGCCTTCGTTGTCCAGCTTGAAGATGCGGTTATCGGGCCATGCCGACGCGGTGAGAATCGGCAGCGTGGCCTTCGTGCGTCCGCAGTGCATCGTCGCGCGGCGGTCCGTGGCGCTCAGTTTCACATCGTCGCCTGCCAACAGCTTCACCCAACTCAGAAACCTGTCCGCCGGGATCACAACCGGGCGCGGCAGGCTGCTGGTCTCCGGACACAACGCGCGAATCGCGAGAGTGAGGTCCGTGGTCTCGATGGCCAGGCCCTCGGGCAACTGCTCGATGCGCACCGATTGCAACACCGGGATCGAGGCGTTGCCGCGCGGGATCGCCGGCCCCACAACCTTGAGCGCGTGTTGCAGATGAACCAGACTGATCGCCGCTTTCATCGGGGCGGATTCAGCGGCTTCCGTTTTTTCCAAAACTGCTGTCATGACACTGCCTTTCTTTGAGGGTTGAGGGTGAGGGTTGCTTACGCGGCCTGCTCTTCGGGCAGAATCAGCAACCCGGCTTCGACCAGCTTCGCTGTCAGCCGGTCCAGGGCCGCGGGGAACTTGTACGAGATGGTGCGAAGGCTCATACCCAACAGACACGCGGCTTCGGCCTGGGTGTACTCCTGAATCACGATCCGGGTGAGAATGTCCCGGTCGAGCGATGGCATCGACTTGATAACTTTCTCCATATCGACGACAAAGAGCATGGCGTCTTCAAAGCTGAGGATCGGGCGGCTTGAAACCCATCCGCGCCCGATGGGACTATGAAACGTACAGGCAATGCGGCAAGGCTGCATCGACGCATAGAGGTAGCGGCGCAACAGGCCGTGCGTGTGAGCGCGCAGATAGAACACATCCGCCGGGCAAGCCGGAACGCGGGTACGCGGGTAGTGTTGCTCGAATCGCATTTCGCCAACGGGAAGACTCGCACGGTTGCCGCTCATGCCTCTGCCTCGATCTCACGGAACATCTTCTGTTTGCGGGATGGGCGCCCGCGGCGCTTGCGGCTTTCGGGTGTGGGGAAATCGGCCAGCTTCGTATCGCAGGCCCGGCAATAGACTCCCTTGTTTTCCTGGCTGCGATACCAGAGGCGTCCGCAGCCCTCGCAGATCTTCAAGTCAACGCGCGATTCCATTGCGTTCCCCCAACTTCCAAAGCTGTTCGAGTTCGATTACTTCGCGCGCGGCCTTGCGGTCCTTGCGGTGTTTCAGCCAGCAGAGCAGGTATCCGCAGGCGACCATGATTGCAATCGTGAGCATGAGAGCAATCAACAACGGAAACAGGGTGTCATCGTCAATCACAGCGAACCCGCCTTTCTGGATGCCTCGCAAAGCGCGGTGGCAATATAAGCATCGGTATCGAGAGCGGCGACCAGACGCGCGGCCTTGCGCGCCATGGCGAGCGCCTCGAACCGGCGAAGGAATTCGGTCTCCGCAGTGTGCTCGTTCAGCGGGAAGATCGTTTCGGGTAGAACCTCTGCGCCTGGCCGCGAAGTCGAGTCGGTCATCAGGTCGCGCTTTTCGGTCGAGCAGAGAATTTCATCCGCAACCTTGACGAGCGGCGGCTCGATGGGACTGAGATCGAACCGGATGATTACCTCGGCCATTACCATCCGCTCGACGGCCCGGTAGAGTTCGCCGAATCCAGGCGCGTGTTTCACCGGCCTGGGAATGTCTTTGAGGTAGGCTTCTGAGGCATCGTGCAATAGTCCCCAGAAAGCCATCTCGCGGGCCGTGTGGATGCGAAGGGCTTGTGCGTCGGGTCCAACGAAGGGAAGGCGGAGAGCCTTCGATTCGGCCACCTTGCTCACGCGCAGGCTGTGATCGGCAACAGAATAGTGACAGTAAGTCGCGCCGCTGAATCTGCATTCGTTGGAAAGGTGGTGGGCAATGTCTTCGATGAAAATCTCATCCGCGTGAGGGTCGAGTGGCCAGAATTTGCGGCCCGTGAATGTGCGGATGAAGTTATCCTCGGTGCGCTTTACGCGGGGTGTTTCGGAAACCATCAGCATGAGACGGCCTCCGGCTTGGGATCGGATTCGAGGAGCGGGCTGTTCTTGCGGCGGATGATGGTCTGTGCGAACCGCTCAAGGTCGCGCTTGTAACAGCCGTGGCGCGCGACGATCTCTTCAAACTCTTCAATGTCATGGCCGCGAGTGCGCCAGACGGGGCGGCCCTTTGTGTCGATGCTCGGTTCGCCGTCGCCATCGCAGGCCCGCGCCGCATGGCACATCTCGTGATCGAGAAGCGCCCGCTTCTGAGCCGTGGTGAACTCCGGGTCCTCCCACACTTCCTTGTTGAGGACAATCACGAAGTCGTAATCGACAAGCTCTCTCTGCAAGTCCGTGGCGCGCATCAGAAAGCCGAGAACGATATGACCGTCGCAGTTTGCTTTGGAGCCTTTCTTCCACGCCAGGGCGATGCGGGCTTTGGCGGTGTCGAAGTGATTCTCGGCCCGAACCTCGGCAAGCAACTCATGAGGCCGGTCGATGATTGAAACATCGTCAGGAAGAATCAATTGGAAGGCGATCTTCTTTGGCTTACCCATTACGCGGCCTCCGCTTCCAACTTCACAGCGCGATAGAGAAACAGGCCACTTGTCGGAGCCGTGCGGGTGCGCTCGATCTTCCAGCCCACCCGGCGCATATCGCGCAGACGGGCGCTGATCGAGGCTTCGCCGTAGTGAGTGCCGGGATAGAGCTTGCGGAGATCGGCGATGATCTTGGGGAGTGTGCGCCATTGCCCATCGGCCATCAGGGCATCTACGCGCTTTTGCTGGGAGGTAAGCCGTTCGCCGTCGTGTTCCGGCTCGAAGGTCTCACCGAAGATCGCCGGCGCGAAGCGATCCAACCCGCCGAGCAGATCGGCCTGCAGCGGGTTGCGCCCCAGCGCGGCATGGCCGGAAGTGTTGCGCATGTGTGCCCGGACGGTGGTCATGCTTGCACCGCCAGAGCGTAACTCCGCTTCACTTCGCGGAAGGCCCGTTTGCCCATTGGCCGCGCTTCGCAGTCTTTGGCCGCTTCTAAAAGGCAGGCGCTAAGAGCGCGCATCTGCGCAGGCGTCATCTCAGCATCCATGCCGGGCATGTTGTGGACTACCGCAAGCGGTTCAGACTTGAAAGTGTGAGTGAGGGTGACGCTGAGTTCGGCGGTCATCCCCGCACCGCCTCTGCGCCGATTGCTTCGCCGGCTTCCATGGCGGCCCATTGACGGTCATTCTCGGCGCGCAGGGCGTTGGCGGCGTCGATAGCGGAGATTTGCTGGACGGTTCCGGGGCAAGCCGCCTTTTTCCAGCGTCCGATGAAGATCGGGGCATCGGTGACGCCGCCCAGGTACATCTCGGTATTGAAGATGTAGAGGCGGGTGGCGCCGCAATCCAGGCAGGTTTGGTGATCGTCGAAGGGGAGAGTGATGTGCAGGTGGGAACATCCGAAGGTTACTTCGGCGACCCAGGCCGCAAGTTTTTTAAGCCGCCAGGCCAGCTTTTGGCTGTAAGATGGCGTCCAGTTGAGGGCGTAGCGATAAGCGGGCGTTCCAACGGAGGGAATTGCAATGAGCATCGGTTATCTCCTTAAGAATCAGGAAATAACCTGTAAGTGGTGGGCGGTCAGGGACTCGAACCCCGGACATCCTGCTTGTAAGGCAGGCGCTCTAACCAACTGAGCTAACCGCCCACGCCTGGCGTGAGGACCATTGCGGCCTTCTGTCATCATACCAGTGCTCCGGCGCCGCAGCGTGCCCGCATCTTGAGTTGATAAACTCGCTCTGTGGGCCGACTGATTGTCAACGCCGATGACTTCGGGCTGACCGCCGGAGTCAACCGCGCCATTGCGGAATTGCACCAGGCCGGTCTGGTAACCAGCGCCACCCTGATGGCGCGCGCCGCTGCGACTGAAGAGGCCATCGAGATGGCACGCGCCACCCCCTCGCTGAGCGTGGGCTGCCACGTAGTTCTGGTGGACGGCGAATCTGTGCTCTCGGTGCGCCACGGCAATTCGCACCTGCGCGGCCCTGTAGATGGCCGCTTTCATGCTTCGCTGCTCGCGTTTCTTGCCAGAGTGCATGAGGATCACCTTCACCGCTGGCCTGGCCGCCGGGGCGCCGGAAAGGAGATCGAAGCCGAAACGGCGGCCCAAATCGCCCTGCTGCAGAGCGGCGGCTTGCACCTCACGCACATCGATACGCACAAGCACGTGCACATGTTTCCCACCATATTGCGCGCCGTGCTCCGCGCCGCCAAGGCAGCGGGAATTCGCGCGGTACGCAACCCCTTCGAACCGGCATGGAGCGTGCGCGCCACCCCCAGCGCACCCCTGCTGCGGCGCGTGCAGGTCAGCCTGTTGCGGCGGCTCGAACCCACTTTCCTTCGAGTGGTTGCGGAAGAGGGCTTTACCACCACGGCAGGCGCCCTTGGCGTGCTGGCTACCGGCAGGCTCGACGCTGAATCCGTCGCTTCCCTGCTCGCCGCGTTGCCAGAAGGGACCTACGAACTGGTGACGCATCCCGGCTATAACGACGCCGACCTGGCTCAGGCCCACACTCACCTGCTGGTCTCACGCGAGGCCGAGCAGGAGGCTTTGCGCATCCTCAGGGAATTCCCGGCCATCGAACCGGTCTCCTTTGCAGACCTCGACCCAGGTGCCGTGCCGGCACAGCGCTGTTAATATCCCTGCTGGGCCGCGTTCTGGGCAGAGGCGGAGAGGCCGCTCAGCGCTGCAAGAAAGGCCAGCGATATCCACGCCAGGCGCTTGTTCATTCGCTTCAGCCTTTCTCTAGCCTCAACCACGTTCTTCTCCTGTCTTGCTCAACTGCCATGCTGTTCCACTCACCGTCGCCCGCATTTCGATACCGAGATGCTGGGCGCCGGTGGACCCCCTCAGCTTGCGGTGCACGCCCGCTTATTGGCACTGTACTGTGAACGCCACAATGTTGTTAGCATTGAGGGCGTTGGGGATTCGAGTGCGAAATCGATCAGGTCGCCGGCCTTTACCGCATACGTACCGCTGCTTGTGCAACTGCTCTGGCTCGAGGTGGTGCTGCAGGCCGGCACGGCTACGCCGTTATCGCGGAGTTCAAAGAAGCCTGTGCCATTCACTCCCGCCAAGCTGGAGAGGTTAAATCGCTTTACGGTGAGGTTGCCGGCCGTGCAAGCGATGGGAATGGGAATTACCGCGAAACCCTCGCCCGCGCCTTGGTCGGAATTGCCGCAACACGCACACGGGGGAATAAAGATCGGGATGGAATATCCATGAGACGTGGCGCAAGAGGGACTTTGTTCCTTGCACACTGTGAGGTGGTGGTAACCTCGATTTGAACGCCCTTCTCACGGCGCCTACAGATTTTGGAAGGGCCACAACTTTTGAAATGCTCCCAATGAATGGCCGGTTGGCCGTTAATTGCCCGTTTTCGCACAACTTCCTTTCTAGCAAAAAGCTGCCGCTTGGCAAAGTTTTGCTTTTTTTCACTTTCAGCGGAATGAGAAGGCTCCATGCGCATCGGCATCACGTGTTATCCCACCTACGGCGGCTCGGGAGTAGTGGCCACCGAACTGGGCATCGAGCTTGCGGCGCTCGGCCATGAGGTCCACTTCATCTCCTACTCCCAGCCTTTCCGGCTGAGCGGGCGCGACGAAGGCATCCACTATCACGATGTGCCGGTCTCCAGCTATCCCCTCTTCGAGTTCCCGCCCTACGACCTGGCGCTGGCCTCGCGCATGGCCGAGGTAGCCGAGTTCTGCGACCTCGACTTGCTGCATGTTCACTACGCCATTCCCCACTCCGTGAGCGCTCTGCTAGCCCGCCAAATGCTGGCGGTGAAAGGGCGGCGACTCCCCTTTGTCACCACCTTGCACGGCACAGACATCACCCTCGTTGGCCTCGACCGCAGCTACCTGCCCATCACTCAATACGCCATCCAGGAAAGCGATGGAGTGACCAGCATCTCAGACTATCTAAAGGATGAGACCATCAAACACTTCGATGTGACGCGCGGCATTGAAGTGATCACTAACTTCGTCAATTGCAATGTCTATGCCCCCTTCGAGGACCTGGCCGTTCGCGCACTGGCGCGGGCGCGGCTGGCCAGGCCAGACGAAGCAATCCTCATGCATCTCTCCAATTTCAGGCCGGTCAAGCGCGTGGTGGACGTCGTCAGGGTGTTTGCGCAGGTAGCGCGTGAAATGCCCGCACAACTTGTCCTGGTGGGCGATGGGCCAGACCGCTCCGCCGCGGAATGGCTGGCCCACGACCTGCAAATCCATCACAAAATTCACTTCATGGGCAAGCAGGAGCGGGTCAACGAGTTGCTCCCTCTGGCCGACCTCATGCTCATGCCCAGCGAGCTCGAATCCTTCGGGCTGGCCGCATTGGAGGCCATGGCATGCAAGGTTCCCTCCATCGCCACCCGCGTGGGCGGTGTGCCGGAACTGATCGAAGACGGCGTCACCGGGCTCCTCTATGGCGTCGGAGAAGTGGATGAGATGGCCGCCGGAGCCCTGAGCCTGCTCAAGCACCGCGCGCGCCTTGAAGCCATGCGCGAGGCAGGTCGCAAAACCGCGCAAAAGAGATTCTGCTCCTCGCTGGTCGTGCCGCACTATGTGCGCTATTACGAAGAAGTGCTTCAAGGTCAGTAGTCAGGGATCAGCGATCAAGGAATAGGAAAGATCTGTACGCCTCACACATGCCGCGCGCTTTGCGGCAAGAGTGGGAGAGCACAAACCGCAATCATCCCAGCGTTCTGGCCTATTCGGCCCGTCCCAACTCAAATCGGGGACTGAATCCCAACCGCTCCCAGAACATCCTCACCAGGGCGACACTCTCCGGAGCGGTCTGCGCCGTCGTGCGCAATAGGATCTCGGCCACGGCGTTGGCGCACAGGCTGCTGGCTTCCGCGGCAATCGCAATGCATTTCTCCGGCCGGTACGTGCAGTTCGCCAGGTCAACGATGGAGAGCCGTGTCGTGGGCGTCGCAAAAACCGTGCGCGGCGGAGCCATGCGATCCAGCAGCCAGAGGATCTCCAGTTTCGACTCCAGTTCGTCGGGCACGCAGTCGATTACCAGATCCGCCTCGCGCACCGCGTCCTCGATGGTGGAGACGAAGGCCACGGGCGAGTTGACCGGGAACCATCCCCCAGGGGCCCAAGCCCTGGCCGGCTCTGGCTCTTCAACAGCACGGCTGAAGCCATGCCGTTTCAAAACCGTGTCAGGCGAGTCCTGGCTCGCCGGGCCAAGCTGCTGGCGCAAGTACTCCTGCGCGTGGCGCAGGTTGAGGGGCATCACGTCTTCAAGCAGCACACTGAAGCCGGCGCGGGCGGCGAAAAGGGCCAGCCAGCGGCCCAGCGGGCCGGCTCCGATAATGGCGACAGTGGTTTGCAAGACGGGCTTATTGCGCAATCAGCGCGCGGTGAACATCCTCGGCGCTGGGCGTGGCCTTTTCCAGGTGCTCGGCCACGCGGGCGCGCTCCTCGGCAGAGAGGGTGGGAACGGTAGCCAGCACCCGGCGCAGGGTCACGGCAACGTCGTCAATGTAGTTCATCAGGCGAATGGCTTCTCCGGAGAGCGGCATGGGTGTCCTCGTTTTGTGAAGTTCAGCTTCCTATTGTAGGCGGTGCGCAAGGGCATGGGAAAGGCGGGGCTGGTTCGTCCTTCATCCGCAAATCGGAGAACTCGATGCAATCATAGAATCGCCGCCCATAGCATCCCTTCAGGTTCTAAGGAACTGCGAGGTTCGCGGCAGAGCTCGCGAGGACGCAGAGGTCCTTGAATACCCGAGCCTCGAACGCCGAGTCTGCCCCAGAGGCATCTATAAGGATAGGCAGTTCTCTTCTAAGCGTCCTGTAAATCATTCTCATTTGCCCAACAGTTGGCTGTCGCTCTGAACGGACGAAAGCGCTACAGAGTTGGCCAAACAGGCCATCGACCTTGCCCTTGTGGATGTACACTTCCGTGCCATCAAGATCGCTCAGTGATTTCTGCAGCCGGCGTGGATGCGATTCACATACAAACCAGACATGTGACGATCCTGAAATCTTCTCCCATGCAACTGCGATGCCCAGCTCAAATGGCATATTGAACCGAGGCGTAGAAGGGGGTCGCCTGTCGAGTTCAACCCGCGACAGATCGTGAACAGAGTATTGGCAAGAGCTGACCAAGTCGAATATACGGTCAAGGCGCCGCCGCCCTCCTGGGATCTCGAGCGTTGCTCGTGGAACCAGTCCAAATGCGCTGATAGCAGCAATGTACGCTAGATACAGGGACTCGAACCGCGAATCGTAAGGGATATTTAGAAAAACCGAATACGGGCTTCTGGGGTTTTCTTGCCGAATTTCAGGTCTCGTTCGTAGCTTAGGAGGCATACTTGTGAATCGGCAACTCGATCAGTTGGGATGTTGACTTCAGGTAGGGTCGGCCCTTGCGAGCGGTCATCACCTTTATACGTTCCAGCAGTTCCTGGGGCGAGCAATTTTTCTTGGCCAGTAGCGCGTCAGCTGCGTGAATCTCTCCGCCCATCCTCTTCGGATCGCCCAGCAGAATCATGGGCACGTGAGCGGCAATCTGCTTCAGGTGGTCCACCAACTGAAATCCACTCATCCGCGGCATCGCGACGTCCGCCAGCACCAGGTCTACTTCGGTTTCGCAAAATATGTCGATGGCTTCCTGGCCGCTGGTGGCCGAGACTACCCGGTATCCGTTGGTTGCCAACATGAACTTGAGTACAGAAAGCTCTTGTTCATTGTCATCTACACAGAGAATCGTTCTCTTTGCTTTGGCAGATCTGTTCGACAACATCCGAGCCAGCTCCGTGGCGCGCCGCTTCGAAACCCCAAGGATGCCGGCGGTTTCTTGCGCAGTCAAGAACTTTCCCCGAATTTGAACCGGCTTTGCCACTGAGGATACCACGCAGATTTTACTTGATTTCGCAAGATATCTGCAACATACACAAGGTGTGACATTGGGTCAGGATTCTAAAACTCAGGGTCAACTAAATTGTCGGCAAATCTTGAGTATCGAATGGCAAAAGCCCCACTCGGCGCCCATGGATAGGCGATTGGGGGAAAGTTGAAGGCGACGGCCGCCCCTGGTGAAAGCACTTACGAGGTAGGCCGCGTGGTTAAAATGTCTCCATGACGAATTCACCGGAGTTTGTGGCGCATGGGTTTGTGCGGGCCATCAACCGGCAGGATGCGGATGCTTTGGCCGGGATGATGACCGAGGAGCACCGGTTTATCGACTCGCTGGGAAACGCCGTCGCGGGTCGCGAGGCGGTGCGCAACGCGTGGTTGGGGTATTTCCGCATGGTTCCCGACTACTCGATTGCCGTCGAGGAGACGCTCTGCGATACCGCAGGTCCTTCGCCTCCGCTGCGCTCCGCTCAGGATGACAGTCCATTTTTGGGGGCGGGCCAAGTGGTGGTGCTGCTGGGCGTGGCGCAGGGCACCTATTCACCAGACGGAAAGCCGCGGCCAGAGAACCGCTGGGAGACTCCGGCGGCGCTGCGCGCGGTGGTGGAAGACGGCTTGGTGGCGGAGTGGCGCGTCTATGCCGACAACGAGCCGATCCGGCGGCTTATGCGGTGAGACTGCCGCACACGCAATCGAGCGGCCCATCCTCCCACAAGGAATGGACCGCCCGATTGCATTCCGGAGACTTGCTTGTTGCCGGAAATCCTTTTGGTTGCTCCAGAGGAAAGGCCATCGTCCGCGCCGTCCAAGGTCTTCCCGTGAATCAGCAGGGTTCGCCGGGTTTCACCGCGCCCCTACGGGCGCTGAAATTCATCTTGGCTCTTGACCCAGGGCTGCGCTTCGCTTGCCCTGGGCTACTCTCGTTCCGCCCCTTCGGGCGGATTCGGCTCGACCTTCGGAGCGAATGTTTGTTCAGCCTTTTCATTTCGACCGTAACCCGCCGATAAAAGTCGGTCTGCGCAATACGACAGTGCATATCAGGGCATTTTCACAGTTCTTGCACGGGCGATTTTGAGGTTTCCCACCCATTTCACATCTTTTCCTCGAAAAGCCGTGAAATGGATGGGGCACGCAGCTTCGTTAAGCCATCAGTGAAAATGCTCTAGGTCACAGCGTGCGCTTGAACAGCGGCGTGGCGATGAGAAGTGTGCCAAATCCGAAGGCAAAGAGAAACAGCAAATCGAACTGGATGGCCGCGAATCCGCCGTCCTTGAGGATGATGGCCTTGAAGCCGTGCACGCAGTAAGTAAAGGGGTCAACCACTGAGAGTGCCCGCAGCCACCAGGGAAACGCCGTGATGGGATACATGGCGCCCGAAGGATAGAAGAGCAGCAGGTTGAGCACGCCGAACATGGCGCGCGGGGTGAGCGGGTCCTCGACGCGCACCATGAACAGGAACATCATGCCGTTGAAAGCGATGGCCGTGCCCAGGATCAGGCACAGCAGTTCCAGCAGCGCCATGGGATGAAAGATGATGCCCAGCCCGGCCATTAGGGATCCGATGACAGTTAGACAAATGCCCGACAAAGTCGCCTTGATGGCGCTGGCCATGTTGAGGCCAAAGACCAACTCCAGCTTGGTGATCGGAGTTACGAGATAGCCCTCGTGGACGCCGCGCGCCTTGTCGTCAATGTATAACATGCCGCCGCCGATCATGACCGAGATATACATGGCCAGCGCGATGCAGGCGGGCAGCAGAAACTTCATGTAATTCACGTAGGGGTACAACTCGACAATGTCGAGCGCGACGGAGTTGGCGAGCCGCGGTTGGATGACCGGGCTGGTGAGCGCGGTGACCAGCGATTGCATCTCGGCTTCGAGCGAGCCGGAAGTGAACTGATCGGAGTTGTCGACCACGAAGCCGATTTGCGGGGCGTCCTGCGCATAGACCCGGCGCGAATACTGCTTGGGGATGATGACCGCGCCGTCCACCTTGCCGGTGCGCACGTCTTCGCGAGCCAGATTCTCATCCGTATAGTTGACGGTGGTGAATGTCTTGATGTTGACGGCGATGGCGTCGAAGCCCTCGCGAATCCTGACCGCCTGCGGACCGTGATCGTAATCGACAACGGCGACGCGCGCGCCCACGATCTTGCCGCCAAAGGCGTTGCCCATGATGAGCAACTGCAAAATGGGCATCATCAGGGACATGATCATCAGCATGGGTGAGCGGAAGAACTTGCGCATTTCGCGTTCGACAATGGCAAACATTCGGTTCATGGCTGTGCTCCGGGCCGGGGCGGCATGGTGAAGGCCGGGGGCTTGACCTGCTCATCGCGGAGTTGGCGGCCCGTGTAATGGACAAAGACATCGTCGAGCGTGGTGTTTTGCACGCTCAGTGAAGTGAGCGTTTCGCCCAGCGAGGCAGCTAACTCCACTAACTGCATGGTGGTCTTTGACCCGGAGGAAGTCAGCACGCGATAGAAGCCGGCGCTCTCTGCCTGCACGCTGGTCACTCCGTCGAGGGCTTCCAGCCGGGACTGCCACTCGTGAGTCTCGCGATCAAAGTGCACCTCGACCACGTTAGCGCCGGGCACGCTGTGCTTCAGTTCCATGGGCGTGCCCAGGGCCACAAGCTTGCCGTGGTCGACAATGGCGATGCGGTCACAGAGTTTGTCTGCTTCTTCCATGTAGTGCGTGGTGAGCAGCATGGTGAGCTTGCGCGTGGTGCGCAGGTTGTCGAGCATCTCCCAAACCGCGATGCGCGAGACCGGATCGAGTCCGGTGGTCGGCTCGTCGAGAAAGAATATCTTCGGATTGTGCACCAGGCCGCGCGCAATCTCCAGCCTTCGCCGCATACCGCCGGAGAGCGTTTTGGTCTGCGCGGTGCGCCATTTGGTCAGGTCCACCGCCTCCAGCACTTCGGCGATATTCTTCAGGCGCTTGGCCTTGGGAACGCTGTAGAGCTTGGCGTAGATGCTCAGGTTCTCTTCGACAGTGAGGTCGGGGTCGCTGGTGAGCGCTTGAGGAATGACGCCAATCATCTCGCGCACCGCATCTGGGTCCTTGGCCACGTCGTGGCCGCCGACGATGGCACGGCCCGCGGTGACAGGAATGAGCGTGGTCATCATGCGGATCAAGGTGCTCTTGCCTGCGCCGTTGGGGCCCAGCAGGCCGAAGATTTCACCATCGGCCACCTTGAAGTTCACATCCTTGACAGCCTCAAAGTCGCCATAGCGCTTGAAGATGTGCTCGACTTCGATAGCCGTTCCGGCGCTCATTGCTTCACCAGCTTGCTCTTGGCAATATAGACTTCGGCGGTCATGCCGGGAACCCAGCGCTCGCCCGGATTATCGATGAGCAGCTTCAACTGAATGGTCTTGATATCGCGCTTGCGGGCGCTCACGTCGCGCTGCGTGGCGAAGTCAGCTTCGGCAGCCTTGGCGATGATTTTTCCCTTGATGACCGCGCCGCTGGGCATCACGACGCGCAGATTGTCGCCCAGTTGCACAGTGTCCGCCTGTGTTTCCGGCAAAGGTGCATAGATCCACGTCTGGGTGAGGTCCATAATGGTGACAATGGGCGCGCCAATGGCAACCACCTCGCCCTGGCGCGCGGCGCGGACATTGACCTTGCCGCTGACCGGCGCGAACACCTGCGAGTAACCCACCTGAACCTTTGCCTGATCGGCCATCGCCTTGGCGTTTGCCACGTCATTGCGCGTGGCGTCCACGGTCCGCGCGGCCACGACCGTCAGCAGTTCGTGCGCGCGGGCCTGACGCAGAGAGGCTTCAGCTGCGGCAACGTTGTGGCGCGCGGCATCTACTGCCGCCTGGGCTGCCTGCAGGCTGGTTGCTGCCTCGTCCCTTGCCTGGGCGCTCATGATGCCCTGCTGAGCCAGCGCTACGGTGCGGCTGGTGTCGGCCTGCTGGTGATCGAGTTGGGCCTGAGCCTGAGCCAGCGATGCGCGCGCGGCCGCGACAACCGCCTCTGCATTGATGGCAGCACTGGAGGTCTCACCGCGCGTCTGACGCTCAGTCTCCACTGTCTCTCCAAGCTTCGACTTCTGGCTTGACACGGTGGCTTCTGCCGCATCACGGGCCGCCTGCAAATCGTCGCTCTGGATGATGGCGATCAGTTGCCCGGCCTTCACGTCCTGCCCCTCGTCCACAGTCAGGGTCTGAATGCGGCCTTGGATTCGGGAACTCACAATCACTTCGTTGGCGTCTACCGTACCGATCAGTTGAAGGTCTCCGTTGGGCCTCACGGTAACGAAATACCAGATAAGCGACCCAATGGTTAGAAGGGCGAGAATAAGAAAGACTCTATTGCGTGCGTTCACTTGTTCCTCACTTCATTCAGGACGGTTCAGGCCTGGTTTTATTGCGTGACTCGCGAGTATGTCGGTCACAAGCGCGCTTCTTTCAGGCATGGGAGCCGACTCCAGCACGCGCGCGGCCTCCCGCGCTCCGTGCTCGCGGTCGACAAAAATCGCCTGCCCCAGGAATTCGATGGCTATTCTGCGGCGGGATTCAAGGGCCTCATGCGACAGCGGATCGTACCCCTGTGACCATTTGGTCATGGGTGCGGAAAGGAAGTAGAAGACATTGGCTCCCAAGCTGGCGTAGATCAACTGCGTCCACTCCACTTGAATGAACTCGCCGTGGGCGATGCCCTCGTCCACCAGTTCATGCACCCTGGCCCAGAGAGGCCGCATCAACTTCTCAGCGATTGGTCCCATTGCGTTGGACTCACCACGATGGAGGCGAATCATCTCCTGCTGCATGAGGCTTTGGAAGGGGCGGTTCGAGTAAATCCGGTCAAAGTGGTTGAGTGCGATCCGGAGAAAGCGCTCGCCGGCCGGAGCTTCCGCTTCAAGCACAGCAAAACTGGTGGCGCGCACTCCCTCGACAACCGCCTCCAGGGCCGCGGTATAGAGAGCGTCCTTGCTGCTGAAGTAGTAGTAGAGCAGCGCCTTGTTCACACCAGCGGCCTCGGCAATCTGCTCGGTGCGGGCCCCGGCCAGGCCGTTTTCGCTGAATTCCCGGATGGCGGCGTCGAGGATTCGGGCGCGCGTCTGGTCGGAGCGTTCGGCTTGAGTGCGGGCTGAGGAGGGGGCTGTCATTTATTAACTAACTGGTTAGTAAAATAAATGGACAAGGCGAAGAATGCAAGCCGCTTCTTCTATGAGAGTCTCTACATTGTGCGAAGTTTATTTGGAATCAGATGTTTGAGAGATCATCGGGCTTGTTGACCGTATTCATACGAAGAAGCTGACCTTGCGGCTGCGACCATCCTCCAGTGCAAGCAGCTTGGGTTCAGGCACACCTTCGGGAGCAGCTTCCTCCTCTGGCTCAGCTGCGTCTGCGGTCTCTTCGTATTGGTCTTCGTCCTCGTCTTTTGATTTGCCGCTCCCCGGCGAGTAGGTTTCGTCGCCGGTGCGCGAGGAGTTCTCCATTTCAAAGACCGCCCAGTGCTTGGCATCCGCAGCCGGGACCTTGGCTGGGAAGGCGCGAATGCCGGTAATCGGGCTGATCTCCACAGGTTCTCCTCCATCAAGGGCTTCCCATGCCGACGAGTATCGGCCAAAGTTCCAGGAAGTTTAGCGATTCTTGAAGAAAAGATGTCCTGTTTCGATACAAATGGACTGTCAGAGCCGTGTGTTTTCCACAGGCCACAGCAGGAAGCGCCCCTACCGGCGAAGAGCAAGAGCCGTTGGGCCAACCAGCGTGCCAAGCGGTTGGGGCTGTCCGATCAAGAAAAGTCCCTGCGAAAGACTCATCCCCGCAGGCACGGGCGCGAAGCCGCCGCGTACCTCGCTGGTCTCGCGCGCGATGGTCTTGAAGAGCATGGCCCGGCCATTCATGTGGACCTCAAGACGTTCGGTTTTCCAGTCGGCGGCGCTTACCTGGGTACGATCCAGGCGGAACCATCCACCCTTGTAGAGCCGGCCAAGGATACCGTAGCCAAAGTCCACGTTCTCTTCAAGATGGCCGTCGAGCCGCGCCATGCGTTTGTAGCGGGCGTCTACCCAAAGTTCCCCGCTCATGGCGTGGAAGATGCGGGCCTCAATGGAATGGGCGGGATAGTCTGGGTTGGGGCGAAAGCGCAGCCGATGGCAGCCGTTCTCTTCTCCATCGTATTCATAGAGAAAGGCGTCAGGCAAAAGCGCGACGATTCTGCCGATGCGCTTTTCGTCTTCGGCATACTCCTGGCGGTGGCGGGCCTGTTCCGCGGGCGAGGTGAGCAGATGGTAGAGGCGAGCCTGCTCCATCTGGCGGGCTTCCGCTGTGAGCGGACGCCCATTGCTGAGAGTCGTCCGCGTGATGGGGCCGTCGGCAGTCTCTATCTGATCGTCGATGTGAGAGTCCTTCTGTGAGCGATGTTCGATCCAGTAGCGCCAGTAGCCATGGCTTTGGTGGTCATGAAGCTCGTTGTAGACGACCTCACGCACCAATTGCGAGGGTGGTACGGACTCTCTGGGTTGTTGAGCGAGGAGGAAAAGCCCTCCCTGCGCCACGGCAATCAGGCCCACAGTCACTCTGATTCGATGCATCCCTTTGCCTCCCCGACCGAAGGATTGAGATCCCAGGCGAGTATGACGGGGCAGCGGTGAACAGAACACCATATTCCCGAGAAAAAGCCGATAAATAATGAATTGAACCCTTTAAATGCCAAAATGGGGCAGAGGCCGCTTGAGTGCCTGGCCCATAGGCCGCCATCCGCTGTCATCCCAAAAAGGGCCACGATCCAGCCTTTTTTACGAAGGAATCATCTATCTCATTTGAGAGGAGATTGCATGATCAGCAAAGCACCCAATGTGGATGCCTACGTGGCGGAGGTCTCCGCCGAACGCCGTGAGGCAATCGAAAACCTGCGCAACCTCATCCTCCAGAATCTTCCTGGAGTTGAAGAGTGCATCGAATTTGGGATGCCCTGTTACAAGCGCAAGGGGGCAATCGAGATCTCGTTCGCAAGCCAGAAGCAGTACATCGCCTTGTATGTGAATCCTGCACTGACGAACGAATTTCGCGATGCATTGGGCGCCGCCAGCATCGGCAAGAGTTGCATCCGGTTCACGCGGCCTGAGCAGATGGACTTCACGGTGCTGGAGCAATTGCTGCGCAAGGTGGCAGATGCCGAGCCCGGTACGCGCACGGCTTGCTAAACTTGTGCCATGTTGGATGAATTGGAATTCCGCCGCCTCGTCGAAGTCGCCCTACAGGCGCTCATGCAGCATCTGATCGTTCGGGAAGAGGACGATGATGCGGGATTTGAAGTTGAGGAGCAAAACGGCGTGCTGAACGTCCTGTTCGAAGAGCCGCCAGGCAAATTTGTCATCACGCCGAATGCCCCGGTGCGCCAGATCTGGATCTCCGCGCTCTCGACCAGCTTCAAGCTCGATTGGGATGAGGGAACGAAGGCGTTCATTCTACCGCGCACAGCAGAAGAGCTTACGCCGCTGGTGGACAGGCTGATCGAGGCGCATTTGGAGAGGTAGAACCCCTCACATCTGCTTCTACTGCTTTACGAAGTCGACCGTGCAGGTCGGCCAACGATGCACAGGCCTTGACTCTTTGCGCTTGTGCCCTCGGTCTCTTTGAAGTGGGCCCTGACTTCGTAGGTTTATTCCTCGCCTTGGCGAGCGAAGACTCAGCGCGCATATTTTCTTGAGGCGACAATTCCGGTCCCAGACAGCTTGGCAGAGCCGTTATCCGCGATGAGGCTTTCCAGCAGCAAGTAGCCGGGTCGCCCCGCGGTGCCGTGCTCTCCTCAAAGATTGCCGGCGGTCATCGTGCCGGGAAACTGCCTGGCGCATCCCTCGGTTTCTCCTTTCGCCGGGCGGTCATTTTCGTAAGCCATTTACCGTCAAATTTCTCGCTGGCAATCAAAAGCCCTGGCAAAAGCGCCAGGGCACAAACCATAACAATCCGGACCGCGCTCCGCATACAGGTCCCCTCCAAAGGGGAGCGTTTGTAGCAGGGCATTCGGGCGACGGTCCAACGCTGGGAAATGCGGACGGCCCGGCGCGAGAGCCAGACCGTCCGCCCGTTTCTACTGAATTGAATAGATGGTCTTGAGAACCTTCTCTACCACGCTCTCGGGCAGCGGAGCATAGGAGAGAGTGCTGACCTCGCTCTCGCCCGACTTGACGATCCAGCTCAGCATGTCTTTGATGACCTTGCCCTTGGCCGGATCGGTGGACTTGATCGGAATCAGCAGCCACGTAAAGCTGGAGATGGGGTAGGCGTTGGCGCCGGGTGCGTTCGTGATGGAGACACGATAGTCGGCGGGCATGACCTTGATGCTGGCAGCGGCTGCAGTGACCCCTTCAATTGAGGCCCGCTCCCAATTGCCTGCCGCGTTCTTTACTTCGCCGTAGCTGATCTTGTTCTGAAGAGCATAGATAAGCTCCACGTAACCGATCGCTCCAGGCAACTGACGGACCAGGCTGGCCACGCCTTCATTCCCCTTGCCGCCGACGCCTACCGGCCAGTATGGCGAAGCGCCCTTGCCGGGACCACCGGCCCATTCCTTGCTGACCTTGCTCAGGTAGTCGGTGAAGATGTAGGTGGTACCGCTGCCGTCGGAACGGTGAACAACATTGATCTTCTCGTCGGGTAGTTTGACGCCGGGGTTATCCTTGGCGATGCGCGGGTCGGCCCAGGTAACGATCTTGCCGAGGAAGATGTCGGAGAGCACTTCGGAACTGAACTTGATGTTGCCCACGCCGGTTACGTTGAAGATGGGCACGACCGCGCCGAGAACGGTGGGAATGTGAATCAGCTTGACCTTCGAGGAGGCGAGTTGTTCGTCAGTCATCACTGCGTCGGAGGCGCCAAAGTCCACGAGGCCCGCTGAGACTTGGCGGATTCCGCCGCCGGAACCGATCGACTGATAGTTGATCTCGACGCCAGGATGCGCAGCCGCATACTCGTTAAACCACTTGGAATAAATCGGATAAGGGAAGGTTGCGCCTGCCCCGGTCAACTTCTGCGCTTGAGCAGCGCTCATGGCCAAAACGAACAAAACTAGCACTATCAGAGACTTTTTCACAGAGAGCTCCCTTGCAGATGAACTGCCAACTTCGATTCTCTACGGCGATTGTTACTGGCGTTTGAATACCCTTCAGATTTGGCACTTTTTCCCGCCGTAACCGCTCGTTTCGGATTCCCACCCTTGCCACAGGAACGCGCGGCAAGGATGGGCCCGGTTTCTTCGCGCTGCAATCGTGGTAAGCGAACCCTCAAGCAGTCGTCAGATCCACGGCCGCCACAGCCTTTTTCTTGATCGCCAGCAAATCCAGCGCCTTGCGGGCAATGTGCTCGGCACTCACCTCCAACTCCTTAATCAGTTCCCAAGGAGCGCCCGAGTCGCCAAAGCGGTCTTTCACACCAATGGCGCCAGTAATCAAACGCCTCCCGTAGAGCTGTTCGCTCTCTGTGAGGATCGCGCTCACTCGCCATGCCAGCGCGCCGATCTGATGCTCTTCGGCGGTAATCACCACTCCGGTGTCGTGGGCTGCGCGAATCAGGGCTTCCGCGTCCATTGGCTTCAGGGTGTGCATGTTCAGCACCCGCGTCTCGTAGCCGTACTCCCGCTTCAGAATGAATGCCGCACGCATGGCTTCTGGAACCATGGGCCCGCAAGCCACAATGCTCAGGTCCTCCGACTCGTTGCGGTATTCCGAGGCCAGCCGCGTCTCGAAGGCTTCGATGAATCCGGCCGACTCGTCGCGCAAGCGAATCACGTTTGCTCTGCCGAAGACAAACGGTGTGTCTGCTTCGGTGACAATGGGCGTAGCCTCGCGGGCAAAGCGGATATACTTTGGCCCGACGTGCTTCAGGAGCAAGTAGTCGGTAGCCTTGCGCGTTTCCACAATATCGCAAGGCACGACCACCGACATGTTGGGCAGCCCCTGCATGGCGAAGAGGTCTTCCAGGGCTTGATGGGTGGCGCCATCGGGGCCCACGGAGACTCCGCCGTGCGCCCCCGCAATCAAAACGTTGAAATTCCCATAACAGACCGACGTGCGAATCTGGTCGAGATTGCGAGCTGCGGAAAACGTGGCATATGAGCCCAACACGGGAAGCTTGCCTTCCCTCGCCATCCCTGCCGCCGCCGAGGTAGCCGATTGCTCGGCGATCCCCATACTGATCCAGCGTTGGGCGCGCTCCGGCTTGCCGGCGTAGAAATCGCTGATGGTGATGGAACCGGAAATATCCAGACCCAGGCACACCACTCGCTCATCGTCACCGTTGGCCGCCAGCGACTGCCCGAAGCCCTTGCGTGTGGGCTCCATCTTCACCTTCATGCTGTCGCCTGCGTTCCACCAGTACTCTCGCGAGTATTTGGGCATCTTGCCTTCAAGCCTGCGATCCACCTCGCCCTGGTAGCTCTTTGCCCTGGCCAGCAGCTCCGCCACCGGAATGCTCTCGCTCAGGCCCAGCTCCTTCAGCGCCGCCATCAGTTCGTCGAAGTTGGGTGTCTTGCCATGCCACCCGGCCTGATCCTGCATGAAGCTGACACCCTTGCCCTTGATGGTGTCAGCCAGGATGACTACCGGCTTGCCCTCGACCGCTTTTGCCTTTTCGAGCGCCTCCACCACCTGGCACATGTCGTGCCCGTCAATGCGCATCGTCTCCCAGCCAAAGGCGGTGTATTTCTCCTCTAGCGGTTCAACCTGCATGACGTCCTTGACCCAGCCATCGATCTGCAGCCGGTTGCAATCCACGATGGCGATTATGTTGTCCAGGCGATAGTGCCCAGCCTCCATGGCCGCCTCCCAGACCTGGCCCTCCTGCTGCTCGCCGTCGCCCATCAGGCAGAAGATTTTGTTCGTTCTGCCGTCCAGCCGCGCAGCCAGCGCCATGCCCACGCAAATACTCAAGCCCTGCCCCAGCGAGCCCGTGGAAACCTCAACACCCAGCAGCTTGAGCCAGTGCGGGTGCCCCTGGAACGCCGAGCTGAGCTTGCGCAAGGTCATCGTCTCCTCCAGCGGGCAAAAGCCCGCGAAGGCCAGCCCAACATACAGAGCCGGAGCCTTGTGCCCGGTGGACCAGACGATGCGGTCGCGATCTGCCCAGTTTGGATTGCGGGGATCGTGCCGGGCGACATGCAGGTACAGTGCTGCGTTCACATCCATTATCGACAGCGTGCCTCCTGCATGGCCCGATCCCGCGGCATGAAGAGCAACCAGATCGTAGCCGCGCATCTGGTTCGCGGCTTCCTGCAATTGTTCGATGGAATAGCTCCGGAGAACCTCTCCGGTCGTGGAATCGATCAGCGCCATAGCTTTCTCCTTCGCGCGGCAGCGATCTCGCGCGTGCATTTCTTGGCCGATTTGCCTGGGTGCCCCTGGTCTCGATCTTGATACCTGGAGAGCAGTAACCAGGTAGCTTCAGTGCTAGTGTCCTGTCTCCAAAGTTCTTGGCATGAATCCCGAAGAGCATCCGCAGATCCTTCGGCTCACCCCCCCAGACTCCACCCCAAAGAGCAAAGACCGCTCTTTGGGGACCCCGGAACTCCACCCCAAAGAGCAAAGACCGCTCTTTGGGGACCCCGGAACTGAGAAGCGTCTGGGGCCCCGTTCGCTCCCAATGAACGGGCCGCAGTGGCCGTGTTTCGCATCGCCCCTACGGGGCTAGAACTCCTGTTTGACTTGCAACCCAGGACTGCGCTTCGCTTGTCCTCCACCCCGCGAACGAAGACCTGTTCGCGGGGACCCCGGCCTGGGCTATTCTCCTGACCTCCCTTCGGGAGGCTTTCGACCAGTTCATTCCCGGCCTAACTCGCATCGCGAGTCATTTGCTCAGAATGACATCCTGATTAGGGGTTGAGGGGCGTCGAATGATGATGCGAACTTCTGTGACACCACACTAGAGATTCTTCTCCGCCCACAGGCCGATGCGTTCGAGCGCCTTCTCCAGATTTTCCATCGAGTTGGCCACACTGAAGCGCAGATAACCCTCGCCGAAACGGCCGAATGCGGTGCCTGAAAGCGCTGCCACCCCCGTCTGCTCCAGCAACGCATCCGCTAGCGGCTTGGACTGCCATCTGGTCTTGGTAATGTTCGGGAAGACGTAGAACGCTCCCTTGGGCATGATGCAGGAGAATCCTCTGATCCGATTCAAACCGGCCACAAAGAATTCGCTGCGCCGCTTGAACTCCGCGCACATGCGCTCCACCGGGCTCTGATCTCCCAGCAGCGCTTCAATCCCCGCCATCTGCGTAAAGCTGGCGGTGCACGAGTTCGAGTTGGTCATCAACCGCGTAATCTGAACCGCCAGATCCGCACGCATCACGCCGTAGCCCATGCGCCAGCCGGTCATCGCGTAGGTCTTCGAGAAGCCGTCCAGCAGGATTGTCCGCTCTTTCATGCCGGGCACGCTCATGATCGAGAACGGCTGGCCCTCGAACTGCAAGCGGCTGTAGATCTCATCGGAGAGCACCATGATATTGCGCTCGCCCACAATGCGCGCCACCCGCTCGATCTCTTCGCGGTGCAGGATGCCGCCAGTAGGATTCTGCGGCGAATTGAGGATGATCAGCCTTGTCCGATCAGTGATGAGCGCGGGCAGATCGTTGAAGTCCGGCGCAAATCCGCGCTCTTCGCGCAACTGGATAGGCACCGCTTTGCCGCCCACGTAGTTGATCATCGATTCGTAAATGGGAAATCCCGGATTGGGATAGATGACCTCATCCCCTTCGTCGATCAGCGCCAGCATGGTAAAAAACATGATTGGCTTTCCGCCCGGCACTACAACCACTTCGTCCTGCGAGATCTCAACCCCGCGGCTGTGGCTCACAGAATGCGCAATGGTCTGCCGCAGCTCGGGCAGGCCGGCCGAGGGACCGTAGTGGGTCCATCCTTTGCGCAGCGCATCGACGGCCGCTTCCACTACATTGGCCGGGGTATCAAAATCGGGTTCTCCAATTTCAAGATGAAGAATGCTCTTGCCCTGGCGCTCCAGCGCCTTTGCCTTGGCCAGAACCTCAAAAGCAGTCTCGGTGCCCAGCCGCGCCATGCGGCCGGCAAGTTGCAAATCGTACTGAGTGGCTTGTGCCATGACGACGAACCCTCCTGTACGCCGGGTGACCGGCAAGGTCCGGGGCGGAACACGCGATTCTCTCGACGACCCAAGAATCCCCGCGGAACCTTGGAGTCGCGTTCGAACTGGCTCCCGAACCGGCGGGAATTATACGCCTCCCAACGCAGGCCGGGGAGTGACGCAAGACCTCCCTCGAAGGATTGTTCTTTCTTTCCGCCAGCCGGACCAGGGACCCGGTCAACGGTCCGCGATCTGCTTCGTCTAATGCTGTGAGAGTGTGTACACTTTGACCGTCATGCAAAATCGATCGTTTCTTTGCTTTGCCGTCTCCCTGCTGGCCCTTCCCTGCCTGCCCGTCGCCACCCAAGCCCAGCACAACTCCTCGGAACAGCCCACCACAACCCTGAAAATGCAGGCGCGGGAGGTGCTGCTGCCGGTGACCGTGCGCGACAAGAAGGGCGCGCTAGTCACCAGCCTCAAGGCCGCCGATTTCACCCTGGCCAAGGATGGCCGTCCGCAAACCATCAAGAGCTTTACCAGAGAGACCAACTTGCCCTACCGGCTCGGCCTGCTGGTCGACACCAGCCGCAGCCTCTCCGAGGCCCTGGAGAGCGAACGCAAAGCTGCGGGCAAATTTGTCGACACCATGCTCCCCGCCGATCCCAAGACGAGCAAGGACCAGGCCTTCCTGATTCACTTCGACCGCGAAGTGGAACTGCTGGAGGACTTCACCACCTCCCGCGACAAACTGCACCGCGAATTGGACGACATGGGGCCGAGCCGGGCGGCACGCAACGACTCCCAAGGCCCTGAGACCAGCGGAGACGACCGCAGCCAGCGGCAGCACGGCAGCCGCGGCGGCACGCAACTCTATGACGCAATCTTCCTGGCCTCCGACGAACTGATGCGCCCCAAGGACGGCCGCAAAGCGCTTGTCGTCTTCTCAGACGGCATAGACCGCGGCAGCAAGGAGACCCTCAACGACGCAGTGGACGCGGCTGACCGGGCCAACCTGGCTGTTTATACCATCTACTTCAAAGGGGAGCAGGAAAAGAGCCAGAACTTCGGCGGCCCCGGCATGGGCGGTGGACGCCATGGCGGCATGGGCGGCGGGGGTTATCCCGGAGGAGGGGGCGGATATCCCGGCGGTGGCGGAAGCGGACGGCGCGGCGGCGGAGGCGAGGAAAAGAAAGCCGAGGTAGATGGCAAGAAGATCATGGAGAAGATTGCTACCCGCACAGGAGGCCGCTACTTTGAGGCCAAGAAGAAAGATAACCTGGAAGAGATCTATGGCCAGATCGCCGAAGAGCTGCGGGGCCAGTATCTGCTCACTTACACCCCTGACCTGGTAGACAAGGAAGGCGGCTTCCATAAGATCGCTCTCAAGGCCAACAAGGACGATCTGGTGGTAGTGACTCGCGAAGGCTACTACGCGCCGGGCGGGGATTCTAAGTAATTCATCGGCCCGGGGAGCGAGACCCATGTTGCCAGGCGGGCCAAGTCTCAGGATCGAGACATCTGGCGCCCGGCAATGGGGGAGAAGCCGGGCTCTTGGTTGAAATGCCGCGGAATGCGGAAATGACGGTCAATCCGCGGAACATTCTTCGACCGCGCCGGGGGCAAAGCCAACTCGGGCGGCACCGGTTTTCCTCACGGCATGCACCACGACTTTCACGCAACGCGCAACGATGCTGCAAACGATAAAGAGCAAGAAAGCAAGGACCGCGGCCATAGTGCACTCTCCGATCCTTTCATCGGACCCGTTCAGCCGCTACTTTACTTACTTTTGTTATACTTGTGGTCCTTGCACCGGGATAAATGCCATCCTGCGGGATGAACAGTCCGCTCGGAATAGATTTGCGATTTCGGAGGAGACAGAGCGCTGGCTTTGCGCGTGGGATTGATCCCAGACGCGCCGAGGGCGCAGCCAATCGGCTGCGCCCTCGGTGTTAAGCCGGTCTGATGAGACTACAGCGGTTCCACAATTGCTGCACCCCGAATCCACCGCTATCAAGTGGCATTTTCCTCAAGAAAATGCCACCTTGCAAGATGCCGGAAAGGGCATGTGAATTGTGGAGCCGCTCTAGCTGGTGCCGTGCATGTTCGGCCCGGTCATTTTCTCTTCGAGCGCCGCTTGCGCCGCCGCCAGCCGCGCCGTCAGCAGACGGAAGGGCGAGCAGGAAACGTAGTTGAGCCCGATCTTGTGGCAGAACTTGACGGACTCTGGATCACCGCCGTGCTCGCCGCAGATGCCTACCTTGAGGGTGGGCCGGGTGTTGCGTCCCTTGGCCGTGGCCATCTTCACCAGCAAGCCTACGCCCGCCTGATCGAGGGTGGCGAAAGGATCCTGTTTGAAGATGCCCTGCTTGATGTAGGACGGCAGGAAGTGGTTGATGTCGTCGCGCGAAATGCCGAATGTGGTCTGGGTCAGATCGTTCGTTCCGAAGCTGAAGAACTCAGCCTCTTCGGCGATCTGATCGGCGGTGAGGGCAGCCCTCGGCAGCTCGATCATGGTGCCGACCATGTAGTCGACCGTCTCGCCCGTCTCCTTGAAGACATCCGAGGCGATACGGCGGACGATGGTAGCCTGATTGCGCATCTCTTCAATGGAACCGATCAGCGGAACCATGATTTCAAGGTGCGGATCGCCGCCCTGCTTCTTCACTTCGACCGCAGCCTCGAACAGTGCGCGAGCCTGCATCTCGGTGATCTCGGGGAAGGCGATGCCAAGACGGCAGCCGCGCAGGCCGAGCATGGGGTTGGTCTCGTGCAGTTCCTGGACGCGCGCCAGCAGCGGACGCAGTTCCTTGAGCCGCGGCGAACGGGGCTTGGTGTCTTCCAGGTGGGAGATCTCCACCAGCAGATCTTCGCGCTGCGGCAAGAACTCGTGCAGCGGAGGATCGAGCAGGCGAATGGTCACCGGCAGCGACTCCATGGTCTTGAACAGACCGGCAAAGTCGGCACGCTGCATGGGCAGAAGCTTCAGCAGCGCTTCGCGGCGGTCCTTCTCGTTTTCAGAAAGGATCATGGTGCGCATGTGCCCGATGCGGTCCTCGGCAAAGAACATGTGCTCAGTGCGGCACAGTCCAATGCCTTCGGCGCCGAACAGGCGCGCCTGGGCTGCATCGCGGGGAACGTCGGCGTTGGCGCGAATGCGCAGCCGGCGAACCGGGTCGACCCAGCTCATGAACTTGACCAGATCCGGATCGTCCGGCTGGGCAGGAAGCGTCTTGAGTTGACCGGCAATCACGCGGCCGGTGGTGCCGTCCAGCGAGATCCAGTCGCCCTGCTTGTAGACGTGGCCCTTGACGCGCAGTTCCTTGGCCTTTTCGTCAACGGTGCAATCGCCGGCGCCGGCCACGCAGCACTTGCCCATGCCGCGGGTGACGACAGCGGCGTGCGAGGTCATGCCGCCGCGCGAGGTGAGAATGCCCGCCGCCACTTCCATGCCGGCGATGTCTTCAGGCGTGGTCTCGCCGCGAACCAGAATGATGACCCGGTAAGCGCCGTTCTGGTGGAACTTCACGGCATCTTCCGCAGTGAAGACGATCTGGCCCACAGCCGCGCCCGGCGACGCCGGCAGGCCGGTGGCAAGAACTTCGACCTTCTCGCCCTTTTCCACCAGGCGGGGAACCAGGAAGTCGTACAGTTGGTTGGGCTCGACGCGGAAGATCGCTTCTTCCTGCGTGATCAGGCCCTCGCGGACCATGTCGATGGCGATGCGAACAGCGGCCAGGCCGGTGCGCTTGCCATTACGGGTCTGCAGCATATAGAGCTTGCCATCCTGGATGGTGAACTCAAAGTCCTGCATGTCCCGATAGTGCTTTTCCATCTTCCGCGTGATGTCGCGCAGATGCTCGTAAACCATCGGCATCGCGCGCTCAAGTTCACTGATCGACAGCGGCGTGCGAACGCCTGAAACCACGTCCTCGCCCTGCGCGTTCATGAGGTACTCGCCAAAGAAGATGTGCTCGCCGGTTGCGGGATTGCGCGTGAAACCCACGCCCGTGCCTGAGTTCTCGCCCAAGTTGCCGAAAACCATGGCTTGCACGTTGACCGCTGTACCCAGCCAGTCGTCGATGTGATTGATGCGCCGGTAGGTCTTGGCACGATCGTTCTGCCAGCTCCTGAAAACGGCGTCGCGGGCCTGGACCAGTTGATCCAGAGGGCCCTGCGGGAAGTCCTTGCCCGTCTCCTGACGGACCAGCTTCTTGTACTCGACGATGATTTCTTTCAACGCTTCAGGCTGGAGTTCGTAATCGAACTTCACAGCCTCGCGCGCCTTGACCGTGTCAAAAATGTGCTCGAACTTCTTCTTCGAGACATCGAGCACCACGTCGCCGAACATCTGAATCAGGCGGCGATAGGAGTCATAGGCGAACCGGGGATTGTTCGACAGCTTGGCCAGCGCTTCCACGGCCTGGTCGTTGAGACCCAGATTCAGAATCGTGTCCATCATGCCGGGCATGGAGAACTTGGCGCCGGAACGAACTGAAACCAGCAGGGGATTATCGCCGGTGCCCAGTTTTTGTCCCTGCAGCTTCTCCAGCGTGTCCAGGGCGGCGTACATCTCGATATCGATCGCCGGGCTCACTGCGCCGCGCATGTATTCGCGACAGGCCTCGGTCTGAATGGTGAATCCAGGAGGCACCGGCAACCCGGCATTGGTCATCTCCGCCAGGCCGGCGCCCTTGCCGCCCAACACATCCTTCATGCGGCCATTGCCGTCTGCCTTGCCACCACCGAAGAAGTACACATACTTCGTTGAAGTCGAGTCTGCTTGTCCAGCAGACGCCTGATCCACAGCGCCCTGCGTCATGGGATAAAGCCTCCGTATGTAGGATTCCGCGGGTGCGGCCCTTCCGAGTGGATGGCGGTACGGAGGCTCAACCAATCGACACAAGAAAACACGTCATTCGGCGGAGCACGTGCGCGTCATCCAGACATCCGACTGCGCCTCGCGGCATTCATAAGTCGCATCCACAAATAGCGCCCCAAGTATAGAGTTGCATGTGCTCAACATCACAGACGATTCGATTGCCAATATGGACACGTACTATCCTATGGCGATATTTGCCACATTACGGTACACTCGCCAGCACAAATGCGAATTCGCCCCAGGAGTAACGAATTTCAAGCTGCGGGCCGCTCGGGATGAAGGGCGGTATATGGTTTTTCCACCATCATATGGGACAGCAGGGCGCGATCCAAGCCCACCAATTCCAGTATCCCGGCCACTCTAGGAGATACTTTTGAAATCGTGAAGCAGTGCCCAGCCTCGCGCGCGCACTTGTATAAAGAAATCAACGCAGAGATGCCAGCCGCATCGATCCGCTCCACAGACCCCAGATCGAGAGTCACATTCCGCTGGCGAACCTGCGGGGACAGCCATTCCTGCAAGGGGCCCTCGTGACCTCGAGTCAGCTCCCTGATTCCTGTTGGCGCGCAGATGAGCGTACCCTCGGTGTTGCAAACCGTGCCGGTCATTTTAGCCTCCATGGGGGATTTCCCCTCTTGCCCGTAAGTGCTGCTTGAATTGCAGCCCAACCTGCTGTGAATGTGGCATGCATGGCGCCAAACTCGCGCTGGGGGAGATATGCTGCAATCACAGGGGATACATCGGTTCCGTCGTGCCCCGCCGCAGTCGCGGGCGTCCGCATTCGCGCACCGCGTCCGCAATTGAACGGTCGATTCAAAGTACGCAAGACGGAGTGCCGCCAGTTCCATGTCCACAACCTCTTCCAATCCGGCGCACGGCCTCGACCGCCAGCAGGCACGCGTGCTGGCCCTGGAAGCCGGATTCGCCGAGGCTGGCATTGTAGCGCTGCCTCACCTGCACCAGTCCAGGGATGCCACACGCTTTGAGGAATGGCTGCGCGCCGGCCGCGCCGGGACCATGCAGTACCTTGCCCGAATCAATGAGCAAGGGCAACCGGTGCGCTCCCGGGTCGCAATTCCCTTCCCCTGGGCGCGCTCAGCCATTGTCTGTTTCGCCAACTACCATGCGGCGCATCCACTCTCTACCGCACCCGCCACAGAGGACGCTGGGTGGATTGCCCGCTATGCGTGGTCCAGCCGCACGGACGCGAGCGGAGTGCGCCGGCCCAGCGATTATCACAAGGTGCTGCTCAAGCGGCTGCGCGCCATGGAAGCGCGCCTTCGCGAGCAGTTCGGCGCGTTTGAGTCTCGCGCCTACGTCGACACCGGACCGGTCGTCGAGCGCGCCCTGGCCACCGCCGCCGGTCTCGGATGGAGCGGCAAGAACACCTGCCTCATCCATCCCCAACTCGGCTCGTTTGGATTTTTGGCGGTGCTGCTAACGTCAATTCCATTCGAAAAGGAGAAAGCGCACCCGGCGCCGGTTCCCGACCGCTGCGGAAGCTGTCGCCGCTGCCTCGACGCCTGCCCTACGGGCGCACTGATCGCTCCTTACAAGATGGATGCCGCACGCTGTATCTCCTATTTGACCATCGAGCACCGTGGCCCGATCTCCGCGGAGTTGATGGCAAGCATGGGCCGCCAGGTCTTCGGTTGCGACATCTGCCAGGATGTCTGCCCCTGGAACCGCAAAGCACCCATCGCCACCGATCCCGAGTTGCAGCCTCGCGAAGAGTTGGTGAATCCGCCGCTGGAATGGCTGGCGCGGATGGAGGAGGCGGAGTTCGAACAGACCTTCAACGGCTCGCCAGTGCGCCGGGCAGGATTCCTGGGTCTGCGCCGCAATGTGGCCATCGCCATGGGCAACAGCGGCCTGGCGCGGTTTGCGCCACGGCTGCAGCATTGGGCCGAAGCTGCCGACGAGGGCCTGCGCTCCGCCGCCCGCTGGGCGCTGGAGAGGATTGGCAGCAAACCGCTTCGTGGCTGCGAATGATGGACGCCCCATCCTTGGCGCGCCGTTGCTCTTGCGCCAAGACCTGGAAATCGCAACCGCCCCCAAAAGCTCCTGATGCTTCCATTTGCAGTTCAGGCGCTCCATCCCCCGATGGAGACCATCCCGCCTCCGCCCTTGTACACTGGAAGCGTTCTACAGGATTCCCCCAATGAAAAGAATCGCCATCGGTCTTTACGCCGCCCTCACCGTCGCTTTGATGGTCTGGGGTTTCTACCAAGCCATCTATGTTGCGCCCACAGACGCCATGCAGGGCGAGATCTTCCGCATCATCTTCTACCACGTGCCTTCGGCGATGGTCGCCTTCCTCTTCTTCGCTGTCTCGCTGGCCGGCTCCATCGGTTACCTGAGCTTCCGCCGCAGCAATCCTGGCCGCGCGCAGGCTGCGGACGCCTGGGCCCTGGCCGGCGCCGAAGTGGGCGTCGTCTTCTGCACGGTCGTGCTGCTTACCGGCCCGCTCTGGGCACGCCGCGCCTGGGGCATCTGGTGGACCTGGGACGCCCGCCTCACCACGACCCTCGTCCTCTGGCTTATCTACGTCAGCTACCTGCTGCTGCGCCGCTTTGCAGCCGGACCGCAGGTGCAGACATTGGCCGCTGTACTGGGCATCTTCGGCGCACTCGACGTGCCCATCGTCTATATGTCCAACCGCTGGTGGCGCACGCAGCACCCAGCCCCGGTCTTCGGTGGAGACTCAGATTCCGGCATGGCCCCATCCATGAAGGCCGTACTGGGATGGAACATGCTGGCCTGGCTTGCCTGGGGCCTGCTCATCCTCGCTCTTCGCTACCAGGTCGAGCGCCAGCACCAGAAATTAGCCGCCCAGGAAGCTCAGGAAGCCCTCGACTCTACAATTGCCTGACCAGGCTGCGACAGACGCACCCGAAGGAGAAAAATCATGGAGAGAGAAGCTCTCAAGGCCATTCTCGACCACCAGTTCCTCATAGCTGCCTATACCATTACTTGGGTAATACAACTTGGCTATGTGGCCTGGCTGGGCCTGAAATGGCGTGCGCAAAAGCGCAACGCGGCGCGCTCGGGACATAGCGCGCGCTGACCACATCCATAAGCTACGTACATTCATATAGTTAAGAGCAGGCTCCGCCATCTCCGGGGCCTGTTTTTCTGTTTTTGCTTCCCGTTCATGGCCCTTTTGTGTGAGGGCGGTAACACGGTTTTCCTGGCCCGCGAAGTCTTTGTGGGATTCAAAACTCTCCCCGTTCCGCCGATGATCTAGGCGTGGACCGGCTCCGGTTGAGCCGCACAAGGAGAATAAGCCCCATGCACGACCTGTTGATTGCCCTCGCTTTTATCGGAATGGTTGTAGCCCCCGCAGTTGTTGCCGCCAAGACCGGCACAGAACCCACTGACGAGACCGAATAGCCGGGAGGGCTTCGATCCCGCAATCCGCCCCGGCAGATTGCCTTGCCAGCGCTGAACAAGCCCTCTTCTCAGACACGAGTCAGTGTCGTCATCCGCTATCATTCAGAGAAATTGCCCTTGGCCGCCGCAGCCGTTAGACTTGTGGTCTGAGGCGCTCACCATGCTGGTTGTGATGAAAGCACAGGCCACCCCGGAACAGATCCAGGCGGTCTGCGAACAAATTGAACTGTTGGGATTCCGTGCACACCCCCTTCCGGGAGCCCAGCGAACAGCCATCGGCATCACCGGCAACAAGGGCGAAGTCGAGCGCGGCAACCTTGAGGCGCTCTCCGGGGTTGCGGAAGTCATCCGTGTCTCCAAGCCCTACAAACTAGCCAGCCGCGACGTCAAAGAAGAAAATACCGTCATTCGATTTGCAGGAATCGACGCCACGATCGGCGGCCGTGATCTGGCCGTTGTCGCCGGCCCCTGCTCCATCGAGAGCCGGCAGCAGGCCTTTGAGATCGCCGAGCAGGTGGCCGCTTCCGGCGCGCAGTTCTTCCGCGGCGGCGCGTACAAGCCCCGCACATCCCCCTATGCATTCCAGGGTCTGGGAGTTGAAGCCCTGCGCATCATGGCCGAGATTCGCGACAGCTTTGGCCTGCGCATTGTTACCGAAGCCATTGACAACGACAGCCTCGACCTGGTCGCCGAGTGGGCTGATGTCGTCCAGATCGGCGCTCGCAACATGCAAAATTTCTCGCTGCTCAAGCGCGCCGGCAAGTTGCGCAAGCCGGTCATGATCAAGCGCGGCCTCTCCGCCACACTGGACGAGTTTCTCATGGCCGCCGAGTACGTCATGAGCGAGGGCAACTACGAAGTCATCCTCTGCGAGCGCGGCGTGCGCACTTTTGCCGACCACACTCGCAACACACTCGACCTGAGCATTATTCCTGCTGTCCAGCGTCTCAGCCATCTGCCCATTCTGGTCGACCCCAGCCATGGCACCGGTAAGCGCGACAGCGTATTGCCCATGTCCAGAGCCGCCATCGCCACTGGCGCCGACGGCGTCCTGGTCGAGGTGCATAACCACCCGGAGAAAGCACTCTCCGACGGCCCGCAGTCCATCTACCCCGATCAGTTTGCCCGCATGATGGACGAGTTGGAGCAGATTGCCCCGGTGGTGGGCCGCACGCTGCCCCGCGGAGTAAAAGTTCTGTCATCCTGAGCGCAGCGTAGCGGAGTCGAATGACCCGCGTTTCAGAACCGGACGTAAACCATCAACCTGGGAAACCAACAAGGTGAACGAAACACAAATCCTGGGCACCCATTTTTGGCGCGTTTATTGCTCCAAGGGTGGGAAACCACAGAGGCTGAATCAACCATTCAATTGAACGCCGGACGCAAATCATGAGCCTGAGGCACGCAATCCCCACCCGTTTTTCCGCGTTGTGCCTATTGGCGCTGGCTCTCGCCGGTTGCCGTCGTCACGACTTTCCCCAGTACCAGGCAAACGATCGCGAATATGCCTACGTCACCAATGGCGCCAGCAACACCGTCACCGTCCTCGATGTGGTCAACGTCCGCCTGGACCGCGAAATAGCCGTGGGCCAGAACCCCGTCGCCGTGGCCGCCAGTGCCTCACGCAACGAAGTTTACGTGGTTAACTCCGGCACTTTCGCCAGTCAGGGCTCGGTCTCGATCATCAACGCCAAGAACAACTCCGTCACCGCCACCATGCCCGTTCACCGCCAACCGGTATCCATCGAGCTCAATGGAAACCTGGCCTATGTAGCCAATTCCGCCTCAAACACCATCTCTGTCCTCGACCTGAAGCTCCGCCGCGAAATCGCCGTCATCGGCGCCGGCGAAGAGCCCGTGGCGGCGCGCATCTCTCCGGACGGAACAACCCTGGTGGTCGCCAACCGCCATGGAAACTCGGTCAGCGTCATCGATGCGGTCGCACGGCGGGTGCGAGCCGTTTTTGAAGGCTGCCCAGGAGCCTCGGACGTGGTCATCCTTCCTGACTCCTCAAAAGCCTTCATCGCCTGCTCTGCCGGCCACCAAATCCTGTCAATTGCCCTGGCACGCGCAAACAAGCCCGACCGCGTCGAGGCCCTGATGGATGTGGGCCGGGCTCCCTTGCAACTAGCCCTCAAACCCGACGGCGGCGAACTGTTCGCCTCCAACTCCCTCTCCGGTTCGGTATCTGAAGTCGTCACTGGCACCAACGACGTGAGCGCCGCCTACATGATGGGCAACGATCCCGTCCGCGGCTTGGTTTCCAGCGACAATTCCATGCTCTATGTGGCCAACTTCCGCTCACAGGACGTGATCGTCTATGCCATCGACGACGGCAGGCGGGTCGGCTCCATCCACGTCGGGGACGGCCCTTCTGCCATGGCGCTCTCCTCTGCGGGCCACCTTCTGTTTGTGGTCGACTCGGTCTCCAGCGATGTAGCTGTGGTGCGCACCGCGTCGGGATCGCTCTTCACCATGCTGTCCACGGGCCGCGGTCCCAACGCCATCGCGGTCAAAGCGTTCAAGCTGCCGTAACTGAGTACCCCAGAGATTGTCTCCACGAGCGGCCTACTCGCAAAGGAGAGTGTGAACAGCAATCAACAGTTCGTAACGCCTCCCAGAGGGAGGCATCGAGAATAACCCAGGGCAAGCTTAGCGCAGCCCTGGGACACGCCAAAACTGAGTCCCGAGCCCCGTTGGGGCGCTGCGAAAAGCGGCCATTGCAAGCCGTTCACAGGGAGCGCCTTCTGCGCCCAAGTCATGCATCTGCGAGGTTTGGCCTGCAAAGCGCGCCTCATTTCCGCCCCGTGTGCCCGCCGTCACCCCCAAGCCTGAGCCCCGGCCATTAAAATCACCCTGAGGAGTTCTGAAAAAATGTCACGTAAAGCACTGATTGCCGCCAATTGGAAGATGTTCAAGACGCCTGCCGAAGCCAAGGCTTTCGTCGATGCCTTTCTGCCCCTCGTTGCCGGTCACACGCGCGACGAGATCGCCCTGTTCCCCTCGCCCGTCTTGCTGCCCACGGTGATTGAAGCCGCCAAGGGTTCAAACGTCGCCATCGGCGCGCAGAACATTCACTTCGCCGAAGAAGGCGCCTACACCGGCGAGACCTCGCTGAACCAGCTCAAAGCTGTCGGCGGAACACATACCCTGATCGGCCACTCCGAGCGCCGCCAGTACTTCGCCGAGACCGACGAGATCGTCAACAAGAAGCTGCACACCGCCCTCAAGCATGGCGTTGTTCCCGTCGTTTGCGTGGGCGAGGTTCTGGCCGAGCGCGAAGCCGGCAAGACCGCCGATGTGCTCAAGACCCAGATCGCCGGCGCACTGGTGGGCATCACAGCAGAGATGGCCGCGCCCATCGTGATTGCATACGAGCCCGTATGGGCCATCGGCACCGGCAAGACCGCTACGCCCGAAATGGCCGTTGACGCGCACAAGATCATCCGCGCCGAAGTGGCCAAGCTGCTGGGCGCTGAAGTGGCGGCGGCCGTCCGCATTCTCTACGGCGGCAGCGTCAAGCCCGATAACGCAACGGCTTTGATTGGTCAGGAAGAGATCGACGGCGCTCTCGTGGGAGGCGCCAGCCTCAAGCCCGATTCCTTCGCCGCCATCGTCAAGTACTAAGAAGCAACTGTTAGCTTTTAGCTCTGTGCCCCATCCATGCGACGTTCTTTGTCGCATGGGTGGGAAAGCACGATGCCTCTGTCCTGGGATTGACCGCGGCACGGAACCACCGCCCGCGGCCCGCCGTATCATGGCTCATGGCCCAGCGCGACCTGTACATCGATCGTCTGCGTGCGGTGATGACCGCCCTCGTCGTCCTACACCACACCGCCATCACATACGGCGGCTCCGGCGGCTGGTTCTATCGCGAGGTTGAAACCTCGGCCCGCCCCTCCAGCCTGCTTCTCACCATGTTTTGCGCCACCAACCAAGCCTATTTCATGGGCTTCTTCTTCCTGCTGGCCGGCTATTTCACGCCTGCCTCGCTGGAGCGCAAGGGGCACGCCCGCTTCATCGCCGACCGCTTTCTGCGCCTCGGCCTGCCGCTGCTGGTATTCGGACTGCTCCTCGGGCCCCTCACCGCCGCCATGGTGAACTTCGCCAGGGGTGACGGCTTCTGGTCCTGCATCGCCTGGCTCTGGAGTCACAAACAGTTCATCAACGGCCCGCTCTGGTTTACCCAGGCTCTGCTCGATCTTCAGCCTCGGCTACTGCGCCTGGCGCGCCGTTCTCGGTTCCCCGCTGGTGCAAATCGAACGCACAGAGAAGCCGTTGCCCGGTTATCTCTGGTGGCTGCTCAGCGCGGTGGGAGTGGGAGCCGTGGCGCTCGCCATTCGCCAGTTTGTACCCACCGGCCAGAACGTGATCGGCCTGCAACTCGGCTATTTTTCGAGTTATGTCTTTCTCTTCTCGCTGGGCATTGCCGCCTGGCGCTACGACTGGCTGCGGCAACTCACCTGGAGCCGCGCCCGGCCTTGGATTTTCACCCTCATCGTCGCCTGGCCTGCCCTGCCCGTGGGCATTTTTCTGGCAATCAAGATGTACGGCCCCGGCAAATCCAATTTTTCCGGCGGCCTCTCCTGGCCGGCGATTCTCTACGCCTTCTGGGAGCCCTTCGTCGCCTGGGGCTTGATCGCCCTGTGGCTACTCATCTTCCGCGCGCACATGAATCAGCCCTCGGCCCTGTGGACGTGGCTCAACCGCCGCGCTTACGCGGTGTACATCATTCATCCCGTAGTGCTGGTGGGTGCGAGCCTGCTCTTGCGCGGCTGGGTCGCGCCCGCGCTGGTCAAGTGGGGCGTAGTAGGCACATTGGCCTGTATCGCCTGTTGGCTAGTTGCAGATCCGCTGGTCCGCCTGCCCGGCGTGCGACGGGTGGTGTAATAACAGCAGCTTCTAGCTTCTAGCTGTTAGATGAACAGGCAACATTGCCTCCCGGAGGGAGGCAGTGAGAGTAGCCCAAGCCGGGGAACCCGCGGACAGGTCTTAGTTCGCGGGGTGGAGAGCAAGCGAAGCGCAGCCCTGGGATTAGGCAGGGGAAATGTGTTGCGCCCTGTAGGGGCGCTGCTAAACACGGTGATTGCGCGCTTTGTCCACAATGCACGGCATTGTTCGCGGATCGCATATTGGCCGCGCGCGCCGAACGACCGCCTACGGCTTGCGGGAATAGTGAAATACCGTCGCCGGTAGTTCCTTGCCGTGGTCCTCGTAGGCCCATGCCTCGTCGTGATGATTGGCGTCGATGAAGGTGATCACCAGTCCCACCATGTGCCCATCGCCGGGGCCGATGTTGGTTCCATCCTTGAAGCGGAAGGCGACCTGGTTCGGCGCAGGCGCGGCAACCATCTGCATGCGCGGCTGGTTGTGCGCGGCGCAGTAGTGCGTCGCCAGCAGCGTTGGGCCGTCCGGGTGGAACATGGTCACCATCTCGTACGGCCCGTCCTTGTCCAGCACGTGCATGATGGCCGAGCCGCCGCCGGTCATGCGGACTTCTACGGTAGATGCATGCTTGCTGCCACCCTCTTCCACGGTTCCCTGCCATTGGCCCACTAAGGTGCGAAGCTGCTGCCACTCGGGCGTGTTGGGCGCGGCGATGTGCTTCATCTCCATGTCTTCGGCCGGCCTCTGCTGCGGAGCTGCCTGCTGCGCGAGCGCGGCGGCCTGGGAAAGGGTCAGCGCGAACAGCGCGGCGGTTGCGATTCTACGGTTCATACGACCTCCGAAGACTATTCTGGCGGGCGAATCGGGCGGAGTCAACGGGTTTGTGGCCCAGCCGCCGATACACGGTGATTTTGGGGCCGATGAGCGGGCCACTTGCCGTACAATCGAACGGGGTCGGAGGTCGTCAGTGATAATCCCAGAAACCTTGCTGGAAGTGCTTAAGAAGGATGGCGTCGTTGCCATCGCCACTTTGGGCCCGGATGGGCCGCATATGGCGAATACCTGGAACAGCTACATACAGGTCTCAGAAGACGGACGCTTGCTGATCCCAGCTGGCTACTTTCACAAGACCGAGGCCAACATTGCATTCAACAACCAAGTTCTAGTGACCTTAGGCAGTAGCAAGGTGCGGGGATTACATGGTCAAGGGACCGGCTTTCTGGTCAAAGGAACAGCTTCATTTCTAAAGGAGGGGCCGGAGTACGACGCCATGAAATCCAGGTTTGCGTGGGCACGTGCAGTTTTGTCTATCACGGTCGATTCCGCGACGCAGACTTTATAGGTGGCAGGTGGCCCAGGCATCGATTCTGGCTCCTGCGATCATTCCCATGACGGAAGGCCGTGCCCCATTCAAAACGCTATCTTTGCGTTTTGGGTGGGAGAGCACGAGCCCCACCCCGCCCGCTCATTGCAAAGAACGCGTTTTGAACGGAGCACAGCTTTTGCGGCTCCCTGCAATTTTCATGACCGGGGCACCTGCCTTGGGTCGTTAATGCTGAAAGGCTGATTTTCAAGGATGGAACGAAGCTCAGAAGAGAACTCTGATCTTCGTTTCCAACTCGATTGTGGCAGTGGCCGGGACGGCGTCAAGGGTCAAGATGGACGCCAAAGCAAAGCGCCCTTGACCCCGTCCCGGCTCCAGAGGGAGAGTTTGCGCGCGAGCTGAGAAAATGCGCTTGATTGGAGCCGACACTGTCATACACGGGGCACAGCTTCTCTTGTACAGAGCCTCCCTGGTTCATGGTGATTTTTTCGGGGTTGTTGTGTGGGGCACCTGCCCCAGGTAAGGTATATGATAATGCCATTGCGCCCGATCAATCAAAGCCGCTTGACTATCGTGCAAACGCTCCGCGGACTTGCTGCAATGATCGTGGTTTGGTTTCACTTTGTGAGAGCTGATGCCAGTCTTGATGTTGGGATATTTAAATATACAGCACCAGACGGTGCCCTTGGGGTTACGATATTCTTTGTTATCTCTGGTTTCATTCTTCCCTTCTCCTTATGGAAGAGCGGTTATATTCGCGCCGACTACGGAAGATTCATCCTGAAACGAATCACGCGTCTGGACCCACCTTACTTCGCATCAATTGCTATAGCTCTCATAATTGCTTATTTGGCAACCTTGTCTCCCTTGTACAGAGGCGTTCCGTTTTCGATTTCCGGTTTTCAGCTACTTCTGCATGTTGGGTATTTGAATGCCTTTTTCGGAAAGCCTTGGATCCTCAGGGTATACTGGACGTTAGCAATCGAATTCCAGTATTACCTGGTCCTCGGGTTAATATTTCACTTGCTTCAATCCCGCAATCGGCTATTGTTTACCGGCTTCGTCTTACTCTGCGTCGTCTCCCAGTACCTATTCTTCAGCTCGGCTTTTCTCCCATTTCACTGGCCGTTGTTTTTAATGGGGATTGTGGTCTTCCGGCACAAAGCCTCCATTATTAGGGTGCCTGAAACCCTCGTCTGGATAGCTGTTTTCTTTCTCTGGGCAGCTTTGGAAATAACAACGGTTCAAGCTCTAGTCGGCGCCATAAGCGCATTGAGCATCATGTACTTATCATACGGTAACAAGGTCACAACTTTTCTGGCAAATATTTCCTATTCACTCTACCTTGTCCACGAGCCAATCGGAAACAGGGTCGTCAATCTCGGCGCTCGATATGCCACTAATTCGCTTTCAGCACTCCTTGTGGCTTTTGTTGCATTGTTTGTTTCCATCGCAAGCGCCTACATCATGTATCAATTGATCGAAAGACCTGCACAGCAGTTGTCAGGAAGGATCCGTTATCGAAGTGAGGAGCGCCGCCTTATTAGAAGCCCAGCAGCGTCCTGATTTCGACTTATTGATCCGGCCCTGAGACATTGCTACGCAGTGGCATAGCACACATTCTCTTGCCCAAAGTATTTTCGCAGGAGGCCCAGGCATCCTGACATAAGAGTGTCATTCAGATCGAACTTATCTCTCGGTTTGCAGTCTAGAGTTACAAATTGAGGTGAGCAATTGACGAATTTTTCACCCAAGGCTTCGCGAATCTCGCCCCATTTTAGCGAGGAAACGTGGATCTCCTACTTCATCGGATCAGCCGGCAGCGTCCAGCCTTCCTTCTCGGCCTTGTTCTGTTCCTTGAGCCAGTCAATTAACGGCTGAAAGTAGTCTACGATTGCCGAGGCGTCGGCCTGGTCGGTTCCGGTCATTACCTTCAGCGCTTCGGGCCAGGGCTCGGAGCGGCCCAGTTCCAGCATCGCGTTCAGGCGCGCGCCGGCTTCCTTCGATCCGTAGACCGAGCAGCGGTTGAGCGGGCCCTTGTAGCCCGCCGCCTGGCACATGGCGCGATAGAACTGGAACTGATAGACGCGGGCCAGGAAGTAGCGCATGTAAGGCACGTTGCCGGGGATGTGGTACTTCGCGCCAGGGTCGAAGTCGGCCTCCGTGCGCGCCACCGGCGGGGCCACGCCCTGATACTTCTCTCGCAGTGTCCACCAGGCGCTGTTGTAGTGCTCGGGAGTTACCTCGCCGCTGTAGACCTGCCAGCGCCACTTGTCGATGAGCAGGCCGAAGGGCAGGAAGGCGATCTTGTCCAGCGCCGTATGGAGCAGCAGCGGAATGTCGGCGCTGGCAGGCGGCACCTTTTCGATGAGGCCGAGCTTCTTCAGGTAATCCGGCGTCACATTCAGGGCAATCGAGTCGCCGATGGCCTCGTGGAAGCCGTCGTTGGCGCCGTCGCGGAAGAAGAACGGCTGGTTGCGATAGGCCATCTGGTAGTAGTTGTGGCCCAGTTCGTGATGCACGGTGACGAAATCGTCGGACGTGGGCTGGAAGCAGGCCTTGATGCGCACGTCGCTTCACATTGTCGATGTCCCAGGCGCTGGCGTGGCAGACGACGTCGCGGTCGCGCGGATGGGAAAGCATCGACCGCTTCCAGAAGGTATCGGGCAAGGCGTCAAAGCCCAGCGACTTGTAGAAGCCCTCGCCGTACTGCACGAGATGCACCGAGTCAGTGTTGCGCGCCTTCAGGATTGCGCCCAGATCGTAGGGCAATGGGCCGGAGGGCGGCGCGACAACGTCATAGATGTTGCCCCACTCCTGCGCCCACGGATTGCCGAGCAGATGCGCGGGGATCATGCCGTCTGGCCGGCGGGCTGCATCGCCGTACTTCTCAATCAGCTTGCGGCGGACGTAGGTGTGCAGCTCGCGGTAGAGCGGCTCGACCTGGGTCCAGAGGCGCTCGATTTCTGCCTGAAACTCCTCGGGCGTCATGTCGTATTGCGAGCGCCACAGCGCGCCGGTGTCGGCAAAGCCCAGTTCGCGCGCGCCTTGGTTGCTCAGCTCGGCCAGGCGAACGTAATCGCCGCGCATGGGCTTGCCTACCGCGTGCCAGCCGGCCCACAGCGCCGCCAGTTCCTTGGGATCGCGGCTGTGCGCCATCTTGACGCCGATTTCGTCGATGCCCAGGCAGTGTTCCGGATCGGCATCCGGACAGTACCTGCCGCGCCCGTAAGCGGCGTCCAGTTCCGCGGCCTTTTGCATGGTCTCGGCGCGCAGCTTTGGGTCCTGCGGCGCAGCCAGGGGAATGCCGAGCTTAAGCAGCTGCAATTTGCGAACCGCATCCGGCGGGAGCGCCAAGCCGTCGAAGCGCTTGGCCTCGCCGATCAGTTCCGTTTGCCGCGCAACAAGCCGGTCGCCGGCCTCGGCCAGCAGCTTAACCGTGTCGTCGGTGATGTAGGTCTCTTCGACCCACCCGGCGCGGGATGAATCGATCTGCAGAGTGTTCAGTTCCTTCTCGGCGCCATCTATAAAGGCCAGAGCCTCGGCAACGGTGGGCTTGGTTGCGGGCGTGCTTTGCGCTTGCGCAGTGGGGGCGAAGAAAAGCAGGCCGGCGAGCGCCAGCAAAGACAGTTGGATGGTCTGTTTTTTGAATGTCATGGCAAAAGGCACTATAGAACATTTGGGCCGTTTGTGTAAGTGCCGATCATGCCGCGGAGACCTTGCCGGTCTGCGCCTATCCCCGCGGAACAGCCCGGTGCAATGCCTTCACCTTGTATCCGGCCTTCTTCAACTGTTTGCACATTTCTTCAGCCATCATCACGCTGCGATGCTGCCCACCGGTGCAACCGAAGGCGACGGTGAGGTAGCTCTTCCCCTCCTTTTCGTAGAGAGGCAGCAGGTAGAGCATCAGGTCCGTTACCCGGCGCAAAAACTCCTTGGTTTGAGGAAATTTACGAATATATCCGGCCACTTTCCGGTCCAAGCCGGTCAACTTGCGCAACGCGGGGACAAAGTAGGGGTTGGGAAGGAAGCGCACGTCGAAGACCATATCCGCATCCAGCGGCACGCCATTCTTGAAACCGAAGCTGAGGCACGAAACCAGCAGGCGCTTGGTCTCTTCCTTTTGCCCAAAGCGGGCCAGGATATGGGCGCGCAGCTCATGCACGTTGAAGTTCGAGGTGTCGATCAGCGTGTCGGCCACGTCGCGAATGCTATCCAGCAGTTGCCGCTCTTCCACGATTGAGCGGGACACCGTCTCCGACTTGCCCAGCGGGTGCGGGCGCCGCGTTTCAGAGTAGCGCGACACCAGCATGGCGTCCTGCGCGTCCAAAAAAACCACCCGCGTGTGCAGCAGCATCTTTACTCTTTTCAGGATTTCAGGAAAGCCGTCGAGCGTGGTTCCCTCGCGAATGTCCACGACAATGGCTGCTTTCTCCACCTCTGCCGACTTGCACACCCACACGGCAAAATCGGGCAGCAGTTCCAGCGGCAGATTGTCTACGGCGTGAAAGCCAATATCCTCGAACGCCTTGAGCGCCGATGCTTTGCCCGAACCGGAAATTCCGGTCACAATCACCAGTTCTTTGGCCGGTTTCTCGGCGGTCCTGGATTGCTTGGCGGCCGGTCGAGGAGAAGGTTTTCGAGTCCCTGGCTTTGGAGGCGTCATGCGCTCATGCTACACCGGATGGCGGCTGTCGAGACATGCGAAAATTGGTTCCCGATTCTGTAGCCCGGCGCGAGTGCCCTTCGCCTTCCTGGAAGACCCGCGCCGGGAATTGTGCTTCGCATTGGCGCACTGCCGCAGCCGATCTCAGGCACCGGGCAGCAGTGACCAGTAGCTCCTGCGCGCCAGGTTCTGCGCCTGATCGGCGTCCAGCGGCGCCGACAGCAGTTGTCCCTGGCCCAACTCACAACCCAGACCGCAAAGAGCATCCAGTTGCTCTGAAGTCTCGATCCCCTGCGCCACCACCTGCATCTCCAATGAGCGGCCCAGTTGAACCAGGGACTGCACCAGCGCCAATTGACGGCTGGGCGCAGTCACGGCCCTGGTCAGACGGGGGTCCATCTTCACCACATCGATGGGCAACTGCACCAGTTGGTTCAGAGAGCCCAGGCTAGAGCCGAAATCGTCCACCGCAACGCGCACGCCGAACTCCACGATGCGGTGCAAAATGGCCACTGCCGCATCGGGATTCTCGTTCAGCGTTGTCTCTGATATCTCGAACAGCAGCCGCGAAGGTTCGATTCCCGTTTCCAAGAGAGTCTTTCTCAACTGCGGAATCATCTCCGGATGATAGAACTGGCGCTGCGTCACATTGACGGTCAAGGTCAAGTCTGGTTGCGGCAGGCCTGCCAACCAACTCCGCAGTTGCTTGCAAACGGCGTCCAGCGTCTCGCGGCCAATGCTGATCGACAGCCCGGTGTCTTCGGCCAGCGAAAGCAGGCTGCGCGCGCTGTCTACCGAGCCATCGGGCCGGCACCAGCGCAATTGCGACTCGAATCCCCGAATCTTGCCGTCGGAGAGCCGGTAGATTGGCTGATACCAAATCTCATACTGCCGCTTGCCCAGCACGTGGCGCAGTTCCCGCTCGCGGTCCTTCTGGCTGGAACTCTGTAACTCCAGGCGCTTGTCGAAGATGGCAAAGCGTCCTCCACCCTCCAGCTTGGCGCGGTGCATGGCAAAGTCCGCATCGCGAATCAGCAGTTCTGGCGTGCTATGCTCCGAACCGGCCGTCGCCATTCCAATACTGGCCCCCGCATCCACGCTGTGGCCGAAGATATCAAACGGCCGCTTCATCTCCTGCAGAATGCGGTCGGCAACGATGTCCATCTCTGACGCTGTAAGAATGTTCTCCACGAGCACGGCGAATTGATCGCCTTCCATCCGCGCCGCCGTATCTTGCGGCCGCAACGTCGCACGCAGCCGCCCGGCCACCGCGGCCAGCAGCACATCGCCCGCGGCGTGCCCCAGAGATTCGTTGATCTCCTTGAAGTGGTCCACGTCCAGGAAAAGCACGCCGCAGTTCTGGTCCCGGCGCCGCGCCCGGCGTAGCAGCGCGAGGTTGAGACGGTCGAGAAACAGCGCCCGGTTGGGCAATCCCGTCAGCAGATCGTGCATCGCATCGTGCTGCAGCTTGGTTTCAACGCGCTTGCGGTCGCCGATGTCGCGGTAGCTGAAAACGTAACCTACCTTCGTCTCGTTGACGATTAGCGGCCCCACCAGCAGGGCAACGTCCACCAGTTCCCCGGCCCGGTTCATGCGCACCGTCTCCATGGAGGCATGGCCCGTCTCGTCCACTGTTTTCTCCAGCAGGGTGTTCTCCAGTTGACGCGTCTCCGGGACAATAAAATCGCGCAGATTAGCGCCGCTGACCTCTTCCGCCGTGTAACCGAACATGCGCGAGAAGGACGGATTGGTGTACAGCACATGGTTGCCGTGGACGATCACCACCGCCTCCGGAATGCTGGACAGCACATCGTCCATCAGTCGCGGCTTGGGGGCACGCTCCCGTCCACCGGGATGGGCCACAATGATCGCTTCGCGCACATCCGCGGTCAGCAAAGTGTAGGTGCCTTCAATCGGCATCAACCGCCCGCTGCGGGCCGGAAGCGTGGCATGGAACGGGCTGCTCCGTCCCGTCCCGGTCACCAGATTTTGCGGTTCTTCCGTGCCGGGGAACAGGCTCCACAGCACTTCCTCGGTCGGACGATGCATCCATTCCCCGTCCGTCACGCCCAGCACTTGGCGCACCTCTGCATTGGCCCAGACAATCTTTCCAGCCCGTTCAAGAAAGATCAGCACCGGCAGCGCATTGAGGATGTCCTGCTGTTGCGCGGATTCCGAGTTTTCCGGGAGATTCAGACTCATGGTGCTCCAAGGAAGAACTGCAGCTGCCATATGCGTTCGCTTTCCTTCCAGTTCATGCCGGGCTTCAGTAGGTCGAGCAGGCAACGGCGATCGCTCGCCATAACTGAAATCGTAAGCCGCACACCAGCCGCCATAAATCCCCTAAACCGGGTATCGGATGCAACCAAAGTCTCTTCCACTGCCGAGTGTATGCAGTCACCCCGAACGGGCGCAAGAGTCTCTGTCGAGTTCATTTCGGGAAGATCCGGCAAATTCCCGGCACAGATGAATCCACTGCGCCCTCGCCTGGGGGCGACGCCGCCCTTGCATCGGCCCGCCGGAGCGGGTGCCAGAGCGGCGCATGCCAGTTGGGAGAGGACAGATGCGCCACAGCGGTTCCACAATTTCTTTCCCCCCGAAACTACTGCGATCAAGTGGCATTTTTCTCAAGAAAATGCCACTTTGCACGATGCCGGAAAGGGCACAGAATTGTGGAACCGCCCTATGGAACCTCGACTAGCTCCATCTGCCCGTTGCGGCGGCGATGGAGCACAAAGAGGTCCCCGGACGCAGTGCGGAAGATGAGTAAGTCGCGGTCGCGAAACTCGGCGTCCTTGACCGCCTCTTCAACGGTCATCGGCGTCAAGGCAATCGCCTCCCCGCTATTGACGATGTGCGGCTCGACCACCGTCGGCTTGGCGGGAAACGAGTGAACGGCAATCGATGCGCGGGCCTTGGCGCGGCTAGCCTTCACCGGCTTCACATCGACCGTCTCCGGCTCGGGCTGGATGGCGCGCGCTTTCGATCGGGTAATCGGTGGCGCGGTGGCAACCTTCTCTCCTTTGGGAAGGCGCTTGCCCTCAAGCCGGCGGTCGCGATGCCGGCGCGCCTGATTCTCGGCGTGCTCGATGGCCTCGCGCAACGCTGCTGTGAGTGTGTCGGCCTTGCCCGTCGCCGCAATGGTCTGCAGCCGGGCCTGGATGGTCACTTCGGCAATCTGCAGGTGCCGCTGTACGCTGAAGGTGATGCTGGCTCGTGCGGTTTTGCCCAGAATACGGGCGATGCGTTCCATTCCCTCCTCGGCCTGCGTACGCAGCGCCTTGGAGATCTTCACTTGTCTGGCGGTGAACTCCACTTCCATGGTCAGCCTCCGCTCCTCCATTCCTCAGCTCGGTTTCCCTGCCGGGGAACTTCGGATTCTACGTCCGATGATGGTTTTCCGTCCACTTTCATCCTGCTGCCCCAGCCTCGAAACCCGGTTCACCACGCCGGCGCTGAAATACCGAGGTTGAGAGAAAACAGTATATGCCGACAATCGGCAAGCTGAAAATCTTATCGGACACTGCGCATGAAAGAGTTAACCCGGCGGCAAAGAATGCCTTCAAGAACCGCTGGGCGCAGAAAATCGGCGCGGAATCCCTCGCAGAAGACGCACAGTGGACCATGGTAGAATCCCCAGTTGATGTGAACGCACTCGTCAGGTTCACCCCATCTCAGCGCCACGCGGAGAACTATGAAGATCGAAAATTTGAGAGGCGTCATTCCTCCCGTCCCCACCATCGTCGATCAAAATGAGCGTCTGGATCGCAATGGCATGGCAAAGGTTATTGATACCCTGGCCGCGTCTGACGTCAACGGACTCCTGTTTCTCGGCAGTGGCGGAGAGTTCTGCCACATGGACAACCGCATGAGGAAGGAAGTCGCGGAGTTCGTGATTTCCTATACCAATAGCCGCTTGCCGGTCTTTATCGGCTCCGGCGCGCCCGGTACCGCCGAGACCATCGACCTGAGCCGCCATGCCCAGGAAAGCGGCGCCGATGGCGTGCTGATCGTTAACCCCTATTACGCCCTGCTCAGCCAGGATCATCTCTATAGTCATTACGCCAAGATTGCCGAGAGCCTCGATCTTCCCGTCTTGCTCTATAACTTCCCCGCGCTCACCGGCCAGGATCTCAACATTCCCTTGATCGCGTCGCTAGCCGCGAATTTCCCTAACATCGCAGGGATCAAGGATTCGGTCGATACGATCGGCCACACCCGCCAGATCATCAACCAGGTCAAGGCAGAGCGCCCTGGATTCATGGTCTTCTCCGGCTACGACGAATATCTGTGGGACAACCTGGTCCTGGGCGGCAACGGCGCAATTCCCGCCAGTTCCAACATCGCTCCTGAACTCACCTGCGGCATCTTCCGGGCATTTGAGGAACAGAACCTTCTTCAAGCCATCGCGCTGCAGCGCAGACTGGCGCAGCTTGTCCCGCTCTATACGCTGGAACCGGCACACTTCGGCGTCATCAAGGAAGCGATGCGCATGACCGGCCTCGACATTTCCACGGCCAACATGGCGCCCATTACAATGCTCTCGGAAGACAAGAAGAAGGCGCTGGCTGAGATTCTCACCCGCAGTGGTTTGCAGTTGAAGACCATCTGATTACTTCTTCGCAGCCATCTCCTTGTTCGGGCTCCAATTGATCACGTGATAGGTCGCCGGCGTGGTCCCGATGTTGCGGAACCCGTGCAGGCTGTTCGAAGCGTTGAAGACCACCGAACCCGGCCCGATCTTCACCCAGACGCCGTTCGACAGCGTCTCGCACTGGCCCTCGCGCAGGATGATCAGCTCCTCATTCACATGCCGGTGCGGCGGATGCGGAGATTGCCCTGGATTCAGCGTTGTCACGTGCATCTCAAGCTGGTCTACGGTCGCCGTCGGCGCCTTGCAAAGCGACCGCATTTCGCCCACCGCCGTCTTCACCGGCTTCATGTCGTTCCAGTTGAAGACCGTCGGTCCCATCACCGGCTGCTCGGTCGTCGTCTTCGGCAAGTACACTGAGAGCGCTGGGCATCGCCAGCAGTCCCACCACCATCTCGCGTCTGTTCATCATGGATTCCCTCTCTACGACAAAATGTACGGCGGGCGCTGCGGACGCTTCAGCATGGCGTTCGCCTCATCATCGTTCTTGAACCGCTCCATCACCGGGTCCCAGTACAACTTGCGTTTCAGCACCATCGCCACGTCGTGAATCAGGCAAGTGGAAGCTGCCCGATGACCCATCTCGATAGGCGAAATCGGCGTGGCGCGGCTGACAATGCAGTCCAGCCAGTTGCCATGCTGCTCCTTGCTTTCATACAGGTGAATCTCGTCCGGCCCGATTGTTGAATGGATGATTGCCGGATCGCTCGAAGCCAGCGCGGTCGCATCTTTCAGCTTCGCCCCTGGGTCGCTCTGCGTCACCTGCTCATTGCCGCGCGAGACAAAGACCCAGCCCTTGGTTCCATAGAACTTGATCCCGTTTGGAAAGTCGCCGCTGATCGTCATCCGCACGCCGTTGGCATACACCGCTTCAGTCTTGAACGCTCCATGTACATCCCACAATCCATGATTCGAGAAACTCCCCATGGCCCCAAACTTCCACCGGCCCGGTGTATTCCGTGTTCATGGCCCAATGCGCGCTGTCAATGTGATGCGCACCCCAACCGGCGATCATCCCTGCGCAGAACTGCCGGCAACACAACCAACCCGGCCGTCCATACCCGGTCTGAGGATGCACTCTCGTTTCTGTGTAATACACATACGGAGTGCTGCCCAGCCACATATCGTAGTTGAACCAGCTGGGTGCCGCCATGGGTGTTTTGTCGCCCCCGGCGCGATCGATGGGCAGGCCAACCTCCACTCGCTCCAGATCGCCGATGCGCCCATTGCGCACCAACTCCGCGGCATAGCGAAACTGCACGCTCGACCGCTGCTGACTGCCGATCTGCACAATTCGCCCCGAAGCCTGAACGGCATCGCTCAGCGCGCGGCCCTCGGCGATGGTCAGTGACGCCGGCTTCTGCAAATACATATCCTTGCCCGCCCGCACCGCGTCGATGCCGATCAGCGCGTGCCAGTGATCGGGCGTGCTGACAATTACGGCGTCGATGTCCTTGTTCGCCAGCAGATCGCGATAGTTTGCGTACGCGGTCACGCCATCGTAGGGCTTGCCTGTCTTGTTCGCGTAGAAATCGTTGACCAGCTTCTTTCCACCTTCCACGCGATGCGCATCCACGTCGCAGACTGCCGTGATCCGAGCGCGGTCGTACTGCAGCACCAACGGCATATCGTGAATGCGCGAGATGCGCCCCACGCCGATGGCCCCAACGTTGATGCGTTTGCTGGGCGCGAACTGGCCCAGCACCGTCGAAGGTACAATCGCGGGAAATCCAAGTACAGCCGCCGCGCTCAATCCGCTTTTGAGAAACCCCCGTCGCGAAACGCTGCTCTTGCAGGCTTCCTTCATGGCTCTCTCCGCCCGCTAATCTCTCAGCGTGACAACCTTCGCGCTCTTCTGCGCCTTGAGCACCAGTTCCGCGGCCAGCAGGCATTCGGTCTGATCCTGCGCCACATGCGTGCGGTTCACGACGTCCGCCACGAACTGCGGCCCAAACGGCAGCGGCATGGCGTTGCAGTCGATGTACCGCGCCTCCTTGCCATTCACCAGAAACAGGTTGTTCCCCTGCTTCTTCATTGCCACATCGATGTACTTGCGCACTTCAATGTAGCCATCGGTGCCCAGGATGAACAGCCGCCCATCGCCCCAGGTTCCCAGCCCGCGCGGCGTGAACCAGTCCAGCCGCACATAACCCAGGCCGCGGTCCCCGCGGAGCACCATGTCACCGAAGTCCTGAAACCGCGGATGGTCAGGATGGCGCACATTTGAAATCTGCGACTCCACCACTTCGGCCTGTTTCGATCCCGTATAAAACAGAAACTGATCTACCTGGTGCGAGCCAATGTCGCACAGGATGCCGCCATACTGGTCCGGGTTCCAGAACCACTCCGGCCGCCCGGTGCCGCCGCCCGCATCGCCATTGCCCTGGATCACCTGATGCGGCGCAATGTTGATGGTCTGAATCACCTTGCCGATGGCGCCCTGCTGAATCAACTCGCCGGCATACACCGCGGCCTTCACCTCCAGGCGCTCGCTGTACATGATTCCGTAGATGCGCTTGGTCTCGGCAATCGTCTTGCGCACCTCCGCCAGTTGCTCCAGCGTCGTGATGCCCGGCTTGTCCGACAGGAAGTCCTTGCCCGCCTTCATTGCACGCACTCCAAGCGGAGCGCGCTCGCTGGCGATCTGCGAACTCAACACCAGTTGCACCGTCGGATCGTTCAGAATCTCATCCTGCGTCTTCACCATCTTCACGTCAGGGAATCGCCTGGAAAAGGCGGATCGCTTGTCCTCTTCCCCGCCCCAGGCTGCCACTAACTCGCCGCCGCCGCGTTGGATGGCGCCCACCATGCCGTAGATGTGGTCGTGACTCACACCGCACACCGCAAACTTGATATGGTTCTTCGGCAACTCTTCCAGTCCCGCGGGCAGAACCGCATCTTCAATGACCCGGCCCCGCTCGCCGCCCAAAGCCATCGAGCCCTGGGGCAATCCCGCCATCATGGCAACCGAACCCATCAATCCAGCCTGTTTCAGAAAATCTCGCCGGCCTGCAGATTTCATCGTCGTCTCCCCTCCACGCCTTACTTCGCCGCGTCCATCTCCGCACGGACCTTGGCCAGCACCTTGAGATAGGCCTCCGCCGTCTCCGTGATGGTCTCCGGATGTCCCGCATCCACCGCGGCCAGATTCACCAGATCGCTACCCACTCCCAGGGCGCGTGCCCCGGCGCGGAGAAAGCCCTCCGCCGTTTGCAGCGTAACGCCACCCGTGGGGATCAATTTGAGGTGAGGAAAGGGCGCCAGCAGCGCCTTCAGATAGCTGGCCCCGCCCATCGCCGAGCAGGGGAAGATCTTCACATAGTCCGCCCCCGCTCGCCAGGCGGTGATCACTTCGGTGGGAGTCAATGAACCGGGGATGGAGAGCTTGCCAAGCCGCTTGGTGCGTTCGACGACGTCCAAGTGAAAGCTGGGGCTGACCACAAACTCCGCGCCTGCGTCGATGGTGGCCTCCGCCTCGTCGCCCGTGGTCACAGTGCCGGAACCAAGCAGGAGCTTTGTTCCGTACTCTTTCTTCAGTTCCTTCAGCACGTCCAGCGCGCCGGGAACGGTCATCGTCACTTCCACGACGGTTACGCCGCCGGCGATCATGGCTTTCACAATGGCGTGCGCTTGCGTGGCATTGCGCGCCCGCAATACGGGAATCAGGCCTACGCGTTCAACGGTCTCCTGTGTGGTTTCCGGCATTTCGAACCCCTTTCGATTCTAATCAGCGGCAGAAGGGTGCGGGCAATGGCTGGTACTCCATGAGCACCTCGTCCGCGACCAGCCCCCGCAAGTGTCCTGCCTGCAAAATTCCTAATAAAGCTGCGGCTGTCATTTTGAGCGAACGGGGCCCCGAACGATTTTCAGTTCGGGAGTGGTGAGCGAAGAATCTGCCTTTTCTTTCGCCCTGATTTACGATGCGAACTTCTGAGACAGGACGCTAGCGCGCGATGCGTGCCGACCCGCCCTTGATAATACGTTCCACTTCGGCCAGCGAGGCCATGCTGGTGTCGCCCGGAGTGCTCATGGCCAACGCGCCATGGGCCACGCCGCAGCGCACCGCCCAATCGATGGGCTTCCCGGCCAGCAGACCGTAAATGAGACCGGAAGCAAAGCTGTCGCCGCCTCCCACGCGGTCCATGATGTCGATGTCGCGCTGCGGCACATGCACAATCTTGCCTTCATAGAGCGCGATTGCGCCCCAGGCATTGCGGCTGGCAGTGTGAACCGAACGCAGCGTGCTTGCAATGAGCTTCAGATTTGGATAAAGCCCGGCAACCTCGCGCAGCATCTCTTCGTAACCGGCGATGGGCAGCTCGGCAAAGTCCTCGCTCACGCCCTTGATTTTCACCCCAAGCATCGCGGAGAAGTCTTCTTCATTGCCCAGCAGCAAATCCACCTTGCGCACAATCTCGCGGTTCACTTCCTGCGCCTTTGCCTTGCCGCCAATGCTTTTCCAGAGCGAATCGCGGAAGTTCAGGTCGTAGGAGACCGGCGTGCCGTATTTGCGGGCGGCGTCCATGGCTTCGACGGCCACTTCTGCCGTCGAGACGGAAAGTGCGGCGAAGATGCCTCCGGTGTGAAACCAGCGTGAACCGTTCGCGGCGCCGAAGATCCGTTCCCAATCGAAGTCGCCCAATTTGATCTGGCTGACGGCGGTGTGTCCGCGGTCCGAGCATCCCGCCGCGGCGCGCACGCCATAGCCGCGCTCGGTAAAGTTCAGTCCGTTGCGCACCATGCGCCCGACACCGTCGTACGGCACCCACTTGAGCAGCGAAGGATCGACGCCGCCCTGCAAGATCAGGTCTTCTACCAACCGGCCCACCGGATTCTCGGCCAGTGCGGTGGCGATGGCGGCGCGCAAGCCGAAACACCGGCGCAACCCGCGAGCCACGTTATATTCGCCGCCCCCCTCCCACACTTGAAATTGGCGTGTGGTGTGGATGCGGCCCTCGCCTGGATCGAGGCGGAGCATGACTTCGCCCAGACTAATGCAGTCCCAGCGGCGCGGAGACTCGGGAAGAACAATAGGATTCATCGTGGTGTACCGGCTTCTCAAACCCATCTTACTGCACCGGTTCGCGTATTGCGCGGCGCCCGCCGCTATTTTTTCGAACTCCGAATAATCTTCCGGCGCGGCGCCAGCCATACGTTCGCAACGTTATCGATACCGAACTGAGAATTCCTCAGAGTCCTTTCGGCGCGATCCCGACCCTTCTCGCCTCGGCGCAGGAAGTATAGATGCACCGCACCAGCTCAAGCGCACGGAACCCATCCAGGCCCGAACACGCGGGAGGCCTGCCCAGCTTGCATGCCTCTCCAAAATCAGTCAGTTGCCGCTCGAAAGGGGCCAGCGAAATCGCCAGCGGGTCCGACGCCCCCGAAGCCGCCTGCCGCGCCACCGGGGCCGCCTCTCCTGCATCCTCCCGCACGTCCCAGGTCGTCAGTTGATCGCCGGTCAGAATGGCCGTTCCCTTGGTTCCATGGATCTCCAACCGCTCCTCATACCCTGGCCAAAGCGACGTTGAAGCCTGGACCACCCCCAGCGCGCCCGACGCATAGCGTAGCACTGCGCTCACCGAGTCTTCCGACTCGATGGCGTGCAATCCGCCCAACTGCCAGTACGCCGAAACCTCGTCCACAGCGCCCATCAGATACAGCAGCAGATCGACGGAGTGGATGGCCTGGTTGATCAACGCGCCGCCGCCCTCGCCCGCCCAGGTCCCCTTCAGAGGCCGCGCATAGTATTCGGGCGAGCGGTACCATTTCACGTACGCATCCGCTTGCAGGATTCTGCCCAGGCGGCCTTCCGCCAGAGCCCGCTTCAGGAATAGCACCGCGTCGTCAAAGCGATGCTGGCTGACCACGCCCAACCGGATTCCCGCCTCTCGAGCAACAACGATCATGCGCTCGGCGGTCCCCAAGTCGATGGCAATCGGCTTCTCGACAAGCACATGCTTCCCGTTCCTGGCGGCCATCTCAACGGCCGCAAGCCGGTAACCGGGCAGCGTGCAGACATCAATGAAATCGACAGCCGGGCGCTGGCAAAGCTCTTCAATCGTCGCGACAAACTCCGCACCGTTTGCCTCGGCGAACTTGAGTCCTTTTGCCGGCGTGGAGTTTGTGACCACCGCGACGCGGTAGCCGATGTTCTTGTAGGCCTGCGCATGTTTCCCGGCGATAGCGCCGGTGCCGACGATGCCAACTCGCATGGGGTTCCTCGATTGCGAAGTGATGACCTTGGCTGCCTTTCAGATACGCGCGATGCGTCAGGGCACGACTAAAGTCGTGCCCTGACGCTCCTTGCCGCGCAGAAAGACCTTTTTTCGCAGACTGTGGAGCCCCTCAGGTACGCAATTCGAGGTTTACACCCGGAATAGTGCGTTCTCGCAGTCCGTCTACCCGTCCCGCCGCCGGCGCTGGTGGGTCGAGGGGATGTTCATGTCTTCGCGGTACTTGGCCACGGTGCGGCGGGTCAGCTGAATGCCCTGGGCATCGAGCATGGCGGCCAGCTGGTCGTCGGTCAGCGGATGGCGCGGGTTCTCTTCCTCGATCAGCTTGTTCACCTTGCGCTTGAGCACCAGCAGCGGCGTGTCCGCGCCCTCCGGCCCGTTCGAGCCCTCGGAGAAGAAGAAGCGCAGCTCGATCACGCCCTGCGGCGTGTGCGCATATTTGTTGGCCACCGCGCGGCTCACCGTCGAGGGATGAACGCCGATCTCCTCGGCCACTTCCTTGATCATCATCGGCCGCAGGGCCTCGATGCCGATCTCGAGAAAATCCTGCTGGCGGCGAACAATCACTTCGCAGGTGCGCAGGATCGTGCTCTTCCTCTGCGCGATGTTGCGCATCAGTTGCAGCGCGGAGCGGAAGCGCTCCTTCACGTAGTCCTTGACCTCTTTGTCGGTGCCTTCGGCGGTGAGCATCCGCCGGTAGCGCTGGCTGAGGCGCAGGCTGGGCAGGTCTTCCTCGTTCATTGAGACCACCCACTCGCCGCCGCGCTTGATGAACACCACATCGGGCTCGATCAGCCGCGTCTGCTCGCGGTTGTACAGGCGGCCGGGCCGGGGGTCCAGGGTGCGGATGAACTCCACACCGCCATGCGCCTCGGCAAGCGTAACCTGCGCTGCCCGCGCCAGGTCTTTCACGTCCCGCTTCTGCAGCAGAGGCAGGTGCCGGTCCACAATCAGCGCCGCCACTTCCATGCTGCGCCGCCGCTCCTCAAGTCGCGCCTCGGCCTCGGCCTGGAAGCTGCTATGCGACTCCTCGGCTGCCTCCGGTCCCGGCGTGCCATAGAGCATGGTCGAACTCGTGCTGCTGGGCCGCAATCTGGATCAGCAGGCACTCGCGCAGGTCCCTGGCTCCCACACCGGCCGGGTCAAGGTGCTGCACCAGGTCGATGCCGCGGCGCAACAGTGCAATTCCCGCCCCGTCTGCCTCGGCGCCGCTTCCGTCTACGGGCGCCGAACTCAGCTTTGATTCGCGCACCGGAGAGGAGTCGAACGACTGCGCCAGCTCTTCTTCGCTGCCGGCCAGATAGCCATCCTCGTCCAGATTGCCGATGACAAACTCCGCCGCCACGTGCAGCGCCGATTCCAGGCTCAGAGCTCCCAACTGCCACGCCAGGTGATCGGACAGAGTCGTAGGCTGGGAGAGAAAGTTTTCAAACGAGGGCTTTTCGCTCTCTTCATACTCCGGCTGTGTGCGATAGCCGGGGTCCAGATAATCCTGGAAATACGATCCGAAGTCGATTTCGTTGAAGGGATCCTTGGGTGGGGCCGCGGGCTCCTCCGCTCCCCGCTCCACCCGCTCCTCCACTCCTCTTTCCAGCCGTTCCTCGCGGCCCGCAACCTCATCCAGCATCGGAACCGACTCGTCAATCTCTTCCAGGACGGGATTTTCCACCATCTCGGCATCGATCATCTCCTTCAGTTCGAGCTTGTTGAGCGCAAGCACGCTCACCATCTGCATCAGGCCCGGAGTCAGGACCTGGCGTTGTGCGACCTTCAGACTCAGTTTTGGTTGCAGCAGCGCCATAAATGGGACCCATTCCCGTTTGAACTCAATGTAAGTGTACGTGTTTGAGAAAAATGCTAAAGGGCAAAGTGCCGCCTGTCGAGACCCTGTTCCCGGTTTGGGCAACACTCAATCCGGGAATCTCCTCTGGCAATCGTTGCATCGCCTATTGCCCCATCCAAGGGATTGACAGAATGCACAACACCTGCGCCCGCCTTCCAGCCTGGCCGAACCGCTCCGCATCAGCCCAGCGAGAACCCCTCGCCCAGATAGACGCGCCGCACCTCCACATCGTTGCCCAGCTCGTGCGGCGTTCCGGTACAGAATATCTTCCCCTCGGCGATAATATAGGCCCGGTCGGTCACGCTGAGCGTTTCGCGCACATTGTGGTCGGTGATCAGGATCCCGATGCCGCTGGCCTTCAGGTCGAAGATGATCTTCTGCAACTCCAGCACGGCGATCGGATCGATGCCGCTGAAGGGCTCGTCGAGCAGGATGAAGTTGGGCTGAATGCAAAGGCAGCGCGCAATCTCCACCCGCCGCCGCTCGCCGCCTGAAAGCGCGTAGCCGCGCGTGGTGCGGATGTGGCCCAGATTCAACTGGTGGATCAGCCGCTCGGCCCGGGTGCGCCGCTCCCGGCTGCCCAGCGGCTGCGCCTCCAGCACCGCCAGGATGTTCTCCTCCACGGTCAGCTTGCGAAAGACCGAAGGCTCCTGGGGCAGATAGCTGATGCCGAAGTTGCGCGCGCGCAGATACATCGGCACGCGCGTGATGTCGGTCTCGTCCACCATCACCCGGCCGGTCTCGGGCGCCACCAGTCCCACGATCATGTAGAAGCTGGTGGTCTTGCCGGCGCCGTTCGGCCCCAGCAGTCCCACCACCTCGCCGCGGGAGATCTTCAGGTCGACGCCGCGGACCACCTGCCGTCCCTTGTACGTCTTGCCGATTCCCTCGGCGATCAGTGTCTCCATCTATCCTTCACCTGTGCCCTCTGGGGCTCCCATCCGCCTTCATTTCGGCGCACTGGTCTCGGTCGTTGTCTTGCGTCCCGCCGCCTTCGACACTGACGCTATCGTCGCGGCTATGGAAGATCAAAGCCTCGCCGGTCACGGTGCCCCGCGCCGGATCGGTCATGCGCGGCGGCAGCAGCGCGGTTCCGGTCAGCACATACTCCGCCGGTCTCGCTGGTATACACCAATTGCTCGCCGGTTCCGCGCCGGCCCTGCGAGGTCAAGCACCACGTGGCCGCGCGCCGTCATGTGGTCCACCTGCGCCTGTCCGCCGTCCTTGCCGGCATGGTTGCCCGCCGGCAGCAGAAACAGATCCACTTCGTTGGAAACCGAGGTCGCCGTCCCCGTCTCCGCCACCACGTTGCCAGCGGACCGCCGTGCATCACCGCCTTGCGCTCGGCGTCGGAGTACTTCAAGTCGCCCCCGCGCACGCGAATCACCGAAGGCGCAGCCGGATTTGCCGCGCCGCATCTTTGCCGTCCAGGGCTCCGCCGCGCTGCTCACCAGCACCACCCGCACCGGCTCTGCCGCGATCCGTGCTCGCGCCACCAGCGTCTGCCGGTTCCGATCCAGCACAATCACCGGCGCGGCAACCGAGTTGGCCTGCTGCCAGAGCCGCGCCTGGCCGCGGAAGGTCGCCTCGCCGGTTGCCTGGTGCAGTTGCGCCTCGGCTGCGACCACGTGCGCCGGGCCCTGGCCGCCCAGGGCCACCGCCGCCCTGCCCAGCCTTGGCCGCCCCGCTGCCCGCTTCCGGCTGAATCCAGCTGGCCTTCACATTGCCATGCGCAAAGGCGTCGCCCGAGGCCTGCGAAACATCGATCTTGTCCGCCGTAAGCTGCAATCCGCCGTCTTCCACGCGCGGACTCAGCGTCAGGTGCAGCCACTCGCCCGCGCCTTCATAGACGGCGCGGCCCGCCGGCGCCCGCATCGGCGCCGGCACGCGACGCCGGGCTTGGCCGGCGGCTCCTGGACAGCACAACATGCCCATCCACGGTTGCCGATTGGATCTGCGCCGCGCCCGCCGTTCCCCGCTTTTGCCTGCCCCAACTGCGGGCGCTGCCACAAAATGCGCCTCAAGCCGGTCGCCGCTGCTGCTCTGCCGCGTTCCCGTCGCGGTGGTCTCTTCCATGCTCGCGTGGCCAACGCCGGTCATGGTGGTCAACACCGATCCCTTGGCCAAACTGCCCGTTCAAATCGTCGGCCGCAAGCCTGGAAGGCAACGCCGGGCCCTTGCCGCGCTGGCTCTCGCCCGTTACCACCACTCCGCCGGTGCCGTGAATTGTGCCCGGCTCAATCTTGCCCTGGCCAGCATTGCGGAAATCCACATCCGCCACCGGCGAGCGCCAAGTGCGGCTCACTCGCAGCGTGCCAGCCTTGGAGTCGCCTGCCGGCTCGCTCAATTGCTAGCTGTGCATCTCCACGCCCCGCTCCAGATGCGCGTGATGCAACACGCCCTGAGCCGTGAATTCAAGCTCGGCGCTGGGCGAGGTCCCGTGTACCTGCCGCGCCGCCACTCACTGAATCCATGATCACGCCGCCCTGCAGGTGGCCATGCCGCGGCTGGTTGTGCTCGTCGAACTCCAGTATCCCGCTGGGAGCTGCCAGGTGTCCGCCAGTCGCCGTGGCCAGGGCAAAACCGCCCATGGCATCCAGCCGCACCGCCGACCCATCCTCGCGGAACAGGATCTTCGCCTCGCCCGCCGTGGCTTGCCCGCCTCGATAATCCGCCGTAGCCGCGCGCAGGCGGCATACCTGGTCGCCGCGCTCGAACTCGGCGTGCTGGGCGTGCAGTTCCACCGCTTCCTCGCCGCGCCGTGTGTTCAACACCACCGCGCGATCCAGCACCAGAAGCCCCTTCTGCGAGTCATAGGAGGCGCCCATCGAGCTGCCGTCCCCTTGCGCCATCGAAAACTCCACATGCTCGGCGGTCGTCGCCACTCCGCTCTTCTGGTCGAAGGTCAGTCCGCTGGTCTTCACATGGATTTCGCCTGCGCGATGCCGTTTGGGCGACCGCGCCCAGGGGCTTGCTCTTGACCTTGTCGCCCAGCGCCTGCCCCGGCGTCGCCTTGGGCGCAATGGCCGGCGCCACTCCGGGCCGCATCAGCGTAATCTCCACCGGCCCGTTGGCCTTGGCCATGCCGCCCTTCTGGTCATACTCGAACTCCGCGCCCTCGATGCGGTCCACGCGGCTGCCGTCTTCGCCATACAGCTCGATCTTCACGTCGTGCAGCAGCACCCGGCCACCCTTGTCCTGGGTCAACTGCACAAGCTTGGAGGCGTGAATTTTGTACAGCGTGTGACCGCTCTGCGCATGGGTATAGGTCCAGCCGTTGGCTTCCTGCTGGATGTCCAGGCCCAGCCGCTGGGGCAGATCGCGGCGATTGAAGGGGTTCTTCCACTTGGCGATGGCCAGAAACGCCACCAGCGCCACCAGCAGCAGCACTCCTGCCGCCAGCACCAGCGTCCGCATCCGCTCAATGGTGAGTCGCACGGTCAGTTTGCCACCCCGAGCCGTGCCGCCAGCCGCTGGGCCAGGCTCTCGCCCAGTTCGCTCCACAGCAGACGCGCCGTGGCCCCGGATCCCTTCTCGACAGCCGTGGTCAATTGCACCAAGTTGGCGCACATTCTCTTCCACGTGGCGCGCGCCCGCCTCGTCCAGCTCGGCATCCTCTACCAAGAAATGGAGCATCCGAGCCGAAGTCAATGCGAATATGCCCATCCGTCTCGTAGGCGCCCTCGTCGAAAAGCGGCCCATAGCCCGTCACCCTCACCAGCCGCGGCTCACGCACCCAGCGGGCGTCGAGAACTCCTTCGGCTTCCAACTCCCATAAGCTCCAGCCGATCTGGAACTCATAGGCATAGTCGTCGTGCAGAATCTCCAGCGCCTCTTCGACGGCATACTTGGGGTCTGCGCCGCGTTCGCCCCGGCCCCACACCTGCTGGTAGACCGGCGACTCGCTCCAGCTCACCGGCCAAACCGTCGCCGCGTAAACCCTGGGCTCGCCGCCATGCGCGGCAAATGCGCCCAGCACCGCCGTCAGCTTGTCGGCCAGCGTCAACAGGCGCAGATTGGGATACCACAGACTCAGATAAAGTGTGTCGGCCATCTCTATTGATTGTAGACGGCAGAATGGACCTAGAGATGCACCAGTCGCACACACGCCACTGAACGACTCAACTCGCCAAACAAAAGGCTGCCCGCCTGAAGATCACGAAGCGCTGCCAAGGGAAGTCCAAGGATCTCAGTTTCCCTTTCGATTGATGGCCAAAGGGGCCAAACACCCAAAGGCTCGGCTCTTGGACCTGGGTCCCCCCCAAGCTGCTGCGTAGCGCACTGCCAGAGGAGAGAATGAGCGGGTTTGCACGGGCTGCGCGTACACTCGTTCCGTGCCGCTACTGGGCGCAGGGCACAATTTTCTCCTGTCCCGTTGCAGCCGGAAGAGCGCGGTGTTTCGCCCCTGAGGTATTCTCTTCATGAGCTTTGCCCAACGTCAGGCCCTGTTCCGCGGCCTGTCCAGCCTCGAAGGGAATGCCCGCTTGACCGTACGAACGCTTTCGCAGATTCCCAAAATCGGCGCTGTGGCCTGCCAGTTTGCAATCGGCAGTGAGTTCCTTGGCGCCACGCCCTACGGCGGCGGCCATATCAACGACACCTGGGCCGCCAACTTCCAGCGGGCCGGCAAGCCGTTCCGCATCATCTTGCAGCGGCTCAACCGCAACATCTTCAAAGATCCGGCCGCCCTGATGCAGAACATTCAGCGCGTCACCGCGCACCTGGCCGCGCAGGTAGCGGACGAGCCAGATGCCAGCCGCCGCGTACTCAACCTCATTCCCGCTCATCACGGGCGGGTTTGGCACGTGGATGCGGAGGGTTGCTATTGGCGAGCCTACCGATTCATTGGCGGAGCCAACAGCTACGACGCGGTCCGATCCACTCAGCAGGCCTTTCAGGCGGCCAGAGCATTCGGGCGCTTCCAGACAATGCTCGCCAGCCTGCCCGCACCGCGCTTGCACGAGACCATTCCCGACTTTCATCACACACCGAAGCGATTCGCCGCATTCGAGAAGGCTGTCGCCGCGGACGTGGCAAACCGAGCCCTGCTGAGCAAGCCGGAAATTGACTTCGCCCTGGCGCGTCGGTCCTTGACCAGCATCCTGCTCCGGGCAAATCTCCCTGAGCGGGTCATTCACAACGACACCAAGTTGAACAACGTCCTGCTGGACGACGCCACCGGCGAGGGCATCTGCGTCATCGACCTCGACACCGTGATGCCCGGCCTGGCCCTCTGCGACTTCGGCGACATGGTGCGCACCGCCACCAGTCCGACCACGGAAGACGAACCGGACCTATCCAAAGTCACCATGCAGCTTCCTATGTTCGAGGCGCTGGCACGCGGCTATCTTGCCTCGGCAAGCGGCTTCCTTACCGGGGAGGAGAAACAGCTACTGGCCTTTTCAGGGAAGTTGATCGCCTTCGAGCAAGGCGTGCGTTTCCTGGCCGACTACCTGGATGGCGACACCTATTACAAAGTGCATCGTCCCGGCCACAATCTCGACCGCTGCCGCGTCCAGTTCAAACTGGTTGAGTCCATCGAACAGCAGGAAGAGAGAATGAGCCGGTTGATCGAGTCCATTTGAGGCCGCGGGCTTTAGAGCGGTTCCACAATTCACATGCTCTTTCCGGCATCGAGCACGGTGGCATTTTCTTGAGAAAAATGCCACTTGATAGCGGTGGGTTCGGTGTACAGCAATTGTGGAACCGCTGGAAAGTGGAACCAGAATCGGTGCGCCCCGAGACCTCGGCATTCAAGCCTACCACCCCCCAGCGCGGGGCGGCCCTGCACAAAACTCAAGACGCCGCAATGACTCTGGTTCCGCTCTGGTTGCGGCCCAGCCCGCCCCGGTACCACTCGACGGTACGCCGCAGCCCCTCCCGGAAATCGACTTTGGGCTCGTATCCCAGCAGGCCCTTTGCCCGCCGGATGTCGGCCAGCGAGTCCCGGATATCCCCTGCGCGCGGGGCTGCGTAAGCTGGTTGGCCACGATAGCCGGTCAGCTCCCGCAAAATCTCAAAGGTCTCGTGCAACGTGTAGCGGGATCCCGTCGCCAGATTCATCATCTGGCCTGACACCTTCTCCGCCGGCGCGGCGGCGGCCAGCAGGTTGGCGTTAACTACGTTGTCAATGTAAGTGAAGTCGCGGCTCTGCTCGCCATCGCCATAGATAGTGGGCTGCTCGCCGGCCAGCATCTTGCGGCAAAAAATGGCCAGCACCCCGGAATAATGCGAAGTCGGGTCCTGGTAGGGGCCAAAGACGTTGAAATAGCGCAGAACCACCGTCTCCAGCCCGTAATACACGGGCAAACGCGCGCATGTAATGCTCGCCGGCCAGCTTGGCCACCGCGTAGGGCGAGATGGGATTGGGCAGCATCTCCTCGTGCTTGGGAAGCGTCGCCGTGTCGCCGTAGGCCGACGAAGACCCCGCATAAACCACCCGCCGCACCCCGGCCGTGCGCGCTGCCACCAGCAGGTTCAGCGTGGCGTCTACGCAATGCAGGTTGGTAGCGGTTGGATCGGCCACCGAGCGCGGCACCGAGGCCAGCGCCGCCTCATGAAAGACTGATCTCAACGCCTACGCAGGCCTTGGCACAGGCCTCTGGTCGGACAGGTCGCCCTCCATGAACTCCATGGCTTCCAGTCCAATCAGATTGGCGCGTTTGCCCGTGATGAAGCTGTCGACGCCGCGCACCGCTTCGCCGCGCGCCAGCAGCGCTGCCGCAATCGAGCGGCCAATGAAGCCCGCCGCCCCGGTTACCAGAAATCGAGCCAAGATTCTCTCCCTGACGGCGTTGCCGCCTGGCGCCATGTCCCACAACCGCCATGCAAAGAATACTATCGGGCGCTCGGGCGGACCAAGCGGGCCCTCCCGCCGCTATTCAAGCCTTCCCGCCTAGTCTTACAATCGACAACATGACGATCCCCGCACTCACCCCTCTCACCGACCTCAAACAGAAGATGGAAACCCGGGAAGCCCGCATCGGCATCGTCGGGATGGGCTATGTTGGACTGCCGCTGGCGCTGCTCTTCAGCTGCAGAACGCTTTCAGGTCACCGGCTTCGACATCGAGCCCGCCAAGGTGGCCAAGCTCAACGCCGGCGGGTCCTACATCGTCCGCATCTTGCCCGAGACGATCCAGGAGGCGCAGAAGGCCGGCTTTCGCGCCACCGGCGGATTATTCGCAAATCGCCCACATGGATGCGGTCATCATCTGCGTGCCCACGCCGCTCAACGAGCACCACGAGCCCGACCTGAGCTACGTCACCGGCACGGTCGAGTCCATCGCTCCCTTTCTCCACGAGGGCCAGCTGATCGTGCTGGAAAGCACCACCTATCCCGGCACCACCGAAGAAGTCGTTGCTGCCGCTGCTCGAAGCCGGCAACCCCCACGGCCTGAAAGTGGCGCGCACCCACACCGAAAATGGCATTGCATCGTCGCCTTCTCTCCCGAGCGCGAAGACCCCGGCAACGAGACCGTGGCCCGCCACGACATTCCCAAGGTCGTGGGCGGCTGCAGCCCCGGCCGCCACGGAGCTGGCCTCGGCCATCTACGGCGCCATCTTCCGCCGCGTGGTCCCGGTCAGCAGCCCCTCCGTCGCCGAGATGACCAAGCTGCTTGAGAACATCTACCGCTGCGTCAACATCGCGCTGGTCAACGAACTCAAGCAGCTCTGCATGCGCATGGGCATCGACATCCACGAGGTCATCGACGCGGCCAAGACCAAGCCCTTCGGCTTCCAGGCCTTCTATCCCGGCCCCGGCCTCGGCGGCCACTGCATCCCCATCGATCCCTTCTATCTCTCCTGGAAGGCCAAGCAGTTCGACTTCCGCACCCGCTTCATCGAGCTGGCCGGCGAGATCAACACCGCCATGCCCTACTTCGTCATCGATCAGATCGCCGCCGGCCTCAACGAGCACTGCAAATCCATCAAGGGCTCGAAGGTCCTGGTCCTGGGCCTGGCCTACAAGCGCGACATCGACGACCTGCGCGAGTCGCCCTCGCTCACCATCATCGAGCTGCTGCGCGAAAAGGGCGCCGCTGGTCTCCTACAACGATCCCTACTTTCCCACCGTCGGCCACGGCCGCCACTACGACCTGAACATGACCAGCACGCCGCTCGACAATCTCGGCCAGTACGACGCCGTGGTCATCGTCACCGACCACTCCAGCTACGACTACCAGGCCATCGTCGAGCAGTCGCAGTTGGTCGTCGACACCCGCAACGCCACCAAGGGCATCGATTCGCCCAAAATTGTGCGCTGCTGAGCGGTGGACCATCACCGCCATGGCCGATTGCCCGTGCCCCACACATGAAGCCGCGCACCTCACTGCCCCGGCTTGGGAAACCGCCCCTTCATGTGCTATATTTTTCAAGTGGCCACAGGGATTCCCTGCTTCCGCAAACCGTGATGCTGGACGATTCCCGCACGGTGATTAGAGTTTCTATGGACGCGTAGCTCAACTGGCAGAGCATTCGGCTCTTAACCGACAGGTTGTAGGTTCGATTCCTACCGCGTCCACCATAGAATCAACAACTTAGCGAACATCAGCAAATTCCAAACCCCACAGAACCCCACAATAGCTCAAACCGCCACCGGCTGCCGCACAGCCAGTGGTGGTTCTTGCGGCATTACCATCTGCACAACCTTTGAGTTGGCCGTCTGCTTGGCTCTCAGGCTGGCATTGCCGTACACGTTCATGGTCGTGGCCACGTTGCTGTGCCGCATGAGTTTCTGCTGCACACCGATGGGAGCGCCCGTTTCGTCCAGAAAGGAACGATACGTGTGCCTGAAGACGTGCCAACCAATTCCCGGATGGCCGATCTTTTCACCGGCAGGCTTCAGAATCTGTTGCTGAATGACGCCCGCGTAGTAGCAGCCGCCGGTGACGTGCGACGGGAAGACAAGCCCGGTCGTTCTGGCTCCCCTCCAATCGCGCAGGATTTGAGCAAATGCGGGATCAAGTGGGATGTAATCGTTGGACGCTTCAGTTTTCACTCTTCCGATCCGGCCGTTGACGACACCCTGTTGAACCAACATCGCTCCGGCCTCGAAGTCGATATGCTCCCAGCGAAGGGCCAAAACCTCGGACACCCGCATCCCGGTGCACATCGCGACAATGACCATCGTCCTGTATGGCTCATGCAGCATGGAAACCAACTCCTGAAACTTCTCAGGGGTGAGAATTTGCGGCTTTTTAAGCCGCTTGCTGGTTCCCTTCAGCTTCACCAACTCCATAGGGTTTCGCTGAACGTCCATCAAGCCCCACAGCATTGCCCGCTCGAACAGGAGATGCAGGAGGGCTCCGACATGGCCGCGTGTCTTCGGCGACAGAGGCAAAGACTTCAACCATTCAGAGATTTCGAGTGGTCTGGCGTCTGTGAGTAGAGTGCTACCCCATTTGGGCCGGATGTGCTTCTTGAGGTAGCTGCGGTAACCGGCGGCGGTGCTCCAGGAAAAGCCGTCCGTGATGGTGGCCTCCCCCGGTGCCTGTCGCAGAATTCCTTCCAGGCGCTCCTCGGTTGAGAATCGGTCAATCACCAATCCCAGCGTTGGCCTGTTGTGCGCCTTGAAGGCTTTCGAATCGTTGATTCGAAGCACGTCCTCTTGCAGACGGACAAGAGCTTTTGTTTCGGTTGGATACTCCAATGCACTGAGCGTTATCTGGCGCATAGGACTTCCCGGCTCCGCATGGTTGCGAAACCTGTACTCCCAAACCTCAGCTCCAGACTTGCGTCGCACTTTTCGTAGACTTCCTTGTTGATACCGATTGCGCGTGAATTTCAAGATGCTCTCCTGATCACTTCACGCGAAACGGCTGGCTGAAATGATTGTGCTGTGAACGCATCCATGAGGTCAAGTGCGGATAGGCAGAAACGCCAATATCCGCCCAACCGCCGAGCATTCTGTCGTTGTCTCGCCATGGTCTCCATCCCGTTCAGTTCGCGCTCACGATTCCCCAGCCGCAAACATTCGTAACGATGCAGTGTTCGAACAACCAAGGTTTATCTCTTGTTCGGCTACGGGCACGAGTAGTTGGGAATGGCGGACACCGGCGTGGCGCCAGAGCCAGTCATCTGTGCGGCCTTGTCCACCCAGTTGGAGAGATCAGAGGCCCTGAAGCGCCAGAGCTTGCCAATGCGATACCCGTGGACGCAACCGATTCGCGCCAAGCGTTGCAGGGTCTTCGGGTGTATTTTGACCAGAGCCGCAGCTTGTTCACTATCGAGGAACGGCTCGAATGATTCAAGAGAATGAGGAAAGTCGACCATGGTTCTGACGCTCCTGTAGCAAAATCGGACTCTGAGGCTTGGGCTGTGGCCCTACCGCCAGTTCTACAGCGGCGACGAGTTGAGTTGTTTGTCTCCAATTGCAGCCTCTGTGATGTCTTCAGTCTGTACGCTGAAGCGCCTTCACTGAATACAGGAAATCACCTAGTTTCGTATGAAGGATTTCTTCAATAAGGCTTCCGTTATTCAAGAAATCGACCGAAAGCTTTACTAAGGCTCCTGAGCCTTTGGTACATATTTCTGCTCTCGCAAGCTTGTTGCATGAGCGAATACCACAAGATTGAAACCCTCTACGAACGTGACGAGCACTTCAAAATCGGACCGGATTTGGTCCTGAGAAATCGCGTCTACGACACCCTCAAGACCTGGCGCTGGACCGAGAAGGTTGACGGCACCAACATCCGCGTGATCTGGCAGGGCGGCAAGCTGAGCTTCGGCGGCAAGACCGACAATGCCTCGATCCCGGCCGACCTGGTGAAGTGGCTGTACGAGAACATCACCCCTGAGAAGCTGGCAGCCTGTTTCCCCGATCGGCGACGACGTCGTCATTTACGGCGAAGGGTACGGCGCCGGCATCCAGCGTGGCGGCCTCTACGGGCCGACCAAGAAGCTCATCGTCTTCGACGTGTTCGTGATCGACACCGACATCGAACACACGCGCATGGGTGGCTGGTGGCTGAGCGACGAGAATATGCGCGACGTGGCCGGCAAGCTCGGCCTGGATGCAGTTCCCTATCTGGGTGAGATGACCCTCGAAGACGCCACGGACAAAGTCCGCGCCGGCTTCCGCTCCTCCCTCAATGGCGGCCTGGCTCAGGCCGAGGGAATGGTCGGCCGTCCGATCGAGACCCTCTTCGACAAGAAGGGCCACAGGCTGATCGTCAAGCTCAAGACGAAGGACTTCGCCAGAACTCCGGCCAAGGTTCTCACCATGCCTGCGTCTGATCGAACTTCCACTCGCTGCCTAACCGGACTGGAGAATCATGAACCTCGCTCTCATCAAGAAGTGGATCACGCGCTGGGAATCAACACGCTTCGCCGCCTACGACGACAAGACCGGCAAGCCCATCACTCCAACAACGGTCCTGGTGGGCAAAGCTCACATCGGCGTCGGCTTCGATCTGGAAGCGCCTGGCGCCCAGGCCATCGTGACCGGCCTCCATCTTGACTACGCGGGGATCAAGGCCGGCAGAGTCATCATCACCGCCGACCAAGTGGACGAGCTGCTCGACACCACCGTCGCCACTGGCCGTCACGGGAGCCAAGAACCTGGTTCCCAATTTCGATGACCTGCCTGCCGACAAGCAGCTCGTGCTTGTCGATCTGGTCTTCAACATGGGCGAGCACGGGCTTCTCCAAGTTCGTGAACACCCTGGAGGCTGTGAAGACCCAGCATTGGACCGTCGCCGCGGCCGCTCTTCAGGACTCGTCCTGGTTCCACGAGGTCGGTTCCCTTCCCACCCAACGCGGCGGTGCCGATGTAGCCGTTCTCGCTGGCACTGCAACGGCGGCTAGCATCTTGGCCAATAGAGGAAAGTAATTGACATCTATGATGAAGTCGATACAGACAAAGATGCCTGGGCGTTGGCCCAGGCATCTTTGTTATGCGCGCAGTCTGTATTCGCAGGTCACGGACCTTTCACATATCCCGCAGCTGGCATGCCCTCGCGGGCAGCGCGCCACCGATAAAGGGTTGGTGAAACAAAGCCGAGGTCCTGCATGAGGAATTGTTCGACGTGCTCTCAATTGTCGCGCCAAGAACTTGCTGCAGGCCATCGCGCTTCTCATAAAGCGCCAGTAGCTGCGCTTCAACTTCCTGAAGTTCAGTCTTCAGGTGAGCCACGATTCGAACCAAAGTAACCTCAGAGTGGTACGGATTTTAATCCAAACTACTCTAACAGGTGGAAATCAGGTCAAACCATTAGGGAAACACCCTAGAAAGCGTTTCAGCGTACAACTAAGAGGTCACTACAGGCCAAGAAGCTGCCGGACGGATGTCGTAAATGTGGCAATGCCGCTCTTGAGCGAGGCGAGCTGGCTCTCCAGGTTGGTCACGACCTGACGGATCTTGGTGTCGGTGCCATTGGCCCGAGCTGTCAGGACCGGCACCTGTCCCTGTGTGCCGGCGGGCAGTCCAATCCCATCGAGAGTGGTCACCCTCGACGTCAATGCATCCATCATGGAACTCAGTTGGGCATGTGGAGTACGGTGTCGTTGACATGTCTTTCTCCTGTTCTACTGGTGCATCAGGGCGGCTTCCTTGCCCAGGTATTGCCGTGCGTTGAGAGCGCTCGATCCCATCTCTTGAACGGCACGCTGCCTCATCGTCCAGGCGATTTCGGTGTCATGGTATTCGCCGCCGAAGTTCAAGTGGTATGCCTGGTGGCCGAGTTCTTCCAGCGGCGCAGACGGTGGAACCGATCTTCTCCCCGATGGTTCCACCGATGATCTGTCCTGCGATCTCACCCGGCATACCAAAGAGAAGACCACCCACGGCACCACCCATGGCCTGGCCTGTAAGCATCCCAATGCCTTCAGCTCCGCGCTTGATCATCTCTCCTTTGGGAGCAGTGGCCACTCCGAGAACGGTAAGGGGAACGCCAAACGTCAAGCCCATCCTGGCTTGCTTGCCCCAAAGGTTGTCAGCAAACTTCCCGTAACCGTACATGCGGCTGCCGGTCATGACGCCCTTAGGCATCCAGGTTTTGCCGCGCGCCATGTTGCGCGTGATCTCTTTTTCAACTGTCCCGCGGAGGAACGGCCGGTTCCAGGCGGGACCGTATCCTTCTTTCTCAAGCCGAGCCAGCGCCCGGTAATCCCCGGCCTGGGCATCCCGGAAGAACTCGGGACTCCCAAACGTCCCGCCGTTGCGTCCTTCGTACTCAGGAGCATTCTTCCCGAACAAGCCGCCGCTGTACCGGGCGAACAGCCCGAACACGTCATCAGCAAGTCCTGCGAGCGGGCCAATCATGGTGTCTCCAGTGATGTCTTAGGGTTTGAGACTGCGCAGCAGAGACCGAATCCATTCGGGATCTCTCTCGATCTCGCACTCCCAGATCACAACGACCTTGTAGCCCTGAGCCTTGAGGTAGGCGAAGCGATCACTGTCTCTGGCTTGAACGGCCAGATCCTCCGCTGTCCAGCCTGCCTTGGGCCGGTGGCACGAGTGCTTGTGCCAGTAGCAGCCCTGAATCTCCACGACCGCCCACGGCTCAATGAAGACGTCCACATGACAGCGGCCGATCTGCTTCTCCTTTGGTGAAGGGAATCTTCTCCGCCTTGAGCATGGCATACACTGCCTTCTCAAGCTTCGAGGCCGGCCGCTTCCGGTTGTGCTTCCGCCGGACAGAGTAAGGAACCAGTTTCCGCGTCTTCGTTGCCACAGGCACGCTGCCTCCAAAAGCTGTCTAGTATAGCCAGCCGTTTAGTAGCTGCCGCAGACGTAGGTGAAGTAATAGGTGGTCGACGCGGTCAGGGCCGCATCCAAGGTCACCACAATGGTGCTGGTGGTGGAGTTGGTGAGCTCGTAGGTAAGGATGTGGCCAGTGCCAGGGAGCCAGAGATCGCTCGAGCAGTCGAGGATATTGTTCTGCGTGTGATTGAGGTTGATCGTCACGAGAGTACCGGTCGTGGGACTGGTGCCCGTCTTGATGCTGTAGGTGCCCTGGATGTTGGTGCAGGTATGTGTAGTGGCGCAGGCAATGGTTGGGCTGGTGCCTGCCGCTGCTCCGGCGGTATAGCTGGCGGTGTAGTTGCCGAACCATCCCTTCGAAGAGAGGTAGCCTGTGGCCGTCGTGTTGCCAGATCCGGTGACCTGGAACTCAGTTGTGGGGCTGCTGCCTGTGCCGTTCTGGACAACGAAACCGCTGGTGCCGGTATTGTTGTCGCAGTTGATGCAAACGTAGTAAGCCCCGGTTGCCGCGTCCAAATGCATGTTGCCGCTGGAGACAATGGTCTCTGTTGGCACCGTAACCGTACCAGTAAAGGTAGGCGAGGCCTTCGGCGCGTACGTGCTGGAAGCTGAAGAAGTGGTCAGGAAGCCGCCGGCTGTGATGGATGCATTCACAAAGACATCCGTTGCCAGGGCAGTTGTGTTGTCGCCGGTAGTCTGCGTTGGTGCAGAGGGTGTTCCGGTGAATGTCGGGGAAGCCAACGTAGCGTAGTTGGCGATGATTGCAAAGGCGCCCGTGCCAAATGGCGGTGCCATTGCGACTTGAGTGCAAGTGAAGGCGCCGGCAGCCGACAGCGTGCAATCTCCGGATGCTGTCTCAGGCGCATAGGCCGTCGCCGACTGCGCGATGAGGATCTGGCCGGCGGAGGGTGCCGTGGCTGTGTTCAGGCCGCCGTATCCCACTCCGATCGCGGTGCCTTGCCAGACACCTGTGCCGATCGTGCCAACCGTGGTCAGTGAAGAGGTCACCACGGTCGACGCCAGAGCCGTGCCTGTCAAGGTGCCGGCTGGCGCAATGACTGCTGTCGAGCCTGCTGCTGTGATGAGCCCTTTGGCATTGACGGTGAAGGTCGGGATCGCCGTCGAGGAACCGAAGCTCCCTGTATTGCCATTCACTGACGCCAGTGTCAAGGCGCCGCCGGAACCCAGAGTTGCATCCCCCGACATGGTTTCGGCAAGCAGATCTCCGCTGCTGTCGGTCCCGATCAGATATGCAGAAAGAACGCCCGTGTCCTTGACCGTAGCGGCAGTCAGGGTGGTGGTGATCGTCGTGGCGTTTGCTGTAAGAGTTCCTGTGACCGCGGCGTTCCCGTTACTGGCCACACTGAAGGCGATGGTGTTGTAGTTCGTGCCTCCTTCGTAGACGATGAAGCCGCCCGTGCCCGATGAGCTTGTGTTGTTGATAGCCACAGAAGAAGTTCCGCCTGAGCTGATCTCCGTCTGGGTGCCGGCGTACTGAATGAAACGATCCACCGAGTTGACGGTGTCACGAATTCTGAACGTGTTGCTTGCGTCCTTGCGGATCTCCCATTGGCTGGTGCCCGCGTAGTTGGCGAACTCCAGAGCACCGATGTAGTCGGTGCCGCCTGTGCCTGGCTGGATGATCACGTAGTCCTGGCTGGCAGCATTGTTCGCGTGTGTCGTGACGTTGCCCGTGAAGGTCGGTGCGTTCACCAGCGCGACTGCTCCGGTGCCGCTCGTGCCGTTGCTCAGGTTCGCCGCGGCGATTGCGCAGGATGATCCAAGCACGCAGCTCTGGCTGGCCACCGTCACCGATGAGTTGGCCAGATAGGCATTCGCAACAGGCGTGCCCTGCCAGACGCCGGTGGTGATCGTCCCCACTGCCGTCAGATAAGAGGTCACGACCGAACTGGGAAGGCTCGTGCCAGAAAGAGAAGCTGTGATCGTGCAGGCGCCGCCGAGAGCACATGGCTGGCCGTTGACCGTGGTCGAGGAATTGGCCAAATACGCGTTCGCAATCGGAGTTCCTTGCCACACGCCTGTAGTGATCGTTCCGACACTGGTGAGGTAGGACCCGGTCACCGTGCTGGGCAGAGAAGTGCCAGAGAAAGTGCTGGTGCTCACCGTGCAGGGCGACCCCAGCGTACAGGTCGTTCCGTTGATGGTGATCGAGGAATTGGCCAGGTACACATTCTGGATCGGAGACCCCGACCAGCTGCCTCTCGTGATGTCACCGGCCATCCCCATCTCGAAGACAATCGTGCCGTTCTGCCAGAACTCCATGAGATCGTAAGCTCCAGAGTTCGGAGCCACGATGCCAAAGTAAGTCGGCATGATGAACATCGGCACAACAGCACTTGTATCTGCAATGAGGAACTCAGGAGATGATGCATACGGCGCGCCGCCGATCTCGGCGTAACCTGTCATGGCCAGATCATTGATGACCGGACTGGCCGAAGTCACCAGTTGGTTGCCAGTGCCGGTCACGCTTGTCAGCTTGAGACCGAGGTTCCCGGAGGAAGTGACAGGGCTGCTCGTGATGGTGAAATAGCTCGAACTGTCGGTCTCTGTCAGCCCGACGCTGGTGACTGTTCCGCCCGTCGATCCAGATCCGCAAGCTGAGCCGGTGTTGGTGACCCAGCCCGAGTTGTCGATCTGCAAACAGTTGTGCCCGCTGCTCGCGGCAAGCCCAGGAATCTTGACAGAATTCGCTGCTGTGAGGCTGAAATACAAAGTCGAGCTGTTGCCGCCGTAGACAGCAAAACCGGAACCAGAACCGCTCTCGTAATTGACACGCACCGTTGCGCCGCTGGCCGCGTCGATGTAGTCATCTCCATTCTGGTAGGCCTTGAAGTGATCAAGGTTGTCAACGGCGGAGTTCAACACCCAGTTGTTGTACTGGTCCTTCTCCATGTACCACTGGCTGCTGCCATTCCAGTCCTTGTAGGTGAGAGATTCCTTCTGAGCAGTCGTCAGGCCAGACCACAACGAGAAGTCCGACTCAGAATCAACACCATTTCGCACCTCAGCAGAGGTCTGAAAGACAGTCTCGCCTGCCACAGTCAGAGTGCCTTGGAAGGTGGCGTTGCCATGGCCATCGATCAAGCCAACAGTGGTTTCGCTTGGGCCGCCAGAGCCGAAGATGACGCCGCCAGTACCGGAGTTGTTGGAACCATTGAGCACAATCGCGCCGGTGCCAGCAGCATTGAGCACGGTCTGGTTGTTGGTACTTCCAGACAGGGTGATCTCGGCCACGGCATTCGGCGCCTTGGTCTGGTTGGGTCCAGTAAATGTGACCGTCGGCGCGCTGGTGTACCCGGACCCGTTGTTGGTCATGGTAACTGAAAGCACGTACCAACTGGTGCCGCTTCCATACATGACAGCGGTGCCGGCGGCGCCTGTCCCGCCTCCACCCGAGAATGTGATCGTCGGCGGTGTCGAAGACGTGTAGGTCCCGCCGTTGTTCAGGGACACACCCACAACGGAGTTCCCGTTCGCGCTGAGATATTGTCCGATCGAGAGCCTGTACACACTGTTGAGCAGGTCCTGAACGTAATACATCTGCATGCCCGACGTGCCATCACCGAGACCGTAGATCCAACGGTATCCATAATCGGTTTGGACTTCAGTCAGTCGGCCGCGCTCATTACCCACACCGATGCCGAGCCGTTGGTGATCTTCGATGGTCACATCTTGCTGGCTGGCGTACCAATCGCCCTTCATGCCATTGGAGGCGCGGTGGAATGCATCCTCGAAGTTGTTGCGGCTGCCGTTGTCGATCAGATCGCCAGTAAAGAAGGTGCCGCCTGTGATCACGGAATTGAACTGCGAACCCGAGTCCGCCTGATACTGAATGGTGGAGACTTCGTTGCGCAGGCCCAGGATCGTGTTGTTCTGCGCGTGCGAGCCGAGATGGAACATCGTTCCGCAGCCCTCAACATCGCCGCCGATGAAGGTGTTCCCATCGCCTGCCTGCAGGTTGATCCCATAGATCCCTGTGATCGGATTGCCATTACTCTCCGGGCAATCGATGTGAACTCTGATGAAGGTGCTGGCGTTCATCCAGTCTGTCGTGGCTGCATTCGAGATCAAATGGCCCGTGCCATTGATCGCCTGTCCGAAGCCAGTGAACTCCAGATCCTCGAAGGTGCCACCGGCATAATTGCCGGTGCCGTCAATGGTCATGCCAGTCTGGTTCTGATTGCCAAGGAAGTAGCTGCTCTCCAGACGGAGTTCCTGCGCGCGATAGGCATAGAAGCCGGTCGCCGCACTGGTCGATCCTGTGGTGTTGATGGCCACGTTGTCCATCTTGAAGCCCATTGTGTTCTGGGCATACGTGGTATCCCCGACCTGAACAGCATTGCTCGGGCCGGAGTACAGAAGAACGGTGCCTCCCTGGCTTCCACTCGCGGTGCTAATACCTCGCAGTGAACAGCCATGCAGAACCACATTGCGCACGGCCGCAAGCACAATGATCTGACTGGCCGTCGAGATCGTGGCGCAAGGCAGATAGATCACGGCGTTGGTCGTCGAGATCGTCAGGTTCGACGCCATCGACAGCGTTCCCACAAAGTTCCGTGCATCGCAGGTGCCGCCGTAGGTCTGATTCAACCCACTCAGGCAATTGGCAATCTTGACTCCGATGTCCGAACCAGAGAACTGATCGACCTGGTAGACACCGCCGATCTGCTTTGCATCCAGAATCGCGCCATTTCCTGAACTCAAACCAGGGACCGCCGGAGGAAGCGTTGTCAGAGGGCTGTTCAGGTTTCCAGCCTGGGTCGTAAACATATACGGCCGAGTCCAGATCTGATTGCCGGAGGCATCCGTCAGTGTGACTTGGTAGTAGTCTGTTCCGATGCACTTGAAGCTGTGGTTCCTGGGGATCTCCGCATTGATATATCCCCCGGAGGTGGTGATCGCCACATCGACCGGATTCGTCGGCGCAGATGACCCGCAGTTCGTCAGGACGAACGTCACCGTGGCATTCGGCACGGCCGCATTGGCATTGTTCTTTACAGGCCCGGAAAGCTGCGTGACCTGGCCGTAGGCCAGAACAGGCAGGAGAACGAACAGGAATGCAAGGATGGATTTAAGCTGGCGCACGGAGTCCCTCGGAAGTCAGCAGTTGTGCATACCTACTAACAGTTAGGCAGGAATGGCGATGGCATGAATGGTGCCGGTGTGGGCCGCGGCGGAGTCGGTGTTGCTCACTTTGACGGTCACGCCTGCCCCGCCGGAGTTATAGAACCAGGAGTCGATCTGCAGGAAGCCGGTCGAGTCTTCCACCGAAAGGGTGACGGTGTAGTTGTTGCCGGTGAAGGAGCTGGCCCAGCCCACAACGACATTCGTATGGCTCGATGCCGCGATCGAGGGCGTCACCACCTGCGCCGTTGTGGCCGCGTTGTTGTTGACAGCAGTCTGAAGGGCATTGAGAGTAGCCGTCGTCGTGTTCAGCACCGACTGGAAGTTCTGCAACGCCAGTGAAATGTCGTTCTGGTTGGTGGCTGACAACTGCGACGAGAGAACCGCCACCTGCGTGCTCAGGCTGGTCATCTGGCCCTGCAAGTTCGTCTGCAGGTTCTGCAAGTAGTTGAGAGACTGGGCGACCGTCAGAGGTGTCGAAGTCAGAGCATTGAAGCACAGCGCCGTCAGGTTGGTGGAGTCCGTGTTGATTGCGCGGCCTTCGAGGCCCGCGGTCGCGGCCAGACTAGGCAGCACCTGCAGCAGTGGAATGAGTGTCCCATTGATGAACGAGACGATCGAGGTGAGATCGATCAGTCCATCGTTCTGGTCATCGTTGTAGTCCTGCGACGTTGGGGAACCGTTCAGTGGAACGGTTCTCTGCGTGGAGACCAGCGCCAGAGAGGTCAGCGGAAGAGTGGCCATTACATCTCCTGCAGCGACGCGCCGGTGAAAGTGGGCGTCACGGTTCGATCTGAAGTGGACAATTGAACTTTGAGTTGCACGGACCAGGTGATGGGAATCCAGTTCGCAGTAACTCCTGAGTAGGAGACACTGTAGGTCTTCCCTGAGAAGGTGTTGGTTGGGTTGCCGGGGATCAGCATCAGACCGTCCCCATACCCACCCTGCGCAACATAGTCATGAGTCATTCCAGGGATGGGCCCGTACCTCTCAGCGTTTGTACCGAACGGGTTGGCAAAGGCCGGGTTCAAAGCAGGAGCGACTCGAAGAGGAAGTCCAGTTGACAGATCGGTGACTTGGATCGAGTTCAAGAAGATCGTTTCAAACTCACGAGTGCCGCTTGGCATATTGATGCTGTAACCGCCATACTCCGGCGCTCCCGACATGGCCGACACAGTGACGCCAGTAGCCGAAACCGTACCTGTGTTGGGAACAGGAACCACGCTGCCGGCCGCGTACTCCTGCCAAAGGCCCCCGTTGAAGCTGAGGAAGTAAAGAATTCCCGGAGTCGCAGGAGCTACCAGTTTCAACTGGGCGCTGGCGGGAGTGAAGAAGATGGGTTTCGTCACCATCTCGGACACCATCTCGAACTCTGTCTCAGTCCCGGCGAAGTCCGTAAGGCCGAAGGTGTATGACGTGCCTCCCAAGGTGTCAGGCGCCGCCGGCGTAATCGCCAAGGTGATGTAAAGCATCTCCATCGGCGCGAACCAGGCTGTCAGGCGATACCCGTTCATGCTCACCTGTACGGCTTGCGTGAATGTGGTTCCGTCAGGTGATGCTGAGACCTTGAAAACCGGGGTCGGCGGCATGGCAGCCAGGTCAAAGGTCAGCACCGTCATGTTCAAGGACTGAGCCAACTGCACCGTGAATGTGCCGGTTGGAATTGAACCGTCCGTCGTGTTGACGCGATAGAGCGAATTGTCAGTCGAGATGGCTTCTGCCGTTCCATCCGATGTAGCAAAGGTCTGGTTCTGGATGACGGCATTGGTCGTCGTGGATCTCTCTTTGAGAGTGACGGCCTGCGCATCGGCACGAACCGTGGCCGATGTCTGAGTCTGATCGATGTCCAGAAAGTCCGTGGTGACGAAGTTCACGGTCGTGTAGGGCGGGCTGATGCGATTGGCCCGTTGCAGCCGGCTGTTCAGGGCCTCGACCTGCTGCTGGAAATCCACCAACGACAGATTGCGATAGTTGGTCAGGGCATTCAGGATGTTCTCTCCCTGATTCCACAGAACATTGAACGCAGCCATCAGCTGCGATGCCGAAGCAACTTCACCGAATTGGAATGTGGGAAGGGATGTGCTCATGATTAGACTGCCTGGAAACTGGCTTCGTAGAGAAGTGGGGAGTAGTAGCCCTGCAACGAAGCAAGAGCCGATGCGCCCAGTGCGGACGTCTGATAGGAGATGGTCACCAAGGGCTGTGTCGCTGTGAAGGTCAGAGTGTTGCCTGTCAGCGTGAAGTCGGAAGTGTTCTTCAAGAAGAGCGATCCCACCTGCGCGCTCAGACTGCCGGTGAGCGGTGCGTCCTGAAAGACCACAGGGCCTGTGACATTGCTCAAGACGATTGTCTGCTCGACCATCCCGTTGTTCAAAGTCGTGGTGGTCTGGCTGTTGATCGTGTACGGCGTATTTGCAGCCGCACTCGATGGCAGCGGCAACAGCGGCGAACTCTGTTGGCTGAAGGCGCTATCGCTGCGATTCAGGATCGCCCGATACCAGAAGGGCTGTGACACAGCCACGACCCCAGGTGTGATGCTTACGAAGTTCACACCATCCGTGGAGATCTGGTGGGTGATGGAAGTGTACGGGCTGGTGGTGACCTGCTCGGCGGCGAATTCGGCCGAGGTGCTGGAGAGATAGATCGGCTGGCTCGTCACCATCCCCGACGATTGGTAGGACCGTTTGTAGGCATTGAACGAGCGCAGAGCAAAGCTTGTCTGGCCCGCGCGGCAGGCAATCACCACCCTCATCTGTTGAACCAGACGGGGCGGAAAGTCGATGATCACATCGCCAGAGCATTTCCCCGAGGTGGCATCCAGAATGATCATGGGCACATCGAGGTCTGCCAGCACGTCGTTGAATACCAGACCATCGGGAGAACTGGTCAAGTTGGTGATCTCGAGTCCGGCGTAGGTGTCCAGTGCGATCTGCAACCTGTTGACGATCGTCGGACTGGGAAATGACAGGAGCAGCTCCAAGGAAGATCCAGACCATTGGAAGGAAGTACCCACCGTTGTTGAAGACAGGTTGCTGATGGCATTGACGGCGCTCCCTGAGCTGCCGATGCCTATCGAGAAAGTCGGCGAAAGCAGGGTCTGTGTGCCCAGCGGAAGTGTTGCCAGACCAGCGTTGTAATCAAGCGTTGCCGTGTAACCCGGCTGGAGAACGGAATCGTCAATGAACGGCGCCAGGAACTGCTGCTGGTTCGAGATGTAGATCGACTGGCGGATCAGCTGGCGCAGTGCGTTCTGGGAAGCAGCCGCAAGGTTGTAGAGGTCGCCGGCGCTGTTCTCGATCCGCAGGATCTCGGCAGCGATGTCGTTGGAGTCCTGATTGAGCAAGGTCAGGTTCTGAGACAGGTCACCGACAATGGCAGGCTTCGACCGGATCTGCGTCAAGGTCTGCATGTTGTCGCCCAGATTCAGAACCGTGTTGACCATGGAATACACTGCGGCCTGGTATTCCTCGCGCGTTGAGAGGGTGAGTCCTCGCAGGGAATCCTGCAGCCGGGAAAGCCGGTCCGCGATGACGCTGTCGTTGCTGTCGAGAAGAAGCGAATTGAACATGGTTTGCTTACTGGCCTGTCACCTGCAGCATGTAGCGTTGAACGATGGCCGATGCCTGCCGGTGGACGATCTTGATGTAAAAGTCAACATGATCGACTGAAGAAAGGGCACCAGAACCGTGGTCCATCCGTTGATGAACGGGTAGGTGAAGGAGAAGCACTGCCCGCTGCCGCCTTGTAGGCAACAGATAACCAGTCAGATTCTGTTTGATCACCGTGCCCGTGTTGTCGAAGGCTTGAAAGCAGAGATAGAAATCTACCGCTTGTCCTGAGGTGTCATTTGACATAGCCCAGGAAAAGCCCATCAGCGACGCCAGTACACCTTCTGAGTTAAGAGCGGAAGCTATCTTGTTGACGAGTATTCGAGGTACTGTGCCGTGTAGGCCGTACCAGACGAACCAGCCGTGGAAGTCCGCATCGAACCGGATCAGTTCGGGAATCCCCACGAATCGCACTGGACCCGAAACAAAGACACCTGAAAGGGCCGTCCAGGATTCTCCGGAAACATCTGCCACCCCAAACTCATACTGAGCGCCCGTGTAGACAACTGCCGGCGGTGGAACCACATTGCGGGCGTTGAAAGGAAGAACTGCCTGCAGCTGGCTCATGACGTTCAGGCGCAGGGCATCAGGAGGGGTGACTGTTTGCTGCTTCAGGGAGTAGTTCGGCTGGTAAAACGTCAGGAACGCCTTTGAAACCAGCGGGTTAGTTCCCAAAGTCTCGTCGAGGTGGAGAGCAGTTGGCTGGTCGATCGGCGTCGAACCACTCCACACGGTCTGTCTAGTATTGGTTGTTATCCCCTGAATCTCTACTTTTGTCAGAATCATGGGGAAAGTTGTGAATGGAGTCACCCGGAGGACCGTCAAATAGCTGAGCTGGGCGAAGTCGACTTCAAGAACTGCCGTGGCTCCCACCGTGTTTGGAGACGCCTGACCCACCGCCTGCAGAAGATAGGCCTGTGTCGGAGCTGCAGAACCGATCTCGATGTACATCCCTGTCGGTGTCCCGAGCTCATCGGTAACGGGCAGGGCCTGGTTTCCTTTGCTGTCCACACTCCAGGCGATCGGCGGGAACGAGGTGGCTCCGTCTGGATACGGCCGAGCCGGGTCCAGCATGAGCAAAGGCGACCAGTTGACCTGGTCGATCGAGCACTGGTACGCCGGGAATTCTTCCTCAAAGAAGATGTCGACGGTCGTGGCGGCCGCGGCAAGTGTGATGGGTGTGAAGTTGCCATACTGATCCACCGTGTAATCGGTGACCGAAGAAAGCAACTGCTGATTGGTGGTGCCATAGCCGACGAAGACGTAGACTTCGTCGGTGTCCACCGTGTAGGGAGACAGAGAAATCGTCGTTCCGTTGGTGGCAGAAGCGGTGGTGTGTCTTTGCCGCCCGACAAAGGAGGTCTGGATGTAAACCGGAAGCGAACCGAGGTTTGAAGTTCCAGTCACAACAAACGGGCTCGCCGCGGGGGTGACACTCGGCGTCGAGGAGAAGTTGATGAGAGGCTGGGGTTCCAGCAGGGTCAGCTTCGTCCAGTTGTCCTGGTTCAAAACCTCGACCTGCGCATCGCCTGTGGTGTACGTCCAGGTCAAGTTATTGACCGGCACACCGGTGATGCTTTGAGGAGGTGTCAACCCGGAAGACGGGGCAGTCGTGCCCGGAAGAAGCACCGTCGCCAGATTGGAAGCCAGCGTCGGATTGTTGCTGTAGGTCGCGCTCGTAGCAGGATCGGTCCAGATCCCTGTCAGGATGAGCGGAGCGATCGGACCGTAACCCACTCCGAAATCCCACATGATTTGAGTGGCGCCGGTCACGGCAGGGATAGTGCTGGCCCATGTCTGAAGGTCGGCTTCAGCCAGAAGCTGATCGATGAGAGCCGTGTCTTTGCTGAGGACAGAGAGCAGGGCGGTCAGTTGAGTAGCAAAGGCATTCGACTCGTTCAACAACGCTGTGAACTGGGCAGCCAGCAGGGTGAGAGGATTGTTGAAAGACTCGTCCGTCACCACCTGTCCGGCAGAAGGCTGCGGCAGCGTGGAGAAGTTCTGCGCCTGCTTCTGGAGGGCCACCAGGGCGGCCTGGTCGAACACCTGACCGCCACCGAAGTCGCCGGCCTGGATCGCCTGCTGCAACAGCGTCACGAGCTGCTGGTAGTAGGACGAGCTGAGTGTGGATTGATAGTTCCCGAGGAGTTGCATTCTTTACACCACGTCGCAATCGACTTGCAGTTGAACGTCGAGAACCTTGGTCAGAGAGACCGATGGAGGGATGACATATCGCACCAGCATGTGAGCTGTGTCGAAGGCCCCGATCTGGCCGGCCGTGCCGACAGAGCCAACCGCTTCCTGAGGAAGCGGCAGCCATGTAGAGGGAGTGCTTTCGAGACCGACCGTGTTCGAGAAGCGGTTCCAGGTCAGGCCGTTGTCGAAGCTGATCTCAACACCGCCGGTTACCGACGCCGTCGCGTTGCCATAGGCATCGGTGATGTAAGGCCACTCGCCTTGCACCGTGGGCGCATCGCTGCCTGTCAGATAGAAGGCGACGTTGATCAGTGTCTCGAACGTCAGATTGACGCTGGCAGAAGAACTCAGCGAAAGCGCCAGCGGCGTAGTCGTGACGCCGGGGAACACAATCGGAAAGGTCAACTGGCCGTCGATCCAGTTGGCGCCGTCGTAGCCTTCAAGGACGGTTGTTCCTTCCTGCCAGATGAGATAGAAGGGTTTTGCCATTAGACTGACTCGTTTCCTTCCGGATCGTAGTAGCGGATCGCGGCAATGGTTCCCATGGGCAGAACGGAATTGACGATGCCGGCAACCACATCACGGGTCATTGTGTTCAGAATGCGCGTTGGCAGATAGACCACCAAAGCTCCGCCGACCGGGTAAGGCCGCCCATCGAGGTAGCCAAGATCCCAGAAGTTGTCCGCCTGGGGAATGGTCTGATAGGCCGGGGCGAGCCCGCCGCCGCGGGTGCGGACGTCGGTCATTTCAAAGGTCGCAATGCCGAAGGAGACACCAACCACCATCTCGGCGAAGACAGTCCCGCTCGCCGGGGTCTGTCCGCTCCAGGTCGGAGGGTTGGGATCGTTGGTCATCCCCGCAATCGGGCCTGAATCGTTGAAGACCTGGTGGTAAATCTCCTGCAAGGGATTGCTTGCTGGCACGGTAGTAAAAGCAGATGACCGTGTTCTTGATGCTGGGGTTGGTGACAGGATTCACATCCAGCGCCGTGTAAACGACGTCCGGCTCAAAGTAGGAGTAGAACCCATAGACGGTGTCGGTGGTGAGCACCGTGGGCACAACAGCCACTCTGCCCGTGAAAGGATCGACATCCGAGATCTGATTTCGCTTCCAGGGATAGAGCGTGCCGTGCGTTTCAGGCTCTCCATTTGCAGAGCCGTCCATCGCGTACTTGATCTCCTGGTTGCTGTCGAATACAACAATGTCGGGCAGATGGTTGGGGTCGTTGTAGATTCCCTGCCTGTCGAACTGGATCAGGTTGGGCCCGAGGACCGTGCCTGGAATCCAATAGCCCAGCAGATACGGCCGGGTGGGCAGGAAACTCTGGATGGGATATTCCAAAGCCGGAGGCTGCAGCGAGAATCGCACGCGCGGGAACCATGGCAGATAGGAGGGCGCCTCGTAAGGAGGCAGCGCCTGGTAGCCGTTCTGCACCAGAAAGCGGATGGAGTATGAGACGGCCGCGCTGGCAAGCTCGATCATTCCGCCCGTGAAAGCGTAGCCCTTGGAAGTGTCTCCATTGGTGCTCAGAGGCATCACCTGGTTGTAATGCAGCAGGCTGATCTGAACCCGGCCGGCACTGTCCACATAACGCACCTGAAAGGCGAGCGTAGAAGGAACATCGTGGTACATCCAATTGCCGTTGAACAACACAGTTGGGGCCGGTGTGACCACTGATCCGTCCAGATTGAGGATCGTCGCGCCAGACACCGACTGCCCGAAGTTGTGGTAGAAGTAGAGCGGCGTCACTCCATCGGCGGCGAACTGATTGGTGATCTGAAAGAACTGGTTCTGGACCATGTACAGAACATCGCCTGTGATCGTCACCGATTGGTTGTAGTCAGGAGCCGTGAAGTTCGGAGAAGTGGCAAGACCTTCCGAGGCCTTCCAGATGCCCAGCGAACCGGGCAGGTACGGTGTGTTCACAATATCGATCAGGTCGGCGGGACTCACGTCCTCGGCCGTCACCTGCGCAATGGCGATGGCACGGGCTGGCAGGTTCTTGCCATAGTAGAAAGTCTGGATTCCAGTTGGCGGCATTGCATTCTCCAAACGAGTTAGTTACCGACTGCGATCCAGTAGACGGTCCGGGCAGAAGGCGGTCCGCCAACGTAGGCAGTAAAGCCGTACGTGCTGGGAGTGTCAGAGAGAACAAAGAATCCAGAATCGAATCCTGGAAGGCAAACTGCCACTCCATACACCCCGAAGCAGTTGTTGGGAAACGCCGGATTGAAGGAGAAGGTCGAACCAGGTGCGCTGTTCCCCACCGATGCCATCGTGCCCCACTGAATCATGAACACGTTGGTTCCCATGGCAAACTTGATGTAGCCGTTGTTCGCCATGAAGTCGAATACGAGATGGTGAGACCCAGGTCAGGCAGCGTGATTCCGTGCGGGTTCTTGTGGCTGACCTTGTTGACGTGCCCCACGAGAATGCTGGCGATTGCGCTCATAAGACCCAGGGAAGTTGTAGTCATGGCGCCGTCGCCGTCCACTGCGCCGGGGTAGGCGGTAATGCCCTGGCTCAAAAGCCCATAGACATCTCCGTTGTGCAGCAGCCCTGACTGAAGGACGTTGGCCATGAGAATCCCGAAACCGGGATCCATGGCAGCCGCCGCCGCTCCCGGATCGCGGAGAACCTCAAAGCCGCCTGAATCAGCGTCGACCTCCGGGGGATGGGAAGTGGAGAGTCCAAGCACCTGGCCGACGTGGCTGGCGGGAGCTGCCCCAACTTGGGATGCAGTGGGCATCTGATGAACGCCGTTGCCGAGAGGCGCCGGCGCGTGAGCGGCGAAAGCTGCCTGAGTGGCATTGGCCTGCGCGCGCACCGCCTCGATGACCGCAGCCCCGGTCTGGCTGGTTGGAACGTGAACGAGTTTGGCAGTGGAGATGCCACCAGGATCTTGTCCCGCTCCTGTGCCGATCGGCAGCGTATTGCTTCCGGAAAGCACCGGCACGCGCACCGCGGCGTCCGTCACACTCAGCGGATTCGGGTTGCGGGAGTTGGTCACACTCGGATCATCGGACGACAGAGCTTGGCCGCTCGATGTCGTGGTGGTCAAAGAGACCATGCCGGCCTTCGCGCCAGACGCCAATGCCTGAATCTTGACGCCTGAAGAACTCACCACCGTGAGAACGCCTGTCCCGGATGCCACTGCAAAGGAGAACAGCACAATCGGGTTCGAGTTCTGCTGGAAGTAAAGGGAGGTGTTCAACGTCGTGGTAGACGTGTCCGCCGCTGCCACCTGCAGCACCAGCTGCCCCATCTCGGCCGTGGGCTCTCCTGTGGCGGAATCGACCAGCGATGGATCAACGGTGTTGTTGACGATGACCAGCTGCCAGTTCAGATAGAGGTTCGTCTGTCCCGACGTCAAGGTGACCGGGGTCGCTTCGCTGGTCTGCAGGATCTCCCAACGGCCGCGAACGAACACCAGCATCGGCTGCGAGGAATTGGTCGCCGTCAGGGTCACGGTTGTTCCTGCGACCGTGGGGGTCACATTGAAGGTTGCGCCTTCCTTGTAGATCGCACCCAGATCCCAAGCCCAGCGCGTGACGTCATCGGGAGCAACACCCTGCATGATCTGCTGAAGCCTGTCCAGTTCGCTGGCTTCGAGAATGCGCTCAGCAATCCAGTCGATATAGCGATAGCGTGCCTGATTGAAGGTGGACATGAAAAACCTCGTTTGGAAATTGGAAATTGCGGACCAACGATTAGCCGGGAGGCAGTGATGTAGGGCCGGATGACGAACCTGCATTGGACTGGCCGAGCCTGTACTGGGCCAGGTAACCCTGAATGGCGTCGCTGAGAACGAGCCACGGATTCTCAATGATCAGAGGCGGATCGGCCATCTGCAGCAGGACCGTGTTCGAAGACAGATTCGAGTCGACGACTTGAAGATTGATCTGGACGCGCTGAAGGAACGTCAGGAAGTAAGCGCCCGTTGTGGTGGAAGACGGGATCGGCTGGGCATAAACCAGAGCCACAACCTCGCCGGTGAACAAAGACGAGGTGTAGTTGTTCCCGTTCACATCCAACGCCTCGATCGGTACGATCGGGCCTTGTGCTGTCCTGGGCGGGTAAATCAGATCGCCGACGGAAATGGCTGCCGTGATGCCTGTGACACCTGTCAGGGCCGTCGCGGTCTTGCCGGTGTAGGCAACGATCATGTTGTCGACAACGGCTGTTCCGGATGCCGGAAAGTTGCCTGTCTGATTCAGAGAAATACTCGATGCGCCGATGGCGGCAGCCAGTGTAACTTGTGCGGTGTTCGGACCGATCCATGCCACGAGCTGGCCATTGGTCTTGTAGTTCGCTTCACCGGGTGTTCCCGATGTTGTCCATGGAACCTGGCCCTGAATGGTGTTGGCGCCGATCATCCCGTAGATCGGGCTGTTGTCCAGCACGGAGTAGAGAGTGACGAGCCAGTTGGCGCCATCCCACACCTGTGAGATCGGCAGAGCTTCTGGAAGGACAACCGTGTCGCCCGCCTGGAAGGTTTCTTTGATGCCCGCCAGGCCGCTGCCGGCGGCCGTCGTCGGAACGTAGACACCCCAATCGGCCTTGGGCGTGTAGATCATGTTCACAACGCCGTCCGCGCCGGTGGTGACTGTGACTTCTTCCGCAGTCGGATCTTGGTAATTGATCAGACCCGACCAGGTGTCCGTGTCCACCACAACCTTCATGGTCACGTTGGGAACGACCTCTCCATTGAGAGGACCATGAGCCGTTGCACTCAGGAGGGAATAGTCTCCGTTGAAGTAGACCGGACCGTAGGCAACCAGATCGATGATCGACTCAAGAGTCGCAGGAATCGCAATCAGCGGCTTGTCGCAGGCCAGAGAGATTGAGACGGGAGCGAGCTGCCTGTGCTGGAGGTAGACAAACCCGCTGGTGATGCCGGAGAAAGCCGGATTCAAGTCAACCGGAAGCTGCCGCGTGTTCGTGGTCGTGTTGGCTGCCGAAGGAATCGCAGGCGTGTTGATGCCCGGAACATTGCCGGCGGTGATGGTCAGCGGGATACACAAAGAAGCGGTCGGATCGTTGTCACCCGAACCCTTGTAATACTCCAAGCCATTTCCATAGCCAATCCCCGGAATGCCCACGAGGATGTAGGCAGACTCCGCGCAGAATGCCGCGGATGTGTAAACCGGGCCTCCTCCGCAGTTCCGAATGGCAGCAAGCAAATCAGGAACCAGCCGATTGGATTGAGGATCACCATAAGACACGATGATGACGATCTTGCTCGAGTCCAGACTGCTCAGGAAGTTGGCCATCACTTCGGCTTCAGCGGCCTGGCTTCCCATGATCTCGAACGTCGTGAAGGACTCGTTCACCATCGTTGCTCGGTCGACGACCAGGACGTTGTAGGAAGCCCCAAGGTTGTAAGCGAGAGCACCATCGACCCAGATACCGGACGAATAGGTCTGACTCGGGTTCAAGCTGGCCAGGGCTTGGACAAGCCCCTGACCCGCCGTCGAGAGCCTGTAGGTGTGCGACGTGGCATAGGTCTGAGCCGCCAGCTCGTACTGGAGGGCAATCGCGGGATTGCACACCGCATAGACGGGCTGCCCTTGTGTGTAGAGGCCGCCCGGTGTCGAGGTGACGGAGACCGTGCCATCGTCGGAATCGAAGTCGAAGCTGTTGAGCGCCGCAGTTCCCAGGTCGCCGCCCAGCGCGATGTACATATTCTGAATGGAATAGATCGGGTACACCGGCAGGTTGAACGTGTCGTTTCCTGTCCCGCCGAGAACTCCGAGGAACAGGGTTTGCTGAGCCAGAGGCTGATTGATCGTGATCGTCTTTGTCGCCTGGTTCAACTGGAACTGCGGGCTGCCGTCGTTCACAAAGGCAGATGCCTGGTAGCGATAGCTGGTGGCAACTGAATAGAAGCCGTCGGAATCCTGCTGCCAGGTTCCCACGAAGATCGGCTTGTTGGGATTGGGCTGGTTTGCCAGAACGTGTGTGAGCACCGTACCGGGATGAAACTCCAAACCCGGTGTGCCCGGCAGGAAGTAACGCACGGGCCCGGCAAAGTACGAACCGTCCTGGATCTGCAGGAAGACGGAGTTGGCGTCGTTGCCTGTGCCTTCCACAAACTCCAACGGCTGGAGATCGTTGTTGTCGCCAATTCCGCTGGTGAACTTGTCGATCCCGATCGCGTTCACATCGGCATCCCATTCGATGGGCACAAGCGCCGCGGCATTGATTTCGTCCTCGTCGCGCCAACGGTACTGGCCAATCACAAAGCCGGGAGTCGTGGCAGACACCTGACGGTTGGATGGCAACAGACGAGCTGCCAGAGGAACCATCTGGTCACGGCGGATCACATAGCCGGCAGCCATCGGAACAACACCCAGAGCCGTCGTCGGAATGGCGGAGGTGTTCCCTGATCTGATACGCGAAGAGCGAACTCGTTGACACTCCCCAGTTGGTGAACTCCTGCTGCACACCCGGCGGAACTGTCACGCTGATGTCGATGCGCATCATGTTCTCGGCGCCGGCGGCGATCGATTGAGCCGCAGAGATGTACGCGCCACCCGCAACCCCGAAGGCCGTCGATCGGCACGAAGCTGAGGGGTTTGTGGGAACCCCAAACGCCACCAGCAGGTTGTTAGGAACATCGGAACCGGAACCGAAGAACACCACATTGCCGCGCGAGCGCCACACGATGTTCGGGCGGATCAGATATTCGTCGCCGATGGTTTGGGTGATACCTGTAACCCCGGTGAGGCTGTTGTTGCTTGTCCCGGTATAGCTGATGACCATCTGGGAAGCAGCGGTCGATCCGTTTGCCGGGACGTAGACAACCGCGGAACCCGATGCCGGAAACTGGAAAGTCTGATCGAGAGAGACTACGGCCGCGCCGATGGCAGCAGGTGCAGTGACCGTCGCCGTGTAAGGGTCGCCGAGATAAAGAGTGCCTGGCTTGACACCGCCGGCGAGGGGCAACAGGAACCGCTTTGGCGTGGCCGCCACTGCCGGGTCTTGAAGTGCTGCGTCTTGGTAGAAACCGATCATTATTGTGCCCAGTAGGAGGGATCCGCATTCATCACGGCCTGCACGACTTCGCGGAGTTGGTAAGCAAGCACGTTGTCAGAGCTAACGCCCACAGTAGCCAGCGAAGGTTCGACCAGGCCAAACAGGCCCAGTTCGCTGCACACGATGTTGTAGGGCATGGCGGTGTACTGGTAAGCCACGGACAAACCGGACGGCAAGGTGCCGGAGAAGATCAGCTCTCCGGTTTGAGGATTGAACACGTAACTGCCCGGCGCCACACTGAAGGTGAGCGAAGACTCGATCACATTTGCATGAGCCAGCATCTGGTCAGTCATGTTGATGGCTTCACTGGGCACCGTGAACTGGTTGCTCTGCTTGGCGATCTGAAGCGCCGGCCCATCCGGGCCGAGCAGAGTTGCCGTCACACCTGTGATGGCATTCAGGTCGTTCACGACATCGCTGATCTTTCTCCAGACCCAGTAATCGTCAGGAGCCATCGTCACCGTTGGGATGGTGTAAGTGACACCATTCAGAACGACCGTGACCAACCCGATGCAGACAGTGATGGTCATGCTGAGAGACGTGGAGCTGACTGCGATTCCTGCCCACTGATTCAAACCGAGCTGCAAACAGACCTGATCCTGTTCGCCTTCATAAGTGCTGTCCTGGCGGCAGGTCGTGGCCAGATAGCAGCGTTCAAGGAAAGCAACGGAGTCCTCGCCCTGCATACGAGTGAGGCCGACATTCAGGCCTGCGACGTCCGCATAGGTCAAGCTGTTTACGCGCTGAATCTGCGTGGAAGTGTTCATTGGTTACTCAAACGAAACGCTGTCGTAGGTGTCGGTCAGATAGATAGCCAGACTATTCGGATCGAGAATGTATCCGTCGTATCTCGGCTTGACTGCGACTGCATTGCTGCCAGTCCACAACCAGAGCCTTCCCATCACGTCATAAGCAATGCCTTGAATCGCGGGCACGATGTTGGAAAGGTCGTAGGTGTTGATGACTGGAGTTGCAAGGTTCGGATAGGGAACTTCATCGGCAGTAGCTGTCTGGCCGTTTCCCATGCACTCCAGCATCAGGACATAAGTCCCGATCATGGTCAGAGCCAGAGAAACGGGCGCCGGCGAGGCCAATGTCCCGGATTGCCATCCTGCGCTTCCCGAATACGCAACGAGCGTTCCATCCGGAAGCAGGACTTGAAAGTTGCCGTCAGGAGTCATGACGAGGTAGCGCCAGTTGGAAACCGTCGATGCGGAGCCATAAGGCACCGGCAGCAGGATCGCGTACCGAGTCGCTCCTGGCTTGGAGATGTCGTACTTGACGTTGAGTCCATACAGAGGTTCGGTCGTCATCGCCGGCGCGGAGAGCTGGCCAGGAAGCGGCTCGCGCCTATCCCAGTAAATGAGGCTCGTTCCTGCCGCTCCCAGAATGCCCCAGGTGTTCGGTTCCACAGCGATCGCGCCCAGAGGCGTGGTCATGGCGTAGGACTGGATGTATTCGAGGGTGCTGAAGTTGTCCATCATGTACAGCTCTTTGAGCAGGTTCTCGCCTGTCGAGATGAGCCAGTACCTGTCGAACAATGTGTCCCGGAAAATGGGATGCGTGTACGGCCGCGTGCTGTCTGGGACTGCCGGAAGGTTGAACGGCATCTGCCAGCAGCGCAGTCTGACGCCGGCGGGAAGCCCGCGGACGATGATGCTGGAGATGTTCTGCCAGGTTTTGATACCGGTGAAGACGCCCTCGTTCGACGCGGTAATCGTCTCGCTGGCGCCTTCCTGCTGGTCGGCCCAGACGGGCAAGGGATATTCCTCGCCCTGCACAAAGATGCTGAGCGACATCTGGCTGCCTTGGACGCCCTCGACCCAGAAGGTCAGGATGTTCGGAATGGGCAAGGAAAACGGACCCAGACTCTGGGGATTCCAGATGCTCACTGTAGAGTCGCCGCTGCCGGTCACGTCGAAGAGGACCGGACAGGTCATGGGAACCTGCGCCTGCGAAGAATCTGCGATGTAACCGGCCGGAACCGGCAACCTATCGTCGTACGGTTGAATGGCGATGTTCTGCGAGGTCGAACCGGAGGTGATGGTTCCAATCACCTGGTTCAAGAGGGTCTGCCCTGGCGCCAAGGGAAAGTCACTCGGCAGCTTCACCATGTAGTAAACACCGCGGTTGTCGATTCCTGTCGGACATGTTGCCAGAGTGCGCGAAGCGATCTCCCGCGCAATGCGCTGCTGGCTGTCGTCAAGAGCGATGGCCGCCGTGTTCAAGAGTTGCGCATCGATTGTGTAGGGTTCTTCGCGGACACGCCGGTCAGTGATGTCGAAGTAGTTCAGTAGAACCTGAGTCCGATGGGATCGGTAAGAAGGCAGCACAGGTGTGGCCGCCGCTGTTGTACCCACCACAATCGAGATCGCCATCGTGCCCATGATCCCGTTCAGTGTGGCAGATACCGTCGTGGTGAACTGCGGCCGTCCGCCGTTGGTCTGAGGATTGGGCGCTCGGACTGCGATGACCGTGCCGCCGCTGGTGACCGACAGGCATGCAGTGTTCGTTGACCAGGTGCAAAGCGCCGTCACATTGAGCGTCGACCCATCGCTATAGGTAGCGGTGGCCGTCAACTGCTCCTGACTTGAAATCGACAGGGCCGTCTGTGGTCCGGAAACTGCGATCGAGACAAGTGTGGCCGGCATAGAGTTCCTGATTACGACGCGGAAGTCAGAACGATCGGATTCGAGATGGAAGTTTCAACCACGATGCGTTCGCCTGTTGCCGGGGTGTAATCCGCCACCAGGTAGCGAGAGTAGCGCGTGCCATCATCGCGGCTGCGCCAAATGAAGATCTCGTTGATGGGCTGGTCCGGAGACCCGATGTCCAGGATGTTCGGGTCGGCGTTCTGAATCTGATCCGCCAGCTGATTGATGACAAACTCCTGGCCCATGGCCAGGTTGTTGATGTAGCTCTGCGCAGCGGACATTGCGTTGGCGATCGCGTTCTGCTGATCGGACGAGTTCGCACTGCTGACAAATGTAAGTGTCGTCGAGAAGGAGATGCCTACCAAAGCTGGCGAAGTCGCAGTACCCGAGAGCGGATAAGAAGTGAGGTTGTCGAGCGTGCCCTGAACCAGATTGATGAGCGACGGCGGAACTACCGGCGAGATGCCGTAGACGTAGCAGAGGAAGGTGCCAGCCTGTCGTACAAAATCAAGATCCTGGATTCCAGGGAGTACAAGAACCGCGAGACGAAGGTCCGCTTCGGCGGCGCCGCCTTTGGATTGGATCCAGAGGTTGATGCGGTAGCGATAGTCGTCGTCGGATTCTGCATCGCGGCCCCCAATCAATCCATAGTTGTTGGTCACCAGGAGTGAGCCGTATGCGGAATCGGCATAGTTGGTGAAGTTGCTGTTCGTGAACACGCCGGCCGCGGCGTTGCCGGCGGAAGCCGCCTGGAGGTTCGTTACTGCAAACGGGGCGCTCGACTGGGAAGCCTTGCAGGTCACCGGGTTGGAGGTCAAAACTACCTGCCCACTGAGGCCCTGTGCCGTGTAGATCTGAGTGCCGGCAGGAATCGTGATGTCCTGGCCGTTGTTGATCGTTCCGAAAGTCCCGCGCGCAACGTAGAACTCGAAGTTGTTGTCCAGAGCCGAGCTGCTCACATCGGATGCCTGCAACCTGGGAATGCCGAACATCTGGCCAATGAAATCCAGATTCGATCCAGTGGCATAGGGCAGCAACGTCTGCGCGATCGATGTGAAGCTGTTGGCCTCCGACTGGCCAATCTGGTCTCCCACGGCATCGGTGAAGGCGCGCGCCTTGGCGCCCGGAGACGTGTTGGTGATGCCGGTCAACTGGAGAGACGCCAGAATGTTGGCCTGGTAGGTTGATGCGGTACTGGGTGTCTGGATCATCGGTTTATGTGCTCGCCGGAGTGCTCACCGTGGTGCTTGCCACCAACTGGTTCTGGATGAAAACGAAGACCTGGTAGGCTTGGTTGCCCACCTTCAATGTGCTGACCGTAAAGGAACCCATAGGCAGGAAATCCTGGCTCATGGACGACTCCACTTGGCGTTGAATCGTGGTTTCCAACTCGGCCGCGACTGTCGATCCGATCACGTTCTCCAGGTCCGCCCCGATCTGGTAGCTCTTCCAGCCGTCGAAGGCCGCCTTGAGGCGCGAGTTCGCCATGCTGCGCAGGCATTCCCAGGGCGACTGTGTGAACGACACATCGCCGGTGCTGTCGAGCAGCACGCCGCCCCGAGACATCCATCGAAAGTCAACGGCCATTAGGCAGCATCCGAATTGCTGGTCAGAAAGGACATGCAGGAAGCCAGCGTGTCGCTGCCGGTCAGGAGATTGGGAGTGTCCTTGACCAGCGTGGGAATGGGAGTGGGGGTGGTGGAGGGGAGGCACGTCAGAAGCAGTGGGTTGAGACGGTAGTAGCCTCCCCCGAAGGAGACCTGTTGAGGCATCGCCGACAGGCTCAGATTCCCGGAAAGCAGAACACCGAAGTCCGGATCAACCCGGATGACGTTGTTCGAGTCGCCGGCCAGGATGATCTCATCCTCGGTAACGGCGACGGACGGCTGGCCCTGATACGAGTCCCCGGCATAAAGCGACTTCGGCTGGAGATCGTAGGTGCCATCCTGGTTTTCCAGATCGTAGACGAGAGGCTGGCTGGACATTACGTTCCTGCGGGACAGAGGTCCTTATTCAGGGGCGTCCTCGGGTGGTTGAAGATGAAGTTGACCTTCTGGGCAAAGCCATCGATCAAGACCGGCAGCGCGCTGCCGTCCGTCGTCATCTGTTGCCGCGCCGAAAGGGTCACTTCCAGTTGGTCGTTCGCAGCGAACGCCCCCTTCTGGAAATAGACCGCTTCGTTGTCACGGGTCGTAACAGGGAGCGAATGGCACTGGATGTAGGATGTGTTGAAGCTGGGGTCGAGGAGGTTCGGACAGAGCTGATTCCCCTGGCTGTCCAACACGCCGCCGTTGTCCTCGAGAAGGGCAATCCAGATGAGAATGGCGTGCAAGTTGTCTGAATAGACGGGGTTAAGATAGGAACCGTTGCCCGCCTGCGCGGTGCCTTCCGTGCCGTACAGCGCCAGATGCTGGACGCCGGTCGTGTCGATGCCGGCGCTCTGCATGTACTGGATGTTCTGTTGAGCGACGCGCCGTGGGCAGGCCGGCATCCCGTCATGACTAACAGTCAGTTGGTTCTGACAGGACGAGCAGGGACTCACGATCGCCAGATGAACCGGATTGGGAGTGCTGGTATCGGGCTTCATTTCTCTCTAGTATAGGAACCCATGTCCTTCCACCAAAGGTTCGACAGTCGGAGGAGCCGACATCCGCCCGGAACCAGGATTTCGAGCGTTAAAAAGACAGGCCATTGATGAACTCTTCCAGAGGCTCAAAGCGTACGGAGAGAGGGCCATAACTCCGAGTAAATGTACGTTTCACGTCCTCGGCCAGAACGACATTCTCACCCGTCGGGTGTTGCCGGCGGAACGCCCCAAGATTCACCGGATCAAACTTGTCGGCTGACCATTTGCATTCGATGGCGATCGGATGTTTGCGGCGTCCCGCCAACACAAAATCAATCTCATGTCCGCGCTTGTCTCTCCAGTAACCGACATCGCGGCTCTGCAAATGCGCCATCATTTCATTGAGCACAAAGTGTTCCCACAATATCCCCAGGTCTTCATGTCGCAGTTCCTGCCAGCCGCGGTAGTAGCAGATAAAACCTGTATCGAAGCCGTAGACCTTTGGCGCGGAAATGATTTCCGTCGGCTTGCGCAAACTGAAAGGGCGAACGATATGGGCGACGAAGGTGGCTTCCAAGACACGCAAATAGTTTGCAATGGTCGGACGGCTTACTTCACACGGACCGGTGAACCGCGTCGCCTCGAAGATGCCGCCGCTCTGTGCAAGGATGAGTTCGGTAAACTTCTGAAAGGAATCGCGCCGTTCCAGCCGGAAAAGTTCCTGAATATCTTTGGCCCAATAGGCATCGATCCATTCCTGAAAATCCCTCTCCTCAATATCTTTCGCCAGAAAGAATGGAGGCAATCCGCCGCGCAAAAGCCTGTGCTTCAGATTCAATTGTTTTGCGTCGGAGAGGTCGCGCAGGCACATCGGAGTGAGCCAGAGATCGCGCTTGCGTCCTGCAAGGGTGTCTTTGAATTTGCTCGACGCACTCAGCGTAGAAGAACCGGTAGCGATGATTCGAACGGTAGGGTAGTGGTCCGCAGCGATCTTCAGCAATTCGGAGGGATTGTCCAGACGATGTATTTCGTCAAGGACAATGCGCTTTCCGCGTAAAGTGTCCAGGAATCCTTCCGGATCTTCCATCATCCGGCGAACGCGCGGCAACTCACAATCGAAGTACTCAATTTCTGGAAGACTTTGGCAAAGGTAAGTCTTGCCAACGCGCCGGACTCCAGCGAGCCAGACGACCGACCGCTTTTCCCAAGCCTCCTCAATGCGGTTTATCCAATAGTGCCGTTCTACCATAAGAAGACATGATTGCACATAGTGTCACTAAATGCAACCATACCTTCGTTTAGTATTATCCGTCCAACAGCACTTCCGGCCACCCGGTGACCCAAAACTCATTCTCAAGGCAGCCTCAGAAACGGGCGCTTATGGAGCCGACAGGCCCCAGGAGGGCTGGGGAGTGGGAGGAATCTGGGCCGGGTAGCCGTGGAACGCCTTCCAGGCGTCGATCAGCGGGAAGATCTCGTCGGCCACAAACTGCATCGCCTTGTTGTTCACCACGCCCACCAGGTCGTTGATGGACCAGCCTTCGATGCCGCCGACCCACGGCCGCCCGAACTTGGTGCAAGGGCAGATCACGACGGGGTTCAGCTTGGCTGTGCTGTCGGTGAACCACCAGACGGCGGCGCCGACCGCCGCGATCGCGCAGAGGCCCAGGATGATCCAACCCGGAGGGCCACAAAGGAAGGCCGCGCCGGCAGCCGCCCACTCAGTAGTTGCACCTGCAGCGAGAGCCACCAGGCCGGTGCCTTCCGCTGCTGTGGCCACTGCGCCGCCTGCGTAGCTCAATCCGGCCACCACCGCACCGGCGCCGACCGCCGTGGTTGTGGCGACGGCTGCTCCTTCCATCCATGAGTAGACGGAGAGATTGCTCAGACGGTGGATCTCTGGGATCACGGTTCCCATAGCCATCATCAGCATTCGGAAGAAGTTGGCCGATGCAGCTTCGTTGATCGTGATGACCGCGCGCGGCTTGATGATGGTGATGAATCCCGATTCCAGGTTCATCACATGGGTGACGGTCTCGACCTCGACCGGCCCAACCATTCCCGTGGACGGATCGGTAATGAGAAGAACGTCCTGCGGCTCGATCTCGGGGATGCAGCGCAGCACGATCTCGCCCCTGTACATCTTGCCCAGTTCTTCCCGGAGGAAGCTCTGGCCGTAGGCCATGATCAGCCCGGTGTTGCCGGAAAGGGATTGGTCGATCACATTCTGCTTGGGGTCGTTGATCTGGTCGGTGACATCGAGCGCGCGCACATGGTTGGGAGGAATGCTGGCGTTGGCCAGGATGGGATAGGTCTTGCCGTTCTTCTCCGGATCGCCGATGCGGATGCAGTTGTAGATCTTGTCGTTGACCCTCATCCCGTTATGCACGATGGACTGATGGTCGATGAAGTGGTAGCGACGCACCGGCTTCAGGAAGTCGGTCGACTTCTGATCCCCCGCCAGGATGGAAGCGTAGTACGCGCTCTGCACCGCGTTGATCTTCTTCTGGAGATTCCGAAGAGCCTCTCTTTCTCCGGGAATGATGGTGTAGATGAGCTTGCCAGGAAGAGCCAGCCAATCGTTGGCAGTCTGTGAACCCGTATCGACACCATCCACCGCGATCGTCAACAGCGACTGAAGTGCCGCGGCAAGCCCAGACGGACTCGCGCCTGCTTGTTGGAGCAGCTGGTTCTTGTAGAGAGCCACGGTGACGGGCATGGTGCCGTCCCCCATGACATCGAGGAACATCT
>CAWITY010000004.1:0-107314 GCA_963839155.1 uncultured Acidobacteriaceae bacterium
GATCGCTCTCCTCCGTGCCAGTCGTCGGTTAGAAGATGAACTTTCCGCTCATCTGGATGGTTCTTGCTGAACTGTTGGTTGAACTGATCACGCCGAAGTTCGGAGCGGTGCTCACTCCATTGTTCGGGGCGCTGTACGAGGTGTTGGGCTGTCCCCAGATTGCCAGGTTCAGCGCGTTGAATGCGTCGAAGGTGAACTTGGCCGCATAGCGGTCCTTGAATTTGACTTCCTTGAACACCGACATATCGGTACCCTTGAAGAATTGGGTCCGCAGAGCATTGCGCCCGGTGGCGCCGTAGGTGTACTGCGCCGGATCGGAGAAAGCCCAGTAGTTGAGCCAATGTTGTGCCGTTCGACTTGTCGGCGTGGGGGAAACAGTGATGTTGGGCCGGATATAGCCAGTAGTTCCAATATTGGCAATGTCTGTCTTGTCGGTGACGTTGTAGGGATTGCCGCTATGGAACTTGGCAAAACCGCTATACTGCCATCCGCCAACCAGCAGATCCAGAACCCGGTTCTGTGTGTTGACCGCCTTGCCGCGTCCGATCGGCAATGCGTAGTTCCATGTGGCGACAAGGTTCTGCGGCACATCGAAGGCCGAAACACTGCGTTCCGCCTTGGGGTTGTAGATCTGTTGAATGTTGCATCCCTCGGAGCCGAAGAAGCCCGAGCAGCCTTCGTCGATCGACTTCGACCAGGAGTATGCCACGGTCGCAGCCAATCCATTGTGGAAGCTGCGGGTCAACTGCATTTGCAGAGCGTTGTAGGTTCCTTCACCCGTGCTCATGGAGTAGTAGGTGGGGGTAATGTACGGATATGGATAGCGGAGGCTTGGAGCTCCAGGCCCCGGCGTTGTCGCCGTGTTGTAGAAGCCGCCATAGCTCAAACGGCGGTTTTCAGATCCCACGTAGGTTGCCGAAACAACGGTGACGGCATCCAACTGCCGCTGGAGACCGAAGTTCCATTGCAGCGAATAGGCATCCTTCATCTTGGGATCGACGAACCAGTTGCTCTGATTGAAGGGTGTCGCAGCTGGGAGCGCCGTCATGGCAGGAAGATTCTGGGTTGTGTATCCAGGAAACGGATTCGCTTGAGAAACCGGCACGTTGATGTTGTTTTGTGCAATCTGGCCAACGGATGGCCAGTTGCCGCTCACTCCGCGCACGTTCTGCACCAGGCCAGCGTAGTTGTCAAATGCAACGCCGAAGCCCCCGTGAATGACCGTCGTCGGAGTGATGCGGTAGGCGGCGCCGACGCGCGGCTGGAAGTTGTTGTACTGGTTCTGGAAGACCTTGCCATCGGGGCTGGCGACGACATGGGTCGGCAGCGAACCGTCCACGGTGGGAATGCAAGGAGCGTTGCCCGTGCTGGCGCAGGAGCCGGGAACCTTGTAGACGACATAGGTTCCGCTGTTGAAGTCGAAGTTGCCGACGTCCTGGTTGTTTTTTGCGGGCGTGCCGTACTCGGGAATCAGGGCCAAGTCGTAGCGGATGCCCATGTTGACGGTGAGTTTGGGGCTCATCTGCCACTGGTCCTGAAGATAGTAGCCCATGAAGCCGCCGGGGGAGATGGACTCGGCTAGATTGCGCTTGGTGAAGTGGTTTGGAATGCCGAGGACGAAAGAGGCCACGCCGTTTCCAGTTTTTGAATCGTTTGAGTTGATGGCGGTCTCCGCGCTGGAGTAAGCCAATTGGGCCCACTCGATGCTCTGGGTTTCTCCAATGCCGTTATACTCGCCGCCGAGCTTGAAGGTATGCTTGCCGATTACGTGGATGAAGTCGCTCTTGACCGACCAACTGTTGGCCGTAACTTCAGAGTTATTGTCTTCTCCAGTCTCGTTGATTAGGCCTGTAATGTTTACGCCGGGAATGATGTTACCCAAGGTGAGGAATCCGGTGTCGAATTGCGTTGGGAATCCGGCTTGTGCATCGATATCCGACGGAACGTTGTTGTAGCGCCAGGTCTGCGGGCGCGCTTCGTAGGTTCTTCCACCCTGCACGTGCAGCACACTGGCCGCGCTGAAAGTGCGGGTATAGCTGCCCACGTACGTGTAAGCGTTGGTGGATACCACCTCAGGAATCTGCGTACGGCCGCTGTTTTGATTGCCCTTCAGCGCCATGTAGCGGAAGAAGACAGCATTGTTGGCGCCAAGGTTCTCATCGACGCGGGCGTCGAAGGTGTAGAGATTCTGACTATTGGGGGAGTTCTGGTAGGTATTCGAGCCGGCCGGCGCACCCGCCAAGCCTGCTGCTGGCCAGATGTGCTGGGCATAATACACGTTGCCTTTGGCAATTCGGGCAGGATCGATCTTGTTCAAGACCCCTTGGTAGGAAAACTGCTGCCGGGTGCAATTCAAATTGGCATCGCAGGTCGTGGTAGCAGGGTCGTAGATGGGAGCATCCGCCGTGAAATCGCCGGAAAGTTCGGCCGCCGTGGGCACAATTGCGCTCCAGGTTCCCGGACCCGTGTAGCGGAGGTCTTCGTAGCCGGCAAAGAAGAAGGTCTTGTTCTTGCCGTTGTAGAGCTTGGGAAGGACCACTGGGCCGCCCAATGTTCCGCCCCACTGATTCTGTGTAAACGGAGTCTGCGGCGTGCCATGGGGGGTGAAATAGGCTAGAGCCTGCATTGAGTTCGTCTTGTTGAACTCCCATGCGGAACCATGCAGGGTGTTGGTGCCGCTCTTGGTGGAGATGTTGATCGTCCCGCCGCTGCTGCCTCCAAACTCCGCCGAGTCGTTGTGGGATTCCAGCTTCATGTTCTCGATATAGTCGATGCCGGGCTGGACCGCGAAGGCATTGCCGAAGGTCTCGACGTCCAGAATGCCGTCAACGAGAAACAGATCGCTGCGGTTGGTCTGGCCGTTGAAGGACGGAATCATCGAGGGGCCGATAGCGGTGGTGTAGCTCATGGTCTGGCTGCCGCTGACAACGATCGGCGAAACGCCGGGAGCCGCGATAAAGAGTTCTGTAAAGTTGCGGCTGTTGAGCGGCAAGTCGGCGATTTGCTTGGATTCGAGCGTCATGGCGAGCTCGGTTGTGGAGGCCTCGATCTCGTTGCCGACCGCTTCCACCTGGACGACTGTGTCCATGCCGCCGACCGCCAGGGTAAAGTCCAGGGCACTAACCTGGTTTACCTGGAGGACGAAGGGTTTCAGTTTCTGGGAGACAAAGCCCTTGCTGATAGCCTCAAGAGTGTAGGTGCCGGGATTGATGTTAATAAGAAGGTAATCGCCCGCGTTGTTGGTGGTGGTCTCGCTGGTGACGTGGGTGTTGACGTTGACCAGGACGAGCTTGGCGCCCACGATCACTGCATTGGAAGCATCGTGGACGGTGCCGCGAATCGAAGCTTGCGAGGTTTGGGCGTGCGCTGAAACCGCTATCACCGCCAGGAGAAACACTCCAAGCGCGAGGCACTTGAGACCATTCGACAGTCTCGATAATGCGCCCTGGCTGTGCCACAAGTGGTAAGCGTTTTCTATGTTAGACAAACGCGTTGTAGATCTCTTCACTTTTGTCCTCTTTCATTTGGTGTGGGTTGCTCTGGCATCGAGAACGCTATCGCCACGGAGATCGTAGCGTTCACGAACCTCATTGCCCGGAACTTTATACCGGTACTCCCCTTCATGTATTGCTACTAAAGTCGAACGATTTCTGGCGGGGCCCGCCGCTCGGGATCCTCGACCAAACCGCACCAGGCGAAGCGCGCCTCGGATGCGAATAACTGTTTAGAGCATTTTCGTCAATAGTGTAGACTTCATTTGGCGAGACTCTGCGGCGGACAAAGACATGGGAAAACCCCTTGGGGACGATCTGCGCCGTAAATTTCTTTTCGCCTACGATCAAGGCGATGGAACGCTGGAGGAACTTGCCGGTCGTTTTCTTGTGAGCCTGGGTTGGGCGAAGAAGATTTCTGCCGCGCGCAACCGCAGCGGACAGGCCGAACGAGTTCCGCACAAACCAGGCCGCAAGCCGCGTGTGGGAGCCGAACAGCAGAAGTTGGTGATCGCTTGGGTAGCATCCCAGCCGGATCTGACACTAATCGAGATTAAAGCCAAGCTACATGCCGAAGCGGGCATCACGTTGGGTGTTCCACGTATTTGGCGACTGCTGCGAAAACTGAATCTACGGCTGAAAAAAAGTCGCTCCACGCCGTCGAGCGTGACACAGAAACCAACCGAAAGCGGCGCGAAGAGTTTGTCGCGAAAATCCGCAATATCGCGCCGGAACGCTTGATATTCCTGGACGAAAGTGGTGTTACCACTTCCATGACACGGCTCTATGCGCGTGCTTCGGGCGGAGGCCGCATCTGCGAAGGGACGCCTGATAGTCGCTGGAAGATGCTGACCATTTTGGGCGCTCTCAGTCCGCGCGGCATGATCGCTGCGATGACGATTGATGAGGCGACAGATGGCGATATTTTTCTCGCCTACCTGGATCATTGCTTGTGCCTGCAACTGCGCGCGGGCGACGTGGTGGTGCTGGATAGCCTCGGAGCCAATGACCTGATACTCGCGTTTACCCTCTGCGGTGATTGAACGCGTGGAATACGCTCCGCTGAGTTGGCGTTCGGCAAAGAAAGGCCGGTAGCTCTCGATCGGTTGCTTCTGTGCTTCGTTCCAGCCGATTTCAAAAGGCCGCGGCGCGACCAGAAGCCGCCGCAGATCGCGGGCGGATTGGAAGATGGTGCGCTGCGTCCAGCTTCCGTTCAAATTCTCGGCAACCAGAATCTCTGATTGGCGGCCGGCCTTTCCGCCGATGAAGAAGCGGTGCTCGTGCGGATGCGCGGTGATTGAACTTGCAATGAACCTCGCAGTCAGATTGAGCAGTGGAACAGTGCGGCGGTCGCCCACATGCCAACTAACCACATGGCTGCTTGCGCTGTCGTGCAGCAGGATGACGGCGTCGGGTCCTGCGGGCCACACGTCGTAGTCCACCTCCACGCTACCCGCGGGCAAGCTCAACTCTGACGGTGTCGCGGGAGACGGCTCCACGCTTAGTTCGCGCGACGCAGACGGAGACGGTTCAGTCGAGAACGCGGTCAAGGGAAAGAGAGGCAATGACAGCAACAGAGCAAGACATTGTTTCCATGCTTTGGCCATGCGTAGCCTCTTTTCATGGAACTCAGGCCATTCTAGACCAAGGCGCGTTCAATACAGTCGTATCGGGAATCGTGGAGTCACCCGTACCGCCTGGGAAGCCAATTCCTGGGGAAGCCCCCAGGCTCACCCGGTGCGAGGCAGTCATCCACCGGCAACTGGAATCGCCCCGGGGCCCTTCTCCGAACTCGGTTTTGGGCATTCCTGGGATCCTTGGCAACTGTCGATTGTGGTCGCAGGAGATTCGCCGACCATACGACCTGTAAGCTGAGCGAACGCCATAGGGAGGTCCTGATCCCAGCAGGAAAAGTCCTTGGCGTCGCGGTCCCCGCCATGTCGGGCCACGCACTTCTGGAACTCCTTATGGGGCAAATGCTCGATCAACTGAGAAAACACGGTCCGGCCGGCATTCATTTCGCATTGTTGCGCCCCCCTGAGCAGCTCCGCCAAGCACCAACTTCGCTTTTCAATTCAAATCTTCCCCGGCTCGATCTAAGTCTATCGGCCATTTAATCAGTCGTTTACTGTAACTCCTGTCACTTTTCCCCGGACACCCGTGGATCCGCTCCGCCAGTAGTCACTTATCGACAGCCTTTTGGGGCTACGAAAGCCCCGATTCTACAGCGCCGCGCCGCATCCCGAGCAGAACCGGGATCCCGGCGGATTGGTCTGCCGGCAGCGGGTGCAGGCGTTCAGCGCCCCGGCTTGCGCGCCTTGCGGGATGTTCACCGTCACATTGACCGGGTAGCCCCAGCCAGGCATGGGAATGCCGAGCATGGCGGCAATTCCCGCCGCCTGGATGTGGTTGAACTCCCGCACCCGGCCGGGCATGAAGAAGCACTCAATGAATCCAAGGACCCAGGGCAGCGGCGTCCAACTGAAGCACAAGTAGAGGATTCCCAGGCCGGTACGGCGCAAGTAGAAGTGGTGAATGCCGAAGCCGCCTAGAAAGAGCGCCAGCAGAATGCCCACAACTTCGTCGCGGCGCACCGCTTCGTATTGCTGATAGAAAATGACTTGCGGGTTTGGATAGGTTTGGGCGGCCATGGCTCTTTCTCCTTGCTTGCTCTGGATTCTACATACGCAGACGACAGGAACGGAGTTCCCCTCGACGTGGAGCCCCCTCATATGCGATGCCCCTTCTGGGAGCCCTCGGCACGCCAAGCGCTTGCTCTCGTGGGGATGGGCGGGAGTGCACGAACCCCGACATACCTCGTTCATCCTCGCACCTGGCTGCTATGCCGCGGCATCCAAGCTTTTATGGATACATTCAACCCCTCAGTCGGCGGCACTTTTCTCATCGGCGGGGATTTGCCCGTACATCGCCTGGGCTATGGAACCATGCGCCTCGTGGGCGAGGGCGCGTGGGGCGAGCCCGCCGATCCGCCCGAAGCCCGCCGCGTCCTGCGCCGCGCCGTCGAACTTGGCGTAACGCTGATCGATACCGCCGATGCGTACGGTCCTGAGATCGCAGAGCAACTGATTGGCGAGTCCCTCTACCCCTACGCTCCTGGCGTGGTGATCGCCACCAAGGGTGGCATCACCCGCCAGGGCCCGGCCAAAACCGAGTACGTAGGCCGCGCCGGATATCTGATCCAATGTGTCGAGATGAGCTTGCGCCGGCTCCGGCTCGACCGCATCGACCTTTATCAATTGCACCGCATCGACCCCCGTACCCCGCTCGAAGAGAGTCTCGGCGCGCTTCTCCGTATGCAGGAGCAGGGCAAAATCCGCCACATCGGCCTGAGCGAGGTGACTCCCGCAGAGATCGAGGCTGCTCAGAGAATCGTGAAGGTGACGACTGTCCAGAATCGATACAGTCTTGCCGACCAGCGACACGAGCAGACGCTCGCCTACTGCCAGAGGCACGGCATCGGCTTCCTGCCCTGGTACCCCATTCTGGGGGGCAAGCTGCTCAAGCCCGAGCACTCCGGGTCACAAACGCTCGCCCAGATCGCCGTGCGGCACTCGGCAAGCGTGGCCCAGCTCTCGCTGGCCTGGCTCTTGCAACGGTCACCGGTAATGCTGCCCATTCCGGGCACGTCAAAGGTGGCCCACCTTGAAGAGAACATCGCGGCAGCCAGTCTGAGGTTAAATACGCAAGAGATTGCAGATATGGAGTTGGCGGTTTCCTCATGAAACTGCCGAGTTGAGGTTCGCTGTTTCCCTCGCTTGGGAAGTTTGAACGGGTACGGACTTCTGCCCGGGATGAGGCCCGCAGAGAATGGTGTTCTGGCTTCTGGGAAAGGCTGGCTGGCCAGAACTTCAGCTTCAAGACAAAATGGCCAAGATCCTCCTTTTGGCGGACACCGCTAGCGTGCCAATAGACTGAAGTGATACGCTTCTGCGTCGAGAAGCAAATTGCGTTATTTCACTCTACAAGCGGTCTCATGAATGCCACTGGACGCGCTTACCGGTCGTGAGACCCGCCAACAAGGCGGGGTTCATCGACTCGGTGCGTCGATGCAGATCGTTGATGAGATCGGTTCAACTCACCGCTACCTATCGCTGAGGAATATCGGAGTCAATCCATGCTGAACGGGAAATTGAAGGCTTTTCTCTTCGTCGTACCTCTTTTGCTTGCTACTGCGGCTGCCTCGGGGCAAGAGGTAGTGCACGCCCTCACCGGGACAGTGGCTTCCGTTGATGCGACGGCCAAGACCATTTCGATCTTTACAGACAACCGTTCCCCGGGCCTGTTCAAGGATATGACGAATGCGAAGACTTCCTTCGCTTCAGACAAAACCCTTCGACCACTCGCAACTCCGCCTGACGAGTTCAAGAAGCAGGGAACCTACGGAATTGTCTTCTATTTCGGCGGAAGCGATACGCGGACGGCCGTTGCATTACGGAGTCTTGGGCAGGGCCCCTTCTCAAGGACCGAAGGAACCGTAGTCAAGTTCGAAGACAAAGAGCATTCATTCTCCGTTGTGGACGATTCGGGGGCGGTCAAGTCTTTCAAGATCGCCGCGGATACAGTGGCCGAGACCGAGTTCGGAGCCGTAGCCGGCTACAAACTTCAGCCCCACAAGGGCGATAAGGTGGTAGTGACGGCTAAGGCTGTGGATGGGACAGACATCGCCCTATTTGTGAACACTGTGGTTGCCAACTGAACTGTTCCTAGTTTGCTGGGTCTGACATCCTTTGCAGATCAAATCTGCCATTCGGAGCGGCCCTGAGCGTGGCGAAGGGAAGTTGAGGCACCTGTTTCTTCTGCATTTTGCAGGTCCGGACCACTGTTTTCAAATTGCGACGAATTGTGTACTCACCGTGCCCACGGCTGGCGTCCCAGGTCTCTCAACTGAGACCTGGGACGCTTTAGTTTGCTCCATGGCTGAGGCTGCGGGGGCGTGGAGCCTCGGCTCAAAGCAAACGTGGCACAACCCCGCGAAGTGCGGCACAGGCTTGCCGCTCACGGGCTGCCCCTTCAAGAGTGCGCTGGACGACGTCACAAAGACGGCGAGAGAGCACAGCGATGCCGTGATAGGCAGGCTGTTCGGAATTCCTTCGAGGTTTGAGGTCGTTCGAGACGTGCCGAAAAAGGCCCGACGGCAGGAAAAGAGCCGCAGCCCCTTCCAAGGCTGCGGCTCTCTTACGGCGGTGTTGCTGCCGAATTACATGTCCTTGACGCCTTCGACAAAGGCCTTCAGCTTGCGGCTGCGGCTGGGGTGCCTCAGCTTGCGCAGCGCCTTGGCTTCGATTTGGCGGATGCGCTCTCTGGTCACCTGGAAGCTCTGGCCGACCTCTTCCAAGGTGTGTTCGGAGCCGTCTTCCAGGCCGAACCTCATCTTAATTACGCGCTCTTCCCGAGGGGTCAGAGTCCGAAGCACCTGAGAGGTGTACTCCTTCAGGTTCACGCTGATTACCGCCTCGGAGGGCGACACCGCCTGGCGATCTTCAATGAAGTCGCCAAGGTGCGAGTCTTCCTCTTCGCCAATAGGCGTTTCCAGCGAGATGGGCTCCTGCGCGATCTTGAGCACCTTGCGCACCTTGGCCACCGGGATGTCCATGCGCCGGGCAATCTCCTCGCTTGAAGGCTCGCGGCCCAGTTCCTGCACCAACTGACGGCTTGTGCGGATCAGCTTGTTGATGGTCTCGATCATGTGCACCGGGATGCGGATGGTGCGAGCCTGGTCCGCGATGGCGCGCGTAATGGCCTGCCGGATCCACCATGTCGCGTAGGTCGAGAACTTGTAGCCTCGCCGGTATTCGAACTTGTCCACCGCCTTCATCAGACCGATATTGCCCTCTTGAATCAGGTCGAGGAACTGCAATCCGCGGTTGGTGTACTTTTTTGCAATCGACACCACCAGGCGCAGGTTGGCTTCAATTAGCTCACGCTTGGCCTGCTCGGCGTCCATGTCGCCCTGGATCATCTCGCGCTGAGTGCGCTTCAATTCGACGATGGAGACGCCTGCGTCGCCCTCGATCTTTTCCAGATCGGTCTTGCAGTTCTTTTGCTGGCGCCGGTATTCCTTCTTCAGCTCTTCGCTCTTGCTGGCTTCGAACTTCTGATCGAGGGAGCGAATCTGGCGCTCCAGCGTGCGCATCGTGTCGACCGTCTTGTTGACCTTGTCGAGCAGCCGCTTGCGCTCCAGCGCGGTGTACTTCAGTTCACGCACGATGCGCGAGATGAGCACCCGCTCGCGGGCGATCAGCCAGCGCGTGTGCCGCGCGTCCTTTGCCTTGGCTTTGGTGGCGGGGGCGGGCACGGCTTGCTTTTCATCCAGCTTGGCAATGTTCTTTTGGTGCTTGATGAGCAGGTCGATCTTGGTCACGGTGGCCTTGACGCGGGCCTGCACCACATCCTCGGTGAGCTCCTCCTCGTCGAAGACCACAACTTCCTTTACATTGCGCACGCCGCGCTTGAGGTCTTCGCCCAGGGCCACAATCTCGCGAATCACGATCGGCGAGCGGGAAATGGCCTTCATCACGCGCAACTGGCCGCGCTCAATGCGCTTGGCGATCTCCACTTCGCCCTCGCGTGTGAGCAGCGGTACGGTGCCCATCTCGCGCAGGTACATGCGCACCGGGTCATTCGTCTTTTCAAGCGTGCCGGGGGTCAGGTCGAGCTCAACGTCCTCGCCCTCTTCCAGCTCAAAATCCTTGTCGCCGGCGAACTTCGGTCCGTCCAGCAGATCGATGCCCTGCGTGCCAATCGTCGTGATCAAATCGTCCAGATCGTCGGCCGAGCCAATTTCTTCCGGCAACATGTCGTTCACGTCGCCGTAGGTGAGATAACCCTTCTCTTTGCCTACTTCGATCAGGCCGTCAATATCGTGTTCGAACTTGTCGTCAATCGCCAATGCATTCCTACTCTCTTCGGCAGTTCCCAGCGCGCTGGTATGCCCAATTTTTCGTTCAGGGGCGCCTTCCCCTGACATTTTCCGCACGCAAAGCCCTCGCGGTGCCGCTTTGCGCAGCGGTGCGTGGTCCAGATCGGAGCACACCAGAGAGATTTCTCAAAAGAAATCTCCAATTCGGGCGCATGCGAACGGACCTGCGGTTACCCGCAAAAAAAGAAGCGGTTTCAGTTAGTCGCTCGGAACAGGATGACAAGCGCTTCAGGTTTTCGCCTGGGTCGCCCGCGAGCCGAAGCTCATGGTTGGGGCAAAGGGGGCGCGCATCCTCACAGAGATCAATAGACTAACATGGCCGGGGGCGATTTCCCTAGGAGAAAATCGCGCCAAAGCCGTGTTTTTACCGGTTACTTTGGGACTGTGCCGAGCGGATTCCCGGGCTACCGGCTTCTCCCTCTATGAAGTTAGACGCGCGAGAAGCTGTCTGGACGCAGAATCGGCGTCTATGTCCCGTGCCCACCGCTTGATATGCTCCTCAGGTGAAACATGGTAAGATTTCCTTGTATCCGTGAAGGAGGTTTCCATGCTCGCTAAAATGACCGTCAAGAACCAGCTCACCCTTCCCAAGAAGGTGATCGCCCATTTTGCCGGGGTCGAGTACTTCGACGTCAGCACGGATGGAGCCAGCATCACGCTCCACCCGCTTCAACGGAGCCGAGCGGACGAAGTCCGCGCTCAACTCGCCCAGCTTGGTATTGAAGAACAGGATGTGGCAGCCGCCGTTTCCTGGGCGCGTGAATCTCCGAGAGTCTGACATGGCCCTACGGGTGGTCTTCGACACGAATACGGTTATATCGGCTCTGCTGTTTGCCAATGGACGCCTGGCATGGCTGCGGGCGCATTGGAGAGAAGGCCGATCTACCCCGCTGATCTCCCGCTCTAGCGCAGAGGAGCTTACCCGTGTACTCGGCTACCCGAAGTTCCGGCTCTCTGCCCCAGACAGGCTGGAGCTGTTGGGCGATTACCTTCCTTACTGCGAAACGATAGAGCCGGGTGACAAATGCCCTGTGGTTTGCCGCGACGCAAACGATCAACCGCTGCTTGATCTTGCCCAAAGCGGCAAAGCCGATGTGCTGGTGACAGGCGATGACGACCTGCTTGCGCTGGCAGGGCAGGCAGCATTCATCATTGAGAGTCCAGAAGCCTTTCGGGGTAGAGTTTCCGAAGCGCTCTAGAAATCTCCGCTTCCCATCCTTCGGGAAACCTTGAATGGCGGAGCGGCCAGCGAGTGTCTACCGTTCAGGTGGCCTCTGATTGTGCAATTGTCGCAGCGCAAGGTCCAGATCGAGTTTTTGCTGGGTCAGCAGGGCCAATTCGGTAAAGTCACCACGGCGCTCGGCTTCGGCAATCTGGGAGCGCAAATTGCGCTGCCGGTTCTCCATGGCCCGCTCCTGGATCTCCTGGATCGCGCTCAGCACCTCGGTCTCCTCGGGCGGCTTGGTCTCAGCCAGCAGGGTCTCGGCCAGCAGGGCGCGCTGCGCGGAGTCCTCCACCACATCCATCGGGTCGCTGGCCTGCCGGCCGGCCAGCGCATGGAGGGCAGCACACGCGCCAAGGTGCTCGAACCAGGTGGGTTGCTCGGCCAGGGCCTGGATCGCCAGCCGTCGCGATTGCTCGTTGTCAGGATCGGTAATGGCCAGCGCCCGCAGCAGCACCCGTTCGACCTCAGTCAGGGCGGTGGCGCGCGTCTCCACGTGGTCGCGCCGCTTGAGAGCGGCCTGGCGCAACTCCTCGCGCAGCACCGCCGAGTCGATGCCCAGCTTCTGCGCCGCGTCGCCGGCAAACTGGTCGCGCGCCAGCTTTTCCGGCATGCGCCGAATGTGAGGCAGCAGGTAGTTCATCGCCTTGACCTTCTGCTCCGAACTGGCACCGGGGAACATCTGCCGCGCGCGCTCAATCAGGTAGTCTGACTGACGCCGCGCGCCGCGCAAAGCTGCCGTATAGGCCTCCACGCCGCGCTCGCGGATATAGCGGTCCGGGTCCAGACCATCTTCCAGGGTGACGATCTTGATGGCGAAGCCCTCTTCGGTGAGCAGGGAGATGGACTTCTCGGCGGCATTGGCCCCGGCAGCGTCGGGATCGAAGTTCACCAGCACATTCGAGGTGTGGCGGCGCAGGATGGCCACCTGCTGCTCGGTGAAGGCCGTGCCGCTGGTGGCGATCACGTTCTGAATGCCGCGCAAGAACACCGAGATGCAGTCCATCTGACCCTCCACTAGAAGGGCAAACTCGGCTTTGCGCATGGCCGTCTTCGCCTTGTCCAGGTTGAAGAGCACCTGCCCCTTGGAGTAGAGCGGCGTCTCCGGCGAGTTGATGTACTTGGGGCCGGCCTTTTCGCCGGTCTCCAGGGTGCGGGCGGTGAAGGCGATCACCCGCCCGCTCTCGTTCGAGATGGGAAACATCACCCGCTTGCGGAAGCGGTCGAAGATATGCCCCTGCTGACCGCCGTCCTGCTCCTTCCAACTGAACAGGCCGCTCATGCGCAGGGTCTGGTCATCCGCCATGCCGCTCAGCCGGTCGCGCAGGGCGTTGAAGCTGTCGGGCGAGTAGCCGACGCGGAACGCCTTGATGCCCTCCGGCGTCAATCCCCGGCCAGCGAGATACTCGCGCGCCACTGCGCCTTCTGGACCGCGCAACTGCTCCTCGAACCAGGCGGCTGCCGTCTCGTGCAACTCCAGGAGCTTGCCTCGCTGCCGCGCTTCAGCCGCTTCTTCCGGAGAGGAGAACTCGCGCTTGGGCAGCGGAATGCCGCATTTGCCGGCCACAATCCGCACCGCCTCGGGAAAGCCCACGTTCTCGATCTTGCCCACAAAGCTGAACACATCGCCCGAAACGCCGCAGCCGAAGCAGTGGTAGAACTGCCGCACCGCATGGACGGAGAACGACGGCGACTTCTCTTTGTGGAAGGGGCAGAGCCCTGAGTAGTTGGTCGATCCCGCCTTGCGCAGCCGGATGTACCCCTCGATCACCTTGACGATGTCGGCCTGCTGCTTGACGGATTGGGCGAAGTCGCTCACGGGAGGTTCTCAGTTCAGAATAAAGCCAATCAAAGGTGGCATGTCCGCAGTACGGCTGGAGGAATCAAGATGCGGACCGCACACGAGTTCCTTGTGGCGATTATTCTTGCCCGATTCCGTTGTTCAGTCCCAATATGTCGTTCTTTCTCAAATGGTCGACTTTTTCGGCGATCCTTTTCTTTATTGCAGAAATGGTCGCGTCGATTGGTCCTGAATTATCGATTGAAATCACACTTGCCGAGTCTCCCACCGTTTGGCCTGCAACTTTTTTTGCATCATCCTTTAGGCAGGTGTCAATTGCCCTTATTTCTTCAAGATGTTGAACGTATTCTTGAGTGCGATTCTCTAATCCCGGTGCGTCGGCGCCTCGCTGCCAAAGTCGACGGCGGTGCTCACTGTTCGAGTTGATATATAGATTGATAAACAGCAAGCTGCAGTGAGAGTCGTTCGGAAGGTGTCCCGGCCCACCGAGGATCTGAGATGCCATCAAGTTAATCCCTTCGAGTATGGCAGGGGTTTTCTTGAAGGAGATTCGATCGGCGATCATGATCATCGAGCCAGACAACAGGGAACTCTGTTTCCTGAAGCCGCTGACCACTCTTTCCTTAAAAGATCCCTTGAGGGATGCGAGCTTTTTATGGGCAAGGAATGAAGACACCATCAAGATGTCAGTCTCGTCTGTCGGATTTCTCTTTGCGTCAAATCTCAATGCCTCTCTGATTAGGTCTGTTCCGACCACCGAAGTAACGCCGTACTCCCACGCCAAACGTGCCGCAATCGTGGTCTTGCCAACCCCGGATCCACCATTAATGAAGAGTACAAATCCACCTGGCAGCCGATTGAAGTTAGCCGTTCGCGATAATCCGTCTTTGTGCACCTCGTAAGATGCGACAACGAACGTAATGAGGAAAACTGGGATGAGAAGCCACCATGCATTCTGAGCGAATGGCCGCAATACCGGAGGAAGGTAAGTAGGGAGAAGACCCAATACCCCTGTGGCAAACGCGAAAACGGCTGCTACATTTAGCCACCACTTGCGGAATAGATTGCGGATATAGTGCAAAAACCCATTAGGCATTCCGAAACCTCTCAATCGGGTCGGGGTTACAACATGGACAGTCTGTCTCCTTAAGATGTGTGGAATTTTACAACTTTCGGGGGCATGGTTGGTCGAAAAAGGCTGGGCTCCCATCCATTGCATACTTTGCGAAGGGCGCGAAGCCGCCCCCACCGCAACGATTCCATAGTGCAGCCCCCCCGAACCACTGCGTACTTTGTTCCATGGCGAAACAGCCCACTGGCCACGGGCTCATTGCCGTGCAGGAGTATCTCTTCCCCTGCTATGAACCCTACCGCGGCCACGGTGAGAACCCCGCCTGGCGCAAACGAAACCCCAGCGATTCCCCTCATCAAGCCACCCTTCTCGTTGAGGGACCGGGCAAAGACGGATTCCAACTCCCTATAATCGAGGATTGAGCGCTCAAGCCAAATCCACCTCCACCAAGGCGCACGCCCTGGCCGTCGCCGCCGGCATTCTTCTCAGCCGGCTGGTGGGACTGGTCCGCGACCGCATCTTCGCGCACTACTTCGGCAACTCCGACGCCGCCGACGCCTTTCGCGCCGCCTTCCGCATTCCGAACTTCCTCCAGAACCTCTTTGGAGAGGGCGTGCTCTCTGCCTCCTTCATTCCGGTTTATGCGCGTCTGAATGCCGAAGATCGCCATGAGGAGGCCTCGCAACTCGCCGAAGCCGTCTTCGCCCTCCTGTTCCTCGTAACCTCCGTCCTGGTGGTCGGGGGAGTCTTCGCCACCCCGTGGCTGATCGATCTCATCGCTCCCGGATTTCACGGTGAGAAGCGACTTCTTACCATCCAATTGGTGCAAATCCTCTTTCCCGGCGCCGCCCTCCTGGTGCTTTCCGCCTGGTGCCTTGGCATTCTCAACAGCCACCGCAAGTTCTTTCTCTCTTACGCCGCTCCGGTGGTGTGGAACGCCGCCATGATCGCCACGCTGCTTTGGGGCGGCCGCAATCACCCCGAATCGCGCCTGGCCGTGCTGCTCGCCATGGGCTCGGTGGCCGGCAGCGGACTCCAGTTCGCCGTACAGCTTCCAACCGTCATGCGCTTCCTTTGGCCGCTTCGCCTGCAACTCAATCTGGCCACCCAGCATGTGCGCACCGTCGGGAAGAACTTTTTCCCGGTCTTCCTGAGCCGCGGAGTCGTGCAGATCAGCGCCTACATCGATTCCTGGCTGGCCAGCTTTCTCGGCACCGGAGCCGTCTCCGCTCTGGGATATGCGCAAACCCTCTACACGCTGCCTGTCAGCCTCTTTGGGATGGCCGTTTCCGCCGCCGAGTTGCCGGCCATGTCCAGCGCACTCGGCACACCGGCTGAGATTGCCGGCGCACTGCGTCAGCGCCTCGCGCAGGGGCTGCACCAGATCGCCTTTTTCGTCATTCCGTCGGCCGTCGCCTTCGCCCTGCTCGGCGATGTCATTGTTGCAACCATCTACCGTTCAGGACATTTTCAGAGTGAGGATGTCCTCTTCGTCTGGGGCGTGCTGGCCGGCTCGGCGGTTGGCCTGCTCGCCTCAACTTCGGGGCGCCTTTATTCCTCGGCTTTCTACGCACTGCGCAACACTCGGACTCCGCTCAACTTCGCCGTGATCCGGGTGGCGCTCACGCTCTTCCTCGGCTATCTCTGCGCGCTGCCGCTGCCGCGTGTTCTGGGCCTCGACCAGCGCTGGGGCACGGCAGGGCTGACGCTCTCAGCCGGCGTTGCGGGCTGGGTAGAGTTCGTCTTGCTGCGCCGCGCGCTCCAGAAGAAGATCGGCGCCGTGCCCTGGGCCGGAGGCCGCATCGCCCGGCTCTGGCTGGTCGCGTTCGTTGCCGCCCTCGCGGCCTATGCCATCAAGCGCGTGCTCCCCTTCCACGGCCCGCTTGAAGTCGGACCCTGCGTCCTCATCCCCTACGCTGTCTTCTACCTTGCCATCACGCAGTGGATGGGAATCGCCAGCATGGGCGCGGTCAGTCAGTTGTTCACCCGCCGCCGTTAAACTCTCGTTGCTCTGCTGCAGAGGCCCGTGGGTTTCGCAACCACCCTGAAGCGGGGGCCAACCTGCTGCGTCTGTGAGCATTCCCAGGGTTCCAAGCGCGGGGGAGTATTCCCCAGCGAACTGCGGCCTGCGCGGCTTGCTGCCCGTTCACCGACGGCGGATCGACCGCACCCTCCTACCGCTTCCAGACAAACGTGGCCACCGAACCGGCCGGAATCGTCGTTTTTGCCGTCTTTCCGTGAAAGACGATGCGGAACTCCCGGCTTGTGGTTCCGGCATTGACGGTATAGAGCACCACCGTGCCATTGGCGTTGCGGAAAGCGACGTCATGCAGCTTTGTACCCGCCGGCTCATCCGATGCAATGCGCACCGCGCCCGGCAGGACAAACTCGCTGGCCTGGCCCAGCACGTAATAATCCAGCTCCGGTTTCACGATTGGCCTTTCCGGGCTACTCAAATCCACAGTCACCAGTCCCCGGCAGGTGTCGCAACCGCCCACAACGGGGCCGTGCTTTTCGTCGGTGGCCAGCGCCCACAGCACGTAGCATTTGGCCCAATTGCGGGTCACGGCGATCAGTTCGGCGGCTTCCTGGGACAACACATCTCCCTTCTGCCATGTGCCGCCGCTCGACTCGGTCACCCACTGCTCTTTCTTTGAAAACTGCTCGTGGTTCCTGGTCATCACCGCCGGATCGCCGGCGTAGTGGTGCCAGGCGGTTCCGGCAGCCACGGCATTTGCCTTGGGGTCATTCAGCACGGCCTCGGGATAATCGGGCCGGTCCCAATTATGGTCGTAGACCATCACCTTGGGGCTCAGGTGCGCCGCGGCCAGCGCCGGACCCAGATCGTCTGCCAGGAAGGCCGCCTGCTCAGTGGCCAGCATCTGCATTCCGCTATAGGTGGGAGGCGCATAGAGCGGCTCATTCTCCACGCTCAGTGCGAATACCGGCACGCCTGCCGCTTGGTAGCCCTCGACGGTCTTCACCAGGTAGCTGGCATAGGCCGCATAGGCCTCGGGGCGCAGGCTCGACGGCTGCTTGGTTTCAGGGTTCGACCCCAGCATCGAGCCTGAAGTCTTCATCCACCCCGGCGGGCTCCAGGGTGTCAGCATTACCTTGATCGCGGGATTGAGAGCCAGCGCCTTGGTGAGCAGCGGCAAGAGATACTCCTGGTCGTGCTTGAGCGAGAAGTGCTCCAGCTTGGGGTCGCTCATGCCAGCCGGCGTGGTGCAGGGCTTGGCCCCCTGTTCGCATAGGTCATCAAAAGAATAGAAAGTCACCGCCAGGTCGGAGGAGCCGACTGGCTGACGTAGAAACCCCAGCGCAATTCCGCCCTTGCGGCTGAAGAGCATTTTGAGCGTCGAATCGGTCAGCGCCGGGGTGAGCTTCCGGGCGAGGAGCCACGCCGCCGCGTCAGTCAGCGACGCGCCAAACCCGTCGATGGCCTGGAACTGCTGCCCGTCGTCGACGCCGATGATCGGCAGGACCGCAGCCGGTCCGGATTTCGCCGTGAAGTGCAGGTTCTCCCGCTGCGACAGGGCTTCAAGCAAATCCGGGGTTGTCTGGTAGACCGTGATCGACTGGGCGCCGGCGAAGAAAGAGACAACAGCGCCCAGCGCAAGGCAAGCCGCGAGAATCGGAGCACGCACCATGGGACCTCCTTCCATCGGAAGGAGAATCCTAGTGCATTTTCAGAAGTTGTGGAATCGTCAAGTCAATTCCCCTCAGCGCTTCCACCGCCAATCAGTGGAAATGCCAGTAAACGAGGTAGATTGAGGTCACGATCATTCCGTCGCCCACGTTGTGCGCGAGAATAGGGTTCAGCAGGCTTCCGGTGCGGTGGTAGACCGCGCTGTAGTAAATGCCCAGCCCGAGTGCGAAGAGCTGCTGTGGCCAGTAAATATGCGGGTGAAGCGGATCGATGTGGGCCAGGCAGAAAAGCACAGTGGTCACAATGCCCGCATTGGGGATCTCAGCTCCCCAAATCCGCCAGGCGCCTTTCCAAGACTGCGCGAGGTTCGTCTGGATGACACCCCGGAACATGATCTCTTCCGCGAACCCGACAAAGATCCACTCAAACGAGAGCCAGCCCGCCACATTCGCGGAGGATGCCGGCCCAAAGATGCCGAGATCCGGAGCGGGGTGCAGCAACGATGGGATCACGGTCCAGGCCACGGTGATGAGGGCAAAGACCACGGTGAATCTCCAGAGAATGCGCCAGGAAAGCGCGGAGTTCCTCAGGTTGAGGCCCCAGCTTGAGTACTTTCCTTGCCCGGCAAATCGGATGAAGGCGAGAGCAAACGCCAGTTCCCAGATGTGGCCTTCGTAAACGCCAATCCAGGCGTGGTTGCTCAGCGCATCGGCCGAGAAGATGAGCCGTGGCAGCCGAAAGAGGGTCATGCCCTGGCTGCCCTCGAAGAACAGGAGCATCAGGGCCGCATCGGTCACCTTCCGGCGGAACGGAATGGGCATTTCAACAGCATCGATCGCGGTCTCCATTCCTCTCCTTCCGATTCATACTGACTGGGTTCGGAAATGCTCTCTGGGGCGAAGGGTACGCGCTTTAGCACCTACATAAATCCAGCCAGAAGGACGCGGGCTTTGGCCCCTGAGGGGTACTACTCGGCATCCTTGCTCGAAGACTATCCCTTGACCGTGTTTTTCTGCCACATCTATCGCAAGAAATCTCCGCTCTTGCCGCCCGATTTCGCTTCGAGCTGCACACTGCGAATCACGATCCCCTTGTCCAGCGCCTTGGTCATGTCGTAGACGGTGAGCGCGGCCACCGCGGCAGCCGTCAGCGCCTCCATCTCCACACCAGTGGGGCCGACCGTAGCCACTGTGGCACGGATGCTCACGCCGCCTGCGACAACCTCCGCCTGCACGTCAACGTGCGTCAGCGCCAGCGGATGGCACATGGGAATCAGGTCAGAGGTGCGCTTGGCCGCCTGGATTCCAGCGAAGCGGGCCACCTCCAACGGATTCCCCTTGGGGTTGTCGGGGAGAGCCGCCAGCACCGCGGCGGACAGCTCAACAAAGGCCGAGGCGGTGGCCGTGCGCCGAGTAGCCTGCTTGGCGCTCACATCCACCATGCTGGCCTGGCCGGCTTCATCGAAATGTGAAAGTTGCTGCGTCGGTTCACCCATGGAACTCCTCAGGGAAGCAGAATGCGGACGATTGCGCCCGGTTCAAGGCTGTGTGCCTCTTCCGGCACCACCAGAAAGCAGTTTGAGAGGGCCAGTGCCCCCAGGTCGCCCGAGCCGTGCCAGGAGACGAACCCAACCTCCGGCAACTCACTGCCCACTGCGGAGAAGGTGCAGAAGGCGGGGAGAAAACGCGTGAGGCCGGGCTTGCCGTGCCTGTCAGCTTTTGCGGTCATGCGCGCCAGTGCGAAGCGTGGGCCGATTTCACGCTTGCCCGCCAGCCCGGCCAGCACAGGCGCGGCAAACAGAAGAAACGTCACTGCCGAGGAAATTGGATTACCAGGAAGCCCAAAGAACGGCAAGACTCGCTGCCGCTTTTTGCTCCCGGCTTTCGGCATCTCGCCAAAAACCAGCGGTTTGCCAGGCTGGATGCGCACGCCGGTGAAGCGAAAGTGAGCGCCCTTGCGGGCCAGCGCTGGTTCAACCAGGTCGAACTTGCCCGCCGAAACCCCGCCGGTGATCAGCAGCAGGTCCGCTTCCGCCGCCTGCGTGAGCGCCGCGTCCAGTACGCCGGCCTCGTCGGCGGCGGTGGGCAGCACCCAGGGCACGCCGCCCGCCGCGGCCACCATCGCGGCCAACATCGGCGCATTCGAGTTGCGAATCTGTCCCGCACCGGGCTCGACTTCAACGGGGACAAGCTCGTCGCCAGTCGAGAGGATGGCCACCCTGGGCCGAACGAAGACTTGAAGCGCTGCACGACCGCAGGACGCGGCCAAGGCAAGCTGGGCGAAGGTCATCGCCATCCCGGCGGCCAGCAGTTCGTCGCCCGCGCGTGCCTGGGCTCCCTGGGCAACGATGTTCTCGCCCGGCGTCACTGTGCGTGGGGCAAGGAGCCGGACTTTGCCCTCCGCTGCTTCGACGTGTTCCAACATGACCACTGCGTCTGCGCCTGAGGGAACCGCCGCGCCGGTCATGATCTCCCAGGCAGCGCCCGGCGGCAGGGGACCGGCCGGGGCCTCTCCAGCGCGCGTGGTCCCGGCAACGGAGAGCAGGTTGTGTCTCGCTGCATCTGCGGCGCGGCATGCAAAGCCGTCGCGGGTGGATCGGGCAAAGGGTGGCTGATCGCGGTCGGCCTTGAGCGGCTCGGCCAGAATGCGGCCTGACGCCACGGCCAGCTCAACCCTCTCTAGAGCCGGCCGCAACCGGCTCAGTTTCCTTGCGTAGGCGGCCACCTGCGCCGCTGCTTCATCGTAGTTGGGCAGAGCGGAAGTCATGGAATGGATTGTAGAGGGTAACGGCGGCCAGATTGAGTAAGCAATTCTTCAGCGCAAGAGCAACAAGGGCGCTCCCGCATGCGGGAACGCCCTTTGTAGAAGAAACACCAGGCCGGACTACTTCTTCTTGGGCTTGGTCTTGTCCGTCTTGTAACCAGCGTCGATCTTCTGATCGAAGCCGGCGATGATACCTTTCACTTCAGCGGCATAGGTGCCGGTCGGGGCAAGCGCCAAATACTTCTCGTAGGCTTCCCGGCATCCCGGAGGGGGAACGATCTTGCCCGCCGTGGCGTCAAAGGTGGCCTTCTGGATCAGTCCCTGACCCTTGAGATAATAGAGCAGTGGCTGGGTAGGATCGACTGCAATCGCCTTATCCGCGGCAATCACCTGCGCATCGCCGTTGTTCACCTGGAAGAAGATCACCGCTTCGTTCTTCAGATAGAAGCCCGCCTGCGGAGGATTGGCCTTGGCGGCCGCATCGTAGGCGGCAGCCGCGTCGTCAGCCTTGCCAGTGCGCGCATAAATTTCGCCCAGGCCTGCATTGGCGGCGCCTTGAGCCTGAGGATTTGGCTTCTTTGCCCCCGCTTCTAGCTCAAGCACCTTCTTGTAGGTCGCTTCGGCCGCATCGTACTTCTTGAGGCCGACCTGCGCCTGGCCCAGTTGCGCCCACAGGACCGAAGCATCCGGCTTGGCCGCTGTGTCCTTCAGCATCATGGTCTCGATCTCGCTGTACTTGGCGGTCTTGATCTCCGCCTCTTTGGCGTCCAAATCCGCCTTGGTGGCAGTGGTGCCAAGTGTCTGGACGGCGGTCGCGTGCGCGTTGTCGGCATCCTTGAAGTCCTGCGTTGCTACTCTCAGGTCGGCATTGAGACCCTTGATGATCTCATTCACCTTCATGGCTTCGGCATTGTGCTTCTTCAGGTCTTCCAGTTGCTTCTTCTGCTCTGGCGAGAGCTTGTCGACGAACTCCTTGCGGGACATATCGATGTCCTGCATGATGTCCTGACCGACGAGAATCTTCACGTTGTCGATCGAATCCACCATCTTGTCAGGGGGCGTATCCACTTGGCGGAAGACCAGACTATAGGTACCGGGAGCTGCCTCGCCGGCAAAATCACCGTTGGCGGAAAGTTGGAAGGTGTACTTTGAAGTGCGGCCATTGTCGGTCGACAGGCTCACCGTGCCACTTGTCGTGGAAGCTCCAGTCGGATTCGTGACGTGGCCGTGAATCTTGCCCGTGGGTCCAGTGGGCGTTTGTGCAAGCGCGGGCAAGAGGGCGAATGCCAGCAGGCCCAGCCAAAGTGAAATGGTGCGTTTCATGTCCTTCTCCTTGGGAGCGGCGGGAACCAGGCTGCCCGCTTGCTCAAAAAATCGTATTTGCCGGCCCAACCCGGCGAGCGCGTACAGCGTCTCTCCAGAGAATGTGCCCTTCCGTGCCAGACGGCGTACAACTACCGTTGAAATCCGTAGCCCCTGCGACCGGTCACAGTCCGAATCGGGCAACCTTCTAGGCCCACTCCCGGTTCGCAGACTGCTTACGATGACAGGACTCAAGTTAAATCGAATCGACTATTGAACACAAGAGCGGTTGCCAAGACAGGCAGAATTCGCGATGCAGCGAGCTGCGCCGCAAGCGATTCGAATCGTCCGTTGAGCCCAGCCGCAGGTTACAAAACCCTGCCGTCGGGATTCCCGCGCCGACTCGCACCGAGCGTAGTCACCTTTCTATGATAGTGTGTCGAAGTCCTGCTCCTTGTGGTGTGGATCACAGAAGGGGCCAAGGAACACCCAAGAGGCTCTAGTATTGAAGAGATGGCAACCACGATTCGCCCGGCAAACGCCGCCGACGTACCCCAGATCCTGACTTTCATCCGCGCACTGGCCGCCTATGAGCGCGAACCGAATGCCGTGACCGCGACCGAAGCCGATTTATTGCACCACGGATTCGGAGTCAACCCATTTTATTTCTGTCTGATAGCCGAGCACGACGGCCAGCCGGCCGGCTTCGCCCTCTACTTCTTCAACTACTCCACCTGGAAGGGCCGCCCCGGCCTCTACCTCGAAGACATATTCGTTCAGCCGGAGTTTCGCGGCCTCGGCATCGGCAAGGCTCTGCTCCAGAAGGTCGCCGCCATCGCCGTCGAGAGAGACTGTCCGCGCCTGCAATGGGAGGTCCTGGACTGGAATACGCCGGCCATCGAGTTCTATCGCACCATGGGCGCGGAGTTCCTCGACGAGTGGCGCAATGTCCGGGTCAGCGGTGAAGCCCTTCATCGGCTGGCCGGGCCTGCGGCGGAATCCACGGAGGCCGCTCGGTGAAGATCCGTGTGATTGGCGGCGGATTAGCCGGCCCGGAGGCCGCACTAACCGCCGCGCGCTTCGGCTGCCAGGTGGACCTCTACGAAATGCGCGCCGTGGTCGATGGCCAGCCGCGCCTCACGCCCGCCCACAAGACCACGGATTTCGGTGAGCTGGTCTGTTCCAACTCCCTCAAAAGCGAGTCGCCCAATACCGCGCCTTGGCTCCTCAAGCAGGAGATGCGCCGCGCGGGCTCACCCCTTCTGCGCCTGGCCGACGCAACCGCTGTACCGGCAGGCCACGCCCTGGCCGTCGATCGCGTGGAATTTTCCCGGCTTATCAACGAAGCCATCGCCGCCCAGCCGCTCATCCGCGTCGTCCGTCAGGAGGTCACGACTCTCCTCCAAGACGAGGACGGCGCGAAGTGCACCATCCTGGCCACCGGCCCGCTCACTTCCGATGCTCTGAGCGCCGAGATTGAGCGCCTCACGGGCTCCGGCAAGTTGGCCTTCTACGACTCCATCTCCCCCATCGTCGAAGCCGACTCCATTGACATGGAGCGCGTCTACATGGCCGCCCGCTGGGACAAGGGGACGGCAGACTATATCAACTGCCCCATGGATCGCGCCGAGTTCGACACCTTTCTTGACGCCCTGCTGGCCGCCGAGCCCGCCGAGACCAAAGAATGGGAGAAGGCCGACTATTTCGAGGGTTGCCTGCCCATCGAAATCCTCGCCCGCCGCGGCCGCGACACGCTGCGCTTTGGACCCATGAAGCCCGTCGGCCTGCGCGACCCGCGCACCGGCAAGACCCCCTGGGCCGTGGTGCAACTGCGCAAGGAGAACCTGCGTGCCGACAGTTACAACCTGGTCGGCTTCCAAAATCACCTCAAATTCGGCGCGCAGGCCCACGTGCTACGCCTGATTCCCGGCCTGGAAAATGCCCGCTTCCTGCGCTACGGCCAGATCCACCGCAACACCTACATCTGCGCCCCCCTGCTGCTCGACGAAACACTGCGGCTGAAACCGGCCCCGGAAGGGCGCAGACAATCAGCCCCCATCCTCTTCGCCGGCCAGCTCTCCGGCGTCGAAGGCTACACCGAGTCCATTGCCACCGGCCTGCTGGCGGGAATCTACGCCGCGGTGCTGGCCAACGGCGAAGAACCTACACCCGCGCCCCGCGCCAGCGCCCTGGGGTCGCTGGTCCACTACATTACCCACGCCGACCCAAAAAACTTCCAGCCCGCTAACATTACCTTCGACCTGCTGGAGCCCCTCGAAGAAGAACTGCGCAAGAAGGTTCGCGACAAAAAGGAGCGCCACCGCTTGGTCTGCGAGCGCTCGCTGGCCGCCTTCGACGCCTGGTGGGATGCGATGCCGAATCCCGCTGAGGAACTTCGCGGATAGTTTCAGCGTAAATGTGTGCTACGCTGCTCCTTCCACGGAAAGGACTTCTATACAACCCGGCGGACGTCATAAGTCAGGTCTTCATGTGAAAGAAAACGCGCGCCGCCTCCCCATAAACACGGCCGGTTGAGAGCATCGGTTTCCCGCCCTTGGCGCAAAGAACACGGCAAGGATGGGCACCCAGCATCTTGAGGTGAACGAACACCCGGTGAGTGTGCCTTTGCGGTTTCCCAGGTCTCAAAATGGAGTCGAGACCTGGGCCCCCGCTTCTGGCATATCCCAAGAAAGCAACTCAGAACTTGAACTCCGACACGGCCGAATGCAGCCGCGCCGCCATCTCGCTCAGCGCCAGGGATGCCGTCTTTGTGTCGTTCGCGCCCTGCGTAGTATTCCTTGCCGATGTCGCCACCCCGCCAATGTTCTTGGTAATGTCGTGGATGCCCTGAGCCGCCTCAGCCACGCTGCGTCCAATTTCATTGGTGGTCACTGTCTGCTCTTCCACCGCGGAAGCGATGCTGTTGGAGATGTCGTTGATCTGGTTGATGATTGCGCCAATCTCTTCAATGGCCGTAACAGCGCCATGGGTGACGTCCTGGGTAGCCTCGATTCTCTCGCTGATTTCTTCAGTGGCCTTGGCGGTCTGCTTGGCCAGTTCCTTCACCTCGTTGGCCACCACCGCGAAGCCCTTGCCCGCCTCTCCCGCCCGCGCGGCTTCGATAGTTGCATTCAGGGCAAGCAGGTTTGTCTGCTGCGCAATCGAAGTAATCACCTTGATCACATTGCCGATTTCCATGCTCGATTCGCCCAGCTTGCGCATCGTTTCATTGGTTGCATGGGCCATGCCTACCGCATTCTTGGCTACCCGCGCCGAGTCGTTGGCGTTTTTTGAGATCTCGCGGATCGAGGCCTGCATCTCTTCGGCTGCCGTGGCCACCGAGGCAATATTCCTCGACACCTGCTCGCTGGCCGCCGAGACCACGCCGGCCTGAGCCGCCGTGTCTGCCGCTGCGCTGGCCATGACCTGGCTGACCGCCGTCAGTTCCTCCGACGAGGAGGCCAGGGAACTGGCGCCTTCCGAGGTCATCCTTAGAGGCGCGACAATCGCCTCCAGCGTCCGGTTGATCCCCTCGATCACCCGCCGGAAATCGCCCTGATGCTGGCTGGCGTCGGCGCGCGTGTTCACCTGGCCATTGGCGGCTGCTTCGGCCAGCATGTCGGCATCGTGAATCAGCGCGTCGATCGAAGTCATCGTCTTTATGCAGGCAGGCATGAGGTGATCGTTCTCCGAGCGCCTCCCAATCTTCTGCAGGTTGTGCAGCTTTTCCCTATAGTCCCCCGCTCCGATCAACTGCAGGATCTCGGTTGTATGCCGCACACGCGCCTGAGCCAGGTTGGTCGCTTTTCTTAATTCGGCAAATACTCCCTGGTAAGACCCTTCAACTCTCACGGTGTGATCGTTCACTGCCATCCGGTGTAAGACGCTGTTTGCCTCCAACAGGCCCCCGAGCCCGTCGATGCACGCATTCAGACTTTGCTTCAGGGTGTCGAAATCCCCACTGTACGGATCGGTGATCTTCGCCGGAATATCTCCCTTACCGATGCAATTAACGCACTGGGCCGCCATGTGCAGCGGGCCGATCACCGCATCGAGAATATCGTTCACCCCTTCAATGGTCTTGCGGAACTCCCCGTGGTGCCTGCTCACGTCGGCCCGTGCGGCCAATCTGCCCTGCACGGCCGCTTGGGCCAGCATCGCCGCATCCTCCACCAGCGCATTCACTGCATCAATGCAGGTGTTCAGGTTGTCCTTGAGGACGTTGAATTCCCCATGGTAGGTATCGGCGATCTTGGCAGGAATATCGCCCTTGGAAATGCGCTCAACATATTCCGCCGCAACGTTCAGCGGGCCGATCACCGCGTCAAGAGTTTCGTTCACTCCTTCGGCAACCCTCTTGAATTCGCCCAGGTGCGTGTCGGTGTTGACCCGGACCGACAGCTTGCCTTGCACCGCAGCCTCAGAGAGCAGGTGCATGTCGCACGTCAATCCCTTCACGGCATCCACGGTGCGCTTGTAACTTATCGCCAGCACGTCGCGATCGGATCTGGCTTGCACCGCAACCGTCAGGTCGCCGGCCGCCAACCGCTCCAGCCCGTGGGAAACACTTCGAACGTAATCCAACAACTCGCGAAAGGATTCGGCCAAGGAACCAATTTCGTCGCCGGAACGGTGTTCCAGCTTCTGGTTCACGTCGCCCAACGAGATATTCCTCGCCGTCTCCGCAATCTGGCCCAGCGGCCTTACGATGTTGCGTGAAAAGAATAATCCAGTTCCCACCCCGCCAAAAGCACCCCATAAAACAAAAAAGAGCATCAGGTTGCGACTGACGCGATAGTTGAGTTCGATCTCTTCCTGGGCCTTCTTCGCGCTGTCCTGTTTGACGTCTGAGATCTGGGCCAGCAAACCCTCCACAAGTTGCGATTGCTCTTTCCCTGAACCGGCAGAGAGCCGCACCGCTTCCCGTTGCCGCTCAAGCGGCTCCGATGCCCCCTGGGTCACGACTTGCTTCGCTGTCCCCTGGCGGTCCTTCCAGGCCTGATCGAGTTGCGCCCACAGCGCTTTGCCTTCTTTGGTTTGAATCAAGGGACTGGCCTTTTCAAGACTCAAGTCGACTTGAGCCGCCGACTCCTCAAGAGCTGACTTCGCCAGTTCGCGAGACGCCGCGTCGCTCGACAGCAGCAGATTCTTCTCTGACAATTGGGCATGAGCCGCATCCACCTCAGCCTGCTTGAGGTACGAGATTCCAAGAGTGTCGGTTTCGTACGAAATTCTCGACAGCTCCGCGACCCTGCCCAGGCTGAAGATCCCCAAACAGCCAAGAGCGGTGGTGATGCCTCCCCAAATCATGAACGCAGTGATGAGCTTGGTGCCGATCTTGATGTCGTAAAACCGATTCATGGTCCGTCTTCCCTTCGGTTCGATTCGCGTCCCCGCGAACGATGCTGCTTTTCGCCAAGTGTTCCTCAGGCTCGTCGGCCTTGATTGAGGAGTGGCGCGTGGTCCGATAAGTCGAGCAACGGCGTTGCCAAGCACGCTTTGCCCGGCGCAGAGGCGGCCTTGCAGGTCTACGGATGCGACTTTGACTTCGCGCGCAGTTCCACTCTGGCCCGCAGGTTATCGTTGGATTTTTCTCGGATTTTTCTCGTCATCTCGACCGTCCCGAAGGGATTCGGCTGCACCCGAGCTGATTCATTCATGGCCCCTCTTACGCCCTTCTCATCCGATCGCAGTTGCGATGGGCAAGGGCTCGGCACAGTAGACGATTACACCGGCCCTATCGGCCCTTTCTTGAGGCCATTTCAAGAAACTTGAAAAATTAATCCTCCTTCGGTTGGCGATTTCAATTCGATGTCCCGGTGAGGAGCGCCGCAGCCTGCATGTGCTGCTCCCTGCTGCTCCAAATTAGTGACTATTTGATAGGTATTGGACTACAAATGCTCGATGGGGCCGCCTCTGCACGAGAAACCGCACGAGAATCAGGAATCGCGGAGAGTTTCTGATCTTTAAGGGACACGGCTTCTGCCATGCCGGTTTCGAGCCTCCGAATGGGCCGGCTTTAGATGGGAAGAGACGGCTGGTCTCGCGGAGAGCTAGGCCTTCCCTAACACACTCGATGAGCTAAAAGGAAACCTTTCAGTGGAGAAGGTTAGCGGGCAGTTGCCGAAGATGGAAGCAGGAATCGGCAGGTCGAGAGAGACGTAGGCCTGGATTTGGGCGCCCCTCCAGGCACTTCGCAAATGCAAAAATGCAGTCCAAAACCTTGACAAAACGAGCCTCCTCATAGAAGTCTCTGAGTGGATAGCGGACCGCAAGAAGACCGCGCCGCAATTCCCAATGCGAAAGAGGATCGGGATGCGGAAATCAAATGCGACTCTTGGCTTTTGCCTGGCTCTTTTGTGCTGGATGGCCGCAGCGGCCAACGCCAAGGACGATGAGGCGGCCAGGGCCAACACGCTTTACCGCGCAGGCAAGCGTCCGGAGGCGTTGCCCCTGTATGAGGAACTGGCCAAGGCGAATCCGAATGAGATGCTCTATGCCGAGCGGCTGGCCGATTGCCTGGGCGCCAGGGCCGCGCAGCTCAGCGATCCAGCCGAGATCGTGGCCGTCCGGACCCGGGAGCGCGACGCCGCCAAGCGCGCCGTGGAACTGGGGGACACCGCCGAGTTCATCCGCCTGATGGCTACCATCGACCCCAACCAGCCGCTTTATGCAGGCATCGCGAGCCCCGCCAAGGCCCTGCTGGCCGAAGCCGAGAAAGCCTACACCGCGGGAGATTTCCAGACCGCGATGGCCAAGTACACCGCTGCGGCTCAAGCCGATCCTCAGCTCTATGAAGCGCCTCTCTATGCCGGCGACACCGCCTATGTACAGCACGACCTTGTCACCGCGGCCACATGGTTCGCACGAGCCATCGCCGTGGATCCCAACCGCGAGACTGCCTATCGGTACTGGGGCGACGCAATTCTCAAGTACGGGGACGACCCCTCGGCGGCCAAGGCCAAGTTCATTGATGCCATCGTGGCCGAGCCCTACAATAAGCTGGCCTGGCAGGGTCTCAAACAATGGGCGCAGCTCGAGAAGGCCATGCTGCTGGCGCCGAAGATCGAACGGCCAGCCCCGCCGGTGGTGGACGCCAAAAATCCCGGCAAGATCGACATCACCATCGGCGCCGGAACGACCGACAGCACCCAGCATCCCGGTGCTTCGGCATGGCTGATGTATTCGCTGGTTCGTGCCGGCTACCAGGGCGAGCAATTCAAGAAGGACTTCCCCGATGAGAAGCAGTACAGGCACACGCTGCGGGAAGAAAGTGCGGCGCTGGCCAGCGTCGCCGAAGGCATCAAGAATCAGAACCTAATCAAAGACGATCTGGACGAGAGCCTGCGTAATCTGATTGACCTGAACCAGGCCGGAATGCTCGACTGCTGGATTTTGATCAGCGGAGCCGACGCAGGCATTTCCCAGGACTACGAGTCCTACCGCAAAACGCATCGCCAGCTTCTGCGCGATTATCTCGCCCGGTTTGTGGTGCATGGGGGGCCCAGCTAGACTCCGGCGAAGAGCAAAGTGGCCTGAAAAAGGCTTGATTGATTGAGCGGTGTCGGCTCTCTCGCCCCCCCATAATACTTGTTGCAACGAATATTGTGTGACCGCATCCAATCCTGTGTACGGCAGAGGAGGTCATATCATGTCGCTTCGCTCAGTGAAGCAGATTCTTGAAACCAAACCAACTGTCGAGGGTGCCGGCGTGAAGTTGCAGCGCGCCTTCGGCTTTGGCAAAACAAAGGAGTTCGATCCGTTCCTGTTGCTGGACGATTTTCGCAGCGACAACCCAGCCGACTATGTGGCCGGATTCCCCTGGCATCCCCACCGGGGCATCGAGACCATCACCTATGTGCTGGCCGGCGAAGTGGCGCACGGTGACAGCCTGGGCAACAAGGGCCGCATGACCGCCGGCGACGTGCAGTGGATGACGGCGGGCAGCGGCATTCTGCACCAGGAGATGCCCAAAGGCGACGACCGTGGCCGCATGCACGGCTTTCAGCTATGGGCCAACCTGCCAGCGGCGCTCAAAATGACCGCCCCGCGCTATCAGGACATCCCGGCCAGCGCGATCCCCGAGGTTACCGAGGACGACGGCACGCGGGCGCGGATCATCTGCGGCGAGTTCTGGGGCAAGCAGGGTCCGGTTGAAGGCGTGGCAACCGAGTCCAATGTGGCCGCGCGCTATGTCGATATCTCGGTACCGCCGGGCAAGCGCAAGCGCTTCAAGGTTGAGACGACGCGCAACGCATTTGCCTACGTGTTTGCGGGATCGGGCAGCTTCCGCGATGCTTCTACGCCGAAGGCCGTGCTGACCGAGTCGGCCGTGGACCCGAACGCGATCCCGGTTTACGACGCGAAGAACCATTCGCTGGTGCTCTTTGATCGAGGCGACGAGATTGTGGTGCAGGCCGGGCCGGAGGGCATTCGGTTTCTGCTGGTATCGGGGAAGCCGCTCGAAGAACCGGTTGCCTGGTACGGGCCGATTGTGATGAACACACAGGCCGAGCTGGAACAGGCGGTCGCCGAGTTGAACAGCGGGAAGTTTATCCGGCATGGGTGAAGCCGAAGGTTTTGGACCAGGCAATCGCATGAAAGTCCTGAATCTCGAAAAGCATCCGTTTTGAAAGGGCACGGCTTCAGCCGTGCCAATTTCTAGCATTCAATGTGTCGGCTTTAGCCGCGGATGGATGTTTTTGACCTTTTTGAACTTTCTCTCAGGGGCTCAAGCCCGGGGTACCTTTATCGCATTTGCGGCACGACTAAAGTCGTGCCCTTTCAAGCCGAGTTTTCCTGCGCTCGGAAACTTCATGCGATTCCTCTGAAGTTGTGGAGTGCTTCACGCCTCGACCGGCAGCTCCGCTGACAGAATGTTCATGGGTGTGAGGCCGCGCTGGCGCAGGGCGCGCAAGCTGAGAGCGTCATGGCGCTTGGCGAGGCGGCGACCGTTGTGGTCCACCACCAGCTTGCAGTGGTACCACGCTGGATTGTCGAATCCCAAGGCGCGGTTGAGCAGAATCTGGCGCGCGGTTGAGAGCAGCAGGTCGGCTCCGCGCACCACTTCGGTAATGCCCATGGCCGCGTCGTCGGCCACGCAGGCAAGTTGATAACTGGCGCTGCCATCCTTCCGCCAGACCACAAAGTCGCCAAAGTCCTGTCCGGCCACAAAGTGTTGCGGCCCCAGGTTACGGTCTTCAAACTCCACGACCGCGCCGTCTGGCACGCGGAATCGCCAGTTATAGCCATCCGGCGATTCGATCTCGCTCACGGTTGGACCGGGCAGTTGCGGCGCCTGCGCCTGAAAGTGGCGGCAGGTGCCGGGGTAGATGGGCTCATCATCAGGAGGGTCGATCTTGCCGTAGTTTCCCGCGGCAGGTCCAGCGGCCTCGTGGGGCGCGCCGAGCGCTGCCGCCAAGTCCTTGCGCGAGCAGCGGCAGGGGAAGAGAAATCCGCGATGCAGCAGCTTGCGCCATGCGGCGAGATAGATGCTTCGCCGCTTGCTCTGCAAATAGGGGGCATACGGCCCTCCTTTGTCCGGTCCCTCGTGCCAGCGGATTCCCAGCCAGCGCAGATCTTCGAGCGCGGCCTCGGCATAGACGCCGCGGCTGCGTTCGGCGTCCAGGTCCTCCATGCGCACGACCAGCGTGCCGCCCGCTTCGCGAACGCGCTGCCAGGCCGTCCAGAACGTGCGTGCGTGGCCCACGTGCAGATAACCGGTGGGCGAGGGCGCGAGCCTTCCACGATAGCGTGAGGTCGGCGTTGGAGAGATGCTGGCCATACTACGGACAAGTCTAGGCATCCTGCGGCCCGGCGCATAGGTACAGCTTGATTCTCGTGTCGAACTTGATTCCTGGCCTGCGCTGAACCGGCCCGCCTAATCGGGCTCGTTCTCGTCCCGGTCGCCCTGGTGTTGATGCTCGTAGCGGCCGATGCACTCGCTAAGGTGGTTGGCATCGACAGAGACCTGCACAACATCCATCTCATGGGCATCCAGATCCAGCACAAAGAGGCCCATTCTGTCGCCCTCGGGATGGATGAAAATCAAAGTCTGCTCACGGCCCTGACGACTGGTCGCGCGGATGATGCGCTCCCAACCGGGCCCCAGCTTCTCTTCCACCATGTGGTTCAGTTCGTCGCCGTCCACCGGCTCGGTGAAGGAGTCTAATTCCGCTACGTGCAGGCCGCTGACGCCGTCGTGCGTGGCCCTATTTGAGATCAGGTTGATGAGTCCCATGAAAGGGATGCGCGTGGCGTGCACGTGGTACCTGCCCTCGACGGAGCGAACCACGCCGTCAAATCCGCCCTCGCCGCTGCCGGCCAGCACCACAACCGGGACTGACAGAGCTACGAATGCAATTGGAATGAGCCAAAGACGCCTCATTGGTCGCCTCCCTTCTGGTCCTTCTCCTTTGCCTTGTCGTTGTCTTTGCCGTGCGGGCTGTGATGCATGCCCTCTATGCCGCCCAGCGCCCCCAAGCCCCCAATCCCCTTCAGCTTGCCCAGATCCTCCATGCGAATGGGGCCCAGGATGAGCACGATAGTCAGTTCCTTCGGCTCCGCCGTCAAAATGAACATGCCGTGCGTCTCGCCATTCACCAGCTTGACCATCACATCGGTCGTCTCCCCGGTCTTGCGCTCGCGCTCGCGCACAATCGGCGACCATTCGCTGGTTTCGAAATACTTGCGTAGTAGCTCGACCTCCTCCATCGAGTACTGGCCCTCCTTGTCGAACTCGTACTCGCGGACGTAGATGCCGTCGAGCCCCTCAATGAGATGCCGGGTGGCTGCCTCGTCCCTGTCCTTGCCGTTCATGAACCGGGCCGCGAAAGCCAGCATGTTCTTGCCGAGTGTGACCTCGGTGACATTGGAGGCGCGCGCCGCCAACTCCTTCTCAACCGGCGGCGGCAACGGCAGCGGAGAGGTCTGAGCCAGGGCAGGCGCGGCAAGCGCAGCCACCGCCAGCACGAGAATTACGATGCGATCTTTCATGGGGGATTCTCCTTGGTAGTTGTCCGGTAACTTGGGTTTGGCGAAGCATGCGCTCCTTGGAGGCTGCGGAAAGACCCTGCAGGAAAGGCGATAATTCCCCAGAGCATTTCTCAGGGCCTAAAGCCCATCGTTCATTGTCAGGGTCCTACGCACGACTGAAACCGATCTCTGACGCGTCTTGCCGCACTGATGCGGTTTTCCCGCAGCCTGTTTAGCCCCTTCCGCTTCAGCCCCAATTCCCACGGCAGGTTGCTATTCAACCTTGCGCCCACGGGCTGCGAGTTGGGCGCTCATCTGGTTGAGCGCGTGCCCGGTAATGCGCAGCGCGATGAGCACCTGCTCACGGGCGGCCTCGCCCTGGCGGCGTTCCTCTCGAACGCGGTAATCCCACCCCACCGCGCCGCCGATCACCGCGGCCAACGCAACTGAGGCCGCCAACCGCTGCCAGAGCACGCCTTGGCTTAGCGGCTGGGCCGTGCGCCGACGGCTCTGCATGATCTTGCCCTTCAAGCTGGGTGGAGCGGGCCGGCGTTCAAGCGCCAGACGCAGTTCCCGCTCAAAGCCGTCCATCGGTTCAAACTCCACGTGCGTGCTCCTTGACGCGTACATACTCTTTCAACCGGTCCATAGCCTTGGCCCGCAGCAGTTTCAGGCCTCGCTGCAGGTGGCTCTTCACTGTTGCCAACGGCGCCTGAAGCGTGGCGGCAATCTCTTCCGGCGTCAGGTCTTCCTGGTAGCGAAGCACCAGCGCCGCGCGCTGCGGCTCGGGCAAGGTCGTCAGCAGTTGCTCCAGCCTCATCCCGAGCGGAGAAGCTGCTTTCTCTGCCTGAATGCAGTGACGGTCTTCCATCTCCACCCACAGATCCATGCGGCGCACCCGCCTGCGCCGCAGTGCATCTGCCGAGCGGCTCATCGCTACGCGGCGCAACCAAAAGCAGGCATGGTCCGCACTTTCGATTTTGGCCAGGTTCCTGTCGAGTTCCATGAAAACATCCTGCGCAACCTCTTCGGATAGTCCTCGGTCGCCGGTCATCCGCAGCACCATGGAAAAGACCATCGACTGGTGCTCGTCCACGAGTTGTTCAAAGTCCGGCTGCCAATCGTGGGCCATAGATTTCGCTGCTACCTTCTTATCCGCAGAAACCTGCACGTGGGGATGCAGAGGGTACGCAATTTGGCAGAAAAAGTTGCAGCACCAAAGAAAGGGGCCAGAGCGCAGTGGCTCCGGCCCCGGCGAGCTGACGCGGCTCAGCCTTACCTAAAGACTCTGGGGGATGATCAGCACCACCGACTGCCCTTTGTGCCAGACCCTGAAGGTCTTTGCAGCTCCGCTGCGGAGAAACTGAGCGAGTGTTTGCAGATTGGCAATCTCAATGTCATTCACAGCGAGGATAATATCTCCGGCCTGCATCTGCATGGCGTCTGCCAGCCCGCCCCTGTCGACGCTCACCACCAGGATGCCTCTGGGCACGCTCAGTTTGAAGGCGGAAACATCCGGTTCCGTCACTGCGCGCACTTGAACTCCCAGCCGGATGCTGCCAGGCGCCGAAGCCGGAAGGGGAAGGACTGCCGGCGCCGCAGCTGGCGCCGCAGCCGGCGCCTGGGCCACAGCGGGCTGAGCCTGCGTCTCGGGCATGGGCGTGGACGGAGCCACGGAAGACTCGCCGCTGGTGGTCGGCGCGGCGTTTTCTGGCGCTAACAGATTAGCATCCGAAGCCGCGTTGGGGTAGTGCAGTTCGAGTGCGACGCGCTTGCCTTTGCGAAACAGTTCCACCTGTACGGAGCCTCCGTCCAGCGCGCTTCCCGCTGCCTGACGGTAGACGTCCAGGAATCTCTCTCTCTCCGTGCAGGGCGTTCCGTTGATGGTATAGAGGATATCCCCGATGCGGACGCCCGCCTCGGCCGGAGGGCCATTCCAATCCACTTCCGAAATGCGGCAGCCTGCCACTCCACGTCGCCTTTTCTCGCCCTCATCCTGGGACGACGTGGCCCACAGGCCGAATGGAGGAATCATGCGGCCCCCACCCGCTTGAACCAACGTGGCCAGAGAATCCACCAGCACATGCGCGTCGTGGATAGAACGGACACAAAGAACTTCGTTGTGGTTGGCCTGGCGATGAATGGGGACCACGCACCAGGGGGTCCCGCCCTTGTCCGAGGACATATCCCAAATCTGAAAATAGCCAATGTCCCCAAAGACAATGCGGGTTACCAGATCGTCTCTTTCGGGCGTATAGGTCGAAGTGGTGTAACCGCTGCCCCAGTTCCAGTGATACTGGCCGGCGGGAACGTCGCTGGTCCTGCGGAAAACCAGTTGGATGCCGAATTTATTCACATCGGCGCGCGCCAGCGTGTATCCGCTTTGCAGATAGAATTTGCCGTCCTCGATCGTCACCGGGGCAAGATGCGGAACAAGAAACTGAAGGCGGTCCGAGGCATCCTGCACCGCAGGCAAAACATGAGGTGAATACCAGACCGATTCGTATTGCTGGGCCGCGGAATGTGCAGCACACCCGAGGGCCAGGCAAAGCATCGCCCGCGGCAAGATACGGAGACGAAACATGGCCAATTCCCCCCTCCGAGCGCCACCAATTCCGCGAACCATGGTCGAGGCTCCCGGTCATCCTCCAGCACCGAATCAGGGAAACAGCCAGCGCTGACCGGGGAGTGGAAGCTCATCCAGATAGGACTGAATTAGCATTCTAACCCCGAAATAACTGAAAGGGAATCCGGGAATTAGAAAAGTTCCGGGATGCTATGGAAGGCAATGCGCGTAGGCGCAGCCTTGAAGGCCGTCAGCATCGTGGCAGGCGCAAGGGTGCTCAGGCCGTACTTATTGTTCAAGGCGTCCATCGCCGCCAGCAGGCGCGCGCGGCTCTTCTCATCTTCCAACCCGTCGAAAAGGTTCAGGGTGTGCAGCCGGTCCGGGACCAGCCCGTTCAGGTGCACCCCGATGAAATAAGGATGCGCGAACTCCGGCCCCGATGGGCGGCTGGCCCACAGGCGGCTCAAGGCGGCAATAAGCGTCTGGTTGTCTTGGCATTCGCTCAGGTGCAGTTCACTCCTCCATCCCCGGCTCGGAATGCCGAAGCGACTGGCCGGGGCCCTCGGCGGCGGGACCTTGTCGCTGGGGTAACTGGCGGGCGCTTTCTCTTCCCAAGGAACGGCAAAGCCAATGGCCAGCCCGATGCTGCCCGCCCACAAGCCCCCCGCGCGCAACCGCATGGCAGCTTTGTGCAGAAGCTTGTGCGCGACGGCCCAAGCCTGTTCCGGCGTGCGCATCTCCGGAGCCAGAACATGCTGGTGGCTCAGGGACTTCAAATGCTCCGTCTCGGCCATGTCGAAGTCTTCGCCCTTGAGCCAGTGCCAGAGTCGCTCACCCCACACCGAACCCCAAAGCTGGCCGGCCTGTTCGCAGTTCAGCGCCAGCAGATCGTCCATACTGCGGATGCCCTGGTCGTTCAGCCGCTGTTCGGTGCGGGCGCCGATGCCTGGCAGGTCGCGTAGCGTGAGCTGGCGAAGGGCGTGGGGCAGAATATCGAGCGGAAGAGCTACCAGCCCGTCGGGCTTTTCCATGTCGCTGGCCACCTTGGCCAGGTAGCGGTTTGTTGCCAGGCCCACGGAACTGCGCATCATGGGGCCAACCCGCTCCAAGATGCGCCGCTTCACCTGCCGTCCCAGTTCCAACGCCGCCAATAGGGGACGTTCGCGCCCCATCAGCCGGCAGGCCATCTCGTCGATGGAGAGAACCGCACTCACAGGCAGGCAGCTCTCCACCGCCTCCACAATCCGGTGGTGGTAGTCGACATAGATTTCGTGGCGCGCCTCTACCAGCACCAACCCTGGGCACATTCGCTTGGCGTCGGCCACAACGGTTCCGGTCTTCACCCCATGGGCCTTGGCCTCATAACTGGCGGCGATGCACACGGTGGTGTCGGCCATCATCGGCACAATACCCACCGGGCGTCCGCGCAGCTCAGGCCGCACGTCCTGCTCCACCGACGCAAAGTAGGAGTTCAAGTCGACAAACAGCCAGTTCAAATCGGGAGGGGCGTGAGGGGCCTGCTGAGGGCAATCCGGCTCTCGCTCTTCGAAACGGAGCTCTTCCGGCCATTTCTCAGAATCTGGCTCTAGCTCAGGGTCGGCCTCAGTTGCCATATCGCCTCGATTTTCGTCTTTTATTCGCTAATTGGCAAGCGCGAATTGAGGGAAATCCCAGAATTCTCCGTCGTGATGGCCCCATACCTGCCTGAAACCCTTCAGGACACGCCGGGGTTAGGGTTGCTGAAGATGTGCAAGAGCTTTTCTGCCTTAGCCGTTGAGGACTTCATCTAGTTGAAACGGCGATGGTTGTTGTCCTCCTTCCCTCACCCAAGGGCTTGGGGGCCGGTCCGCATTGATCAGCGCACGGCAGAACAGACTCTTACCATGAGCGCAAGTTGGTTCCCAGATTCTGCCGATATAAACCTCTCACGGGCGCATTCGTCAAATTGGGAAGGAGCCCTGAGCGCAACGGCCCCATGCGGGGGCGCTGCGGGTTCGCTTGGATAACGGTCAATTGCGATGCTAAGTCTGATTCAATGGTTCGCGGCTGATGGAAACACGCTTGCGGTTCTGGTGACAGTGGGCGTCGCTGTCCTCCTGGTCTGCTGCCTGGAGTGCTGTGATTGCTCCCACCGCGAAGAGGACGACATTTTCCGCCGTCATCAGTTCTAAGACCTGCAAGCTGGCTGCTTCTGCCCTCCAAGTAATTCACTACGCCTTTGCCATGCCCTGCGCGTCGAGCCTGAGGGGATGCGCGAGGGGCCCCGCCCTCTTTTCAGCCTGTGGACCGGCAAGCGCGAGGGCGGAGAACTTGCGTGCACAAGCAAAATCCAACGCGGTTTTGCATGATCCACAGCGCCAGGAGCCAATTCGGCAATCGTGTACACTGAACTGAAGACTCCACACACAAGGCATCAGCTTGGATGATCTGCAGCAACAGCATGGGCCGTCACTGCTGAGCGGTGACGAGGCGGTAGCCATGGCCGCCATTGACGCCGGGGTAATACTCGGTACGGGATATCCCGGCACGCCCTCCACGGAGATCCTAGAGACTTTCGAATCACTGGGCGGCAAGGCGCAGTGGTCGCCCAACGAGAAGGTAGCCCTCGAAGTCGGTGTTGGCGTTGCCTTCGCCGGTGCGCGCGCCCTCGTTACCATGAAGCATGTTGGGCTCAATGTGGCCGCGGACCCCTTGTTCACCGTGGCGTATACGCGGCTCGACGGGGCGCTGATCGTGGTTTCAGCCGACGATCCGGGAATGGCCTCCAGCCAGAACGAGCAGGACAATCGGCGCTATGCGCTGGCGGCCGGGGTCCCGATGCTTGAGCCCTCTGACTCGCAGGAAGCCTACGAGTTCACTTTGCGCGCCATCGAAATCTCTGAGCGTTGGCAGGTGCCGGTACTATTCCGCATGACCACGCGGGTGTGCCATTCCAAGACCATCGTGCGCCGCGGAAGCGTGTCCATTCCTCCGCCGCACACTCCGCATTTCGAGCACGATTTCCCCTCCCGGGTCATGATTCCCGCCTACGCCAAGCCGGCGCACCTGCGGCTGCGCAAGACGCTCGCCGAAATCGCAGCATGGAACAACCAGGAGGGTCCGAACCGGCTCGTCGCCGGCTCGTCGTCGCTGGGCATCATCACTTCGGGCGTCGCCTTCCAATATGTACGCGAAGCCGCGCCAGAAGCCAGCGTGCTCAAGCTGGGCATGACTTATCCACTCCCGTTGGAGCGCATGAGAGCCTTTGCCGAGAGCGTCGATCTGTGTGTCATGATCGAAGAAGGCGATCCGTATCTGCTCGAGGGCGCGCGCACCGCGGGCATTGCGGTCGAGGGCAAGCCGGAGATGTACCGCTTTGGCGAGCTGAATACGGCCCGCGTGCGCCGCATCCTGGAGGAAGATTCCTCTCCCGAGGCCAGGCCCGTTCCCGGCAAGCCTCCGGCCCTATGCCCCGGCTGCCCTCATCGCAGCGTATACACGGCCCTGAAGAATCTCGACTGCATCGTCGCGGGCGACATCGGTTGCTATTCCCTCGGCGTATTGCCGCCCTTTGAAGCCATGGATTCGCTGGTCTGCATGGGCGCGGGCATCGGCGTGGGTCTGGGCTTGCGCCACTCCCTGCCGCCGGAGCAAGCCAGGCGCGTAGTCAGCGTCATTGGCGACAGCACTTTCGTGCACAGCGGCATCACCGGCCTGGTGGAGATGGTCTACAATCCGCCCGAGAGCGGCCATGTGGTGCTCATCCTGGACAATGGAACTACCGCCATGACCGGCATGCAGGAGCATCCTGGGACCGGGCGCACGCTGGCTCATGCCAGAACCGGCAAGGTGATCTTCGAGGATCTCGTGCGCTCTCTGGGCATTCGCAATGTGCAAGTGATCGACCCCACGCAGAATCTCGACACGTTTCAAGAGTTAATTCAATCCTGCCTGGACAAGCCGGAGCTATCCGTAGTGATTGCACGCCGCGACTGCCTGCTGGCGACCCGCTCCATCCGCGAGTACGAGAGGTGCAATGAGCAGCAAACCGACTAACGTGGTGATTGCCGGACTGGGCGGCCAGGGCGTGCTCAAGGCTTCTGACATCCTGGCCGACGTGGCTTTTGCCGCCGGGCTTGACGTAAAGAAGAGCGAGTTGCACGGCATGAGCCAGCGCGGCGGCTCCGTCTCAAGCGATGTGCGTTTTGGTGAGCGCGTCTTCAGTCCTATGGTGCCCACTGGCGAGGCGGATTTTCTGGTGGTCATTGCATCGGACCAGGTTCCCGTAAATGTGGCCAGTTTGCGGCCCGGAGGCACTCTCATTGAGCCTTCCTTGATCGACGAGTCCAGCCTGCCCAACAAGAAGAGTGTCAATGTGGCGCTGCTGGGAGTGCTGAGCCGGCATTTGCAGTTTTCCGTCGATGCCTGGGCCGCGGCTTTGAAGCGCAATCTGCCTGAGAAGCTCCACGAGGCCAATTTTCAGTCGTTTTCCATCGGGCGGGAATCGGGTCAGGTACCGGAGCGGCAAAGATGAACTCAGTGCTTGAAGCCAGCGTTGTCGACTGTCATCCCGCCAGCGTGCCGGATTACACTCCTGTTGCGCAGCTTCGCGATTTGCAGATCCAGCGCCTCCAGGCCGTCGTCACCCGCGCCTGGCAGCATGTCCAACTCTTCCGCGACCGCATGGATGAGCGCGGCCTGGCGCCCGAGGCCATTTGCTCGCTTGAAGACATCGCCAAGCTGCCCTTTACCCAGAAGACGGACTTGCGCGACTCCTACCCCTTTGGCCTTTTTGCCAGCTCCATGAAGGACGTCGTCCGCCTGCACGCCTCCAGCGGAACCACCGGCAAGCCCATTGTGGTCTCGTACACCAAGGCGGATGTGGACGTGTGGACCTCGGTGCTGGTCCGCTGCTTTGCCGCGTGTGGCCTGCATCGCGGAGACATCGTTCAGATCGCCTATGGGTACGGCCTTTTCACCGGGGGGCTCGGCGCACACTACGGTGCGGAAGCGCTGGGGGCCGCGGTGATTCCCGCCTCAGGTGGCAACGCAGACCGCCAGATCATGATGATGAAGGACTTTGGGGTGACGGCCATGTGCTGCACGCCCACTTACTTTCTGCATCTGATCGACCGTGCGGCCGAGCTTGGCGTGGATTTGAGGGAGCTGCCCTTGCGGGCTGGCGTCTTCGGGGCTGAACCCTGGACCGAATCCATGCGCCGCCATATCGAAAGCCGAAGCAGCATCGAGGCGTTCGACATCTACGGGCTCACTGAAATCATTGGACCCGGCGTGGGTTGCGAATGCCGCCGGCATCAAGGCCTGCACATTTTCGAGGACCATTTCTATCCGGAGATTGTCGATCCCGAAACGGGCGACCCGCTGCCCGACGGAAGCGAGGGCGAACTGGTGCTGACCACGCTGAGCAAACAGGCCATGCCCATGATTCGCTACCGCACGCGCGACATCACCCGCATTCTGCCGGGAAGGTGCGCGTGCGGGCGTACCCTGCGCCGCATTGACCGCATTGGCCGGCGCAGCGACGACATGCTCATCATTCGCGGCGTGAATGTGTTTCCGTCGCAAGTCGAGTCCGCTCTATTGCAGGTTGAGGGTACGCTGCCCAACTACCAGATCCTGCTCACCCGCGAACAGGGGCTTGACCAGATGGAAGTGCAGGTCGAGGTAACGCCCCAGATGTTCAACGACAAGATTGGGGCGCTCCAGGGACTTCACGGTAAGCTCCAGGGCGCGCTCGATCGCGTGCTGGGCATCCGTGTGCGGGTTTCGCTGGTGGAGGCGTTCTCCATCGAACGCAGCGAAGGCAAAGCCAAACGAGTCATCGACAGGCGGACATCATGAAGATTCAACAGATTTCTTTGTTTGCCGAAAACAAGCCGGGACACATCGCCGCCCCCGCGCGCCTGCTGGCGCAGGGCGGCATCGATATTCGCTCGCTGTATCTGGCGGACACGCAGCAGTACGGCATTCTGCGCATGATTGTCTCGGACTGGCGGAAGGCCGCGGAGATTCTCGAAACCAATGGGTTCGTGGCCAAGACGACCGAGGTGCTTGCCGTCGAAGTGCCCGACCGCCCCGGCGGCCTGGCCGAGGTTCTGGGCGCGCTGGACGGAACCGGCATCAACATCGAGTACATGTATGCCTTTCCGGTGCGCGGAGACGAGGCGATCCTCATCTTCCGCTTTGCCGATCCCGACGCGGCGATTGGACTCTTGCAAACCGCAGGCGTCAATCTGCTAGCGAGCGAAGAACTGCTGAAGAGGTAGAGGGACGCGAGTAACTTTCGGATTGGCTTCAATCAGAATGAAGAGAGCACTTGATCGCAAGCGGGTGGATGAATGTTCGACCAACTAGACAGACAGAAAGAGACGCAGTCCACAGAAGACCGTGCGCAATGTGAATGCTACGATCACGAACCCTCAACGTTTGATCGCCCGGAACTGTGGATTCCCATCATCATCGTCATGTTTGTTAGCTTCTTCTTCCTTTTGAGCATGGCCGATCTCCCTTACGGAACCCAGCTAGGTTCGCTTGTCCCTTACACGACTTTTGTCGGATTGGGAACATTCAGCGCCCAGCGCGGCATGCAGCCCTACTTCTTCGAGTGTTCGATCGTTCGACAAACAGTGCCTCGCCTGCTTCTGCGACACGGTGGCTTTCTTGCCGTGATCGTTCTCCTCGAAACAATCGCCCTTTACTTGACCCGATACATGCCAGCGTCATGGCTCACCGCAAATGGGAGGGACGGCTCGCCTTTCGACATATCTCTTTGCGTTATCTGCCTGTGTCTTGGAGGTGTTGAAGCATTCACCAACCGCTCTCTGCTTGAACGAGCACACAGAGCAGAGCAGACGCTTGCCTAGGCCAGTTCTGGTCGTATCACTGGCTAGCCGGTAGTTGCTGTCTCGGGGAAGTTACCAGGCATTCATCCAGCAGTCTGCGAAAGTGAACTGTAAGCCCACATTCCAATCAGGATCTCGACCATGCCCGTTTCAAAGACCATCGCCAAGCAACTTGAAAACGCCTCCTGGATTCGCCGCATGTTCGAGGAAGGCGTGCGCCTGAAGCGCGAGCGCGGCGCCGACGCGGTCTTCGATTTCTCGCTCGGCAACCCGGATGTGGAACCGCCAGCGGCTGTACTCGAATCGCTGCGGCGGATTGTCGCCGACAGCCGTCCCGGTTTGCATGGCTACATGCCGAATCCCGGCTACGCGCAGGTGCGCGAGGCCGTCGCCCAGAAGCTGCGCAGGGAGACAGGCCTGGAGTTCACCGCCGAGGATGTCTTCATGACGGTAGGTTCCGCGGGCGCTTGCAACGTGATTCTCAAGTCGATTCTCGATCCAGGCGACGAAGTCATTGTGCTGATGCCGTGCTTCTCGGAGTACCGGTTCTATATCGCCAATCACGGCGGCTGCATGGTTCCGGTGGAGACTGACGAAACGTTCCTGCCCGACGTGGAGCGCATTGCGGCGGCGATCACGCCGCGCACCCGCGCCATCATCCTCAATACGCCCAACAATCCGACCGGGCGCGTTTACCCGGAAAGCGTGCTGCGCGATTTGAATGCGATGCTGGAGCGCGTGGGCCAACCGATTACCGTGATCAGCGACGAGCCGTACAAGTCGTTTGTCTACGACGGGCAGCATCAGCCCGAGGTGGCTTCGTTCGTCGCCAACACGGCCATCTGCAACTCGTGGTCGAAGTCGCTGGGGTTGCCGGGCGAACGCATCGGCTATCTGGCGCTGTCGCCTCGGCTGGAGGGTGCGGCGGAGTTGCGCGCCGCCTGCGCCTTCAGCAATCGCATCCTGGGGTTTATCAACGCGCCCGCCATCTGGCAGTGGGTGATGCTGGATTCGCTGGATGCGACGGTCGACGCCGCGCCCTACGAGCACAAACGCAATGTGCTGTGCGATGCGTTGGAGAAGATTGGATACCAGGTGAGGCGGCCCGAAGGCGCGTTCTATATCTTCCTCAAGACGCCCATCCCCGACGATATCGCCTTCACTCAGTTGCTGGCCAGGGAAGGCGTGCTTGCCGTCCCCGGCACCGGCTTTGGCCGCTCCGGTTACATTCGCCTGTCGTTGACCATTCCCCTTGAGCGCATCGAAAAATCCGTTGGCGGATTTGAGCGCGCATTTCTCGCCGCCCGCCAGGTGCTATAAAGCCTGTGGGCCGATGGGCCTCGGACCGGTTGCATTTGTACCGCTGCTGAGACCTGGGAGCGCACGAACTCAAGGTCCAAAATTGCGCGGTAAGAACCCCTGTGTCCTGAGCCAGAGGTTCATCAACCAGATGCTCTGTCATCCTGGGTGGCCTGACTCGCTTCAATCAGTCACGACTTCAATCACCGGATTGCATCGCCTCCCGGAGGCATCGAATATAGCCAGGGCAAGCGAAGCGCCGCCTGGGGTGCGTCGACAGAAGTGCTCTGCGTCCCGCAGAGGCGCTGCGAAACTCAAACATCGCCAGTCCGTTCATGAGGAGCGGCCGTTGCGAAGCGATGGAAGCCGCAGGAGATGCATTTCAGGATGTCAGACTGCGCAAGGACATCAGACTCAGGTCATCAGGCACCCCCCGAAAGAATCAAAGTCCTGAAGGGCACGGGTTTTACAGGCTGCGGAAATACTCCCGTTGGACCGCGTCATGTAACAAGGCACGACTTCAGTCATGCCGTAGGTTACCGAAAATAACGACCGTTATTAGTCCCTGAGGGCATTTCTCCTGATATCGATTAACTTCAGGGTTTTTCCTTAGCCAGACCAGCGCCTGAGGGAATCGGCGCTTCGGAGTTGGCATCAGAGCGAGTCCACAATTCACAGCCCTTTCCAGCATCGAGCAAGGTGGCATTTTCTTGAGAAAAATGCCACTTGATAGCGCTGGGGGCGGGGTACAGCAATTGTGGAACCGCTGTAGCCCAGAGCCTTCCCAGCCGGCGCAAATCCCCTCGTGATTTCCGCTGCCGCCTTAACCGGTATTTCTTAGCCCCGCTGAAATCCCGCTGATCGTCGCGGCAATGGCGCGATTTACTTCCGGCGTGTCTTCGCCGGCGCGCTTTCTGCGCAGCATGTCTACCTGGATCAGGTGCATGGGGTCGACGTAGGGGTTGCGCAGCTTGATAGAGTGGGCCAGCACGTGGTTACTCTCCAGCATCTCCGCCTGACCTGTTACCGCCAGCACGGCCCTCACGGTACGATGGAACTCGGCGTCGAACATGTCATAAATTCGCTCGCGCAGCAGCCGGTCCTCCACAAGTCCCGAATAGAGCCGTGCTGTCGCCATGTCCACTTTGCCCAGCGCCAGCTCCACGTTGCGCAGCAGGTCGATGAATAGAGGAAACTCCCGCGCCATCCCTTGCAACAAACCCTGCGCCCCCGGCCGTTCAAGGTACCGCTGAATCGCGAAGCCCACGCCAAACCATGCCGGCACCAGCAGCCGCGACTGAGTCCAGCCAAAGACCCAGGGGATGGCGCGCAGGTCCGCCAGATTGGGCGACGCATTGCGCCGCGCCGGCCGCGAGCCGATCTTGGCGTGCTCCAACTCGCCCACCGGCGTGGATTGCTCAAAATAGGTGACCACGCCAGGGTCTTCGAGAATGTGCGCACGGTAGTGCTCGAAAGCGATGGCCGACAGTTCGTCGAGAGCCGCCTCCCACTCCGGCTTCAGAATGCCAGTGAAATGCCCCTCCGGGTCGCGCGCATTGGGCCGGGCCAGCGCGTCCAGCGACGCGGCGATCATCAGTTCCAGATTGCGCTCCGCCAAAACCTCGTCGGAGTACTTGAAGTTCAGCACCTCTCCCTGTTCGGTAATGCGCAACTGCCCGTCAAAGGAATCCATGGGCTGGGCAAAGATGGCGCGGTGCGTTGGCCCACCGCCGCGTCCCACCGTGCCGCCACGCCCGTGAAAGAGCCGCAGCTTCACCCCCGCCTTGCGCGCTGCCACATGCAGATCGCGATGCGCGCGGAAAATTTCCCACGTCGAGGTCAACATGCCACCGTCTTTATTTGAGTCGGAGTAGCCCAGCATGACTTCCTGCCAGTTGTCCCAGGTGGCCATCAGCTTGCGATAGTCCGGCCTGCTCCACAGCTCACGGCAAACGGCCGGTGCACGGCGCAAGTCCTCAATCGATTCAAACAGGGGTACCGGCATGAGTCCCGGATCGCGCCCCGAGCCCTCCACCTGAACGCCGCCCAGCCTCGCCAGGCGCACCACGGTCAGCACATCCTCCACCGTCGAAGCCCCGCTGATTACATATTGCCGAATCGATTCCGGCGAGCAGCCCGTCTTGATCTCCGCCACCACGCGGAAAGTCTCAAGCACATTGGCCGTCTCTGCCGTCAAGCTCCCCGGCAGCGCGGGCGCAATGGTGTCGGCGGTCGCCTCCTGCAAGGCCGCCGCGTGCACCCGCGCGTGCTGGCGAATGTCCAGCGTGTGCAGATGCAGCCCGAAGGTCCGCACCTGCAAGATCAGCGGATCCACCAGCGTGCGCGCAATGCGCAGCCCGCGGTTCGATTCGAGCGAAGCCCGCAGCGTCTCCAGGTCGTCGATGAACTCATCCACCGAGCAGTAAGGCGGCAGCACCTGGGCCAGCTTGTCCTGCCCCTGCGTCAGGGTGTAGGGCATCACCGGCATGGCCGCGCCCGCCGAGTCGGGATGGTCCATCGACTCCATCGTCCGCTGGATGCGCGCCTTCAGACAGATCACAAAGCGGCGATAGTATTCGAACCGGTACTGTTCGCCAAAGACCTGCGACTCTGGCGTATGCACCTGCGCCACGTAGGCCTTCAGCCGTTGCAGTAACTCGTCGCTTACCGGTCTCTGCTGGGCGCTGGTGGTCAGCAGATCGGTAATCTCTTCAAGATGCTTCTGGTAGTAGAGCAGCAAATGGCCGCGCGCCAGTTGAATCGCGTCGCGCGTGACTTGCGGAGTCACATAGGGATTGCCGTCCCGGTCGCCGCCAATCCAGGAGCCAAATTGCAGCACCTGCGGCAGCCGGTGCGCCTCTATCTCTAACCCATAGGAGACGCGCAGCGCCTCGGCAATCTCCCGATACAGGCTGGGCAGCGTGGCAAAAATCGATACGTCGTAGTAGTCGAGGCCCATCTTGACCTCGTCGTAGACTGTCGGCCGGTGGGTGCGCACTTCGTCGGTCTGCCACAGGCTGGTAATCTCCGCCAATACCAACTCTTCCAGCCGCGCCATGTCCTGCTCGGGCACGGGGATGTGGTCCAGCATGGCTAGAAACTCGCCAATGCGCCGCCGCTTGAACATGACTGAGCGGCGCGCCACCTCGGTCGGATGTGCGGTAAACACTGGCACAACAAGCACGCGCTTGAGCCAGTCCATGGCCTCGTCTGCGCCAATGCCTACGCGCCGCATCTCGCACAAAGTTCCGATCAGCGACCCGCGCTGGCGCCCGGCCTCCCCGCCCAACTGCAAGGCAATGCGCCGCCGCTTGCGATGATTCGTTTCCGCCAGGTTGATCAGCTCAAAGTAGAAGGCAAAGGCGCGGGTCAGCAGGATGGCGCGCTCCACGGGCAAAGAATGCACCAGTTCCAGCGAGGCGGCAGCCAGCCGGGCAGCCTCTTCGCTCTGACCCTTCGCCTCGGCGTCACGCCGCCGGATGGTGCCCTGCCGCAGCGCCTCGACGTGGGCAAACAGCTCCTCGCCAGCCTGCTCGCGCAGCACCTCGCCCAGCAACATGCCCAGCGAACGCACATCGCGCCGCAGCGGAGCTTCTTTCAACTCGCCGCTCTGCGCTTCCAACTCCGCCAGACGCTTGGTCCAGCTCTCGGGATTCCAAAGAAGAGCCATCGTGTCTAGATTATGCACCCACGCCAATCAGGATTGCCTCATGGAGCAGCCTCTGGAGAATTCCATCCCTCCCAAAAAGGCTGTTATCCTGAGCGAACCGCAGCGGAGTCGAAGGACCTGCGGTTGCCGGGTGCCACATGTCTCCGTTCTGCGGCAATGGGTGAGGCCGTGGCCAGGGACAGGGTCATTTAGCCGAATTCGACAATTGCGCTGCAACGGCTTTCGAGATAGCGATTACGGCCTTGAGCCCGCCCTCAGTCAAGCTATAACCCATTTGGCGGCACTTCATTTCCATCTGTGGATTCTCAACGGCGTACCATTTTCGCTCCGAAGAGCGCAATTCTCCATTTCTCTCTTTCACCTTGAGTTCGCCGTTTGCTCGAAGCTCGTGGAGGAATGGGTCGAGCGGCGCACTGAAATCGATGAGCTGCTTCTTGGCCAGTTCCCGCAAGGCCGCGAGTTCAGCGTCTCCAGGCAAGCCGAATTCGTGCGGAGTCACTCTGTCGAACGCACTCATCAACATCATGACTCCAACTCGCGGGGTCCGAACCAGCGAGTCGATGGCATCGAATGACAGTTGCCCAATCTCGCGGCCGAGCTCGGGCCGGCCTAGCCCGCGGGCCTGATGCTCGACTTCAAAGGATAGCGAGCCGATCTTTACGGACTTGGCGGACTCAAGTTTCGCAATCAGGCTATCGAGAAGCCGTCCGAGGGGCGGACGATAGACAGCCAATACTCCAACGAAGATGAGCGGCCAAGCCAAGGACTTGAGATATTCGAGCGACATAGTGAGATATGCGATTGTAGGATTCCCCATAGGTCAGGCCTCGCCTCCGCAACTCATTTGGCCTGGATTATATCCCAAGGAGTTGTGAACTTCTCGGACCACGGAGAATCGTCGCTACGGGAGCGTTGTCTGATTTTCCAACTGCATCATCAGGTCTTCCCACTCGGCCGTGAGAGCGGCGAGTTGCTCACGCAGGCTTCCGGCCAGGTCGCTTAGCCGCTGCGTCTCGCCGGCGGAGATATAGACGCCTAACTGCTCCTCGGTATGGGCGATGGAAGCCTCGATGCGCGGGACTTCCTCTTCAAGGAATGCACAACGCTCTTCCATCTGCTTCTGCTTGATGGGATTCAGGCGCCGGGGGCGATTGTTGGCCGCCTCTTGGCCGTCAGGGGCTAAAGCCCCTTCTTCTTTCTGGCCATCTTTCGGCACGACTGAAATCGCGCCTTGACGCGAATCTCCTTGCGTTCCCCGAATCGCTGGTCCTTCGCCGCGCTCAGGATGAAAATCCTGCTGAGATGCGGCAGTCTGAGTCTCCTTCCAGCGCAGGTAGTCCTCGTAGTTTCCCTCGTGGCTCGTGACTGTGCCGCCTTCCACTTCCAGCACGCGCGTGGCCAACCGGTCGATGAAGTAGCGGTCGTGAGACACAAAGACAACCGTGCCGCTGAAGGCCGCCAGCGCGTCGAGCAGCACGTCTTTGGCGCGCATGTCCAGGTGGTTGGTGGGCTCGTCGAGCAGCAGAAAATTCGACGGAGAGACGAGAATCCGCGCCAGGGCGTAGCGGTTGCGCTCACCGCCGCTGAGCACGCCCAGCGGTTTGAACACATCGTCGCCGCGGAAGAGGAAGCAGCCCAGCAGCGACCGCAGTTCGCCCTCCGGCACCTTGAGCGCGGCGCCGCTGATGTCGTCCAACATGCGCGAGTCACCATCCAGCACCTTGTACTGGTCTTGCGCAAAGTACTCGCTGATCACGTTGTGGCCCATCTTGATCTGGCCCGTTGTCGGCGCCTCGTCCCCGGTCAGCAGCCGAATCAGCGTGGACTTGCCCGCGCCATTTACGCCTACCAGGGCTACGCGGTCGCCGCGCTCGATGGTGAACTTGACGTTGTCCAGCACCTGCTTGGCGCCGTAACTCTTTGAGAGCCCCTCGGCCTCGGCAACAATGCGCCCCGAGGGCGGAGGCTGGGGAAACTTGAAATGGATAACCGGCTCTTCTTCCGGAACCTCGATGCGCTCGATCTTTTCTAGCTCTTTGATGCGGCTTTGTACTTGTTTTGCCTTGGTGGCCTGTGCGCGGAAACGGTTGATGAACGATTCGAGATGCTCAATCTGCAAGCGCTGGTTGCGGTAAGCCGACTCCAGTTGCGTGCGCCGCTCGTCTTTCTGGCTAAGGTACTTTGTGTAATTTCCCTGATAGATATTGAGGCGCTTGTTCCATATCTCCACGGTACGGTCGATCGTAACATCGAGAAAGTAGCGGTCGTGGGAGATAAGAATGTAGCCGAAGGGATAAGTGCGAAGATAGTCTTCAAGCCAGTTGCGGGTTTCAAGGTCAAGGTGGTTGGTCGGCTCGTCGAGAAGGAGCAAATTCGGCTTGGCCAGCAGCAGCTTGGCTAGCGCGATACGCATCTGCCAGCCGCCGCTGAACTCGTCGGTCTGGCGCAGCCAGTCTTCCTTGCCGAATCCCAGCCCGGTGAGCACGCCGCCCACCTGGGCGTCCAGCGCATAGCCGTCCAGGGCGTGGAAGCGCTCTTGCAGCATGGAGTAGCGCTCCGCCGCGGCCTCGTATTCCGGCCCCTGGTGATCCAGCACGGAGAGCTGCCCGCCCAGATGCTCGATCTCCTTTTCCATGTCGCGAAGGTCGTCGAAGACCGTCAGGCACTCTTCAAAGACGCTGCGCCCGGCCAGCGCGAGGCCCTCCTGAGGCAGGTACCCGATGCTCATCCCGCGCGTTTGCTGCACCTGGCCGTAGTCCAGCGACTCCAGGCCGGCCAACACTTTCATAATGGTGGACTTGCCGGTACCGTTGGCCCCGACCAGAGCGGTTTTCTCTTTGTTCCGGATGAGCCAACTGGCCTCAAGAAACAAGACCCGCGGTCCGAACCGCTTGCCGGCATTTTGAAGGGAGAGCATCTACCCTATTCTCGCAGACCGCACGCGGCCACCTGCAGTGGGGCCTGCTTACCCAGCATTCCGATGCGCCCCTCGAACGACAACTACGGCCGGATTTCGAGCGGTGTACCCACAGGGACCAACTCCCAGATCTCGTCGATCTCCTGATCGGTGACGGCGATGCAGCCCAGCGTCCAGTCGTGGAGCCGGTGCGCGGCACCCACCCAGCCTTTTCCATTGGGCAAGCCGTGGATCATGATGGCCCCGCCCGGCGAAACGCCCCGCTTTACAGCTCGCTTGCGGTCCTCGGCATTGGGATAGGAAACGTGCAGAGCGCGATGGTAATGGCTATCGGCGTTGCGGGCGTCGATAACGTAATGACCCTCCGGTGTGCGCGCATCACCCTCCCGTTCCTTGGGTGCAAGACCGCCCTGCCCCAGCGCGACCTTGTAGGTGCGGATCACCTTGCCTGCGGAAAGCAGTTCCAGGATGTGGTCCTTTTTGAGGACCAGCACAGAGTCGGCCTTGGAAACGGTCATGGGCAGTTGGGCGGCAAGTTCCCCGGCGGTGCAGCAGAGAACAAGAAATAGCGCGACTGTCGCGGCGATTCCCAGACTGCGGACCCTGGGCGCGGTAAAACGGCCAGATTTCCAAATCACGTTCTTACACCTTTCGTACCCAAAAAAGCAGAGTACCAGACAGTGCTAGGAACAGTTACAGCCGTGGCAGTTGGCATGACGCTAAATGGCTATTTCCTTTCTTGGCACAAAGAGGAAAATCACTGTGAGGCAAAAAACAGATCTGCCAGTTTCTGTAACAGTTGCCGGGGAGTCGGGATCGCCTCAAGCCGCTCTATTCCCCGTCGAGTTTTGGTTTCGTCATTACTGGCTCCTCCGGGTGGGTAACACCTGGTCAACTCAACCTTCATGAGCCGTTTGGATCGGAATTCGGTGACTTATATCCCGGCTGGATTCGGCGCCTCGACTGCGAAGTATTTGTTCCGAAGTTATCCAGGCCGGTGCGGTGGAGATCTCCCCGATCGGCCTCGTTTGTGGGGACTTCGCAGTTACGGTTCATGCTTCACACCTACTGGAGAGAACGATGAAGAACGTTGCAAAGTACGCGCTGATGGTCCTGGGGCTGGTGATTTTCACGAGCGCCCGCGCTCATGCATGTGATGCTCCCGAAGTTGACCCGAGTCTGGCAATCGGCGGATTCTCCTTCCTCGCCGGCTCGCTTGTGGTTCTGCGCTCAAAGTTCCGCCGGTAGACGGAGGACGTCCTGAGCACTCACTTCAACCACGTCTTGACTGGGAGCATGCTGCCCCAGTCAAGACGGAAACTCCCCCCCCCACGCCATCTGCTGGGGCGCCTGTATCTGTTGGCTGGAGTTTTGGCCTTTGACTGTGCGTTGCTGGCCGCCATCCCACATGCTGGGTCGCTGTTCCGTCCCTTGGCCGCCTTCGGCATCGTCGCCTTTGCCATCTTTCTCGGTTTAGGCTACTCCAAGCTCAAAGCTCGGCGGGAAGATATTCCCTTTAGTGGCCGTTTATTTGCTGCTCATTTTGTCTGCATTGCCATTTTCTTCCTGTGGAATGTCGCGTACCGGCGCATCTTTGGCGCAGCCTCCCCCTCCGTCCTGCTTCTGCTTGCCTTAGCCCTTCCTGTGGTTCTGGGAATCGCCCTCCTCGCGTTGGCCTGCCTTCCGCTCAAGACCTGGATAGCCACCCTGCGCGCCACTGGCGCCCTGTGGTTGTATGCCTCTCTGGCGGGGGCGGGCGCCTGGTGGCTCCGCGGCCCTTTGCAACAATCCTGGATTGCCTCCAACAACATTCATGGCCGGTTCATGCAGGTGGTCACCTACCATTGCGTGCATGCCGTGCTGCGCCTTTTTCTGCCAGATCTGACCGGCAACATTGCGCTCTGCACCATTGGAACTCAGCGCTTCCTGATTAGCATTGGCCCCCAATGCTCGGGGATGGAAGGGCTGGGCCTAGTGCTGGTCTTCACCAGCGTTTGGCTATGGTATTTCCGCAAGGAGAGCCGCTTCCCCCAGGCCCTCTTGCTGGTTCCGTGCGCGCTGACCTGCGTTTGGCTGCTCAATATCGTGCGCATCTCTGCCCTGGTCCTGATTGGCAATGCGGGGGCGCCCGAGATCGCCATTGTCGGCTTCCACTCCCAGGCTGGCTGGATCGCGTTCACTCTGGTGGCGCTGAGTTTTTCCATGGCCAGCCAGAAGATCGCCTGGGTACGCAGGCCACTCCCCCCCGGCGCAACCGGGCCGATGCCTTCGAGCGCCGGGCAGGTCGGGCAGAGCGCTCCTTTACCGGCACAACTGGAGATCACAACCGGGGAATCGCCGGCAACCGGGGCATACCTCCTCCCGTTTCTCGCAATTCTGGGCGCGTCCTTTCTCTCTAAGGCTGCTTCCGGCTATTTCGAGTGGCTCTACCCCTTGCGTTTTATTGCGGCAGTGATCTCCATCTGGAGCTTCCGCCACGAATTGAAGAAGCTGAATTGGCGCTTCGGCTGGCTGGCGCCGGTTGCCGGTGCGGCTGTCTTCCTGCTCTGGATCGCGCCAGTGTGGTGGGCGCAGCAGCGCTCGACCAGCACTCTCGGCGTAGCCCTGGCCGCTCTCCCATTCACTGCTCGCTGGGCGTGGATCCTTATACGCATGACGGCTGCGGTGGCCACAGTGCCCATCGCCGAAGAGCTCGCATTTCGCGGCTATCTCGCGCGGCGTCTAGTCCAGCGCGACTTCACGGCGGTTCCCTTCGCCAGCATGACCGCCGTTTCCGTCGGACTGTCGTCCGTAGCCTTTGGCTTGATGCACGGCCAGCACTGGCTGGCTGGCATCGTCGCAGGCCTAACCTATGCTGCGGCGCTCAAGTGGCGGGACCGGATCGGGGATGCGGTGGTCGCTCATGCCACAAGCAATCTGCTGCTGGCTGCATGGGTTATTCTTCAGGGCGACTGGGCGCAGTGGTAATACCAGCGCATTCCGTGCTGATCCTTTCCACCGTTATTATCCGTGCCCAAGCCTGTTCGCGCCAAGACCAGGAAGCTGCCTCAAGTTCCAACCCTCCCTCCGGGACCCAGCGTCCTCTCACCTCAGCAAATCCTTCGCGGTTACCAAGCGACTGTGTCAAACTGGTAAAGTGTCCGCCGCCGCCCGTTGATTAGCTGTTGAAGCCTGACGGGATAGACCGAGTCTCTATTTTCTCTTGCAGCCGGACGCTCCGCAAGCGGGCCTGTAGCTCAACGGTTAGAGCAGGGGACTCATAACCCCCAGATTACGCTCAATTGCGGTTGACTACACCCGACTACGGTAAACTCCGGTGAAGCGGTGCCGGAATCAGCTAAGGGCCTATAGCTCAATTGGTTAGAGCAGCGAACTCATAATTCGTTGGTTCCAGGTTCAAGTCCTGGTGGGCCCACCAAAACGCCTTCGCCCGCGATTGGGCGCGCAACCGGAACAGTGATCGCGGCTGAATGGTCCACGTTGTGAACGGCGTTCATGGGTGGAACTCTTCCGGTCGAACCCCAAGTGTTCATCTTGCCGGTGTCATGGCTGAATCTCGTGTCTGAAACTGTCGCCGTTGAGCAACTGGAAATCTGTGAATATAGATCTGGCTGCTGGCGGCTAACGACGCTGCGCAGACGCAAGGACCTCGTAAGAACTCGCGACTTCGCCATTGGGGTGAGAGGCCGTGGCGTCCTTTGGCAGGTAAGAGCGAATGTACTCTACGCGAACATTCTTCGACGAAACGGTCACCCGCACGCGGCCCGAGTTGGGCAACACTTCGCCGGAGCGATAAGCGTCGCGGTTGTAGAGCGTGTAGGTTGAGTCGGCAGGTTCGGCCAGTGCCTGGTAGATGACGCCATCCAACTGCTGATGGGCAAAGACGTGATCGTGCCCTTGAAAGAAAATGGTCACTCCGTACTTTGCCATCAGTTGATGTATCGGCAACTCCCAACTGGGGCGATGCTGAGCGAACTCCGATACCCCCCGCTTGTCCTTGCCGCCCCACTCGTAAAGGCTTGCCTCTTCGATTCCGCCGCGGCCGGTACCAAGGACATGATGCGCAAAGACGAATTTGTACTTTGCTTTGCTGGCCATGAGTGTCTGGCGGAGCCAGTTGTACTGCTCCAGACCAAGCGTGATGTCCCACCAGTCGCGATTCTTCTCGCCGCCTCCGAAGACATTGTCCACGGGCTTGAGCGAATGCCAGTATGGGTCAATCACGATGAACAGAGCATCTCCCCACTGCCAGGCGTAGTAGTCGCGCAGTGGTCCGATGAATGGCACCGGCGTGGTATCGCCGCTGTAGAAGCTGTCCGGGGCAGGTTCGCTGAAGTATGTGTTGCGCGCAGTCTGCGCCCACACGGCTACATTATTCGCCGTGCCATCCAGGTTGGCGGCGGCGGCCTGCTCATGGTTTCCGTTTACGAGGAAGAGCGGCGAAGACTGCGCAACGAGAGCCAGAAAGGGACGCTGCAATGTGTAGCGTTGCGCCACGGTTTCCGCGTTGACGGTGTGAAGCGCGTCCACGCTGAAGTCGTCGCCGATAGTCATGTAGAAGTCTGGCTGATCGGCTGCGGCGGCGCGCAAGGTCTGCGCATAAAGCGCGGGATCGAACTGCTGCGGCCGCTCGGGGTGAGAGTCGCCCTGTATCTCGAAGACAAACGTGCTGCCCGGTGGGCGTTGAGTGAAGAAGGAGTGTTCCGCATCTGCCTCAAACACGCCACTTTCCGGCTTGCGTTTGCGAATCCGGTAGAAGTATTGCCTGCCAGGCGAAAGCCGGTCGAGCAGAATCTCAACGGGTTGGCCGGGAGCAAGTCGCATCGTTTCTGTTTTGCGCGAATAAACGCTCGATGCGCCGCCGAACTCGATGAATGCGTCGATCGCTTCGGCGGAAAGCAGATTCGCCGTTACCGATTTTTCCGTAGGCCGGCCCAGCACGATGGAGAAACGCTGCAGCTCCGCGACATCGGCGGGCATCGCCATTTCACCAGCATCGCCTCTGCCTCGGCGTTGCCCATTCTCATGCCCCCCACGCCCGTCGCCTCGCGGCTGGGGTCTGGATGGCTCATCTTCCGCGGCTTCCGCGGCGCCCTGCGGCTTTGATGCCACTGGAGGAAGCGGCTCTTGCGGAACTTCATTCTTTGCTTGCGGTATCGGACCACCCTCAGCCGGAATCGTGTACGCATATGCGACCTGCCGGTTGCGAAGGCCATTCCTTTCGTCTCTTTCCGCAACCGAGCGAACATACTCAGCTGAGACTCGACTTGCTGAAACCGTAATCCTCATGTGACCTGAGCTGCCCAGGATCACGCCCTCTTTGTATCCGTATTCCTCGGCACTGCGCGGAGGACCAGGTCGCGGGTCGCCCGGTTGCGGAACCTCCTGATAGACGATGCCATCTCGATGCTGTGTCGCGAATAGATGGTCGTGACCGTGAAAGACGATGGTCACACGATGGCGCACCAACAGTTGGTGAATGGGAACTTCCCATCCGGGCCGATGCTCCTTGAATCCATCTGTGCCATCGGCGTTCTTGCCGCCCCACTCGCCAAATGCCGCGGCCTCGGCGCCTCCGCGTCCCTGGCTGTCGATGCCGCCAACCAGTTGATGAATGAATATGAATTTGTACTTTGCCTTGCTCAACTCCAGGGTCTTCGCCAGCCAGTCATATTGCTCTTTGCCCAGCGTGAGGCCCCAACTGTCGTCGTTGCGGCGCCCGCCGGAGTACCAATAGGGGCTCAGCACAACAAACTGCGCGTCGCCCCACTGCCATGCGTAGTAGTCCTGCAACAGTCCAGCTTCAGGATCTCGAATGGAGTCGCCGGCATAGAAGTTGTCGGGGACCGGATTGGAGAAGTAGCGCTTGCGCATGGCATTCGACCAGAGCGCGAGATCCATGTCCCTGCCCACATGCGCGCGGGGGCTTTCGCCATCGTGATTTCCCAATGTCAGGAAGAGCGGCGCGGAGGAAGCGATCTCGCCAAAGAAGTACCGCTGCCCCAAATATTGTGTCGTGGCGTTCTCGCGATTCTCATGCTTCTCGGTCATGAAGGTGTCGCCGAGATCGATGTGGAAGTCCGGCGCGTCTGCCGCGGCGTTGGCCAGCGTGCGCTGGTAAAGCGAAAGGTCTGTGTTCGAATCCAAATGAGAGTCGGCGGTCACGGTGAACGTAAAGGTACTGCCTGACGGGCGCATGGTATGAAACCCACCCGCAACCAGAACCTTTCCGGAGCTAGCGTCGCGCAGTTGATAGGAGTAGCGTGTATCCGGCCTCAGGCCATTCAGGTCAATCTCCTGAGGCTGATCCTTTTGAATCGTCTTTACTTCGGTGCGCAAGGAGAACTGGCCTGGCCCGGTCCCGTAGAAGACCATTGCATGGGTCTCGCTGGCGCACAAGACACTCAACACAATGGAGGTCGCTGTCGGGCGGCCAAGAATCGCATCGACCAGGTGCGCTGGAGTGGCGATTGCCGGCTGGCGTTGCTGCTCGCCTCTGCCGCCTTGCCTGGCGCCGTCAGGCGGACCCTTGCGCTGGCCTCCCTGGCCAGGCCCTTGAGCCATTCCTGCACAAACAAACAGGAGAACCCCTGCAACTGCTGAGAGAAAGAGATGACGAGCAGGAATCTTCATGGGCACGATCCGCTCCCATGGATAGATCCGGCGCGTCCAATGGGCTTCTGAATACTATAGCGGTTTCCGGGATGAATCGACTCCAAACAGGAAGCCAGTGTTCTCAATCTTCGGCTCGCGGATCGGCGTCGAATAGAGAAACGGTCCTCGGACATCCGTCGGATCGTGGGCGCGCATCCCAGCCAACGTCTGCTTCTGTGCCGCGGTCAATGTTCGGTTCACTTCCGCGAAGCCCATGGCATATAGATACGACATCTCCCCGTCCAATTCTCCGTATTGTCTCGAAAGCGATAGCACCTTTTCTTCGTTGGCCGTCTCGCCACTCAAGAAATGGCGCAGTTCCCTCGCAATGGCTATTCGAATTGCGACAATCCCCTCAAGATCGCGGCGCTGCAGGTCGGGAAGGTCTGTGATGAGTTTTCGCTGGGCGTCGGTCAGCACTTCAAGAAAGGCCGCACCGCTGTCGCCAGTCAGCGAAGTGCTGATCGAGTAATTCTGCTTGCCCATGGCCGGCAGGGTCTTCAAGCCGAAGCTGCCGAAGTACATCCCGTGCCGTTCAGGACAAAAATAGGTATCAGCTTCGAGCGAACCAGCGTACCAGGCAAACATCTCGCTGGCATAGGTCATCACCGCGACATCAACCTCATGCGGCAGGCCACGCCGGTCGAACGCCTCCTCCACCTCCGGCCATGTCCTTGAATCACCGAACTTCAGCTTGGCAAGAGTGGCCTTCTGCGGATCGCTCAAGCCGCGCAGAATGGCGCTCATAACCTGGGCCCGTTCGAAGGCGAGCTTGCCATCGAGTGCATATAGATCCGCCGAATATTGCGCGACCGCCTCCTTGCTCAGGCCCTTGCTGCCAGCTGGGATCTTGCCCTCCAGGTTCTGCCGGAACGCCTTGATGAGCGGCAGGCGCATCTCCCCGAATCGCTGAATATCGGCTTGTTGCTTTTCTCCCAGCGCGATGAGTTTCGCCCGTTGCCCCTGGTCGAGCACAGCCAGCATGTTCTCGGCGATACGAGTCAGGAAGGAAGTGTTGTGGCCGCCCTCCGCGGCATCGATGTCGCGCATGTACTGAAAGCCGAAGTAATCCGACACCTTGCCCGGCGGCAGAAATGTGTCGCTGGCAAAATCACCAGTCAGGAATGCAAGGCTGGCGAAGGCGATGGTGTGCAGTTGTGCCCGATCCGATACCGCTTGCTCGATGGAGTACCGGTTCGCATTGTTGCGCCGCGGATGCTCCTGCCTGTTTTCGTCGCGGGGCGGACCTTGCTGCGCCATTGAAGAAACCGCACAGATGCAAACAATTGACGCCATAATCGCCGATTTCATGCCTATCACTCTACCACCTCCCTGCACACGACCGAAATGAGGGCAGCCCGGTAACCAGCGGATGGAATCCGCTTCAGGGTTCAACGAACAAATAGTCTGTGTCGCCAACATAGGGCGTTAGAACGCTGGTATCGGTAATGACGTCCGCATAGAGAAACGGCGTTGTGGCCGTGGTAAAGTCGAACGGCGTTCCGTCCGCATAGGTTCCGGAGAGAACCGATTTGCGCAGGGTGGCGAGTTGTGCCTGTTGACTTGCCGACAATGTGCCATTCACTTGCGCAAAGACGGTAGCATAATTGTAGTTATCCTCGCCATCCAGTTCGCCGTACGTTCCCGACAGCGCCAGGATTTGGCTATTCACCGCCGCGCTTGAAGAAGTGGAGACCATGAGGCTGCGCAACAATGTGGCGATCTGCGTCCTGATCGAGACGATGTTTGTATCGCCCGCGTAGAGACTGTTTCTCTGCGCATTGACAAGGGCCGACAGGACGCTTGCCTGGGAGGACGTCACATACCCCAGCGAACTGTCGATTAGCGCGCTGCCCGTGGTTGCTGTCAGTTGTTCGCTGATTGTGTAGGAAGACTCGCCAACGGCAGGAGCGTCCTTGATGTAGAAGCCTCCGTAGTATGTCCCGTGGCGCTCTGGGCAGAAATAGACATCAGCGTAGAGCGAGCCTTCGTACCAGGTAAAGATGTCGCTCGCGTAGGTCATGACAAGCGTGGCCGTGCCCTGCGGGAGATTGCTCATCTTGCTCGCGATCTGGGCATCCGTGATATTCGGCCACTCGTTGAAGCCCTTGCCTTTCATCGCCTCTAGATAGTCAATTTGATCCGGAGTCATGGAATTGTAAACGCTCACATAGAGCATTGCCCGATCGAACGCCAACTGCCCATCGATCAGATAGAGATCGTGCGATGCTTTCTTGACCGAATCGAGGTTGAGTCCTGTCGAACCAGATGGTATGTTGCCGGTAAGGGTGCGGCGAAATGCTTCCATCAGAGAAAAGCGCTCGTAGGCGTAGAAGTTGACATTCTCCAACTGCGCCGAAGCGAGCTTGACCAGCGCCGCCATCTGCGCATCGGTAAGCGTGTAGATCACATTGTTCGCGACGCGCGTGAGAAAGTCGGTGTTGTGTCCCATGTTGTCGGGATCGGTGTCACGCAGATACTGGAATCCCGTGTAGTCTGCCACTTTGCCGGGAGGAAAGAAGGATTGCGCATCCAGATTTCCGGTCATCATCGCAAACCCATCGAAGGCCAGCGTCGTGCTCTGCGCACCGTCAGAAAGAGTCAAGGTCATGTCATAGCCGGATGCGGAGACCTCCGGAGCGACGACGATCTTCTGGCTCGCAGTGCTGGTTCCCTCTGCGCCGGTGGCGGTCAAGGATGCCGTGAAGGTCCCCGCAGTTGCATAGATATGGTTTGGATTCTCAAGGGCGCTCGTACTGCCATCGCCGAAGGACCACGACCATGCTGTCGGACTGCCCGTGGTTGCATCGGTGAAAGCGACGGACTGTGCGCTCACCGGCGCCGCCGGTGTTGCCGTAAATGCAGCCGCGAATGCCGCCAACACGGTCAAGGCATGGCTGGCGGCGTTCGATCCGGACGAGTTGCTTGCGGTCAGCGATACCGTGAATGGCCCTGCCGCCGTGTAGGTGTGGGTCGGATTCTGCACCGTGCTGGTACTGCCGTCGCCGAAGTTCCACGACCATGCAGTTGGATTGCCCGAAGTGGTATCGGTGAACTGCACGCTTTGGCCTGCCGTGGGCGTCGACGGTGTCTCTGCGAACGAGGCCACGGGCGGTGTGACAGACGAGCCAGCCGCCGAATGATCGAATGACGCGGTCTGGCATCCCACGAGCAGTATCGCGGCAAGCATGGAATTTAACGCGAAAAATGTCCGGGCCGATTTCATAACTCTCCCTTCATCGTTCCGTTCACATGCGGCCGGGATTCGATTCACTCCCTTGCGCATGAGATCTCCTAAGTCGCATTGCGGCCGCAAGGCACGCAGTTGCGGTCAATGGCCTGACGCTGCGATCGTGTAGCTGTCGTCGATCTCGCCGTTCTTCTGGCTGAAGGTTACCTGCGAGGGAAGCCATGCCCTCACATACTGAACCGTGACGCTCGCCGGGCTGACGGTAACGCGCATATGCCCCGAACTGCTGAGAATTGTCCCGCTTGTGTAGTTGTAGGATGCTGCCAGGTTCACCCCGCTGCTCTCATTGATGGCGCTGGGCTGCGGGACTTCCTGGTACACAATTCCATCCAGCGACTGATGCGCATACAAATGGTCGTGTCCATGGAAGACCGCAGTAACGCCGTACTTGACCAGCAGTTCATGGATCGGCATCGACCAGCCGGGGCGCATCTGGCTGAAGGCCTGGGTGCCATCCTGACTCTGCCCACCCCATTCGAAGTACGGTGCGGCTTCAACGCCGCCGCGCATCTGTCCCAGCAGTCCGCCCACCAGGTTGTGAATGAAGACAAACTTGAAAGTCGCCGTGCTCGAAGAGAGCGTTCGCTGTAGCCAATCGTATTGAGTCTGCCCAAGAGTCAACACCCAGCCGTTGCTACCCGGCTTCTCCGTTGTGTACCAGAAAGGATCGAGCACGATGAACAGCGCGTCTCCCCACTGCCACGCATACCAGGAGGCCCGCTGGCCAACATAGGGAGTGACAGTTGGGTCGCCGCTATAGAAGCTGTCGGGAACGGGATTGAGGAAGTTGTTCTGGCGCGCACGCACCGTCCATATGGCTACATTGTTGGCGGTCCCGTCGTTTAGCCACCCGGCTTCGCCCTCGTGATTGCCGTTCACCAGGAAGAGCGGAGACGATGGCGCCAGGATGCCGAAATTGCTTCTCTCGTAGTTGTAGCGCGCATCGACGATGGCCTCGCTCGGCGCTGTTTGCGCGATCGCGGTAAATGGAGCGGAGTTCTTCTCGCACATGAAGGTGTCGCCCAGGTCGATGTGAAAATCGCCGTTGTCCGCCGCCATGTTTTCCAGGGCCGTTCGGTAAACGTTCAGGTCCGAGTTCTCATCCAGATGCGAGTCGGCCTGAACGGTAAAGGTGAAGGTGCTGCCTGCCGGCCGAGCAGTGTGGAACGTGTACTCGCCTGCCGTTTGAACCGCGCCCCCGGTTGTCGGCTGCAAGGAAACATGATAGTAGTACTGTGTATTTGCCGCGAGATTCAAAAGTGCAATCGTCGCGGGTGTTCCGGCGGAAAGCGTGACGGCGTTGCTCGAATTCGAGTAGATGCCCGAGGTTGTTCCATATTGGATCGTGAGTTGTCCGCTTTGATCGGGCGACAGGATGTTCGCCTTGATCGAGGTCTGCTCAGGAGAACCCAGCAGAATGCTGCCATCGAAAGACGGAGCATTTGCAGGCGCGCTGACGACGACCTTCTGGCTTGCAATGCTCGATCCGCCCGCGTTACTGGCCGTTAGAGTCACGGTGAACGTGCCTGCGGTAAGATACGTGTGGTAGGGATACTGAGTTGTGCTTGTGCTGCCATCGCCAAAGTTCCACGACCACGCAGTGGGACTCGATGTGGTCGTGTCGGTGAAAGCGGCTGGCTGCGCTGGAATTGGCACGGATGGCTCAACCGTAAAGCTGGCTGTGGGGCCCGCGCCCGCCTGGCTTACCATCACGATCTGGCTTGCGATGCTGGCCCCTGTTGCATTGCTGGCGGTCAACGTAACCGTGTACGTCCCTGCCGACGAATACGTGTGGCTGGGGTTCTGCGCCGTGCTGGCTGTGCTATCGCCGAAGCTCCAGGACCAGACGGTGGGATTGTTGGTTGTGTCGTCCATGAATGTAACAGCCTGTCCATTCGCCGGCTCCGCGGGATTATAGGTGAATGCTGCAACGGGCGCGGTTGTGGTTACGATTACCGTCACTGTGTGGCTGGCGCTGCTCGAACCTGCTGCATTGCTGGCGCTCAACGTAACCGTATACGCCCCTGCCGACGAATAAGTGTGGCTGGGATTCTGCGCCGTGCTGGTTGTGCCGTCTCCGAAGTTCCACTGCCAGCCCGTGGGGCTTCCCGTAGATGCATCCGCGAAAGTTACGGCCTGACCGGATGCAGGTGCAGAGGGAGAAATGCTGAAGCCTGCCACCGGAACAGTGCCACTCTGTACCGGGTTCGATCCGGTAGCCTGACTTCCTCCACCGCAGCCCAGCAGACTCATTTCGACGGCCAGCACCACAAGCAGTCCGGCGAGCCGAGCCACGCGAATCGCTTTGCCGTTGAATGAGTGCATTTCGTTTGTCGCCCGATTCCGGTTCGCCATCTTCGTCTTCTCCGATGTTTCGTTGCCTGCTTGCGTGGTCAAGATGAAGGGTTTCTATTGGCTTGGAATCGTGTAGCTGAACGCGACGCTGCCGCTCACCTGGGTTGCGCTTTGGTCGACAGGCAGCCAGGTGCGAACATATTCCACCTTCACTCCCGTCGGCGCTACCGTGACGCGCGTGTAGCCGGTGTTGGGGAACTTGTCTCCCGTCAGATAGGCGTCCGAATTGTTGAGTGCATAGAACGGATCGGCTGGCTCGGACAAGGTCTGGTAGGTCAAGCCATCCAGTTGCTGATGGACCCAGATGTGGTCGTGGCCCTGGAAGAAGATGGTGACCTTGTTGTCCACCATTAATTGATGAAGCGGCGAAGCCCATGTCGGGCGATTCGCAGCGAAACCCCATGTGCCGTTCTGGTTGTCGCCGCCCCATTCGTATTGGTCTGCAATCTCGATGCCGCCGCGCCCGGTTCCCATGATGTGGTGGGCAAAGACAAACTTGTACTTGGCGGTGCTGTTCTGAAGTGTCTGTGTGAGCCATTGATACTGCGCGTCCCCGTGCGTTACATCCCAGATATTGCTCCGCTTGGCCCCTCCACCAAATGGCTCGTCCACGCAGATGGGCGACTCCCAGTAGGGATCGATGACCACAAAGAGCGCATCGCCCCAGGTCCACGCGTAGTAGTTGCGCAGCAGCCCGATGTTGGGAATCTGCTCGGTGTTGCCGGTGTAGAAATCGTCCGTCGCGGGCTCGGAGTACAGCGTGTTGCGCGCGTTCTGCGCCCAGACGGCAATGCTGTTGGGCGTTCCATTGAGCAGATAGCGGGCTGCCTGTTCGTGATTGCCGTTAGTGAGAAAGATGGGCGCCGAGTTGGCGATCAATCCGAAGTACTGCCGTTGTAGCGTATAGCGTCCGGTCACTTCCGCATCGTCGATGGTCGTTGGATCGAGCGTATCCACGCTGAAATCGTCGCCAATGGTCATATAGAAATCGGGCTTGTCGGCGGCAGCGGTTTGCAGAGTGAGCGTATACAGATTCGGGTCAAACTCCGTTTTGGTACGCTCGGGATGCGAGTCTCCCTGGATGTCGAAGGTGAAGGTGCTTCCCGCCGGGCGCACGGTGTGGAATGAGTACTCGCTGGTGGAGAAATAGCTGCCTTGTCCAGCCGCCTGGTAATACAACCGGTAATAGTATTGCGTGTTCTGTTGCAGGCCGGTCATGGCGATCACCAGCGGCGTGGCCGCCTGGATCACGGTTGATGTGGTCGTCTGGCTATAGACCCCCGATGCAGTCCCATAGGACAGATAGACGGCGCCGCTCTGGTCCGGAGTAAAGACGTTGGCCTTGATCGAAGATGTTCCTGGCGAACCCAGCACAATATTCCCGTCGAAGGTTGAGCTGCTCGAAGCCGCTATCACAATCGCTTGCTCGGTTGCGGTGCTGTTTCCGTTGCTGTTGCTTGCCGCAAGGGACACCATATAGGTTCCTGCCTTTGCATATGCATGGCTTGGATTCTGAGAAGTGCTCGCGCCGCCGTCGCCAAAGTTCCACGACCAGGAGGTTGGGCTGCCGGTAGATGTATCGGTAAAGGCAGCGGACTGGCCTGCCGCCGGAGACGCGGGTTTAAAGTCAAACACCGCGGTTGGCGCCGCGCTGGTTGAACCAGCCGCGATGACCGTGACGGTATTGCTGGAGTTGCTCGTCCCGTAGGCATCGCTTGCGGTGAGGGTGACCGTAAACGCTCCTGCCGCCGCATAGGCGTGCGTCGGATTCTCGTCCGTACTTGTGCTGCCATCGCCGAAGTTCCATGTCCACGCCGTGGGACTGCCCGCCGAAGTATCTGTAAAGGCCACGGTCTGGGCGGTCACCGGCGCTGTGGGCGAGAAGGAGAACGACGCAACCGGCGCGGTATTGGCTGCGCCCACGGTAAGGGTCTGACTTCCGCTGCTCGATCCGGCGGCGTTGCCCACTTTGAGCGTGACCGTGTAAATACCCGCGGCGGCGTACACGTGGCTCGCGTTCTGCGTGCTGCCGGTCGTTCCATCGCCGAAGTTCCATGCCCAGGCTGTCGGACTGCCCGTCGAAGTGTCAGTAAATGCGACCGACTGTGCGCTGGCTGGCGCAGTGGGAGTGTAGGTAAATGCGGCAGTGGGGGCGGCTGGGGATGGCTGCGCAGCCGTCGACGACGATTGATTCGACCCGCTGCAGCCTAGCAGCCCGAGAACCGTTGCCGATACTGCCAGCTTCCATGCGAATCGATGGCCGGACATTGGGAACCTCGTGAAAGGGCTGCAGGAGAGCCGCTGCCCGATCTTGTTCGATGATTCAATCTATCGTCGCTTTGGATTACAGCCTCCCCTGCGTCTCGATTACATTTTTGTAATGGAATGAAAACCGGGGTCTGGCTGGGCTACACTCAACCCCAAGAGAGAAACCATGAATGTCCTGCTGATAGAAGACGAGACAAAGATCGCCCAGTTCGTCTGCGCCGGGCTCAAGGAGCAGGCTTTCGCGGTGGACCATTGCGACAATGGGACATCCGGCTTCGAATATGCCTGCCGGGGCGGCTACGACGTTATCGTTCTCGACATCATGCTGCCGGGGCGCGATGGTCTTTCGATCCTCAAAGGGATGCGCAAAGCCGGGAACACCACGCCCGTCATCCTGCTCACCGCCCGCAACGAGTTGGACGACCGCATTGAAGGGCTCTCCCTGGGCGCGGATGACTATCTGGCCAAGCCTTTCTTCGTCGAAGAGCTGATTGCGCGCATTCAGGCCATTGCACGGCGAGCTTCTGGCGAGCGCCAGAATATGCTGGCAGTGGGGGATCTGAGCCTCGACCGCCTCTCTCGCGAGGTGACCTGGCACGGCGAATGTGTCGATCTCACCGGACGCGAGTTCAACCTGATCGAATACCTGATGCGCTCGCCGGGCCGGGTTTTCACCCGCACGCAAATCCTAGAACATGTGTGGGGCTACGACTTCGATCCCAGCACCAACGTGGTGGATGTGTGCATCCAGCGCATCCGCAAGAAGATTGCCTCGATGGCGATCGAGAGCAGCGGAGAATCGCCCATTGAGAGTGTGCGCGGCGTGGGCTACCGCTTTCGGAAGCTGCCATGATCCGTTCTTTTCGCCTTCGCCTGACCCTGCTCTCCGCGCTTCTCAGCGGCCTGGTCCTGACGGCTTTTGCGCTCAGCGCCTGGTGGTTAATCCGCGGCGAGAAGATGGATCGCCTCGACAACGATGTCCGCTCCCAGGCCGAGCGCGAATCCCAGCGAACGCGGGATGCCTCCGGTTGGCAGCGGGCCGAGACCACAATGGTCTCCGAAGTCGGCATTCGCAACAATCGAGACCTGCTCTTGCTGGTACAGGACGGGGTGGGCAATACTCTCTACCGCTCGGCCAACTGGCCTGCAGGTCTGGATGCCGCTCATTTTCCATGGCCGACTCAGCCGGTACGGCGAGGCGCCGGACCAAATCCCAGGCAGCCGGCCGTGGACTCCGCTTCCGATCCAATCGGAAATGGCCGGCTTCCGCTAGATCCTGAAACTGCGGCACCTGGTCCCCCACCAGCTTCGCGCGCTGTCTCTTTTGGCGCTAACGGACGCCAATGGCGCATCGGGCTTGCATCCACATCAAACTCCCGGATTGCGGTTGCCGTGGATGGCGCCAGCATTCAATCCGATATGCGCGGCATTCTTAGTGCTTTTCTGATCGCCCTGCCGCTCTGCCTCATTCTCATCGGCGTTGGCGCATGGGCCATCTCCAGCCGGACGCTGCGCCCATTGCAGAAGCTCACCACCGCCGCCCGGCGCGTCACCGCGGAAGGACTTGACCAGCGCATCTCGCCCCAAGGAGAGGATCGGGAATTCGTTGAACTTATCCACGTCTTTAACGGAATGCTGGAGCGGCTGGAGCGCAGCTTCAAACAGGCTTACCGTTTCTCGGCCGATGCAGCACACGAGTTGAAGACTCCGCTCGCCATCTTGCAGGGGCAAATCGAACGGGCCATCCATGAGGCTGAAGACGGTTCAACCGTACAGGCGGGGTTGACCAGCATCCTCGACGAGGTTAGGCGCTTGTCCACCATTTCTCGCAAGCTGCTCTTGCTCTCCCAGGCCGACGCCGGAAAGCTCAATATTCATGCCGAGCCTTTCGACCTGTCCAAAGCACTTGCCGATCTGGTTGAAGATACCGTCATGATTGCTCCGCATTTGCTGGTTACGAGTGAAGTTCACCCCGGCGTGACGATCAGCGCCGATAGCAGCCTGCTTCCCCAGGTGCTCCACAATCTGATCAGCAATGCCATCAAGTACAACGTGGAGCATGGATGGATTCGAATTGCCACGAAGATTCTGCCAACGCAAATTGAGGTAGCGGTAGTGAATTCCTCCCATGGCATCTCGCCGGCGGATCGCAAGAGGATATTCGAGCGATTCTTCCGCGCCGACACGACCCATGGTCGCCAGATTGACGGAGTCGGCCTCGGCTTGAGTGTTTCGCGAGAAATCGCTCGTGCACACGGCGGCGATATCGCATTCACGGTTAACAAAGATAACGCCGTGCAATTCTCCTTGGTCTTACCGTCCAACCAGGAATCAGGTCCGATCCCAGAGATGTTAGTTCTCGAAAGAATGTGAGTGTTTGATTCTTGGCAGGTTTCCATACTTCTGCAACCAGTAGAAAACTGGAGGTACTGAAATGTCGCCCAGCGTCCGGGAATTCAGCTGACCAGCTACAATTCTAAGAAGGTTCCGCTTAGGTGGGGTCGTCCCCATTTTTCGAAATCCTAGAACAACTTTCGAGCTGCTGTGCAGTTGGCAAGGTCGTCATTAATGGGTTGGTTGAATCCTGATGGCGCAGTTACAGTAGAGGTACACCCATCAGCTACGGTCTTCATCGGAAAGTTGCGCTAAACTAAGCTCGCTCAGTCATTTGGCATCCGCTTAATTTCGCCTTAATTTGCCTTATTATCAAAGACTTACAGTGAGAGTGCCGGAGTCATAATCCCTAACGACGCTCAATTGCTGTTGAATACGGCCGACTACGATAAACTCCGGGGATGCGGTGGCGGAATCAGGTAAGGGCCCATAGCTCAATCGGTTAGAGCAGAACACTCATGATGCTTTGTTCCCAGGTTCGGGTCCTGGTGGGCCCACCAAAACGCCTTCGGCCGGGATTGGGCGCATGACCGGTACAGTGATCGCGGCTGAATGGTACCCTTTGGGATCGTGTTTACAGATAGTAATCCGGGCGGTCGGACGGAACATCGATTGATTTTTGCATCTCGGGACGCTAAGAATCTCTCATGCCCGTCCATCGCTAGCTGACTCACTACAACCGTTGTGCATTTCTTTGCTTCCTGATGAGCAATCGAATCGCCCGCGATACACCTGCTACCCCCTGGAGCAAGGCACATGCCACCTTTGCCGGCACAAAGACCCGGCGATTGCCTTCGAGATTCGGAGGTGGTTTTACAATGCTGCCGATGCTTCACGACAGGATGCAGACGATGCTTGCCAATCTGCAGGCCGTGCGGGTCAACCCAACCCGCTTGTTGTCCCACTCACATCCCAGCCTGTTGGGTTCGCTGACGGCCAGCATATGGTCTGCTGCAAAATGTGTTTGAGGCCAGAATCTCCAAGCCGGGCATTGAGAATTGCATCGCGCCTGACTTGAGCGCCCTTCCAAGTTTAGAACCCTGCCTCATAGGGAGTCGCCTGCATGGCCGTCTCGGCCTTTCGCTGTCTTCTCGCGTGAGGCGTTCTGAGATGTTTCGCTACATCAAATAGCGAGCCAAATCAATCCTGGTGGCGTTCGAACGCCTATTTCGTTTACGCCGTCGGCAAGATCGGGCTTCTATAAGGGAATTGCTTATGCCGGCCTTTTGCACTAATATTCCTCTGACTTCACTCTCAAACCATGCAAGACGACTCGCGCGGGGAAATCACAGTGCTGCTAGATCGATGGCGCGGCGGCGATGCTGCGGCATTCGATGCTCTGGTGCCTGCCGTCTACGCGGATTTGCGCCAGCTGGCCCGAAGAATGATGCGCCGGGAGCGCTCCGACCACACCCTGCAAGCCACTGCGCTGCTGAACGAGACCTACTTGCGCTTGATGCAGCAGCAAAGGGTCAATTGGGAGGACCGGTCCCATTTCTATGCGTTTGCCGCACGCTTGATGCGCAACATTCTCACCGATCATGCACGAGCGCACTTGGCGGGGCGGCGGGGCGGGCCAAACCGGATCAAGATCGAACTAACGGACGATCTGGCCTGGATCGGTTCAGCGAACGAGGAGATTCTCGACCTTCATCGGGTGTTGGAGCGCCTGGAAAAGCTCGACCCGAGAAAGGCGCGCGTCGTGGAAATGCGTTATTTCCTGGGCCTCACCACGGCCAAGGTCGCCGAAGCGATGGAGATCTCGCTGGCCACTGCGGAAAGAGACCTTCAGTTTGCGCGTGGGTGGCTCTATCGGGAACTCCGCGGAGAAGGCGCCGCCCATGAATCCAGAGATCTCGTTCGCGGAAATTGAGGCTCTCCGCGCGTCCGCATTCAACCCGGCTTTGCCAGCCCGGAGCAGATGCGGGGCGAGCCAATCACGATCGCTTCGGATGTCTATTGCATGGGCAGGCTGCTGGAGAGGTTCTGTAAAAAACTAGAGAAAATGAACTTTGCGCGGTCATCTCAAAAGCGACGCGTGAGGAACCGGAGAACCGCTATGCCTCGATGGAGCGGCTTGCGGACGACTTGCGCGCCTGGATGGAGTATCGGCCCCTGATCGCTAGCGCCGGCGGCCGAGGGTATACTGCGCGGAAGTGGATGCGGCGCAATCGCAGAGCGGTTGTTGCCACGTCAGTGGTCCTGGCAGCTTTGGCTGGCTGCAACTTTCAAACAGCGCTCCGCGCGCCGAGCGATTGGGTCGGCAAAGGCAGTGGAAGCGCTGGCGCACCGACCGCTGTTCGATCTTCAGCCGCAATTGAAGGAAATTGGTTCCTCGACCGAGGCGCAGCATCAGGTGGCCAATACCACGCTCGCATACCTTAACGAGTTGTCGCGTGACCCCAGCCATTCCAGCGAAAGTCTGCCTATGCCCGCATGGGCGATCTTCTCGGCAATCCCTATGAGGAGAACCTCGGCCAGCCTAAGGAGGCCATCGCCGCGTTGCAGAAGGCAGTCGCCACGGCTTCGGTTCTGGTTCGAGGGACGCCTTCCAGCAAGGAGGCACGTTTCAGCCGGGCGAGGCCCCAAAGAAGTCTGGAGGAGGTGGAATTTGGCGCGGGCAACGCAAAACCCGCGCTGGAAGCAATGACGGAATCGGCAAAAAACCTTCAGATCCTGGTGCAGGCGCCCGATGCGACTGTGCAGCAACTGCTGGAAGCCGGTTCAACATTGGGCTCTCTGGGCCACGTCTACGGACTGCCGAACTTCGCTTCTCTCGACCGGACTAATGATGCTATCGAGTGCTACCGTCAGCAGATCGCTCTCGATGAGCGCGTCTTGAAGACAGAAGCTTCGAATGTTCGCGCCCGGAGAGGGATGGCCATTGGGGAGTACAAAATCGCGAACCTCCTTCTCGAAAGAGATACCAAAGGAGCCATCGCAGGATATGGCAGGGCTCTTGACGACATGAGTCTGTTGCCCAAGGATATTCAGTCGACCGCGCCAAACGTAGGGCTGCTGATTCTTGTCGAAACCCATCTGGGAAATACTTACTTCAAGCAGGGGAAGACTGCAGAAGCCCTTGCGAAGAAACGCCATGCACGTGAGCAGGCGCGGAATGGGTAGAGCTCTGCTTATCCAGCAATTATCCGTAAACTGGACATCTATGCCACGCAGAGCGGAACCGCAACCCGGAATGTTGTTCCCTCGTGTACCGTGCTGGCAACGGAAAGGTCCGCGTGATGCATTTCCGCAATCCATTTTGCGATCGCCAGGCCCAACCCGCTGCCCTCAACCTGGCTGCGCGAAGGGTCTGTGCGATAGAAGCGATCGAAGACATGCGGTAGATCGGCCTGCGCGATTCCTATGCCGCTATCCCTGACGAGGAGGACTGCCACTTTTCCGTCCACGGTGAGACCTATTTCCACACTGCCCGGCGCCGGGGTATATTTCAGAGCGTTATCGAGCAGTATCCAGGCCAGCCTGCGAAGGCTGGAAAAGTCTCCGAACACGTTGAGCGAGGCACCGGCCACGGAGGACATTGTGAGTGTGAGGTTCCGTTCGGCGGCAAGCGGGCGGGCGAGTGCACAAGCTTCCTGAACTACCGCAACCAAATCCACTTGCTCTAAAACCGCATCGAAGGAATTCGAGTCGGCGCGGGCCAATGTCAACATCCCTTCCAACAGTTCAGAGGCTTTTGCGGACTCTTCCACGATGTCCTCGAAGGCTCTGCGACTTTCTGGATCTGCGTGAGGATTCCTCAGGGCCACTTCCGCAACCGTGCGGGTGAACGACAATGGGCCGCGCAGCTCATGCGAGGCATCCGCGGTGAACTGCTTGATCTGGCCCACTGCGGATTCCAATCTTTGCAGCATCGCATTGCAGGTCTCCGCAAGCCGCTGCAGTTCATCCCTTGTATTCGAGACCGGCAGCCGTTCGGACAGGTTTCGTATGCTGATGGATCGTGCCGTGGCCGTAATTTTATCCACCGGTTTAAGCGCCTTCCGGCTCACGATGTAGCCGCCCGCAGATGAAACCAGAAGCAGGATTGGCGCCGATGCAAGCAATCCCATCAAAAAGCTTTGCAGCACGACGAGGTTCCCCGACTCGGGAGCTGCCGTGAGAAGAAACAGAGATTGGCCCTTAAGAGAATAGCGGCGCGCCAAAACCCAATAAGGCAAACCGGCTGAATTGGCATGTACGAACAACTCGGAATCGCCGCCTCTTATCGACGGCCATGGAAATGCCCTTGCAGCGGCAGAGGGCGAAGGGAAGGCCCGTTGCCCATCGGCGCGATAGATCTCTGCGAGGCCGTTGCCTGTTGCACGAGCAAAATCGGTGAAGTCGCGGCTGCGGTCTTCTTCGTCTTCATCCTGTGACTTGGTCAGCAACTGTTGCAGTCGGTCGATGCGTCGCGAGAGCGTTTGATAGCGCTCGTTCTTCAAGGTGCTCTTCAGGTTGAGCCACATCACTGTCCCGAAGAGCAGCCACCCAAGGAAGAAGATGCCGCCAAACCAAATTGTGAGGCGCAGGGAAATTGAAAACGGAGGCTTCAGCATGCTCCGCTCCGCAAGGAATACCCGACTCCGCGAACCGTTTGCAACAGCTCCGCTTCTCCCGTGCAAGTGATCTTCGCCCTCAGCGCACGAATGAAAACGTAAAGGCTGTCATAACTCACGTCGGTGTCAGCACTCCAGCCTTCTTCGATGAGCACGCCATGCGGTACCACGTTTGGCGCGCGGCGCATCAAGGTCTCCAGCAGAGCGCACTCAGTTCGCGTGAGGGAGACGATGCGATCGCCGCGCTGCAACTCAAACAGGTGAGGCCTGAGACTCAAATCTTCGAATACGAGTTCATGCGGAATGGGAATTGGAACGCGGCGTGCAGCGGCTCGCACCTTGGCCAGCAACAAATCCAACGCGAAGGGCTTGGTCAGGTAATCGTCCGCTCCGGCATCGAGTCCGCGGATAACGTCCTCCATGGAGTCTCGCGCGGAAACGATAATCGTCTGAGTGGTGAGCCGGTCCTCTCGGAGCTTGCGAATAACGCTAAAGCCATCCATGCGCGGAAGCATGACGTCGAGAAGAATGAGATCGAAGTTGTTCGTGCGGCCCTGTTTGAGCGCAACCTCTCCATCGAACGCGAGCGTTACCGTGTGCCCCTCGCTTTCAAGTGCCCGCCCTATATGGCCGGCGAGGCTCTGCTTGTCCTCGACGATCAGAACGCGCATGGTTCGATCCTAATCGGGAAAGATGAATGTTCCGTTAATTGGCCCTGTGACCGGACGCTTCCTCAGATTGCGCTTAGATTCGGCTGACATACTCCGTCCAGATCGAGGAATTCCGTTTCCACTCGGAATCCGAAGTTGAGGAGAGGGACCATATGCCTAATCGCAAAACTATTTGGAAGATTCGCTCCATTGTCCTGCTTTCACTGTTCGCGCTTTCATTTCTGGCTTCAAGGACCTACGCACAATCCACCAAGGGCGTAATCGCGGGTACGGTTGTCGACAACGCCGGATCTCTTCTCAAAGGTGCGCGTCTTGAATTGCTTCCATTGAAGCTCGTGGGAGAAACCAATCCACAGGGCGAATTCATGCTGTCCGACGTTCCGCCGGGAAGCTACTCACTGTCGGTCTCCTACATTGGATTCAAGCCCACTCAGACCAAGGTCGACTTGGTTGCAGGTCAAACGAGAACCATGGAGATCAAACTGGGCGTTGCCTCGGCCAGCGAGAACATCATCGTAAGCGCAGAACGCGTGCATGGCGAGGCAGACTCCATCAATGAAACCCGCATGGCGGACAACCTTCTGCAAGTTCTTCCCGCTGAGCTGATCGTCAGCTTGCCCAATGCCAATGCGGCCGATGCAATTGGCCGACTGCCATCCGTCACGCTCTACCGCATTGAAGGCGAGGGTGTCTATATCCAGGTGCGCGGCTCGGAACCTCGCCTGACCAACGTTACCGTGGATGGAATCACCATCCCCGCTCCGGAGCCTACAGTTCGCCAGGTACGCCTGGACGTGCTGCCCTCGTCGATGATCGACGAAGTCGAACTGAACAAGACCCTCTCCGCCAACATGGATGGCAACGGCATCGGCGGCTCGGTAAACATCCGCACCAAGACCGCAGCCGAGCGGCCAACCCTGGATGCGTTTGTTGACGGCGGCTACACCAACATCATGAATGGCCGCGCTTCGTCCGCGGTAGGCGCAACCGCGGGAGATCGGTTTGGCAAGTCCAAGCGTCTCGGCGTTCTTATCAATGGCGCCTTCGACTATAACGGCCGCGGCATCGACAACTTTCAGCCCTCACTCGATCCATACTCGACCATGGCCGCGCCCTTTTACGACAACAACACCATTCGCGAATACCGCTACTATCGCTACCGCGACGGATTCAGCGGTGCGGCGGATTACAAGCTGAGCGACAATACGAACCTTTATGCCAGCGGAATCTATTCGGATCTGAAGGACTGGGGCGACAAGTGGTACTACAAGCCCGTCTCCCAGGTGCTTTCTGCCGCGGGCGTCTACAGCAGCAAGTCCGCAAAGGCTCCGGCGTTTTACACATCGAGCAAGCGGCCCAATGCCTCGGTTGGAACCATTATCCTCGGCGGCCGCCACACCACCGACAAGTCCTGGCTGACCTTTGAAACATCCGCGTCCTATTCCTACGAGGTTGACTCTGCGGGCAACCCAAAGGCCGACTTTGCATGGAGCGGCGCCTCGCTGGGCAACACCTGCGACTACAGCCTGACCGGAGCCGCGGACCCATATCATCCCCACTTTGGAAATTGCGACAACACGGCCAGTTCACCGCTTTTAGTCGCCAGCAACTGGGTCTTGAAAGACCTCACCACTTCCACGGGAAAAGATTCTCAGCTCAACTTGACAGTGGCCAGTTCCTATGCCCGGAACTACACCTTCGGACCTCACTTTGGGACGTTCGAGGCGGGCTTCAAGTTCACCAACGGCCACAAAGCGCAGGACGCCACAGAGACTGTCTACGACAACACACAAACAACCGGATTGCCTCTTGGGAACCCCATGACTTCCGTCGAAAGTGGATTCCACAATACCGACTACTTCGGCGGAAATTACTTTGGCGGGACCTTCGGACCTGTCTCCGATTTCAACAAAGTTCTCGCCCTTACCAGCCCCAGCGCGACTGGAAGCATATCCGGCAATGTCGATGCGATTACCACCGCGATTGCCTCCGTTCCGAATCTCTTTGACACGATTGAGCAAATCACCGCCGGCTACGCGATGAACACAATCGATCTGGGCAAGTTCCACCTGCAAACCGGACTCCGCTTTGAAAACACGAACATGAGCACTCTGGGTCACACGCTCTGCCTCTACACCAATCTCGTCGGCGCACAAGCCTGCGGGCTGTCAACCTATTCGGGCAGCGGCGAGCAGTCTGTGGTGAACCCGGTCAAGAACAACCCTTCTTACCTGGACGTTCTGCCCAGCGTTCAATTGCGCTATGCCGTCACGCCGAACTCCGCCTTGCGCGCCGTCATCGCTCGCGGCGTGGCCCGTCCCGATCCCTATCAGCTCATTCCTTACGTGACGGAAGACTCCACGGCCAGCCCGACAACGGTTGCCGTTGGCAATCCCGCGTTGCGGCCAGAACACGCGATGAACTACGATTTGCTTTACGAGAACTACCTGCACCCCTTGGGCATGATTCAAGCGGGCTTCTTCGTCAAGCAGTTGACAGCTCCGCAGATTGAGACCGTAATCTCCGGAAGTGTAAACACTGCCAGCCTGCCCGTGGGTTCGCTGCCACCCGCTGAACTGCAATCGATTGCCACCTACCCCGGCGATTCAATCACCATCTTCGCCAATGGGCAGAACGCTTACATCTACGGCTTCGAGGCCAGTTACCAGCAGCATCTAAGCTTCCTGCCCGGCGTGATGAGCGGGCTGGGAATCAACGCCAACTACAGCTACACTGCCTCGCAGGAAAAGGGCGTGCCGCTGCGCACTGATCATCCTCGCATGATCGACCAGGCGACCAACACCTGGAACGTCAGCCCCTCGTACGACAACAAGCACCTCTCATTCCGCCTCGGTCTCGCCTACAATGGAGCAAGCCTCTTCACCTACAACTACATCTCGCCCAGCTTTTTGGCCGCCGCGAACAACCCTGACCCCAACAACCTCGGAACCACGGGGCCAACCGGCGACATCTGGACCTTGGCTCACTACCAGGTTGACGCGCAGGCCAGCTATCGCATCTGGCGCGGCCTGAGTCTCAAGGTCGTTGGCCTGAACCTCAACAACGAGGTCTTCGGCTACTATCAGGGCAGCACACAATTCCTGAACCAGCGCGAGTACTACAAGCCGACTTACACCGGCGGCTTGCGGTACAACTTCGCGCAGGGCCGTTAGAGCGGAATCAGAGTCACTGCGTCCTGTTGAGTTCTGAGCAGGGTCGCCGCTCCCTGATGGTCGCGGCGACTTGAATGCTGTGCTTTCGGGATACACTTACTCTGGTTCCGCTATCACCTCAACGTTTCATGCGAAGACGATTTCTTCCGGGGCATATGCAAGAGATGCGTATGCCCCCCTACGCATGATTGCGCTCTGATATAGAGCATATGGCAACTGCTTCGGCGTTATGCGGACATTCTCACTTGAGGACCGACGCCGCAACGATCAAGACTGGCTTCGAACGAGGACATGAATGAACAGGTTGATTCTCTTTCTTACGGGTCTCATCTTATTATGGGGTCATGTCACGCAAGGGCAGACCATTCTTACTTCTTCAGCAAACGACAACGCCGAACTGAAATACGTTGTCTTTGTGAGCCGTCACGGCGTTCGCTCACCTACGGGAAAGCCGGCGCAATACAACCCTTACTCTTCCGCTCCGTGGCCTGAGTGGGACGTTCCTCCAGGCAATCTGACCACGCACGGTTACCACTTGATGGAACTCTTTGGCTCGTACGACCGCGTGCAACTGGCGAGAGAGGGACTTTTAATCGCAAGTGGCTGCGAAGAGTCCTCCACTGTGACGTTCTATGCAGACTCGGACCAGCGTACGCGCGAGACTGGCAAAGCGCTCGCCGAGGGGCTCTTCCCCGGATGCAATGTTCCAGTGAAATCTCTGCCTGAAGGGGCAAACGATCCGCTCTTCCACCCACGCCCATCAGACTTTGGCCCTGTGGACCCATCCCTGGCCACTGCTGCGATTGCCGGGCGAATCGGGAGCAATCCTGCCAATGTTACCGAGGCCTACCGCGCTCAGATCGGCGCACTGGACAAGATCCTGGCTACTTGCGGTACTCCGTCTGGCACACCGCAAAAGCGAACCTCGCTCTTCGATGTTCCAGCCAGTCTTGCTCCGGGAAAGGGAGATCATCTCGCTGAAATGCGCGGCCCTCTCAACACGGCATCCTCACTCACTGAGAATCTGCTGCTTGAGTACGCTGAAGGCATGAGTGCCGACCACGTCGGCTGGGGATGCGTTACCGGTGCGAATCTTCGCTCCTTGATCGATCTGCACACGGCGGCCACGGATTTCACCTTGAGAACTCCGACAATTGCGCGCCTGCATGCATCAAATTTGCTCGACCACATTCTCCGCAGCCTGCAACAAGCAATCGCAAACAAGCCGATTGCCGGAGCGCCAGGGAAGCCCACGGATCGGGCGCTGTTTCTGATCGGCCACGATACGAACCTGACGACGATCTCTGGCTTATTGGGCATAACCTGGATCGCGGATGGACGCCGCGACGATACGCCTCCTGGAGGCGCTCTTGTATTCGAGCTCTGGGTGGATCGCAAGAGCGGAGAGTACAGCGTAAAGACTTACTTCACTGTGCAAACCCTGGAGCAGATGCGATCAAGCACCGAATTGACGCTGAGCAATCCACCGCAGCGCGTTCCAGTCTTTCTCCCTGCTTGCAGCGGCAAAGACCTTTCCTGCGGTTGGCCAGCCTTTCAGCTGACTGTTCATAACGCGATTGATCCATTGCGCGTCGACAAACGATAGGTAAAGCAAAGCAAAAGAGTCTTCTTTGAGCATCTCGATATGGCAAATGACTATATCGCTCTGTCCAAGCACGGTCAGGTGGCCGAGACTTTCGTTGGTAACCGCTCAGCGTACAAGTCTTCATCCCCCAAGGGGCAGACCATCACTGAGGCGACGCCAAAGGGGGCAGCAGCAAAAGAGATGTCAGCCCTTTGGAATAACGTAAAGTCATGCCTGCATGAGACGATGGAAACACGCAGGGGGGTAGTAGACCATGGCCAAGGCAGCGGAACTCACCGCAGACATCATGAGCTCTGCGGTGCCGGTTCCAAAGGCGGCGCAGGCACCCACGGCACCGGTCGAGGCGAAACGGATCAAAGCGGCACCGAAGGCCAAGGTGGTGCCACTTCAAGTACGGTTGCCGGCGAGCGACGTCAAAGCCGCCAAGCTCGCGGCTATTGAGGGCGGCTTCCCGACAGTGAGCGAGTTCATGTTCACATATTTTCTGGCATACATGAAAGGCCGCAAATAGCCCTGAAACAATTTCTGTACAACTTCCCTACGGTTGGAGGGGAGTTAGAATGGCTTATCTTCCACTAAGCAACACCAAACAAGTCACTTAGAGCATTCCGTTCAAGAGCTTGAGGCCAGGGGGTCGGAGGTTCAAATCCTATCTCCCCTACCAACTCTTCAACAATCCAGAGTGCCAACAAGCCCAAAACAGTAGCTCTCCGCGATTCGCACCTTTCAAGCGATTGCCCAGGCTGAATCCCGAGTTGGAGCGGTCGGCGATTGAAACTGGCCGTGGCCACCGCCTGCGCCAGGCCAACCTCTCGGTTGGCCTGGCAGCGCTGTCAATGCAGCGGAGTACGCGAAAGCTGGAACAGTCCCTTGAGGAGGCGTTATTCCAGACAGTCTGCCAGCATCTGGGCGGTGAGGCGTACCTTGACGTCTGAGTCGCGCGAGTGGAGCCCACCGCCGATTTGCATCATGCATCCGGGACAATCGATGACCAGCAGGGAAGCGCCTGTCTTCTCGATGTTGACCAGTTTGCGCTCCAGAATGGGAGCGGAGATTTCCGGCTGTTTAATGGTGTAAGAGCCTCCCATGCCGCAACACATGTCGCTCTCGTCCATCTCGATCAGTTCGTGCCCAGCCTGCTTCATCATTTCGCGGGGATACTGATCGGCATGAAGGGTACGCTTGAAGTGGCAGGAGTCGTGATAGGTGAATTTCGTCGGCTCAATGCCCTTCTTGAACTTGAGCCGTCCCTGCTCGATCAACTGATAGGCGAGGGTGGAGAAGTCGACTGACTTTTCCGCAAGTCGGTGGGCTTCAGGCAGTTCCTCTGTGCGGCCCACTGCATCAAGATGGTGAATGAAATCTTGCTTGAGCGCCACGGTACACGTTGGGCAGGCGGAGACGACATACTTCACGTCAGTTTCGAGCAGAGCCTTGATGTTGTCAGCGCCGTTTTGCGCGGCCACTTCATACGCTCCGCTGTAGCGCGCAGGAGCGCCGCAGCAGGTCTGGCCCTCGGGGAAGATGACCTCGATGCCAGCCTTGTTGAGCACCTTGACAATGGCCTCGCCCATCTCGGGATAGGCAAAGTCGATCAGGCATCCGCCGTAGAAGGCGGCTTTCTCGGCGCACTTCGGCTGCTTGATCTTCTTGATGCGGTCGCGGAAAGGATCTGCAGAGATGAGAGGCAGCGAACGTCCATCGGTCAGGCCGCTGAGGAACATCGGCAAGTGGCGAATGAACCGGCCCTTGGCGAACGGGAACTGCCCGATGGGCGCGGCGCGCAGCAGGGTGTGGAAGAGACGGCGGTTGTTCACGACGGCGAAGATCGCCTTCTGAATCAGCGGGAGCCCCTGCTCGACAGCGAGGCGGCGGCGTAGCTCCAGAATCAAATCGGGGATGTCGATCTTGCCAGGGCAAACTTCCTTGCAGTTGCCGCATTGGATGCAGAGGGCTTGAATATCGTCCGATTCCTTCAGCGCGTCGAACCATGCGGTCAAAATAGTGCCGATGCCGCCCGTGTAGACCTTCCCGAATACGTGTCCGCCCACCAAGCGGAAAACCGGGCAAACATTGAGGCACGATGCACAGCGGATGCACTGCAGCGCTTCCTTGAACCGTGGATCGTGCGCCATCTCGTTGCGGCGATTGTCCATCAGAATGATGTGCAGCTCTTTGGGCGTGCCATCGGTATTGGCGACAGGGCCGCTGATAATCGAGACGTAGCTGGTCAGCAATTGCCCGGTGGCGCTGCGCGGCAGGGCGGTAAGAATCGGCGCCACGTCCTTGAAGTTCTCAATCAGCTTTTCCAGCCCGATAATGGCAACGTGAATCGGCGGCAGCGTCGTAACCAGGCGGGCATTGCCCTCATTGGTGACCAGCACGATGCTGCCGGTTTCTGCCACCGCGATGTTAGCCCCACTGATGCCCATGTCGGCCTCAAGAAACGCCGGACGCATCTTTCCGCGTGCGAACTTGACCAGTTGGGCAATGTTGGGCTCCTGACCGCTCTCGACCTTCTCGTTGAAGACCTCGGTCACATCCTCCTTGGTCATGTGAATGGCGGGCATGACCATATGCGATGGCGTCTGGCCGGCAAGTTGAATGATCCACTCGCCAAGATCCGTCTCCCGCACCTCCATGCCTGCCTTTTCAAGGTGCTTGTTGAGATGAAGCTCCTCGCTGGCCATGGATTTTGACTTGATGATCTTCTTCACGCCGCGGTCCTGGGCCAGAGTGAGAATGTAGTCCTTGACTGCCTGGGGATCGCTGGTGCGGAAGACCTTGGCGCCCCGGGCCTCGGCAACATCAGAGAACCGCTCTGCCAATTCGTCGAAATGCGAGGAGGCGGAAGACTTGATGGACGCGATTTCATTGCGCAGCGCTTCGAAGTCAATGCCCTCGTACGCTTTGGCGCGCGATGCGCGGTAAGACACAGAGAAATTCCCGAGCGCGCCGGCCAGATTCGGATTGGCCAGTGCATCGATAATGGATTGCTTGAAGTTCTGCTTCACGCCGCTACCTCCAGATTGTCCACCAGGATGATGACGAGCCTTTCGGGGCCATGCGCCCCAATGGTCAGCACGCGCTCGATATCGGCGGTGCGGCTTGGCCCCGTGATCAAGGAGAGATACGCCACCTTGTGCGGATCGACACAGCCGATCACGGCGGCAAGATCTGGCAACAGCGCGGCACTGGAGATCAGCGCGATGTGCATCGGCGGCAGCGTGGAAACAAGACGCTTGTCCACTTCGTCCGCGCATTGCACCAGCGTGCCGGTGCCGGCCAGCGCCCAATCCATCTGGCTGATACCAACCTTGGCGTCTGCCGCCAACTCGCGGGTCACCGCAAACGTCAGGCCTGGAACAGCTTTTTCCAGGTGTACCCGGTCGGCCGGACCCACCATCGGACTCGCCGCCCATACGGCGCCGGAGTGAGGACTGTCGCTCACTCCCTCTTGCTGCAGCAGGCGGACCACTAACTCCAATGCCAACGCCCGATTTGCAACTCTTTTTACCTGCGCGCTCACAGCCTCTGCACGCGCCTTGAAAGACTCAAGGAGCTCGGAAGACTCGATGACTGCATTCATAAATCAACTCCTGTCGGCAAATGGCCTCTGCCATCCGCTGAACTGCTCGTTACGTAGGCCGCGGCCCCTCCTGGAGTGACCGCGGCGCTTTCTTGGTACACCATCAGGCGTTCAAACCGGACACACGACAACCATCGCGAAGGTGGAAGATTGCGGCGGCGCCGCGAGGGCCGGCGAGCGGGGAGCAAGGTTTCGCCGACTGTCTGCCTTGGGATAGCGCCGCCAAACGCAGCCATGCGCGAACTGATCAAAGGCAGGTTGAAATACGAGTCCTGGATCGCTGCTGCTTTGCCCGTCCCGCTCGGCAAGGAGGCCGGGAACGTGTGCGGAAATTGCGCGAATGCGAACGATGAGACGCTCACGTGAAACTCCGTCGCAAGCCATCGGGATTTTACTCCCGTGTATGCCGTATCTGCGGCGCCCGGCTGTTGACATTGAACTATTGACACACTACAGCATGACTGCTTGTCTGACAAGTGAAAAAGCGCCTTCGCTGTGGAATATTGTTTTTCGCGCCGGCCATGAGCGTCTGGTACCCGGCTGCCACGCACGAGAGCCACTCTTAAAGCCCCCGTTACGCGCTAAGGAAGGGGGCAGTTGCAGTGAGATCTCGCTTCGCAGCCGATCCGTGCTTGCCTGTGCGAACTTCAGCGTATCTCAAGACGCCACGGCACACACGGATCGAGCACGGTCACCATGAGTCGGGCAAGACGCTCCGGCTGCGGATCCAAGAGGCCCCTCAGGCTGCGCGCCAGCACCCCGCGGGGGTGGAAATTCCATTCGGTAGGCGCCAGAACCTGATAGCTTTGGATGCGCCCGTTTTCGATTTGCACCCGATGCGCAAGCCAACCCCGCGCCGCGCCGACCAGTCCAAGCCCGGAGCCGTTGCCTGTCGCTGCTGGCATCCCAACTTCGTCACAGATCGAGCCAGCAAGGCCGCGCATTTCCTCCAGGCAACGCGCGGTCTCCACGCATTGGGCGGTGAAGCGAGCGGCCAGCCCGCAGCCGAATTCGGCGATGGTTTCCTGAACCACCGGCTCGGCCATCCTGCGCGCCAATGGCCCCGTCTCCCGTGCGCTGCCTTTCCACTCTGGCTGAGCGACGAATGTCCCCTGCTGGTCGGACACCAGGCATTGCTCCAGTTCTGCTTCGTCGAGCTGATGCAGCAAAGCGACGGGGCTGACGCCACTGCCGGACCAGCCTTCGCTTTTGAGCATTCGCAGCAGTCCAGCGGCTGGCCCCTCGGCAACTGGCAACCAGTCACGCCACCCATCCACATCCAGCGGCGCCAGTAGTCCCGCACCGTTGAGCGCGCCTTGCACTGCCTCCAGCCGCGCTGCGAGCGCCTGCTTTGCCGGGGCCAGGCGACCACCGCCCGGTCGCATCCAGTCTCCATTGGGATAGACGCACCGCCACAGTTCAGACAGGCTTGCCCGCAGGCATCTCAGAATCAGGAAGTCCGCCGGTCTTTGTCCCAGCAGGGCGTTCCAGCACAACAGCATGGTTGTGGAGTGTTCCATCACTGCTTCGCCACGCAGCAGAAAGGCACGCGCTGCCTTGTGCGCAGGGGCCGGGTCGATTTTCAGTGCGTTCTCCAGTGCCCTGCAACCCGCTATCCCCTGGGCAATGCCGCAAGCGGAAAAGAGACCGGCCATTCGGCGAAGTGATTCCCCCGCCTCCAGGCCCTCCAGGTGACGTGCGACTGCCAGTGGACGGCGGTTGGCGATGGCCACGGCCACGATACGGCCGTTCTCCACCGTCAACGCGATTTCGATGCCGCCTTCGGGGGAGAAGCCATTCCTCATTGCAACCAGCTCGTCATCGGCTGCTCCAGCAAAATGCCTTCGATAAATGCCAGAGATTGCGCCGCAGCCTCCGGCGTCACCTTATCGACTGCGTATGCGCTGGCCAGCACCGAAACATAATCACCAGGAGACACCGGTTCCGGCATCAACACAGTGCTGACAATGCGCCGCACGCCGAAGCACTCGACGGTTGCAAGATTCCCTTCCAGAGAAATCACCAAGGACGGAATGGTTATGCACATAACGACCTGCCTCCCACAACCCTCACCCTCGCCGGATACCCGCTCAACGCCAGCTCCGCCACGACCTGACTCACCACTTCTTCCAGGCAAGCCCCGACTTCGGGTGAAAGCTCCAGCCCCAAAGAAAGCGTGACCGGCTGCACGCCGATCAACACAACCCGCCCCGGCGCCGAGCCTTTGAATGCCAGCGCCGCAAGCACATCGGAAAGTCCAACCTGATGCGGCGATAGTTTGGTCTTGAAATATGCCGGCACCTGTGCGCCCTCGAGGCGCACGATGGATGCCGGCGGCTGCCCTGCCCGAATCGCATCGACGACAATCAGATGATCGACGTCTTCCAGTTGCGGTAAGAGCTCCATTCCCGTTGTGCCGCCGTCTACAATCTCGACTTCGGGCAGCAGGTCGTGCTGGCTAGCGAGGGCGCGGATGGCATGAACTCCAACACCCTCGTCGCTCAGCAACTCATTGCCGATGCCCAACACCAGAACTTTTCCCCGCTTCACAGCGCCATGACCTGAACATCGGTGTTGCGTTCCACGTCGGTGAGGTGCACGGCACAGGCAAGGCATGGATCGAAGGAGTGTACAGTGCGCAAGGCTTCAAGAGGCCGCGCGGGATCAGCTACCGGGGTGCCCAGCAAAGCCACATCGTAGCTGGCCAGTTGCTCGTGGTCGTTCCTGGGCGCTGCCAGCCAGGTAGAGGGCACCACAGCCTGGTAATTGGCGATCCGGCCGTCTTTGATCACCACCCAATGTGAGAGCAATCCGCGCGGCGCTTCTTCCTGGCCCACGCCCATGATCTCCCCTTTGGGGAAGGTCGGCTTGTTGAAGGTTGTCATGTCGCCTCCGCCGATGTTGTCGATCAGCAATTGCCAGTTCGCCTTTAGACACTCATAGGCTACGCAGGCCCGCACGACCCGCGCCGCATGGCGTCCAATGGTCGAGTTCAACGCCGAAGGCTCCAACCTGCGAGCAGACAGTGACTGCAGTTTGTCATTGAGACGGTTCAGATAGGAGACGGTCGTTCTGTCACCTGCCGCCAGCCCGGCCAGGACCGCGGCAACCGGACCCACCTGCGCCGGCTTTCCGTAGAAAGTCGGTGACTTGACCCAGCTGTACTTGCCGTCGTCCTGGAAATCGGTGTAAGCCGGAGTTGTCTCGCCCTTCCACGGGGGAAGTTCAGCAGCGCCATGCTTGTAGGTGTACCAGGCGTGCTTGACTCCCTCGGCGACGCCACCGGCAAGGTAAGGATCGCCGAAGCGCGTGATCGGCCTGAAGGCGGAGACGTCTCCGCCCGGGACATAGCCGCCCGGCGTCATGAACTTCGTCCCTTTGGTGTCGATGGGCAGATCCGGGGTCGACAGGAAATCGTTGACGCCCGCGCCCATTGAGAGCCACTCCGGATAGTGCGCGGCAATAGCGACGACATCGACGAAATAGCAGTGATGCAGAAACGAGCCGATCTTGTCGATGTACTCCTTGATCTGCATGAGCCGCTCGATGGTGAGCACGCCTTCGCTGTCGGTGGCGATGGGATTCGAGACGCCACCTACTGCCAGGTTCTGGATGTGGGGAGTCTTGGAGCCCAGTGTGGCGACGATCTTGTTGGCCCAGCGTTGCACCTCAAGTGCCTGCAGATAATGAGTCACCGCCATCAGGTTGACCTCGGGCGACAGTTTCATCGCCGGGTGGCCCCAATAGCCGTTGGCAAAGACGCCAAGCTGACCGGAGCCGATGAAGGTCTTCAGCTTCTCCTGTGCTTCGGCCATCTCGGCATGGCTGTTGCCCTTCCAGTCGGAAAGACCCTCGGCAAAGCGCGCGGCCTTCGCGGGATTGGCTTTGGTTGCGGACACCACGTCGACCCAGTCGAGAGCAGAAAGTTGATAGAAGTGAACAATGTGGTCCTGCAGCGCATGGGCCGTCATCATCATGTTGCGGATGTATTGGGCATTCAGCGGCACTTCCAGCTTGAGAGCATCCTCGACGCAGCGCACTGAGGCCATGGCGTGAACAACAGTGCAGACTCCGCAAACACGTTGCAAAATGGTCCAGGCGTCGCGCGGGTCGCGGTCCAGTACGATCTTCTCAATGCCGCGCCACATCTGGCCAGAAGCCCAGGACCTTGCGATCTTGCCGTTTTCCACTTCCACGTCAATGCGCAAGTGGCCTTCGATTCGCGTAACCGGGTCTATCGTAATGCGCGTCATTCCGATTCTCCTTCTAAGGCAGCCGCCGGGCGGCGCAGGTATATGGGCCTGAATGCGAGGCGCGGGGTCACGGCATCTCCCGGCAGCACCGCGAAAAACTGGATGGCGAGGATGAATGCCAGCAGACCGGCAGCGATGTAGCCGAGGCACATCAGCAACTCGGGGGCCGAGGGAAAGTAGTTGGCATTGATGGCGCCGTCAAAAGCGATCGTGGTGGGGACAAATCGGAAGACCATGCCGCCAAAACAAGCCAGCACTGACAATTGCAGCAGGCTTCGCGGGGTTTCGCGAATGCTCTCCAGACGCAGGGCTGCCGCGGGAACCAGAACCAGCGCCGTCTCCATGAGGAACAGTGCGCTCATCCTGCCCAAGGCGAAAGCAGTATGGAGTTGGCCCCGCCAGACTATATCCCCGAAGCGCACGGCAAGAAAAAGGAGGCATACCCATGAGAGCACATTGCCCAGCTCGTCCAGAACGTTCAGATCCAGAGGCAATGAGTAGCGAAGACAGGCGATGAGGAGAAGAAAGATGACGAATGAAACGCCGCACACCCCAGCCGCAAGAAGATACAAGAGCGGCAGGAATGGTGTTTGCCAGAGAGGATGGATCTTGTTCCCGGCCAGCAGCAGCAACCCCCCCAGCGACGACTGGTGCATCAGGGGCACGATAAAGGCGCCGGTGATCATGAAGGGATAAAGACGGCGCAGATAGGGCAGAACGGCGAGCAGAATGGAGCGCACACGTTCGTCCCCGGTGATGAGGAACCGCTCCAGGATCAGCGGAAGCAATTCGTAGGAAAGGAAAACGGCACAGTAGATGGGCATGCAAATGGAGATTTCAAGCATGGCTGATTCTGCGTTCCACCGCCAGGGAAGAAGGAAACTCCAGAAGTTCCAGGGGCGGCCCACGTCGAAGCCAAGGGCAACCAGGCCGGTGGCGTAGAACAAAAATCCGGAGACCAGCGCGGGGCGCATCACGACGTGCAGCCGTTCGCGGTTGAAGACCCAAACAGCGATGCCGATGCCGAGCGGACCCGATCCCAGGGCGGTAAGGGTCATCACGTTGAAGGTCTTCCAGATTCCCCATGCGTAAGCATCGGTCATGCCAGAGAATGGCCCGAGCGGGGAAACAAAGCGCACCAGCGCGATGGTAAAGCCAATTCCGCCTAAACCGGCGAGAAGAAACAGAGTAGGCGTGATCAGCGGATCACGATAGAGGGGTACATTCCGCACCCAATGGGCGGCGTGGGCGGCGTCGGTCTTGCTGTGTGCGCTCATAGTTGATCGGAGTACCCCTGCTCCTTCTCCCGTGCAGGCCTTTCCTCTTCGTGACGGTCCCAGTTCTTCTTGATGACCGCGCCCAGCACGCCAGCCATCAGGATCGGACCGGAGAGCCATTTGTAAATCACCGAGGTGACCTTCGTGGCATAGTGGGCCACCGATGTGGAGCCGAGTTGCGGGAGCCCAATTTGGCTAAAAGCCACCTTGGAAAGATAGAGAACTTGAGTTCCACCGGCCTCATGCTCGCCGTAGACACGCTGTTCGGCGTACTTGTCAGGCGCCGCGGCAATGCGCTGCTTTGCGTTGGCCAGCAGGTTGGTGCGGCTACCGAAAATCACGGCCCCGGTGGGGCAGACGGAGGTGCAGGCCGGCGGCTTGTTCTCCACCAGGCGGCGGTCAAAGCAGAATTCGCACTTCACGATCCTGGGATTCCACCGGTCCCACTCGAATTTTGGAATATCGAAGGGGCAGGAGACTTCGCAATAACGGCAGCCGATGCACAAAGCGGCATCCCAGGTTACGGCGCCAAACCGGTTCTTCTTGAGAGCGCCGAAGGGGCAGCCCGAGACACATGCAGGGTCGAGGCAGTGCATGCATTGGCGCTTAATGAAGGCGGAGCGCGTCTCGTCTGGCTGCTTGTAGAGCTTGACGATGTTTTTGGTCTTCGAATTGAGGTCTGACGGCATCTGCCACCTTCCGGCGGAAAGCGACGTATCTGGCGTGAGCCCGTTGGAGGTGCTGCAGGCCGCGACGCACGCATTGCAACCCGTGCAGATGTTGTTGTCATAGAGCATGGCCACGGCATCGCCGCGCGCCTGCGGATTCGCTGGATGCTCTTCGGGGCCTGAAGGAGCGGCCATCAACGCTGTGGCGGTTCCACCCGCGGCCGCGATTCCCAATAACAAGTTGCGACGACTGATCTGAACGCTCATGGGTGAACCTCCGGGCTTTGCTCCCCTGCCTCTTGGGGTGTGGCTAGAGCGGAATTGTCAGGCGGGACAACGGGCTGCGCGGAACCGGGCGGGCGGTGGTCGCCGCGCACATTGGAGAACTTGCGGGGGATGGCGTAGCCGGCCCCCAGAAGCGTCCCAGCCACCACTCCTACGATGCCGGTCGCCAAGGGGCTGATCCTTCCCTGGGGTGCATTAATGGGCGGGTAGGTTGAGGGAGGATTGACTGGCGTATGGATTTGCACCACTTGGGCGATGGGAGCGCGAAATGCCAGGCTCTTCTCCGTGCATCCGATGCAAGGATGACCAACACCTACCGGCCAACTCCCGCTGCCCGCGTCGCCAAACAGAATCGACGGGCAGTTGGCGTGGGTCTCGGGGCCCTTGCAACCCAGTTGGTAGAGGCACCAGCCAGAGCGATGGCCCGCGTCGCCGAACTGCTGCGCGAAATGGCCGGCATCGAAGTGCGGGCGTCGCTCGCAGTTCTCGTGGATAAAGCGGGAATACGCGAACTTCGGCCGGCCCTCGCTGTCCAATTCAGGCAGCCTGCCGTAGGTGATGTAGTGAATCAGCGTAGACAGAAAGTTGTAAGGATTGGGCGGGCAACCGGGAATGTTGACCACCGGCTTCTTCCAAATGTCGCCGACCCCCACGCAGCCGGTGGGATTCGGCTTGGCCGAAGGCATCCCTCCCCAGGCGGCACAGGAGCCTAGCGCAAAGACGGCCGCCGCATCCCTGGCGCACTCCTTCAACAGCTCGATCGCGGTTTGGCCGCCGACCTTGCAATAGATGCCGTTGTCCTTGGTGGGAATGGCTCCTTCGACAATGAGCAGGTATTTTCCCTTGTTGGCTGCCATGCAGGTCCTGCGCGCCGCCTCGGCCTGATGGCCCGCGCCAGCGCAGAGCGTCTCGTGGTAATCCAGCGAGATCAGCTCAAATATCAGCTTGTCGATGGCAGGGTGCTCGGAAATCAGCATCGACTTCGTACACCCGGTGCACTCTGCGAAATGGAGCCAGATCACCGGGGGACGATGCTTGGTGACAAGAGCCTGGGCAATCGTGGCACTCGCCTCGGGAGGTAGCCCCAGCGTCGCCGCCACTCCGCCGCATATCTGCAAAAAGGTGCGGCGGGATAGCCCCAATCTGGTCTCGGCTGCTGTCAGTATTTCGTCGTTCATGTACTCACCCATGCGCTCGGCCCAGTCGCAAATTCGGAGCCGGCGGCCTTTTCTCTTGAGACCGCGAGGCGGTCTGGTCGAGTGGCAATACCAATGTATGCCACTTGACGGTATGTCTGTCAAGCGAATATCAGCTTGTCTGACAGGTTGCGAGAATTTCCGCGCTTTCCGCCAGGATCGACCGCGACAGATACCTACGCGACCCGCCGGTCTGGCGCACCATCCGTCCATGCCCCTCAGACCGCCGATCTCACCGCTCGCTGAGGCCTCGATGAGGTCGGGAAAGGCGTGCTCCATTGAATTCAAGACTCTCCGGGGGGCTTTCCGTTTGAAGTGTCCTACTTGTAGAGCCAGGGCGCCTTGTTTCCCGCCCAGAGCCCCTTCGATCTTCAGCCAATGGGAAGGTATCGAGCCTTTCCGGGGGCTCGTGCGGAGGCTGACATCTCCAGTTTCTCCGCCCTCGCGCGCGGCGCAACGTCTTATCGGACAACCCCTCTCTGGCTCTGGGAGTGTCTACGCAGGTACATGAGGCTAATCGGGTTGCTTTGAAGGTGCAGGGGGCTCGATACGGCCGGAAGAGTTGCCTGCTATTCTGATCATTGGTTCCTGCCGGGTGGTCCCCGCTGGATCTATTCGGGCTTTGTCCTTGGAAGAGGTGAAATTCGTGAACACTGCGATGGCGCCGCTGAAACCAGTCTCCCGAACCACTCTCAGTGAGCAGGTTGCCATGCAGCTTGCCTCCGAACTCGAGGCGAAACGCTGGGGTCCCGGCGAAAAGCTTCCATCTGAAGCGGAACTCTGCAAGGTATTCAATGTGGGACGATCCACCTTGCGCGAAGCTCTCAAGTCCCTGTCCTTCATTGGACTCATTCGCATGCGCGCTGGCGGCGGCAGCTACGTTGCGGAGCAGCGGTCCAAATACATGGACGGACGGCTCCTGGCGAAGGGCGTCCTCAATACCGAAAAAGAGGTCAACGACCTTTGTGAGGCCCGCCTGCTGATTGAAACCGAACTCGCTGGCCTTTGCGCGCAAAAGGCGTCGGCACAGGATTTCAAGAATCTGGACAAAATCGTGCGGGATATGAAGAACGTCGGCGAAGGAAGCGGCGAGTCGCCAGCCGACCTCGATCTGAGCTTCCACATGGCCATTGCCACAGCCGCCCGGAACGATGTCCTGACCGAACTATTGAAGCACATTCGAGAGGGCCTGCAAGAGTTGATCGAGAAAAGCCTGCTCTTGCCAGCCGGAGCGGATCTTGCATACAAACAGCACCGCGCTCTCTTGGAAGTTCTCAAGCAGCGAAACCCTGCCATTGCGCGCAAGGCGATGCGCACCCATCTGCGCGCATTCCAGCGTGGCTATAGAGTCCTCTTCCAGAATCCGCAGTGAGGCCGGCACGGCCGGCTGAGCGCCGGATCCAACTGTCCCTCTAAGCTCCTTTTTCCTGAGTCAGGGCATGTCTGTGTGTCTTAGACAGAAAAAACTGCCGAGTGGCACTCCCTTACGGAAAAGTCACCCGGCCCAGTCAGGCACAGATCCGTGCAAAGTAAGTCCGCTCTCACGTCCCCGTAAGCAACTCAGGCACAAAGTGGTTGCTGCGTTCCCATATGGCGCTCTTGCATCTCCTTCTAGTGGTGTCCGCCACACAGATGGTCGTTTATGTTTTGAAAGGGCAAGACTTCAGTCGTGCCGTTCACAGCCCAAAAATGATCGGGACTTTAGCCCCTGGCGAAGGCAGCTTTTACCAATGCAACCCATTTGCCTTCCTCGGTAAATGATCCTATTTGTGGTGTCCCACACTAGTGGACGACCAACTGGGTGATGGGATAGACGTAAGCCAGCAGGTAGACGACTCCGCCGGCCATGCAGGCCAGACCGAGGCTATGCCAGAAGACAAAGCGGAGGATCGATCCCTCTTGCCCATACTGCTGCGTTGCGGTGGAGGCGACAACGATGCTCTGTGCGTCGATCATTTTGCCCATCACGCCACCGGCTGAGTTGGCCGAAGCCATCAGGATCGGCGATACGCCGATCTGCTGCGCGGTCAGCTTTTGCAGGCTGCCGAACAGCACGTTCGACGAGGTGTCCGAGCCGGTAGTGGCCGTTCCCAACCAGCCGATCAGCGTGCCGAAGAACGGATACAGCGCCCCGGTTCGAGCAAATGCCAGGCCCATGGTCGCATCCAGCCCGCAGTAGCGGGTGATGAAGCCTAGGGCCAGCATCGCCGCGATCGTCACCACGGTAAATCGGATCGTGAAGACGGTCTTCCCAAAGGTCTGTAGCAGCGCCTTGGGACTGAGGCCCATCAGGAATCCAGACAGAATGGCCGCTAGGAAGATACCTGTTCCCGTGGCCGCGGCCCAGTTCAGCTTGTACACCGCCGCCTCGGCCGTCGGCTTCAGAACCACCGGGGGAATGCGCTGCACTGAGTTGTGCAATCCCTCCACAGGAATGGCAATGGTGGTCGCCTTGTCCAGCGGCTTGGAAAACTGCGGAAGGCCCCAGGCGAAAACCACCGCACTCAGCACCAGCCAGGGCAGCCATGCCTTGAAGGTATGGCCAGCACTGTGGTCGAACTTCTGACGCGCTTGGCTGGTAATGTCCCCGCCCACCGCGTTGAGCACCCGTTTGGGTTTCCAGAAGCGGAGGAATGTGATCAGCACCACGATGGTCGAGGCTGCGGCCACGATGGCTACCAGCGACGGTCCGAAGTTGGCCGCCATCAGGAACTGTGCCGCCGAGAAGGTTGTTGCCGCCACCAGGATCGCCGGCCAGATCTCCAGCATGTTCTTGAATCCGGCATAAACCCAGATCAGCCAGAACGGCACCAGCATGCAGAACGGTACAAGGATGATGGCCGTCATCTTGGTCAGTTGCAGCACATCCAGGCCGGTCACCGCTGCCAGGGTGATGATGGGAATGCCCAGCGCACCGAAGGCGACCGGCGCGGTGTTGGCGATCAGCGAAAGCCCGGCTGCCTGAATCGGCCGAAAGCCCAGGCTGATCAGGATGGCTCCGCAGACTGCAACCGGAGTGCCGAACCCCGAGGTCCCCTCAAAGAACGCGCCCAGCGCGAACGCAATCAGCAGCAGTTGCAGACGACCGTCTTCGGTGATGTTGGTCAGGCTCTCCTGCAGCGCGGTGAACCGGCCCGTCTTCACTGTCAACTGATAGAGGAAGATGACCGGTAGAATGATCCAGCAGATGGGAAACAGCCCGTACCCGGCGCCATAGACCGTGGTGGTCAGCGCCAGGCGAACCGGCATGTGATAGACCACGATCGCCATGGTCAGAGCCGTCGCCAGACCGATCACCGCCGCTACGTGTGCCTTGAGGTGAAAGATGGCCATGGCCCCCAGAAGAACCACGACCGGCATGGCGGCAAAGAGAGTAGAGAGCCACCATATGCCGGTCGGATCGTAGCCCTGCGCCCAGGGGCTGACATGAGGATTGGTTTTCAACAAGTAAACCGAGCCCGCAACCGCGGCTGCGATGCCAGCCAGCGTGAGTGATACAGACAGCGGTGAGGAAGGGCTCCGGCCGCTGGTGGGCGCAGAACCGGAGTGCGAAGAAGCAAGAGACATCAAGGTGACCCCTTCTGGAAGCGGAGATTCCACGTCCGTTAAGTGCATTTCCTGTTTCAGGGAAGGAATTTGTCGAGCGTGAGCAACATTGTGGAGGCCGGAAAACAGGGTCGTATGTGATATAAATCACATACTCTGTCCGGACCAGCATAGACTCTTTCGCGCTTGCTTGCCTATGTCTTTTGCATCTTCGGCGCCCCAAGGGACCGAGCCTCCACTGCGAGGCTGTCGGGGGAAGGGATGCATGTGCTCTTCGGACCGAGCTGGGGAGGCAGCTTGCTGCCAGTGTCCCGTTATAAAGTTCGCCGAACGCAGTTGAAGGACCTGCTGTTCGGGATACGGAATGCAGTATTGAATCCCCGGCTCAGGGCTCTAGGAGCCCACCGTCGCGGGTAAGATCTCTTCTGCATCGACCCACTGGGTGGGGTAGTTGCCGGTATAGCAGGCGGTGCAGTAGCCGATGGGTTCCTCGCCCTGGCAGCAATTGAGCAGGCCGTCTAGAGATAGGTAGGCCAGGGAATCTGCTTCGATGAAGCGGCGAATCTCTTCAATTGACTTGTTGGCGGCGATTAGGTCGCGCTTGCTAGGTGTATCTACGCCGTAAAAGCAGGGCGAGACGGTCGGCGGGCAACTGATGCGCAGGTGGACTTCCTTGGCGCCCGCGCCGCGCACCATCCGGACGATTTTGCGGCTGGTCGTTCCGCGGATGATGGAGTCGTCGATAAGGACGACGCGCTTGCCCTCAAGCAGATTGCGCACCGGATTGAGCTTGAGGCGGACGCCGAAGTCACGAACGCGTTGCTCGGGCTCAATGAAGGTGCGGCCCACGTAGTGGTTGCGGATGAGGCCGAAGCGGAAGCGGACGCCGCTCTCTTCCGCGTAGCCGAGAGCGGCCGTTACGCCGGAGTCGGGAACGGGAACGACTACATCGGCAGGGACAGCGGACTCGCGGGCCAACTGACGGCCCATCTGGTCGCGGCTTTCCTGCACCCAGCGGCCAAAGACGCGGCTGTCAGGCCGGGCGAAGTAGACATTTTCGAAAATGCAACTGGACTGTGGCACACCTGAGGCGTATTGGCGGCTGGTGACGCCGTCCTCGGTGACCATCACCAGCTCGCCGGGAAGCACGTCGCGCTCATACTTGGCGCGCAGCAGGTCGAAGGCGCAGGTCTCCGAGGCGAAGACGATGGTGTCGGGGCCGTCGGGGTTCTTGATGCGGCCCATGGAGAGCGGGCGGAAGCCGCGGGGATCGCGGGCGGCAAAGATGCGGTCGCGGGTCATCATCACGATGGAAAATGCGCCCTCGACGCGGGAGAGCGAGTCGGCAATGGCGTCGACCAGCGTGCCAGCGTGGGAGTGAGCAATGAGCTGGACGATAATCTCAGAATCCGACGTTGTTTGGAAGTAAGCTCCATCGCGTTCCAGGCGGGCACGGACGTTGCCCAGGTTTACCAGGTTGCCGTTGTGGGCGATGGCGATGAGGCCCTTGGTCGAGTCCACGCGGATCGGCTGAGCGTTGAGCAGGGCCGAGTCGCCGGTGGTGGAGTAGCGGGTGTGGCCGATGGCCATATTGCCGGGAAGTTTGGCCAGCACGTCGTCGGTAAAGATCTCCGAGACCAGGCCCATACCCTTGATGTTGGCCAGGTGTTGGCCGTCGGCGGTAGCTATGCCTGCCGACTCCTGCCCGCGATGCTGCAGGGCATAGAGGCCGAGATAGGCCTGCCGCGCAGCATCGGGGTGGCCGTGGATGGCGACGACGCCGCATTCTTCGCGGAGGGTATCGCCTTCGGCGACCAATTCCAGGGACTTAGGGACTAAGGGACTGGGGACTAAGGAACTAGGGACTAGGGGCCGTTGCAAATGTGCCTGTCTGTGGGCTTGAAAGGGCACGGCTTCAGCCGTGCCGCAAACCGCGTCACAAATCGCGCCGGGCTTTAGCCCCTGAGGGACCGTTTGCAAGGGACTTCCCTCGGGGGCTGAAGCCCCGAATTCTTCTCGGGCGTTATTGGTTCGGCTGAAGCCGTGCCCTTTCAAAGCGCGACGCTGGGTGGAGCGGTCGGCGACGCCAGGGACGCCCTGGTAGAGCCGCCGGGTCATGCCGTTACCTCGTCGTGGAGGGTGGCTTCCAGGGCGTGCGCCCAGGGCTTGCGGAGGCTCTCCAGCGGAGCCGAGATGAAAGGCTCGCCGTCGACCAGGATCTCCAGCTTGGAGCCTCCTGTCGTCCCGATGCGGGCGGCCAGGAAGCTGTGCTTGCCGGCCAGCCTCTCAATGGTGGAGACGTTGCTGGGGTCCGTGGAAACAAGGATCGTGGAAGAGGGTTCGGCGAAGAGGCCAAAGAGCGGATGGACCATCAGCGACGGTTCTTGCTCCACCGTAGCGCCGATGCGGTTGGCAAAAGCGCCCTGCGCCAGGGCGACTGCGATTCCGCCATCGGAGATGTCGCGGGCGGAACGGAGCAGTCTGCGCTCGGCCAGCCCAACCAGCAGCCTATGCAGGCTGGCTTCAGCGTCCAGATCGAGCGCGGGCGGCGTACCCCAGAAGGCGCCGAGAACAGACTTCGCGTATTCCGATGAACCGAAGGAGGCCAAGTTTTGAGCAGCCGCAGCTTCAGGCTCTTCTGGATCGACGTTCGCAACCGGTTCGCGCTCGACAGGCTCGACCGGGTAGTACTTCATGGGCTCAGGCTGGAAGGGAACTTTTAGGCTAGGATTGGGGTCCTCGCCGCGCAGGACGGGCCAGAGCAGCAGGATCGCGTCGCCCTCCTTCGCGAAATCCGAACCGACAGCCTTGTTCACGTCGTCCAGAATGCCCACAATGCCTAGCACTGGCGTGGGATAGATGCCCTCGCCGCGCGTTTCGTTGTATAGAGACACGTTGCCGCCGGTGATCGGAGTGCCGAGGGCTGTACAGGCTTCTGCAATGCCGTCGATGGCCGCGGAAAGCTGGGCCATGATCTCAGGCTTCTCAGGGTTGCCGAAGTTGAGGCAGTTGGTAGCCGCCACAGGGGTTGCCCCGGTCATCGCCACCTTGCGGGCGGACTCGGCCACGGCATGCATCGCGCCCAGCTTCGGATCGAGATACGCCCAGCGTCCATTGCCGTCCAAAGCCATGGCCAGGCCAATCTCTCCGATGGGCCCTCCCACTGCGTCCGGTCGTCCCGTGCCTTTGATGCGCATCACGCCGCCCTCGCCGCCGGGAGCTTGCACCGTATTGGTTTGCACCATGGTGTCGTATTGCTCATGGACCCAGCGTTTGGAGCAGACGTTGGCGCTGGCCAGCAGCTTCTTCAAGTCCGCGGTAAAGTCGCGGTCTTCGTCCAGTTTGGCCTGGATTTCGTCGGAAGGCTCAAGCGGAATCGGGGCCTTCCAGACGCCCACCGGGCGGTGGTAGAGCGGAGCGTCGTCCGTGAGCGACTGGTTGGGAATATCGGCCACCAGCACGCCATGATGGCGAATGCGGAGCCGCGGTTCGGGCTCAACCGTCCCGACGATCACCCCGTCCAGCCCCCATTTCTCAAAGACGCGGAGAACTTCGTGCTCACGGCCCTTCTCGGCCACCAGCAGCATCCGCTCCTGGCTCTCCGAGAGCATGATCTCGTAGGAGCTCATGCCGGTTTCCCGTTGCGGAACCAGGTCCAGCTCCACATCCAGCCCCACGCCGCCACGCGCGCCCATCTCGCAGGTGGAGCAGGTCAGCCCGGCCGCGCCCATATCCTGGATGCCGACGATGGCGCCTGTCTGCATGGCTTCAAGGCAGGCCTCCATCAGCAGCTTCTCCATGAACGGGTCGCCCACCTGCACGTTGGGTCGCTTGGCCTCAGTGCCTTCATGGAACTCCTCAGTGGCCATGGTGGCGCCGTGAATGCCGTCGCGCCCGGTCTTGGCGCCAACGTAGATGACCGGGTTGCCGGCGCCGGTGGCCTTGCCATAAAAAATCTCGTCCTTGCGGACCATGCCCAGGGCAAAGGCGTTCACCAGCGGGTTGCCAGCATAGCAGGCCTCGAACTTGGTTTCGCCGCCCAGGTTGGGCACGCCAAAGCAGTTGCTGTAGCCGGCGATCCCGCTCACCACCCCCTCCACGACGGCGTGATTCCTGGCAATGAGCTTGCGATCTGCTTCGTCCTGACAGGCTTCCTCTGCGATCTCACCAAAGCGCAGCGAATCCATCACCGCCAGCGGACGCGCGCCCATGGTGAAGATGTCGCGCAAAATCCCGCCTACCCCGGTCGCCGCGCCCTGAAAAGGCTCGATGTAGCTGGGGTGGTTGTGGCTTTCGATCTTGAAGGCGCATGCCCAGCCTTCGCCCACGTCGATGATGCCGGCGTTTTCGCCCGGCCCTTGCACCACGCGGTCGCTCTTGGTGGGCAGCCGCTTGAGGTGCACGCGGCTGGATTTGTAGGAGCAGTGCTCACTCCACATCACGCTGTAAATGCCCAGCTCAGTGAGGGAGGGGACACGCCCCAGCGCCGTCAGGATGCGGTTGTACTCATCCGCGGTGATGCTGTGTTGGGCCAGCAATTCCGGGGTTACCGCAACCGGCTCGGGAGTAAGTGCAGAGGAGGCGGTGGTCATCACGATTGCCTTCATTGTCGCACGGGATTCACCATCGGAGCGAAGACGGAGGGGTGTGGAAAGCGGGGATTCCCCTCAAATGACCGATTCCAAATGCAAACCGAGCGCCATTCCGGCTTGCACGCGGGCAGCGGGCCCAGCCGTGTCCAGGCCTTTGCTGTAGCGCGGCGCATTCAGGCTGTGCGATACTTTGAAGGCATCATTCCTCCCAAGGCCGGGATGGCGGAACTGGCAGACGCAGCGGACTCAAAATCCGCCGACCCTTGCGGTCATGGGGGTTCGACCCCCCCTCCCGGCACCATACTTAAGCACTCTTATAATCAATCCTTTAACGAAACATGAAATCGATCGCGCCTAAATTTTACCTAGATTGTGCCCAACTTCCCCCTTGCAGGCGCCAGGACAATACGATGAATGCGCCGAGTTGCGGCTATTTGGGCAAAACAGTGTTCCAAATAGCACAGGATAAGAGCAAATCTTTGTATAGAAGAGAACTGGGAGATATGACGTGAAATTCTTTCGCGTGCGGCTGATTCTTGCGCTGGTTGTGTGAATCACACTAGTCAGTGTCGCCTCGACCTATTTTGAGGTGCTGACACACAAGCACGTGATGCGAGAGGAGTTGAAGCGTAGGACCGCGTGGCAATGCAAGAGCTTTCAGTCGGAGATGGAGAAGGCGATGGCCGGAGGCCAGGCGGCGGAGATTGCCGCACAGGCAGCGAGGCTACGCTCACAAAATGAGGCGCTGGGGCTGGGTGTCTTTGACATGCAAGGCGGGGTGGTAACTGAAGTGGGCCCTGTCGCGATGTTCAGAGCACTTCCGCCGGGACCGTTGGACAGGGCCATCAAGCAACGTGTTGAGTCGAAAGCCTTTGGCCACGAAGGCGACGAGCTGTGGCTGGAAGAGGCGATTCCGTTGGATGCCGCCGGGCGAATGGCCGGAGCTCTGGTGGTTCTGGAGGACGCAAGCTCCATTCACGCACAGGGTGCGCTGGTCTGGCAACAGAGCTTCTTGCGGATCGTTGCGTTTGTTCTGCTAATCATATGTGTAACTCTGTTGATTGTCCGCTGGTTTTTGATGCGGCCCATGATCCGGGTTGCAGACCGACTCAGGCAATTGCGCATGGGCAACACAGCTGGGCTCGAAGACGAGAGCATCGAGGAGCTTAGTCTCTTTACACCACTGGCGCGTGAGGTAGAGACGATGGCCGAGAGTCTGGTAGAGGCACGCGCCGCCGCTGAAACCGAAGCCCGACTGCGCGGCGCCGGCGAACACCCGTGGACCGCCGAGCGGCTCGCCGTCCATATTCGGGAGCATTTTGGCTTCAGCCGGATCTTTGTGTTGTCGAACCGCGAGCCGTATATCCATGTGCGCAAGGGCCGGGAGACGGTGCGGGAGCTTCTCACACGCATCGAGCGGCAAGGGCTGACGCGTATGGTTGTGGTCACCGGCAGATCTGCCAGCGAGATTGTGCCCCTGCTGGGCATTGATCCGCCCCTTGAGGTTTGGGGCCTGCATGGGGCAGAGCGCCTCTATCCTGACGGCCGGAGGGAGTTGCAACAGGCGCCGGCTGCGGCTCGCGAGAAGCTGAACAAACTGCGCGCGTTGCTCATGCACGACAGCTTGGGCGGACTCTTCGAGGACAAGGCGAACGGCCTGGTCATGCACTGGCGGGGCGCATCTGCGTGTAAGGCGGGACTTATCGAGCAGAGGATTCGAGGGTTCTTCGAACCACTCGCAGGCACGGATGGGCTGGAATTGCTGGAGTTTGAGGCTGGGGTAGAGTTGCGCGTGGGGCGGGACAAGGGAGGCGCTGTTCGAGCGATTCTTCAAGAGAGCGCGCCGGGCGCCCCGGTTGCATATCTGGGCGATGACTTGACCGACGAAGCTGGGTTTCTGGCGGTCAACAATGTCATGCCGCACGGTTTGAGCGTGCTGGTTCGCCGCCAATGGCGCCACACCGCCGCGAATATCTGGCTGCGGCCCCCGGCGGACATGAGGAGGTTTTTGGAGGATTGGCTCCAGGCTTGCGCGAGACGTCTTTGAGACTCATGTCACTATGCCGAGCAATCCCGGTTCAAGAGTTACCTCTCTCCAGCCAAAGATGTTTCGTCGTGCGCCTCATCCCAACTTCGCGGTAGGCGATCGCTATCCTCGACGACGCCTCCTGTGTTTCCTATTGCTCAGCGCGCATTGTAGCCGAGTGCGAGACTCCAGATGCAAGATATGGATGTGCACGCACAATGAGGGTTGCGATATTCAGAGGTTCCTATGGATATTGCGGCGGCTCTCGACACAGCCCGTCTCAGCTGGCCAGGGCAACTTGGCCTCATCAAACCACATCCGGCGAGAGGCCATCTTGCGAAGCAACCTGCGCAGGCCTGAAACATCCTAAATGGTTGTTTGCCGATGACCTTGCGGAGCCAGTACGCGCGACTTCATCCATTGTGCAGCTTGATGCCGGAGTTTCGGCCGGCAAGAAGGAGATCTGAAATGCTTATCATTTTACTGATCGTTGTTCTGGTGCTTGTCTTCGGCGGCGGCGGAGGCTACTACGGCTACAACCGGTGGGGCACTGGAGGGGGCGCGGGAGTAGGGCTTGGCACGGTGCTCCTGATTCTGCTGGTGTGCTATCTACTTGGAGTTATCTGATAGATGGGTTAGCAGCAGATTCGACCCGCGCCAGCTGGATTTGCGACAAGGCTTGAATAGCCGTCGGGCCGCGTGAGTCGGGCGACGGAACAGGTGCGCGGAGGGAAGAGATGCCGGTTGTAATGATGAACGCTCTGGCGCAGATGCGTTGGCCCGGTTCCAGCTTTCTTGAAGACTTCAATCGTCGTGACTTGTCTTGGTTGCTGATCGGAGCTTAGTTAGCTCTCGTGGTGCTCTGGGCGATCTCACGGCGGCGGCGGCGCTGGTTCTAGATACTCGCATACCAGGCTGTTTCCCGGACAAGAATGGCCTCCATATCTGGCGGGCAACCGACCAGTTGCGTGATTTGTACCTGATCCACGCGGCAAGATAGCTCAAAGCGTGTTTAATTGGCGGCACTATTCTGATGCATCATTCCATTCCAGCTGGAGCCTCTTGGCTCTTAGAGCGACCGCGCTGAAACAATTCGTGCTCGGAGAGTCTTGCACAGGAGCTGCCTGCGGATGGCGGAGCATCATTGCCCCTCTCCGCGACCTTGGATTGATTGGTCCGCAAGCTCAGTATTGGATCCACGGCGGGAGCTGCTTGATTCGGCGCGAGTGCATTTGGGTGGTACGGCCAGCGGTCAAGGTGCCAAGCCAACTACAATGACGAACAGGTGTCATCAAGGAGCACCCGCCTCATGCCTTCTTTATTAGACCCGATTCAGGTTGGCGATATTGCATTGCCAAACCGAGTGGTTATGGCGCCGCTTACACGGCTGCGCGGCACACCGGACCATGTTCCTACGCCCCTCATGATGGAGTACTATACGCAGCGCGCGAGCGCCGGACTGATCATCTCCGAAGGTGTCCCCGTTGTGGCACAGGGCGTTGGCTATGCAAATGTGCCCGGCATCTGGTCACCGCGGCAGGTGAAGGCCTGGAAACCCGTGACCGAATCAGTTCATAAGGCAGGCGGCCGCATCTTCATGCAGTTATGGCACGTGGGCCGCATCTCCGACCCGCGCTTTCTGGAGGGTAAACTTCCAGTTGCTCCCAGCGCAATACGGCCTGCCGGCCATGTCAGCCTGGTTCGGCCGCTTACTGAGTATGTAACGCCGCGCGCTCTGGAAACATCGGAGGTCCCGGGAATCGTTGAAGCCTATCGGAAAGGAGCCGAGAATGCGAAGCTTGCTGGATTCGACGGCGTAGAGATTCACGGCGCCAACGGTTACTTGCTTGACCAGTTTCTTCAGGATGGTTCGAACCATCGCACGGACCAATACGGCGGCCCAATCGAGAACCGCGCGCGCCTGTTGCTTGAGGTCGCGGATGCGGTGGTCCGCGTTTGGGGCGCGGGACGCGTGGGCATGCATCTGGCGCCACGCGGCGATTCGCAGGATATGCACGATTCACACCCCGTAACCACCTTCTCTTATGTGGCGCGCGAACTCGGCAAGCGCGGCCTTGCTTTTCTGTGCGTCCGCGAATACTTCGGGCCCGACCGGCTCGGGCCGCAGCTCAAGAAGGAGTTCGGTGGCGTCTATATAGCGAACGAGAAGTACACGCAGAAGCAGGCGGAGCAGGTCATCCATTCCGGCGAGGCCGATGCCGTCGCCTTTGGCCAGCTCTTCATCGCCAATCCGGATCTGCCGCGGCGCTTTGCTGACAATGCGAAGCTCAACGCTCCGGACCCTAGCACCTTCTTTGCGCCAGGGCCTCACGGGTACACCGACTATCCTGGGTTAAGTGCCTAGCGCAGGAATCGAGGCAATCTAAAGGTTCTCCGCATGGGTTAGCCTTCAGATTGCGAGTTCCTTGGGTGAACAACATGAATGTAGCCGTTTGACTTAGGCATGATCACAGCTCAATTCCATACCGCCGACTGGCATGCGAACGGGTTAAGACCGCACACATGGCCAGCCGCCTCATTCCGAATCGAAATGATCACCCCTGAGTCTGAATAACTCGCAGACTACCCAGGCTACTGGGCACTCTCGCACGGCTCTGTTTTGGAGCAAGGCTTCTTTCGCTTCATCATCCAGCCGATTGCTGTTCCCGCCGCAATGCCGGCTGCGAGGGTCGCCACAACGGTCTCAACCGGGTGGCTCTGCACGCGTCTCTTTGCGTCGTCATAGAGCTCTACGGCCGCATAGCCGCCGTGCTTTGCAGCACGCCGTGCCGCTCCCACGCCATCTTCGATGGCTTCGACTGCGGCAGAAGCTGCCCGGGAAGCTTTGTGCACTGTGTCTGCGATTTGCTCGTTTGCCTGTTCATAGACTGATTGCGTCATTGTATTGTTACCTTTCTCGTCTCCGAGGTTGTCGTTCATTGGTTTACGCTCCCACAGTCTTTTCAATCTTGCCGACAAGGGTTTGAACTTCCCCAGCAACCTTTTCGGCAAGACCTTCGGCTTCCAAGGTCAAATTGCCAGTGAGTTGGCCGACTTTCTGCCTTATTGCGCCTTTGACTTCATGAATCTTGCCGATGGCCTCATCATGGGTACTCGGTTTCATGTTGATTCTCTCCTTTGGGATGATTCGGGAGTGGCTCGACTCAGATTCAGCGGGATGTTTCATCCCATGAATGTGCGGCAAGAGTCGATCCACCTCAGAGGGTCCAAAGATGGGTATGGAACCTCTTGTCCACTAATATCTATCAGGCAGAGATGTGAAGGCTGATCCTAATTGCTCGCCGGCGCTCAACTCTGAAGATTGAACCCGCCTGGACAATGAGCTGGCTAGCACATCCATCCGGCAAGGCCCCGAATACAGTCAAGCCAAGATGAATTGGATTGTCAGGGGCGCCATTCAAATCGGCTTTCTTACCTGGGACTTATTCGTCTCCGCCAGCGGGTGCTTTGTATTCGTGCGAGGCTTCCACTCGCTTTCAACGGGCAAGGAATAGGCCACTCACCTTGGGTCCAGCCAAACTGATTGGACGTGAAAAGTGCATATCTGAGGCCCGTTGGGTCTCAAATGTTGGTGGTGGAACGCAGGCTTGCAGGCCTCGATGCGCAGAGCCGGAGCCAAGCGGAGTGGGTATTGACCGCACTTCGCAAATGATTCATGGCGGGCGGCTCGCCGAGAAGGATTCGAAGGTCAGAAAGTCTGCAAGGCTTGTGAAGAATTCTATGAATGGGCTAATTCAATGATGGAAAAGAAGAGGGAGAGACAAGCGAATGTACTGGCCGCGGGCCACAGTTGGGGAATGCGCCTTCGGATCAGTGGGTCAATTCCTTTGAGTCACTCTCAACAAGTCCTGGCGGCGTGTTCAAGGACCTGTTGAATGTGCACATCAACTTGCCTGAGCACGGAAGGCGCGACAGCGCAGCCGTCGGTCTCGTACGTGAGCAGGGGCATGCCCTGTTGAATGCTGAGCGGCTTGAGAATGGCCTCAGAGATTCGAAACGGGAGACAATTGAACGGCCCGATCAGGATGATGCCGTCGTAGCCTTCGTATTCGGCGTTCAAGCTCCTGCCTACCGTCGGTGTGATCTCGCCGAAGATCTCTGGTGAAATGTGCTCCGAGCTCTTCTCGAAAACTGCGACAACATCGTTGGGTCTGGAGATCAGGAGGCCGGTGTTCAAGAAGAATTCGCGGTAGTGCTGCTCGGTTCTTCGCCCGGACTGGTATCCCCACTGCGAATTGCGCAGGCGGAGGCGAACCTGCGGCTTGAGCGGCTCCACAATCGTTATACCAAGAGGCCACTGAAATCAAGTGGCATTTCCCCCAAGAAAATGCCACCCTGCACGATGCCTGCATGGGTACGTGAATGTGGAATCGCTCTAGTACCGTGTAACACTCATATTTTCGGGTAAAGGCGTTTCAGTTTGATGCGGGCATCTTCGGTCGTGAAGCGCCAGTCGATGGCGGCATTTCGATTGTTCCGGTGCAGTTCCCATGCCGCCACTTCTTTTCGCATCAGGTCGATGGTCGGGATTCGGCGATCAAGACACTGGCCGCTGAGTGCGCTCAACTCGATTTCCGCGACGTTGAGCCAACTGCCGTGTTTGGGGGTGTAGTGGATTTCCAGGCGCTGGACTAATCGCCGGGCCTCCTCCGGCGCGAAGGCTTCATAAAGCGAAGCGGCACTGTGGGTATTCAAATTGTCCATCACCAAGCGTATCTTTGTGGCCTGCGGGTAGCGCTCATCGAGCATACCTTTGACGAACATGGCCCAGTCTTTACGTGTGCGCTGTTCGGTGATCTCGACGTGGCGGCGACCGCTCAACGGTTCGACTTCCAGAAAAATATCCGCCACGCCATTGCGCACATACTCGTGGTCCATGATTTGACCGCGCCCCGGAGCCGCCGCCAGCGGGGCGTGGACCTCGCCTACCAATTGCTTGTTGGATTCGTCCATGCAGATCAGCGGGAATAGCGGGTCGTAGGGCGCATGATACACATCGAGCACATCTTCCATACACGCCACAAAGGCGGCGCAGCCATCGGGCGGAATCTTCCAGTATTTGCTCAAGTGAGGCTTAAGTTCGTTTTTTTTAGAGCACGGTGAACGCTCATGGTGGATACCTTCGGCGCGATCTTCAGTTCCACAACTTTTTCAGCCAGCAGGCGCACCGTCCACCGGGCGCGACCGTCGGGCGCCGGCGAGCAAGCAAGAGCCGTCAACCGAGCGTCAAAGGCGCCGTCGAAGTCAATCTTTGGTGGTTTGGCGCGGGGTTTGCGTTCCAACGCAGCATCGATTCCCTTTTCTACAAAGCGTTCTTTGAGATGTTCGATGGTGCGCGTCGTGACGCCCATTGCTTCAGCCACATCGGCAACTTTCCAGGGACTGCCATGCGGTCCGGCATCGCACAAAAGCAATGCGCGGGCATGGATAAAGGTGTGGGCGGCTGTCTTGCCGCAGCGCGTCAGTTCTTCCAGTCGGCAGCGTTCATCTTCGCTGAGCGTCACTCGATAACGGGGCGTCATTACCCAATCATTTACCAAGAAACACCAGGCGTCAATATGCGAAATCGTTCATGTTGCGTGGTACTAGGATGTTGCAGTATGCTCCCATGCCGGGGGTGTTTCGGGTCACCGGGAACTTTGACCTGGCAGGCAAGGAGGGCCTGCCGCGGTAGCGTCCCGGCGGCGCTACTCCAGGATCTTGTAGGTGTACTCTTCGATCACCGGGTTGGTGAGCACTTCCTTCGCGATTCGCTCCACCAGCGCCTTGGCCGCGTCGGCGGCGAGCCCGTCGGCTAGCGACAGCTCGAAGTATTTCCCCTGGCGCACCGCGGTGACATCCGCGTATCCGATCTTGCGCAGGGCGTTCTGGATGGTCTGGCCCTGCGGATCGAGGACCGAAGTTTTCAGCGTGACATAGACATGGGCCTTCATTATCAAGGATTATAGTAGTTCCGGTGGCTGGCGCGCTTTCCCCGATTCCCTTTCCGGCGCGATTCCCCGCCCGGAGCACTGCCCCACCCGAGGAGAAGCAAACGAGATGGTTAACTATCTGGAATTGCCTATTGGCGATCGTTCCCCCGAGGTCTTTCGCGCGGTCATCGAGATCCCCTTGGACGGAACCCAAAAGTTCGAATACGACAAGCAACTACACGTCTTCAAACTGGACCGCAACCTGCACTCCCCCGTTCACTATCCTGGGGACTACGGGTTTATCCCTTCCACCCTGAGCGACGACGGCGATCCGCTGGACGTGCTGGTGTTGGTGCCGGGGCCCAGCTTCCCCGGCTGCGTCCAGGAGGTTCGCCCCATCGGCCTGCTGGAGATGCTGGACCAGGGAGTACTGGACGAGAAGGTGCTGGCAGTCGGCAAGAACAACCCGCGCTTTGACAACGTCTGGAACTACACCGACATCTACCCTCATATGCTGAAGGAGATTACCCACTTCTTCTCGATTTACAAAGACTTGGAAGGCAAGCGGGTGGAGGTAAGGGGTTGGCACGACGCGGCTTACGCCCGCGATCACGTGGTCCATGCAGCCAGGCAATTCCAGGAGAGCAAGGCCAAACTGGAGTCCGGGAAATAGCGGATGCCGAGGCAGGAAGACTGAACATCGAGACAGCGCAGGCCGCGCCCGGATGGATGCGGCCTAGGCTGTCAAGACGATTTCTAGTCCGCGGCTTGAGCGGCAGCCAGTCTGCGGCGGGCTCGCGGAACCACCGTAAACCAATAGAACAGCGGCCCCAGCAGGGCAACCACAACCGCGAAGAGCAGTGCCGGGGTGGCTCCCATCAGCTTTTCGGCGCGTGAGGCGTAGATGGCAAATCCGATCAATGCCGCCGGACCGACTCCAAGCGAGCAGGCAAAAGCCAGATTGCCGGCCTTAAAGGGCCGCTCAAGATTGGGCTCGCGCACGCGCAGCACGATTAGAGCGACAAACTCCAGCAGAAGGCTCGATCCGTAGAGGATCAGGTCGATGGAGATGAGCCGCTCAAAGGGTAGCTTGAGAGCCAGCGCCCAGGCCACACCGCACAAGAGCACTGAAACCCAGGGCACGCCGCGGCTGTTGCGCCGGGCCAAGGCGCGGGGCAACATTCCGTCCTCGGCCATGGCCATGGGCAGGCGGGTATAGCTCATCACCAGGGCGTTAAACATGCCGATGCCGTTGATCATACCGCCAGCAACGACCGCCAACCCCAACAGCGGACCGCCGACCGCGATTGCCGCGGTCATCCAGTCGCCCGTGGAGAAGCCTGCACCGGAGAGCCCCGCCAGCGCCATGGCCGACAGAGGAAGGATGTAGGCGATTGCCACCAGAAACGTTGCCGCAATCATGGCACGCGGATAATTGCGCTGTGGATTCTCAACTTCCTGGGCCACGGTGGAGGCATTGTCCCAGCCCATGTAATTCCACATGGCCACCAGCACTGCGGTAGAAAGAGCAGATTCTGAGAGGGGCTGGCTCCACTGCACCGCTGGGTGCAGCGTGAAGCCGTGCCAGAAGCCGAGAACAACAAAGACCGCGAATGGGGCTAGGAGTAGCGCTGACATCCAAAGAGAGTCCTTGCCCACTTGGGGCGCTCCGCGCAGGTTCCACACGCAGCAAAGCACAACGACGGCCACCGGCCAGGCGTAGCCGCCCCAGCCGGCCGTAAGTGCCGGGCTGAACTTGCCCAGATAGAAGACAAAAATGGCCGGGTAAATTGCCATATCGAAGATACTGGCAGACAGCGAAAGCCAGCCCTCCTGGTAGCCCCAGAAAGGACCCAACGCTTGGCGCACCCATACGTAAAAGCCGCCCTCAGCGGGGAGGGCGGCTGCCAATTCGCCAATCATTAGCGCAGTGGGCAGGCACCACAGGATCGGCAACAGCAGGAGGATGAGAATCGCGCGCGCAAAACCTGCCCCACCGAGGATTTCCTCAATGGCATAGGGACCACCCGACACCATGAAGAAGGTGGCAGCGATCAGGGGCAGAAAGCGCATCTTCCGCCGGGCAGGTTTGAGGGCAAAACGCATTGATGTGAATCTAACAACTTTTGCCCCTCGCACAAAGAAAAAAATGCGCCCGGAAACAGATTCTTTTGAAGTGGGGGCAGCCGCGTCTGGAGCGGCTGCAAGCGCATTTTTGAGAGGCAGAACAATCCCCTGGTTCGCAGTGGTTTTGCACCGGCGCCTGGGGAGGTTGAGCCCCTGACGATTGGCGGGCACGAGGCCCTCTCTCAACTTGGAGCCACGATAGGTAACGTGCCGTCCAGTGCGGCGTTCTGTCGGAGGTATTTCCGCATTCGCACGCCGCAAGCCCAAATTCCGGTATAATCCTCTGAGACCCGGAGAGATGGCCGAGCGGCTGAAGGCGGCGGTTTGCTAAACCGTTATAGGGTCAAAAGCTCTATCGGGGGTTCGAATCCCCCTCTCTCCGCC
>CAWITY010000005.1:0-706621 GCA_963839155.1 uncultured Acidobacteriaceae bacterium
AAGGAAAGTTACACAGACAAAACAGATGCCGAATTGAGTGCAGCAGCTCAAAACTTTCGCAGCTCAAGGTATTTATATAGACGTGCTCACCTGATAGCAGATTTGGCGGTTGGAGGTCAGTTTTTTAATGATATGTCCGCCTATTTTCTTTTGATTGGAACCGTTTCCAACGATATGACATCCCAAAAGATCTTACTCGATCACGCGAAGAAAGAAAAACTCGCGTTGGGTACCAAAGCTGTGATTTTATCGGCACGGCAAGCTCTCGGAATTAAGGATGCGGGTGAGCTGTTTTGCTCATCTAATGAACCGATCACAAATCACTGATCTGCCGGTTGACTACCGAACTTCTCGGGACTAGAGTTGCATCCGGGAAAAGGATTTTACCTCTGTAATCTTGAACTCAATATTCAATTCACGATTTCTGTTGCGTAGTGAATCAAAAAAGTGAATTACGCAGTTTTTAGCCCACGAGGAAAAGCGATGATAACTCGCAAATTCACGATAATGGCACTCATATTCGGTATCGTTCTTGGTGCTGCATCAACAGAAGGGATTCACTTCTATCGCCAGTCCTATGATAGCCGGATTTTCCAACAACGAGCGCGCTGCAGGGCCGTTGCTGACGCCTATGTGAAAAAGAACACTGACCTCAGCGACAGCAGTTTGACGGGGAGTAGTGTGATATTGGAAAAGGTGGATTACAGCCCCGCCCGAAATAGCTGTGTCGCTGAATTGAACAGCACCTACTTCGCCCCAGGGGGTGGACTCAAATTTTATAGTGTGCAAGACTTGCTTTCGGGAGAGTCTCTGTTCACAGTTGACTGCAATAAAGACTGTATAGAAGTGCTCCTGAAAATGAATTGGATCGACCCCGCATTCGATTACGTGATGAAAAACGCCGATGAGCCTCGTGATTTAGAAAAGGCGTACGTTGACGTGCAGTCGGTGCTTAAGTCGAAAACTCAATCACAACCGTTGCCCCATTCCGGGCAGCCCCCCGATTTTATTCCTGACACTCCCTCGTCACAACACAAATCGCCCTCCCCTTCCGGGACGGTTGGTCACCCATGATTTCAGCAACCAAATTTGGTTGCTTCATCTATCAATAGGAGTTCAAATGGCTATTCGTTGGGACAAGCTGACCGTCAAGTCGGCAAAGGCGTTGGAGCTGGCCGGAGCGCGGGCCGCGGAGCTGGGCAACCCCGAGTTGCAGCCGGTGCATCTGCTGCTGTCGCTCATCGAGGACCGCGAGGGCGTGATTCCTGCCGTGCTCGAAAAGATCGGCGTGCCCACCGAGCGGCTGGAGAGCGATCTGCACGCCATCGAAGAGAAGCTGCCGCGCGTGGCCGGAGCCGCCGCGCAGCCCGGCGTGGGCCAGATGCTGACCAAAGTCCTGGACCAGGCCTTTGTCGAGGCGCAGAACTTCAAGGACGAGTACGTCTCGACCGAGCACCTTTTGCTGGGTGCCGCCCACGTGAAGGGCGACCCGGCGCGCGATGTGCTTGTCTCGCTGGGCGCTACACACGACGCAATCTTGAAGGCGCTGACCGCCGTGCGCGGCACGCAGCGGGTTACCGACCAGAACCCCGAGGGCAAGTTCCAGGCGCTTGAAAAGTACGCCAAGGACCTGACCGAGCTGGCCCGGCGCGGCAAGCTCGACCCGGTGATCGGCCGCGACGAAGAGATTCGCCGCGTAATCCAGGTGCTCAGCCGCCGCACCAAGAACAATCCTGTTCTCATCGGCGAACCCGGCGTGGGCAAGACCGCCATTGTCGAGGGGCTTGCGCAGCGCATCTTCAAGGGAGACGTGCCCGAAAGCCTCAAGAACAAGCGCGTCATCTCCATGGACCTGGGGTCCATGCTGGCCGGAGCCAAGTACCGCGGCGAGTTCGAGGACCGGCTCAAGGCGGTGCTCAAGGAAATCGAAGAAGCCAACGGAGAGATCATTCTCTTCATCGACGAGTTGCACACGCTGGTGGGCGCGGGCGCGGCCGAGGGCGCTATTGACGCCAGCAACATGCTCAAGCCGGCGCTGGCCAGGGGCGAACTGCGGGCCATCGGCGCCACAACATTGAATGAGTACCGCAAGTACATCGAGAAGGACGCGGCCCTGGAACGGCGCTTCCAGATTGTCTACGTCGGCGAGCCGAATGTTGAAGACACCATCGCCATCCTGCGCGGGCTAAAGGAGCGCTACGAGGCGCACCACAATGTGCGCATCAAGGATTCTGCGATTGTGGCCGCCGCCACGCTTTCGCATCGCTACATCAGCGACCGCTTTTTGCCGGACAAGGCCATCGACCTGGTGGACGAGGCCGCGGCCTCGCTGGCGATTCAAATCGGCTCGGTGCCCACGGAGATCGACCAACTGGAGCGCGAGAAGACCTCGCTCGAAATCGAGCTCAGCGCACTAAAGCGCGAGACCGATCCCAATAGCGTGGAGCGCCGCAACAAGGTGGAGCGCGAAGTGGCTCAACTGACTGAAAAGATAACTGCCCTTCGGGCGCGTTGGACAAAAGAGCGCGAGGCGAGCAGCCACATCACCGACGTGAAGAAGAAGATCGAGGCGCTGCGCTTCGAGGCGGAAGAACAGACGCGCAAGGGCATGCTCGACCGCGCCGCGCAAATCCAGTATGGCGAGTTGCCGAAGCTGGAAGCACAACTGAACAAGCTGAGCGCGCAACAGGATGGGAACCAGGGTGTGGCCCGCATGTTGAAGGACGAAGTCGACGAGGAAGATATCGCCGGCATCGTCAGCAAGTGGACGGGCATTCCTGTTTCGCGGATGCTGGAAGGCGAAGTCAAGAAGCTGGTCCAGATGGAAGCGCGGCTCAGGGAGCGGGTCATCGGGCAGGACGCGGCGCTGACCATTGTGGCCAACGCTATCCGCCGCTCTCGAGCCGGCTTGAGCGATCCGCGCCGCCCCATCGGTTCTTTCATTTTTCTTGGACCGACCGGCGTAGGCAAGACCGAGACCGCGCGCGCCCTGGCCGAGTTTCTCTTCGACGACGAACAGGCCATGGTGCGCATCGACATGAGCGAGTACATGGAGAAGCACGCGGTGGCGCGGCTGATCGGCGCGCCTCCGGGCTACGTGGGCTACGACGAGGGCGGCCAGTTGACCGAGGCCGTGCATCGGCGCCCCTACTCGGTCATTCTCTTTGACGAGATCGAGAAGGCGCATCCCGATGTCTTCAATATCCTGTTGCAGGTGATGGACGACGGCCGCCTGACCGACTCCAAGGGCCGCAAGGTGGACTTCAAGAACACCGTGCTGATCATGACCTCGAACCTGGGCGCAAACCTGCTGGTGGGCGATACGCTGAAGACCGAACACGACTTTGATCACGCGCGCGAGTCGGTGATGCGCGTACTGCGCGAGCACTTCAGGCCGGAGTTCTTGAACCGCGTGGACGACACGGTAATCTTCCGTCCGCTGGGACACGCGCAGATGGCGCAGATTCTGGAACTGCGGCTTGCCGAGGTCGGCAAACTGCTGGAAGAGCGGCAGATTTCGCTCGAACTCACCGAGCCGGCGCGACAACTGATCCTGGCGGCCGGGTCGGATGCCGCGTATGGAGCGCGTCCGCTGAAGCGCGCATTGCAGCGCATGATTCAGGACCCGCTGGCCATCAAGATACTGAATGGTGAAGTGCTGCACGGTTCCCACGTCCGCATCGACGTGGACCGCGCCTCGAACCAGCTAAAGTTCGAGCCCATGAGCCGGGAGGCGATGGCCTGAGCAGCTGCGCCACCTGCGGTGGGGCCAGCGGCCTTCGGCTGGCCCGCGCTCTTGAGACGCGCGGGGATTGGCAGAGTTCAGGGGGGGATGGGAAAGAAAGGTATCCTTCCCATCCTTCGCAAAGAACGCGAAGGATGGGCACCCGACTCTAAGTACAGGTATTATGGGACGTTGGAAACCATCCGAAGCATTGCTGCTCACGGGGCTGGCAGTTCGGCCATACCTGACCCCTGCTGCCGTCGAAGCGTCGGTCCCAGAGAAATACAAAGTGGCAAATCTGCTTGCAGGAGGACAATCCTCAGGAGCAATCGAACAACAGCTCAATTTGCTCGGAAACGACGGCTGGGTGTTGGTCCAATGTGTCGGGTTAGACTATTGCAACTTAAAGAGGTGATTGGCCGAGTGCCCCAGCTCCGGCTTTTCGGACCTGGGATGGCGCCGAATCTGACCAGGCAAAGGCATGAAGCGTGCATGGCATTGCTCCCGCATGGAGAAAACGAGAAAAGCCCAGGCCTGAAAGCAAGGTCTGGGCTTTTCTGTTTGCGGGTAACATGGAGCGCGGCCCCACCTCTGTTTATTTCAGCGGCTTGCGGGCAAAGTAGTAGACCGAACCGGCCAGCGCCAGGAAGGCCGCTACCGAGAAGATGGGGTTATCGGTGAGCTGGAAGTGGATCGGGTTAGGAACGTTGAAGGTGGTGGTATATCCCTTCAGCGCCACGCCGATGAGGCCCACGATGCCGCCGGCCGCGATCAGGCCCGAGGCATAGAGCGAACCCGGCGAAACATCGCCCTCGGCATCGGCGTCGCCGCCGGCCTTTTTCACCGCTGAATCCACCATCCAGCGCATCACGCCGCCCACAAAGATGGCCAGCGTGGTGCCGATCGAGAGGTACGCGCCCACCGCAAAGGCCAGGGAGCGAATGCCGAGCAGCTCGATGGTCACCACGATGAAGACGCCGAGCAGCACCAATCCCCAGGGCAACTTGCGGCTGAGGATGCCGTTGATGACCGTGGCCATCAGGCGGGCTTGCGGGGCAGGAGCCTTCTCTCCGCCGATGCCCGGAATCCACTGCACTTCAATCCTCTTTGTGGTGGGCGAATAGAGATACTTGCCGTCGGCCAACTCGGAAGAGCCCAGCGCGTTGAGCACAATATACTCGCTCTTATTGTGCATGACGGTGGTTTTGTCGGTGCGAATCACCTGGAACTGATCGTGCAGGCCGCGGGGGTCCTTTTGCTCGTTCACGCCCGAGTGGGGCACGGAGAGGTCCCACGCCTGGGGCGCTTCGCGGAATTCCTGAAGGGCCTCGTTCATCATGTTCAGCGTGAATCCGATGGCCACCGTGGAGACCACAATGCCGATGAGGAAGGCAAACCGCTGGCTGCGCGGGGTAGCTCCGATCAGGAAGCCGGTTTTGAGGTCCTGCGAGGTGTCGCCTGCCTCGGCCGATGCAATGCAGACCACGCCGCCGATGGTGATGGCCAGCGCGCCAAAGGCTGGGGTGGTCCACCCGCAGACCAGGAAGATGGCCGAGGTGGCCATGAGCGTGGCAATGGTCATGCCGCTGATGGGGTTGGCGGAGCTGCCGATCAGCCCGACAATTCGCGAACTGACGGTAACAAACAGGAAGCCGAAGAAGACGATCAACAGCGAGGCTGCCAGATTGGCGACCAGCCCCAGTTGCGCGCCCGGCACAGGCTTGAAGTAGAGGAAGAAGAACATGATGACGACCAGCAGCCCGGAGCCGGCAACCGCGGTTCCCATGGAGAAGTCTCTCTCCGTGCGTAACGGCTTGGTTTCCGCCGCCGCGTTTCCGCCGCGCATGTGCTTGAATCCCGCGCTCAGCGCGCTCATGATGGTGGGCATGGTCTTGAAGAGGGTGATCAACCCGGCGGCGGCCACTGCCCCGGCGCCCATGGGCCGGATATAGGTGATCCACAGGTCGCTGGGCCCCATCTGGGCGATGGGCACCGTTCCCGGATACATGGGATGGCCCAGTTCCTTGCCGAAGAAGTAAATCAGCGGCATCAGCACCAGCCAGGAGAGCACGCCGCCTGCCAGCATGACGCCTGCCGTCTTGGGTCCGATGATGTAGCCAACGCCCATGTATTCGGTGGTGGCGTCGGCCTTGATTGAGGCGCCTTTGAGCACGTGATTCGGCCCGAAATCCGGCCGGAACTCCGGCGTGCCCGGCCATGCGCCGAATAGGTTTTCGTTCTGGAAGAAGGTATAGAGCGCTCCAAGTCCCAGGCCAAAAAAGACGCGACTCGCCAGCGAACCGCCCTTTTCACCGGCTTTCAAGACGTCGGCGCAGGCCGTGCCCTCGGGGAACTTGAGATTTTCGTGCTCGTCCACAATTAACTGCTTGCGCAGAGGCACCATGAACAGCACGCCCAGGAAGCCGCCAATCAGCGCCAGGATGAAGATGCGGGCGTATTCCAGGTCGAAGCCCAGGAAAATCAGCGCCGGCAGGGTGAAGATGACGCCGGCGGCGATGGATTGGCCGGCGTTGCCGGTGGTCTGGACGATGATGTTCTCCAGGATCGAAGCCCGCCCGAAGGCGCGCAGGATGCTGATGGAGAGCACCGCAATGGGAATCGAAGCAGCCACGGTGAGTCCGGCGCGCAGGCCCACGTATACGGTGACGGCGCCGAAGATGATGCCGAAGATGGAGCCGAGAAAGATGGCGCGAAGGGTAAACTCCGGCGGATTCTCGCTGGCTGGGACAAAGGGTTGAAATTCTGGCACGAATAGCCTCCAAACGGATTGAAGCGGTTTTTCGATAGTTTCCCTGAAGGGGAAGTGTACGGCATTCCCTGGGAGTGTGTGTATCTTCAAGTCGACGGGCGGGATCGACGCGCAGCAAGGCTTGCGTCGCCTTGCGCTCCGGCAACAAAATCAGGTCGCAGGGGCACGGTCCTGGGCGCCGTGACTTTGAGATACACGAACCCCGGTAATGCTATCGCAGAGGAGGGGGCGGTGGCGACAGGGCTCCCGGTTTAGAATCAGGTCTGCGCTGCCGAGCAAGGCTTGGCGAACTCTGCCCCGATCGCGTAGCGTAAGTGCAACTCTGCAAACGGTGTTGAGGGAGCTTGATCGCGATGACCAACCCGGATTTTCCGCCGGCTGCTGTGAAACGGCTTATTTCGCTGGACGTTCTGCGAGGCATCACCATTGCCTTCATGATCATGGTGAACAACAATGGCGGCTCCGGCTCCTGGGGCTTCATGAACCATGCGGGCTGGAACGGACTGACTCCCACCGATCTGGTGTTTCCTACGTTTGTCTTTGTGGTGGGAGCGTCGATTGTGCTGGCTTTTGAGACGCGGCTGGCGCGGGGCGTGCCGCGTGCCTCCCTGGCATGGCACACGCTGCGCCGGGCGGCTGTCCTCTTCCTGCTGGGCATTGTGGTCAACGGCTTTCCGTTCTTCCACCTTGCCCACCTGCGCATCTACGGTGTCTTGCAGCGCATCGCCATCTGCTACCTGGTAGTGGCTCTCTTCTACCTGTGGGACCGGCGCGTGTGGACCAAACTGGCGGCGCTGGCGGTGGCCCTTGTGGGCTATTACATCCTGCTGCGCTGGGTTCCGGTGCCAGGCGCCGGGATGCCGGGACAGGATTTCCCTTTCATGGACCAGAACCTGAATCTGGTTTCGTGGATCGACCGGCATCTGCTTCCCGGTCATCTCTACCTGCCCAGGAATCCTCCGACGTTTGACGTGCGCGACCCCGAGGGACTGCTGAGCAGCCTGCCCGCCGTAGGCACGGCGCTGCTGGGCCTGCTTGCCGGACTGTGGCTGCGCAGCCGCAAGGCGCTTCCGGCGGTGAAAACCCAGGGCCTGGCGTTGGCCAGCGTCGCCTGCTTGGTCCTGGGCTACCTTTGGTCAATCTGGTTCCCGCTGAACAAGAACCTGTGGACCAGTTCCTATGCCCTGGTGGCTGCCGGCTGGTCGCTGGCCTTACTGGCAGCGATCTACTGGGCCGTGGAGCAGCATGGATGGAACAAAGGCTGGACCTGGCCCTGGCTGGTGTTTGGCTCGAACGCCATTGTGGCTTACATGTTCAGCGAATTGCTGCCGGAGGCGCTGGGAAACATCACTTTCGCCTCGGCCGGGCAGCGCACAAATGTCCACGCCTGGCTGTTCAACCGCATTTTCGCCCACATTCCTGATCCGGGCTGGGCCGCCTTTGCCTACTCGATTTGCTTCACCGCATTCTGCTTCTTGCCGGTGTGGTTCCTCTATCGAAAACGGATCTTCGTGAAGGTGTAGAGGCCGGGCGCCAACTGCCACCTTCCCCCGGTTTGTCCTGGGGCCATCGAGGTCGGGAGAAACCCGGGTTTGGCTGGGTGGCAGTCGACGTTCGGCAATTCCGGCATCGGCGATCGTTCCTCATGCATGGTTGCTGCCGGTCATGCTTCCTGCAAAAGAAACAAGAATGCAAGTTACGCAAAAAGGACAGATCACCCGTTGAGTGCTTGCCCGCCCAGCGAAAAAGCAAGGCCTTGGCGAGGGTGGCGTGCGGCTGGGGGAGAGGGGAGCAATTGCGGGCAAAGTCACTGGAGTGCAATTCCCAGGGGCTAAGGAGGTTCCCCGATTTATGTAGAGGGAGGAATTGAACGGAGGGAGTACCCATGGCCCATCGGGCCACCCTCAGGCATGAAAGTCGGCTCGGGTTAGGTTTATGGTTGTTTTCAGCGTGGGCGGTCGAGGCCGGCCTTGCTCTGGAGCAATCGAGGCCGTGAGGGAGTATGGCCAAGGACACGCGGGAGAACCCCACAGTGTGCGCTGCGTTTCCGGCTCGGAAGCAGTAGCACGTAAAGGTGCATTGAAACAGTGATCGTGTCCCCCGCTTCCGCGCCGGAGGTGGATGATGAATGGGATGATAGCAGGAATCGATGTGCATAAGCGGGTTCTGATGGCCGTCATTGGAACCGCATCCGAGGCCGGGAGGCCGGGGCGCTTTGAGCGCCACCGCTTCGGCACCAACAGTCTGGAAATCTCCAACTTGTCGGAGTGGCTAACCGCGCACAGCGTCCAAGAGGTGGTCATGGAGTCCACGGCCCAGTATTGGAAACCTGTATGGCTGGGCCTTGAGGAGCGCTTTGGCTTGCATCTTGCACAGGCCTGGAGCAACCGTGCGCCGCGCGGCAAAAAGACCGACTTCAAAGACGCTGAACGATTAGTGCGCCGCTATTGCGCCGAGGAACTGACCATGAGTTTTGTTCCCGATGCCGAGCAACGGCAAATACGCACCATGACCAGGCGGCGGACACAACTGACGCGCGACCGGATACGCATTCAGAATCAAATGGAGAGCCTGCTGGAAGAGACGCGCATCAAGCTGTCCAGCGTGGTTTCTGATTTGTTCGGCGTCAGTGGGCTGCGTATCCTGGAGGCGCTGGCGGGCGGGGAAACGGATGCGGCCAAACTGGCCGCGCTGGCCGACCAACGCCTGCAATGCCCTGCTCAGCAACTGACCGAGGCCCTGACGGGCGCTGTCGGTGCTGTGCACCGCCTTCTGCTTCGCCAGCATCTGAATCATCTGCAACTGATCGACCGCCAAATCGAGGAGCTGTCCCAGCAGACGGCCCTGCTCCTGCAGGCCTCCAGCCAGGCCATTGTGCGGTTGGTCGACATCCCCGGCATTGGCACGGTTACGGCCCAGCAGATTGTTGCCGAAGCCGGTCCCCAAGCCAGCGCTTTTCCTTCTGCGGCTCAGTTCAGCTCCTGGATCGGTGTCAGCCCTGGCAAGGACGAAAGCGCAGAACAAAACAACAGCGGCCGCTGCGCCAAGGGGAACCGCTATTTGCGCGTGACGCTCTGTCAGGCGGCACAAGCCGCCGTTCGCGCCAAACAGAGTGTCTTCGAGCAGAAATTCCGCCGCCTACTGCCCCGGATGGGCTACACCAAGGCCATCTGGGCCATCGCTCACCACCTTGCCATCGTTATCTGGAAGGTGCTTCATCAAGGCGTCGAATATGTCGAATACGGCATGACGCAGTCTCCGGAAGCCATCAAACGCCGCCTTCAACGGATCAAAAAGCAATTGCGCGAACTCGGCTATTCCGACGAACTCCAAATCATCCAAACGCAACACCAGACAATATGACTTTCAAAGGAGCAGAGGACTTCAGTCCCCTGAATCAGCGATAGAGCAATTCGGCCTTCAGCCCCGGGCCTGAAGGCCATTAAAATCGCGTCGGTTTGGTGGGGCTGAAGCCCCACGCTCCCTCCGCCGATTCCCCGCGAATCTCCTGTATACCGTCGAGAGAGATGCTCTCAACAGGCGACGGAATGGCCCCGGAAGACCGGCGTATATGCCGAGAAGTACCCCCGTAATTGTTGACGCATGTTTTTATTATCAATGATTTACGGCGCCACAGAAGTCGTGCCTGGTTACAAGATTCGGCCCTATCGTTTTGCCCCCGCAGCCAGGAAGGCCCCATTGGCCACTCGACTTGCCTTACGCCGGGGCTACTGACTCGGCCTACCGCAGGTTTGGGCTTCTTCGAAGCCTGTTCGGGCCGGTCCTTCGGGCTACAATCGGGGCATGAGCAAAACCGTTATTGTCACCAACGGAGCCCCGGAGGCCATTGGGCCATACTCACAGGCCGTGCGCGCGGGGAACCTCGTTTTCACAGCCGGCCAGATTCCGCTGGATCCGGCCACCGGGCAGGTGGTGGCGAGCGGCATCGCCGAGCAGACCACCCGCGTGCTGGACAATCTGAAGGCCATTCTTGAAGCCGCCGGATCTAGCCTTGCCCACGTGGTGAAGGCGACCGTCTTTCTCAAGGACTTCAACGACTTTGCGGCCATGAACGCGGTCTACGGCGCGTATCTTGGACCGGAGGGCGTTGCGCCACCGGCGCGTTCGACGGTCGAGGTTTCGCGGCTGCCGAAAGACGTGCTGGTGGAGATTGAGCTGATCGCGGAAGTGTAAGGCCGCGCACGCGACCCACTGCGGGCGCCGCATCCTTCGCATCTTTTGCGATAGTGGGGAGATTCCCATGAACGTTCCCCGTTTGCCAGGAGGTCCCGATGAGCGAAACGCCCGACAAGATTGTGCGCAGCGACGCCGAGTGGCGTACAGTGCTGACGCAGGAGCAGTACCAGGTGCTGCGCGCGAAAGGCACCGAGCGGCCTTTTACCGGAGCCCTCACGCAGAACCACGACACCGGCAATTACCACTGCGCAGGCTGCGGGGCGCTCTTGTTTCTTAGCGGCGCCAAGTTCGACTCCGGGTGTGGCTGGCCGAGCTTCATGCTGCCCGCCGACTCGAAGGCGGTTGTGGAGCATGAAGACCGGAGCCATGGGATGCGGCGCGTGGAGGTGACCTGCGCCCGCTGCGGCGGCCATCTGGGTCACGTCTTCCCCGACGGACCCGCGCCGACGGGGCTACGCTATTGCATCAACTCTGCCTCATTGACCTTCGAGAGGCAGAAATAGGGCTGGACGGTGACCCCACCTCGCCACACCCGCGCGCAGGTGGAATAGACTACGATATCCAGGTGACAACTCCCGTTACGCACGATCCCATTCTCCTCGTACACGGCGGCGCCTGGGCCATTCCCGCCGACGCGGCGGCCGCGCACGAAGCCGGAGTGCGCCTCGCTCTGGAGACCGGCTACTCCGTGCTTTCCCTCGGCGGTTCAGCCCTGGACGCAGCAGAAGCGGCGGTGACCGTGCTGGAGGACGACCCGACATTCGATGCCGGGCGGGGCAGCTTTCTAACCTCCGACGGCCGCGTGCAGCTTGATGCGCTGCTGATGGATGGCGGGCGCATGCTGGCCGGAGGCGTGGCTTGCGTTGAGCGGCTGCGCAACCCCATCCAGGCCGCGCGGCTGGTGCTGGAAAGGAGCCCCCACGTTTACTTTGTGGGGGAAGGCGCGGAGCAGTTTGCCCAGGCTCACGGCATGACCCTCATCGACAACAGCGAGCTGGTCATGGACCGCGAACGCGAGCGGCTGACCCTGGCCAAGGCGCGCGAAGCCGCCGGCCTGGCCGATCTCACCTTTTCCGGCGATTTGCTGCACGACGACAAGAGCCCGGAGACGGCGTATCCGCATCATCTTGACTCTCATGACACGGTTGGCGCAGTGGCGCTGGATTTCCGCGGAAACCTGGCCGCCGCCACTTCGACCGGCGGCACGCTGAACAAGACTCCGGGGCGCGTGGGCGACTCGTCGCTCATCGGCTGCGGCTGCTACGCGGACAACCTAGCCGCCGCTGTCTCGCTGACCGGCTGGGGTGAGCCCATCATGAAACTCGTACTTGGCAAATGGGCCACCGACCGCGTGGCCAGCGGCACCGCCCCGGAACTGGCCGCGCGCGAAGCGATCTCGTATCTCTATAACCGGCTCGGCGGCCATGGGGGCATCATTCTGCTCGGCCCCGACGGGCGGTTTGGGATGGCGCACAATACACCGGCCATGGCCTGGGGGCTGGCGACACCGGGCGGGATGCAGACGGGGCTCACGGTATAAGTGGATGAAACGCCCGGCAAGATAGTTCGAGAAAGTTGGTAGTTTGAAGCATGGCCACAGGTCGATCTACCAAACTCACGGGTGCTACTGGCGAGTTTCTAGTTGCGGCGGAACTATGTCGCCGTGGTCTTATTGCTACGCCGTTTTCCGGGAACGTTCCCCATTACGACATCATCGCTTCCGGCCAGTCTGGGGGCCATGTGTTCGTTCAGGTAAAGGCAATCAACGGGGAAACATGGCAGTTTGATATTCGCAGCTTTCTGGACGTTCAAATGGATGAGGACGGAAAGCACCAGATTCCTGGGAAACTACAGCCGGAACCGATTCCGGGCTTGATATGCGTCCTCGTTGTGATTCGAGAAACAGGCCGGGATCGCTTTTTCATTCTTGAGTGGAAGGATATCCGCAAGATTCTAGCCGCCGGGTACAAGCGATACCTGGGAAAACATGCTTTCGCACGGCCACGCGCGCACAGTTCCTTCCACGCGGCGCTTTCGATTGCAGATGTTGAGCAATTCGAGAACACACGGGACAAGGTTTCGGCGCAAGTAGCGCGATCGAGCTGAAGATAGGGTTCCTGCAATAATCTCAATATGCTGGTTCTTGCTTCCGCATCGCCTCGCCGCCGCGAACTGCTCACGCAGGCCGGTTTCTCGTTTGAGGTTCAACCCGCGCATATTCCCGAGGACCCCCTGCCCGGCGAGGCCCCCATCTCTTACGTGACCAGGTTGGCGCGCGAAAAGGCGCAATGGGTCTTCAATCGGCTTTCGGCGGAGACTGAGGGCGCTCCCTACCTCACGGTTCTCGGCGCGGACACCACCGTGACACTTGACGACCACATTCTGGGCAAGCCGGAAGATGCGGCTGACGCCGCGCGCATGTTACGCTTGCTCGCTGGCCGCTCGCATCGCGTCATCACCGGCGTGGCCGTCGTGACGGCGGAGCGAACGGAAGTGGCGGCCAAGGTGACCGCGGTGAAATTCCTCGCCCTTTCAGATGCAGAGATCGCCGCCTACATCGCCAGCGGCGAGCCCATGGACAAAGCCGGCGCATACGCCATCCAAGGCCGCGCCGCACGCTGGATTCCGCGCGTCGAGGGCTGCTACTTCAATGTGGTCGGGCTGCCGCTCGCGCTGGTCACCGCGCTTTTGGAATCGTTCGATGGCCCCAAGAGCCTGCCTGATGGCTTCGGCACGAATCAAGTTGTGTCCTAACGCGGCGTCGAGTCTTCCGCCGCCTGTCTTGCCGCTGTTGACCTTTCTCAGTTCATTTACAGGCTGAAGCTTATTCCCTCCAGGGCGGGAGAAGGCTACTCCGCGAACTGCGCCAGGTGCTCGGCGTCCGGCTTGGGCGTGAACAGGCTGACCACTACCATGGCGGCAACGGCGGCAAACAGCGCCGGAAAGATGGCGTCGCGCTGGGCCAGGATGGGCGGGAAGAAGGCACGCACGACCGGCAGATCCCAGGCCAGGGTGACCACTGTGCCAGTGCCGATGGCCGCCACTGCGCCCCAGGCTGTGACTCGCTTCGAATAGAAGGCCGCCAGCACCACCGGGGTGAGCGCGGCGCTGTAGATGGTATAGGCGTAAAGCATCTTCTGCAAGATACTCTCAGCGTAGACCGCCTGATAAAGCGCCCAGCAGCCCAGCAGCACCACGGCCAGCCGGGAGACGATCAGTACCCGCTTGTTTGACGCTCCCGGCGCGATGTAGCGCACAAAGATGTCGTTCACCAGGTTGGTGGCGGGCGAAAACAGGTAGTTCGAGGCCGTTGAGATGACCTTGGCGAAGACCGCGCCCAGCAGCAGCGCGCCCAGCACCGCTGGCAATCCGTGACGGGCCGTATAAGGGATGATCTCGCGTGGATGCAGTGCCACTTCACCCGTAGGGTAGAGCGCCCGGCCGAAAACAGCGATGGCCACAATCAGCGTTTCCAGCACCAGGGTGCCCAGCGTCCAGCCGACCACTGAAAGGCGAGCGTCGCGCTCAGTTTTGGCGGAGAAGAACTTCTGGTACATCACCTGGTTGCCCAGCATCAGCAGCAGAGTAGGCACCAGGAACTCCAAGGCGCGAATCAGGCCCATGCCTGCCGATTGCCGCACGTGGTTGGGACCGAAGCGGTAGTTGCCCAGCACCTGGAAGTACTCGGGAGGCAGCACGGTCTGCAGGCCGGCCCAGCCGCCAGCGTGGAGAAAGAGATACGGCGCGGCAATGACGCAGATGACGGTGACCAGTGAGCCGATGGCCACGTCCATGTATGCCACCGACGACATGCCGGCCATGGCCGTGGTGGTGATGACAAACGCGGCAATGATGAAGGTGCCAAGCTCCGGGGTGACCGTGTCGGGAAAGATGAGGTGCAGCACGTCGCCGCCACCACGGAACTGATAGCTGGTGATGGCGGTAAAGGCGAAGAGAATGGCAATGGCGCCCAGCACACGGGCCGTCTGGTTATAGCGGGCTTCAAGCAGGTCAGGCAGCGTGAATTGAGCAAACTTCCGAGCTCTCGGTGCGATGAAGTAAATGAGCAGCAGCCCCAACCACCCGCCGGCTGGCTGCCAGAGTGCTGCAAAGCCGTTCTTGTAGGCGTTTTCAGCTCCGGCAAACAGGCTTCCCGCGCCGATCCACGAAGTCAGCAGGGTCAACACCAGTACCACCGCCGGCAGTGACCGGCCCGCCACAAGATAGTCGGCCTTGGTCTTCACCAGGTAAGTGCGATGAATGGCGACTGCCAGCAGGACAAGAACAATGACAGCCAATACGGCAACATAGAGTTGGGACATTCGCGGGGTTCCTCGGCAGCACTACAGGGGTTGCCGCAAGTTTACCGGAAAGGGGAGGCGCCCGGCACCGCGACAGAGATATTTGACACCGCAGGAGGATTCCCCTAAGCTTTGAACTAGATGCAGAGCCACCGCCATCACGGTCACCACCACCATCATGGGACCCCCATGCCGGCGGACTGCCATGGCCTGAAGTAAACGGCCAGAGAGATCCAAGAATCACCCAGCCCGCCGGCGACCCAGCCGGCGGGCTTTTTCGTGCTCCCAAACCCCAACATCCCAACCAAGACTAGGAAAATGAGCACGTGAATCCAATAATCGATTTCGACAAGATGGACGGCCTGGTGCCCGGCATCGTGCAGGATGCGCGGCACCGGCGAAGTGCTGATGCTGGGCTTTCTCAACCCCGTCAGCTACGCAAAGACGCTGGAGACCGGCTTTGTCACCTTCTGGAGCCGCACCCGCCAGAAGCTGTGGATGAAGGGCGAGACCAGCGGCAACCGCCTGCGCGTGGTCTCCGCCGCCACCGACTGCGACAACGACACGCTGCTGTTTCGCGTGGTTGTCGAGGGCGACGGACTGGTCTGCCACGAAGGCACCGTCAGTTGCTTCACCAAGCCTCTGCCGTTGGGCACGGGCGCACAGCAAGACAACACCCAGAAAGAGGCAACCCGTGGCTAACAAACTCAGACTCGGCATTCCCAAGGGAAGCCTGCAAGATGCAACCATCGCTCTCTTCAAGCGCGCCGGCTGGAACATCTACGCCGACGGCCGCTCCTACTTTCCTTCGATCGACGATCCGGAGATCGAGTGCATGTTGATTCGCGCGCAGGAGATGGCGCGCTACGTCGATCACGGCGTGCTCGACGCGGGCCTCACCGGCATCGACTGGGTCGTTGAGAGCGGGCTGGACCTGACCAGCATCACCTCGCTGACTTACTCCAAGCAGAGCCGCCGCAAGGTGCGCTGGGTGCTGGCCGTGCCCGAGGGCAGCGGCTTTGAGAAGGCCGAAGATCTGGAAGGCAAGATCGTCGCCACTGAATTGGTTGAAGTGAGCAAGCGCTACTTCGCCCAGAAGGGCGTCAACGTCAAGGTCGAATTCAGTTGGGGCGCGACGGAAGTGAAGCCGCCCACGCTGGCCGACGCCATTGTTGAAGTTACCGAGACAGGCAGCTCGCTCAAGGCCAATCACCTCAAGATCATCGACACCGTCATGGAGAGCGAAACCCATCTCATCGCCGGCAAGGCTGCACTCGCCGACCCGTGGAAGCGCGAGAAGATCGATCAGATCGCGCTCATGCTGCGCGGCGCCATCGATGCGCAGTCGCAGGTCGGGCTGATGCTCAACGTCAAGCGCGAGGATTTGGAAACCGTGCTGGCCGTGCTGCCCGCCTTGAATTCGCCGACGATTTCGCAGTTGAGCAACTCGGAATGGGTCGCGGTGAATACCATCGTGGAAGAGCGCGTGGCCCGCGATGTGATTCCCAAGCTGAAGGCCGCCAAGGCGGCAGGCATTGTCGAGTATCCGCTCAACAAGGTCGTGCTGTAGCAGAAATACTTCGTGCCCCATCCTTTCCGCGTTTTGTGCGGAAAGGGTGGGAAAGCACAGAACACATTCGACCGATTTTTCGACACACCATGAGTTCACAGAAACAAGCGAGACAAAGACGATGAAACTGATTCGGACCAAAGGACGCGGCGCGCGGCAAACGCAAGAGACGCTTGCGGCGCTGGAACAGCGCGGCGGTGCGGCGCTGGATAGCGTGCTGCCTGCGGTAAAGCGCATTGTGGCCGATGTGCGCAAGCGCGGCGACCGCGCCCTGCTGCGCTATGCGGCGCAATTCGATGGACTGGCCGGCGAGGCCGATCTGCGCGTGACACAAGAGGAGATGGCCGCCGCATGGGATGCGACTCCGCCTGCGATGCAGGAGGCCTTGTCTACTGCGGCTCAGCAGATTCGCAACTTTGCCGTTCGCCAACTGCCGGAGTCGTGGAGCGATTCTCCGCTGGACGGGCTCATGACCGGCCAGCTTGTGCGCCCTCTTGGTTCGGTCGGCTGCTATGTGCCCAGCGGACGCCATCCCCTGCCCTCGACGCTGCTGATGACGGCGATCCCCGCGCAGGTGGCGGGTGTCGAGCGCATCGTTGTGGCCTCGCCCAATCCCGCACCCGAGACCCTGGCCGCCGCACATCTCCTCGGCATCACCGAGTTCTATCGCCTGGGCGGCGCGCACGCCGTGGCCGCGCTCGCGTATGGAACAGAGAGCCTTCCACGCGTGGACAAGATCGTGGGGCCGGGCAATCTTTACGTCACCGCGGCCAAGCGGCTGGTGGCTTTCGATTGCGCCATCGACATGCTCGCCGGGCCAACGGAGATCGTGGTCACCAGCGAGCGTGGCGACGCGGCCGACATTGCCAGCGATCTTGTAGCGCAGGCCGAACACGATCCCGAAGCGCTGGCCATCTTCATCACCACACGCGCCGATTTGGCGAAAGAAGTGATGGCGGAAACCAAACTGCGCAGCCGCGAGAATCCTGTTGCCTGCGAAGCGCTGGAGCGCAACGGTTTGGTCATTCTTGCATCGAGCGTTGAGGAAGCGCGCGAGATCACCGACATCCTCGCTCCCGAGCACTTGACCGTGGATGCGGCCAGCGATCTGGATTGGGTGCAGAACGCCGGCTCGGTCTTTGTGGGCCGCTGGTCCGCGCAGCCCATGGGCGACTACATTTCCGGTCCCAATCACACGCTGCCCACCGGCGGCATGGCGCGGGTGCGCGGCGGCTTGAGCGTGAACGACTTCGTCAAGCTCATCACCGTGCAGCAATACACCGGCGCGGGCATGCGAGCACTCGGGCCCCGTGCGGCACTGCTGGCCGAAGCCGAAGGGCTTATCGGTCACGCCGAGGCCATCCGCACGCGCTTGCGCGGGAGGAAGCCCCGTGGCTGAGCAGACAAGGGAAGGGAATGCATCCTTGATGGAATCGACTTTACGCTCAACGTTGGCCCCACCGCAGGTGGCGCCGCGCGCGCGCGTGCAGGCCATGATGGAATATCACCCACCGCTCGGCTGCCGCGATTCTCTGCGCCTGGACTTCAACGAAAACACGCTGGCCTGTTCCCACAAGGTGCGCGAGGCGCTCGCCGCCGTCTCCACCGGCCATCTCACGCGCTATCCCGAACGCGCTCCGGTCGAGGCCATTGTTGCCGCGCATCTCGGCCTAGCCGCCGAACAGGTTGCTCTGACCAACGGCGTGGACGAAGCGATTCACGTGCTCTTCGAGACCTTCCTCGAAGCGGGCGACGAGCTGTTGCTGCCCGTGCCCACGTACACCATGTACGAGGTCTATGCGTCCTCCACCGATGCGCGCGTCGTCGCCGTGCAGGCCGCGGACGATCTGCAATTTCCCTTCGATCGCTTGCTTGCCGCCATCACGCCGAAAACGAAGATCGTCGCCATCGCCAATCCCAACAGCCCTTCCGGCTGCGTTGCCACTCGTTCGCAACTCCTGGAAATTGCACGTCGAGCGCCCTACGCAGTAGTGCTGGTGGACGAAGCCTACTTCCACTTCTTCGGCGAGACGGTCATGGATTTGGTCGGCGTGGTGCCCAACCTGGTTGTTGCGCGCACCTTCTCGAAGGCTTACGGGTTGGCTGGCCTGCGCCTCGGCTTGCTGGCTGCGCCGGTGGAGCTGATGCGCTGGATGCGGCGCGTGCTCTCGCCCTACAGCGTGAATTCGCTGGCGCTGGCCTGCTTGCCGCCCGCGCTGGAAGACGCGGAGTATCTCGATTGGTATGTCCAGGAAGTGCTGGCCGCGCGTGCGGAGTTTGAAGCTGCGCTCGATGCGGCCAACGTGCGCCGCTGGCCCAGCCAGGCAAACTTTGTGCTGATCGAGATCGGCGCGCAACACGCGGAGTTTGCGCGCAGGATGCGTGAGGCGGGGGTGCTGGTGCGCGACCGCTCCAGCGATCCCGGCTGCGACGGACGCGTGCGCATCACCATCGGAACACGAGAGCAGATGCGCCATGCCATTGTTGCTCTCAACGAAGTGCTGGCCGCGCTGCGGTCTGGATGCGAGGCGCGATGAGCAACAAGGAAAAACCGCAGACACTGCAAGACGCCCCGAAGGGGCGGAAAGAGAATAGCTCAGGATGAAATCCTGGGCTACAGCGCCAAATAGGCTACCGCGCCCCGTAGGGGCGCTGCGAAGAGGTTGGTTGAGGACGGCAATTCGGAAGTCCAGGTTGAAACCGGGAGCAGACAGATGACACAGGATGGCACGACTTCACGCTCGGCGAAGTTCGAGCGCAACACCACCGAGACCAAAATCTCGATTGCCCTGACCATTGAAGGCGGCGGCAATTACAAAATTGCAACCGGCATTCGCTTCTTCGACCACATGCTGGAGTTGTTCACGCGGCACGGCGCATTCGATCTCGAACTCACCTGCGACGGCGACCTGGATGTAGATCAGCACCACACAGTCGAAGACGTGGGCATCGCGCTGGGTGAGGCCTTCAACAGCGCGCTGGGCGATAAGCGCGGCATTCTCCGCGCCGGCTACTTCCTAATGCCCATGGACGAGACGTTGGCCATTGCCGCCATCGACCTCGGCGGCCGCGCGGCCTTCGCCGTGGACACCAAGGTGCGCACGCGGCTGGTGGGCGACTTGCAATCGGAACTCGTTACGGATTTCTTTGAAGCCTTTGCCCGCGGCGCGCGCGCCAATGTGCACGTGAAGACCATGTACGGCCGCTCGAACCATCACAAGATCGAAGCGATTTTCAAGGCATTCGCGCGTGCCATGCGTGTAGCCTGCTCGCGCGACAAACAACTCGGCGAAATGCTGCCCTCGACGAAAGGACTTTTGTAATTCGCAATCGCTGTCATCCTGAGCGAGCGCAGCGAGTCGAAGAACCTGCGGCTGCTTTTCGGATTCACGGAATGAACTTAGCGAAATAGCAGCCCTCAGGGGCTAAAGCCCCTGGAATTTTTTGTGGCCTTTACGGCACGACCCAAGTCGTGCCCTTTCAAAGCATCGACCTATTCGGAGATTCTCGAATGCGCGTAACAGTGATCGACTACAAAGCGGGCAACCTGACCTCGGTCCTCAAGGCGCTGCGCCACGAGGGCACGGAGACGATCGTGACGGACGGCGACCTCTCTCTGGTTGAAAGCGCCGAGCGCATCGTGCTGCCTGGCGTGGGCCACTTTCAAGCCACCAGGCGGCTCGACGAGACAGGCCTGACGCAAGCCATTCGCGCGGCCATTGCGCGCGGCGTTCCGTTTCTCGGCATCTGCGTGGGCATGCAGTGGCTCTACGCGGGGTCGAGCGAAGCGCCGGAGCAGCCCGGCCTAGGCTACTTTGCCGAATCCTGCGCGCGCTTCCCCGATGGCAGCGAGAAGGTTCCGCATGTGGGATGGAATTCGCTCGAAGTGCGCGCCGACTCGCGGTTGCTGGCGGGCGTCGAGCCTGGCGAGTATGTCTACTTCACACACTCGTATAAGGCACCGGTCACCGCCGACACCGCAGCCACCACATATTACATTGAGCCGTTCGCCTCAGCCGTGGAGCGCGGCAATGTCATGGGCGTGCAGTTCCACCCGGAAAAGTCCGGCGCAACAGGGCTGAAGATTCTCGGAAATTTTCTCAAGTGGCAAGCGAAGGGGATTCAATGATTACCAAGCGCATCATTGCCTGCCTCGATGTGCGCGACGGCCGCGTCGTGAAGGGCGTGCAATTCGTCGACATTATCGACGCGGGCGACCCAGCCACGCAGGCCGCGCGCCACGCCCGCGACGGCGCCGACGAAATCGTCCTGCTCGACATTACCGCGACCCACGAAGGCCGCGCCACACTGCTCGACACCGTGCGCCGCACTGCGCGCGAGTTGTTCGTTCCATTTTGCGTCGGCGGCGGTATTCGCTCCGCCGACGATGCGGCGCAAGTCTTTGAGGCCGGCGCGGACAAGGTCAGCGTGAACTCCGCCGCGTTGAAGAATCCCATGCTGATCGACGACATTGGGCGCAGCTTCGGCGCGCAGGCCGTCGTCGTCGCCATCGACGCGCGGCGCGACCCCGAGGCCGCCGATCCGGTGCGCGATGCGCAGGTGTATGTGCAGGGCGGGCGCAAACTGGCCGGCCGCCGCGTGGTGGAGTGGGCGCGCGAGGCGGAGCAGCGCGGCGCGGGCGAGATCCTGCTCACCAGCATGAACTCCGACGGGATGCGCACCGGCTTCGACTGCGAGCTGACCGCGGCGGTGAGCGAGGCGGTCGGCATTCCGGTGATCGCCTCGGGAGGCGCTGGAACCGTCGCGCATTTTGTCGATGTGTTCGGGCGCGGCAAGGCCGACGCCGCACTGGCTGCGAGTATTTTCCATTTTGGCGTTTCGAGCGCGCGTTCGCTCAAAGAAGAGCTGGCACAAGCCGGCGTCTCCGTGAGGCTTCCATGCTGATTCCTTCCATTGATTTGCTGGGCGGCAAGATCGTCCAGCTTGTGCAGGGCGAGAAACTCCGCCTGTCCTTCGACGACTTCGATTTCTGGATTGAGAAGTTTTCACGCTTTCCGCTGGTGCAATTAATCGACCTGGATGCGGCCATGCGCCAAGGCGAGAACTCCGTTCTTGTAGCCAAGATAGCGCGCAGGCTCCTCGTGCAGGTGGGAGGCGGCATCCACTCGATTGAGCGCGCGCAGCAAGTGCTGGACGCGGGTGCAAGGCGCGTCATTATTGGCTCGGCGCTTTTCTCGGAAGACGGTAAGGTTAACGTGAAGTTCGCCGCGGACTTGGCTGCCAGCGTGAGTGCGGAGCGAGTTGTCGCAGGCATCGACACGAAGGACGGCCGCATCGCCGTCAAAGGGTGGAAGGCGCAAGTTGAGTTGACGCCCGATGCCGCGATTCCTCAGCTTGAGGACTATGCCGGTGCATTTCTCTACACGCATGTTGACGGTGAAGGGCTGATGCAGGGCTTTCCTATCGCGACGGCCGCGCGGCTGCGCAAACTGACGACTCAGCAACTGATTGTGGCCGGTGGGATTCGCAGCCAGCAGGAGGTGGACGCGCTGGACGCGCTGGGGGCGGACGCGGTGGTGGGCATGGCGGTTTACACCAATCTGCTGGCGATCTAGGGCTTGACCGCTTTCATGTGTACCCATGCCGGCGTCTCTGTCGGACCCGGGAAAGCACGAACCAAGATGTGAAGTCAAGCGGTCAGTAATCGAGCGATTCTGCGAATATGTGCCCATTCTGAAGCCAGCATTCCCGCAGTCAGTAAAGCCCGAACCGCCCGCAGGCTTTCTGCACGGGGTTAAATTCAGTATCCTGCAAGGCCGCGGCGGATTCAGACGTTCCTTAGGGTGCGCGGAGCGCGATTGACGCATCAGAGTAAGAGCGCAGCGTTGGCGCCGCTCGGCGTCCTACTTTTGCGCCTCGCCGACGACCCGGCTGGTCTCAACGCGCGAGGCGCGCAGCAGGCGCGCAATTTGCTTGAGATGGAGTTGCACGGCATAGCCGCGCAGTATCTCGGCCTGGGAAAAATGGAAGCCTGTGGGCCGCACCTCTGCCATGCGCGCTTCCAGTTGAGCAATATCCTCCTCCAAATTCAATCCTTGCGGCGGAATGTGGAAGCGCCATTTGTGAATGCAGGCGGCTACGTGGTTGAAGCCGGAGCGAATGTCCACAGCCAGCCTGCCCAGGGCGGGCTCCAATTGCAGGGCGTACCCATCCTCATGGCTGTCTTTTACCGCGATTTCCAGCGCTACCAGGGCATCGAAGAGCGAGCGGCCAAACTGGGAGAGCATGCCCAGGCCTTCGCGCCAACCTGGTCCTCCAGAAGGCTCGTTGCGCGCGGCATCGAGCAACTGGTTGTTGGTGCGCAGCATGTTCAGCGCATCCTCGCGCAGGGTGGGAAGGTTCTGCGCGGGCTGGCCACGGAAGCCTTGCAATATCCCTTCGAAAAGGGCGCTCAGGACCAGGAACTCCTGCGCCAGTCCGTCTCGCAGGCGCAGGCGGGCGCGATCGGGAAAGACTATGGTGGTGACGGCGACGGCGACCACAATGCCGAGGAAAACCTCGCTGACGCGGTCCAGGGCCAGGCTCCAGCGGGAACCAGTATTCTGTACCAGCATGACAATGGTGATGGTGACCCCTGCCAGCCGGGAACTGCTGCGCAGGCCCAGCAAGCCGCAGGCTATTACCGCCGCAAAGACTGAGAGAATGTAGTTCCACGGGAGCACGCCGAAAAGCGAAAACGCAAAGCCGAACAGCGCGCCAATGAGCGTACCCAGAATCCGGTCGCGGGAAGCGGAGATGGTGGCGCCAAAGTTGGATTGCAGGACAATGATGGCGCTAATGGCGCCCCAGTAGCCGTCATGCAATCCGAAGCGGAGCGCAAGCCACCAGCAAAGTGCGGCGGCGACGGCGGTTTTTGCGGCGTGGATGAGCAACCGCCTGCGTTCCCAGGAGAACAGGCCGGCCTCCTCGGTCCGCTCGACACGCAGCTTCACTGCGAGTTCCTGCTGGGAGAACGTCTTGTTTGCAATGAGGCGCATGAATCGAATCCGCCGTACAAAATCCCCTTGATTCAGGATGTGGAGCGTGGCTGGTCTTGGAAGTGACCGGTCTCACGGTTCCTTGGCCTGGGGCCATTCAAGGCTAACAGATTCCGCAAGGACAGGGCAGAGGAGCGCGTGTAGCATGAAAGTGAGACGCCCGCACCCGGCGGGCTGGAGATGCCCATGATACGCGTTGGATACCCTGCAACAATTTCCGCGGATTTCTTGAGCGGATTTCCCGAGGGAGTCGAGCTGATTCCGCTTTCCGATCCGCTGGAACACGATACCGAGATCGATGTCTGGATTCCCGACCCGTATCCCACCGTTTCCCTGCGTATTGCGCCTCGGCTGCGCGGCGTGAAGCTGGTGTTGTCGCTGATGGCGGGGACGGAGTGGATTCCCGGCGCCATGGGGCCGCATGTCACCATATGCAACGCCCGCGGGGCGCACAGCACCTCCACCGCGGAGTGGACGCTCAGTGCGATTCTGGCCATGCTGAAGCACTTCCCGTTCTTCTTTGGCGTGCAGCGTGATGGCGTGTGGAAGCGCCGCTTTGAGGCCAGCGCCAACTACGCCAAAATCACCGGGGACACGCGCCCGCTGTATCCGCCGGTGATGCTGGAGGAACTGACCGGCAAACGGGTGCTCATGGTGGGGCACGGCTCCATTGGTCAGGAGATTGAGCGGCTATTGGCGCCGTTCCGCGTGGAGATGACGCGGGTCACGCGCACCGCGCGCGCCGAGCCAAGAGTTCATGCCCTCGGCGAATTAGATTTGCTGCTGCCGCGCGCGGAAATCGTGGTGCTGATCCTGCCGCTGAATGACGAATCGCGCAACCTGATCGGCAAACGCCAGCTTGCTCTGTTGCCGCAGGGCGCGCTGCTGGTGAATGCCGCGCGCGGTCCTATCGTCGATACCGGGGCGCTGGTGGAGGCACTCAACTCGGGCCGCATTCGTGCCGCGCTGGACGTGACCGAGCCCGAGCCGCTGCCGGAAGGACATCCGCTGTGGAACTGCCCCAATGTGCTGATCACGCCTCATGTGGCCGGATCGACGCCGCAGTTTGCTCCCCGCTCGCTGGAAACCGCATTGGACGAGTTGCGCCGCTTTCTGGCGGGCAAGCCGCTGCACAACGCGGTTCAGATCGCAAGCTAGAGACTTTTTGCTTTTGCTATAGACGCCTGTGCCCCATCCATTCCGCGTTTTCCAGCGGAATGGGTGGGAGACCCACAAGATTCCGGTCTAGGCAATTTACGAAAATTCTCTAATCCGCCAATCCGGGCTCGATCCCAAGTCTGGCTTGAGAGGCCTGGGATAGCGCCTTCTGCCAATCGCGCAGGCCCATCACCGCCAGCACCACAAAGGCCGCATAGAGCAAGGCTGTCAGCAGCAGATTCTCCTGGAGAAACTCCCCCACATAGGCCACGTCAACCACGATCCATAGCCACCAGTTGGCGATATGCTTGCGTGCCTGCCACCAGCCGCCCAGGATGCTGAAGCTCGTGAGCATCGCATCCAGATAAGGCAGCGATGCATGATAGTGGCTCATCCAAGCGCCCAGGAGAAGGCCTCCCAACACACCGGCAGCCACGCCGGCCAGCAATTTGCGCAGGGGGAGATGAACCACGCGCACATCGCCCTCTTCGCGCTTGCCCTGCGCCCAATACCACCACCCGTAAATAGTCAAAGGCAGACCGCCGACGAGTAAGAGCGCAAAGGAAAATAGTTGCGTCCGATAAGAGATGGCCAGGTAGGCAAGATCGGAGACAATCCCAATCGGCCAGCAGATGATCTTGCGCTTTGTCGTGAGCCATATGCTGACAATGGCCGTCACCGCGCCGACAATTTCCAGCCAGTTATCAATGAAGTATCTTCCGATTGCGGCCCAGCTCATCATGCTTCAACTCTCTTCCGCGCTTCTGCCCAGCCGCGCAGCGCATCCAGCAGCTTTGCGCCGCCCACCGAGTGGAACCAGCGCGCATGGCCGACGAGATAGTCGCCACTGGCCACGCGCGCCTTCTCTTCCGAGTGCAGCGCCGCAAGAAAATAGTCGGCCTCAGTGAGCGCAAACTCGGCGTGGCAGAGCGCGGCCATTGGCGCCAGAGCCATTGCCTCTGCCTGCGAGAGCGGGCGCACCGACTCGTAGCCTGCCAGCAACGCACGAAGGTGATCGAGGTGCACGCGGACGTTGTCAGGTTGGCAGATGAGGTCGAGCCACTCGACGATGTTGCGCTCGATGGCCAAGGCAATGTCGTGCACCGCATTGGTGCGGTCGGCCAGGCCCAAATCGATGATGGCCGTGGCCTGCGCGTCGTCTCCGGAGCCGCTCCAAAAAAGGTTGGAAGCGTGCAGATCGTTGTGCGTCCAAAGAGAAGGAAGCGACGGCAGCAGCGGCAGCAACTCGGCATGAAACGGAGCGAGCATTTCGAGCGCCTGCGCGCAGTTCAGGCGGGAGGAAAGCGAGCTGGCCAATGCTGGGCGTTCTGCGAGATAGCGCTCCATCCCGGCGCGAGAATCCTGCGCGGCGAAGATGGTGAAGCTGGCCACCAGCGGGCGCGGCTTGCGCAGCGGAGCGGCGAATCCTTGCGATGCAAGGTGCAAATGCGCCAGCGTCTTGCCCGCGGAGTTCGCATGTGCCACGGAGCGGAACGGCGTCCAGGAGAGCGCTTCTTCATAGGCGTCCACGCCCGCCGGCATCTCATGCACCTCATAGGTCCACTCGCCGTCCTCGATTGCGGACTCGCCGGAATCTGACACAAAGACGCGTGGGACAGGCGCTCCATGCGCGCGGAGATGCGCCAGAAAACGATGCTCTTCGAGCAACCCTTCGCGGTCGCGCACCGTGCGGTGATGGCGCTTGACGAAGACGCGGCCGATTTGAGTGGCAACCACACTGGCCGCGGAAAACGGCCTGGGGCTCACCGTGAGAATCCCCTGGGGCTGACCGCACGCAGGAAACCGCGCGAGCAGCGCGCGCACCTCGGTGAGCGCCAGAGGAGGCCAGTCGGCTTCAACCAGCGTGCCGTCCATTCCGTGCGCCTTGGCTGTCGTAGTCATTGCGGGGGAATCCTCAGAGAATCAGAGCCTGGCTGATAAAACAACTGCGATGGAAGGGTGAGCTAGACAGGTTGCGGCAAAACCCGAAAAGGCAGACGACTATCCTGAAAAGCATCCTACAGAGGCTACAGCGGTTCCACAATTGCTGTAGCCCGAACCCACCGCTATCAAGGGGCATTTTTCTCAAGAAAATGCCACCTTGCACGATGCCGGAAAGGCATATGAATTGTGGAACCGCTCTAAATCCCTCGTTGATCTTTTTGCTACTTACGGCACGACTCAAGTCGTGCCCATTCAAAATGGCGACCTATTCAAAGGTTGCCTAGAAAGTGTAATGCGCCGAGAGCCGCACAGTGGTGGGCGCGCCCAGATGGATGAAAGTGTCTCCGTAGCTGGCCCCGGTATCTTTCCAGTAGCGCTTGTCGAGAATGTTGTCGGCATAGAGGCGCAGCGTCACGCGGCCCTCCTCGCCGCCGGGCGTGTAGCGCGCGCCCATGTTGAAAATGTTGTAGCCGGAGACGCTCACCATGTCGTCGCGGGTGGCTTCTTTGCGGGCGGTATAGCTCCAGCCGGGCATCAGGTGCAGCCCGCGCGCGTGAGGCAGCAAAATATCCGCAAACAGGGCCGTGCGCAGGTGCGGCACGTTGAGCACCTGCTTGTTGTCGTAGGCCGCCGTGCCGGTTTGATCCGAAAGCGCTCGGATCCCCGCCGCCGATGCGGTCAGTTGCATCCAGCTCGTGACCTTACCCTCTGCATTTACCTCCACACCATCATGTGTCTCGTGCCCCTCTGACTCGAAGCACAGGTCGCTGGGCCCAGTGAATACGCTCGCCGGGCAAAAGCTGTCGGGCGCCTGGATCGCCTTCGGATAGAAGAACGGGGCACGCATCCTGAAGAACGCCGTGGTCAAGAGGATGCGTTGGCCTAGTTCGTATTTCGCGCCGATCTCGGCTTGCCGTGTCATGAATGGGCTGAGGAACTGACTCGCGTTGTCCATCCCAAACCAGGAGGGAGCTTGCGGACCGAGCGAGAGCATCACACCGTAGTTGCCATAGAGAGTCAGGTTGCTCACCGGGTTGACCGTGACCGCGTATTGCGGCAGCCAGATGTGCTTGCCGGTGAGCGCCGCGTCGCAGTTCTGCCCAGCGTAGGCGCAAGGGGAGTAATTGTTGTCGCGTAGGGAATCGAATCGTCCTCCCGCCAGCAATTGAATGTGGCCCGGCAAGTGAATGCGGTCTTGCATCACCGCGGAAGACTGATGGTTGTCTTCCCACAGCCTGCGCGGGCCGGCCGTTTGCAGGGGGTTCTCGGCAGACGCGAGATCGACCGGCGCGATCGGCTGGAAGATATTCTCGGAACCAATGTCGTAGTAGACCGCTCCGTCCTGTCCAGAGCCATCCGGCGCTGTCGCATTCAGAAGCGAGTAATAGCCGGGCTGCTGCACGCTGCGCAGAAACAATTCGCCTCCGCCGGTTACTTCATGCGTGGCGACGCCGGTCTTGATGCGTCCGCTCACCAGCGCTTCGGCCTGTGCGTCGATGCGCAACTCTCCGGGATCGCGGTAGTCATAGATATCGTAGGTGCCATCGGGCGCGAAGAACCACGGATTGGGTCCGCCAGCGACGTTGCAGGAGGCTTCGTTGTAGCAGCCGTAGGCGTATACCACGTTGTCGTCGATCAGCGAATGGCTGTAGCTGGCCGCGGCAAAGGCTCGCCATGCGCCCGGCAAATCGTAGTCGAGCCGTGCCCCGGTGTTGAACGTGTCGAACGTGTTGGGCTTGGCCCAGGATTGCTCCCCCAGCATGGTGGAAGGATGGATCTGGCTCAGGTCGGGCACGGTTGTGCCGCCCAGCAGTTGATAGCCGCAGACCGAGCGCTCCACCTTATGCTGGTACTCGAAGTCGCCCTTCAAGATCGCCCTGGGGGTGATCTTCCAGTCCGCCGCGCCCGCGCCCATCGCGCGCCAGCCGTTGGCGTCGTCCACGTAGCTCTGAATGCCTTCCGCGGCCAGATTCACGCGGACGCCCACCTGCTTTTGACGGCCAAATAGCCGGCCCAGATCGACCGCTCCGTAGCTGCTTCCGCGATGGTCGGTCGCCAGATCGATGGCCTGGATGGTCGCCGGCCGCTTGGTCACGTAGTCGATCAGCCCGCCAGCTGAGGCCACGCCGCTCTCCACGCCGGCAATGCCCTTGACGAATTCGACACGCTCCTTGTTTTCGAGAGGCACGTCCTGCTCACCGGCAATCGTCAGGCCATTGATCTGCAAGCCCGTGGCCAGGTCCATGGGGAAGCCGCGAATCTCGAAGTCGCCGTAGTAGCCTACCGGCGCATAATCCTCGCCAATCGACGCGTCGTTCTTCACCACGTCAGAGAGCACGCGTGCGCCCTGGTCGCTCAACACCGCGCGAGTCACCACCGTGGCGGAAAGCGGGGTCTCCTGAAGGGCTGCGCCGTCCAGGTTGCCCGCCGTCACCGCATCGGGGCGATAGTCGTTCTTGATCTCGGCATGGACTTCGATAGTGGTGGTAACGCGCGGCAGCTGTGGCGCGGCCTGGGCTGCGCGAGCGGGTGTCGAGGGCGCGGGAGCTTGCGATGCCGCGCAGAAAGGAAAAGCCAGACAGCACAGCAGCATCCCCATCGCCGCGTAGCCGCGGCCCTGCATGGGCGCAGGACAGGAGATGGAGAAACGACGAGATGCGATGCGATTTGCGACCGGTGCGGCGGAACTGAGCATGGGCTCCCCTTGTTTCCAACTGATGAAACAAAGGAACTCACGCTGCGAATCGAGGAAGAGGGCCTTGCGGCCTCGGAAACTTCCCACGCCGGTATTATCCGGATCGGGTTCTAGGGTATTTCTCAGCCCCACTTCGTGGAGCACCCCTGTTTCAATAGCTAAATTGAAACACTCCCAGCCGCGTTTGGCAAACTCCGGGTATTGCCTGCGAACGCAAGGCCCTCGGCCGAGGCAGGTTGCAGTCCCTGCTTCTACACTATCTACAGCCTATGACTGAGCCCGACGCATCCGTTGACACCATCGCCGCCATCTCTACGCCGCCCGGTCGCGGAGGCATCGGCATTGTGCGCATGAGCGGGCCGCAAGCTGCCTCCATCGCCGCGCAACTGATATCGCTACGCCATCCTCTGGAGCACGGACGGGCACGCCTGGCCGACGTGCTGGATGTATCGGACGCTGGGATCGACTTCGGTCGCATCGACGAAGCCCTGGTCACCTACTTTGCCGCGCCCAAGTCCTACACTGCCGAAGATTTAGTTGAGATTGCAGCGCACGGCTCGCCGGTGGTGCTTGAAATGCTTCTGCGCCGCTGCATGGACCTGGGAGCCCGGCTGGCCGAGCCAGGGGAGTTCACCCAGCGCGCCTTTTTGGCCGGAAGGCTCGACCTGACCCAGGCGGAGGCCGTGCGCGACCTGATCGATGCGCAGACGCTGACCCAGGCCCGGCAGGCCGCTAGCCAGATGGGCGGAGCTCTCAGCCGCCGCGTGCAGCCAGTGAAGCAATCGCTGGTGGAACTGATTGCGCTGCTGGAGGCCGGCATCGACTTTGCCGAGGACGACGTGGACGTCACCCCAGCAGCAGAGATTGCTCGGCGTATCGGCGAATTGACGCTGCCGCTCACGGCGCTTGAAGCATCTTTCGCCCGCGGGCGCATCATCCACGACGGCCTGACCCTGGCCATCGTGGGCCGCCCCAACGCCGGCAAAAGCTCCCTCTTCAACCGGCTCGTGGAGCGCGACCGGGCTATTGTGACCGCAACCCCCGGCACCACGCGCGATCTGGTCACCGAGCGCATCTCGCTCGACGGCATTCCGCTGGAGCTGGTCGATACGGCCGGTTTGCGCGAGGGTCGCGAAGAAGCCGAGCAACTCGGCATCGCCCGCAGCCGCGAGGCGCTGGCCGACGCGGCTCTGGTGGTTGTGGTGCTAGACGCCACGCAGCCGCTCAACGACGAAGAGCACCGCCTTCTGGCCGCCGTCCAGAATCGTCCCGCCGTGGTGGCCGTGAACAAGAGCGACTTGTCTGAAACCAGCCACCCGCTGCCGGATTGCGCCCGTCTCCCCGTGCTGGCTACCTCCGCGCTCACCGGCGAGGGCATTCCCGCGCTGCGCGAGCGCATCCTGGCCCTGGCCACGGGGGGCGCGGCATCGGAGCCTGGCCTGCTGACCAGCCTGCGCCATCAGCAAGCGATCGTTACGGCTCATTCGGCCCTGGCTGACGCGGCTCAGGCGAATGCGATCGCCATTCCCCACGAGATGATCCTGCTTGACCTTTACCGCGCTCTCTGGGCGCTCGACTCCCTCACCGGTCAGACCGCGTCCGACGACATTCTGAATCTCATTTTTTCCACCTTCTGCATCGGAAAGTGACTGTAAGACACTTATGTTCAATGGAATATGACCATTATTTCACTGGCCATGTTTTCGGAATTGGGGGCTTGTAAGGCGATCTGTGTAGGGTAAGAAGTCGAGTCCCTGTTGTCGTTGCCGCATTTTGTCATACACATATGGGACATGCGATTCGGTCAGCCTGGTGGTGAAGGAAGGACGCCTCCCTCGCGGTGCCTCTCTCCATTGCTTCGCCATTCACGCCAATTCTTCATCCCTCGCATGATTTGAGCAGGGTCTTCGTGCTTGAATTTTCATTTCCAGGCGCGATTTTCTGATGCTGTCCTGTTCCCAGGTTCAGCACCTCAGGAATGCCTGTAGCGGAGCGCACAACTTGCGTGAAGGCCCTTCCACGGCCTCCTTATCTTCGCGACTCCAGCGGGCTAGTGCCCTGAGTCTGAAATTCGCATCAGAGATCAGGGGCGAGAAAAAAGCAGATTCTTCGCTCACCCCCCCGAACTCCACCGCAAAGAGCAAAGACCGCTCTTTGGGGACCCCGGAACTGAGAACCGTTCGGGGCCCCGTTCACTCAGAATGACAGTGTATTTGTTTAGCGGACTATGGTCTCAAGAGACTAGATAATTTTTGGAAATGTGAAGTCTGGAATGATGCTTTCTCCCACCCTCTCCGCAGAAACAACGCGAAATGAATGGGCCGCGGAGAAAAGCAAAGATGCTCTATTGGTTTCCTCTCCTTCGAGGACACCGATGCGGAAGCCGGACCTGCAAAAGCCCATTATGCGCTTGGATCGATCGATTTCTTGCTCGTCTTTGCGGCCCTGTCTGTGGTGGGCGGCATGGCGACTGCGCGAATCTCGGCCGGCGGATCTCCGAGCGATTGCCCGGAGGCCGGCAACGTGATGACCTGATAGGTTGCTTTCCCGGTGACCGGCGCGAAGGGGGTAGGACTCGAGAGCACTGGATTGGCGTTGGCGTCGCAGACCTGGACGAATCCCTGAGGCGTGGAAGACTTGGAGGCGCCTTTTGAGGTGGTGTATCCAAAGGACTCAGAAGCCTCGGACCCCGTTATGGCGCTGAGATCGATGAACTCTTCGCGTCGTTTTGAGGCAGCCCCAGAAGTGTCCGAGGAGGCGGCGCCGGCCTTACTGGCTCCGGAAGCAGCGTCGGCGCCCGGGTACCGGAGGATGAAGTAGCCCGTCGCGTCGGTGTAGGAAAAGCCGTAGTCGCCGATGTAGTTGTTCTGCGCATCGACCATGAAGACGGTGCATTGCTCCTGCGGGTTCAGATTTGCATCGTACACGCGGCCGTGCAGCACCCAGCCGGCTGAAGCGACGACCGGAGGCGCGGTGGAGGCCTTCTGGCTGACGACCTGGAGTTGGGCGGTCCTTGCCTGTGCGGTAGTTACGGCCTGGTTGGCTGATGCGGCCTCGGTGGAGTCGGCGCCGTATGTGGCAACCGCGGCAGAAGCTGCGCGCTTCAGGCCGGAGAGGCGGGCCGTTTGTACCAGCGCACTCATCGAGGTTCCGGCGGTAGAAAGCTGGCTAGCGCTGGTGACAAGCGTGCTGCCCAAGGACTGAAGGTCGGCAGGCGCGGTAGGAATCGTGGAATCTTGTTGTGTGGACATCTTCTGGTCTCCTGTCTCTGGCATTCATGCAGGAATGCTCTGACGTATTGAGAAAATCAGCCGGTATCGCGCCCAAATGATCTGCGGATGTATCTTTCGGCGCGTGCTGCGAATTTGCGACATGGCGCTAACCTCGCTGCTGGCTTCCCGATCCGGTATTGGCTCACTCGCAAAGCGAGGGGTTCAGGATGGTGTTGCCGATGTACTGCCACCAGGCAGGAACCAGGGGAAATGCAAAGAAGCAGTAGGTGGAGATGTTGCTGGCGGTGGTGTTGGCCGCGCCGAAGGTGAGGCCCGAGTACTTGACGGAGCCGAGAGCCTCCTGGAAACGATTGGAGGTGGTCGAGAGAGTGATGGCCGCCATGCAAGCGTCGAGGAGTGCGGTTCCGCGGCCGCCGTTGATCCAAAGCTCATTGCCGGTGAAGTTGATGTGATCCAACGAGAGGACGAGAACCGACACGCCCCCCTGGATGCGGCTCACATCGGCTGTGAGCTGGCAGATGTTGTTGGCGAACAGAACTGTGCCGTTCGAGTTGGTGAGGACCTCTTCCATACTGGTTAGCGTGGAAGCAACAGAGGGATCCTCATGTTCAAGGTCGGCAATTTCCTTCTTGAGCAACACGGTCAGCAGATCGCCAAGCTCGATTGCGGTCCCTCGATCGAAGATCATGACCGTGAGCGGAGTGATGGTGAGGGACTCGTTGAACGCGCCGCCGGCGAGGAACTCCGCGCGGTCGATATTTCCGCTGTAGGTAATGGCTCCGCCGGTGGCAAGGTGGTTGCCCAGAATACTGAACGGGCCGACACCGCTGACATAAAGGGCCAGACCGAATGCAACGCGCACGGTGTTATCCACGATGCGGAGCGCGGGAATGCCGGAAACATAAAGGGGATAGTCGCTGCTTGAGGAATCGCTGTTGCTTTCGCCGGTGTTCAACTCATAGGCTCTGAGCCATGGGGAGCCGGACGATGTATCGAGCTGCGGCGGCGTGACGTTCTCAATGTAGATGCCGGCACGGCGACCGCCGTAGCTGCTCCACTCGACCGCGCGCGTCATGGTGAGGTCTCGGCTCTCGCGGATCTGGTTGCGGCTGATCTCAACGACTTGGCCATGATAGACGTAGATGCCGCAGACCTCGGCGCCGGGCCGCACACCGTAGTTGCTGACGATGTTGTCGCGCACTACTAGATTGACGACGTCGGGCAGGCTGATGGCTCCGTATCCGTAGGGCGTGCTAGCAGAATCGGCCATCAGCGCGTTGCGGGTGAGTGTGTTGAGGATCATGTTCTCGGCGATGAGAACATTCTCGAGCGAGACCACTTCAGTGACTTCGTTGAGATTGAAGAAGCCGACGGGCCCGATGCCGCACATACCGGTATCGGCGATGCGATTGCGCAGGATGTGCAGGTTGCGGATGAGACCGCCGGCGGCGATCGGGTTGTCGCCAGCGCCGCCGGTGCCAGGGACGCTGCCTGAGGCGCCTCTGGAACAGGCTTCATCGTTTTTCAGAATCAGGCCGAGAAGCCTGCCGGTGTCATTGCCGTTGGCGTCGAGCGCGATGAGGTTGCCGAGGGTGATGCCGTTGCGCTTGCCGCCGGTGATTTGATTCTCGACGATCCAGATATCGCAGGACGGGCCTCCAACCTGCACTCCGCCGCTGCCCGAGCTTTCTCCAGCGGATTCTCTGCCAGAGGTGATCTCCACGGTGTTCCGCTCAAACCGAAGGTGCTCGCCGGAGAGATAGACCGCCGGATACAGGTTTCCGGATTCAGTCATTTTGATGAAGTTCTCGCGGATAAAGAGCGAGTCCGCGGCGAGAGATGCAATGGCCGGCATTCCCCGCGATTTGAATTCGAGCCCTGAAAGCTTGACCAGCGTGGCGCAGGCGGCGTGACGTTGCCTTCCAGACCCGAAGCCGGCGGGATGATCGAGCAGAACGCCGATGCTGTCTGTGTCCGCCACAATGGTGAGTGAACTGATGGAGATGTTGGCGCTGCGCGCGACGGAAAAAACAGCAGGGACGCCGATGGCGGTGGACCCGGTCTCAGAGGTTGTGCCTCCGCCCTTCTGGAGCGAAGGTGAATGGACCCGCGTCCTTTCGCCGCAACCGTGAATGGCGATGTTGGCTCTGTCCTTGATCAGAATGTCCTCGTAGAAGTCTCCGCAGAGAATGGAGACATCGCCGCCATGGGTGAGCGAATCGATGGCCTTCTGAATCGATGTGAACTTGCCGAAGCTGGTCTTGCCGTCGCCCACGGTGACCGTGCAGCAGCAGCCGCAATCGCCGCTGCCGGAGGAGGGCGGCCACGCTTGCCGGCAGTCCGTGGCGCCGTTGCTGGAAGTGCTGAAGGTGACGATGCCAAGGTTGGTGAAGTGATGAGCGATGCCCTGTGGTGCGGGAGAGATGGGCTGGGAGATGGAGCCGTCCGAGGCGCGCGCGGTGAAGGTCCAGAAATCCATGGGCTGGAAGCTGCCATTGCTCAACGAGAGACTGAATGCAACGGCAACGCCGTTCTCCAGCACGACCGGCGAGCCATCGGAGGGGATGGGAATGCCGAGCGTGCCCTTCAGCGCTCCCGAGGCTAGCGTGCCGTCGAGATCGACGTATTGCTGCTGACTGCCCGATTCCACGTTGTCAACCCAGCCGGACTGATCCCAGCGAACGATGCGGGTGTAAGCGTTGTTTGAGAGCGTGGTGGAAGAGAAATTGGAGGAGAGCTGCGAGGTGAGGACGATCGACGAGGTGGGAATGTCGACGTGGTCGATCTTGTAGAGTTCACCGGGCAGCCCTGCGTTGTCATGCCACTCGTCGGTGATCTCGATCCAGTTGCCGTTCTGGAAACCGAGCACCTGATCGCGTCCCAGGCTTTGGACGGTGAGCGCGGCCGCGGTGGGTCCGGCATTGGTGGGTCCGGTGCCGATGGCTGTGACAGCGGTCTGGACCGAGGCATTCTCTCGCGACCATTTGAAGGTTGCGTCTGCTCCGCCTGGGCCGCCAGGGGTATGGATCTCGATGCGATAGAGTTGATTCTCGGCGCCGGTGTAGCCGACGCCCGCGGTCATGCAGCAAGGACCGGTCTTTGGCGCGGAGACCGGCTGCGTAGCAAGCTGACCGGAGCTGACCGGCCAGGGTAAGGAGTAGTCTGACACGCCGCAGCTCCACGAAGAGGGAGAGGGGAGTGCGGTGGGCTTGAAAACTGCACCGCTGCTTTGGCCCTTCCAATCATGGTTATCGTCCGGCGTTCCGGTGATCAATCCGACGGTCATGGGGCCGGCTAGCGGGACCTGGCCAATGACAATTGCCGAAGCAGTCGAGTGATCCTGAATAACCTCTTCGCCGGGAACGAAGGCGTCGGTTGTCGCGCCTGGAATGCTGTTCAACAGCGCCGAGGGGAGGCTTGCCGGCAGGAAGACGCCGCCGCTCGACTGGCCCACCCAGTAAGCGAGTGGCGATGGAGTACCGCTGATGGAACTGACAATCATCGGCCCGCCGGAGGCGACCGAAACAAGGGTTGCGCTTGCGCCGGTGCTGTTTTGCAGGAGCTGCTCGCCGTCGGTGAAGCTGGCCGAACCGGATTGGAGCGTGCCGGCGACGTAGGAATACTCAATGACTGGCAGGCCGCTGGGAGTGAATTCCGCACCACCGGAGTTGCTCCAGTAGTCGCCGGCTGTGGGGGTGCCAGTCAACTGACTCACGAGGAGCGGCCCGGAACCGGAGAGGTTGCCGATCACAATGCCGGTAGCCTTCGAGCTGTTCTGCGTGACGAGGTCGCCGTCTTTGAATGCGCCGGTGAGCGACTTCTGCGGAATGGTGGCGACCGGGAGAGGCAGCAGATTGACGCGCCACGCAGTCTGGAGGCGGCCCGTGGTGTCGACGCCGATGGCATTGTCGATGAGACCGGAGTCCTCGATGTACGTGACGGGGCGACGCCACACGTCGAGATAGGCCATGAACACGCCAGAGGTTTTCGGAACGCTTTGCTGGTTGTTGAAGGGCTGGTAGATGTAATTGATCGAGTTATCGTTGGTCAGCGGCTGGGGAGTGGAAGGTTGCGGCTGTGGCGTGTTCGATAACTCTCCCAGCGCCGAATCCCACACGGCGGCGCGCTCGATGCCAAGATTCTCCACCAGGATTCCATCGACATACATCCGGCCAAGGCCGATCAGAATTCTGTTGCCGGAGCTCGAAGAAGACGCATCGATCTCGAACGCATTGGGCGTTGTCAGCGGATAGACGGCATGGCCGAAGGTATCGAACGAGCCAGCGTCGATGCGGCGGGTGAGCCCGGCAAGCCACTCGTTCCAGTCCGAGTCAGTCTGGACGCGGCCCTGCTCCATCACCACGCCTGCGTATAACTTCCAATGGTCGTAGTTGTATCGGCTATTGTCGAAGCTCATGGCTTACTCCCCTTCCCTTGTTTTGCGTCGCGCCGGCCTGGCTAAAGCCGTGCCTTGTTACAAAACCGGTTTTTTTGAAAGACGCTATGAAAACATCCCTCGGGGCCTAAAGGCCGCTTGATTCTGCTCATCTTGCGGCACGAGTAAACTCGTGCCCTTTCAAAACACCCAGGTCCTCGCGCCGTTCCTAAGGGACTCCGGTGTCCACATAGGGAATCTGCTCTCCCCACGCTGAAGCGCGAGGCCAACAAACGCTGCGCCTACGGCGCGGTCAACGTGCCCTTCACGAACTAACCCGATTGTTAAACTCCCTTCGATCTCATGTTTGGTAGACCAATCCGGTGTTGAGTCCGACGGGTGTGAACTCCTGAAGGCGAATTTCGAGATCCGCCTCGCGCAGAGGCGCCAGCACCCAGTGGAATGCGCCCATCTCGCCCTCGTCGTCCGCGCCGGTGCGGATGGACGAAGGAGTGGACGCGGCGAGTTTCAGATAAGCGGGCCGTGCGAATCTGTACGAGAGAAACAGCGGCGTGGGCCCGGCAAGCGCCTGCTCCACGCATTCAAAACGCCGCGGGGTGACGGCCTGATAAGGCAAGTAACTGAAGCGCACGCAACCGGTCTGCACGCGGTCGGCGAAAAGACCGGGGACAACGGCGGGAGGAGCGCCGGGTATGGCCTCTGACCAGAAAATGCTGTCAGAGACCAGCACCAGTTCTTGCGAGTGTACGCGCCCAACCACGGTGCAACCGACGAGGGTGAGCGGCCCGCCCCCGATAGACTGCCCATCGAGATTGTCGTAGACGATGCGCTTTCTTCCCGTGGCATCGAGGATGCTGTTGGACACGTTGACCGGAACGGTCTCAGGCGCGCGCAGGGGACCGGCGATGGAATACTCGACGGAGATTTCAGCGCCGATAGCGTGAGAAAGAATTGCGGGCGCGTCGGCGTGTTGCGGCTCACCGGAGCTGGAGAGCGACCAGCCTGGCACGAGCGTGCAGTGCTCCATCTGAAGCGCAACGACATTGTCCGCGCCGGAGGGGCTCGACGCGGGCAGCACTACGAGCGCCTCGCTGCCGCTCGCCCCTGAGGTCATTTTCGATGAGGCGGTGAGGAGCAGCCCGTTGAGAATTACCGTCGAGAGTTTGTCGCCTGTGATCTGGAATTCGCCGTCGAGGACCAGATATGGAAACGCGCCATCCTGGGCGCGAATCTCGATGGTGACACCCGAGGGCGCATCAATGCTGAGCGGAGACGCGATGGTAGCCGCGGGACCGGTGCCCTGAATCTCCAGAGCGACGGAGCCAAGCGTGGCGGCCTGGTTGGCGACAAAGGTCAGCGCGCTTTGGAGATCGTTGTTGTAGGTTTGCGCGGGGTCGGGGAACGCAAAGATGTTTGCCGGCTTCTTGACAGTGAAGGTGGACTCGCGCTCGTATTCGCCGCCGCCCATGGCGGCATTGAATCCGTAGTAGAAATCGACCAGCGGCGCGCCCGCCGACGCAGGCACATCGGGCGAGACGGCAATGCGGCCTCTGTCGGGATCGACGGCTACCGTGTACGGACTGCCGGAGGCGAGCAGATTACTCCACGAGCCGTCGTCGCCGCCGAGGTCAGCTACCTGGATCTGGTAAGGATTGAGCAACTGCCCGTTGAGCGTAATGGAAAGGCTCTTGCCCACTCCGTAATAGCTGGACTGCGCGCCTTTGCGAAGATCGGCGCAGAGCAGATTCCGCGTAAGGTAGTCGGGCACATTGGCCTCGGTGGCCAGCGTCATAATCTGTTCGCCTTGATAGATGGCGGCGTGGAAGAGCGGAATGTCGCAGCCCAACGGGCTGAAGCGATAGCAGCCCGGCACCGGGCCGGATGCATCGGTCGCCTGCACCGCAGTGACTCCGGTGAGCGAATACGCGCCGAGCGACCAGAGATAGACGCCGATGTTGGGAATGTTCCAGCGCGGCACGCCGGGAGAAGCGGGCAGATGCACGTCCACTTTGCGCGCCATGGTTGTAAAACCACTTGACGCGTAGGCGCGCGGTCTCCACCCACGCACGCTGGGCGCGTAGTCGTTGTTGAGCCGCACGCATTTCACGTACTGCGTTGCGGCCAGCGTCTGAAAGAACTCGACGGCGTGCGCGCCCCAGCCGGTAACATCGCGCGAAAGCTGTTCGATGGCGCCGATGGTGCCTTTGCGGCGGCGCAGGGCAATGGTGTTCGCCACTTCGGAGCGTGGATTGTCGACCGCGGGCGCAATGCCGCGAATGGGCTGGAAACCGATCAGCTCGCCGATGTAAGGAATGACCCATGGCGCGCAGGTTTCAATGAACTGATCGTCGTAGAGCTGGTTGAGATCGGCGGCAAAGTAGCCCAACTGCTCGTCGATGACCATCAACAGCGACTGGAGCGGCCCACGGACCGCTTTGGCCGCCAGCGCGTTCATCCGTGCCGTCTGCTCGGCATCGAGCAGGCCGGTGGGATTCTGCATTGCGTAGAGCTGGCTCTGCTCGTCGGGCGTGAGCAGTTGCATGGTGGCGGCGATCTGTCCGTCGCGGAGGCGATAGATTGCGGGAACAAGATCGAAGAGCGAGAAGCTCATTGCATCACCCCCAGCACGATGTCGTTCGGGTTCGGACTGATCACCAGAATCTCCGCGGCCGCGGGCATCTTGTGCTGGTGCGGCACGGGGATGTACGGGCAGATCGAGTTGGGCGCGCCGGAGCGCGGGCGCTTGACGTGCACATACTGCTGAATCCAGCTTTGGTATGCGGCCACCGAGAAGCCCGCGCTGCCCAAATCGCCCGCCTGGCTGGTGGCGATCGTCTTCAGGCGCCTTATATTGACGGCAACCACGCCGGGGACCGACTGAATTGCCGCGTCGAGCTCGTCGGCCGAGATTCCCTGGCCGAAGGTGCGATTGGCAAAGCTGTATCTGGAGTTGAGTTGCGCCATCACGGCTGCCTGAACTGCATCCGTACTGTAGGCCGGATCGATGGAGAGATCGGCCTCGAAGCCGAAGAGGGTTTCAAGAAAGGTGGCGACGGTAAACGGCACGGCAGGATTTCCGTAAGCCTTGAGCGACGCAATGAGGTTGGCTAGTGTCGGATTGCCGGGCGGCAACTCCGCTCCGCCGGCTGCGGCGACGGTGAGGAAGACACCGCGATAATAGCCGCCGGGGAGCCAGACCGCACTGGCCTTGGCGATGCCCGCAAAGGTGGCGGCGAAGTTCTGGTAGTCGGTGATGGAGACGGCGCGACCGAGCGTCTGCACCGACATGGGAGCGGCGGACTGGATGTCGGCGACGGTGGCAGGGTCCTGGCCTCCGGTAGCAGCCATGGGATTGATAACGCCGCTGACGCCGACGGGCCGGTCAACCAGAGTGGAGATGGCCCCCGCGGCGACGTTGCCCGCAATACCCAGCCCCGTGCGGTAGGCTGCCACAATGTTGTTCTGCCCGGTGGGAACGGTCGAGCCCTCGACGTTATCGCCAAAGATGACCTGTGTGCTGCCATTGGACTGGGTGACAGAGGTAAAGACCTGGGCCTGCGGCGGCTGCCGGTAGAGAGTGGGCACAAGGTTCCAGGCCGCGCCGTTGACCGAGACCGATAGCGAACTTGCCGCGCCCGTGGGGGTGACCGCCTGGGTATAAGTGAGCGGAGTTTGCTTGAGCGTGAAAGTCTGGTTGTCTGTGGCGGCCGCGCCGCTGCCCAGCAGTTCGGTTACCGGGCCGCCGCCGGTGGCCGTTCCCACATTGGCGTTGACGGTGGCCGTGGTGCGGTCGTAGCAGTTGAGCAGTTGGCTGGAGAGCACAATGCGCGTGCGCGCGGGAGTGATATTGGCGCCGCTCTGCGAGGCGGGCAGCAGCGCCACCGAAGCCACCTGCGCCACCTCCCGCACCACGGGCGACTTGGGGGGCGCGGGCATGAGCGTGAAATGGTGCAGTTTGGCCTTCACCGTTCCCAACCGCCCCGCTGGATCCATGACCACCATCTCGACCGCATCGGCGATGGTGCGCCAGTCGGGAATACTGCCATCTTTGTTGAAGGTGGTGGGCGGCGGCTGCATCAGGGTGAATACTGCGCCGGCCTGGTAGGTTACGGTGTCGGGACCGTCGTAGGGAGTGAAGGTCACCTTCCGCTTGTTTTTGACGACCAGCAGCGGATTGCTGCCGCTGACGGCGACCGCGGCGATGGCGGACAAATCGTCGCGCTGGTCTTCGAGATCGATGATCGTGCCGTAAAGCGGATAGTCGAGCGGTTGCTCGGCGGCAGGCAGCGGCACGCTCTGCGTCAGGGCCGAAGTCACGCGCAACATGTCGTAATACACGCCGAGATAAGTATTCTCGTCGACCGAGAGGCGCGTGACCTTTGCGCTCATTCCGAAGTCGGAGCGCGTGACTGAGGTGACTCCGTTGACGAGGTAGAGCGTGATGTAGCCGGCCGGCGTGCGGTCCGTGTACTGGTCGGGATTGATGAGCACCAGCCATCCACCCGGAACGATCGTGCTGTACACCTGATCGAGGTCGACAAGGCTCTCTTTCCAGAAGTCTGCATCGTTGACCGAGTCATGGTCGAAGACCCAGTCGGCGTGACCGAAGAAACCTTTCCTAAGCAGGCCCTCGTGCCAGAGATGCTCGCGCACCTTGCTGTCGAGCATGGACGGGTTGATGGAGTTGTAGCCAAAGAGCGATGCCTTCTGTCGCAGCGCGTAGACGCAGGGGTTTGCTTGCGCTGGCGAAACACCTTCGCCGCCGAGCCCCTCCTTCCATTCAATGAGGGTGCGGCCGTTGATGGTGTCGGGCGTGACGGCGGTGACAATGCGAATGTCCCAGCGCGAGCTGGAGCTGTCGTTGAGCCGTTCGTCGCCGACGACCAGGATCGCGTCCCCTGGATTGAGCGATGTGGAAGTGCCGGCGAGGAAGACGCTCTTATCGCCGCTCTGCGGAACCCAGGGAATGCCGGTCTGCACATTGAGGGCATTCCAGTCGGGCTTGGCGAGAATGGGCGCGGAGGTCTGGAAGAGCTGCGCCTTCTGGTTCTGCGCGGGAACGCTCTGCACCGTGGTGCCCGCCGGAATGGCGATGGCGGTTGTGCCGGGATTCGGCGGCAAGCCCGGCGCCGAGGAGAGCGTGAAGGCGAGATAGACCGAGGCCGAGACTCCCGGCCAGGGTTGGTAGCCGATGAGGCGGCTGAGCTGGGTGAGCGAGTAAAGCTGTGTGGCCGTACCGAGATAGCTCTCGTTGGCCAGCCGCTCCTGATAGAAGGTGAGAATATCGAGCGCCACGGCGCTGGCGTCGAGCAGGGCAATACTGAAGTCGTCGCTCGAACGCGTCTTGAGGCCGGCCAGCGCGGGATAATCGGCACTCGACAGGCGCGCCTTCATCGACTCGAAAAAAGTGGCCCACACGCCGGTCCGGTAGGCAACGGCCGCGAGGCCAGGGGCATTGTATGGGGCCACCGGAGTCACAACGCTGGTTCCTGCGCAGCAGCCGCACGTGCAGTCAGATCCGCTTCCTCCGCATCCGCAGCTCATGGCTTCACCTCCCTCCCTGCATCTTCAAAGTCAGCCGGCCGTTGGCGGGCAAACTGGGATCGTTGGCCAGCACGGCCACCTGGAAAGGACCTATGGGGATGTACCCCTTACGCAGATAAACATTGGTGTTCTGTCCCTGCGGCTCGAAGACAGTGGCCGTAACGCGGGTGACGCCCGGCACGGCGCGCGCGGCCGCGTAGATGGGGCTCAGGTAAACGGGCTGGCCGAGTTCGAAGTTGTTCGGATTGAAGTACCCAGGCTGGCCGTTGGACTGGCAGCCGCTGCCCAGGACCGCAAGAAGCGCCTGTCGCACGTCGAGCGCGAAACTCTCCGCATCGACGCACACGGTGAGCGCAATCTGGAGCGGAATGTACTGCGGCGGCTCCACGCAAGCGGCCTCGCCCGCAAGCCGGTACTCGTTCACGGTGCGAGTGACGCTCTTGAGCAGCGATTTGCTCATGGCTACGTTGCCCCGCGGCTCAGCCGCAACGAAGACGGTGAACCAACTGCCCGTCCAGCGCGTCTGCGCCGCGGCGTCCTCAATCTGCGAGTTGCTCTCCGCCACGTTCGCGTAGTCCTGCATGGTGATGGCGCGCTCCTGGGTGAGAAAAGCCACCGGTGCGCGGCGGCAGATCTGCGCGGCGGTTTCGGGGTCGACGCCACCTGTGGCGGGCAGCGGATTGGTGCAGCCGAGAATGTTGGGCGTTGCGGCGACGCCGGCGGAAACATTGACCAGACAATTGGCGCCCACGTTGCCGGACGATCCGTTGCCCACGCGAAAGACGGCAGAGTACTCGTCGCCTGCAACCGGCTGCTTGCCATTGATTCCGTCGCCAAAGCGCAGCCAGGCGACGCCGTTCGAGTCAATTTCGACGACGAACTGCGCGTCCTCCGGCCCGGAACCGAGCAGATCGGGCTGGGGCGTCCATGGGACCGGCTTGGAGCCAGGCGTGGGCGACAGGCTTGTCACCTGGATGGCCGGGATTGCGTCATTGGCGTTGGTCTGCATCAGTTCCGCGGCCGCGAGGCTCAGGTTCGGCTCGCCCTCGTAGCTGGTGACAGAGATCAGGTCAGCGGCCGTGTTCACTGCGGCCTCAATCGTGGAGAGGGAAACATGGTTGAACTGTTCGACGACCACGGGCGCAAGCGCTCCGGCCGCACCACCGGGCGGCGCAAACTCGACGAGCAGGTTGAAGTGCGAGGGCTTTGCGACTTGCTGCTGCGAGACGACAGCGAACAGCGGGGGCCAGTCTCCCGGAGCTGTGGGCTCAATAGTAAGAAAGGGGTTGTTGCTGCCGTCGAGCACATTCACGGCTCCGCTGTTCGCGAGCTGGGTAACGCCTGGGGCAAAGGCGCTGGGAACGGGCTCTAGGAGCATCCATCCTGGAGGCGCCTGGACGAACACCGAGTTTGCGAGCACCGTGGGAGCGTAGTTCGCGGAGCCGCTGGTGAGATTCATCCCGGAGAATTTCTCGAGTACGACCGGCCCGGCCACGCCGGTGGGCCCTCCGGGCGGATTGAAGACGACTTCGAGATTGAATGTGCCGGCCGATGGTCCGGTGCTGGCGATGACGCCAAAGAGCTCCGGCCAGGTAGCGGGAGAGTTGGCGGAGACGGAAAGCGTGACGAGGCCGTTACCGTCCTTGAGATTGAGGGGCGCAGCGGCCGAAAGCGGCATCGCATCCGGCGTGGACGGGCTGCCGGAGATGGGTAGCTGCACCGATTGGGTGAGCGGACGATCCGCCAGGCTGGGATTGAAGCGGACGGGCAGGTAATTCGGCTGCTGCTGGGTGCAGCGGTCCGTTGCGGGGTTGGGGGCGTAGACGAGCGAAGACGCGGGCACAGCACCGAGCGAGGCCGGCGGCATGGTGAGCCCGTGATCGGCAAGCACCATGTTGCCCAGCACGATGCTGACGTTGGCGAGGGAGTGCACCACCTGGTTCGAATCGGTATATTGCGCGGAGATGCAGACCGGGAACGGCAGCGCGTCGTCGCTTCCCCATTGAATCTCCGTGACTGGCTGTGCGATTTGCGCGTTCGAAGTGATGACGACGCCGTTGACGTCGAAGAGAGGATCGAGAAGCGGGTTCCCGCTCGCGTCGGTCGTCGTGACGGCGGTGAGCCGGACGGCGCACCGATGCCTGAGGTCGGCATCGGCGGCACTGCCCGTCCCTGGGCCCAGCACTTCCTGGAAGACCAGCACGTCGCCCACGCGCAGATTCGGGAAACTTCCCATCAGAGTCGCCTCGGTAGCGCCGGTGGGCAGGCAACAATTGGAATCGCCCCAAGTGTAGAAGCCCATCTGGTTGTGCTCGGGGAAGAGCATGGCCTTCTGCATGGGCTCGAAGACAATCACGCCTGCATCGAGCGCGGCCTGTTCGTTTCCCTTTCCCGGAGCAAGGCTGTTGGGCATTCCCGGCGCGGTGGTGTAAAAGCGCGTGCCGTGGCGGGGAAGAAAAGTCTGCGTGGAGACGGCGACCTGAACGAAAGCGCGCGCATTGCAGCCTTCGCCGATGAAGTAATCGACCAGACGCGCGTGACGGCGCAGAGAGATGCGGCTGCGGGCAGTGTTGAGATAAGCCTCAGTGGTCACCGCGTCTTGCCGGTAGCTGAGCTGGTCACACGCGTAGGCCACCACCTCAGCCAGCATGACGCCCATATCGGCCTCGCTGGTCGCGCCCCAGTCGAGCAGTTGGTTCATGCGGTCCAGCATGGTTTGCTTGAAAGTGGTGTAGTCCTTGGCGAGGTAGTTGATGGGCGGCGGCGTCTGAGGCGGCAGGACGCAGTTAGCCGCGGGCGGCGCGCAGTCAAACTCGGGGCCGCAATCGACCTTAAAGGAAAAGGTGACCGACGAAAGCTGGGGATCGAAGCCAGCGAGTGTTTCGGCCACGGCAAAGGGCGCGAGCGATGCGGCCGAGGCATCCTGGACCAGCGAGAGCGTGTACGGCGAGAAGTCGCCGTAGTTCTTCAGCCGGATGACCAGAATGTTCGCGGCATCGGGAAGATTGGGGAAGGTTGCAACGTCCGCGGGGTGCGCTTGTGCGGGAAGATTCTGCGCGGGCGCCACCCACTCGATGCCGATCTCGGTGACAGATTGCCCGCCGGCGATGAGAATGTTGCCGATCTTGACGGCTGTTGCGGGCATCCCGTTGATCAGCGTCAGGAGCAGCGTGCGCTGGCGCTGGATTCCGTGCGGCAGACTGCCGTCCGGCGGATGTTTGCCGTCGACCACTTCAAGGAAGTCGATGGCGTGGAGCAGCCCATTCTCGACCAATGCAGCGCGGCGACTGTCGGTGCAGCAGGAGAAGATCATTGCTGACCTCCATAGACAAAGGTCTGTACCTGGGAGACGCCGGTGTTGAGTGGCGCATAGGTCACCGTCACGGTGAGCGTGGATTCAACCGAGGTGGCCGTGACCGACTGGACTTTGATGAGTCCGCTCATCCATTTTTGCAACGCACCCTGCACGGCAAACTGCGTGGCGGCGGCGACCTCCGGGCTGGTGGGGGCGAAGACCATCTGGAGCAGGCCGCTGCCGAAGTCAGGCATGTTTACTCGCTCGCCGGGCGAGGTGAACAGCACCTGCTCCACCAGTTGACGCAGGTAGTCGGTGAGCGGGTCGGCTGTGCCTCCACTGCCATCGAACTGGAATGGAAAATTGAGGTTCACTCGAAATCTCCCAAAGTCGAAAACCGGATTCCTAGGTTGCAACCACAAAGGTCTGTGCCCACACCGGCAGCATCGGTGTGCCGGTGGGCACGCACGTGGAGACGCCGCTTAGAATGGCGACGGGCTGCCCGTTGGAGGTGACGAAGACCGATCCAACCACCCACATGCCGCTTACGCAGGGCCCGTTGCCTACCGGAGGTACAAAGGCGCAGCCAGCAATCTGATAAGGCGCGGCGATGGTGGCGATGGGCATTCCCGAGACCAGCACGGTCGGGCTGGGCACCGTGGGAACAGCCATGCCGCCATGCGCGCACAGCACAACGGCTCCCATGTGAAGTATTGGTCCGGGCATCGGTTCTCCTTTCTTGGTTTTTCGTTCGAACGCCGTCGAGGTTCGCACTCGCCACCGGCTTATGGCCCAGTGATGACCAGTGCGGGCGGATTGATCATTACCGTCGTGCCCACCATCATGATGGTGGCCAGGCCCGGTCCGGCGGTCATATAGATTCCCGTGTCGTTGACCACCAGCATGGCGCCCGTGGTGCTCTTCAGCATGATGCCGCCGATGAAAGGAGCCGGGACCCCGTCGCTGACGACTATGGTGTTCTGCCCGGTCGTTTGCAGCACAATGTTCTGGCCGGGAGGAATGGGCGGGGGCACAGTGGCCAGCACGGGTATGGAGGCAACCGTTCCCCAAAAACCGCCCGACCAGATCGGGTAGTCGGGATTTCCCTGCTCGAACTCGATCCACACCTGGCTGCCGATCGGCGGCACGCCGAAGATGCCCGCCTGAATTCCGGCAATGGGCACGCAGGGCATACACCAGCTTGACGGAATTTCTCCCAATACGTCCGGAACCTGCGCGAGGATGCGGCCCTGCATCATGGGATCGAGATTTTCGACGACCAGGCCTCGGTACTTGCCGTAGTAACGCTTGGGAGTGGGTGCGCTGGCTGGAGAAGTTGCAATCATGCGTTCACCGTTTGAACTGTGGAGACCAGTCCATTCCTTGTCAAAGTGAAGCTCTGTTTGTATTCGCCCCGCTTGATGCGGTGCGTGACGTTCTTGACGTAGTAGAGGCCGTCAAAGCAGTAACCGGCGCCGCGCACGCCCACCAGTTGGCGCGCCTTCAGAATGCCGCCGTAGCGCGTGACGTCGAGCGTGCCTTCGCAACTGACGCACTCCGAACTCTCGGCGCCTGCGTTGAAGGCCATCATGATCGCCTGGGGAATGGTGAGTTTGGAGGCATCGTCGCGGTAGGTGGCGATGTCAGGCGGAAGCAGATTGGTAGGAATCGGCTGTATGGCGCCAAGCGGCGGCATGAGGGGATTGATCGGCGGCAGTGGAATGGGAATGCTGATGCCGATCTGCTCGATGTAGGTGTAGATGAGAGGAATCTTGCTCTTCTCCTGGTCGAGCTTGAAGTGCATGGTCTCCACGTTGGTGTAGGCGTCCATGTCGATATTGAGCGCGCCCTGCACCGGGCCGAACTTTACCTGCGGTCCCCAATACGCGGTGTTCATGCCGGCCACGGGTCCGGCGGAGACGTAAAAGACGTAGCCCGCTTCGCTGGCAAGCTGCTTGATGTAATCGAGGTCGCTGCCCTGCTGCGCGGGAATGGACTCGATGGGTAGCGAGATATCGAAGAGGATGCTTGGAATGACCAGCGGAATCATGCCGAACATGGCGTACTTGGCAATGAGCAAGGCCACGCGCGCTTCGCGCGGGCAGGCCGGGAAGGGGAAGCCGCTCCAGTTCACCTGATTCATCAGCGCCGTCAGATCTTTGCCGTAGAGAGTGAGCGTGGAGTTCGATCCCTTGTCGCCCGGCGTGACTTCGTTCTGGGTGATGACGCCGTCGATCAGCACATTGGCGCTGCCGTTTACGGTGGCGACCAGGATGCAGCGCAAGAACAGGAGTGGAAGGCCGCCGGCCAGCAGGAAGGTAATCTGCAATGGCGATTGCTTGTCCAGACTGAACGTGAGCTTGAAGCCACTCTGCTCGAGGTCGTGGATATTCACCTCGACGTCGACCAGGGCTTCGAGCACAGAGGATGGGACGGGCACGGCTTCAATCGGCCCCATCATCAGCGTCAATTGGACGCTACTGAGCAATCGTTCCTCCCGGCACGCCCTGCGGCGTGGTGATCGAAAGTACGGTTCCCGGTGTCTTGACCAGATCCCATGAATCCATGGCGCCGTTGGCGTCGCAGATCAACCAGAACATGAGCGGATCGCCCAGGAACTTGGCGGCGATGCGGTCCAGCCGGTCGTTCTGCTGGGTGGTGTACTGGTTGACGGTGGCGTAGTTCGGCGCGCCCGGTTGCGGCACGATGCGCCGCTGTAAGTAGGGATAGCTCTGCCCGTTGGGCGCGACATACTGCTGCACGCCATAGGCGTAGTAGCGGCTGTCCGGCGGAAATGTAACCGGCGGAATGACGCCGAGCTGCACCATTGCCTGCAAAGGATAGTTCATTCAATCAACTCCCCAGCCCAAGACTGGTGAGCGCGGCATTGGCCACGCGCCCGGCCATGGTTTCCTTGTTGGTGAGATAAGTGAGGAACATGCGTCCGCCCGGATGGTCGAAGCCAAGATCGTCCACGGTCAGCACGCGCATGCCAAGCGAAACTTTGGCGCGAATCGGATTGAGATTTGGATCGAAGCTCTCTTCGGTGATGCTGAACTCAGTGAGCCGCACGGGCATGACACGTTGCGTACTCCAGACGAATAGAGTGAGCGGCTGTTCTAGAGGGATGATTTCGAGGGTTCCGGCGCTGGCCATCTGGTCGTCGGCCAGAAGCGCTTCCACGGTGGGATTGATGAGCATCTCAAGCTGCGCAAGCTGGGGCTGGAGGCCAAACTTCACCGCCAGGGGATACTGGCTGGGAAACTCGAGGTAGTCGGCCGCGTCGAACTCCACATCCACCTTCACCGTTTCAATCGCCGGTCCGCGCAGACGAAGCACATCCACATGGTTGCCATCCTGCGAGCCGGGGATGGACTGGATCTGCATGGTGCGCGTGACAGTCTCCGGGTTGTATTGAAACGAGATCACGCCCTGCACCACGGACGTGTCCGGGTCCATGGTCACGATGCCGCCTTTCAGCAGCCGTGGTGAGAGCGGATTGCCTGTCGTCGCCATTGCACTGTTTCCTCTGGGTGAGAGCCCGGCCTACTTCACGTTGTTGTCGATGTGATCGACCTCGGTTGGAATCTTCTCGTCGTCCACCCACTTGCCGTCGTCCTGCTGCTTGAGCGTAAAGGCCTCGAACTCGAAGCGATTGCAAAGTTGCTGCTCGGCGTCGAACATCTCCTTCTCCTCTTGCTGCTTCTTGGAGCGCTTGTCCTCCGCCATGTCGAGCAGAGTCTGGTAGCGCGTCGAGATTGGATGCTTCGATCCGCCGTCTTCGCTCGGATAGACCGCCTTTACCATGTAACGGACAACCGCGGAATTTCTCTTCTTGTTCACAGCTTCCTTGACCGTCTTCTCGACAACGTTGAGATGCCTTCCGTTGGCCGAGGTCGTGATGGGGCTGAGGTTGAAGCGCCGCCCTTCGCCGCCGAGATTGCGATTGAGGAGGTGTCCCTGGATGTACGTCTTGTCCTTCTGCTTCTGGAGCTTGCCGAGACTGGTCCAGATGGGCGCCTGGTCGGCTACAGCAGTGCCTTGCGGGTGATTCTTGCTGAGGACCGTCGCCTCCATCCGCGTGCCGCCGCCGTCGGAACTGCGCGGCGGATCGTACTTGATGACGGAAGCGGGCAAGGTGTCGTCCTCAGAGAAGCCAAGCGCCACGATATTGTCCGCGATCTGATTGAAGAGCTGCCGCTTGGCCTCGATCTTCGCCGTCTTATCCTTCTCGTCCGCCGATTTTTCAAGCGGAGCCTCAAGCTTTGCGGCGAGCGCCTTGGTATCTTCGAGCAGCTTTCCCTTCTTCTGCTTGTCCTTCGCGGAGATCGATTTCTCGCGCTTCTTCAGGTAGTCGGACCACGCCACGCCGGGACTGCTGGCGATTAACAGCTTGGGCGCATCCTCGCCGCCCTCCATATAGATCGAGCGTTCCCTGTCCTCCACGATGAGATCTCTGCGCTGCTGCCACCACGACAGCACTTTGCCGGCCGTCGCTTTGGCGCGCTCCCACAATCCCTTGGCCTTGCCGATCACGTAATCGAGCACCTTGTCGATAACGCCCCAGACCTTGTCCTTGACCGCCTTGATGATGTCGCGAATGGTCTGGCCGATGCCGCCGACGCCGGCCTGCTCGGCAAGGAACGCCACGATAAAGTTGAGGGCCTTGGACATGGCGGTTTCAATCTTGCCCGCGGCCTGGGTCAGGTCGCCGGCGGCGATGCGGGAGATCGAATCCACCGTGGCCTTGAGCACGGCGAAAAGCTGCTGGCCTTTGTTAATGAGCGTGACGATAGTGTGATAGATTGCCTCGATTGCCGCGATTACCGCGGAGGCTGGCGTGAACAGTTGCAGGACCTTTTCAATCGCCTTCTCAACAACGTTGGTCAGTACCCAGTTCTTGATCTTGTCAATCGCGGTGCTGACCAGTTCTCCGATGAGTTTGCCGGCTTGCTCCTGGAATACATCCCACGCCGCGCTCAGGCTCTTGGCGTGAAACATCTTGCTGATGGTGTCCACGGCGCCTTCGAGAAAGGCGACCGCCTCGGGCGAGGTCTTGGACACGAGCCGCTCGCGCAGACGGTCGTAGTTCAATTCGAGGACATCGAGTACGAGCGAAAAGATTGCCGAAAGACTGAATGCCTTGGGCGGTTTGATACGCGAGCCCACCTCGCCGAAAAGGAAATCCATCAACGAATCTTTGAGGTGCGTGAGGAAGTTGCCTGCGAAGTTCTTGAAGCCCAGTATGACGGCATTGATGAGGTTGCCGACGAATTTCACCGGATCGCGAGCGATGGTCATGATGGTGTCACCGGCATTCCTCAGGAACCCCATGACTTGCTTGCCAGTGTCGCCGAAGTTGTCCATGACGACTTCGACAACGATGTCGAAGAACTTGCGGAATGCGAGCTTGGCGAGTTCGACCGCGCTTTCGTAGGCCGGCCTGAAGATCCCCTTGATGCGCTCGACGGCTTCGTCAAAGTGGGTAAGATCGCTCAGGCTGAGGGAGTCTTTGGCCTGCTGGATGAGAGCCTTGAAGTCGTCGAGCGTGAGATGGCGCGCGGTGAGCTCGCCCTTCAACCACTCCCATGCCTTTTCAAGTGCGCCCGCCGCTTTTGTGAGCCGCTCGTAGGCCTCCTGGCCATCGATCATCTTCACAAACTCGCGCAGGATGTCTTCCTTCGAGCTGGGCTTGTCCTGCCAGGTGGTGATGTCTTTGCCGATGATCGTGCAGAACAGGTCGTAGCCGGGGAGGGAACGCACCTTGGCCAGGATCTGCCCGGTCCAGCCTCCCTCGCTGCGCTGCACGCGGCGCGGCGAGGCGGAGACGCCGGCAGCTTTGCGCGCCGCGCCGGGACTCTGCTGCACCACGTGAGTGAGTTCGTGCGCCAGCAGCTTGCGGCCTGAGGAGGTTTCCGGAGCGTATTTGCCCGAGGAGAAAACGATGTCGGAGCCGACGGTGTAGGCGCGTGCGTTGATCTGGCGCGCTGATTGCGCGGCGCGGTCATCGGTGTGAACGCGCACGTTGCCGAAGTCGACGCCGAAGCGCGACTCCATGTATCCACGCGTGCGCGGCTCGAGGGGCTGGCCGGAGTCGTATAGAGCCTCCCGAACACTGCTGGTCGAGGCGGGCTGGATCTCAGCTAGCGGCTCGGCCTTGCGCTGAACCACCGTCTCTTCGCGCATTTCCTTCTTCGGCTCGGCAGCTTTGGGCGCGCTCTGGTGGGCTGCATCGGCAGCCGGAGCAGCGGCCTTAGTATCGGCGGGACCGGCCAGCGGCCCAGGACGCGCCGGGGCGCCGCTCCTGGGGCCAAACATCTCCTGCTGCGCCTTCAGTTGGTTGATCTCTTCGCGGATCGAAGCACTGGTTGCCGCGCTTTGATCCGCCCTTTTGTCTTTGGAAGCCTTCGGCGTGAAGCTCAGCGTGATGGATGCGGCCGAGGGCCGGTCGACCGGCCCCTGATAGCTCAGTTTCATGCTGAGCCCTGGGTGCAGAATGTCGAGCGGGATTCTGGGAAGCTGAAGAGGCAGAGGCTTGTGCTCTATCGCAAGCCCTGTCACCACGGCCGTGGCCGCAGTTCCGGCAATGACGATCCCGGCAGGAGTGGCGAAGAAATCCGAGGTACTTTTGACCACCGGATCCTTCTTGATGGCGGCGACCGCGGCCTGGCCCGCTTTGGTGGCCAGCAGCGCCTCTGCTGCTTTGCCGGCGATGTCGGTTGCGGATGCCGGTTTGGCAGGGGTGGGAGATTGCCCGGCGGGCGCTGCGTCTTGATCGCGCTGCACGGCGCCTGTGCTCACGGTCCTGAGACTCCAGGAAGCGATCCGCTCGCCGCGCGAGACGCGCTCGGCGACGTGATCGGCCTCCACCTCGTGCGCGTCACCGGGGCGATTGACGCGCAGCGTGGACGCTCCCGACTTCAACGAGAGCGATTCCTGGGCGAAGGCTGTCGTGCTCACGCTTTCATCCCCTTTCCCGCGGCGCGCGCCACCGCGGCGCCAAACCGTTTGGCTCCGGCGCGCCCGGCGCCGAGCGGCACGCTACCCAGGCGAATCACCTCCGCGCTGCGCCCGTTGCCCAGCCTGCCGCGGAAGTCCGCACTGGAGAACACCGTGGCCAACTCGGCCCGCAGGCCTTCGACGAGGTCCTTTGCCTGCTGCGGGTCGATGCCGCGCAGCACGACGCGGTCTATATGAATGGTGGCGCGTGGGCGGCTCATACCCACCCCCGCGTCTCTGCCTGGCTGATGGGCCGCTCTTGTTTCGAGGCTTCAAGCGCGGAGGCGCGCAGCAGGTCCTCCATGGTGACTGGGTGTCCTTCGGCCGCGGCCAGGAAGGCGGCATTCAACGCAATGTTGCGGATGCTGCCGCCGGTGACGTTGAGCTGTGCCAGACGAGCTTCTTCGATCTCCTGCCGTGGCGCCTCCGGCGGAAGAGCACACTTCCAAATGGCCTCTCGCTCGGGCTTGCCGGGGAAGGGAAAATCGACGATGAAGCGCAGACGGCGCTGAAAAGCCTGGTCGAGCGTGGACTTCAGGTTGGTGGTCAGGATCGCCACGCCCTGATAGCTCTCCATGCGCTGAAGCAGGTACCCGATCTCGATGTTGGCGTAGCGGTCGTGGCTGTCCTTGACCTCGGAACGTTTGCCGAAGAGCGCCTCGGCCTCGTCGAAGAGCAGTACGACGCCGCCCTCTTCCGCGGCGTCAAAGACGCGCTTGAGGTTTTTCTCCGTCTCACCTACGTACTTGCTTGCCACTGCCGACAAATCAATCCGATACAGGTCGAGGCAGAGTTCGGCGGCAACCACTTCCGCGGCGAGCGTCTTGCCCGTGCCGCTCGGCCCGCTAAAGAGCGCGCTCAAACCCAGGCCCCGGCGACCGCGTCGTGCAAAGCCCCATCGTTCATGCACCGTCATGCGGTATCGGGCCTCGGCTGCTAGCAGGGCCAGCACCTCGAGCTGCGGCGCGGGCAGCACCAGATCGCTCCACCGCGCCTGGGGATCGATGCGCTCCGCCATCAGATCGAGCTGCGGCCGCGCCACTATGCGGCAGCTTTGCCAGAGATGCCGCGCCAGGTCGCGGCCGGGTTGCGCTTCGTGAGCCGCGCCCGCAGCGTCGGCGATGGCCACGATGGTCTCTGCGCTGAGGCGGAAATGGCTGGCCAGGCGGTCGAGATTTGCAGCGGACTCCGCAGATTCGCCGGAACTGCTGCGGGCTCTGTCCAAGTGTTCGTCGCCGTCAAGCGCCGTGCCGTGGAGCGCCTGGGCCCACAGCTTGCGCTGCTGCTGGGGTGCGGGCCTGTTGACCTCGATGCGCCAGGCGGTGCGGCGCAGCTTGAGAGGATCGCGGCTGGCCACCAGAAGCGGGCCGGGCAGCCGGTCGGCGAGCGCCTTTGCGGCAGGCGTGGGCGTCTCCGCGGACCATTGCAACAGCAGAAAGGCCGGTAGCAGTTCCATTTCGCGTAGCCAGACGGCGAGAAACTCCTCAAGGTCGGCGCTGGTGCTGTCTTCCATGCGCATCACGAACAACTGCCGCCCGTAATGGTGCGCAAAGAGCGCAGCGATGTTCTCTTGGGCCGCGGGATCGTCGCCGTGGAGCTGCACGGCCATCTCGGGCAAATCCTCGGCTTCCACCTGCGCCAGTTGCGCCACGAGTATCTGGTGCTCCTCGGCCAGCACTGCTGCAGGATGCTTGGGCCGCACTTGAGCTTCGAGCCGCTGATCCAGACGGTTCATGCCGGCAAGATAATGCAGCGTGCGCTCGTTGATGCGCATGGGCGCGGCTACTAACCCCTGGCGCGGGTCGATATCGAGAAGCCTGTAGCGGCGCAGGGGTCCCCATGGCGACACGGCGCTCCACTCCGGATTGGCCAGCGTGCTCATGGCCAGCGCAAAGGTAGGGCAGCTGCGCTGTGCATCGCCGGTGAGGCGACCGCATAACTCGTTCAGCTTGCCATCCATCTCCGCGCCCGCACACAGGAGCAGCAGATCTCGCTCGAAGGCGGAGAGCCCAAAGATCGCCGCGATCTGGTCGATAGCCGGTGCATCCTCGCACTCCCAGACCGGGGCAGAGCGAGTCGCAGGCGCGCCTTCAAGCTGCGCACGGAGCCGCGCAAATTCGCTCTCGAGCAGCGCGCGATTGCTTTCCGCCCACACTGGAGTGGCAACTGGGCTCATACGCTCACATTCGGCCCGGTAAAGGACGGCGGGCCGCTTGTTGGGATCTTGAACTGCACCTGACTGCTGATTCCATCCACTACCATCCGGGCGAGATACGTCTGACCCGTCGGCAGCGAAGGGGGAAAGAGAAAGTAAACAGAGGATTGCGGCGATTGGCTGAGCACCGGTTGGGCTTCGCCGGTGAAAGAGACAACAACGCCGCCCACCGTGCCGCTGAGCACCAGTTGTACCCGCTGGCCTGGCCATACAGGCGGCGCGAAATCCGTAAGGTTGACGCCGAGATCGCTGCCGATCGGCGCGGTGCCAGGCGACTGCGCGGTTGGCAGCCAATAGGTGACCGCTATGGGGAATTTGTTGGTGGATTGCACAACGATTTGCTGCGTCGTATCCCACCACTGCACGGCAACCTGATACGCTCCCGCCGGATACGGTGGTGGAGGCGGCAGAGGCGCGGACGGCATGGGCGAGAGCGGCGGCAGGGTAAATTGCACCTGTCCGGCCGTGACGGTATCCGGCGCGACGTAGAACGAGATGCCGAGTTGCGCATGGGTAAGCATCACCCGATTTGCGCCGGTGAGAAACTCTCCGCTAAGCGTGACCTGGTCATTGGGTTGCGCGACGCGCTGACCAGACGAATAGCCGATGGAAAGCAGGAACGGAGGCGCGTTGGGAAGCACCACCTGCGACGCCGGCGGCGGAATCGCGGGAAGCGGTGGAGCGGGCGGCGGCGTGAACGCGGTTTGGAGAACCGGAAAAGCGAGCGATGGCGAGAGGGCGGGCAGCATGAGCGCCACCGAAACCTTGAAGGGAAAGGTAAGACGATAGTCAGCCTTGAGCGCGGTCCAGAGCCAGGCCATCTCCTCGCGGCTCATGCTCTCCGGGGTGATCTTGAGCAATTCGGATTGATCGTTGAGTCCGCACAGTCCAAGCGAGTTGTTGAGCGGGTAACCGGAGTAGGGATAGCTCGATCCTGCGCGTGCATTGAGAGCCGCTTCCACATCGTTGCGGGTGAGCACGGGAGACTGGTGAAACATCATGAGCGCATAACCGAGCAGCGCCTCGGATTGCCAGGGTTCCGATCCGTACACCGTCAACAGATAGTGCAGATCAAGCGCCAGCGGAGGATTGCCGGTTTGCGTCTGTCCACTGCTTGAGAGCGATGGAAGGTCCGCATTGCGCCACCCTGGGTTGTGGGTCACCAGATGCAGGAAAAGATTTACCCGATTCTCGGCGCTGTTGCTTCCGATCTGCAACTGCTGCTGCACCAGGTCGGGCGCCAGGCACGAGACATGCACGGGCGACGGAATCTCGCCGGCTACCGCGCCGTAGAGGTTGTACAGGTAATGCTGCAGAACCGCCGAGACACCCGCAAGCGCAAGAGCATTGCTCATCAGGGCCGTCCGTTCCGCCCGGCAAGATAGTCGGCCAAGCTGGTTGCGCGGTTCGGCCTCGGCGAGGGCGCTCTAGGTGGTTGCGGAGCGGCGGCGATCACCTCGATGCGGCCAATGTGAACCTGAATCTCAGGCTCTTGCGGCCGGAGATTTCTGGGGATAGACAACTGCGGGCCGGCGCTTGGCGGCCTGGCTTCCCTGGCGGGGCGCAGCAAGGGAGTGACCGTTTGCGGCAACGGTGAGGGAGCGCGTCGCGGCTCCTCCGGCTGCTGCGTCTTCTCCGCGCGGGAGATCCCTTGCGGCCCTTGCGGAACGGCTGCCTCGGCGCGAAGAGCTTCATTCCGCGGAGAAGCAGAGAGAAGCGGAAAGGTGCCGGGGCGAAGGGCTGGGAGCGATGGGAGCGGCGCCGGCAAAGCGCTGCCGTAAGAGGCAGGACGAATCACGTTCTCTCGATCCGATGGCGCGGCAGCGGAGGCAACAGGAGAATCGGCCGCGAATGAGGGCCGCAGTTTCTCGCTGTTTTTCTCATGGCCCTCGGCTCCCGCCTTGCGCGGATCAGAGCCCGCGGGCAGCAGAGGCGCCGGTGCGGAAGCCGGCGTGGTTGGGGAGATTCCAGGCTGAGAAAGCTGGTGCGAATTCGGCTCTGCGCCCGGCCCAGCCGTGACATGGACTGTCTCTTCTCCCCAGGACCCCGGTTGGAACTCTTGCTGGCGGCGATTGCCTGCATACACCGATCCCGTGAGGGGCTTGAGCCGCGGCTCTTCGGCGCCCCGCGCGCTCTGCAATATCCGGCGCAGAAAGCCCTTCATCCCAGGACCCTCCGTACGTAGGCTCCGCGACGCATTGAGCTCAACCGAAGCACCTCGTCTTCAGTCCAGCCGTAGGCCGAAGCCAGCAAATGTATGTCATCGAACAACTGCCCGGCAGCGCTCTCAATCTCGGACCACAGAAAGCTGCCAAGATCGAGAGCATCCTCGAAGTCTGCGCCGCACTCCGGGCACTGGAACCCGATCTGAATCTCTGCCAGTGAATCCGCCTCGGCTAGTTTCTCCTCGATGGCATTCATCTCTTCTTCGCTCCAGCCCGGAACGGCTTTACTCCAGTCCTGACCGGCGCCAGCGGGCTCTTCCAGGCATTCCACGAGAAGGCGATGCCCTGCCGAGGCATCCTCCCCGCCATTCAATGCCATCGCAACAGCGCGGCTTGTGGGCAAACGGAACCTCCATCTGCCCACCACCACCGGATCGCTCGCTTTAAGCGGTGGCGCATACGCCACCTGCTGGAGATCGAAATGAAACTCGAGCTTCTCACCGCATTCCGCGCATTGCGTAAAACCCTCGAGTGCCTCGCCAAAGTGATCGAGGTAGAGCCGCGCCAAAGCACGATTGCGCTCCCCGAGCGGAAGATCCGCAGCCTGAGACGCCGGTACCCCTGCAATTTGCACGGCCAGCACGCCGCGATCGAGCGGGCTCAGCCTACTGCCAGTCTCCCAAAAAGACAGCATCTCCGCCGGGGTCATCGCGAATTCCTTACACTGCTACAGTGCTGAGCGTGGGTTCGGTGGGTTCGGTAACGCCGGTGTCGCGCTCCCAGCCTTCGTTTTCGATCTTGATGTGCTCAATGGCAATGGCATTGCCATTGGCGTCGAGATCGGGTAGCCCCTGATACTCGGAGACCCAGCAGCGATAGACCTTGTAGGCAATCACGAGCTGACCCGCTTCGTTGTAGAACTCGATATAGAGGTCCTTGCGGAAGTTGGCCAGAGATACCTCGGTGCCGAGAGCGGAGCCGTAATTCCACACCAGGCCAGCCCAGTCGTGAAAGGCCATGTCCTGCGTTAGGCCGCGCTCGCAAGTGATGCCTTCGAACTTGGTCTTGCCCGGCGTAAGCATGGGGGTCGAAGGGTCGCCTCCATTGCGGTGTGTGATCACTTCCGTGGTGCGCTTCAGCGTGCTGATCTTGCTTACCGCCGCCACGTACTTGCCATCCCACTTGATGCGGAATTTGAAATTCTTGTAGGGATCCAAGCGACTCGGATTCCCTGGAAACATTGCCATGGGATCTCTCCTTGCGGCTTGCGCCAACTTAGCTTTGGCTCATGATCTGCTGGATCTGGATAACGACAAACTCCGCCGGATACACCGGGGCAAAACCGACGGAGATGTTGAGGATGCCCAGGGCCTGTGAAGCCGGGGGATTGTTGTCGCCATCGCACTTCACGAAGTAGGCCTGCTGCGGCGTGGTGCCGGCGAAAGCTCCTTTGAGAAACAGACCCTGAAGGAAGGAGCCGATCGCCAGGCGCACCTGACCCCAGAGCGGCTCGGCATTGGGCTCAAACACCGCCCACTGCGTGCCCTGGTAGAGGCTCGACTCAAGAAAGAGCGCAAGCCTGCGGATGGGGACGTATTTCCACTGGGAACCAAGCGCATCGCTGCCGGCAATGGTGCGTGCGCCCCACACCACGTTGCCGAAATTGGGAAACTGGCGCAGGCAGTTGACGCCCAACACATTCAGGCTGCCGTTCTGCATGTCATTGAGGTTGTATTGCAATCCGAGCGCTCCGGTGAGGCTCGCGTCAATGCCCGCCGGCGCCTTCCACACTCCACGCGTCGCGTCGGTGGTTGCGTAGATGCCGGCCACGAATCCGCATGGAGGGAAATACGCGGGACGGAAGCCGGCCATGGGGTCGGGCGCCTGCACCCACGGAAAGTAAAACGCGGAGTTAGCAGCGGATGGATTGACCAGTGTGGCGCCGCTGCTGTCAGACGGGCCGGTGGCGCTGAGGCCGTTGGTTCCCGTACCGAGAATCGCGCTCTGCGCCGCATCGACAATGAAAAACGCGCGATTGGCGGCGCAGAAGGATTGCAGCACGCTCACCGCGGCCAGATTACATTCGCCTGGAACACAAAGCAGGTTGAAGATGGGAACATTCGCCAGCAGGCTGATGCCGGTTGGATTCGCGGGCGGAGTCTGCGTATTCAGCAACTGCTCCATGAATTTTGCCGCGGTGGAGTCGTCCGGCTTCAGAGGTGCGGACTCGTCGGCGCCCTGCGTGTATCCGCCGACTGTCGCAAAGGGTTGGGCAAAAGTTGGAACCGGCGCGCAAATCGGCGTCAAGACCGCGTTGCTGGTCCCTCCCTTCCACTGCGTGAAGGAATTGGCCGGCGCACCTGTGATGTATTGCAACAGCAGCAGGCCCGGCGTCGCCAGCCCGGCGGGCAGCGTGCTCGGCGTAGACCCCACACAGATTGCCGTCGCGGAGACGCTTGCGCTCTGCTGTTGTGTTACGGTCTCGCCCGCCTTGAAGGGCCCGCCCGTGATAGCGCCCGAGATCAGCGCCATGGGCATCTGCGTGGGCAGTCCGTTCTGCGTAAAAGTGACACCAGTTTCGGTCCAGGTAGCAGTCGGATTCGTGGTATCGATGGCGCCGCTTTTGACCTGTACGGTCATTGGCGTGGTCGCGGTGGGGGCCACCAGTACGGTTGCCTCGGCCGCGCCGCTGCCGGACTGCTTCAGCGTGTCACCCTGGTTGACCGTGCCCGTAAACGTCCCATTGACGGTATACACGCCCTCGTAAGAAGCCGAGGAAGTGGGCAACGTGAGCGTGGGCGGCGAAGCGGGCGGCACCACGGGAGCAAACGCAATGTAATTCGAATCGTTGTTGACGATCGTAACCGCGTAGGAGGCGTTCGCGGGATAGATGGATAGGTTGGTGTAACTTTCCACCATGCTCAGCGAGCCCGACCCGGTCAGTTCGTATACTTGCAAGTTAAAGGTGTTGTTCACCGAATTGATGCCGGTAATTGCGACCGCGATGTTGTTGCCCCACGATCCGGGGTTATTGGCATAGATCTCCAATCCTCCGATTGTGGCCATCGCCGTAGCCGCCTGCCCGGACGACTGATCGCAGAGACGCACGATATACGCCTGCGTGCCGCCGTTCTGAAAGAACTGATAGACTGCATAACCCAGATAGACGCCCGGTATCATGCCGCCGAAGAGCGACTCATACTCCGCCCAACTCTCCACCATCACGGCTTCGTCTACCGGCCCCACGTTCGTATAGCCGATGAAGGCTGCAATGGAGGTAGCGACGCCTGTGATGGAGTGCTGACCGCTTGAAATTTCCTCGATGTATACGCCTGGATAGGTAAATGCAGCCATGGTTTGCTCCTGACTGGGGCCCGCGGCTACGCGCGGAATTTTCCGCGCAGTCCAAGTGTGCACGCCGGGTTCATGGCGCGCGCTGACTCAGGTAAGGAACTTCCTCGAATCGCAGACCAATGAGAAGGCCTGCACCCTAAAGAATTTCAGACAGAGGAATGGATTCGGATTATCGGTGAGCCGGGGGAAGCGGCTTTCATCTTTCCCGCGAGACTCTTCTTTTCAGAACGCACATTGCAACTTGCAATTGTCCCAATTTGATACAGTCCCGATCGTGAGAGGCGATTATGCCAGCAGTCTATTTTTGCTGTCAACAGGAAATTGATTCGATTTATTAAATTAAACACTCAAGATAGACTTGGTCGATCGAGTCAAAAAATCGCGCCGGGAAACGCGCAGACGTCGCCCTCTATACAGTTGGTGACGAAATGTCTTTACTGAACCCGAAATCCATGCCGGGGGGTGAGCGGCTGCTTGAGCTCGCCAAGCCTTGCAATTGAGAGTGTGGCGGCAGTGGAGCCCATGCATTGTCAGCAACCTGATCGCCTCAAGGCTTGGCGACGTCTGCTGGTTCTTTGGGCCGGCGGCCTTGACTCTTCCACTGGTCTCCGAAAAAGCGTGAAAATCGCTGGAACCCGCATAAAGACTGGAATACGGATGCTTCTTCACCTTCTGCGCCGGATGTCAACCCGGTGTTCCTGACGGTCGTCATCCATTCTCAATTCCACACTTGAGCAATTTTGGTCTTGCTATAGACTTCCGTACCTCATCCATTCGCGTTTTCCTGCGTAATGGGGTGGAATGGCAAAAGAATCTAGCCTACACAATTTGCGAAATCGCTCGAATCGCCTCCAAACTCAGCTTCCCTGTGCCGTCCACGCAGATGTCCGCGAACCAGCGTGACCGCCCCGTCAGGCTCCTCCTCAATTGTTCGAAGAGAGTTCATGCTGCCGCCGTGCGCCGCTAACGGTACACTGGATCAAGGACCCTTCCCGCCTGGACTTCGCCACTGTGCAGCAGCTCATCGACAAACTGAATCCCGAACAGCGCGCCGCCGTTGAGGCCACCGAAGGCCCCCTGCTGATCCTGGCCGGGGCCGGCTCGGGCAAGACCCGCGTCATCACCAGCCGCATTGCCTGGCTGATCCGCGAAAAGGGCGTCGCGCCGGATTCGATCCTGGCCGTCACCTTCACCAACAAGGCCGCCAAGGAGATGGGCGAGCGCGTCGACCGGCTGCTGGACCACTCGATCGCTGGCCAAGCCGCTGATCGCCACCTTCCACTCGCTCTGCGTCGCATTCTGCGGCGCGACATTGAGGCGCTCAAGGTGGGCGGCGAGGGGCTGACGCGCTCCTTTGCCATCTACGACGAGAACGACCAGCAGGCCATCGTCAAGCAGATCATGAAGCGCATGGGGCTGGACACCAAGCAGCTTACCCCGCGCACGGTGCTGGGCAAGATCTCCTGGGCCAAGAACCACATGGTCGATCCGCAGGAGTATTACCTCAGCTCGAAGGACCCCAACAGCGAGCGCATCGCCCACATCTACCAGGGCTACAAGGCCGAGCTGCGCAAGAACAACGCGCTGGACTTCGACGACCTGCTGCTGGAGGCGGTGCGGCTGCTCAAGGTCTCCGCCGAGGCCCGCGAGCGCTACCAGCGCCGCTACCGCTATCTGCTGGTGGACGAGTACCAGGACACCAACCGCCCCCAGTACGAGCTGATGAAGCTGCTGGCCGGCGAGCGCAAGAACGTCTGCGCCGTGGGCGACGAGGACCAGAGCATCTACTCCTGGCGCGGCGCCGACATCCGCAACATTCTGGAGTTCGAAAAGGACTTTCCCAACGCCAGGATCGTCCGCCTGGAGCAGAACTACCGCTCGACGCAGGTCATTCTGGAGGCCGCCGGCGCGGTGGTGGCCAACAATCTGCGGCGCAAGGGCAAGAAGCTCTGGACCGACCGCCAGGGCGGCTCGCTGATCGGCTACTACGAGGCCCCCGACGGCGAAAACGAGGCGCTGTTCATCGCCGACCGCATCCAGAAGTTCCTGCGCGAGACCGGCTCGGAAGGGCAAGAGGCGCACTGCGCCGTGCTCTATCGCACCAACTCCCAGTCGCGGCTGGTGGAGGAAGCGCTGCGCCGCTACAACATCCGCTACACCATGGTGGGCGGATTCAGCTTTTACGAGCGCGCCGAGATCAAGGACCTGCTCGGCTACCTGCGGCTGGTCCGCAACCCGCACGACTCGATGGCTTTGCAGCGGGTGATCAACACGCCGGCGCGCGGCATCGGCAAGACCACCCTGGAAACCCTGGAGCGGCTGGCGCTGGAGACCGGCGTCTCCACCTGGGACGCGCTGGCGCCGCGCTCAAGAACCGGCTCATTCCCACCCGCGCGCTGATGGCGCTGGAGTCCTTCCGCCAGCTCATTCTCGATGCCCAGGCGATGATGGACCCCGACTTTGCCGGCAAGCTCTCGGCCGATGTGGCCGCGGGCGCCGAGGACGACGCCGACACCGGCTTCGAGTTTGGCGAGTCCAGCCCAGACTCGGCCAGCGCCGAATCGGCCACCAGCTTCAACTTCGGCAATGAGGACGAGAACCAGCTTCCTCTGCTCGATGCCAGCAGCTTTTCGCCGTTCGCCGAGCAGCCCAAGCGCCCGTTTCTGGTGATGCCGAAGAGCCCTGAGAAGACAACTCCCGATCCCGATTTCGAGTCGGACGCGGCAGAGGTTGCAGAAGACGAGCAGGGCCAGGGAAAAGCCTTCCGCGCTCCCGGCGACGCCGCCACGCTGCCGGAACTGATCCGGTTCCTCATCGACCGCACCGGCTACATCAAGGCTCTGGAGACTGAGGGCTCGCCGGAGGCCTTCAGCCGCATTGAAAACCTGAAGGAACTGGCCAACGCCGCCCACGACGCCGAAGCGCGCGGCGAGACCCTGGCCGAATTCCTTGACCACGCCGCTCTGGCCTCGGACACCGATCAGTTCGACCCCGAGGCCCGCGTTACCCTGATGACCCTGCACGCCGCCAAAGGGCTGGAGTTCCCGCTGGTCTTTCTCGCCGGGCTGGAAGAGGGCTTGTTTCCCCACTCGCGCACCCTCAACAATCCCGAGGAACTGGAAGAAGAGCGCCGCCTCTGCTACGTGGGGATGACCCGCGCCATGAACACGCTCATCCTGACCCGCGCGCACTACCGCCGCCGCTACGGCAACGACGCGCCGGAGGTGAGCATGCCCTCCCGCTTTCTGGAGGAGGTTCCCAGCCAGCTGGTCGAAAGCCTGAGCGGCCGGCCGCAGGCCTCGTCCTGGGCCACGCCCGGCTATCCTCGAAGCTACGGTCGCCGCCCCGGCGCGTCCAGCGAGATGGCCGACAAGCACTACAACTACGAAGACGAAAGCCAGGAGACCTATTCCGGCGGAGGTGGCAAGGGCTTCGGAGAAAGCGCAAGGAGCACCCAGTCGAAGCCTTTCGTGGCCTCGTGGATGACCGCCAAGGCGCCCTCGCCCGGCCAGGCCGCGAGTCCAAAAGAAGAAAGCGTGGCAGCGTCGCCGCAGCCAGCACCGGCGGAAACGCAGTCCATCGACAACATCGCCCGATTCTTCGGGGGTAAACCCGGCCTCTTGAAGCCTGGCGCGCTGCCCCGTCCTGCAATGGACTTGCCTACGCCGCCGCGCGTCGCGCCTCTCAAGAAGGGGCAGCGAGTGCGCCATTCGAAGTACGGCGAGGGCACCGTACTGATCCGCGAAGGCGAGGGGGAAGATGCCAAGCTCACCGTCATGTTTGTGCGTCACGGCATGAAGAAGTTGATGGAGAAGTTCGCCAACCTGCAAAAGATATAGAATTCGCTTGCTGCAAAGATGGGCGAACCAAGTCGAAGTTCCCCAACTTCTCCTAGGCAGCGGGAATCCAATCTACATCTGGAGGCTCTCGATGCGCTTCTTCCTCACTCTGACACTGGCTGTGGCGGCAACGCTGACTGGCGCCGCCCAAACTCACCATACTGCAAAGCACACCGCGGCAGCGGAAGCGCCGGCGCCGGTGGTCGTCGATGGCGTGGTCCGCGAGGCTGTGCCCAACGACTATCTGCGCGTTACATTTCTGCCTGCCGGAATCCCCGTTACAAGTCTCTCGCGGCCCGGCGCTGTGCGAGCATTCGTTACGGCCACGCCGCTCTACGCGCCGCCGCTCAAGCTGGCTGATTTCCCTGCCTACTCCGGACTAGTCAACAACGACGCCAACGTGCTGGTGGCCATGCGCTGTCGCCCGCCGCAGCCCGACAAAGTTGACGCTCTGCTGGCTACCTGGCCCAATGTCTTTGTGGCCCTCGGCCGCGACGTGCCGCTCGATGCGGGAGACTGCGCCTCAACGCCAGCCGATCCGGGAAAGCAGGCCGCCTGCTATGCCAAAGGCTTTGCCGACCCGCCGTCCACCACGGTGCCCACGGCGCTCGCCACAACCCTCGCCTATGCCGCGGTGCTCTTCGACGCCAACCATGCGACCGCAGCCAAGTGGCTCAAGGACAACTACGGCATCTTTCCGGCTTTCAGCGGCCTGGGTTACTCGGTCAAGGACTCCTACTACCTCGACACACAGCCCATGACCTCGCAGCAGATTCTGGTCAAGTCCATCTCGCCCGAGTACATCCTCAAAAATGTTTCGTTGGCCGACGCGGGCTGCCGCTGCATTTCGGTGCCGCCTTATCCGGGGCGCTCCGGCGACCTGCTCGATCCGGAGTTCATCTCCCAGGCCGGCGGCGATGGAGTTTGCGCCAAAGTGAATTCCCTGGCGACCGCCCAGCGCTACAGCGGTTCCACAATCGATATACCCAGAGGCCACTGAAATCAAGGGTCATTTTTCTCAAGAAAATGCCACCCTGCACGATGCCTGCATGGGTACGTGAATTGTGGAATCACTCTGAGAGGGGCAGGTCTGGAAGTGTCCGACTTCCAGCGGCAACTCGTGGCATTCATTTCCTCTGGAGCGGTTCTTCAACGTCATCCGCTGCGGTTCGACACCGCGCTTGAGAGTCTGGTTCCGCTCCACCAGTCGGCCAATCTCCTCGAGCCGCACACCAAAGCGAACCGTTTCGACCCCAGGCCCTTCCATCCGGGGCAGCGTCGAACAGGTATCGGCCATCTCCCAAAGCGTCACGGCCTCCTGGCTGGTTTTGGTTGCGCAGTCCAGGGTCACGGCGCGAACGCACTCGGGTAACGGGTGCATCGGCAGCTTCCAGCTTCCAGCCTTTGGAATGTCACCCGTAGCCAGGGCCACGGCCTGTAGTGAGGGGCGCGCGGGAACTGGAGGGCTTTCGCGTTGGTTGGATGCGAAACGCGAAGCATTTCGGCCGGCTTGCTTCGGATGCTCAGAATGGCGTAGCGGGAACTTGAGGGTCTGGGATGGGGGAGTGAGCGTGGATGCGGCACAGGTCGGGGTGAACTGCGCGGAGGAACCTGTCCGCCCCAATTCGCCGGGGGCTGGTTGCGGTGGGAGAGAGCTCGATTTGACCCCCGTGGGGGTAGTTGATAAACTGAATCTGCGGGGTGGAGCAGCCCGGTAGCTCGTTGGGCTCATAACCCAAAGGTCGCTGGTTCAAATCCAGCCCCCGCAACCAAGAAACTACAGATTCTAAACGGCTTCCGCGAGTTCCTCGGAGGCCGTTTCTACGTTTGGAGGGAACTTAGGCAAATCTTGGGCAAAGAATCCCTTGTCCAAGAGTGCTCCAAGTTCTCCGGCCACCCGAACATCATCCGCCGTCACCACATGCGTGTACCCCATGGTTGTCCTCTCATCGACGTGCCCGAGGCGTTCTTGTCGAACGGCCATGGGAGCGTGCAACGAGTCCAGCAATGTGGCATTCCCGTGACGGAAGGCGTGTGCTGCCCCATCCAAACCCAACTCCTTCAAAACCGGCTTTAGTGCCCTCTTGACGAAGTTGTCTGGTTCGAGCCTCACCCCACCCCCGAGCCGCTTGCCGGATTGGGTCAACCTGCCCGGAGTAAGGAACAACGGCTCGTCCGCCCGATGCCCCTCGACGAATGGACGCAACTGCTCGGCAAGAGACGGTGAAAGACTGAAGACCCGCCTCTTAACGACGCCGTTTCTCAGTCCCGCCTTCGGTGCCTTGAGTTTGCTCTTCTTTGTCCGCGACCTCTGCACCACGATGATGCGTCGGTTCACGTCCACGTCACCCACATTCAACCCGCATATTTCCCCGCGTCGAATACCCGTCTCAGCGACCAGCCGCCACACTGTGTTGTATGGCTGTGGCGACCGCTCGATAATCCGAGTAATCTCTTCGACCGAGAAGCACGGCTGCTCTTCCTTTTCCCACTCCGGGAGTGAAAGTCCGGCGTATGCAGTCTCGGCAGTGTACTTCCACGCCTTTGCCTTATCCCAAATGAGGCGGAAGGTGCCAACGCGGTTCTTGATTGTTTTCGGGCTGCACGTCCACTCGCTAACGACCACTTGGAGAAGTTCGCAGTCGATATTCCGAACTTGAACTCCACCGATGGCCTTGACCCACGCTTTGATGTCGGACTTCTCGCTTCCTTGCGAGGATTCCGCGTGATTGACCATGACAAGCATCTTCCACTTCTCAGCCAAGTCGTTGAATGTTGCGGTTGGGCGTGCGCGATATGTGGGGCTGTTGACGACCGAAACACGGCCATCGAGTTCACGTTGTGCGAGACGTTTGGTCGGAAAGTCTTTGAGCGAACCTAAAACTTCGGATTTGTGAATCCGCTCAATTGAGCCGTCAGGCTGAATTTCATCTTCCAACCACCGACCCACCCAGACCTTCTCCCGCTTACCCCGCTGAATTAGCGTTCCTCTTTGGTACCTCCGTCTTGCCAACAGAAAACCTGCCTTCCGTTGTTGGCTCGACGACTCTGTGGGTAAGTCTACAGCAAGGGTCGGTGAAGGCCACAGGGCGCTTTCCCGGCTTAGATTCGTAGCATCCTCGGCTGCTGCACGGACTGAATTCTCAGGCCAAAGGCACAACTGCTCCGGGGCTCGTCCTATCGCCGCTATCCCAGTTTCAATCGTGGGAACACTCGGATTTGGTTCTAAACTTCGGGCACACATCGAGGCAAATCCTTCGAATGGATTTGCTCAATCTGCGCCTCGGGCTATTCGGACTGGACGGCCACATTACAACCGTTCTTAGGTGCATCCCCTCACCAAGGGGCATCACTCAGGCACAGCACCATTCCCGACCCGTGCATCCCGTAGAGCCCGTCTCGGTAAGGCGGCAAGATGCGTTTTTCAGTTGTCAAGGCTCACATCGAGCCGTCGTACAAAGAACTCGTAGCTCGGAATGACATCCGGCCACATACTTTTGAATACTCTTTGCCAGCATCTCCGCTGGCCGGTTTCCCTACGCTCTTGGTTGGCATTCAGACCGCATGTTTGCTCTCATTGTTGTTATGGCCTGTGTCCTCACCGGCCTTTGCGGTCAGGCGGTGGTCCCTACTGCCTTTTTTGCGTTGCGGAAAAGGTCGCGGTTCAAGTCCTTGAGGTACTTGGGGCCGTAGGACATCACCGGCGTAAATTTCTGACCGGCGATGACCTCTTCTGCGCTGTAAGCCTTCATCTGAACGCAGTCGAGTACACTTCCATCCTTGTACTGGCTGATGTTCTGTTCCTCGTAAATAATGTGGTCGTCATCCCGCCCACTGAGGATTGCCTGTGTTGCGTAAGTTGTTGCCATGGTGCTTTCTCCTTGCTGGTTGTGGCCGGTGGGTTACACCGCACGGTCATTCGAAAGAATGGACATCGTTCCAGTCTCCCTTGGCATTCACTCGCTCAATGCCGAAGTCCTCTGAGTCTTAAACTAGCTGTGTGAATGACTCGCAAGAAAGTGTGGAGGGATGTAAAGATGACAAAAGCGGCGTGACTCATCGCCGCCTTCGCCATGATGCACGAAAGGTAACACTCTCGAACTTATCGCTGTGTCTGGATTGTTCTGAAGAAGGGATTGCATCCAAACACGGATGCACAACTCCAGTTTTGTTGAGTGGTAGGAACGCAGAAGTCAAAGAGACTGGGGAGGAAGGGTGGCGTTGTTACAGGGTCGGATAGCTACTCTAACAACAGCAGTATATGGGTGAGGGCAAATCAAGTTGACGATTGCCTGAGGTTGGAGGGCATATCCGCACAGAGTCAATCATCTTAATCCCGCTCGTTCCGCTGTTTCTCTAATCGACGTCTCTCAGCCTTCGCCTTTGCCGCTTTCGAGATTCGCGCACGACCCTCCGGCGACAATCGAGGCTTCTTGCCTCCTTGTCCCCCGGCTCCTGCATTCTTTTTCGCTTCTGCAACGGCTCGTACTCTGTTTTTGGAACGTTCAATCTCGGCTGAGCTTTGGCAGTACTTCGAACAGTACTTCTTCCGAGTGGGCGTGACAATGAAGTACCGCGACTTGCAGTCTGCGATTCCACATAGTCTGAGCTTGTGTGTGTTGCTCTCCAGCCATCGCAAGGCAGAGTCGGCTCTTCGGCACCAGAGTCCGAGGCTCGTTAGGGTGCCTTCATGGATGAAATTCTCAAATCCACGCATCTCGGTACGTAAATGAGCGGCTGCGGCCTGAGGGTTATTGTTCCCCACAATAGCTCGATGCCAGACAACGCGCAGTTTATAGCGGAAAACCTCCTCATAGGCGTACCGATTGTCCTTTGAGAGAACAGAGCGGGGAACGCCCCTGCTTTGCCAAAACGGCAAGGCCATGCTACCACGCAAGTATTCCATTGCTTTGCCGATGCTTGGATTCGAGAAATCAGGGAACCAGCCCTCGAATGGCGACTTCTGGATGTCTGCCCCACGTGCAACTGTTTGCAGGAATTCTATGAGGGTTCCCACCTGTCTCGTGCTCATCGGTTCCGCCACATCGGCTCCTGCATAACGTGATGACCTCCTTATAGAACTAGTCTTCCGGCGGCCCGTCAGCAACTCCTTTCGTCGGTCGCGTGCCAGAGCAGTCAACATTTAGGTCTGTGTCATTTTCCGCGCTCCGAAAGGGTGCTTGTCGAGTCACGCCGGTTTCGTTGACTTCCCAACCCTGCTCTGTGGCCCGTGAGTCTCTTTCCGACTAACTTCAAATTATTGAATCTCGCTACTGAGAGAGGGCTGGCCGCCGACAGGACGCAGACAGCGGTAATCAACCGAAACATCTAATTGGGTAGTGGGCTCTGGACGGCCTTCGAAAAGGCAGTCACCAGACCGTGAGGGAACTGTTGTCTCAAAAATCAGCCCGGCACCTAAAAACGGTGCCCGAACCGAGGACAAGGAGACAGTAATGGCAAACCAACCTGTAGTTTTTGATTTCACCCCCACCAGCGTCCGCTTGGCGCAGAAGCGCGAGGGCTCGACATTCCGGGGACAGGTCGAGAACATCATCGACACCCAAGTTCATGGGTTGCCGGTTGATACCACGTTCACGGTCGGCACCATTCCGGGCGGGGCTGCACCCCTCATCCAATTCGTCGGACTCACTACCGGCACGGTGCTGACCCTCAAGTCGCTCAACGGTGCCAGCGTCACCATGCGCCCAAAGGTCGCAGCAGCGGCTATCTCATACCTCGCCGCCAATTGGCTGCTCTGGCATCACCACAACTCCGGCGACGATGTTGCGGGGCTAATCGCGAACAACCAATGGGAAGCACTTGGTCGTTACATCTACTGTAGCTGCAAGTTCAAGCAATCAGACATAGCCGCAATCGCCCGATATTCCGACTAAGCGTGGCGAGGCGGCTCCGCCGTTGACAACACCAACGCACCATCGGCCCAGTAGGAGGAGAATGCACGATGAAAACCATTCAGTTGAACCATCAATTCATGGAAGCACTGCACACGCTGGATTTGCGGCGGGTGAAAGAAACTGCTGTATATGCGGAGATGTGTAGCGCAGCAGACGCAAACAAGGTCGATGCAGTTGTTGGGGCTATGTTCGCCCATCTCCGCACGATTCGCAACTCCGCACCTCAGAGGTGGGCGTCCATCATGCGCGTCATCGCGGAGGAGGCCGCAGTCGAACGCAAAAGGATGACCCGGTGAGTATTCAGTCATCACCATCCCGCATCGAGTCTGAGAAGTAGCCTCTGCCCCGCCACAATCCGTGGCGTCAGGCCAACCACCACACCTTTATAACCGGGGCACACGGCCCTCAACGAGCACGCAAATGCACGTCGCGTGAAGTGTGCCCCAAAACCAGAAAGGTGTCGGCAATGAAAAACAAGGTAGGCATCCGCATCCTTGTTCCTCGGCATATTGTGCAGGGCATCTGGCGAAACAAAAGCTGCCTGAACAAGAACCAGCATTTCTGCACAGACTCGGCTGAGGAGCAGATTCACAAATTGGAGCGGCGAGGACTCGCTTCAGTTGGCTCTGTCGGAATGTATGCGTGCCAGTTTTGTGGCGCATACCACGTTGGTCATCAAATGAAAACCGCATGAAAGGAGTGCCAGATGAAAAACACACATGAGACAGCCGACGCGCAATCTGAAGCTCGCGCAGAATCTGCGCGAGTTGAATCCGGGTACGAGACGCTGGACTCGAACGCCACCAAGGCAGCTTTCGATGAACTCAACTTGGCTCTGAACGGCCTCGCCGAACAAATCATTCTCACCATCAACCAAATCACTCCCCATCTGGCCGAGATGCAATCGCTCCTCAGCCAGCGTGGCAAGGCACGGAAGAAGGTGCTCAGGGACGCTGGACTGCCGTCATGGATTGACTACGCTCGTGGGTTCGCTTCGAAGCTGGACATTTCAGTGCGAACCATTCAAGACCGCATTACGAATCTTCGGCGTTGCGGGAAGAGTGGGCCTACGCAGACGAATGGTAAAAGACAATCGTCATCCCCGCTTCATCTCGACCGTCGTCAACAAACGACTTTAGTGAAAGCCCAGTTGGCTGCAAACGAAATCGTCACGGCACTAAAGAGTGGAAGAGATTGGTCAGCAGCCGTCGCTTCATACGACAAGGTCGCCGTCACGCCGTCGAGGCTCGACTCGTTTGTAAACACCCTGAGGCCGGAACCGGACTGGAAGGCCGTCTTGAATGAGCTAATGGCGGACCTCGAAGAGGTCGGTGAAAGGTTGCCGCTCTCTGTGCTCAGCCGGATGCGAATAGTTCAGAAGGTGTTGGGTGAGACTCCGCAATGCAATAGGACTTCGAATGTCCTTGATGCGGTACCGACCAACAGGTTCACGGTCGAAGTACGGGAGGACGGTCACTACGCAGTTGTGAATGCCAGCACACAGAAGGTCTGGCAGACGTACTCGGCTGAAGACGAGGCAAACAGTACAGCCGACTCACTCAATAAGCCTGTGGTTGTACTTCCCATGGTTGCTCATGGTGAGGACTATCGCGGAGCCGCTGGACTCGATTGCACTGGGTGTCGGGAGATGCACGAGGGAATCGTCCAGCGTGCTCAAGAGCACCCTGACTGGAACGACAAACAGTTGGAAGAGGCGACTGGCTGTGGTCTGACAATCATCCGCCAAGCAAAAACCCGGTTCATGGCATGGAAGGAGGCCGCGTGATGGCGACGGCAATATTGGAAATGAATGTTGGGGCGCTTCGCACTTCAGGATTCCCGGTTTACTCGCTCAATCGCGACGAGAAGCGGCAGCAGCTTCTTACGCTGCTGGAGTATGACCACACGCAGGTCATTCAAAATGGGGTCGTCGGCCAGACCATGCACGGACTCTCACTTGCGTGGCATTATCAGCCCCACGCTTGGGGAGTGCGATGTGGAAAGATGTTGACCCCAATTGAAGTGTTCGGCAACGATGCCTTACTGCATGACGCTCTGGTGAGGCGCGAAAAACTGGGAAGTTGCCGAACGGAGAATGACCTGAGGAAGACCCTGCGAGGGTACTCGGGCACACAGGGAGTCTCGAATTTTCGCCCGGTCGCAATGGCAGCAATCTGCGACCGCTATTTGCCAAGTTCTGGCGGAACCGTTTGGGACATGAGCGCAGGTTATGGGGGCCGACTACTTGGCGCTCTGGCTTGCACGCGGGTACACAGGTACATCGGGACAGACCCCGCGAGTTTGACGTTCGACGGGCTATGCGAAATGAGCGAAGAGTTGCTTCCGGCGATGCGGTTGATGGGATTTCATCCCCCGATTGTCCAACTGTACAAGATGGGCAGTGAGGACTTTGTTCCAGAGCCAGAAAGTCTGTCGCTGTGCTGCACAAGTCCACCTTATGGTCAGCATGAGAAGTACAGCAGCGAAGCATCTCAGAGCTACATCCGCTTCCCCACCAACGGACTCTGGATGAACGATTTCATGCGGATGACTCTGGAGAATTGCCGCATCGGCCTTAAGCAAGATGGATTTCTGGTGATGAATCTTGCCGATACCAAGGGCTACCCAACCCTGACAAAAGACTTCCTCTCATTGGCGAAGGATACGGGATTCACGATGGTGGAGACGCTACAGCTTGCGCTGAGCAAGATGGTGGGAACCGACAAGAAGTTGGCCTCTCACAAGTATGAGCCAGTTTTCGTTTTTACCAAGCGACCGTAATTTTCCCATTTTTACTGGGATTTCTATTTTGTGCTGACGAGAATCATTGTTCGCGCGTGAAAAATCGCAATACGCATGTCCTATGTAGACGGTGATGCTAGACAAAGCCGCCTTTGGAGAAAAAAACATGACGAATCAAAGAAAGAACAAATTGCAAGACGCGATGAACGCAGTCCGAGAGGTTTTTTATGACTCAATCGAATGCAGGGTTCGGTACTCAGGAAAATCCTATGCGGCAATTTCGTGCGAACTCGGGTGTTCCGAGCAGTTGGTTTTTCAAGTCGCTAAGTTGCGGGGCTTGGGTCGCAACAGTCAGCGGTCCGCCAACACATGCGCTGTCGCCGACGCCGAACGTGGAGGCCATCATGAGTAGTCAGGAGAAGCACATCGAACTTCGACTGCCCCTTCGGGGCCTTCCGTACGTCGCCTTGCTGGTGGCAGTGTGCCCTCGCTATGGATTCGAGCGTGCGTTCGACATATTTCGTGTCGGTGCGGAGCGAGAGGTCGACGGCAGTGTGACGGTAATCCATCATCTACCCGACGAAGACAACATTTACGAAATCGACCAAGTGAAAGATGGGCGGCGGCTTCGCTGGTACGGCGCGACTTTGCATGGAGACCCAGTGCTTCACCGCATTCGGAAATTCGGCGCGAAGTTGATTGTCCAAAAGCGAATGTCGATTCGGCAAGTTCTTGAAACATTCCCGGACCGAACTATCGACGACCTCGGTTGTAGCACCACTGAAAGGGATGGTGAGTAATGGCTGTCATTATGATTGATGTCAAAGGTCTCCTTGAGGGCAAGCGGTTACGCAAGCTTGGCCTCAAGGCGAGGCTCTACTATCCATTGCTGTTGGGGTTGGCGAACACATTCGCTCGTCTCGAACTGGATTACGACCTACTCGCCGCCCGGTTCATCACCTTCCACGACCATGACACGGCCAACATCGCAGACTGGTTCGAGGAGTACGAACAAGCCAAGTTGGTGTTCATCTACAACGGTCACGACGCCGGTGCAGAGGAGCCGACCCGGTGGGCTCAGTTCGACACGCCAGTCGAATTCCGACGTTTGTTCGCGACTAAGGAAGACAACAACAGCCCGGAACCACCGGAACCTGCATACACGGACTGGCTCAAGTCCATCCACGGTGCAGAGTGGAAGCAGTTCCACCTGTCCAATTACCAGAAGGAGCGGCAGTCGGACATCAGCGGCAAACGGGCTGCGGCTGGTCGGAGAGGCGCTGCGGTGACCAACGCGAAGCGTTGGGGGACAGATAGCGAAGGTCAGCAAAATCAGCAAACGGGTTTTGCCGACTCGACAAATCGGCAAAGTCGTCTTGGTGTAGTTCTAGATGGAGATGAAGATGAAGATGAAGGTGAAGATGTAGATGAAGGTGTCACTTCAATCTTTAACTTAAAGAGTGAATCTGAAAGCGTTACCACTCCTGAATCCTCTTTAATTAACTCTGGAACGGGAAAGACAAAGACCGAGGCTCCCGTGAAGGGTAATGCCAACGGAGACATCCCGGCTCCGAGGAACGATAAGGATTCCGCCGCCGACCTCGACCTTGACGGCTGTGCGGAGGGGCACGCCCGTGCGTGGCGCTCGCTCATGCCGCACAACGAGAAGTTCGACGCCGCCAAACTCCCGCCTGACTGGGACAAGGTGTGGAAGATGTGGGTCACCGACATGCGCAAGCTGCTGGATGTCCACCCGCCCGAAACCGTCGAAGAGTTGATGGCCTATAGTCAATCCGACTCACAGCGCCAGTATAACTTTACATGTCAGGGATTCATCAACAACTGCGACCGGAACCTCAAGTTCGTTGAGAACCTGAAGAAGACGAGCAGGTGGACGCCGGTGTGGGAGCGGTACATCGCCATCGTTACCAATGACAACTTGGCTCACGAGGACGATGTTGAGTTCCTTGATGAACAGCCGAAGGTCAACGTCGAGGATGAAGACGACGAACTCGTCTGACTTAAGTCGCGCCCGTTCTGAGTGTCACCGCAGACCGCCTCGAATGTTCGGAATTGAACAATAGCCTTCGCCTCCTGAGGCGATTCCCACCACGGAGGAACCAATGAAAAGTAAATGCAGACTGCAAATCGACCTGACGCAGGATGTCCACTTCACGCCCAACCTCGATGCAGCCATTGCGACGTGGAAGAAGGCCCGGCACGAATTTGAGAACGAGCGGAGCAAGAATCACCAAGACGCCTACATGAAAGCCACCGACGAGTTGGGCCAGGCAATCTCGCCGTCCGGCCTTTTGAATTCGGCCTTGACGGAACAGGTCGGATTGGATTTTTGGACCGTGGAAGTTCCCGAGGGCGCGTCCGGGCTATAGCGGTGCAAGCACCGGGTCAACCCGTCTTGGGGAGAATGTCGGGAATTGTGCCTTTCCCGCTCTCTCCTCCGCAGAGCCCGTCAGGCGTTCGGGCGACCGGGGATGGGCGGATGGGTGCTCAGGCGGTACAGAACCCCGCTGCGAGTCTATTGACCAGCGAAGTCAGGCATTTCTGGTTTCGACTACAACCGCCGGAAGCCGTTGCCGCTATCTCTCAATTTCATTTGACGGCATCTCTTGCGAGAAGTTCTGTAAGCTCATCCATCATCATCTGATGGTAGGCGATGCGCATCCTGATACGGTCGGCTGTCGTGTTCTGAGATAGATTCCACATTTTAAGTCCCGACGCCTTTGAAGCAAGTATCGCAGCCGTTTCTAAGGACTTGCGTTCAGAGCCTTCGCTCAGTAATTCACCAAGAATCACTTGCAGCTTGCATCGGTGCTTTCGCATTAGTCGATGGATGCGATGCTCGTGTTCGTTGTCCAGAGTTGGGCGATGATATTCATAGATTCGGTGACGTAGGTCTTTGGCTTGTCCAACATAGCACCAGCCGTCTTCTGAAAGAATCCGGTAGAGTCCGGGAGCTTTTGGAATATGAGACAGTTGTGGTCGGCCTGATTCCGTAAAACAGATTTCGCCGATGTCCTTCCAGACAATCTCTGCACTCATCAGAGGGTACCTCAGGGCTGAATCTCAGGTGCAGCATTCGCGAAGCGGAGTTCGTCTCCTGTTCCAGCGGAATGTCACATCGGCACAGGCGTTTCTGCCGCATAGTCCGGTACACTTATCCCATCGAAATCCAGTTGCTGGTTTAAGACATCCTCAACCTCGACATCGCTGTCTACCTTCGGACTACTTTCCTTTATTCGCTTGGCAAGGTTGAAGATTCTCGAATGAGCGCGATTCAATAGGAGGTCATACCGGAAAGGTCTAACGACAGTCTCACCAATTGTCATTTGTTCAAGACCCTCGTCAATGAGGGCACCCAACACAAAGCCTTCAATCTTGGTAGTCGGCTGGACGGCATGCGTGCGACGAAGTTCTCTTGCGTAGTCACGAGCTTGGTCAAGCTCTTGTTGCTTTACCTCGAAACCACCCTTCTTCAACTCCACTATCAGTACCTTCCGAATCGCGGAGACTTCGCCGTCCTTGAAATCGTCTGCGGAGTAAATACCGATGGAACAATCCGGCAGTGCAACGAAGTCCGGTCTATTCTTCGAGACAACTGCTCCCTTCGTACCTAAGAACTCCTTGACGACATGTGCCATGCCACGATTTGAAGAAAACTCAACGGACTCGTACTCGGGACCAAACATCCACAGACCACGCTCAAAAAGCGGTTGTAAATCGTGAACTTCGTCGGTGTTCTTGTCGCGGATTAGAGTCTGCAACTGCCTAATGAGTTTGATTCTGCGGTCAAGTTCATTCAGGACAACTTCAGCATTGCTGGCAGTCCATTGCTCCATCAGGCGATTCCACGTATCCAAGTCTTCTGGAGCGCAGCTTGCGAGGCTTCCAAGTAGGTCGTACCCTGTTCGGCTTTGCTCAAGCTTTCCCCATATTTCAACCGTGCGACCAAGGTCACGCGCCGTGAGGTTCGGGCACTTCTCCAATATCAGTTCCAGAAATCTGCCGATTTGATTCCTCGACACCTGCGGCAGTTCCTTTATCAATCCTCTGTTCTGGCTTAAAGCGGCCTTTTTGGTTTCCTTGCGCTCATCGGCCAATAGACCGCGAAGTTCCATAACAACTGCCTCGTGAATCGCAAGACGAACTGCATTCACGTGAGAGTTTGCATGGAAGCCACTCCAGTCAGCCTTGACTTGTTCTCGAAGGATGTCGGCTTCTACTACGAAGCTGAATCGCTTCGCCTCGCTCGTACGGCCATCAAGATACCTGCCTTCAGCATCGAGTCCGTCCCATGACGGTTCTCCAACCATTCGTTTGTTAACCCACCATGCGATGCCCTTCAAGTGAAGCGTCCGTTCCTGCTTGCGGGGGTCAAGCCGATGGAGTCGCACTGTCCCGAGTCCATTCACAGGCACGTCTTGAGAGGAGAGCGATGCCAGTTCGAGCAGTTCGACCTGCTCCCCGTTAACCGTCACTTGAAAGCTAGGGTCAACCGCAAATTTGAAGCCGATGAGGTCGCGAATTGAATCGCCGACCAAGGTGATTGAATTTGGCCGTACTGTAACCTTGGTGCCGTGACCCTTTCTTGAGAATTCGCCGCCAACAGTGCAAGAAAATGGCCTCGTCTGTTCACGTGTCAATTCGACTGTGGCTTTAAGGCCGCTACCATCGCGCCAAGTCTCAATCTCATACCTGTCGGCGAAGCAAAAGGGGCTGAATCGTCCTTTGCCATTGTGGCCGAAAGCTGTGCGTTTTCGCTTTTTTACGCCGGTTGGGAATTCAACATCTGTCCCCTGCTCTGACTGTCTGTCGTAAGACAGAGTTCTCCACCGCCGCTCAAACTGCTGGCGGGTCATCCCGGTCCCGTTGTCGCTGATTGAAAGAACCTCTCCGGGAAGGTTTGGCCAGATGACGGTTACCTCCTCAGCGCCAGCGTCGTAACTGTTGGCGACAAGCTCCAGAATTGCAATCGTCGGGTCGTCTAGAATCTGCCCGACGTGGTCGTGAAAGAATCCACCCCCAAAGAGCGGCAGAAGAGAGGGGCTCGCCCCCGAAGTCGCACGTGCCATTGCCAGTTGCCTCCCGGTTTCAATTTCATTTTGCTGAGCGGATGCAAGTTGATTATTGCGCTTGGGTTTAGCCCTGTCCATTTTGCTTCCCAACGCCTTTGCACGAGACCGGGATGGAAGCCAATAAGGGGTTCCGAAGCCGGTGCGCTCAAAGTCAGGCTCGCGTCTCATCGGTCGGAGTTGCGCCCATTGATTTCGCAGGGGCTTGGCTCGTATGGTCATGAATTCATTCAATAAAGAGGTCGGGCACAAGTCCTTGTATGCAGATGAATTATCATTGTGAGCAATGCCTTTTGACTCAATTGACTTGTGATGGGTGGCCTCTAGGTCTCGCCTTTCGGAACGAGGCAGTCTGAGTCTGCCAACGAGTTCCGATGAGCCTGACTGCCTACCACGCCCGATATTTCGCCCATGAACTGACCAAACGAGCCAGTTCGGCGTCAATTGACAGTCTCACATCTGCCCTCTCCGACGCACAGGTAGACCTGAACCCCCATCAGGTCGAAGCCGCCCTCTTCGCTTTCCGGTCCCCTCTGTCCAAGGGGGCAATCCTCGCCGACGAGGTTGGGCTAGGCAAAACGATTGAAGCCGGAATCCTGCTCTCACAGCGGTGGGCGGAACGTCGCCGGAAGCTCCTTGTCATCTGCCCTGCCAACCTCCGCAAGCAATGGAGCCAAGAACTGCTCGACAAGTTCTATCTGCCGTCCGCCATCCTTGAGACCAAGACGTTCAACGAGACCATCAAGCAGGGTAACCTGAACCCATTTCGCACCGGCGCGGTCGTCATCTGCTCATACCAGTTCGCACGCTCGAAAGCACCCTACCTGCTCCAGACCCAATGGGATTTGGTGGTCATTGACGAGGCTCACCGTCTTCGGAACGTCTACAAGCCGAGCAACAAAATTGCTCAGGCCATCAAGCAGGCTGTCTCGCCCTTCCCGAAGCTCCTGCTCACAGCAACCCCGCTTCAGAACAGTTTGCTGGAACTCTATGGGCTGGTGAGCGTCATTGATGAGTACACCTTCGGCGACCTGAAGAGCTTCCGGTCGCAGTTCACCCGGCTGGCGAACGATGGAGACTTTGCGGAACTGAAGCAACGCATCCAGCCCATCTGCCAGCGGACGCTACGGAAGCAAGTGCTGGAGTATGTCCCCTACACCACCCGCCACGCGCTCGTGCAGGAGTTCGTGCCCAGTGCCGATGAGCAGCGTCTCTATGACCTTGTTTCGGATTACCTCCAGCGCCCGACCCTCTATGCACTCCCGGCCAGCCAGCGGCAATTGATGACGCTGATTCTGCGGAAGCTGCTGGCCTCCTCCACCTACGCCATCTCCGATACTCTGCAAGGGCTTGCCAATAAACTTCAGGCCGCATCGGATGCCTCGGAGCAAGTCGCCACTCCCCCTGATGAGGTTTTGGAGAACTTCGAGTTGCTCCCCGAGATTGAAGACGAGTGGGCAGAGGATGACGAGGACAGTGAAGATGGGAACGCCGATGTTGCGGCGAAGTTGTCGCCGCAACAGCTTGAGGAACTGAAGCAGGAGATGAACACCCTGCGGGAGTTCCATACGCTGGCAAAGAACATCCAGAAGAACTCAAAGGGCGAAGTTCTCCTCACCGCACTCAGCAGAGGCTTTGCCGCAGCCAGAAGCGCAAAGGCCAACCATGAGAGTTCCGCCCTCCAGCAAAAGGCGCTGATTTTCACGGAGTCCCGGCGAACGCAGGAGTATCTCTACCGGATTCTTGAGCAGACCCAGTTCGCTGGCAAGGTCGTTCTCTTCAATGGGACAAACACCGACCCAAAGTCGCAACAGATATACAGGCAGTGGATGGAGCGGTACGCCAACACAGACCGCAGTACCGGCTCTCCGACCGCCGACAAGCGTGCGGCACTCGTTGACTACTTCAGGGATGAAGCCAGCATCATGATTGCCACCGAGGCAGCAGCGGAGGGAATCAATCTCCAGTTCTGCAACCTGGTGGTGAACTACGACCTGCCGTGGAATCCGCAGCGGATTGAGCAACGCATTGGCCGGTGCCACCGCTACGGACAAAAGTTCGATGTGGTCGTGGTGAACTTTCTCAACAGGAGCAACGCCGCAGACCAGCGCGTCTATCAACTGCTGGACGAGAAGTTCAAACTCTTCAGCGGCGTCTTCGGTGCCAGCGACGAAGTTCTTGGAGCCATCGAGTCCGGGGTGGATTTTGAAAAGCGCATCGTCGGCATCTACCAGCGTTGCCGCACTCCACAACAGATTTCGTTTGAGTTCGACCAACTCCAGCAAGAGCTTGAAACCGAGATTGGCGAGAAGCGTTCCGAGGCCAGAGAAAACCTGCTCAACAACTTCGACCAAGAGGTAATCGAGCGGGTTCGCATCGCCAGCGCCGACACGCTCACTCGTTTCGATGGCTGGCTCTGGCGGGTCACGCAGTTCTTTCTTGAACCCTATGCACGGTTTGAACCATCTGGTCATGCCTTCATGCTGGAGCACAATCCATTTGCGGACGAGCCGATTCATCCCGGCCCGTACAAAATGGGAAAAAGCATCGAGGATGTGAACACCTACCGGGTCGGTCACCCTCTGGCTCAACGCATCCTCGAACACTGCCTAGAACTGCCCACGCCTCCTGTAGAGGTCGCTTTCAACTACTCCGGCGGCGGCAAGCGCATCGCTCTCGTGGAGGCATTGAAGGGATGTCGTGGCTGGCTGCTCTGCTCCAAGCTCACCATCTCGACCTTCGCTACGGAAGACCACATGCTCTTCGCCGGTCTCACCGAGGACGGTTCGCCTGTAGACGCGGATGCCTTGAAACGCCTCTTCGACCTTCCGGGTGAAGTGCGTCAGACTGTTTTGCCGATGAACGCGGCAGAACTACAGGCTGCGATGGACACGGAGCAGGCCGCAATAACTGAACGCCTTTCGGTGTCCAACGGCCAGTGGTTCGACGCCGAGATGGAAAAGCTCGACCGATGGGCGGACGACCAGCGAAAATCGTTGAAGTCAGAGTTGGACGATTTGGAAGAGAGCATCCGTGCAGGGCGGCGTGAGGCGCGGTTGGCTCCAAACCTACCCGCAAAATTGCAATTGCAACAACGAGTGAGGCAGCAGGAGACCAAGCACACGCAGGCTCTGCTGGCCTACAAAGAGGCGTGTGCCACCATTGACACGCGCAAGGACATTCTGCTGGATGAGACCAGCAAGCGACTACAACAGCAAGCTGAGCGCAGTGATTTATTTCTGCTGCGGTGGGTCGTCGTCTAATAGCAGAGACTGACACTGACAGCACACACGGTGAAGAAAGGTCACTTCAAATCGCATTATGCAGAAATATCTCAGCTTCTTTAGCGGCATAGGAGGTTTAGAACACCCCGACTATCCTCCTGTACTGTTTTGCGAAAAGGACGGCCTGTGCCAACGGGTGCTCCAGTTCGCACATCCCGAGGTTCCAATCGTAGGTGACATCTGCCTTCTCCAGACACCACCATCCGCAGATTATGTGGTCGGTGGATGGCCTTGCCAAGATATTAGCCAAGCAGGGCAACTTGCGGGAATAAGAGGAGAAAAGTCCGGGCTCTTCTTTGAAATGCTACGTGCGGCCATCGCAGCGGGAGCACATACTCTGATAGGGGAGAATGTTCCTAATCTCCTTAGCATCAATAACGGGAACGATTTTCAACTAGTTCTTGACACTCTTACAGAGGCAGGGTACTCGCACATTTCGTGGAGGATTCTAAACGCTCGACAGTTTGGATTGCCGCAGCAGCGCCGCCGACTCTTTATTGTTGCGTCGCGTTATCCAGAACGAGCAGAGGCATTACATGCTCGAATTCCGTCCTTGAATAGTACCAACGCATCTTCCGATGTCTTCGCGTTCTACTGGACTGGCGGAAAGAGGTCTATATGCTTTTCTCGCGGGTATGCTCCAGCGTTGAAAATCGGGGCATCCGATAACAATGGTCGAGCACCTATTGCAATCATGGTTGGTAATCACATACGCAAGTTAACCTCTCACGAATGCCTCCGCTTACAGGGCTTCGACGGACTTCCTAACGAACTCTCAGACATATCTGAATCTACGCTGTTGCGCATGTCTGGGAACGCTGTTCCTCGTCCAATGGGGAACTTTGTAGTTCAAGCGGTTACAAACGCGGCCAAATCGGATGGGCTGAGAACCGCGTTTGGTGTACGGACAGACTCCGGTATCTATGACAACGGGATTGTCTGGTCGATTGGTCATACTGAAACAGACCTCGCCAGTAACCTCCGCGATTTTCTCGACTCAGAGCAAGGTGAGTCACTAAGCAGTCAAGCAGCGGCAGGACTACTTGCTCGTTCAATCCGAGCCAAACAACCCATGCCGCTCGAACTCTATGAATTGCTTTGGAAGCTTGCCGACGCACGCATCGGCAGGCTCAAACCGTCACGGTCAAATAGCTTCGATATTCTGGCCGGTCTTTCCGAAGAGATTTCAGAGTATGTCTCTTCTTTGAAATCAACCGATGAATTTGATTCCTCCTTCGACGAGGACTTGTAGACGCCTACACGACCCTCAAAGCCGTTTAGCAAGTAAAGTGGGAGAACAATGATGAGTGCAGATGAGAAATTCATTTTGACGACCGACGACATTGCTCAAAAGAGTCGAGACGCTCTATTGAAGCTCTTTCCAGAAATCTGCACGGAAGGAACACTTATAGACTTTGACCGACTTAGGCTCTCCCTCGGCGATGCAGTGGACGTGGGCAAAGAAAGGTACGGGATGAGTTGGCCCGGAAAAGCTGAGTGCTTTAAGGCGATTCAACGCCCAAGCCTTGGCACGTTGCTACCGATGCGGAACGAGAGCATCAATTTTGATTCCTCTGAGCACCTGATAATCGAAGGCGACAATCTCGAAGTTCTCAAGCTCTTGCAGAAGTCATATCAGGGCAAAGTCAAGATGGTCTACATCGACCCACCCTACAACACCGGCAACGACTTTATCTATCCTGACAACTACTCCGAGAGCCTGCAAACATATCTGGAATATACAGTGCAGGTTGATAGCAAAGGACGTAGGTTCTCGAACAACACTGATAGTGACGGGCGATTTCATTCCAAATGGCTCAGCATGATGTACCCGCGTCTCTTTCTTGCCAGAAACCTGCTTAAAGAAGATGGGGTGTTATTTATCAGCATCGACGAGCACGAATCCCATAATCTGCGACGGATATGTGACGAGATTTTCGGTGAAGATAATTTCATTTGCACGTTTGCATGGGAAAAGCGATATTCTCCACCGCCAGACACAAAGGATGTCGGATACGTCCACGAGAATATACATCTGTATCGGAAGTCCGTGAGTTTCAAGATGGGTCTCTTGCCCCTAACGCAAGAGCAGATAGCGCGATACGTCAATCCTGACAATGACCCTCGCGGCCCGTGGAAACCAATGGACTACACTTGCCGCTACACGAAAGAGGAGCGACCAAATCTCTATTATGAAATCGTGAATCCAAATACCAAGAACGGAGTCTGGCCTAAGGATACGAGGGTGTGGGCATATTCCTCTGAAATGCACGCGAAAAATGTAGAAGAGAAGAAAGTATGGTGGGGGCGAGATGGTCAAGCCACAGTCCCTGCGGTGAAGAACTTTCTTTCTGAAATTAGGCAGGGCATGATGCCGACGACTTTACTTCGGCAAGGCGCTGTCGGCAATACTGATGAGGCTACGAAGGAGCTAAGACGGCTCATACCACAGTTGAAGTACACGCCGAAGCCAGTGCGTTTAATAAAGCATCTCGCTGCAATTGCCAATTTGTCATCCACAGACTACGTTCTTGACTTCTTTGCTGGGAGTGGCACCACTGCACAGGCGGTATTAGAGATGAACAGAGCGGAAGACTCTAGCCGGAAGGTTATATTGGTACAGCTCCCTGAGCCAACGGAGCAACAACCATTTGCGACCATCGCAGACATTACAAGAGAGCGCGTCAGATGCGTCGTCTGCACGAATCGCGGCGATGTCGAATCCGATAAAGTCACCGAGACCGGAAAGGCTGAAGGCTTTCGTGCATTCACTCTATCAGCGTCGAACTTCAATGTCTGGAATGCTACAACGGAATCAACCACTCTTGAGAGTCTCGGAGAGCAGCTAGACTTGCACATCGAACACATACTACCGGGGCGAACCAACGAAGACATACTTTACGAAATCTTGCTCAAAAGTGGCTTCCCGTTGACAACCCCCGTACTGCCCGTCACCGTCGAAGGCATCTCTGTTTACAGCGTGGCGAACGGAGCCATGTTAATTTGCCTCGACAAAGCTCTGACGCACGAAGCCATCAAGGGCATGGCAGAGTTGAAACCGGAGCGGGTGGTCTGTCTGGACGAGGGCTTCGCTGGTAACGACCAGTTGAAGACGAATGCCGTGCTCATCATGAAGGCCAAAGGCGTCACGAAGTTCCAGACTGTTTAGCACGAGCCAGCTTGCGGGAGTGAGCAGTCACCGAGAGTTACGATGAAGATTCAGTTTGACGCGCAACAGCAGTACCAACTCGACGCAGTAGCCTCCATCGTTGACCTCTTCGACGGCCAGCCCTTGCAGCAACCTGAATACTCGGTTGTCTATCAGCAGGGCGACAGCGGGTTATTTGAGGGGCAGGTTCAGTCCGAGTTCGGCGTGGGCAACCGGCTCATCCTGAGCGAAGACCTGCTCCGGGCGAACACCCGCAAGATTCAGGAGCGTTCCGGGGTCGATGTTCCAGATGCGAGTGCCCCGCTGGAAGGATGGCCGCTTGCAGCAAGGTCATGTCCGCACTTCTCCATTGAGATGGAGACCGGCACCGGCAAGACCTACGTCTACCTGAGAACAGTCTATGAACTGGCTCAGAAGTACGGCTTCCGCAAGTTCATCGTGGTGGTGCCGAGCGTGGCTATCCGTGAGGGCGTGTTGAAGAACATCGAGATTACGGCGGAGCACTTCAAGGCGCTCTACAATCTCGAACCTCAATACTTCGTTTACGACGCCAAGAAGGTGAGCCGACTGCGGCACTTCGCCACTAGCAACAACATTGAAATTCTCATCATCAACATTGACGCCTTCCGCAAAAACTTCACGGACAGCGAGGAAGAGCACAAGTCCAACGTCATCTATAAAGAGAGCGACAAGCTGAGCGGTCGCCAGCCGATTGAGTTCGTGCAGTCAACCAACCCGATTGTGATTCTGGACGAGCCACAGAGCGTTGACACCACACCGAAGTCGCAGGAGGCCATCAAGGCTCTGAACCCGCTCTGCACCCTGCGCTACTCGGCCACGCATCGCAATATCTACAACCTCGTCTACCGGCTTGACCCGATTCGCGCCTACGAGCTAAGGCTGGTGAAGCAGATTGTGGTGGACAGCGCCACGACGGAAGGCAGTGCCAACAATGCCTATATCCGAGTTGAGAAGATTGAGTACAAGAACGGCATCAAGGCGAAGCTGAGGATTCAGGTGCAGACGCCCAACGGGCCGAAAGAGAAAGTGCTGACGGTGAAGAAGGACACCGACCTCTACGAACTGAGCGATAACCGTGCTTCGTACAGAAACGGCTTCATCGTAAGCGAGATTGATGCCACACCCGGCATGGAGTTCATCCGCTTCGATAGCGGACTGGAGCTTGCCTTAGGTCAAGAGAATGGCGGCGTTCGTGATGAGATATGGCAGTCTCAGATTCGCAAGACCGTTCGCAAGCACTTGGACAAAGAACTTCAGGTGAAGTCACTCGGCTTGAAGGTGCTGAGCCTCTTCTTCATTGACCGGGTGGCGAACTATCGCAGCTATGAAGGCAATGGCGTCGAGAAGGGCAAGTTCGCAGTTCTCTTTGAGCAGGCGCTTGCGGAACTAGCCGCGAATCCAAAGTACAAGTCTCTGGAGTGGCTCAAGCTGCCTGCCGACCAACTGCACAAGGGCTACTTCTCCGAAGATAAGAAGCACGTTCTCAAGGACACAAGAGGAGACTCTTCATTTGATGAAGATACCTACACGCTCATTATGAAGGACAAGGAACGCCTGCTCTCCAAAGATGTGCCGCTGCGCTTCCTGTTCAGTCATTCTGCACTGCGTGAGGGTTGGGACAATCCGAACGTCTTCCAAATCTGTACTCTGAGCGAGACGCAGAGTGTGGTGAAGAAGCGTCAGGAAATAGGACGCGGCCTTCGCTTGCCGGTGAATCAAGATGGGCAGCGAGTGTTCGATGAAGCGGTGAACAAGCTGTACGTCGTTGCCAATGAGAGCTACGAGGATTTTGCACGCGGCCTGCAAGCCGAGTACGAAGAAGACTGCGGCGTTACGTTCGGCAAGGTTCCGTTCCACGCCTTCGCAAAGATTGCCACTGTGGTCGATGGGCAAGAGAAGCCGCTAGGGCGCGAGGAGTCCAAGGTCATTTGGGACACGCTGGTGAAAGGCAAATTCATCGCGAATGATGGGAAACTTCAACCGAGTTTTGACCCGGCGAAGACTGGTTTCACGCTGAACCTGCCCGAGGCTTACGCGGAGCATGAGAAGCCCATCATCGACGTGCTGACCTCTTACCAGATGGAACGGCACATCCAGCGTGAACGCGACGAGAAAACCAATGTGCTTCGCAAGGAGGTTGTCGCCAGCCCTGAGTTCCAAGAGCTTTGGAACCGGATTAAGCCTCGAACAACGTACCGAGTGGAGTTCGAAACCGATGTGCTGGCAACACGGGCAGAGAGCGCGATTCGCACCATGCCCAAGATTGACCCTGTAGAGGTTCACTTCACAACGGCAGAGTTGCAAGTGACCAAGGCCGGTGTGAAGGCCGAGGCTCGTGCCGTCAGCACGGAGCGGATTACCTATCGTGGGCCGCTGCCTGACTTGCTTGGTTATTTGCAGAACCAGACCGAGTTGACTCGCTCAACGCTGGTACGAATTTTGAAGGCGTCAGGGCGTCTGCCGGATTTCTTTGTGAACCCGCAGCGGTTCATGGACGCAGTGGCATCGACACTGAAGGCAGAATTGCACCGGCTGATTGTGGATGGAATCAAGTACGAGCGCATTTCAACTGGCGACCCGGACTTCGAGTGGCAGATGGAGCTATTCAAGCAGGAAGAGATAATCAACTACCTGACCGCCCTCAAGGTGAAGCATTCGGTCTATGAGTACATCGTCTACGATTCCGAGGTCGAGCGGGAGTTCGCGAGACGGCTCAATGAGCGCGATGACATCAAGCTGTTCGTCAAGCTGCCGGGTGGCTTCGAGATTGAAACGCCCGTCGGCAAGTACAACCCCGATTGGGCAATCGTGAAGCACCAAGATGAGACGCTCTATCTGGTGAGAGAGACGAAGGGAACCAAGGACTTCCTCAAACTCCGCACCACGGAGGCCGACAAGGTGAAATGCGGGGTTCAGCATTTCAAGGCGCTTGATGTCCCCTTCGCCGTGGTCATTGACGACACGGGGGTCTGAGGCTCAATACAATACCGAAAGAGGGCACCACTGATGGCCGAACCAACTTATGAAGAACTGAAGGCACAACTCGACGCGCTGAAGGCCAAGGAAGCACGCAGCGGAAACATCAGCTTCAAGGTGAGCGACAAAGGCGCAGTCTCCGTCTACGGCCTTGGCCGCTTCCCGGTAACGCTTTATTACGAGCAGTGGGTGAAACTTTTGGATAGGGCGCAGGATTTGCGAGACTTTCTCGAAGAGAACAAGGGCAAACTCAAACTAAAGGAATAGCCTGAGCGCACTCGTGACGGCGAGTTCTTGTAGAACGCGAATCGAAGGGCATCGTATGATGCCCTTTGCTGGCTGAGACTGCCTCGCGAAAATAGTTTCCCAAAATACAAGCTAAATTTGTGTACTGCTCCGTATACTAGCTCGTGTATAGCAAATCCAGCCCGTCTCCTGACCTTTACTGTGTTGAGATTCAGCGTCACCCGCGAGACCTCGGCGTCAGCGTCATCCTCCAAGCCAATTGCGAGTTGATGGCACGCCGTGAAGTTCTCCGTCTTTTTCCTGAATACAAGCACCGACTCGCATTGATGCAGGTCTCCCTCGCTCAGTACGTCGAGATTGACTGGGATAGCGGACGCTGCATTGTGGTCAAACAGCGGAGACAACCAGCGATTCCCGCCTGTGTTGCAGCGGAAGCAACGCTTGAACGGAAGAAGTTGCCCCGCGTTGAGGAAGAGGGAGCCGAATGACCCAAGTTTGGGAACGGCTCTTTCTCGGTGGACTCAACGATGCCAAGCTGCTGGCGAAGGGGAATCCGAATAACATCGACACGGTGATTTCCCTGTGCGATGGATGTGTGACCTCCAAGCGACCCGGCGTGAACTACATCCATATTCCTATTGCGGACGAACAGCCGGTGCCTGTGGGACGTTTCGGCCGCATCGTTAGTGCCATCGCTGAAAACATCCGGTGGGGCACTGTCCTTGTCCACTGTGGCGTCGGCATCAGCCGCGCCCCATCCATGACCGCCGCGTGGATGCACGTCGTCGGCTACAAAAACATCGACGCCGCCATCGAGGAAATCAGGCTGATGCGGCCATTCATTGCACCGTCAACAGTCCTGCTAAATAGTGTGAAGGAGCATCTTCAATGAAGAAGTGCGCGATTTATGCCAGAGTGAGCACGCCAGACCAGCGCGTTGACAACCAGCTTCTCGACCTCCGTCTGTTCGCAGTGCAACGCGGGTATGAGGTCGCCGTAGAATACACCGACGTTGGCATATCCGGCAGCAAGGCTCGTCGCCCCGGCCTCGACGCCATGCTGCGTGATGCACGGAAGCGGAGGTTCGCAGTGGTCATTGTCGCCGCCTTCGACCGACTGGCGCGTTCCACAAAGCACTTCCTCACGGTCGTGGATGAATTGGACAGCCTTGGAGTCGAGTTCGTCTCTCGTCGCGAGAACATTGCCACGGATGGTGCCATGGGGCGGCTCTTCATCACTTTGATTTCGTCCATCGCGGAACTTGAAGCCGAACTTATCAGGGAGCGTGTCAGGGCCGGAATTCGGCGTCGGAAGCTGGAAGGACTCCCGGTCGGTCGGCAACCTCTCGACGTAGACCATGCAAGTCTCGTTGAAGACCGCCTCCGAGGGATGAGCCTGACCGACGTTGCGAAGCGGTACTCCGTGTCAAGAGCCAGTGTGGTGCGATGGGTTCGTGAAGCCAAACAAGCGACTCCGGCGTTGACCGCTCAAAATGAACCCATTCACGGCTACAGCGAGGAGGTAGCGGCCTAATGCTCGATAAGGTCATTGTTCGATTCAAGCGTCCGAACGGCACCGGACAAAAGATGCCCAGTGCAGCACTCAACCAAGCCATGGTGTCGCTGGCTGACAGCGATGAGATGCGGCCACTTCTGAGCGAGGCAAACGCGGAAGGCAAGGCTCTGGCGATTGACGTATATCAGAACCGGAGCGGTCGCCCACTCTTGGTTCACTTCAGCAAAGAGTGCTTGGATTAGATGGACTTCTCGTCGGCACACTGCCGCAGTGACACCACCCGCTGCCGTCGCAGTTCTCAATGACAACGTATCAGCGTGAAGGGAGGCTGCGGTGCCCACTCCAGAGGAAAAACACTACGACAGCATGGACACACTGCTGGCTCCGATGAGATGGGCTAAGAGCCTTGTGCAATTGATGCTTCTCATTGGCATCGTCATTCTCATCGGTTTGGGATACCCCTTTTACGTGCTGTTGGGGGGCGATGGGTATCCCCTCGACCCACTCCACGTCGTCGGCGCATTCATGGTGTCCTTCCTGACCTTGGTCATTATTGTCAGTTTCTTCTACAGGCCGTATTACACAATGTTCGGTGGGGTTGTCGCGGTTATCACAATAACTTGCCTATTTGAAGCCTTTGATGGTGAAGCATTCGCCTTCAAATTCATCATGCTCGGCTACTTTATTTTTGGCGACCTGTATAAATTCATCCGCCGCCGTCGTGAGTCTGCCGCACAGAAAGAGTGCGAGGCAAAGCAGCCCGAGCCAAAGAAGATGACCTTCGCCGAGATGGTGGAGGAAGCGCGTCTTGAACGCCGCCAGCGAGAATACGATGCATTGAGTCCAGACGACCGTGCGACCAAGACCCGCCTCTTCGGCGACGACTACTTCAACTGGCCTGACAAGTTCAACAAAGGGTCGAGACCAGATACAACACGAGAAGATGCCGGTGAACTCTTCAACACGAAATCGCTTTGCGAAAGATGCAACAAAGCATACGAACTTCTCGACCTCCCGCTCGAAGCCTCAGATGAGGAAGTCAATTCAAAGAAGCGTGCGTTCGCTGAGTTGTTCCATGGCGACCGCCTCGGAGCAATGAGTGAGAGTGCTCGTCGCATAGCGAATGAGCAGCACCAAAGCGTAAACGAAGCTTGCAGCCATATCCTGACATGTCCGGTCAGGGCAAAGGTGAAAGGCCGCATGAAGGGCAGTGAATCGGCTCCAGCCACTCACCAATCGACCTGTGAGGCGATGGCGCGGGAGGACACTGAACAGCCCCCTCCGGCGTCGTCATCGGGCGGAAGTGATTTGGAGAAGCGTGACCACGAGCCCAGTGTCCCGACCGAACAAGAACGAATTGACGCTCTCGATGCTACCCGGAGAAAGGTAGACGAGACCACCAATGAGATACGGGAATTTCTTGGTCAAATGAAAAGGCAGAGGCAATCGTCTCTCGGTAGTATGCAGAGGACAAATGACAAGTTGGGCACGACGACCACCATCGGTGGGAAGCTGCTGCCATAAATGAGGTATCGCAGAATCTCAGAGAGCGCATCGGCGGGGAGGATGAATGTGAACCTTCGTGACGAGACAATGTACCGTTCTCTTGTAGATGAAGGGGCAGCACAATTCGAAAAGAAAGCGTATGCCCTTGCTGCCGCTTGCTTCTGGAAAGCATTTCGCCTTCGCCCCGGTGCCCCTGTCGTTCTCTTCAACATCGGGAGAACGATGGAGGAATTACACGACCCGAGATGTGAGGATTTCTATGCCGCCGCTGGCGCTCAGGGCAACGTTGATGCCCACTACCAGCTTGCCATGCTCTGCTCAGCCTCTGGACGGCATGACGAGGCTATAGGGCATCTGAAAGCCTACCTGAAGGGCAACCCCAAAGAGGATGCTTGCACCCAGTGGGCACGAAATACGATTCGGCATCTCTGCCCGAGCCCCCGGCTGGTGTGGAGCAAGGAACGAAGGTTGAATGACCGGGAAGCGGGAAGGTTGCGATGAAGATTGAGCAAATCGACAAGGATGAGATTGTTGGACTCAGGTGCCCCGAGACGGGAACCCGCATCCTGTGGGATGACGAGGACATCGCCGACGTTCTTTCGGGCACGGTTGTGTTGGCTGTGATAACGAGCCAGACCCCTGAGGAATGTGCGGTCGAGGGGATGCCACTGGCCGAGGTGTGGAAGGCGCATTATGCCAGCGTCAACACAGGGAAGATGTGCTTGGACGAGGTTGTCGAAGCCTTTCCTGCATCTGGAAAGGCTCTGGAGGTCGACTACTGCGGCATCGCATGTGGCTCGGTGTGCGATGTGGTCTACTATATCGTTCCAGAAGAACTCTCCGACGAATGCTTTATCTATGCCGACTTCGAAGAGGACGCCGAGTCTGATGAATAAGGTGAGCGACATTGTGAACAATCCGGCCACTCCTGAGCCCCATGTCGGCATCTTCTGGCTCCTCGACGGCAAACTGATAATCGACGATACTCCGCTGTCGATGGCGGAACCTTACGGCACCGCCCTGACTCATCCGGCCAGCCATATCGACCACTGGATGCGACTACAGCACACAGGTGCGGTTCCCGCTGACGTGGAATACGAAGAGCCGCCACGGGGCCGCGTAGTCTTCGACCGCCGAGACCAGCGTTTTCACCTGATGGCCGACAAGTGCATTCTCGGTCGGCGTGATGTCATCGAGCAGATTAAGGCAGTAATGAATCTGCCACAAGGCAAAACGTCGGAAGGTCGCGATGAACACTATCGGTGCTTCGACTGCCTGTATCCTGTCGTGGATGATGACCGCGAGTTCTGAATCGTGGCTTGCTACCCTTTCCGCATTATCATCGTTCGTATGTTGAAGTCCATGGAGACCACGAAGACCACCGTGACGAAGGTTGCAGATGGCGTTGGAAAGCCGCTGGCGGGTGTGAAATTCATTCTCAGTGGCGAGTTCGATGAACATCGCGGCAAACTGACGGCCAAGTTGGAAAGCCTTGGCGGCGTCTCTAGGTCCAGCATGTCCAAGAACCTGACCCACTTCGTCTGCGGCGATGCCCCCGGCAAAAGGAAGCTGCTCAAGTACGAAAAATTGGTCGTAAAGGGCTGCGCGATTAAGAAGGTTGGCAAGGAATGGGTTGCCGATGTGCTGGAAGCCGCTGGCATGGGCATCGGCAGAACTCCTGCACCAAAGGCTTGAGTCTCTGCGCCAGCTTATCGTTCCGTTGTTCAGCCCGTGGCAGGGTGGTTCGCAGACTCCCATTCCCAACCCCCTGTTTTATCGGGCTTTTTGCGGTCATTTCGCTGCCTAGCGGGTGGTTCACATGGTTTAGTCAGTGAGCCGTTTCAGGCGTCAGGGAACATTGCGTGAGACAAGAGTTAAGTCCCAAGGGGAGGCTTTGTAGGCCTGCGATTCGAATAGGTTTATCATGAATTAGATTCCCAACGAGATTTGGCTCAATTGAAGATGGAGCAGTTCGTATGTCGAACTCAAGCCCGAGATTTGAATTGCCGGGCAAATTGGAACACTACATGGGAATCCTCTCGAAGGTATACAAGAGAGAGGGAAAGACTCTTAAGCTTTCTATAATCGTCAATGCCCACGTTAACGTAATCGAGGGGACGTTTCACGACAATTGGAACGGCGGAATCGACGGTCATTCAGTTATTCTCGCGCTTCCACAAGACCTATTTCTAAGCGTTCTGGATAATCGGGGGCAACTTGAGGGCGAAATCCGTCAAGATATAAACAAACTCCACACTCCCGAACCAGAGCACATTGCAGACGTAACCTTTGAAATGCTTCCTCAAGCAGAGACCGATTGGCGTCTTGAATCAGGGGCAATGGAAAATCCGCGACGAACTGTCTCTCCTGAACGGTCGAAGATTTGGGGCGACTCGGGCTTTCGCGTCTTCCTAAGGAGACTCTGCACAAGTCTCAACTCTGCGCTCTGCTTGGATAAAATGATAAGTAGAGGGTGAGGGCGATGCGGCAACAAACACTGGCGTCACAAGGGAGTTTTGAGAAGTTTGGTCGCAAGGGGAAACGCGAGTTGTTTCTTGACCAGATGGAGCAAGTGGTGCCGTGGTCGGAACTGTTGGCGCTGGTAGAACCTTACTACCCCAAGGCGGGCAACGGTCGTCAACCCGTGGGCCTCGCCATCATGCTACGGACTTATTTTCTGCAACAGTGGTTCAACCTGTCCGACCCGGGCATGGAAGAAGCCTTCTATGATTCGGCTGCATTGCGCCGCTTCGCTGGAGTCGATCTGGGCATGGCCGCTGCGCCCGACGAGACCACCATTCTGCGCTTCCGCCACATACTGGAACAGCACGAACTATGCGGCCAGATGCTCGACACGGTGAACCTCTACCTGGGAAGCAAGGGCATCCGCATCAGCACCGGAACCATCGTGGATGCGACGATTATCAACGCGCCCAGTTCGACGAAGAACTCGACCAAGGAGCGCGATCCCGAGATGCACCAAACAAGGAAGGGACAGCAGTGGTACTTCGGGGCCAAGGCGCATATCGGCGTGGATAGCAAGGAGACGGTGGTTCATTCCGTGATCACGACCGCGGCCAGCGTGGCCGACGCGCACATGCTACCCGACTTACTGCATGGCAAAGAGAAGAAGGTATGGGGCGATGCGGGCTATCAAGGACAGACCGAGGCAATTCATGAAGCCGCGCCCGATGCGCAGGACATGACCAACCGCCGCACCAAGTTCAAGAACTATGTGGACGAAACGGGCAAGCGCAAGAACCGGACTAAGTCCAGAGTCAGGGCCAGGGTGGAGCATCCGTTTCGCATCTTAAAGCGTGTCTTCGGGTTCATCAAGGTGCGCTACCGGGGCTTGAAAAAGAACCATGAATGGCTTTGCGCGGCCTTCGCCCTGGTGAATCTATACCAACACCGCAACCGGCTGGCCCCTCAACGGGCGTAGTGTCTCTGGAGGCCGGATATCGGCCTCCAGAGGCAAATAGGTATGCCGGGAGATGCCTTTTTCGATCGATTGTTGATCGAAAGGTCGGGAAATCGGCCACGTCTGGTTTGATGTCAAGAAATCAGGCACCTGCGCAGAGGCTCCCTAAGTCACAAGTCGGAAGTCAAGAAGCAGACGGCATCACTCAAGGAATCTCTGCGGCTGTATGGCATCACCTGCTTTGTAGCTCACGAAGACATTGAGCCGACGAAAGAATGGCTGAACGAAATTGAAGCGGCTCTAGAGTCGATGGATGCCTTCATCGCTCTACTCACGGAGAAGTTCCACGAGAGTTTTTGGACAGACCAAGAAGTTGGGTACGCCTTCGCTCGGGGTGTTCCCATCGTTGCAGTCAGAATGGGACGTGACCCCTATGGATTCATTGGGAAGTTTCAGGGATTGCGATGCACATGGACAGACGCACCGGCCAAGATTTCGAATCTCTTGATAAAGCACCCGCGAATGCTTTCTGCGTTCATCGAGGCTTTGCCTAATTGTCGAAGCTTTGAAGATGGGCTAAAACTCGCACAGTTGTTGCCTGAAATCGAATCGTTAACGCTGCGTCAAGCCGACCAAATGATGAAGGCATATAACGCCAACCCCGATTTGAATGGATGTTGGGGCTTCACTGGCGCAAATGGCTCTCGATACGGGAAGGGCTTGGCTCATCATCTTTCGAGGATTACGGGAAAGAAATACTCAAGGACTGACACAAACCAAATCGAACGAGGCTAGAAATGACTCACGATGTTCAATGGTTCTTTTCGACTGGCATTCATGATGCTTCGTGGGTTCAAGCTATAGCTAGCGTCGTACTCGTCGTGCTGACATTTATCACGATGGTTGTTCTTTTTCGTTACGCATGGGACACCCGTACGTTGGCAAGGATGGGCGTCGAACAGATAGATATCGTCAAGAGAGACCGAAGCATAGAACAGATGCGGAACTTTCATGTGGCTTATGATAGGTTTCTACAGCTTCAGAATGATTTGACATCGTTAATGACCAGTATCGTGAGTGGTTTGTTTCAGACCAAACGCCCTGAGCATATATATCCAGACGACTGGCCTGACATAACGTCCACACTCTACCAACGGATTCCCAACACCCTTGATGCGGCGATGAAACTCGGAATCGAGCTTCGGAAGCTCGATTCCACGATAGACAAATACTTTGAGGCGAGAACCGAACAAGAGCGTCAACTGCGTTATCCGGACGTTGTGAAAGCTGTCCAAGGAGCAAATGAACTGGCAAAGGCCTTATTAACAGGATTACCGAAGGCCGCACCGCAGAATTGACTTGGTTCAAACAACCCCCAATATCCAACCCTCAACATCAGCGACCAGTCGCTCCTCCGGCGTCAGCGGCGGACTCCAACAGGTTCCGAGCGAACCATTCCGGTCGGCACGTTGGAGCCATGCCGCCGCCGCGTATGCGGCATGTTCATCGCCATCTCGGCCATCTCTTTCTACCCGGCGCATCCATAGAGCCGGGTAGACCTCGGCCACGACCGATTTGCCGTCCGGAATGTCCCAACCGTCGAACGGCCAGAAGTGGATGGGCGCTTGCACCATCTTCGCAGGTAGAGGAGCCAAGGCAGACCGGCGAACGTGGACTTGGCGACAGAGCCTTGAACGTCGAAAAGGAAGACAGACTTTGCGGTGGCCGTCCATCGTTCCGTCAATCGGAGCCAAGTGTTCTCGCCCATCCGCTTCGACCCCTGCCCGAATTGGCCGTGCCGAATGAAGTCAATGTATGTGTGCGGTTCGTGGGTCGGCCAGTGCTTCTGGAAGTCGAGCAGGAAGTTCGGCCAGTCGCGGGGAAGGCCATGACGGTCGAAGTATTCAATGGGAAAAGAGAAGCCGTGGTCGATGCCGACGATGGTTGGAGTGTCCGCTGCGAGTTCCTCGCAAAGCCATTCGGCAAGTCCACGCCGCGTCCAATACATCCGTGGGCTCGATAGGCTGAATCTGTTTTGGCGTGGCACTACCCTCGGCAACGTAAACGCGGATTCCTTTGCAACTGGATTCGGGCGTCACCGCGCCGGAATAGTCGATGCCTACGTAACGGTTGAACTGGGGCACGTCTTGGTTTCCAATCGGTTCATCTAAACCAAGATTTTATCGTCATCTTGGGGTTAAGTGACTGCTGTCACATGCCTTGAAGGGGTCGGTGAACGAACATGCATCCATTCTCTATGCATCCCCACGACGCAGCCTTTGAAGAAAAGCGAGGATTCCGTGTTCGGCAAACTATTCAAGGGTCTCACTTCCGCGTCGATTAAGAAAAGTGCAAAACCGACAAATCAGAGCACGCCGCTCTATTGGAAGCATGGCGTAAAGTCCACCGCACACCACACTCCCAAGTTCATTTCCAAAAAGGCCAGTATTAAGGGTCTAAAGTTTCCAAAGTTCTAACGCAGCCTCATGTGAGGGAAGCAAGTGACCGAATCAATGCTGTTGTCTTCGGATGCAACACGGAATCTAAACACGCTCAGCCAGCTACGACAACGAAACGACATGGCGAGAGCGGCCATAAAGAAGTACTCTGACCGTCATGCGCTCATGGATGTCGCTATTGGAGGGGCGGGATTCTTCGGACTTGCAATTCCAGCTTTGGTCGCAGCGATTGCGGCCCAAGCACCGGTTATCTATCAACCGCTTGCCCGTGAACTTGAACAAATCTATAACGCCAATGCGGATGAGGAAACCCACGCAATCATTCGGGAGAACGTCGTAATCGGCGGCATCGCAGATATTGCGGGTGAATTCTCTACAGAATTTATTGTCTCAATCGCGACCGAACTGCTTACGGAGGCAGGTTTAGGAACAGCGGCAGCATTCATTCCGTTCATTGGAGGAGTTGTCGGAGCGGCACTCGATTACATCATCGCAACGGCTATGACATGGCGGGTTGGCACTATGGTGTCCATCTACTATCAAAACGGTGGCAACTGGGTGAAAAGCCGTAAGCACACATTCGAACTGGCAACAGAAATGACGGGCGGTATTAAGTTTGGGCTCGCAGACCTCGCATCGCGATTTACCTCCGCAAATCGCCCCGACATGGATGTGGACTTGAATCAAATTCCGCGTCGTATTCCAGAGGTCTTCGAAGCACAAGTGCGAAATCTTCGACCCGTCATCTCGATGCTGATGCAGATGGGAGGAGCCGGGAAAGTAAGAGAAATCCTTGTTGCCCGAGGCGTTCCACCGATGGTGATTGACGCCGCTTTGGCAGTGGCGACAGGAGCTACGGCGAGTAGATAACTACGCAGTCAATCAGCCTCTTAGTGCAGCAAGCGATATGAGCCGAAGTTGAGCATGTTGGCTCGGCGGGTGCTAAAGGTAGATAGAAGTTTTGCGGCAGCGACAATCATCGCAAAGAACGGGTTTTCGGGTGGAGGAGTTCCCTCGTTAAGCCTCAGAGCGGTCATCACGATAGAGGTTTGAATGGAGATTCTGGTTCACAAAGGCAATCATGAAATCGGCGGAACCTGCATACAGGTCACGTCTGGAACGACCACCATTCTTCTCGATGTCGGACTACCGCTTAGTGCTGCAAGCCCGCAGGTCAATGTTTCTCAGTTGAAGGTTGACGCCGTCTTGGTCAGTCACCCCCACCAAGACCACTACGGCCTAATGAACTGTCTTCCACAGGGTACTTCTGTTTACATTGGAGAACTCGGGAAGAGCCTCATTGATGCGACGAATGTTCTCTTAGGGAAGGAATGTCTCGGAAACAACTTTCGGTACTTCAAAGCATGGGAGCCGTTCCTGATAGGTGATTTCAAGATTACCCCCTACCTCGTTGACCACTCCGCCATCGATGCATATTCCTTCCTTATCGAAGCCGAGGGGAAGCGTCTCTTCTACAGCGGCGATTTAAGGTCTCATGGCCGCAAGGGAAAACTCTTCGAGCATCTGGTAAAGCACCCAATCCCCAACATCGACCTCATGTTCCTCGAAGGGACGATGATGCATCGGAGCAATGACCTGTTTGCAGATGAAGCGGCAGTGGAAAAGAAGATTGTCGAGGTCATCGGAACTCAGAAGAACATCTCCTTCATCATTTCCTCATCGCAGAATATCGACCGCATTGTCTCGGCATACAGAGCGTGCAAGAGAACCGGGAGAACCCTCGTCATTGACATCTATACCGCGTGGGTCTTGGAGCAGGTCAGGAAGGTCACGGAAAACGTGCCGGGGATGGAATGGGCGGAGGTTCGCGTCTACGCCGACTACAGCCAAGACCAAAAATTGAAGGCAAACCCCGACTATTTCGGCGATTTCAGGCAGCGCCTATATCGCCACCGGGTGAAGTGGCAAGAAATGATAGCGAACCCTTCCGCATTTCTGTACTTCGGAAAAATGTCCAGTTTCCGGAAAATCAATTCTTTTAAGGCCGGGGAAGGACAAGTAAACATCATCTACTCGCAGTGGCAGGGGTACCTTGACGGGAACCATACGGATTACTTCGGCAGCGATAGAATTGCCGCTTATCGAAATGACCCAGAAGTGAATTTCGTCTACGCCCATACAAGCGGACACGCCCCGGTGGAAGACTTGCAGCGGTTGGCTGCGGCGTTGAAGCCAAAGACCCTTGTTCCAATTCACACAGAATATGCGGGAGAGTTTGGCAAGAGCTTTGAACATGTGATGACACTGAAGGACGGAGTTACCTTCGTCCTGAACTAAATTGGAAGGGTTCATGGCACAGGAAAAGAAATTCGGGCGTCTCACTGTAGAACACCCGCTCGTTGAGGAACTTGCATCGGGAAGGCATCCTTGGTGGAGCAGACTCGTGGATATTTCTCGCACCGACCGCGACATCAACATACAGGTCCGTGGAACCTATCTTAACGTGTATTGCAAGATGGGGAACCTTCTGAAGATTTACATGCAAGGAAAGAAGGTCGCATGTGATGTCCACTACAAATATCTGGTTGGCACTCACACCCCTGAGTACATAACAGTCTTACCGACCGGAAGCGACATCGCCCTGAAGAGGTCTTGCGACATGGTCACGTCCATACTCGATGACAAGAACTTTCGCGTCGTCAAGCAGAACATCTCGAACTATGCGGGAGAGGAAAAAAGGATTCAGTCTCGGCTCGTTGAGAAGAACAAAGCGACCATCTTGGACGTGGAGATTGCATTCTCCGATTCCGAAGTTCTCGCAGACTCTGAAGACGGGAGCACGCGGATAGATATTGCCAACCTCGACAAGAACCGGCACTGCATAGTCTTTGTCGAGTTGAAGCAGATTTTCGATTCCCGGCTCTACTCTTCTGAGATGAACGACCAGATTCGCAAGTACGTGAGATTTGCGAAAAAGCATGAGCAGTATTTGCTGGAGGCATATCGAAATGTCCTGAAGGTGAAACTGGCACTGGAGGTCATATCTGAAGGAGATTATCTTGCTTCGGCGGTCATCGAGCGGGTCGAGCACAAGCCCATTCTTGCTATTGCCGGGTACAATCAGGCACTCATTGATGGAATGAAGGACAGAATAGTGAAGGGGAGCCCCCCTCTGGAAACGTCCAATCTTGCTGGACTATATTTTTTCGGAATTGACGCAGACCTGAATCTCAAAAAAGGTACGAACAAGGAAGTGTTCGAGGCGTCAGGAAGTTCACTCGTCGATGCAGTTCCGGTAGGCGCTTGAGGCGGAGAGCCTCAACTGCTCATTGATAAGGGCGGTGCGTTGGGCATCAGGGAAAAAGGCTCCTTCTTGCCGTCTAACAAGATTCCTTGGAGCCAAGTGATGGAGGGAAAATGTCAACCACCAAACTGTCAACAACTAAGCAATGCGTAACATGCCAATATTGGGCAGGTCCACGGAAAGCAGACTTCAGCCGTCTCCGTGCGGAGTACGGAAACGACCGAGACGAGGGTGAATGCTGTGGAGGGGGATGGAACAGGCACCAAAAAACAGCTTCGAGTACGTGTGGGAAATGGGAGAAGTGGGGTGTGCTGAAGTAGCTGGTGTGGTTCGTTCGTCGATGCAGTTCCGGTGGAGGCTTGGGGCAGAAGTCTACAGGGAGACGGAAAGCGGATTTGTTTCAGGGCGTGGGGTCGATTCGATTGAGCCGTCTCTTTCGCCCCCGCCAAGGTAGACCATGCCCCGGTTGATTCTCGGCATACCTGCGTCAGGGGCAAACACTACCGGCCTCCGGTTCTTTGGTGGCGGAGGATGAGTTGTTCGGCTCCTTGCCTGATGCCGCTCTTGATGGGAGCCGACAAGGGCATCCTGCGATAGCGACCGGCCTGATAATTCTGGACGCCACCGAGGCCAACGAAATGCTTCATATATATAGTGGCGCTCTGACCAGTTTTTAGCGACAAGCCCCAAACTATTTTTTCGGTCAGCGGTCACCGGGTCGAACATCACCGGCCTCTGGCCCGCTGGTGGTGAACCACAAGTTGGTCAGGCCGTCCGAGGAAGACTTCGCTACCCGCAGTTCGCGGCAGGTCGATTATCTCCAAGCTTAGTGGGTACCGCGCCTGAGTAGCGAAGTTAGGCTCTTTCTATACGGTTCGGGGAGGGTCTCCGATTGATACCCCGTTTTCGGACATGAACTCGTTCACCGCCGCATCCAGTTTTTCGCGTAGTGGGCGTGCCATAGCATTCGGACAAACGACAAAGCACGCGACGACGGCATGGTTTCCACTGGGGTCATCGGTAAACCCCATGCTCTTATAGAAGCTTTGCTTCCCGAGACAGGCGATTTGCACTTCCCGGATGGCTTGCATCAAATGGTCTTCGGTGCTCGGTTCTTTACCTATTTTCAGCGGATTCATTGGGACTTTCCTCCTCTCAAGGAGAGCACACAACCTTTAGCGATTCAAAATCGGCGTTACTCTCGCCGTTAATCTGATGCGGCCCGTTTCCGCTTATCAAGGTAGCGGTCAACGAGCAACGGAACAAGAATTCGCCGGATGAACTCCTTCAACTCCGGCGTAAGCGGAGAAGGTTGGGGCGACGGAGCAGTCGAACTTGTTTCTATATTCATAACGTTGAACCTCGGCTTTCTCCAAATGAATTGGGAACACGACTTGGGCAAAACTTGGGCAAAGAACTCAGGCATTTTAGGCAAGAAATGACGGTTGCGGGGGTGTAAGAGTCGTTGAATCAACAACAAGTTAATGCGACCTGCCCGGCTCATAACCCAAAGGTCGCTGGTTCAAATCCAGCCCCCGCAACCAAGAACTTCAAGATTCTAAACGGCTTCCGTGAGTGACTCGGAGGCCGTTTCTACGTCTGGTGGGAATCTGGGCAGAGGATTCCCTACGATGAGGCGATGATTCGCATCCACATAGCCCTCCTCGGGACCGCAATTTGAGCGAATACCTCGTTGCGGCTGAAGTACTTTACATCCATTCCTGCCACACGGACTGCCTTGCCAGCGTAACCGGGCAGGAAAGCTATCGGTCAAAGCAGCATCCTCTCGCTTTTCCCATGCGGGTGGATGCTACTTTGGCATCTTCATGAAAAGATCAATGTTTCCCAGTCGGGAGAAGAACTCCGAGCGCGACGTTGAAGACTGCAAGCCATTGCGGCCACAATGTCATGTGGTATTTATGAGTCACTTGCATAGTTGAATCCGTCTACCCTTCTTCTCCTGCCATCTTCTCTTAGCACATTCAGGAATCCGCAAACTCCCCCTCCCCCTCCTTTTCTTCTCGCTTCAGTTCGCCCTATCCTCCCTGATTCCGTATCCTATTCGTGGAGGGTCCGTTCCCCGCGCATGACTGAAGCCGCCGCACATCTGCTCTCGCTCGCCTACCCCGCCGAGTTCATTCCCGGTGCGCGTTCCGCTGTCGCCACCTGCCTGCGCATCGACCCCGCAGAGAAGGTCACGCTGATCACGGACCGCATCACCGAGTCCATCGCCGCCGCACTCGCTGCGCAATTGGAGGAACGCGGCTGCCCGTGGAATGCCTTCATCCTGGAAGACCTGGCCCCGCGCCCGCTCACCGATATGCCTGCCGAGGTGCTGGCCGACATGGAAACCTCGCAAGTCTCCATCTTCGCCGTCCAAGTGCAGGCCAATGAACTGGGTTCGCGAATGCAGATGACCGATATCGTCAATCGGCGCCACATGCGCCACGCTCACATGGTGAACATCACACCGGAGATCATGTGCCAGGGTATGAGGGCTGATTTCGACCGGGTCGATCGCCTCTCGCAGCAGGTCCTGGACCGTGTCCGCAAAGCCACCCGCATTCACGCCACTACCGCGGCAGGGACTGACATCGTGGCCGAAATGAATCCCGGCTACAAATGGTTCAAGACCTCCGGCATCATCTCACCGGAAAAGTGGGGCAACCTGCCTGGCGGCGAGTGCTTCACCACGCCTGGCGAAGTCAATGGCACCTTTGTCGTTGACGGCGTGGTGGGCGACTGGCTTTGCGCCCGTTATGGCCTGCTGGCCTCGTCGCCGCTGACCATTGAGATCGCGGCCAATCGCATTGTTTCCTGTTCCAGCGCGGACAAGCAACTCGAAGCCGATTTCTGGGCCTACACCCACACCGACGAGAACTCCGATCGCGTGGGCGAGTTTGCCATCGGCACCAACCTGGGAGTGGAGCGGGTAATCGGAAATATCCTTCAGGACGAAAAATTTCCCGGCATCCACATCGCGTTTGGGAATCCGTATGGCGAACATACGGGTGCGCCCTGGCGCTCTGGCACGCACATCGATGTAGTTGGCCTGGGCTTCAACATCTGGCTTGAAACCGCGGAGGGCCAGGAGCAGATCATGCGCGATGGGTGCTTCCTGATTGCGGCATAGGTCTTTGAACGCGCGAGGCCGTGCTTGGGATGGATGCTTTCAGAGGTCTCGAAGTCGAGACCTCTGACCGGCGAACAAATACCCGTCCGAGGGGTGCGGCCTTCACAGGCTCCGCAAAAGGAGAACATTGGATGGCCGGCATCGCCCCTGGCAGCAACCCTTGCCCCCTTCTCTTCCAGATTTGCGTCGATTTGATAAATCCCTTGATCCCCATGTCCGGCTCAGGTCCAACACTTGAAAGGAACGAAGGGTGAGATCGTTGCGTACCATCAGAGCATGAAGAGAATGGCTTCTTTCGCGGTGCTGGCCGGGGCAATGCTTGCTTTTGTGACACCCCTGGCGCATGCAGGCAAGCAGACCGCGGCCCCGGCGCAGCACCCCGGCAACTTCAAAGTGCCCTCGATGGTTGAAGCATTGCGGCTCTCCGATTTTGCCGCCATGGAACCGCGTCCGGAGTTGAAAGACAAGCTGTTGCATATTACCGGCTTCATTCAAAACTCGCCGCGCGACGGGCAACCTCCCACTCAGAAGACTGATGTCTGGCTTGGCTATACAAGAACAGCTCTATACATTGTCTTTATTTGCCGCGACGACCATGCAGGCGAGATTCGCGGACACTTGGCGCGGCGTGAAAACGTGCTGGCAGACGACAACGTATCGGTGCTGCTCGACCCATTTCAGGACCGCCGCCGCGGCGTGATGTTCACCGTGAATCCGGCCGGGGTACAGGCAGATGCAGCTTGGTCCGAGAGCAACGGTTCAGATTACAGCTACGACCAGGTGTGGGACTCCGAAGGGCGCGTCACCAAGGACGGGTGGATGGCATTGATGGCCATCCCGTTCCGCAGTTTGCGCTTCCGCTCTGGCCGCTCCGATTGGGGCGTGGTCTTCATGCGCAATCTGCCACGCAACAGCGAGACCGACTTCTGGCCGCGTGTCGCTGCCAACGTCTCCGGCGTTCTCAGCCAGGAGGGGACGCTCGAAGGCATCGAGGGCGTGACCGGCTCCCACAATGTGCAGATCAATCCTTACGTTTTGGGGCAGAACGAGCGGACCCTTCAGAGCCTCGACCCGCTCAATCCATTTTTTGGCTCACGGCATCTTGAGGGCACGGCGGGCGGCGAGTTCAAGGCCATTCTCAAGGACCGCATTGTCTTCGACGCCACCGTCAATCCGGACTTCAGCGACATCGAGTCCGACCAGCCGCAATTTACGGTCAATCAGCGCTACCCCGTCTACTTTCCCGAACTGCGGCCCTTCTTCCTGGAGAATGCAAGCTTCTTCAACACGCCCATCTCGCTGGTCTATACGCGCAACATCGTGCATCCTGAGTTCGGCGCGCGCGTGACCGGAAAATTAGCCCATACCAACGTCGGCTTGTTTGCCACCGATGACCGCGAGCCGGGGCAGACCGTGGCATCGGGCGATCCGCTCTACGACAAGCGAGCCCTGTTCGCGGTGGGGCGTGTCTCCCAGGATCTGGGCAAAGGCTCCAGTATCGGGGCAATCTATACCGACGAGGAGTTCGGCCAGGGCTGGAACCGCATCGGTGGCGTCGATTTCACCTGGCGCGTGAATGACCACTGGACCACCCTCGGCCAATGGGTGGAAAGCTCAACCAGAGGCACCACCGACAGCGGATCGCCGCCCACGTACAGCGCCGGCCCGGCAAGCAACGTGCAGGTGACGCGCTCCGGGCACGCGTTCAACCTCTACTCGAATTTTCAGGACTTCAGCAACGGCTTCCAGACTCAATTGGGCTTCATCCAGACTGCGGATATTCGCAGCGATCAGACGCACCTCACCTATCAGTGGTTCCCCAAGCGCAAGGCCATCCAGAGCTTCGGGTTAGAGACCAACCAGAACGTCGCCTACGACCATCAAGGCGACCGCGTCTATCACTACTCGACCTTCGATCCGTTCCTACTGCTGGCGCGCAACGTGGTCATCGCGCCCATCGGCGGCGAGAACTCTGATACAGTCGGGCCGCAGAACTACTCGCTGCTCACGCAAAATAGGAATTTCACAGAAAATTTCGGCGGGATGGTGGTGCGCGGCGCTCCGTTCTCGCAGCTCAATCTCAATATCGTCGCACTTCGCGGCGGCAACGTGAATTACAATCCGGTCGCGGGCCAGGTTCCGTCCCTGATGAATCAGCAAACGGTGCAGGCCTTGTTTACGGTGCAGCCCATCCGTCAACTCACCGCCGACAACACCTATCTTCTCGACCGCGACCACTCGGTTGCCAGCGGCGCGCTCGTTTACGAGAGCCAGACCTTTCGCAGCAAGATCAACTACCAGTTCACTCGTGCGTTCTCCGCGCGCGCCATTGTGGAGTACGATTCGACCCTGGCCAATCCCGTTGAAACGTCTCTCTCGCGGGTCAAGCGAGTTGAGACGGAGGCGTTGATCACCTGGCTTCCGCATCCCGGCACCGCAATCTACGTGGGTTACAACAATGACCTTCAGAACCTCGACCGCGCGCTCTGCAACCGTCTCCCCGGCGGTTCCTGCGATCCCAACAACACCACTCCACCCCGGTCGCCTGAGTTCTTGAACGATGGCCGGCAGATCTTCGTCAAGGCTTCGTACCTCTTTCGCTTCTAATTCATCGCCAGCACATTCAAAGGGACCTCTGACTGTGAGCTGATTTGCGAACCACGTTCCCTCGGAAGCTGCAGCGGTTTCGATTCAGCTCTTTACAGAAAGCTCGATGCCGAGTTGCATTCTTCTCAAGAAAATGCCGCCTTGCACGATGCCGGAAAGGGCACTTGAATTGTGGAACCGCTCTAAAGAGGCTGCGGAAGAACGCCTTTTGGAAGGCAAGAAGCGTCAGGGCGCGACTTTAGTCGTGCCGTAAGTAGCTGTGAAGTCAACAAGGGCTTTAGCCCCGGAGGGATGTTTTTCGCGGCTTTCGCATGTTCTTCGGGGTTTTTCCGCAGCATCTAAAGTCGTGCCCTTTCAATTGGTAGCTTGAAGACAATTTTGCAGGTGCATCAATTGAATGATTCACAGTCAGGTGGACATTCTCGGGGTGCATTTTCGCGCCTTGCGCAGGGGTAGGCCTTTTGCCTCCGCCATGAGCCTGTTTCGTCGCCCATACGCCGCTTGAAATGCGCCATGGAAAATGGCGCCGTTTCCCCAGGCAGGATCATCCAAGTCTCAGCTATGACTTCTACTGATTCACCGACTCTGCGCACCCTCGGCAACTCTGATCTTCACCTTACCCCCATCGGCTTCGGCGCCTGGGCCATTGGCGGCGGCAACTGGGAATACGCATGGGGCCCTCAGGACGATAGCGAATCCATCGCCGCGATCCAACGCGCCCTGGACCTTGGGGTCAACTGGATCGACACGGCGGCCATCTATGGGCTGGGCCACTCTGAAGAAGTTGTCGCTCGTGCCCTGAAATCCTCACCCCACAAGCCGTATGTCTTCACCAAGTGCTCCATGCGCTGGCATCCGGACCGTTCCATTTACCAAACGCTGAGCGCGGCCTCATTGGCCGAGGAACTGGAGGGCTCGCTCCGCCGCCTCAATGTCGAGGCCATCGACCTCTACCAAATCCACTGGCCCAACCCGGAGGCGGAGATTGAAGAGGGATGGGAAGCGCTGGCCAGGTTCAAAGAGCAGGGAAAAGTTCGTTGGATTGGCGTTTCCAACTTCTCCGTCGAGCAGATGAAGCGCGCGCAGAAGATCGCGCCCATCACCAGCCTCCAGCCGCCCTATTCCATCTTGCGCCCGGCCGTCGAGAAGGAGGTCCTGCCTTTCGCGCAGGCCAGCGGAATCGGCGTCATCAATTACTCGCCCATGGTTTCCGGCCTTCTGACCGGCAAGATGACCGCGGAGAGGGTCGCGGCCTTGCCGGCAGACGACTGGCGCAGACGAGCCGTGGAGTTCAACGAGCCGCGTCTCAGCCGCAATCTGCGCCTCGTGGAGTTGCTGCGCGAGATCGGCAACGGTCGCAATGTGAGCCCCGGCGTAGTCGCGGTGGCCTGGACGCTTCATCATCCAGCCATCACCGCTGCCATCGTGGGCGGACGCAGCCCAGCGCAGGTTGAGGGATTGGCCCCGGCGCTGCGGTTCCGCTTGAGCGAGGAAGAACATTCCCGGATCAATCGGTTTCTGGCGGCCAACACGGTCTGAATGCCCGTTCGAATCAGCCAGCAAAAAACCCCGGCATTTGCCGGGGCTTTTTGCTGGCTGAAGCTGAATGCCGCGTTACATGGCGGCAACGAAATCCGGGAGGATCACGGCGGCATTCTCTTGAAGCAACTGGGTCATCCGGGCGGCCATGGCGGTATACATTGCCGCGGCGCGGAAAGAGTTCACGCGAACACCCTCACTGGCCTGGGAAAGCGCATATTGCCCCAGCGCCATCAGAACGCAGATGCGAATGTGCATTGCGTCGCTGCGCAGGGTAGCCAGCAGCAGCGGGTCCACATGCTCGGAGCGCTTGGCTGCAAAGTCGGCCATCTCCAGCATCACGCGGGCATTCTGGTACATGACCCACAGCCCCTTGGGGCCGTCCATGCGCTGCCAGGCGTCCTCGGGGGTCGCGCTGATCTCTTCTTTCCAGAGGAAATGGTCGCTGAGCTCGCGCGCGCTCCAGTCCGGACGCAGACGCGCCAAGAGGGAGTCCCATGATTGGACATTGCGGCGGCGATTATCCCTGTGCCAACGGAACAGATAGAATCCAACCGCTGTAATTGCTGCGATTTGAATCAAGAGCAGAAACATTGGTGATCCTTACGCCGGGATTTGGTAACCACCTAACCCATCGAGCAACCCGGCATCTCCTGTTATTCATCTTACTTTTACCAGAAAATACGGCGGATGTGTACTGAATTTTCGAAAGTTTGGCGCTTTAGTTGTAGAGCGCGGTACCCTTGGGCCCCGGCGCTTCAGTAACCTCGCCTTTGGATTACAGCGGTTCCACAATTGCTGTACCCCGAACCCACCGCGATCAAGTGGCATTTCTCTCAAGAAAATGCCACCTTGCTTGATGCCGGAAAAGGCATGTGGATTGTGGAACCGCTCTAGATCGCCCGGAAACACTCTAGCCGCTATTTTCAGGGCAACTTCTCGGCGAAAACCGGCTCAATCCTTTGGATTCCGCATCTTGGCCGCCGCCGAATCGGCCAGTGCGATGCGCGTTGCTTTGGCGGTTCCGGCCATGGCGAGCAGAAGATCCCGCATTTGCGGCGTGAACTCCCGCCGCTTCGCTTCCTTCTGGGCGAAGCTGAAGACCCAGTACAGCAAAGAAAGAAGATAGCTGGCTAGAACAATCCGGTCCAGAAGGTAGAAATGCGATTCCATGCTTTGATGGGTGTGCATCAGCGCCGCCGCGAGACTGACAAGGGAGTAGATCCCAAGCCCAGTTGCCACCTGCAACTCGCGGTCTCGCCAGCCGATGGAAAGCAACTGGCTGCAGCCCGCGAGAACCAGAAATAGCAGCACTCTGAGAATGGAGATGTCCTGTTGCAGGTGCAACAGGAGGCGCCATTCCATGGTATAACCGCCGGTCCCTGGTACGGTCGCCAAGGGCCAGATCGCTCCGCCAAGGGCCAGAATCGATGCTCCAATCGGCACCAAAACGCGTCGAGTCAAAGAACCTCGAAGTGGGCGCAGAACCGACCATGCCAGCTCAATCAGAACCCCGAATTGCAGGGCTGAATCCAGCGCCGTGTCCGCAAAATAGACAGTGAGATAAGCGGACGGGAAATGGCGATACGTTACGTACGCGACAACGCTGATCGCTAAGCACCAAGCGCTGAACAAGCAAAACACCGGCAACGTGCGCCATGCACGCCTGTACAAGAGCAGCCCCACCACTGCCGCTTGAACCGCGCTCTCGGAGATCCAAAGAAGCGTATTCAGATTCACTGTTTGCACCCGGCCTTAGCTGATCGACACAATGAATTGAGTCTAGCAGTGAACCGGTAGCGACCGCCCTACAACAAGATGCCACCGCCTAAACGTAGCTGGGCTTCGGCAGCGGCGGCATGGGAATGATCGGCACAGCCAAGTCGGCTGTCACACTGGGCTTCGGCAGCGGGGGCATGGGAATGATCGGCACAGCCAGGTCGGCAGTCATGCTGGGCTTCGGCAGCGGAGGCATGGGGATGATCGGCACGGCCAAGTCGGCTGTCACACTGGGCTTCGGCAGCGGGGGCATGGGAATGATCGGCACAGCCAGGTCGGCAGTCATGCTGGGCTTCGGCAGCGGAGGCATGGGGATGATCGGCACAGCCAGGTCGGCAGTCATGCTGGGCTTCGGCAGCGGCGGCATGGGAATGATCGGCACAGCCAAGTCGGCTGTCACACTGGGCTTCGGCAGCGGGGGCATGGGAATGATCGGCACGGCCAGGTCGGCCGTCACACTGGGCTTCGGCAGCGGCGGCATGGGAATGATCGGCACGGCCAGGTCGGCCGTCACACTGGGCTTCGGCAGCGGCGGCATGGGAATGATCGGCACGGCCAGGTCGGCCGTCACACTGGGCTTCGGCAGCGGGGGCATGGGAATGATCGGCACAGCCAGATCGGCGGTCACGCTGGGCTTCGGCAGCGGCGGCATGGGGATGATCGGCACAGCGGAATTGGGCGCTGGCATCGTGATGGAGGACGGAGAGCTCTTGGCAAAGGCGCCAGCTTGCCCTGGATGGGGAGAAGCCAATACGGACGCAGAGCTGGTAGACAGAATAGCGACAAAAACGGCAAAGCGAACATTTAACGCATTAGGCGTCATAGAGGTACATCTCCTAGCGTGAAATCTTTGTACGGAAAGGTTAACCCAGAAGTGTCAGAACGGCTACAACAAAAGTAACTTTTCTTCAATTATTGCAAAAGTGTGGCTTTTTCGTGGCAGATCCAGATTCCCGGAACTTCAGCGCTAACGACCTTCGCCCAAATGCCTACAGATCCCCCCATGGAGCTGAACCAGAGCAGAGATGATCCGCTGCCTCGCCATTCAAGTGCATACGCCCCCATCGAGCGGCGTCCTGCAAAGATTCAAGCGGGTCCAGTCAATCTGGGTCCGGTGAGGCCAGCGGTTCAGCAGCGTATACTGCGTTTTTCCCTTGCCGGCGTTATCTTTAATCGAAGACGCAATCCCCCTTCTTGAGGACTGGGCCTTGATCGCAACGCTACGCAGCCGATTCAACCTGGGATTCACGGCCGAGGGCTACGCCTCGCTGCTGGAACTGCTGGAGCGCCGATGCGGAACCAGAATTGAATATCGCGTTGCGGAAACCCCCGTCTTTCTGCCCTTAACGATGCTTGAGGAGATGGCGGCTAGCGGTGCCCAGCTAGCCCAAAGCCTGATCGGCAACGCCCCATGCCTTGAGGCTGCGCGGCAGGCGATTCCCACGGGCTACAGAGTGGCTGGAGAGACGGCCCATCCCCACTTTCTCACCGCCGACTTTGCCCTTATCGAGGAATCAGCCGGTCGATTGGAGCCCCGGTTGGTCGAAATTCAGGCATTTCCCTCGGTTTACGGCTATCAGGTGGTCCTGTGCGACGCCTATCGGGAGGTATTTGGCCTACCAGAAACTTTGGGCAGCTTTCTGGGCGGGTTGACCGAGGCGAGCTACTGGGAACTGCTGGCGCGGACCATCCTGGGTGGCCATGATCCCGAAAATGTCGTGTTGACTGAGGTGGACCCTTGGCGCCAAAAGACCCGGCCCGATTTCGAGGTAACCGCGCAGAAACTGGGCATTGCGGTGGTCGATATTGCCAGCCTGGAAGCGGTCGGAGACAAGCTGCATTACCGCAGCGCGACGGGTGGCTTGGTCCCCATCCACCGCATCTACAACCGGGCCATCGCCGATGAGCTGATCGCGCGTCAGATTCGATTGCCCTTCGACCTTGCTCACCCATGGGACGTGGAGTGGGCTGGCCACCCCAATTGGTACTTCCTGATCAGCAAGTTCTCGATTCCCTGGCTTGCCCGGCCAGGGGCCGGCCATCGGGTGGTGCCGCCAGCGGTCTTCCTCAGCGACTTCCTTCAAGGTGAGGGACGAGCGGACCTGGCTGCGGCGGGCGTGAAAGTGCCAGCGAATACAGGGCCGGAGACGGTGTACAGCGATTTGCTGCTCAAGCCGCTCTTCTCCTTTGCAGGGAAGGGAATCCAGCTTCGAACCTACCCAGGCGCAATTGGAGCAGATTCTGCCCCAGAACCGTGCGAACTTTCTCCTTCAACAGCGCATGAATTTTGTGCCGACGATCGAGACCCCGCACGGGCTCACCCAGGCCGAGATTCGCATCCTGTACCTCTGGCCAGACGGCGGCAAGCTGACCCCGGCGCTTTCCCTGGTTCGCCTGGGGCGGGGAAAGATGATGGGCGTGGACCACAACCGGAATCAGGAGTGGGTGGGTGCGTCGGCGGCTTTCTTCCCCATGCCCCAGGCGAGCAAGGAGCCCTTCCGCCCAAAGCCCGCGCATGGCTGACGGAGCTAAGTCTATAAGGATGAGTGTCTTTTGGAACTTTGGAAGAGGGATGCAACTGGCGGGGTCTCCGGCGCGGAACTCTCCCGCATACAAGTAGTTACCTTGTTGAAAACTTTGGTGCCGTGGTATGGCGTGGAAATTCCGCTAGAGTGGCACAAGAGCTGCTTTTTGGGTTCAGGATGCAATCTATGGACACTTCGAAATCAGGACCACCGGTTCTGGCCCCTCAGGCAAAGCCGGCAAACTCCCGGCAGGAGGTTCGCTGCGCGGTGCGCTTCCCGCTTGCGCTGCCCGTGGTGCTTTCCAGCGGCCCGGAGGAATTTACCGCCATTACCCGCAATGTCTCGGCCAGCGGTGTGATGTTTGAACTGGACCGGCCGTTGCAGGTGGGGCTGGAGATCCGTTTTTCCCTGCGCATGCCGGGTGCGGTCCTGGGTACCCCCCGCGATGTGTTGGTTCATTGTCTCGGACGTGTGGTACGCTGCTCCATGAGCCAAACTCAGTATCAGGCTGCCGCTACCATCGATGAATATCAGTTTGCGGAGCAATTGATGCTCTGAGACGCATGGCTGTCACCAAATTATGGATTTCTTGGACGATTCTTCCGACGGCGAAATTCTTGACACTCCGGTCAAGCCGGGCGTGGTCCGCATTATTCTTGCGGATTCGCAGGCCATCTACCGTGTCGGCATTCGCAAGATTTTTGCGCTGGAAGACGACCTGCGCGTCGTGGCCCAGGCCGATTCCCTCGAGAATCTGCGCGCTGCCATTGAGCGCTATCCCACCGACATCGTTCTGCTGGAGGGAGGCCTGCTGGCCGGCACTGCCAACGTCATCCCCGACCTGCTGCGCATGGCTCCCGATGTGAAGCTGATTGTGCAGGCCGTCGCGGCCGACGAAAACCATACCGTCGAGCTTTACCGCCGCGGTGTGCGCGGCATCATCTCCCGCTCCATCTCGCCCGACCTGCTGGTCCGCTGCGTGCGCCGCATCGCCGCCGGCGAAACCTGGATCGACAATCAGTCGGTCAACTGGGTGATTGAGGCCTATCGCGCCCAGGCCGCCGCGCTGGTCAGTCCCCGCACCCAGCCCCGGCTCTCGCCCAAGGAGATGGCCATCATCACCTGCATCACCCAGGGCAAGCGCAACAAGGAAATCGCCTTCCAGTTGGGCACCACCGAGCAGGTGATCAAGAACTATCTGCGCAAGATCTACGACAAGCTGGGCGTCTCCGACCGGCTTGAGCTGGCCCTCTATTGCCTGCACAACAAGATCATCCAGGCCGATGCGGACGAAGACCAGGTCGTCGAGAAGATCGTGGTTGCGTAGCGCTCTGCCGGCCGTCCCTCCGGTCGGCAATTCAGCTTGGAGCGCTCCTGCCGGTCGTCGCTGGGCATGCGGGCCAGCCTCCAGCAGGCGGATCAACTCGTCAGTTCTGCGCCGCTCGAGGTGGCCCAGCAGTTCGCCGGGGACTGCAAGAATGACCGGGTCCATCTCCCGTAGCAATTCCAGTCCTGCCTCGGAGATCTGCGTCCACACCACGCGGCGGTCGTGCCGGTCGCGCTGCTGGCGGATCAGTTTGAGCGCCTTGAGCCGCGCCAGCAGCCGGGTAATGTCCGGCTCGGCGGTGATCATGCGGCTGCCGATGGCCGAACAGGTCAGTCCCTGGGGATGTGCGCCGCGCAGGATTCTGCAGCACGTTGTATTGCGTCGAGGTCACGCCCCAGTCGCGCGTCTTGCGGTGGAAAGCGCGCTGCAGGCAGTCGGCCGTGCGCAGCAGGTTGAGCAGCGCCTCTTCTTCCAGGCTGGAAAAGGGGCGCTGCTGCAGCGATTTCGAGCTTTCAGCCCTGCCATCGGTCGTCTTCCTTCAGGGCTTGTTGCGCCCTTTTTTGAAGGAAGGCGGCAGCGCCGCCCTCCTTCGATTCCATGATGCTTACTGCTTGACGACTTCCAGTTCGATCGTCAGTTTGACCTCGTCGCCCACAACCAATGCCGGGAATTGGTGCCAATGCCGAAGGCTGTGCGGCTGATGGTGGTGGTGGCGGAAAAGCCGGAGTGCGGTTTGTGGTCCATCATGCCCTGAACCGGGCTGCTGGGGCCCTCCACGTCCAGCACCACGGCTTGGTCACGCCATGCAGGGTCAGGTTGCCGGAGACGGTCAGCTTGCTGCCGTTTTTCGCCACGCTGGTGCTGGTAAAGGTCGCGGTGGGGAACTTGGCGACGTCGAAGAAGTGCGTCGGATTTGAGATGGTTGTCGCGGGGCGACTACGCCGGTGTCGACGGTAGCTGACGTCGATGGTGGCCGTCACGGTGGATTTGGTGATGTCCGCCTCGTTGTAGACCAGGGTGGCTGCTACCTTGCCGAAGCGTCCATGACATTGGAGACGCCGCCGTGCTTGATGCTGAAGTCCACTTCGCTGTGGGCCGGATCGGAGGCCCAGGTGGAGTTTGCGCCACGGCAAGGGGAGCCGCCAGCGCCAGAATGCCAGTTACAAACAACATGCGTTTCATGGAATGAGTTCCTTTCGTTATCGGGCCGTTGGGCCGCTTGGGGTTACGGGCAGAGCCAGGGGAGCGCTCGCTGAATACGCGGAGCCGGGGAAAGCCGGGGAGGTTCCGCGCGGAATCTTCTCTTGTTACTAGGATGCAATCGGCATCTATTCGTTGCAACAAATATTTTCCCTGCGCCACCTGTTCAGTACTCCTCTGCTATCCTCCCGCCTATGTCTGTCTTGAAGACTTGCACAGCCTGACCCGCCCTGCAGCGCCATACCTTTCTCGCCGCGTTTCTGGGCTGGACGCTCGATTCGCTCGACTTCTTCCTGCTCATCTTCTGTGTCAAGGCGATCTGCCGGGGAGTTCCGCACCCAGCCTTCGGCGGTGATGGGCGCGGTTTTTCTCACCCAGGCCTTCCGCCCGTTGGGCGCGGTGGTCTTTGGCATGCTGGCGGACCGCTACGGCCGCCGGCCGGTGCTGATGGCCAACATCCTGAGCTTCTCCGTCATTGAGCTGGCCTGCGCTTTTGCTCCCTCGCTGACCGTACTGCTCGTGCTGCGCGCGCTCTTCGGCATTGCCATGGGCGGCGAGTGGGGCGTGGGCGCGGCGCTGGTCTTTGAGAGCTGCCGCAAAAGGCCGCGGGACATTCTCCGGCATCCTGCAGGAGGGCTATGCGATGGGGTCGATTCTGGCCTCGGCTGCCTTCGCGCTCTTCTTCCACTGGATCGGCTGGCGCGGCCTTTTTATCCTCGGCTCCACGCCGGCGCTGCTCGCTTTTACGTGCAGGTGCGTGTGCCCGAGTCGCCGGCCTGGCTCCTCGGGCAGAAAGCAGCGCCTGGCGCGGACTGCCGGCGCCGCCGCGCCTGCCTTGCCTCACAACCTCATGGCGTTTCTGCCCACATTTCTCTTTCTCGTCCTGCTGATGACCGCATTCATGAGCTTTTCGCACGGCACGCAGGACGTGTATCCGACCTTCCTGGCGGTGCAAGCCAGGCTCTCGCCGGGAACCGTGGGGCTGATTGGCGTGCTCTACGGCTTCGGCTCCATAGCCGGAGGCATTGTGTTTGGCGCTCTCTCTGAGCGTTGGGGCCGCAAGCGGGCCATTGTGACCGCCGCGCTGCTGGCCATCCCGGTGATCCCTCTCTACGCCTACGGACACTCGGCCATTACGCTGGGCATCGGCGCGGTGCTCATGCAGTTCATGGTGCAGGGTGCGTGGGGCGTGGTGCCGGCCTATCTCACCGAACTCTCCCCTGCCCCGGTGCGCGCCACCGCCCCGGGACTGGCCTACCAACTCGGCGGCCTGGTGACCTCCTGGAACGGCAAGGCCCAGGCCCTCGCCGCGGAGCGCTGGGGCAATTACCCCGCCGTGCTGTCGATCACCGTGGTGGTCGTAGCGCTCTCGCTGGCCGGACTGGCGTCGCTGGGCCGCGAAGCTAAGGGAAAGGACATGGCGGCGGTGTAGCGTAGCGCCCTGGGAGTTTCCCAATGGTGCTGTCATCCCAATAAGGCTGTCAGGATGACAGCGCTGTGCGGATGCACTCCTTTACGGTCATTCAGTTGTTGTCGGCCCAAGGTACCTTCTCTACAACCTTTGCGGCCTGCCTCCAATCCCTCAGCCGCTTTAGAATTAGCGCAATGACTCCCGACCCCAGCCAGCGCGTCGCCATTGTCGTCATCGGCCGCAACGAGGGCGAGCGCCTGAAAAGCTGCTTGCGCACGGTTCTGGGCCACGCGCAAACCCTGGTTTATGTCGATTCCGGCTCTGCCGATGGCAGCCCGCACTATGCGGCTTCAGCCGGCTGCCGCGTCGTGGAACTCGATCCAGCGCGGCCCTTCAGCGCGGCGCGTGCGCGCAACGAGGGTTTCGACTGCGTCATGGAGCACGCGCCCGATGTGCCGTATATCCAATTCCTCGATGGCGACTGCGACTTGGTGGAGGGCTGGCTGGAGCAGGGCATCGCCACGCTCGACGCGCACGCGGACGTGGCGATCGTCTGCGGCCAAGTGCGCGAGCTGTCTCCGCGGGCCAGCGTCTATAACCGCCTCTGCGACCTGGAATGGCGGCAGCCGGCGGGCGAGATTCTCTCCTCGGGCGGACGGTTCATGGTGCGCACTGAGGTCTTTCGCTCGGTGGGCGGCTTTCGGCCTGACGTGATCGCCGCCGAGGACGACGAGTTCTGCATCCGGGTGCGTGCGCAGGGCTGGAAGATTCTGCAACTGGATGCGGAGATGGCCCGCCACGATGCGGCCATGTTCCACTTTGGCGAGTGGTGGCGAAGAGCCCGCCGAACCGGCCACGCCTATGCGCAAGTGGCCGCTTTGCACGGCGGGAACGAGGAGCGGTACTTTGCCCACGACCGCCGCAAGATCTGGTTCTGGGGCCTGGTGCTGCCGGTGCTGGCTCTTGGGTTTGCGCCGTTCACCTATGGGCTTTCGCTGGCCGTCGCGCTGGTGGCCTACACGTTGCAGTTTGTCCGCATCTACGGCCATGGCCGCCAGCGCGGCTGGCAGGCCGGCGACGCAGCGCTTCATTCCTTTTTTGTTGTCATCTCCAGAATGCCCGCGCTGCAAGGCGTGATGGAATACCATTGGCGCCACTGGCGCGGAGATGGCTTGAAGATTATCGAATACAAGGGGAACTCATGACGGGCAAGATCGATCGCGCCGCACAAGCCGGCAATCCTGGTTCTTCAAGCTCCGCGGGCACGGGCGCCAAGCGCCGCGTGGCGCTGCTGGGCACCGGCTACATTGCCGATTGGCATGCCAAGTGCCTGGCATCTGTCGCGAACGTGGAACTGGTGGCCGTCTGCGATCGCATCCTGCCCAGAGCGCAGGCATTTGCGGCCAGGTTCGCCGTGCCCAAGGCCTACGGCTCGCTTGAAGAACTGCTGGCCGCGGAAAAGCTCGATGCGGTGCATATCCTGCTGCCCCCGGACCGCCATTTCGAGGCGGCGCGCAGCCTTCTTGAAGCCGGCATTGACGTCTTTCTTGAAAAGCCCATGTGCGACCACGCGGCCGACTGCGAGCGGCTGGTGCGCCTGGCCGCCGAGCGCGGCGTGCGCCTTGGCGTGGGGCACAACTTCCTCTTCGCTGAGCCCTACGAGCAACTGCGCCGCGATCTGCGCGGGGGTCTGCTGGGCCGTCTCGACGACGTGACCATTACCTGGCACCGGCCCCTGCCGCAGGCCACGCACGGCCCCTTCGATACCTGGATGCTGCGCGACCCGCGCAACATCCTCATCGAGATCGGCGCGCATTCCGCGGCCCACATGCTTGACCTGGTCGGCGAACCCGACGAGATGCATGTGCATCAGTCGAACCCCGTTGAGCTGCCCACCGGACGCTGGTTCTACCGCCGCTGGCAGGTGGACTCGGTGAAAGGCCATACGGCAGTTGAGCTGAGCTTCTCCTTCGTTCCCGGCTTTTCCGAGTACTCCATCCACGTGCGCGGTTCGCTGGCCGCTGCCACGGTGGACTTCGAGCGCAACACCTACACGCTCCACCGGCACACTCCGCAGGATCAGGATTTTGACAGCTACGCCATGGTTCTGAGCCAGGCGAAGAGCCTCAAACGGCAGGCGCGCCGCACCTTGTGGAATTACGTGGCCTCGAAGCTGCATCTTTGCCAGCGCGGTAACCCTTACGGCGCAAGCATTGCCCGCGCTATGGACGCGTTCTATGATCCGAGCGGCCTCGACGAGCGCGTCGACGGAAAAATGGGCGCGCGGGTGATTCAGATTTGCGAACAATTGGGCACACTGGCTCACCTGCCGCGCGAAGCCACTTCCACCAGTCCGGCGCAGGCTCATCCGCCGCTTGCGTCCGCCCCACGGATTCTGGTGCTAGGCGCAACCGGCTTCATCGGCAAGGAATTGGTGAGGCAACTGGTAGCGGCGGATCACAGTGTGCGCATGCTGGCGCGCAGCGCGGCCAGCCTTCCGCCTGACATGAGCACTGTCGCGGTCGAGTGCCAGGTTGGGGATCTGATGAACAGGGCAGACCTGCGCCGCGCAATGGAAGGAATCGACTGCGTCTTCCATCTGGCGCGGGCCAACGTGAAGAGCTGGGCCGATTACCGGGAGTTTGAAATCGAGCCTACTCGCCAGGTGGCTGAGTGCGCGCTTGAAGCTGGCGTCAAGCGCTTCATTTACACCGGCACCATCGACTCCTACTACGCGGGCCGCCGTGCCGGCACAATCACCGAGCAGACCCCGCTCGACCCGAAGATCGAGCATCGCAATCTCTATGCCAGGGCCAAGGCCGCCTCGGAAGAGCTCCTTCTCGCCATGCATCGCGAGCGCGGATTGCCCCTGGTTATTCTCCGGCCGGGCATTGTGATCGGTCGCGGAGGCAGCCCCTTCCACTGGGGCGTGGGCATGTGGTGGAACGACGCTGTCTGCCAGATTTGGGGCGATGGCCGCAACAAGTTGCCGCTGGTGCTGGTTGAGGATGTGGCGCGCGGCCTGATTGCCGCCATGGAGAAGCCGGGCATTGAGGGCCGTTCGTTCAATCTGGTGGCCGATCCATGCCTGAGCGGGCAAGAGTATCTAGACGAACTGGACCGGCTGGGCGGCTTCCGCATCCAGCGCTTTGCCACGCCGATTGGGAAGTTTTACCGCGCTGACATGAAGAAGTGGGTGGTGAAGGTCCTGGTCCGCCATCCCGAGCACCGCTTGCCCTCGTATTGGGATTGGGAGAGCCGCACGCAGCGCGCCTTCTTCGATTGCGCCGAGACCAAGGCCGCGCTGGGATGGCAGCCGGTCAGCGAGCGCGCCGAATTGGTGCGGCGGGGCATTGAAGGGCCCCTGCGGGAGTACATGAAGTAGCGCCAGTCCGGCCTCAGTCCGCCCCCCTTCGCCCCGCAATCAACGGCGGACAGGGATGGAGCATTAGGCCCCCCCATATTTTGGGAATAAAATTCCTGTTTTCAGAGAGATGCGGCATGGGTGCCGCGCTAACTGCATGTAACCATTGAAGTTGTCCGCAAAATTCTTCTCGGCAAAGGGGTTAGCCTGCATTTCTCACAGCAATGCGCAGCTGGGTGGTCTTGCGCCGTAGGCGCAATGGATGTTAGCCCCGCGCTTCAGCGTGGGGAACACTTCCAAACCACAACGATGGTGCCCCCGGTCCCTCGCACTTAGGGACCGGGGATGGAAGCGCCAGAACCTCACACCGGAAGATTCCTAGCGAAAAGTCGCCTTTTCGACGGCTTTTCTGAGTCCCTCGGCTCTCGCGGATGGCTCGCAACCCGTCCACAACCGGTTGATAAGCATCCATCCTCCCATCGGAGACGATGGCGCTTCGCGCGCGACAGTGGCGGAGGAATGGACGGACCGCCGTCCAAGCCAACGCGGTCTGCTGAGCCGCGTCAGTGATCGGCACGTGGCTAAAGCAATAGCCACGGCATCTTCTCTGCCTTTTTTGTTTGCATTCGATCGGCCTGTTGCGCCGCGGCCCTCACTCCAGCCCGATGACCAGGGCCTTGCGGCCTTCGCTATCGAAGCCTTGCTCGCGGCCGTCCTCCCAGAGTCGCTTGGGCTTCTCCTCGCCGTCGAGCACGCGGAAGACGCCTTCGGCCAGGGCCTGCAGCTCATCTTCGCCGGGATAGACCGTGATCGGGCGCAATCCATTCGAGATAGCCGCGCAGCAGCTTCACCAGCCGCTCGGAGTAGGCCATTCCGCCGGTCAGCAGAATGGCGTCCACCTTGCCCTCCAGCACCGCGGCCATCGCTCCGGCCTCTTTGGCGATCTGGTAGACCATGGCCTCGAAAGACCAGCGCCGCCTGCGCGTCCCCCGCGTCGATGCGCGCGCTCCACTTCCTGCAGGTCGCGCGTGCCCAGGTAAGCGAAGAGCCCGCCGTCGCCGAAGACCTGGCGGTCCATCTCCTTCTGCGCGAACTTGCCGCTGAAGCAGAGCTTGATCAGCGCCCGCGCCGGCAGCCCCCCGGTGCGGTCGGGGCCGAAGGGCCCTTCCTCAATGGTGTTGCTGTCGATGGTCTGCCCATCGCGGTGCGCCGAGACCGTGATGCCGCTGCCCATGTGAGCGACGATCAGCCGCAGTTCCGGGTAGGGCCGCCCCTTTTCGCGCGCAAAGCGCCGGGCCACGGCCTTGGTGTTCAAGCGCATGGCCGATCGCAGCTGCGCTCAACCAGCGGCGAGCCGGAAGGCGCGCGCAGGGCTGCCACTCGTCCACCGTCACCGGATCGACAATGTAGGCGTTCACCCCGGCCGCCTGGGCAAAGCGCAGCGCCAGCAAAGCGCCCAGGTTGGAGGCGTGCTCGCCCCGCGGCGCCAGGCGAAGCTCTTCCACCATCGCCTCGTCCACCAGGTAGGTGCCGCAGGTCATGGGCGGCAGCAGCCCGCCTCGGCCAGCCGTGGCGGCAAAGCCGCCTGCCGGGCGGCCTTCCTCTTCGAGCGCCTGCTCGATCAACTCCAGCGCGATATTCCAGCCGCGCCATCATGGGCCGTCCGCGGAAGCGCGCCAGTTCCTCATCTCCATGGCGGATCGTCCGCACCCACTCGGCGCCTTGCCGGGTGTAGATGCCGAACTTGGTCGACGTCGATCCGGGGTTGATGGCAAGCACGCTGTCGTTTTCGTGGGTCAAGGATTACCCCCTCCGGGCCGAAATCGAGTTTACCCTGTCGCTGGCACTCTTTCCATTCCGGGCCGGAATTCTCTCCGTCCCGGAAGAGGAATCGCTGAGGCGGTTCGCCAAGGCGGAAACTTCCGATGCCATGCAGTTCCATTTCCGAATCCGTGCTACACTCTATTCAATCGTAGAATTCGATCTGAAGTTCTTGCCTGTTCCGGTTACCGCCTACTCGCAAACTTCCACATTGCGTTCGCGGTAAATCAGTATCGAAGGAGCAACACACAATGGAACAGGCACAGTCAAGTGGTTTAATGACGCCAAGGGTTTTGGATTTCTGAGCCGCGAAAACGGCGAGGACGTCTTCGTCCATCACACCGCCATCCAGTCGAACGGCTTCCGTTCGCTGCAAGAAGGCCAGCGCGTTCAGTTCAACGTCACCAAGGGCCCCAAGGGCTGGCAGGCAGAGAACGTTCAGGTTGTCTATTAGGCCGCTCGTGGCTAACCGGCCAGAGCATCTGAATTCGGAATCAAAAGAAGAGGGACGGCAACTGCCGTCCCTCTTCTTGCGTTTAGCAGAGTATATGGATCTGCGGTAGATAAGGTTAAGCGGAATCGTCTCAATCTTTTGCGGCAGGCTTGGCGGCAACTGACAACTGACCGCTATCCCCTGCCGCGCTACGCCGCTGGCTTCAGGCTCTTCACGCTGACCTGGGGACTGGCCGGGTGGAGATTTTCCTTCGGCGTCTCGTGGGTGCCCAGGTATTGCAGCACATCGTTAATGGAATCTTCAAAGCGCGCGCCGGTCTTGTGGGTGGCTTTAACGCCTTTGGCGACGAGCTGGCAGACTTCAAAGCGGTTCATTCCCTGCGCGAGCGCGCGGTGAATCTGGTCGGAACGCATGACGAACTCCGGTCAACAAGGTGATTGTTGCGTGAGGTGCGGAGCTCGTCAGGAGCGGTGGGACGGCCAGAGCCGAGCAGGCTTGTCTGATTCTGGTCTATCTTCATTGTACGCTTGAAATAGATGAGCTGCGTGCGGGCCTTCCAGCGCCCCCAGCGCGGGACACCCGCTTTCGCCGACCCTGAAACCCTGTTAACATAAGGGTCACATCGACCCGATTGCCGGGAATACTGAAGAGATTGCAGCGAAAGAGGATACAAGTGGCAGACACCACCAAGATTGAAGACAAACTGGAACGGAAGAAACTCAAGCGCGCCGCCCGCAAGGCAGCTGCCCCCAAGGCCAAGCGGACCGGAGCGCGCGGCGAGAAGAAGAAGAAAGTCAAGAAGATGGCGCGCGGCATTTCCAAGCGCTAAGCCGCTGTCCGCGCAAGCTCGCAAGGTTCCGGACGGCCAGCCTGGGTGCTGGCGGTCCGGGATCCAAGAATTCCTTCCCCCGCAAATGGCGTTTCTCCTTCGTGTGTTTTTGGGTCAGCCTCAACCGGCCCGGAATCTTGGGTGAGGACCCTATGGGGAGATCCTCATCTTGAGGTTTTCCGGCTAGGCCTCCTGATCCGGGAGAACCACCCCAACCATCAGAGCCCTGCAATTGAGGGGATGAGGAGAACCGCCCTGCTTCGCCAACTTGTTGCCCGCAAGTCGATCGATAAGCTGATCCGGGACTCGGAAGAGCCCGGACACTCGCTGAAGAAGTCCCTCGGACCCTGGTCGCTGACCGCGCTGGGCATCGGCGCGGTGATCGGCTCGGGCATCTTCACGGTCATCGGCACCGCCATGGCCGGGCAAAAGTTCGACGCGCCCAATATCCGCGACACGCCGCTGCTGCACTACCTCATCCACCACACGGCCTTGGCCGGACGTCCAGGCGCCGGCCCCGCGCTGGCGCTTTCGCTGGTGCTGGTGGCCATCGTCTGCGTCTTCACCGGGCTTTGCTACGCCGAACTGGCCTCGATGATTCCCATCGCCGGCTCGGCTTACACCTACACCTACGCCACTCTGGGCGAACTGGTGGCCTGGATCATCGGCTGGGACCTGATTCTGGAGTACGCCTTCAGCAACATGAGCGTCAGCGTGGGCCTCTGCGCTCATCTGGTCGATCTCTTCGACTGGTTCGGCGTTCACTTCCCCGCTCCAGTGGATCTCGCCCGCCTACCTGCCCACCGGCCTGCAGGATTTTGCGGGCAACGATCTCTACAAGTCCGGCTGGCACTTCGGCTTCAACATTCCCGCCTTCCTGGTGGTCATGATCCTGACCGTCATCCTGGTGCGCGGCATTCGCGAGTCGGCCCGCGCCAACAACATCCTGGTGCTGGTCAAGATCGCCGCCATTCTGGTCTTCATCGTTTTCGCCGCCAGCTTCGTCAAGCCCCACTACTGGCATCCTTTCATGCCCAACGGCTGGACGGGCGTGCTCACCGGCGGCTCGATCATCTTCTTCACCTACATCGGCTTCGACTCGGTCTCGACGGCGGCCGAGGAGTGCAAGAATCCGCAGCGCGACCTGCCCTTCGGCATCCTGGTGACGCTGGTGGCCTGCACCCTGCTTTACGGCGGGAGTGGCCATCGTGCTCAGCGGCATCGTGCCCTGGCAGTCGGTGATGGGCGATGCGGCGCCGGTGGTCAACGCGCATCAAGAAACTCTCCCTGCATGCCCGGCGGCGAGCATCTGCACTGGGTGCGGCTCTTCGTGCTCATCGGCGCCATGCTGGGCATGATCTCGTCGATTCTGGTCTTCCAGCTTGGCCAGGCGCGCGTCTGGTTCGCCATGTCGCGCGACGGGCTGCTGCCCACCGTCTTCAGCCAGATTCACCCCAAGTTCCGCACTCCGGCGGTCGCCACCTGGGTCGCCGGATTTGTGGTGGGCATGCCCGCCGGATTGCTGGACATCGGCACCGTCTCGAACCTCTCGAACATCGGCACCCTGTTCGCCTTCGTGCTGGTCGCGATTGCCGTGCTCATCCTGCGCTATCGCGAGCCGGAACGGCACCGCAGCTTCCGCACGCCGCTGGGGCCGGTCTTCCCGGTGCTGAGCATCATCTTCTGCGTCGTGCTGATGATGGGCCTGGAAGTGATGACCTGGATGGCGTTCTTCGCCTGGCTGCTGATGGGCCTGCTGATCTACTTCTTCTATAGCCGCTTCCGCAGTGAGTTCGCCGGGCTGCGGTAGGCTCACTGAACGAACTGGGTCTCTATGGCGTGGCGGAGGGAGCATGGGCCTTCAGGCCCATGAATAAGGCGCGATAATTGGGGGCCTTTAGGCCCGGGCACTATTCTCCGTAAGTTGCTCAATCTCGCAGATGGGCAGGCATGGGGTCCAAGGAATCACATGCAGCAGAGCTGAAGGGATAGGCTTGCGGCTCCGACACCAGTCCCCGGAGAACAGGGTTCCCCTCGATATACCGCACGCCGTTTATGAACTTCTCCATGGTCCTGATCTGGCTCTCGTTGAAGCCGCGCATCCACACGTCCAGCTTGCTCTTCAGGCGGAAGGAAAATCCACCCTTGATGAACTGCATAGCTTTCTCAAGTGAAACGTCCGGAGCTGGCGTAATCAGGGCGTGAAAATGGTCAGGCATGATGACGAACGCGTGCAGTAGAAATCTTCCCTGATTACGGTAGCCAAGGATTGTACGTTCAAGCAGCTCCGCGTTCGCGGTGACCTGAAAGAGACGGCGGCGTTCCGCCGTGACAGCTGTAACGAAATATGTACGAATCTCTTGCGGCGCAAAATGCACGTTGGCAGCATAAACGAAAAACCCGCGGCTGAAGCCACAAACTTTGCAGGCTTGTGTCCTGGGGCCTGAAGGCCCCAGCTCCCTCCACGAACAGAGACAGAATCCGCTTTGCCAAAAGGGCCTTTTCTTTGTCTGCCCTACACCCGTTTATCACAAAATCGGTGAACGGCTCGGTGGCGGGCTTCGTCCATACCCCATTCAGCCCGGTGCTTTGACGATCATGTGGTACGACATCGGCCAGGAAGTCAGCGCCGGAACGCAACGCGAACTCATAGGTTTAGGGAAATTCACGACGACGATAGATCAGGTGGCACTCGCATTCACCGCACCGAGCAACCTGCCGCCGCCCCTGGTATACGAGAACGCTATTCGTGCGTCTCTACAGCAATCGTAATGGGCCCCCTCCTCTAAACTCAAAAGGTGACTGGAGTCGAGGGATACATCTGCCGCTGCCTGCCGGATTATCCTCTCTTCGATAGCAAGCAATGCGCCCCCCGCGCCGCAAGCGCTTTGTCGAAAGTGACCAGCACTCCGCCTGCCGCGTCAGCCAGTGCAAGCATCCACGCATCGGCCCACACTTTAGGGGCGCTCGCCGGGCCGGTGGCGATGGTGCGAAAGATCGCGTCGACACGCGAATGATCCGGTGAGAAGACCACACGTTCATCCCCAAGCAGGCGGTCGTAGACATCCCAGGCCGCGTCGAACGAAAGAGGTTTGTCGTTCATGACCGCCGCTGTGGTAAGCAGCCGAAGCAAGCCGAGCTGCGAAAGCCGGCAGAATGCAATCTGGCCGCTCCATGAGTTCCACCAGCGGCGGGCGATGACGCTGTGAACGTGCTCGTGAGAAACCAAGGCGAGCCAGACATTCACATCAGGGAAACTCAATGAGGTCATAGATCTCTTCGTTCGTGTAGTCAATGCGGCGTCCAGCCGGTGGGACCAGCGACTCGTCAAGCGTGAGCCGCCGCTTCGGCCCGGCGGGGTTGGTCTCATCCACGGCCCGTTCAATGCCGGCCAGCATTAGCTTGCGCGCTGAGCAGCCCTTGCGTGCGGCTGCCTCGTGCAGCCTGCGGTGCAGATCCAGCGGAAGGTCGATGGATGTGCGGATGGCTGTTCGCTCCATACAGCATTGTGTTCCAGGCGACTTAAATAAGTCAAATCCTGGAAGGGATGGCTGCCATAGATCTGCCGTCTGCGGGACCCCACATCAGTCGCGTTGTTGCGGCTCATGTGGGATACGAGGAACCGTGGCGCTTCAGCACTAAACTAAATGAGTGACCAATATTTCCGCCTTCATCCGCCGCCTGCCCAAGGCCGAGCTGCATCTGCACCTCGAAGGCTCCATTCTGCCCTCGACCATGGTCGAGCTGAGCGCCCGCCACGACGCCAAGCCACTCACCCTGGCCGAGGCCGAGGCCCTGTACGAATTCAAGAACTTTACCGAGTTCCTTGAGGCTTTCAAGGCCGTGACCCGGCTGCTGATCGGGCCGGAGGACTACGAACTGGCCGCCTGGCGCATGATGCAGCGCCTGGCCGAACAGGGTGTCGTCCATGCCGAGGTCTACATCTCGGTGGGCGTCATTTATATGTTCCGCAATCACGATCCGGCGGCCTTCGAGCCCATCTTTGAAGGGCTGGAGCGGGCCCGCGAGCGCGCCGAGCGCGAACTGGGTCTCTCGCTCTACTGGATCTTCGACGCAGTGCGCCACTTTTCGGTCGAGGAGGCGGAGCGCGTCTTCCGCAAGGCAGCAGAGTTGCGGTCGCAATACCCGTCCATTGTCGGCATCGGCCTGGGCGGCGACGAGCGGCGCACCGGTTCCACGGCGTTCCGCGCTCTTTACACAGAAGCCGCGCAGGCGGGGCTAAGACTGACCAACCATGCCGGCGAGACCACCGGCCCGGAGGCCATCCGCGAGGCACTGGCGATTGGCTCGGAGCGCATCGGCCACGCTCTCTCGGCGCCTCAGGACTTTTATCTGATGCAGGACTTGAAGGAGCGCGCCATTCCCCTGGAGCTGAATCCCACATCGAATGTCCGCACCGGCGTCTGCCCCTCGTTTGCGGAACACCCGTTGCGCAAGTTCTTCGATGCCGGCCTGCTGGTGACATTGAATTCCGACGACCCTGCCTTCTTCGGCTCCGATGTGGCCAACGAGTATCTGCTGGCGCACACGGTGCAGGGCTTCACACGCGAGGAACTGCGCCAATTGGCGGCCAACTCCATCCGCGCCAGCTTTCTTCCCACGCTGGAGAAGACCGAGTGGCTCTTCCGAATCGACTCTATTCGGTAAACAAAAGTCACCCCCGGCGCGGCCCCACGGTCATGCCCCGGAGCTCAAACTGGGGTATCATATTGGCAGGAGCCCTTATCATGTCCGCTGAGTTGGAATCCTTAGAGCCTGTGCACGTGTCGCCCGCAGATGAAAAATCGGAGAAGAACACCTTGCAGGTGATCACCTGGTTTTCGGTGGGAATGGCTGTGGCGGCGGTGGGCATCTTCGTGGGCCGCGAGTTGCGCAGTCGCTACAAGTTCAAGCGCCGCACGCCCTACGACTTCTATTCCAACGCCGGCGAACAACAGGCGGGTGAGTTCGGCGTGGGCGTCTAGAGCGGCTCCACAATTCACATGCCCTTTCGGGCATCGTGCAAGGTGGCATTTTCTTGAGAAAAATGCCACTTGATCGTGGTGGGTTCGGGGTACGGCAATTGTGAAACCGCTGTAGTCCAGTCGCTGCCGGGACCTTACGAAATGCCGCCCCAGGGCGGCATTTTCCATCGGAGCCGCTGTTTGCGTTTGCCGCTGGCTGTGTTCGGAGGGCCTTCCCATACCCATATAAAGGCCAGGATTTGAGCGGAAACTCTGAAGAGCCTGGCTCAAGGGTGAGAGCATTTTTGCTTTTGCCTTGGACTTCCGTGCTCCATCCATTCCACGTTTTCCTTCGGAGTGGGTGTGAGACCGCCAAAATTCTGATCTACACAATTTACTGATCCGGCCCTGAAACAATTCAACGGAATGAAGGAAAAACGACCACGGATCCTTCGACTCACCCCTCGCAACTGAAGGACGTTTGGAACTCCGTTCGCTCAGAGATGACAGTCCTGACTTGATGCAGAACTTCAGAGCCGAATCAATAGGAACTGCTGCAGTCCCTGGGGACGTCTTTCGGGATATTCATTTGTCTCTCGGGGCTTTTTCGCAACCAGTCAGGCCTTTTTCCCTAACCGGGCCAGACGCGGCGCCGCGATGAGAGTGACCGCATAGAGAAAGATGGATGCGGCGATGAACTCCATGTGTCCATGGCGCAGATCTTCAAATACCAGCTTTGCCGCCACGAAGACCAACGTGGCATAGGCGATCCAGTTCAGCTCCATCCGCTGCCAGCGTGAACCGCAGAAAGCCAGCGCCAGAGCGACAGCGCAGGTGACCAGAGTGCGGATGAAGGCGACATGGAAGACGTCGGGCGCGATGCGAAGCGAGGTGAGCCCCAGCAGGATCTGGACCAGCAGAGCCGCCGCGGCACAAACCGCGAGAGCAGCTGGAACCAGGCAAAGCAGCCGCTGCCGGCGGCGTGCTGCGCTTGCCGGCCTTCCAGCCGTATAGCAGATTACCGCACAAAGAGCGGCGATAAACACGCTTGACCCCGGCGCGGTTGGCAGAGTCCAGGCCAGCGCACGGAAGGTGTAAGTCAGCAGTCCGGACGCGCCTGCCAGCGCGGCGAGATAAATCAGGCCATGGATCTCCAAGGTGAGGCGGTCCAGCCTGGCTCCTGCAACGGTGGCGGCGGCTGCGGCCATGGCCAGCGCTGCCGCAAGCCAGAAGGGCGGCAGGCACAGGAAGCATCCGGCTACAAACAGCGCAGCGCTCCAAGTTGCGAAGAAATGGTAATTGCGCCGCTCCGCTTGTCCGTCGAGGAAGAAAAAGACAGCAAAATAGCTTGCGGCAGACAGGAACAGGCAAGAGGTGCCAAGAGCGCCTGCGCCAAGGCCGGGCAAGAAATAGAGCAGGCTTGAGGCCCCCAGCAGGAGGGCGATCAAGGACTGAATCGCCTCAAAGAGGGTGATCTTGCGCCGGGCATGCACCGCTTTGAACGCGATGCTGGCGCCAAAAATGAGGAAAAGTACCAAACCCGGCGTCAGCAACGCAACCGTCCCGGTCTGCGGGTAATCTACGCGTGCTTCTTGCGGGCCGGCGTAAATGAAGATCAACGCCCACACGCCCAGGTCCGCGGCCAGCGCAACCAGCGGCCTGACGCTTAACTCGTGATTGCACCCTGCCGCCAACTCGCTGATAATCGCCATCAGCAACAGCGCCGCGATGAAGGGGAGCATGTTGTGCGAGGCGATCGACAGGCCAAGGGCTACCAGGGAGCCGGTGACATTGCCCACCCAGAAGACCGGAGCCAGGTCGCGCTTCCATGCCAGCACCGAGGCGGCGATCACAAAGGCGCACAGCAGACCAGCCGTGATCGGCGCGGACAGCAGCTTAAAGCGCAGGGCCAACTCCCACAGCAGGGGCGCCAGAATGAGGGCTGAGGTGCAGGCGTAGGTTGTGCTGGCCAGCCACTCCCCAGCCTTGACCCGCGCGGCCCACACCAGCCACAGTGCGGCGTAGGCAATGGCCACAGCGGCAACCGCCAGGCGTGGCAGCGAACTCATTTCTGCCACGGCGCGCAGCAGGTAGGCACCGGCAATGCCCAGCATGGCTTTGCCCAGCACGGAAAAGACACCGGCGGCTTGCGCAAAAGGGGCCTCGTCGGCGGGTGGCTCCGCTTCTGTTGTGGCTGGCCGCATGGCAGGGATGGCGCTGGGCGGCCCGGAAGAGCGCTCCAAGGCGCAGACACGGTGCTCCAGGGTCTCCAGGCGCGCCGTCAGCCGTTCCAGTGTGTCGGGAAGATTGTCCATCGTTTCCACCCGATTCTCAGATTTCTGCAATCAGTCTGCGGCGGCGGCCTCATGGGCGCTCTTCTCCGGCCAGGGAGGCAACAGCTTTACCAGCACCCACAAGAAGGCCAGCGGAAGCAGGGTGAGGAATACGGCGACCAGCAGCCCTTCCCGCGTGACCAGGGCCATCTTGTAGGTGGTGTAGCCCAGAAAGCTCTTTGAGAACAACTGTCCGCCGATCACCACGTTCCAGCGCATGGCAAAGATGCCCATCAGCGCCAGGCCTCCAGCCACGGCATAGATGCGCTTCCGCACGATCTCAGGCAACTTCACCACCTGGGTAATGCCCAGCAGGACGATAGGCGTGAGCGTTCCGAGCAGGATCTGGATCACGATGTGCGGAATGAAGAGCTGAGTGTGTACCAGGAAGTCGAGGCTGCGGAAGGACTCGTCGGCTTCGTAGATACGGTGGATCAGGTCGAGCATCTCCAGGCTGAAGTCGATGATGAAGATGTAGAAGAGGTACATGGCAATGGAATCCACGCAATGCACGTCGATCTTCTGTTTGCGCAGCTTGGTCGCCGCCATGTAAAGCAGCATGACCCCGGCGATGCCCGACACCATGGCCGAGAAAATGAAGACCACTGGCATCAGCGGCGAAGACCACCAGGGATTGGCCTTGATGGATCCGAAGATGAAGCCGACATAACCGTGCAGCAGAAACGCGGAAGGGATGCCGATGAGGGTGACAATCCAGCCCACCCGCTCGTCAATGGCCAGAGAACGCTCACTGATGTTGCTGGAGCCCAGCGTCATGACCTTGTAGACCAGGCGCAGCAGGCCTTTGCTGGATTGGGAAAGCAGCACGATGTCGCGCCGGTAGTCGAGCCAGATCTCCAACACCAGCACAGCCATCAGGTACCACAGATACACGTAGCCGAACATGGCCATGGCCGAAGTGCTGTGGGGGGTGAAGTACATCTCCGGGGAGCGTTCGGGGTGTCCCAGGTGCAACTGCAAGGGCAGGGGAGCAACCAGCAGAAACGCCAGCGCCGTGAGCAGCGCCAGCCGGTAAGTGGGCTTGACCGCGGTCACGTTGAACACCCGCTCCAGCGAGGCCAGAATGAACGCGCCGGCTACCAGTCCGGTGATGAATGGGTACAGGACAATCAGCACGCTCCACTGGAGCGCGACTTCGTTCGGATACATGAAGCCTTCAACACCGCTCATAAACTCAGCTCCTAGCTGCTAGCTTTTAGCTCCTAGCTCCTATATCTGCACAGCCTCAACTGCATCGCCCTTTCGAGAACAGGCTAGAAGCTAGTGGCTAGCAGCTAGAAGCTGCCTTTACCGCACCGAACCGTCCAGCCCGTTATAAAACGCCTTCGCGCCGGTGGCCATCTGCGGCTTCAGCACTTGCACGCTGTGCGTCTTCAGAAACTCGTGGATCGGATCCTTGGGGTCCTTCAGGTCGACCAGTTGGCGCGCCCCGGTGGGGCAGGCTTCGCAGCAGGCCGTGGTGAGTCCCTGGGTGATCCGGTGGTAGCAGAGGGTGCATTTATCCGCCACTTCCTTCTGCGGATGAATGTAGCGGCAGCCGTAGGGACAGGCCTGTACGCAATAAGCGCAGCCCAGGCAGTATTTCTGGTCCACCAGGACCACGCCATCCGGGCTGATAAAGGTTGCACCTACCGGGCACACCTGGGTGCAGGGCGAGTCCGCGCAGTGGTTGCACATCTTGGGGACGAAAAAGTATTTCTTGTCGTCCTCCACAGCAACCGGGAAACCATTCTTGCCGCCATCGGGCGAGATGACTTGAGGCTGGGTCATATCTTCGTCCGAGACGTGATAGCGCTCAACCCAAGTGCGGAAGTAGCCGTCGGGCACGTCGTTCTCGGTCTGGCATGCACGCACGCAGTTGCCGCAGCCGATGCACTTGGGAATGTCGATCAACATGCCCCACCAGTGGTCGGTCATCTTGTAATTGGAGGCTTGTTCCGGTGTTCCGGCCAGCACGGATTCCCATGCAACTGCCGCGGCCGGCAACAGGATCAGCATTTGGCGCCGGGAAATCTTCATTTTGCACCTCCTGCATCCATTTGTGGGCTGTGCGGCTGGTGGCAGGTTTCGCAGGGCAAGCCGTTCGAGTGATCGGCAATCGCTACCTGCGGAAAGTTCTTGGGCTTGGCGGCGCTGGCCGTGTGGCAGCGGGCACAGAGCACCGCGGTATCCGGCAGCACTGGCTTCACCCCAGTCGGATCCTCGGCATGGCGCAGCAGCGGCGGGTCAGGTGGAATCTGATGGATGACCAGGGCGGCGGCGCGCTGAAAGAGACTCGGCTTGGGCTGCTCAGCCGCAGGCAAGCGCTGGAAGAGAGCCCCGTGGCAGGCTTCGCAATTCACGTGCGCGTGCTTGCCGTGGCTCTTTTTCTCCGCCACATCCGAGTGGCAGGCCTCGCAGGTGTCGTGCCCGGCGAACTTTGCCGGGTGCGCGGCAATCTCGCCCATGGCCGCCCCGCGGTAGTGCCCGTACTGCCCAAAGCTTTTGGGCACAACGAAGTGGCGCACCACCAGAAAGATCAGGAAGGCGAGGACAAAGAGCCCCGCAAACCGGAATAGATGTCCTGCATCCTTGAAAACGCTCATTGAGCCCATCTCCGTAATGGCCGTGGCAAGGGGGGAAGCCGCGTTTGTATGACGTGTGATCTAGAACACTTCTCGTAGGCCAGACGGTACAGGAGTTGATGGCATGACTGTATGTGAGATAAATCACACGACGATGTGATGGGGGGCGATTTCCGAGCCAGGCGGTCACGCTGGACCGGGCAAACGCACCGTCTCAATGGAATGGATTTGAAAGGGCTCGGGTTCAGCGGTGCCAAAGCATATGTCCTTACGCGTCCTATTCCATGATGCGTTTGCCCTTCTCCGCCGCGCCGGGGACACCGGCTGACCACACAGGAAGCGGTACGATGGATATTTGGAGCGAACGATGGCGAAGATACTGGACGGGGTCACGATTGCCGCTGCAATCAAGAACGAAGTCGGGGAAGAAGTGAAGCTGATGGCCGCGCAGGGTGTCCGGCCAGGGCTGGCGGCGGTGCTAGTGGGCAACGTGGCCGCGTCGGAGATTTATGTCCGCAACAAGGTGAGGATCTGCGGCGAAGTCGGCATCTTCAGCGATCTGATCAAGCTGCCGGAGACGACCACCACCGAAGAGATGCTCGACCTGGTGGCCAGCCTCAATGACCGCGACGAGATCGACGGCATCCTCGTGCAGCTTCCTCTTCCCCGGCTGATCGACGCCAAAGCGGTGCTTGACGCCATCTCGCCGTCCAAGGATGTAGACGGGCTGCATCCGGTGAACGCGGGCCTCTTGCAGGCCAACCGGCCAGCGCTGGCTCCCTGCACCCCGGCGGGCGTGATTGAGATTTTGAGGCGCAGCGGCATTCCCATGGCCGGGCAGAACGCCGTGGTGGTGGGCCGCAGCGACCTGGTGGGTAAGCCGGCGGCGATGCTGCTGCTGCACCAGAACGCCACCGTGACGATTTGCCACTCCAAAACTCGCGACCTCGCTCAGGTCACCCGCCAGGCCGACATTCTGGTGGCCGCCATCGGACGGCCCGGCTTCATTACGCCGGAGATGGTCAAGCCCGGCGCAACCATTATTGACGTGGGCATCAACCGCATCGAGACGCGCGAAGAGTTCGACCGCTTCTTTTTGGGCAACGCCAAGCGCGAAGCCGGCTTTGCCGCCAAAGGCTCGACGCTGGTGGGCGACGTCCACCCCAAGGCCTTCGAAGTCGCCGGAGCCTATACGCCGGTTCCCGGTGGAGTGGGCCTGCTGACAACCGCCATGCTGATGGCCAACACCGTGCGCGCCGCCAAGATGCGGCGGGGGCTTTAACCCATGCTGCGAGTTGGGCTCACTGGTGGCCTGGGTAGCGGCAAGAGCACCGTTGCGGGCTATTTGCGCAAGCTGGGCGCCCAGGTGATTGAGGCCGATGAGCTGGGCCGGGCTCTGATGGAGCCGGGCCAGCCGGTTTTTTCTGAGATTGCCCGCGTGTTTGGCCGGGATGTGGTTGGCGCCGACGGCCGACTGAACCGCGTCCGGCTGGCTGAGCTGGCCTTTCAGGGCGGGCGGATCAATGAGTTGAATGCCATTGTGCATCCGGCGGTGATCGGAGCGCAGCGGCGATGGATGGAAGGGGTTTTCGCGCGCGATCCCGCGGCCGTGGCCGTGGTGGAGTCGGCGCTGATCTTCGAGGTAGAGCGCGACGCCCGCGCCCGCGGCGAGCAGGAGACCGTTCTGGCCGACTGGCGGCGGCGCATCGAGCGCATTGTGGTGGTCACGGCTCCCGACGAAGTCAAGATTGCCCGCTATGTGGCCCGCATCTGCCCGGACGGGGAAGGTCGAGGAGTCGCCGAGGCCGATGCCCGCGTCCGTCTGGCGCACCAGATCCGCGATGCAGAAAAAGCGGCGCGGGCAGACTATATCTTGGAAAACACAGGAGATAAGGCCGGGCTCTGCGCCCAGGTTGAAGTGCTCTGGCAGCGTCTCAAGGCGGAGAGCAACAAATCTTCAGGCAAAGAGTCTTTAGAATAGGGATAAGGGATCAGGTTTCAGGGGTCAGTGCCCGTGGCTGTCAATCTCATTGCAAGCGTTTCAAACTGACCCCCGACCCCTGATCCCTGACCCCTGTTTTCTCGAAGGTTCAAACGACATGAAACTACGACGGGTTCTTCTGGTTGTTCTGCTGGTGGGTGGATTCTGGTACCTCACCACCCATCTGCCCACAAGTTTTGCCCGCTTCTCTCCGGGCCATTTCTCGCTCTTCAGGGCGAGCGGCGGCGGCTCCGCGCTGGAGCTGACCGAGGCCCAGGCTGCGCCCGCCTATGACGCCGAAGAGCAGAACAATATCGCCGTCTATAAAAGGGTGCTGCCTTCGGTGGTGAACATTACCTCCACCACGCTGGTCTTCAACTTCTTCTATGGAACGGTGCCGCAGCAGGGCCAGGGCTCGGGGTTCATCCTGGACAAGGCCGGCCATGTACTGACCAACTTTCACGTTGTCGAGGGCGCAAACCGCGGCATCGAGGTGATGCTCAGCAACAAGCACCGCTACACGGCCAAGGTCGTGGGCACCGATAAGATGCACGATCTCGCGTTGCTGCAAATTGAAGCGCCCGACCTGCAACCGGTCACTCTGGCCGACTCGACCGGCCTCTCCGTGGGCCAGAAGGTGTATGCCATCGGCAACCCCTTCGGTCTGAGCGGGACCATGACGCGGGGCATCATCAGCTCCATCCGGTCAATTCGCGGCTCCGAGGGCGCGCCCATCGAGGACGCCATCCAGACCGACGCGGCCATCAATCCCGGCAACTCCGGCGGACCGCTGCTGAACTCGCGGGGCGAGGTCATCGGCATCAACACCATGATCGCCTCGAATGGAGCGGACCAGAGCTCGGGAATCGGCTTTGCCATCCCCATCAACACCGCCAAAGCGGTTCTGGCCGACCTTACCCGCTACGGGCGGGTCAAGCGGCCCTCGCTGGGCATCGTCTCTTACGCCATCGGGCCGGATCTGGCCCAGCAGATGGGGCTGGCGGTGGATTACGGCGTTCTGATCCAGAAGGTCATCCCTGGTGGAGCTGCGGAAAGGGCCGGCCTGCGCGGCGGCAATCAGCAGGCTTATGTCGGCAATACGCCCATCATGCTGGGCGGCGACCTGATTGTCGGGGTGGATGGCCAGGAAGTGACCGATCCGGAGACTATCAACAGCCTGATGGATAAGCATCAGGCAGGCGACACCATCTCCGTCACCATCTTCCGCGGCCGGAAGCAGATGACCATCAAGTTGATTCTCGGTGAAGCGCGAGGGGCAACGACCTAGAGCGGCTCAACAATTCACATGCCCTTTCCGGCATTGAGCAAGGTGGCATTTTCTTGAGAAAAATGCCAGTTGATAGCGGCGGGTTCGGGGTACAGCAATTGTGGAACCGCTGTAGACGGGAAATCGATTTTGAACTCAGCGGGCCGCTCCAGGGTTGGGGCGGCCCGTTTTTCTGCTGTTCAGAACTTGACGCCCAGGGTGCCGAGGAACGACTTGACTTCCGGCAGAACGGCATTCAGGTCCTTCACGGTCTGGATGTCGAGCGAGATGTTCAGCGGGTTGGCGGCGGCGCCGGCAAGCTCCGCCAGGGGTTTCTCCACGGCGCTCACGAGGGTGGCCAGCGCTGCAATCACGCCAGGCGCCGCATTCAGGGCTTTCTGGGCTCCGGTGAGCCACCTCAGGGCATCTTCGGCTCCGATTTCAATGCCCTTTTCAATGCTAACGAGAATATTTGCCATCGCGATGGGTCCTCTTCCTGCCAGGGACGGTCCCGCGGCCCGGCGCCATCCATTGGGGGAGGGTTTGTGCTTTCGCTCGGCGCGGTGCTTCCGTCTATTGACTGGCTACTCTCAAGGCTAGGCAATCGGAGATATATCTTCGGCAAGAAGAGAGTTGAATAATTTATGTTTGTATTCAATAACTTACAAAAGGCCCAATGCTTGGCGAGACTTGACAGAGGTTGTAGATGCTTGTACGAAACAAAGTTGCAAGTTCAAGAACGCAAGAAAGAGCCCGGGCCTAAAGGCCAGACCAAGGAGTCCCTCACTCAAGGGCCTGAAGGCCAATGCTCCCTCCGTTGGGCTAGCCCCTTTTGACAAATCGCCGCCCCTGCATCTCGTACTCCCCACTGGCCACGCGGGCGATGGCCTCGGTGTAGGCCAGGTGCTCCTCGGCCAGGATGCGGTCCGCCAGGGAGTGCGCGTCGTCGCTCTCCAGCACGGGAATTGCTCGCTGCAACACAATGGCGCCATGGTCCAGATGTTCATCTACAAAGTGCACCGTGCAGCCCGCTACCTTTACGCCGTAATCGAAGGCCTGTGTTTGCGCTTCCAGGCCGGGGAAGGCTGGCAGCAGCGAGGGATGGATGTTGAGAATGCGTTCAGGGAATGCGGCGATGAACTCCGGCGAAAGCAGCCGCATGTAGCCGGCGAGGCAGACCAAGTCCACGCCGTGCTTTTGCAGGCAGGCCGTCACGTCTGCGTCGTGCTCGGCGCGCTTGCGGCCCTTGGAGACGAAGAGCGCAGTGGGCAGACCCAGCTCGCGGGCCGCGGCCAGACCGCCAGCCTCGGCTACGTTGGAGATCACGACGGCGATCTCCACGCCCTTGAGGCGTCCTTCGCGAATGGAGCCGGCAATGGCAAGGAAGTTCGATCCGCGGCCGGAGAGCAGGATGCCGAGCTTCAATTGGGCTGCCGCGCCGGAGTTGATGTACATCGCCCACCTGACCGGAATGGATTGCAACAATCTCCCCGCGGCCCCCGCAACCTCCGCCGGAAAACCATCACATACTGCTGATTATACGTTGGATAATCAGCCCCGATTCCGGCTGATGAAGCGTGACCTGCTCTTTGTCACCGAGCGCCTTGCAGCCGTATTGGACGAGCGCCGTCTGGCGGTCATCTTTCGCCTTCACGGCATCGGCAAGGCCAACGGAGCGGGAGACGCCCCGGCCAAGCTGCTCGCGTCCTTTCTTCGCAAAGCTGACGAGAGCACAATCGGCCGCGTTTTGGTGGCAATCACCATTTTGCAAGCGGCGCATTCACCCAACGAATCCGCGAAAACCCTGCGAGAAGCCGCCGAGTTCTACAAGGTGGACGTGGCCGCGATCACGAACAAGGTCAAGCAGGAGTTCGCGGCCAAGGAAAAAGCGCAAACTGCCCGGAAGGCGACGGACAAAGCGAAGCCGATCAAGCTCAGCGCAGCGGCCTCGAAGAAGGCAAAAGCGGCATAGCGCCAATCCATGAACCTTGAATTGCGGGGTCTGCCGAGGCAGGCCCCAGTTTTTGCCGGCGCCCGTCTTCCCACCCTGTGATGTGCTGCCGCTTCGCGTCAGGCTTGGATTGGCCCACCCGACGGGCTTGAACACCTTGCCGAAGGTAACTGAGCACCCAGCCTGACGTCTTCCGCGCCTTCTTTATTGATCAGAGTGAAATCTAATACAGACATAGCTTCGAATGATCTTACTAGAGTCGTGCTACTTTTGATTGGGCCTGAACAAAAGCTGAACCCACCTTGCGAATGAGGCCTGCAACCTGAGGGGCGATGATCACTTGATGCTGGACTACAGGATGTGCTCAATCTCAATATCGCCCCAATGTTCCCTAAGATATTCCGCAACAAGACGGCGGTGACAATGATGGGGCTTTTCTTCACTGCAAAGCAGACAACCACCATCTAGAATCTCGCGCGAAAGTGAAGATTCGATATGACGTCGCTGCATGAGATCTACAAATTGTCGTTCGTACAATTCCCAATCTCCGTTCTTCGCCTTCTTGTATGGATCGAGAATTTCGGAAGTAGGAGCAAGCTCAGGTATATGAACATATTCAATCTTGCAAATCTCCTTGGTGAAAAACCTTAGATCATCCTTCTTCGTGAATCCAGCGAGCTGCGAAATGTTATTCAGCCGTACGTCGATGAGTCTTCTAACTCCGGCTGTTCTGAGCCGAGTAAAAAACACTTCTGCCGATTTCTTTGTGAACCCGATAGTGAAGATTTTCATTCAGCCGCTCTCCTGATGGATGTGTCTCCATCCATTGCATAAGCAATGCGTTCCCCTTGCCGACGGTACGCTCTTTCCACCAATTCTTCCGGCGTGAGGAACATATCATCTTCCATCAAAAAGAGCATTCTGACTAATCGAGTTATTGCGGCAGAATGACTCTCAAGCTGGCCATCCGAATGAATATGGTTGACTTCAATGCCCATAAGATCAAGATGTCGTGCTATTAAGATTGAACGGTGGCATTCGAGAGGCTCCTTTTCCGCACACATTAGGGCTATGCGAAATCCTTGTCGTATTCCGACCAGAACCCGTTTGAGGCCATATCGAAACTGCTCAGTGTTTGCAAGCAGATCGTATTGGATTTTTCCATCCACGTAACACCGCGGATTATCGCTTCGCGCTCCGAGTTCCTTGCCTAGGAAGCGATATTGAATGCCGCTCAGGGGCAAAGCCTCCTCCAGTGCTTCTCTGTTAAATTGACTATTCCTAGCGCTGAATGGCTTCGAGCGGACGTCACAGAGCGCGGTGATACCATTCACGCGCAACAGGTCAATAAAACGATCCTGAGGATGCGTTGAGTGTCCTATCGTAAAGATGACGTCTTTGACGGTCATAGAGGCTTCTTTGTGATGACGGCTGCCACGAGCTTATAGCATGAGCCGTCCGAGTGGGCTTCTCCCAGGCTAATGCAAAGATAGGCATCCTTGATCTTGTAGTCTGCGTTTGGTTTCGCCAATAGAGCCTTTTCGGCTTCTGGGTCGGTCACGATCAGACTATGTTGTGTCCCACAATGGTGAAAGTCAGCTCTCAGTCGACGCCTTGGGTTTCCAAATTCCGTGCCTTCGGTCAAAACTCTAATTGTCAAATCTGTTGGCCTTACGAGCATAAGGGAGGTTTTCAGCTTGGCCGCGACATCGACCTTTACGCGGTCATTCAGGCCATAGTATGTTGAGTCTCCATTTTCCCAAATGGCGGTGAGTTCATCGACAAAGGGTGGTATCTCCTCCCATTTGAGTCTTCCCTCGTTTCCCCAGTAGTATTTGGCATCAATTACATAGTTTTCAGATTGAAAAAGCTGTGGCGAAGGTCCAATGACTGGAATTGTGATCACATCTAAGACCTTTGGTGATGCCCCATTCTCGAAGCGTCGCTCTTCCTCGGACACCTCTCGCGTTTCGCGCGCGCTCACCGGACGAATCCACTTTCCAGGTTCTCCATTCGCGAGGATCTCTTTTCCCGCAACACATCTCCCAGAATGTTTTCTGGAGTTAGCAAAGCAGACGATCTTTTTGAGCTTTGTCATGAAAACCCTCTTTCTATCAACTGGTCACTCGCTTCAGTGAAGCCATAAGTCGACTAGGACCTCAACTCGGCAGAAATCCTCGGTGCGCGCGAAGCTCCAGCCGCAGCTCTTCTCTGAGCGCCTTGCTCTTCTTGAGGCGTGCGAAGAATTCATCCAGCAGGCTGACGACGATTGCGTTGACGCTGACGCTTTCGGCTTCGGCCCAGTCTTTGAGCTTGGTGCGGGCCTCCGCGCCGACATGGAGAAGTTGAGGATTGGTGAGATCCATGCCGGCCTTGCGGGTCTGCTGAATATCGACCTCATCTTGATGCACGTGGCTTAACGCAAAAAGGACGATCCTGGCCAGATCGCCCTTTACGCGGGATTCTTCAGTGATGGCTTCGCGGAGATCGAGCGGAAGGCGCAGCGTCATTCCCGGCCTGTCGTCCGTCCACCGCTGCCCCTCACGGTTCACCTTGCGCGTTCCACCCCCCGGACGAAGACCTGTCCGTGGGGACCCCGGCGTTGCCGCCTTTTTGGCTGCTTTCTTTACTGACTTCTTGACTGCCACTGGCATCCCTTCCTGCTGTGCGGCCAAGCGTTGCCAAAATGTCTACGTGTACTGCACCTTGCGGTCGCCCTTGACCACGCGCCCGATGACGAAGAATTTCTCCTCGGCGCGGTCAAACAGATTCTTGGCGCGCGTAAACTTGGCCGCCGGAATCGCCACAATCAGCCCAACGCCCATATTGAAGGTGCGCATCATCTCTTCCTGCGAGACCTGCCCCAGCGTGCGCAGGTGTTCAAAGATAGGCAGCACCGGCCAGGATCCCAGCTCAATCTGCGCGCCGGTGTTCTTGGGCAGGATGCGGGGCAAATTCTCAGTGATGCCGCCGCCCGTGATGTGCGCCATGCCGGTGGTCATGCCCGCCGCCACCAGCTTCTGGATCACATGGAGGTAGCTGCGGTGCGTCTTCATCAGCGCGGTACCGGCCTTCTCCTTGATGGCGTTGACGTATTGCGCAGGTTTGTAGCCCGCCACCTCAAAAAACAGCTTGCGGGCCAGCGAATATCCGTTGGTGTGCAGTCCGGTGGAAGGCAGTCCCACCAGTACGTCGCCCACCTTGATGCCCTCGCCTGTGACCATCTTCTCGCGGTCCACCGCGCCCACAATGAATCCGGCCAGATCGTATTCGCCGTCGGCATAGAAGCCCGGCATCTGTGCTGTCTCGCCACCGATCAAAGCGCAGCCGTTGGCCTTGCAGGCCTCGGCCAGCCCGGTGATCACGCTCTCGGTCACCTCGGGATCCAGTTTGCCGCTGGCCAGGTAGTCCAGAAAGAAGAGCGGCGTGGCGCCCTGCACCGCAATATCGTTGACGCAGTGGTTCACCAGGTCTGTGCCCACCGTGTGGTGCATACCCAGCTCGAAAGCGATCTTGAGCTTGGTGCCCACGCCATCAGCCGAGCTGACCAGGATGGGCGTCTTCCAACGCTGCAAGTCCAGCCGGAAGAGCGCGCCAAAGCCGCCGATCCCTCCCAGCACGTTGCGGTTGAAGGTCTTTTGCGCCAGGTACTTGATGCGCTCCTTGGCTCGGTCGCCACTGCTGATGTCAACGCCTGCGTCGGCGTAGGTCACGGATTTGGGCTTGGGTTCGCTTGGCACGGTGAGGGCTTTCTGCGGATGGATTTCTCATGCGGCGCGGCTTGCCGGAAACTCGATTTTAGCAGGATTTAGATAAGGCCATTGCATAGTCCTCGCGCCTGCCGCATACAAAGCCATGAAAGGCAGGAAGAAAAATGGAAAGCTGGCTTGACAAAGAATTGTTTCCGCACTACTCTAAGCTGGAAAGCTTACTTTACATGGCACGCATCGTCACAAACCGCGTTAGAGAGCTGCGAGTTGCCCGCGAATGGACGCAGGAACAACTGGCGCAGGCGGCAGGCGTCTCCCGCCAGAGCATCAACTCCATCGAACGCAACCGCTATGTGCCCAGTCTGGAACTGGCGCTTGTCTTTTCTCGCCTCTTCGCCTGTTCCACCGATGAGATTTTTCAGTTGGAGGAAAAAGCATGATCCATCCTGTTCTCAATCGCATCCTGATGCTCGACTCTGTTGCCGACGAGCGGTTTCGCGAGCATCAACGCCGCTCGACGAGCGCCGCTGCAATCGCCGGTACCCTCACCGCTTTTGTCCTGCTCGAATATCACCTGCTCATCGTGCATCGGGTTCCCTCGGATCTGATTACCGTGATTTATGCGATGGGCGCCGTAAAAATCGCTCTCATGCTCTGGTACCGCTTCAAGAACTAGATTTGGATTGCTTTCCTGGTCCGTGCGCTGTGCCCGATGCTGCTCATTTCGTCCTTGAAAGGAACTTCCATGTGCCTGCTCGATCCTTGCAGTTTGAAAAAATCTCTGCCGGTCCTCCTCGCACTGCTCGTCGTTGCTCAAGTCGATCTCGCCAGTTCCGCGAACTGGCCGCAAACTCTCTTGTCGCTTTTACATCTCACCGCGGCGCAAGACTCTTACTGCCGGGGTGTTTGCGCGGGACTGGGTGCATCGCTTGATGTCTTGGTGCTGTTCCAACTCGCTCGCATCTTTGCCAAACGCGCAATGCGCACTCTTAACGATTGAAGCCACTTCGCAACAGATCTACCGCAAAGGAGGAACCAACAATGTGTCTCAATCGTCGCCAACTTGATCCAAAAGCCCGCCGCCTGATGCGCATCGCCTACCTCTCGTTCATCCTCGGCATTTTGCTGTGGAACTCCGAGCGCTGGAATTGGGTGCATGGCTTCAGCCAGTTTGAACTGAATTGGCTGCACGCATTCGCGGGCTTTTTCTTCGGCCTATACATAGCAACCATCTTCATTGGGTTGCGAGGCGCTCGCCGTTGCGGCGCCACCGGCTCTTTGAAGCTATAGGAACCGCGCGCGTTCCTCGGCCGTGGGCAGCGGGCAGCTCTCCAGGCGTCCCCAGAGGCGGTAGCGCCAGCGGGCGATGAGCTTGTAGCCCAGGTCGCGGACTGACCGTGGAATCCAGCGCAGCATGGCGGCTACCAGTGGCCAGGGTCGCGGCAGCTCGCGCAGCATTGCCATCAGCGCATCCGAGCGAACCAGAATCACTTCCCCCGCGCCGCCGAAATCTCGTACAACCAGAATCGTATTCAGACCCCCTTCGAACTCGGAGACTCCTCTCCCGTGCCGTGTCAGCACTTCAGCCACGCTCCTTGACTCCGAGGCCGCAAACCGCAGCCGATCGAGCCGGTCGTGGCGCAAGACCCACCGCACCGCGCCGTAGCAAAGCCCGCAATGGCCATCGAAGATCACCACCAGCCGGGCTCCGGTCTTCTTCAATCTGTTCATACCCACCGGATGCGCGCTGAGGGCGAGAGATTCAATTCGGCTCGAAACGGACCGGCAGCCCGCTATACTGAACCCACCATGACTTCCCAGCCCCCGGCCCCCATCCGCACCCGTTCTCAGGCCCTTCAACAGCGCGCAGAACGCTTCTTCCCCGGGGGTGTGAACTCTCCGGTGCGGGCCTTTCGTGCCGTGGGGGGAGCGCCGCCGTTTGTGGAGCGGGCCGAGGGCGCCTACCTCTACGACGCCGACGGCAACCGGTACATCGACTACTTCGGCTCCTGGGGGCCGATGATCCTGGGGCACGCCTTTCCGCCGGTGGTGGAGGCTATTGAGCGCGCCGCGCGCAACTCGGCCAGCTTTGGCGCTTCCACGGCTGCCGAGGCCGACCTGGCCGAGCGCGTCGTCGCCTGTTTCCCGGCCATCGAAAAGCTGCGCTTTGTCAGTTCAGGGACGGAAGCGACCATGTCGGCCATCCGCCTGGCCCGCGCCACCACCGGGCGCAAGATCGTGGTCAAATTCGAAGGCTGCTACCACGGCCATGCTGACGGCCTACTGGTGAAAGCCGGTTCAGGCGTCGCCACCTTGGGTATTCCCGGCTCGGCCGGCGTGCCGGAGGAGATCGCCCGGCTCACGCTGGCTCTGCCCTACAACGAATTGACTGCGGTGGAAGCGGCCTTCGCCGCGTATCCCGGCGCCATTGCCGCCGTGATTCTGGAGCCGGTGGTAGGCAACGCCGGATGCATCGCGCCCGCGCCCGGCTACCTGGCGGGACTGCGTGCCATCACTGCCCGCGAAGGCGCGCTGCTGATTGCCGACGAGGTGATGACCGGCTTCCGCGTGGCCCTGGGCGGCGCGCTCCAGCTTTACAATTTCGACGCCGACCTGGTTACGCTGGGCAAAATTGTCGGCGGAGGGCTGCCGGTGGGCGTCTTCGGCGGGAAGCGCCGTTTCATGGATCTCCTTGCGCCTCTTGGACCGGTGTACCAGGCTGGAACGCTCAGCGGCAATCCGCTGGCCATGGCCGCCGGCATCGCCACGCTTGGCTATTTGCAGGATCACGCCGCGACAGTTTACCCGCAGCTTGAAGCAGCCGCGAAAGCCGTCGCCGAGGGCGTGGCCGCCGAAGCCGCCAAAGCGGGCATCCCGCTGACTCTAAACCGCGTGGGCGCGATGTGGACCTGGTTCTTCACGCCGGGGTCGGTGACCAACTACGAAGAAGCCGCCACGTCAGACACTGCTGCATTTGGGAGATTCCACAATGCCATGCTCGATGCGGGCGTCTGGCTGCCGCCGTCGCAGTTCGAGGCCATGTTCCTGGGCACGGCGCACGGCGCGGAGGAAGTGGCCGCCACCATCGCCGCCGCCGGAAGAGCATTCAGAGTGGTTCTGGCAAAATGAAACTGCTACTGCGGTAGAATGGTGCGCATGAGGCCGTCAGAGGTTCTGCCGAAGCATCGGGAAGCGATCCGCCGGATGGTGTTGAATTCCGGCATGGAAAACCCGCGCCTCTTCGGTTCCGTGCTCCATGGCGACGACGCAGAAGACAGCGACCTAGACCTGCTGGTCGATCCCTCACCGGAGACCAGCCTGCTCGACATTGCCAAGTTGCAAATCGAAATTGAAGCTGCGGTGGGGATCAAAGTCGATCTGCGTACGCCCAAATTCCTTCCCACGTCTTTCCGGGACAAGGTTTTAGCCGAAGCCGTTCCAGTCTAGTTTCAACCCCATTCATCCACGGTCACAAACCGGTGCGAGCCCTTGTAGTGGGCGATGAGCCGATCCGCTGCGCTGACCGACGGCTGCCGGTAGGCGGCCAGGTCCAGGTGATCACCGTCGTGGAGCACGATGTTGGCGGCCCAGCCTCGCCGCTCCAGCCGGTCGATTCTGCAGGTCAGCCGGTGCACAATCGCATCGGCTGAAGGGTCCTTCCAGTCGGTGGTCATCGCATTCCACAGCACGGGGATCAGGCCAAGTTCCCTCGCAGCGTGTAACACAAAGGGCCTGCGCGCGCCAAAGGGCGGGCGAAAGTGCTTTACCGGCACTCCAGCGATCTGCTCCAGCGTCTCCGTAGTTTGGGCCAGTTCCTCGCGCACGCGCCTGGCCGAGGTGACTGCCAGGTTGGGGTGGCTCCAGGAGTGGTTGCCAATCAGGTGGCCGGCCTCGGCAATGCGCCGCGCCAGCTCCGGCTCGGCCTCAGCATGCAGTCCCAGCATGAAGAAGGTCGCGCGCACGTCGTGGCTGGCCAGGACATCGAGCAGACGGGGCGTCCAGACGGGGTTGGGGCCGTCGTCGAAGGTAAGCGCCAGTTCGCCGGGGCGCTTAGGGGCAATCAGCGGCTGGCCGAAGATGCGCGAGGCGGGCCACATGGCGGCATAGGCGTATCCGCCCGCTGCCAGGCCAAGCCCGGCCGCAGCGCCCAATCCGATCGAGACTCCCGTTGCTAGAGGAGAAAGCATCCTGTTCCAGTGTGCGGTGCAGGGCGGAGATACGGCAAGCTCGCGCAGCCAAGGGACCAGCCTCGACAACTCCGCGGAAATGGGACGCCGCCTTTGCCCCCGGTGCTGCACCGGGGCGTATACTTTTTCTTGTTCGGGCCGCATCCTGCGTCGACGGAGCGGCACTGGAGACTGCATGAGCCTTACATCCTTCCCCGGCGGCACCGCCGCGCCTTCCGATTCGCCCTTTGCTAAAGTCACCATGCCCGCCCTCAGCGAGATGAAACGCCAGGGCAAGCCCATCTCCGCGCTCACCGCCTACGACTACGCGACCGCGCGGCTGGTGGATGAAGCCGGTATTGACGTGATTCTGGTGGGCGACTCGCTGGCCATGGTGGTGATGGGCCTGGAAAACACCCTGGCCGTTACCGTGGACGAGATGCTGCACCACACCCGCGCCGTGCGTCGCGGCCTGCGTCGCGCTCTGCTGGTGGCCGACATGCCTTTCGGCAGCTATCACGGCACGGTGGCCGAGGGACTGGCCAACGCCATCCGCTTTGTGAAGGAGGCGGGCGCAGAGGCGGTCAAGATCGAGGGCCCGCGCATCGAACTGGTGCGCGCGCTGACCGAGGCGGAGATTCCCGTGGTCGCTCATCTGGGCCTGACCCCACAGAGCGTGCACCGCATGGGGGGCTACCGCGTGCAGGCTCGCACAGCCGAGACCGCTGCTCAGCTCAAGGCAGACGCTCTGGCGCTGGCCGACGCCGGAGCGGGTGCGCTGGTGCTGGAAGGCGTGCCACGCGAAGTGGCCGCGGCCATTACCGCCGAGTTGGCTATTCCTACGATTGGCATTGGCGCCGGGCCCGATTGCGACGGGCAGATTCTGGTTTTTCACGATCTGGTGAACCTGACCTTTGCCCCGGCAGCCAAGTTTGTTCGCCGCTATGGCGATGCGTCTGTCCTCATCCGCTCGGCCATCGAGCACTACCGCGAAGATGTGGAGCACCGCGCCTTCCCCTCCGACGAGGAGAGCTATCACCTCCCCGAGGCGGCGCGCAAGGCGCTCGATGCGCCCGAAAATACCGCAAAACTAAGGAAAGCCTGATGCAAACTCTCCGTACCGTCGCCGAACTCCGCCAATGGTCGCGCCAGCAGCGCGGCGATGGAAACGCTGTTGGCCTGGTGCCCACCATGGGCGCGCTCCACGCCGGGCACGCTTCGCTGATTCGCGCTGCCGCGGCCTCCTGCGGCGCTGTTGTCGCGAGCATCTTCGTCAACCCCACGCAGTTCGGGCCCAACGAGGATTACGCTCGCTACCCGCGCACCTTTGACGCCGATTGCGCTTTGGCCGAGTCTGCCGGCGCGGACGTGGTTTTTGCTCCCCCGGTGGAGGAGTTGTACCCGGCTGGCGCGGCGACCTTTGTCGAGGTGGAGGGCTTAAGTGGCAGCCTCGATGGCAGATCGCGACCGGGGCACTTTCGCGGCGTGGCCACCGTTGTCGCCAAGCTGCTGATCGCCGCCGAGCCCGACCGGGGCTTCTTTGGCCAGAAGGATGCGGCCCAGGTGGCCGTTCTGCGCCGCTTGGTTGCAGATCTGCGCTTAGGTACGGAGATCGTGGTCTGCCCCATCGTTCGCGAGGCCGACGGTTTGGCCCTCAGCTCGCGCAACCTATACCTCAGCGTTTCCGAGCGCGCCCAGGCGCTCGCGCTCAGCCGGGCAATCCGGACAGTGGAGACGCTGGCCGCCGGCGGCGAACGCAGAGCCGCTGAGCTGGTTCAAGCTGCTCAACAACTTTTTGCCGCCGAGCCCGCGATCCGCGTGGACTATATTGAGCTGGTGGACTGGGCCACGCTGGAACCGGTAGAAACGGCTGCGCCGGGCAGCCTGTTTGCCGTGGCTGCATGGGTGGGCGCTACCCGGCTGATCGATAACACGATCCTCTGCTAGAGCGGTTTCATAAATTGTGTAGACCAGAAGTTTGTTGGTCTCTCACCCATTCCGCAGGAAAACGCGGAATGGATGGGGCACAGAACTCTATAGCAAAAGCAAAATCGCTCTAATGCAAATGTCGGGCCCTATTCGCGATCTCTCTGTTGCGGGAACATGCCACTCGGCTGCAAGCTGGTAGCCATGCCGGAACTGCCGGACATTGCCGCTTACATCACTGCGCTGGAGGCGCGCATCCTGGGCCAGAGGCTGGAACGGGTGCGGCTGGGCTCAGTCTTTCTGCTGCGGACGGCAGAGCCGCCTTTGGCGGCAGTAGAAGGCCGCATGGTGCGTGCGGTGCGGCGCATCGGCAAGCGTATCGCCATCGGCGTGGAGAGCGACCTGCCACCCCAGAAGCAAAGGCCCGATGTTGCCGACGCGGGGTTGCCACCCCAACGACAAGGACCCGTCGTTGGGGACCCCGGATTTCCACCCCAACGACAAGGACCCGTCGCCGGGGACCCCGGATTGCTCTGGCTGGTGCTGCACCTGATGATTGCCGGCCGGCTGCACTGGAAGGCTCCGGGCGCAAAGCTGGCCGGGCGGAACGGCCTGGCGGCCTTCGACTTCAATACGGGATCGCTGGTGCTGACCGAAGCGGGCTCGAAGCGCCGCGCGTCGCTGCACGTACTGGCCGGCGAAGCGGGGCTGCGCTCCGTTGATCCCGGCGGGGTGGAGATCTTTGCGACGGATTTGGACGGATTTCGCGCTGCGCTGACCCAGGAGAACCGCACACTGAAACGGGCGCTGACCGATCCGCGGCTGATTAGCGGGGTGGGCAATGCGTATTCCGACGAAATTCTGCACGCAGCGCGGCTCTCGCCCATCGCGCTGACCGCCAAGCTGAAGCCCGAGGAGTGGGAGCGGCTGTTCGCCGCCACGCGCGAGACGCTTGCGCTGTGGGTGGGACGGCTGCGCGCCGAAGCGGAAAAGGGCTTCCCGGAGAAGGTCACCGCCTTTCGGCCGGAGATGGGGGTGCATGGGCGCTTCGGCCAGCCCTGCCCGCAGTGCGGGGAGAAGGTGCAGCGCATCCGCTACGCTGACAACGAGACCAACTACTGCGCTCGCTGCCAGACGGGCGGCAAGGTTCTGGCCGACCGCAGCCTCTCGCGCCTGTTGGGGGCCGACTGGCCGCGGACCCTGGAAGAGTTGGAAGCGCTGAAGCGGCGGTAGCAGTCCGCAAGGCGGTCGTTCCATGAGAGTATTATGTCGTGTATTGTCAATCACTTACAAGCATCTCAAGTTTTGTCCGTTGTAAGACGCACAAAGCCGAAATGTGGCCTGACTGAAAACCCGGCTCGGGAACCAACGCCGACTGCCCATGCCGCAGTTTTGGGATCGCCATTGGGCGGAGTTGATTCCGCCATAAGGAGCCCGTTCATTCAGGCTTAAGCTAGAGCGAAACCAGAGTTCCTGTGGCCTCGTTCGCCCTGTGCAGGATCGCCGCTCCCTGGGGGTCGCGTCGACTTGAATGCGGCGGCTTCGGGATACACCGACTCTGGTTCCGCTATAACGCTGCCATTTTATAGAGCAGATGACACACTTTCGCGCCTAACAGCAAATCTCTGAATGGTATAGAGGAGATTCTCGCGGTGTTGACGGAGGAAGCGTGGGGCTTCAGACCCACGAAATCGAGACACGATTTGAGCTGGACTTCAGGCCAGGGGCTGAAGCCCGGTTGAATACTCTCTGATTCAGGGGACTAAAGTCCCCTGTTCCCTCCGTCTCTTTCTCCCTTCTACACCAAATTGGAGAGCAGCTCTGAGCCTTCTCGCGCTGCTGACCGCAATCTCAACCAGCCTGAGCGCCCAGGCGCCACCCAGCCCCTCGCCCGCCATGCCCGATTCCGCGACAGCCACAGCCGCCAACCCAGCAGTGCCAACCCAAAAGCTATCCCCGGTCACCGCCTTTGAGAGAGGACCGAGATCGAGGGCGCCAAAAGTCGGCACCTCGGCTTGCTGAGGAACCTGACCGAGAATCTGCTTGACACCGGCCCGGCGCGTGCCGCAAAGTCAACTGCGCGGATGCCTTACAGTCCGGCCCCGCTTCGCTCCCTATCCCTGATCCGGCTGTCCTTGGCGACCTATCCCTGTTCACAATGGAGGATTCCCGATGCACCATTTGCACTTCAACCATCTGGCCGTGCTGGTGGCGGCCTTGATTCAGTTCTTTCTGGGCGCGCTCTGGTACTCGCTGTTCTTCGTCAAACCGTGGATGGCGCTGACCGGCCATGTGAAGAGCGAGACGGGGCAAAGGCCGAAGGGCGCCATCTCCAGCATGATCGTGTCGTTTATTGGCGGCCTGGTGCTGTCGTTCATGCTGGCGCATGTGGTCATCTGGTCGGAGGCAGACTCGATTGGGAGGGGCGTCTTTGTTGGATTTGTCTGCTGGCTGGGCTTTGTGGCCGCGCCGCTGCTGTCGGAGACCATGTATGAACGGCGCTCGTTCAAGCTCTTCGCTATCAATGCGGGGTATTGGCTGGCGTCACTGCTCATCTCGGGAGCTGTGCTGGCGGCCTGGCGGTAGCCGGCTTTCACACGCCGTGGTTCCTGGGCAAGTTGCAAAAGCGGTTCCACAATTCACATGCCCTTTCCGGCATGGTGCAAGGTGGCGTTTTCTTGAGAAAAATGCCACTTGATCGCGGTGGGTTTGGTGTACAGCAATTGTGGAACCGCTATAGCTTGCGCCGGTGCAGGCCGCGCAGAGGAGCATTTCTCAGCAATGAAGGGTAGGGGTTCTGCTGTTGCGAAGATCCCGGCTCTGTAACCGGGCACGCCTTAACAAACTGCGGGAAAATTCCTTCTGTGCGGCAAGAAGTGTCAAGGCGCGGCCTTGGAGCTTATCTGCAAATTGTAGCGTCGTGTCTCCAGACCGGCTGTACTTGCGGCTTCCAAGCCGCCAGATGCGATGTGCGCGGGTCTGGAGACCCGCACGACAGCCGCACCGGAGAGCGGCGCTACAAGAACGCGATTCACGGATAAGCTATTCGTCGCGCCGCATGTTGCTGATAATAAAAGATGGGCTTTAGCCCTTGGGGGTCGCTGTTCGGGATATTCGCCTGTTTTTCGGGGCTTTTCCATAGCTTCTGAAGTCGTGCCGCAGCGGCATCCAAAATGGGTTTGGCTTTAACCGCTGCGGATTTCCAACTTGCCGAAAACACATCCCAGTAGGGGCTAAACAGGCTGCGGAAAAACCCCGAATGCAAGGCGAAGCCCCCAAAAACATCCCGCAGGGGCTAAAGCCCGTTCCTTTATTATCAGGATTTTGCGGCAAGACTGAAGTCGTGCCCTGAAGCAAAATTCTGCCCCTGAGGAATTTTCCAGCAGCCTGCAATGCACTGACCTGCGATCCAATCCAGCCAAATTGCCAGCCTTGTTGGCGGGTGCGGCTGAGGGGCGGAAACCCGCATCCACAGGGCCCGGCGGGCCTCCGCGCGGCCCAATCATAATGGCAGGTTATACCCGATAAGAATTTCGAGTTGGACACCATGCCCCTTGGAAGCAGAGCATGATCGCAAGAAAAGAAGCGAACATTTTAACCCGATCAAATCCGCGGGGAAGAGCCGCGTAAGGAATCGGTCCGTGTTCGAGCCCGCTCAACCATGGCGGGCCGCAGTCCCCTGTCTGGAATCCGGGGCGGGACCGCAAAGCGACTTTTGGAAGGAAGGTAAGCACTGTGGCGAATTCCGAGGATGTAAAAGAGCAGCCCAAGACGCCCTTACTGGACCAGCTTGAAGAGGGACCTTGGCCTAGTTTTGTGAAGGAGATCAAGTCGGCCGCCAAATCCGACGAGATGTCCGCCGACTTGTTGGGGCAACTCGAACTCTCCTACGAGGAGAAGAAGGGCCACTGGAAGCACGGCGGCATCGTGGGCGTGCTCGGCTACGGCGGCGGCGTCATCGGCCGCTACAGCGACGTGCCCGAGGAGTTTCCCAACGTCGCGCACTTCCACACCCTGCGCGTGAATCAGCCGGCGGGCTGGTTCTACACCAGCGAGGCGCTGCGCACCCTCTGCGACATCTGGGAGCGGCACGGCTCGGGCCTGACCAACATGCACGGGTCCACCGGCGACATCATCCTGCTGGGCACCACGACCGACGAGCTGGAGCCCACCTTCCAGGAACTGACCGCCGCCGGCTTCGATCTGGGCGGCTCGGGTTCGGCCATGCGCACGCCTTCCTGCTGCGTGGGCAAGGCGCGCTGCGAGTGGGCCTGCTACGACACCATGAAGCTCTGCTACGACCTGACGCAGGCCTATCAGGACGAGATGCACCGGCCGGCGTTCCCCTACAAGTTCAAGATCAAGTGCTCCGGCTGCCCCAACGATTGCGTGGCCTCCATTGCCCGCGCGGACCTGTCCGTCATCGGCACCTGGAAGGACGAGATTCAGCAGGACGACGCGGCGGTTACCGAGTATGCGGCCAGCGGCATCAACATCCAGAAGGACGTCTGCGACCGCTGCCCCACGCGCGCCATGGAGTGGGACGGCGAACAGCTGACCATCGACAACGGCGAGTGCGTCCGCTGCATGCACTGCATCAACGTGATGCCCAAGGCGCTGCGTCCGGGCAAGGAGCGCGGCGCTGTGATTCTGATCGGCGCCAAGGCGCCCATCGTGCAGGGCGCGCTGCTGTCCTCAGTGCTGGTTCCTTTCGTGCCGCAGGATGAACTGCAGGAGACGCTGCAGGAACTGATTTCCCGGATCTGGGAGTTCTGGGGCGACTACGGCAAGAACCGCGAGCGCATGGGCGAGATGATTCAGCGCGTCGGCCTGGCCACATTCCTGGATGGCATTGGGCTCGATCCCGTGCCGGAGATGGTTTCGGCGCCGCGCGACAATCCTTACATTTACGCTCACCACGATGGAGGTGCAAAATGAGTGAAGTCATCCCTGCCAAGCGGATTACCGATATCGGTCCTCCGCACTATGAAAAGTTTCTGCCATCCGGTCATCAAGCGGAACTACGGCAAGTGGCTGTATCACGAGAACCTGGCGCCGGGCGTGCTGTGCCACGTCGCCGAGTCCGGCGAGTGCATCTACACCGTGCGCGCCGGTTCGCCGCGCCTGCTGGGCGTCGAAACGCTGCGCTTGTTTGCCGAGCTGGCCGACAAGTATTCCGGCGGCTACCTGCGCTTCACCAGCCGCAACAACGTCGAGTTCCTGCTGTCGAAGAAAGAGAACATCGAGCCGCTGAAGGCGGCGTTGACGGCTGCCGGATTCCCGGTGGGCGGCACCAACAACTCCATCAGCAACATCGTCCACACGCAGGGCTGGGTCCATTGCCACTCCGCCGCCACTGACGCCTCGGGCATCGTGAAAGCGGTGATGGACGCGCTCCACGACCGCTTCACGCACGAGGATCTGCCCGGCAAGCTGCGCATCGCCCTGGCCTGCTGCCTGAACATGTGCGGCGCCGTGCACTGCTCCGACATCGCCATTCTGGGCGTCCACCGCACGCCGCCCAAGATCCAGCACGAAGGGCTGACGAAGATCTGCGAGGTGCCCACGCTGATCGCTTCCTGCCCCACCGGCGCAATCCGTCCGGCGACGGTGAACGGCAAGCCATCGGTGGAAGTGGTGGAAGACCAGTGCATGTTCTGCGGCAACTGCTACACCGTGTGTCCGTCGATGCCGATGAACGATCCGGAGAACGACGGACTTTCCATCTGGGTCGGCGGCAAGGTCAGCAACGCCCGCAGCGAGCCCAAGTTCTCAAAGCTCGCGATTCCGTTCCTTCCCAACAATCCGCCCCGCTGGCCTGAGGTGGTGGAGGCCGTGGTGAAGATCGTGGAAGTGTATGCGAAGGGCGCGCGGAAGTACGAGCGCATGGGCGAGTGGATCGAGCGCATCGGCTGGCCGAAGTTCTTCGAGTTGACCGGCATCGAGTTCACGCGCTATCACATCGACGACTTCAAGAACGCCGGTTTGACCTTCGCTCGTTCGACTCACATTCGGTACTAGAACGACGAAAGGCTTGCGCCATGGGGTTGTTCAAAGATGTAAAAAAGCCCGTGATTCGGGAGACGAAGGCGGGCGGCGAGATCAGTTCTCACCGCCCGGCCTACGTGGAAAAGAGCGCGCCCTGCATGACCGGCTGCACGGTTGGCACGCCGGTGCGCGATTGGATGGTTCCACTGGCGCAACATCGCGCCTATGGACGGTCAGAGGACGAGGCCCTTGCGCTGGCATGGAACCAGATTGTCGAACACAATCCGTTTCCTGCCATCAGCGGGCGTGTCTGCCAGCATCCTTGCGAGAACGGTTGCAATCGCAAGGCCAAGGACGAGCCGGTCGCGGTCCGCTTATTGGAGCGGTTCGTCGGCGATTACGGCATCGCTCACAATTTGCAACTGCGGCAGCCTGAGGCTTCGCATCCGTCTGTCCGCATTGCCGTGGTGGGTGCCGGACCCAGCGGTCTGAGCTGCGCCTACCGCCTGGTTCAGCTTGGCTATGCCGTGGCGTTGTTCGATGCCGCGCCATTGCCGGGCGGAATGATGCGGTACGGCATTTCGGCAGAGACGCTTCCGCTGGAAACGATTGACGCGGAGATCCGAAGAGTCCTCGACCTGGGAATTGAGTTTCATGGCGGCGCCGTTGTAGGGCAAGACATCTCCGCCGACAGCCTCTTGCACGAGTATCAAGGCGTGATCTATGCGATCGGCTTGCAGAAGCCTGCGCTGATGGAAGTGCGGCGGGATGCGGGCGGGGCTTTCACTTGCGGAGAACTTCCAGCGGAGCCTCCTGAGGCGCATGCGGAAGAGTTTGTATCCCGCACGCTGAATATGGTTACCCCCGCGATCGGCCAGGGCAGAAGGGCGGCCGATGAAATGGACGCCATGCTGACCGGGAAGCCTGCTCCGCAACGAGTTGCTGTTCCGGCCATCAAGGCGGATCACATGAAGCTGGCCTGGTATCCCGCGTCGGAGCGGCACCAGGAAGTTACTACTGCTGGAGATGGAGCGGCGGCTGTGGTCGATCTGCAGGCCGCGGAAGCCATTGCCGAGGCAGCGCGCTGCATGTCGTGCGGCCTGTGCATGGATTGCGAAACCTGCTGGATGTACTGCAGCAACAACTGTTTTGTGAAGCTGCCCAAGGGTGAGCACTACAAGATTCGCCTGGAACTGTGCAATGGATGCGGCAAGTGCGTGGAAGCGTGCCCTTGCGGATATGTTGAAGTGAACTGACGGGAAAGTTGAGACAAGATCATGCCTTTATTTGAAGTAAGCGGTCATACCTACGATGTGGACGAGGATGGCTTTCTGCAGAATCCGGAAGTCTGGAACAAGGATGTCGCCTGCGACTTTGCAACGACAGAAAACATTGCAGTCCTGACGGACGACCACTGGAAGGTCATCAATTACTTGAGGGACTACTTTCTCAAGTTTGGCGTTGCCCCCATGGTGCGCAAGGTATGCAAGGAGACGGGCTTCAAGCTGGGAGAGATTTACGAGTTGTTCCCCTCCGGGCCGGCCAAGGGCGCGTGCAAGCTCGCCGGTCTTCCCAAGCCGACTGGATGCGTCTAGTTGTCCGGTTCGATGCCCACCCTCGACTCCATTGTCGATGCCTGGTTTGTGAAAGCGATTGAGGTTTATCCGGCTGCCGCTCGCGGCGGCATGATAGAAACCGGCAATCGCTTTCGCAACCCGGTTGCTTCCAGCCTTCGCGATTCGCTGAGGGTTCTGGCGACTGAGTTGGCCGGAAGCATGGACGACGGGGCGGTGGTCGCGGCATTGGATGCAATTGTCCGCGTGCGCGCGGTGCAGGATTGCAGCCCGGAGCAGGCCATCGGGTTCGCGGCGCAACTGCGCGAGGTGATCCGCGAACAGCAGGCGGAGGCGCTTTTCCAAGACCTGGAGAAACGCATCGAAACGCTGGTCCTGGCTGCCAGCCGGCAGTATGCCCTGTGCAAGAACGACATCGTTCGCGTTCGCTCTGGCGAAGCGCGGCGCCTGCAAGGGCTTGAGCCCTGGATGAGGCAAACACTGTGAGATACAAGGCCATTCTGGCCCCGTTTGTGGCCGCCCTGCCGGCTTTCGCCGGTTTGGCCATCGGCGCATCACCAACGCTCCGCCTGCCCCTGGCCGCAGCCGCCTGCTATCTGGCCTGCGCGGCCTTTCTGGCGGGCATTTGTGCGCGGGTGCTGGGCTGGGCGTCGATTCCCGTCCCCTTCTGCATCCCCACGACCTGCGGGCAGCAGAGTTCGCTGCCGTGGATCAAATCGGCCAGGCTGGACAATCCGTCGACCGGTTTCGGCACGGTCTTGCGCATGGCAGCGGAGGTCTTTTTCTTCCGCTCGCTTTTCCGCGATACACGCTGCCAAGTCACCCAAACGCGAACCATTTTTACTGAGAGCCGCTGGCTGTGGATGGGTGCGCTCGCGTTTCACTGGGCCCTGCTGCTGGTTGTTGTGCGCCACTTGCGGCTCTTCGTGGAACCGGTGCCCATCGCTGTGCAGTGGCTGCAACAACTGGACGCGTCGTTTCAGGTTGGCATTCCACGGGTCTTCCTCAGCGACATGGTATTGCTTGGCGCGCTCGGCTTTTTGATGTGGAGGCGGTTGGCGGATCCCGTGGTGCGCTGCATCTCGCAGCTCAGCGACTATCTGGCGCTGTGGTTGCTGATCGGCGTTGCGGGAACCGGCATGATGATGCGCCATTGGCTGGCGGTGGATGTGGCCGGGGTGAAGCAGTTCGCGCTGGGGCTGATAACTTTTTCTCCCGTACTCCCGGCGAGCGTGGATGCTTTCTTCTTTGCCCACTTGTTTCTGGTCTGTGCACTGGTCGCTTACATCCCCTGCAGCAAGCTGATGCACATGGGAGGGGTGTGGCTGAGTCCTACGCGGAACCTGGCCAACAACAGCCGCGCGGTTCGCCACATAAATCCGTGGAACCAGCCGGTAAAGACACACACGTATGTCGAGTGGGAGGCGGAGTATCGCGACAAGCTGATCGCCGCGGGAATCCCGCTAGAGGAGACCGATGTCGAATCCACTCATTCAAATTGATCCACAGCCGCCGGCCGGCGATTGGGAGAACACCAGGCCCGAGTTTCGCAAAGGGACATGGTGCTATGGCGCGACGCCGCAGAATTTAGAGCACCTTGGCATGGCGAATCCGCGGCAGTGGCAGCCCTCCGACGCGGATTGGAAACTGCCGGCGGACTGGAAGCAGATCCTGCTGAAGGGGATGAAAGAGCGGCTGAAAAAGTACCGCTCCTTCCGTCTCTTCATGGACATCTGCGTGCGCTGCGGGGCCTGCGCAGACAAGTGCCACTTCTATCTTGGCTCCTCTGACCCGAAGAACATGCCGGTGCTGCGCGCCGAGTTGATGCGCTCGGTCTACCGCAGGTATTTCACCTTGACTGGGCGGATATTCGGCTCGCTCGCCGGGGCCAGGGAATTGACCGAAGACGTGGTCAAGGAGTGGTTCTACTACTTTTATCAATGCACGGAATGCCGCCGCTGCTCGGTGTTTTGCCCGTATGGCATCGATACCGCGGAAATCACCATGATCGGCCGGGAGCTGCTGAACCTGATTGGCTGCAACACCAACTGGGTGCTGGACCCGGCGGCCAACTGCTACAAGGTGGGCAACCATCTGGGCATTCAGCCGCACTCGCTCAAGGACAACCTGGACTTTGCCGCGGACGAGCTGGAAGAGATCACAGGAATCCGCGTCGATATTCCCATCGGCAAGAAGGGAGCGGAGGTGCTGTTTGTTGCTCCATCGGCCGACTACTTTGCCACGCCGCACTACTACACTCTGCTGGGTTATCTTGCCTTGTTTCATGAGATCGGCCTGGACTACACCTTCAGCGCCTATGCCAGCGAGGGCGGAAACTTCGGGCTCTTCAGCTCGCACGATCTGATGAAGCGGCTCAACGCGAAGATGTATGAAGAAGCCAAGCGCCTGAAGGTGAAGTGGATTTTGGGCGGAGAATGCGGGCACATGTGGCGGGTGATTCACCAGTACATGAACACCATGAACGGCCCCGCGGATTTTCTTGAGACCCCGGTTTCGCCCATCACGGGAACCCGCTTTGAGAATGCGCGCTCCACCAAGGTAGTTCATATCGCTGAGTTCACCGCGGACCTGATTCACCAGGGGAAATTGAATCTCGATCCGCGGCGGAACGACCGCTACAAGGTGACGTATCACGACTCCTGCAACCCGGCGCGCGGCATGGGGCTGCTGGAGGAGCCGCGGTATATTCTGCGCAACGCCTGCAACCACTTCCACGAGATGCCGGAGAATACCATTCGCGAGCAGACCTTCTGCTGCGGCAGCGGCTCCGGGCTGGGCACCGACGAGAACCTGGAAATGCGCTTGCGCGGAGGTTTCCCCAGAGCGACGGCGGTGCGGCATGTGAAAGAAGCGCACGGCGTCAATCTGCTGGCCTGCATCTGCGCCATCGACAAAGCGACACTGCCCACGCTGCTGGACTACTGGGTTCCCGGAGTGGAAGTGGCGGGAGTTCACGAGTTGCTGGGCAACGCGCTAGTGATGAAGGGCGAGAAACCGCGCACCACAAATCTGCGCGGAGAACCACTCGAATCCGAAGAAGAGGAGCAGGCCCATGCGTGAGCGCGTCGTCATTCTCTCAGGCCTGGCGCTGTTTCTGGCCCTGTTTACATATCCTGTGTGGTGGGCGGCGGCTACCGGTACCCGCGCCGCCGCCGCGCCCATCCAGTTGCCCCGCAACGCCACAGCCTGTGTCGCGCCCGCGGCGACGATGCGAGCTTCTCATATGCACCTTCTTTCTGAGTGGCGCACCGGCGCGGTGCGCCATGGAGTACATCAGTTCCACGCCGCCGACGGTCGCGTCTTCGATGTCAGCCTGTCGCGCACCTGCGTGGGACAGTGTCACGAGAAGAAGGAGTTTTGCGATCGCTGCCACGCCTATTCCGGCGTGAGCGAGCCAAACTGCTGGCGCTGCCACAACGATCCGCAATTATCGGCCCGGAGTATCCAATGAAGCTGACACGCAAGGAGTTCCTGATTGCCGCCGCGGCCACCGTAGCTGGAATCACGGGCACAAAGGCCATCACTTCTGTGAAGGCGTCCGCGGATAACTCCGCGAAGACCGGCGCGACACGCTGGGGGATGGCCATCGATTTTCAGAAGTGCCGCTGGGACAGCGGGTGCAACAAGTGCGTCCAGTCTTGCAATGAGGCGCACAACGTCCCGGATGTCCCAGAAAAAGCGCACGAAGTGAAGTGGATCTGGAAGGAAAAGTACGAGGCGGTGTTTCCTCAGCAATCACAATGGATCGACCCTGCGCTGACCAGCCATCCGTTGATGCTCTTGTGCAATCACTGCGCCAACCCTCCGTGCACACGCGTTTGCCCAACTGAAGCGACGTGGAAGCGCGAGGACGGCATCGTGATGATGGACTGGCATCGCTGCATCGGCTGCCGGTATTGCATCGCGGCCTGCCCTTACGACTCGCGCAGCTTCAACTTCGAAGACCCGCGGCCGGACCTGGTCCACATTAATCCCGCGTTCCCCACGCGCACCAAAGGCGTGGTGGAGAAGTGCAATTTCTGCGAGGAGCGGCTAGGACGGGGAGAGAGCCCGGCCTGCGTTGGCGGTTGCCCGGAGCACGCGTTGATTTTTGGGAATCTGGACGATCCGGCTTCAGAGATTCGCGCCGCGTTGCACGCACGCTACGCCATGCAAAGATCGCCCGAACTGGGCACGGGTCCGTCGGTCTATTACCTGCTCTAAGGTGGAGAGTCGCCATGATTGAAAAAGCTCTAACCGGAGGCCGGCGCTACTGGCTCTGGATTTCGTTGCTGCTTGCCTGCGTATCCGCCGGTGCGGCGATGTACCTGCGCCAGTTGGATTTGGGCCTGGGCATTACAGGCATGAGCCGCGAGGTGAGTTGGGGACTGTACATCGGGCAGTTCACGTTCTTCGTTGGAGTGGCGGCCTCCGCGGTGATGGTGGTCATCCCCTACTATCTGCACGACACCAAGGCCTTCGCCAAGGTGGCGCTGCTGGGGGAACTGCTGGCCGTGGCCGCGGTGACGGTGTGCATGCTCTTCATCCTGGTGGATATGGGGCAGCCGGCGCGGGTGCTGAATGTGCTTCTCTATCCCTCGCCGCACTCGGTCATGTTCTGGGACATGGTTTCGCTCTCAGGCTATCTGTTGCTGAACGCACTTGTGGCCTACAACACGATGAATTCGGAGCAAACCGGGTTGCCGGTTCCGCACTGGGTCAAGTTTGTCGTCTATCTCTCCATCCCCTGGGCCGTGAGCATTCACACCGTGACGGCTTTTCTTTATAGCGGGCTGGCGGCACGGCCGCTGTGGATGTCCGCGGTGATGGCTCCGCGTTTTCTGGCTTCGGCCTTCGCGGCCGGTCCGGCACTGCTGATTCTATTGATTTTCACCTTGCGCAAGACCGCGGGCTACGATCCGGGCGAGGCGGCCATTGGGAAACTGGCCACGATTGTGACCTATGCCGCATCGATCAGCACCTTCCTGGTGCTGGTGGAGATGTTTACCGGCTTGTACAGCGGGATTCCCCACGACCGCGAGGCCTTCAATTACCAATACGGCACGCTGCACGGCTTGTGGGGGATGACGGCATGGATGTGGGTGTCGGCTGTGCTGATGGTGGGCGCTCTGCTGCTTCTTTATGTGCCGCGCTTTCGCAGGTCCCACGCCATGCTCGCCCTGGCTTGCGGCGCTGTCTTCCTGTCGTTGTGGATGGAGAAGGGCCTGGCGCTGATCGTCGGCGGCTTTGAGCCTTCCCCGCTGGGAGCGCTGACCGCCTATCGCCCCACTGCGCCCGAATGGACGATTGCCCTGGGGATCTGGGCTTTGGGCGCATTGATGCTCACGGTGTTTTACAAGATTGCCGTTGCGATTCGCACGGCCGCGCAATGAGGTGCAGGTGATGGGCAATACAGGCACGGTCTATCTGGTGGGGGCAGGCCCCGGCCATCCCGACCTGTTGACGGTGAAAGCCGCGAATCTGCTGCGGGCCGCGGATGTTGTGGTCTACGACCGCCTGATCCAGGAAGATGTGCTGGCTCTGGGTAATCCTGCGGCAGAGTGGATTTACATGGGCAAAGCCGTGGGGTGCCACGAGTCAAGGCAGTTGGAGATTCAACAAGTTCTGGTGGAAAAGGCGCGCGAGGGCAAGATGGTGGTCCGGCTCAAGGGCGGCGACCCTTTCCTCTTTGGTCGGGGCGCGGAAGAAGCGGAGTATCTGATCGAGAACGGCGTTCCCTTCGATGTGATTCCCGGCGTGTGCTCGGCGCTTTCAGCTCCGCTGAGCGCGGGCATTCCGGTGACGCATCGCGATTTTGCCTCGGGAGTCGCCATTGTGACGGGGCACTTCTCAACGGAAGAAAATGAGCAGGCGCTGGATTTCTCCGCACTGAGCAGGATTCCGACGCTGATTGTGCTGATGGGAGTTCACACCGCCGGGACCGTGAGCAGACGGCTGATGGAAGCGGGGCGCGCCCCGGAGACGCCGGCGGCGATTGTGCAGATGGCTTACTGGCCAGGGGAGCGGGTGATCACCGGAACCCTGGCCACCATCGCCGCGCAGGCGGCAGCGCAGCACATTGAGGCTCCGGCCACGCTTATCATAGGCAACGTGGTTCGACTCCACGACAAGCTGAAGAGCGCGGTGCGGGAGCTGCAGAGTTGCTTCGCTCCGGCCTGAGTTGCGGAAGGCCGGACCGGGCCGTGGGTCGCTGAGTTTAGAGCGGTTCCACAATTCACATGCCCTTTCCGGCATCGAGCAAGGTGGCATTTTCTTGAGGGAAATGCCACTTGATAGCGGTGGGTTCGGGGTACAGCAATTGTGGAACCGCTGTAGCCGCAGGCGGATGGGCCGTCCCGCGGTGCACGAACCAAGAGAAGAAGGAGATTCAAATGGCTGAGATCACAGTAGAGATGGTTGCCGAGGAGATGTTCCAGTTGGCAACGGAATGCATGGGCAAGAAAAATCTGAAAGCGGGCGACCTGACCAAGCACTGCATGGCCAAGTTCGGTGAGGAGAGTTGCAGCAAGGACATGTGCAAGCAAGCGATTCGCCAGCTTATCGATTCGGAGCGTTGCGTGTACAGCTACATGGGGGGATCGTACATTCAACTGCCTCCCAAGCCAGACGCTGAACAGGGCTGAGAAAGAAAACACACACGATGGAAGTGCAGGACAATCCGCATCGCCTGGTCGTCGCCGGGCTTTCCGGCGACGCGGGCAAATCCCTGGTGTCGCTGGCGATTTTGCATCACTTGCGCCAAAGCGGCCTGGCGGTGCGGGCGTTCAAGAAGGGGCCCGACTACATTGACACGGCGTGGCTATCTTGGGCTTCGGGCCAGCCGGCGTGGAATCTGGACTCCTGGATGATGGGCTTCGATCGGGCCGCGCTCTCTTTCCACGAGCATTGCCAGCTCGGCGGAATGAATGTGATCGAGGGCAACCGTGGTTTGTTCGACGGCGTGGATGCAGCCGGGACGCACAGCACGGCTGAGCTGGCCAAGGCGATTCACGCGCCGGTATTGCTGGTGGTGAACGTAGCAAAGATGACCCGCACCGCAGGAGCTCTGGTGCTCGGCTGCCAACACCTGGACCGCGATTTGAACCTGGCTGGGGTGGTCGTGAATCGGGTGCATGGCGCGCGCCACGAGGCCATCGTGCGCGCATCCATTGAGGGGGCGACGGGAATTCCGGTTGTGGGCGCGATTCCCGCCATGACGGACGGCTTTCTTCCCGGACGGCACCTGGGGCTGGTTACACCGTCCGATTCCCTGGGCATCGACGAACTTCCGTTGGCGCTGGAGACGGTTGCGGCCCGGCTCGACATGCAGGGGATTCTGAGGATCGCGTCTGCAGGCGTTCCCCTGAGCACATGCGTTCCGCTGGCGCCGGACGAGGTCGTGCCTCGGCGCAAAAGGGACTACGCGGCTCCGCGCATCGCCGTGGTTCGCGATGCGGCATTCAATTTCTATTACCCGGAGAATCTCGCCGCTCTGAGCTTGGCCGGTGCGGAACTGGTGTTTGTCTCCGCTCTTAAGTCCTCTGGTGTGCCCCAGGAGATCGATGCGGTCTACATCGGGGGCGGTTTTCCTGAAGTCCATGCATCCAGGCTCGCCGCGAATCAGGACTTCCTGCATTCTCTCGCGGCGGCAGCGCGCCGCGATGTGCCCATCTATGCCGAGTGCGGCGGGCTGATGCTGCTGGCGCAGTCGATCCGCTGGCGGGGAGTGCGCTACCCCATGGCGGCGGTGCTTCCGGTGGACGTAGAGGTGAGCGTCACGCCGCAGGGCCACGGATATGTGGAAATGGAAGTGACTGAAGCGAATCCCTTCTACCCATGCGGCACGGTGTTACGCGGCCACGAGTTTCACTACTCCAGCATTGCTCCCCTGGGGCCCATGCCCAGGACCGCCTGCGCGGTTTGGCGCGGCACGGGCGCGTGCGGCAAACGCGACGGATTGATGCAAAACCAGGTTTGGGCCAGCTACACGCACTTGCACGCAACCGCGTCTCCGGAATGGGCTGAGGGCCTGGTGCGGGCCGCTCGAGAGCATCGGGCGAACGCGCATGAGAATGCGCGTCCGCGGCGAGGCCGAACCCGGCCGGCGCTGCCCTGACATGCAGCGAACTGCTTTGATTTTTGAGGAGAACCGGGGAATTCGATCTTTCCCCGCAATAATTGCCCGGATTGAAAGGTGTTTATGACTCTTTTTACGTCGCTCTTCATTTATGCCGGACTGGGCTTCTTTCTTGCAGGAAGCCTGTGGCGCGTCATCCATTATTCCCGAATGCCGGTGCATCTCCGCTGGGAGCTTTATCCCGTTCCGGGCGAGGGCGCCAAGCGCGCAGAGCACGGCGGTTCCTACTTTGAAGAAAGCAACTGGTGGAAGAGCCCGCGCAAGAAACATCCCTTCAACGAACTGAGGGCCATGCTGGCGGAGATCTTCCTGCTGCGCGGCGTGTGGACCTTCAATCGCCCGCTGTGGTGGTTTTCCTTTCCCTTCCACACCGGGCTTTACCTCATCGTCGCCGGCTGCTTCTTCTCGGGGTGGGGCGTGGTGTTTGCAGCCCACTCCTTCGCGCCGGCGCTGTTTCTGGCGGCGCGCCTCTGCTCCTGGTTCGGGCTGTCGCTGGCGCTTGTAGGTAGCGTGGGCCTGCTGCTGCGCAGGATCTTCGACCAAGAGCTGCGCAACTACACGGTTCCCGGCGACTTGTTCAATGTGGGCGGCTTCGCGCTCTCCTGCGGATTGATTCTGGCCGGCAGCCTCACCGGGACCATGCCGTCGCTGCGGGAGACCGTGGTTGGGCTGCTCACGTTCCGTTCCGGTCTCCACTTGCCCTTGCTGGCAAGCCTGGGAATCGTGCTGGGATCGGCGATGACCGGGTACATCCCCTACACGCACATGGCGCATTTCATCGCCAAATACTTCACTTATCACGCCGTGCGCTGGGACGACGCGGAGAAGACCGCATCGATGGAAGTGCATATTGGCAAATGCCTGGCCTACCACCCTACCTGGTCGGCATCCCACATTCATGGCGAGGGAAAAAAGACCTGGGCGGAGATCGCCACCAGCAACCCGGCCGGCACAGAGAGGACCAAGCAATGAGTAAGCTTACACGGATCGGCGATGTTTCGCGGCAGGACCGCGAGCCCTTGATTCAACTGGACGAGAAGGATTTGAAGCCGCTGCCCGCAGGCCTGAGCGCCGAGCGGCAAGGGCCCGCGCTGCCTCCTCTGACCGCTCAGGTCGTCGAGCGCTGCGAGTGCGGCCTGGACGGCTCTTGCGCGTTGAATATCCCCCGGCCCAAGTCGAAGGTAGAAGAGGATGCGCTGGTCGCATTGTTCCTGACCGGCCTGGAGAAGCTTTTCACCAAGGAAAACAACTGGACCTTTCTGCAGCCGCTGCTGCTGACCATGGAGCACTGCACGCGCTGCCAGACCTGCTCGGACGCCTGCCACATCTATGAGGCCAGCGGACGCAAGGAAATCTACCGCCCCACCTTTCGTGCGGAAATCCTGCGCCGCCTCTACTTCAAGTACGTGAAGCATGGCGGCCTGCTGAGCGCCTGGCAGCATGGGGACATTGAGCTGAACTGGCCCCTGGTGGCGCGCCTGGCGGAACTGGCCTATCGCTGCAATCTTTGCCGCCGCTGCGCACAGTCCTGCCCCATCGGCGCCGACAACGGCCTGGTGGCCCATGAATTGCGCAAGATCTTCAGCCAGGAGATGGGTATCAGTCCCAAGGAGATCCACGAAAAGGGCTCCATGCTGCAGTTGAAGACCGGATCGACCACCGGCATGAATGCGGCGGCTGTGAGGGACAGCATGGACTTTGTCGATGAGGAGATGAGCGAGAAGACGGGGCTTGATGTGCATACGCCCTGGGACGTCGAAGGCGCCGATATCCTTCTTATTCACAACGCCGGGGAGATCCTCGCCTGGCCGGAAAACCCCGGAGCCTTCTCCGTGATTCTGAACGCCGCGGGAGTGAAGTGGACGCTCTCCTCTGAGCTGGCCGGCTATGACGGAGTCAACTATGGGCTGTGGTACGACGATGCGCAGTTCGCGCGCGTGGCGCTGAAGCACCTGGAGGTTGCCCGCAAGCTGGGCGTGAAGAAGATTGTCATTGGCGAATGCGGCCATGCGCACAAGGCCCTGGGCGTGATTGCGGATCGAATCGCGATGGGCGATCTGGACATTCCGCGCGAGAGTTCGATGACCCTGTTGCGCGAGATTGTGCTGAGCGGCAAGCTGAGCCTGGACCCCGGACGCAACAATTTTCCCATTACCCTGCACGACCCCTGCAATATGGTCCGGCTGATGGGCGTCGTGGAGCCGCAACGGGAGATCCTGCGGGCCATTGCTCCGGCCTTTCGCGAGATGGAGCCGCACGGAGTGGATAACTACTGCTGCGGAGGAGGAAGCGGATTCGCCATCATGAGTCCCAACAACTTCAGCGATTGGCGCATCCAGGTCTCGGGGCGCAAGAAGCTGGAGCAGGTGATGAACGCATTCTCAGGCAGCCTTGATCCATCGATCCAGAAATACGTTTGCGCTCCGTGCAGCAACTGCAAAGGCCAACTGCGCGATCTGTTTTCGTATTGGGACATCTGGGACAAGCACCGCATTCTGTATGGCGGGCTAGTGGAATTGATCGTCAACGCCATGACCACCGTGAAACCTGGATTCATCGAGTGGGACTGGCGGTAGCAAACGCCACAAAGGCGCATTCCAGCAACAAGCATGGGCTGCTATTGCAGCCCATGCAATCTATGCAGAGGAGAGAATAGAACGGAGGGAGCAGGGGACTTCAGTCCCCTGAATAAGCGAGGGAATCAAGCGGGCTTCAGACCCGGGCCTGAAGGCCAGTTCAACTCGCATTTCGATTCCGGGGGCTTAACAGGCTGCGGAAAAACCCCGAATGCAAGGCGAAGCCCCCAAAAACATTCCGCAGAGGCTAATGCCCGTCCCTTTATGATCAGCATTTTGCGGCACGACTGAAGTCGTGCCCTTTCAAACAATGGGCCGTACCAGAGCTTTTCCGCAACCTGTGAAGCCGTGCCCTTTCAAATCCGTTCCATTGAGATGGCGCGTTTGCCCTGGGCCCCACGCGCCCTCCGTCAACTCCGCGCCATTCTCCTCGACACGATTAAGAGAGATGCTCTATTCCTCGCGCAGCACTTCGTCCAGATTTTCGAGGGCGGCGAGAGCTTCTTCCGGCACGTCCCACTGGCGGAGAATCTTGTAGATCACCGGAGTGGAAAACCCGGCGGCAACCAGGCGGCGCATCACGCGGGCAGTCTCTTTCTCGTTTTCCGGCTTGCGCAGGCGCTTGCGCGCCAGATGTTCCCGCGCCAGAGCCTCCTCGTCCGTCTGGCCATAACGTGCGTCGACCACCTCGGCGACAATCGCGGGAGATACGCCTTTTTGCTGCAAATCCTGGCGGACACGGCGCTCGCCGTGTTTTTCGTTTTCCTGGCGCAGGCGGGCATAGGTCTCAGCGAAGGCGGTGTCGTCCAGGTAGCCGCATTCACGCAGGCGGATCAGGACGGCGGCGACGATGGCATCGCCCGCATCGCCGGCCTCAACACGGGGCGTCATGAGACGCCGCAGTTCGGCCTCGGTACGCATGCGTCGGCCAAGAGCCTTGACGGCGTAGTCAAAGAGACCGGCGGCGTTGAGAGGGGCGGGGGGCTTTCTTGTGCGCCCGAAGGGCATGGCTTTGCTCCAGCAGAAGCAGCGTCTCAATGCTCCGAGTGCGCTGCCCTCTATCTTAGAGCAGCTCTCCAATTCCAGAAAACGCCTTAACATGCTGCGGAAAAACCCCGAATGCAAGGCGAAGCCCCCAAAAACATCCCGAAGGGGCTAAAGCCCGTCCCTTCACTGATCCGGCCCTGAAACAATTGAACGGAATGAAGGAAAAGCGACCACAGATCCTTCGACTCACCACCCCCAAACTGAAGAACGTTTGGGGCCCCGTTCGCTCAGGATGACTGACCTGACTTGATGCAGAACTTCAGGGCCGCGTCAATATTACCAGGATGTTGCGGCACGACTGAAGTCGTGCGCTTTCAAAAAATGGGCCATACCGGAGTTTTTCCGCAACCTGTTAAGCCCAACGCTCCCCCGGTCAATTCCGTGCGACTCTCGCCATTCGATTGAGAGAGACGCTCCAGCCGATACCGGGGCGGGCTTACTTGGCGGGATCGAGCAATGCCCCGTAGACGGCCTCGCGGCTCAGGTACTCAAGGTTGGGGGTGATGCCGCGCAGGCGCTGCACCATGCCGACGAAAACAACGTCGTTGGTGGGATCGACCCAGAACCAGGTGCCGGCCAGGCCATCCCAGAGGAAGGTGCCTTTGCCGTCGGGCAGGTTGGCGTCGGGCGGGTTGAACTCCACTGCGCAGTCATAGCCGTAGCCGAAGCCCGGACGCATCACGGCGGCACCAATGCTGAACTCGCCGGTCAGCAGGCTGGGCGACAGATGATTGGCGGTCATCAGTTGCACACTGCTCGGCGCCAGAACGCGCACGCCGTTCAACTCGCCGTGCCCGGCCAGCATCCGGGCAAAGCGATAGTAGTCTTCCGCGGTAGAGACCATGCCTCCGCCGCCCGAAGGCATGGTTGGCTCGACAGCGTAGTCATAAGCCGGACTGCTGGGGACCGGGCCGACGATCATCTCGCCCTTGGGATCGACCTGATAAAGCGTTGCGAAGCGATTGCGCTTTTCCTGGGGGACGTAGAAGCCGGCGTCTTTCATTCCCAGGGGCTTGAAGATCTGGTCGCGCATGAAGTCGGGCAAACTCTGGCCCGACAGTTTCTCCACGATGTAGCCTTGAATGTCCATCGAGACCGAATAGGTCCAGGCCTTGCCGGGCTGATAGAGCAGCGGAATCTGCGCCAGCTTGTCGATGAACTCCTGTAAATTCTTCGAGCCGAGCACCTGCTTCTCGCGATACATGGCGTCCACCGGCGTATTACCGAAGAATCCGTAGGTGAATCCGGCCGTGTGGGTCATCAACTCGCGCATGGTCGGCGCGTGCTCGGGATCGACAAGAATCATCTTGCCGTCGGCATCCACGCCCTTGAAGACCTTCAGATGCGCGAACTCCGGAATGTATTTGGCGATGGGGTCCGACGGCATCCACTTGCCCTGCTCGTAGAGCAGCATCATGGCCACGCCGGTGACCGGCTTGGTCATGGAGTAGTCGCGGAAGATGACGTCCTTGGTCATGGGCGCACCGCTGGCCATGTCGCGCTGACCGTAGGCGCGGTAGTCCACCACTTTTCCGTGGCGCGCCAGGATGGTGACGATGCCTGCGACCTGCTTCTTGTCAACGGCTTGCTGCATCAGGGAGTGCAGACGTTCCAGCCGCTCAGAGGAGAAGCCCTCCATTTCGGGCTTTACGACCGTCATGTCAACGGCGCGGCGGACGGGTTGCTGCGCAGGCGACGGGTGGATGCAGAGAGCCAGTGACCCGCACGCCAGCAGCAGGCGGGCGACGGTTACGGTTCGATTGAATGTCATGCGATTTCCTCGCGGCTCGGCGCGTTTGGCAGCGCTGGTTGGCCGGACCCCTTTATAGCAAAGCCCGCGGAGTGAAGCAAACCGGCCGGCCAGGTTCAGAAAGGCGACCGGCAGATTCGCGATCTTGTCAGGGCTGTCGGGGCTTTACAAGAAGCAGCTTCAGAACAGCTCTCCAGTTTGTATAACGTTTCCGACTCCCAACGAAGGGTCTGTTTCCTGAGCAAAAGGGCGGCTCGGGCTCGTTCATTCGCTCTGCAGCAAATGGAGAAACGCTGTAGCCCCGGAGGCGGCTTTGCTAAAAACCGGCATTTCCCACCCATTTTGGGCAGCCTCAAGTCAACGGCCAGGTTGAAGACGCCCGCCAAACTCATCGCGCCGCGTGTTTCCACTCCGATGTCATGTCCGCTTCAACCCTCGAGCCAGCGGTCATACATCGCCTCGAATGCATTCTCAAGCGCCCTGGCCAGGCCCACGGCATCGCACAATGGGCTCGCCGCCATCCGCGCACGCTGGGTCTTGCGAAAATCCCTCCTGCTCTGCACGTCTTGCACGAGCGAGCAGACGATCGCCACATATTCCTCTTCGGTCTGAGCGACCCATTCCGAGCGTCCGAGGGCCTTGAGCGCAGAACTGGCGAGCCGACCTCCATTCCAAGTGCCCTCCAATGCAACCAGAGGAACTCCCATCCACAGGGCGTCGAACCCGGTTGTCCCGCTGTTGAACGGGATCGTGTCCAACGCGACATCGAGCCGGTCGTAGAGGGCCATGTGCTGTTCATGGCTGGTGATGACGGGGACAAACTCAATGCGCTCTGCGGCAATGCCGTGACCGGCCAGAGTCGCCAGGATGCGTTGATGCGTCTCTGTTTCCTGCGTGCTGCGATCTTCGAGAAGCAGCTTTGCCGCGGGAAGCGCCCGAAGGACGCGGGCCCACAGGGCCAATGTCTGTTCGTGCATTTTAAGGTACCTGTTCAAGGACCCGAGCCATATCGTCTCGCCCGGTTCCCAGCGGCTTTCAGGAAGGGCATGATCTCCGCGGTAGCAGAATGAGAGGCGCGGCAGCCTCCACAACCCTTCGCTGAAGTGCGCGTCGCATTCCGGCGGCAGGTAGAGATCGCTGAGAAACCAGTCCATCTCGGTGAGTCCCGTCGTGCTCCAGTAGCCCACATAGCACATCTGCACGGGTGCTGCGCGATGCGCCAATATCCCGAGGTGGCAGTTATTCGTATGCCCTGTCGTATCCATCAAGATATCAATCTGTTCTGCTCTTATTCGGTCGGCGGCCTGCGCGTGAGGCACAGCAACAAGCGAGACCAGCTTGTCAGCAAGCGCAACCATGCGCTGGGTGCGCGCGCCCGACCAGGCCACCGTTGGGAAGAATGTGAGATGGAAGCGCTGTTTGTCCAAGTGCTCGAGGAAAGGCTCAAGAAACTCGGCCACGGCATGGGTGCCAAGCTCCGCGGTGACGATTCCGATGTGCAACCTTCGTCCCGCCCTCGGCAGGGCGGCAAAAGCGCCGCCTGTTCTCGAAGCCCGAGCGCGCGCCGCAAGACGCGCCTCTTCGCTCAGGGCACATTTCTCCCAATTTTCTGCGCGCGCGCGCTCCGCTTCTGGAGAAATGTCCCGCGTGGAGGCATGAAAGAAGAGCAGGTTACTGTAGGCAAGCGCGAAGTTGGGCGCGATCTCAAGCGCCTTCTCAAAGCCCTCCCGCGCATCCTTTAGCCTTCCCATCTCAAAGTAGGCTCCGGCGAGGTTGGTTTGGGCTGCGGCGTTCAGCGGATCCAGTTCCACTGCCTGCTGGTAACACTCAACTGCTTCGGCCAACCGCCCTTGGCCTTCGTAGACATGCCCCAGGTGCAAATTCACATCGACGCTGTCGGGTTGAAGTTCTCGCGCTGTTTCACAGCTTTGGGCGGCGGCCTCTCTCTGGCCCAGGGAGTTGAGTGCCACTCCCAGATTGCAATGAGCGGAGTAAAAGCGTGGATTCAACGCCACGGCGCGTCTGTAGCAGACGATGGCCTCGTCTCTGAATCCTAATATCTGTAGAGAATTTCCCAGATTTGTAAGGGCCTCTACACTGTCTGGACAGAGAGAGAGAGCCTTGCGATAGCAGACGACCGACTTCTCAAGCCGTCCCATCTTCTCCAGTGCGATTCCCAGGCTATTGACCAGATGGTGGTTTTTTGGGGAGAGTTCAAGCGCTCTTGCCAGACTCGACGCAGCTTCAGGCCAGAGCTTCTCCTGCAATAGCGCCTGCCCCAGATTTGTGTGAGCAGGAATGCCGTCAGGATCGAGCGCAATCGACTTGCGATAGCTCACGATGGCTTGGCGACGGTTTCCGCAGGCCTCCAAAACAGCCCCAAGGTTCAGATAAAAGACGCCTTGTGAAGGGTCCTTGGCGATTGCCCGCGTGATATGCTCCAGCGCCAGGTCGTTGCTGCCCTCCTGGTGCAGAATTACCCCCAGAAAACACAATGCCTCAGCCTGGTCAGGATTCCGCCGCAGTACCTGCTCATAGGCCGCCTTCGCCTTGCTGAATTGTCCTTTCTGATAGTGAGCGAAGGCTTGCCCAATGAGCTCAGAGATTCGAACAGATTTGCAATCAATGACTTTTCCATGGGCGCAGCACCGCTCATACTTCTTTCCACTCCCGCAGCCACACAGATTGTTCATCTCATCTCTCTCTTGCAAGAATTGCACGGGGCGCTTCACACTTCTGAGCTTTTTTTACCGGGCCAGATTCGCCTATCGGCAAGTGCCGGCGTGTAGACGAGGGTTGAATCCGAGAAAACGCCTCCACGAGCGCCCAAAGGAAAAGAGCGCTCATTGCAGGAAGTCAGAAACGCCCCGCAACCCAGGGCATCGCTCCGCAGCCCAAGCTCCAACTTCGGAGGTCAATCGGCACGGCCTTACAGGCTGGGGAAAACTCCAGATAGACCGAGTCTTGTAAACGGGCGCGACTTTACAGCAGCTATCCAATATGTGTAGTGAGAGGAATGGAACGGAGGGAAAAGGGAACTGCAGTCCCCTGAATAAGTCATTCAATAACGCGGGCTTCAGCCCCGGGCCTGAAGGCCAGAAAAACTCGCGTCGGTTTCGTGGGGCTGAAGGCCCACGCTCCCTCCGTCAATTCCACGCGAATCTCCTCTATACCATCGCGAGAGATGCTCTCGTGAGGTTCCACAATTCACATGCCCTTTCCGGCATCGAGCAAGGTGGCATTCTCTTGAGAAAAATGCCACTTGATAGCGGTGGGTTCGGGGTACAGTAATTGTGGAACCGCCGTAGTCGTGCCGTAAGGAGCTGATAAAAAGGCATGATCTTTAGCCCCTGCGGTATTGATCTCGGCTATTCTCGCCGCTCTTTCGGCCTATTTCCGCAACCTGTTGAACCGTCCCTTTTCAAAGCCATGCTCTGGTTCGACAAGCCAGGATCAGTAGATCAACTTCAACGAGAACTGAATCTGCCGGGAGTTGCCGGCGGTCTTCGAGATCTCGCCAAAGCCGGTGTCGGGGAGAATCTGCCCGGTGACCTGGTTGACCTGCAAGACGTTGGCCGGCAGTCCCATGGTGACGATGTTGAAGAGGTTGAACAATTCGCTGCGGAATTGCAGATCCACGCGCTCGGCTCCGCTCTTGCGGCGTCCGAATGGCGTGTCCTTGATGAAAGCAAAGTCGAAGTTGTAGAAGGCCGGCCCGCGGAAGCTGTTGCGTCCCAGCGTGCCGAAACGCCCCTGGTTCGGCCCAGTCCCGCCGGGCACGTAGACGGGAATGGAGAAGAAGTCAAATCCATTGCTCCCGCCGTGACCGAAATAATCCTGGCGATCCTTGCGACCGGTGGAGAGTTGCGGCTTGGCAATCTGGTCGGGGCGATCCACGCCGTTGAAGCCCGCGCCGGTCTGCTGGATGCCGCTGAAGACCGTGAACGGCGAGCCCGAGCTGATGCTCGAGATGCTCAGCATCTCCCAACCGTCGGTGACTTTCTTGCTGACCGGATGCAAGAAACCGATGCTCTGAAGATGCATGTCCTGCGCCAGACTCAACCCGAAGCCATGCGTGACGTCGAAGGCCGAAGGCGCCTTCTCAAGATGTGTGTTGTAGGGGTCTTGCGAGAAGCCCGAGGCTACCGCGCCGGTCGATCCGGTGCCGCCGATCACCTGGCTTGTATCGTCGATGGACTTACCCCAGGTATAACTCGCCTGGATGCCGGGCCCGCCGTGTCCCACGGTGCCGGAGAGCGAGGTTTGCAGCGCATGATAGGTCGAGTGGGCGCTGGCGATAATGACGTTTTCCACGCCAAAGCCGCCGGTGACTTTGCCCGCGCTGTCGAATTGTGTGTCTGGCGCAAAGGCTGCAGTCGCGCCTGGATAGGCGTTGGGGAAACTGTAGCGGGGCAGCTTGACGCCCGCCGTGCCCACATAACTCGCGTCCGCGGTGAGGTTGCCGAACTTGCGCTCCACGCCGGCTGTCCACGTGTAGAGCGTCGCGTCGCGGAAGGTGCGATCGATGCCGCTCAGGTTGAGCGCACTGACCACCTGGCCCGCGGTCAGCGCCGCCATATCCTTCTCGTAGCGGTCCACATCCATCACCGTGTTGGGCGCGATGGCCTTGGTGCCGTTGGCAAGAATGTTTACCCCCGCCGGAGTGTAGGTATTCGGCACTTCAGCGGTCGTGATCTGGAAGCCGTAGGGAATGGGCGCGGCAGATGCCGACTGCAAGCGCGGATAAACGGCAAAGGGAGTAGAGCCGGTGAGGAAGTTGTCCTGCCAGATGTTGGGTGGAACCACCGTGATGCCGCCGCCGGCGTGCGCCGAGAGCTTACTGCTTGCCTGCCACGTCGCCTGCACGCGCGGCCCCCAGCCCTTCCAGTCGGTGTGGTAGCCGGGCTGCGGGTTGATGACGAACTGCTTCGTGCCATTCACATTGAGGAAACCCGAGGTGCGATGGGCACGCTCGGTGATGGGTCCGTAGTGTTCCAGGCGGACGCCGTAATCCAGCGTGAAGCGGCTGGTGACCTTCCAGGTATCCTGCGCGTAAAAGTTGATGTCGTTGCGGGTGATGGCCGCCGGACCCATATGATCGCCGCCGGAGACCTCGGGCGGCGCAAGGGCCACGGAATAGATGAACGGGCTGCCGGTAAGAAAGCTGGAGAGCGTGTCGGGCAGCAATCCGCCATAGCTCACATTGTGCGTGCCGCTGTTCGAGACGATCGTCTGGTTCCCGGTGTAGTACGCATCGCCGGCGCCGAAGTCGTACTCGCCGTTGGGGCTGATGCCGAAGTAGGTCGTGTCGCGATTGATGCGCACCTCCACGCCCGCCTTGAAGGCATGACGCGCGGTGGTGAAGGCGACGTTTTCGCGTCCCTGAAAGAGATTGCCGTAGGCCTGCATCACCGAGCCGGCGGGGGCGTTGAACGCCTCGAAGAGCGCGTCGTTGAACTTGACCGCCGGATCGGTGTAGTTGGTGGTCGGAAAGCCCGGCGTGGAACGAGTGATGCTAATCGAAGACTCCGACATCAGACGCGGCGAAATCTGGCGCGTGTACGTGCCGACGACGTTACGCTGGCGATCCATGTACGTGACGCCGAAGGTGGGATCGATCGCCGTCTGATCCGGGTTCGTGGTGGGACCGGTCAGGTTATCCATGTTGAAACGCGCAAAGAACTGATCCTTGTCGCCGAACTTGTGATCCAGGCGCAGCGAGAACTGGTTGGCGTCGGTGGCCACCTTCGACGCGGTGGCATAGGTGTTCGCGCCAAACGGCCCGGTCGGATCGTTGGGCATCGGATAGCGCGCCAGGATCGCGGCGATCTTTGGATTGACCGGAACAAACAGCGTGTCGGTGCTCTTGACCTGGGTGACCGGATCGACATAGGTCACCGTGTCGCTGACCAGAGAACTGCCCGCCGCGGGCCTCTGGGCCACCGAAGGCACCGGCATCACCTGCGTGGTGCCCAGCACTTGCCGAAATCCCTGGTACTGCGTGAAGTAGAAGGTCCGCTTGCGCCCGTCGTAGACGTGGGGAACGAAGATCGGACCGCCGTTGGTGAAACCGAACTCGTTGCGCCGGAAAGGCGGAATGCGGCCCGGATAAGCCGGGGTCGAGTGGTCGAAGTAATTGCGCGCATCAAAAGCCGAGTTGCGCACAAACTCGAAAAGCGATCCATGGAAGCCGCTCGCTCCCGAGCGCGTATGGATGTTGGTGAACCCCGCAGCGCCCCGGCCGATCTCTGCCGGCATCCAACCGGAACTGGAGTCGATGCTCTCGACCGCGTCCACATTGAAGTTCGAAAAAGTGGCCCCGCCCATCTCCGGATCGCTGATGTCCGCCCCGTCCATGGCGAACGTCGCCTCCACGCCGCGCTGCCCGTTGATGGCAAACTGCGCGGTGAAGTTGGTTGCGCCGTTGGCGTCGGTCATGGTGCCGGCGGCTAGCAGCAGCAGCGAGCTGAAGTCGCGCTTGTTCAGCGGCAGTTCGCTGACCGCCTGGCTTGAAAGCTCCTGGCCGCCGGTCGCGGGCTGGCTCTTGAGCAGTGCGACGGTCAATTCCCCCCGGCCCGAGAGCGTGAGCGCCACCGCGGGCGAGGCCAGCGCAACGTCGATGGGCTGCGCGTACTCAACCTTGCCGCCCTTGGCCTGGACCGTCAACCGGTACGAGCCCGGAGGCAGATCCGCCAACCGGAACTGCCCGTCCGCGCCTGTGACCGCTTCGGCCTTTGCGTCCCTGCCGGCAAGCCTGACCTTGGCCGCGGCGATGGGAGCTCCAGCGGGGTTGTGCAGCACTCCCTGCCAGACGGCTTGAGTGGGCTGCGCCCTTGCCGCTGTCACGGATAGAAGCACTACCGCCAGCAACAGATTCCAGATTCGATTTCCCGGCTGGCTCAGCCCACCGCCGCCTTCCGCGCACGCGTTTCCCAATTTTGATTTCACTGGAGTTCGACCTTTGGTCTTCGATGTGGGCGGCGCAGGAACAAGCCTCAAACGGCCTGGAAGTGACCAACCGTATCCGATTGGATTATAGACCTGAAGCAGCGGGGCGAAAGCGCTTACATGCCTTCCGCCGAGGGCGGTGCGCCCAACCGGGCGGGCGTCTCAAATCGGCGCGATTTTTTGTGGAGTCTGTGCCGAATTGCCGGGCAAATGGCAGTACATTTGTATTGAATCCAATTTTAAAACGAAGAAACTTAGGCCCCCTCTGGGTTTTTCTCTTGAAAGGCGTCTTGATGGAAGGATTTTGTTTCCCTGCCCGCTTTTGCGGGCGGATCGCTGCGCGGCTTTTGCCGGTTTGTCTTCTGGTTGTTCTGGCTGCGGGTATTGCGCCGGCTCAATCCACCTTCGGCACGATTCTTGGCACAGTGCGCGACAGCAGTGGAGCGCTGGTGGCGGGCGCGCAGGTTACGCTCAGAAACTCCGGCACCACGGCCACCCGCACCATGCCGACCGACGCGAGCGGAAACTACGCCTTCAAAAACATCGACGTGGGACAATACGAACTTATCTTCACGGCGCCGGGCTTTGAGAAGGCGTCGCTGCCTGATGTCGGGCTGACCGCGCGCGAGACGCGGCGCATGGACGCCACTCTGAAACCGGGCTCCGAAACCCAGACGGTCATCGTCATCGAAGATGCCGCTCCGGTGATCACCACCGACGTTTCCAGCCTGGCCGAGACCAAGGTGGGCGAGGAACTGGTCGAGCTTCCCGTGGCCATCTACTCGCGCTCCACCGGCTCCACCAGCCCCATTTCCACGCTGACTACAGAGGCGGGCGTGCAGACCGACGATACGGGCAACCTGGCCGTGATGGGCACCACCGCAGCGCTGCTCAGCGTGACAGTTGATGGAATATCGAGCGTGGGCGTCGAGTATTCGGGGCCGGTCAACGAGATGTTCCCGTCTTTTAATTCGATCGAGGAGATTCGCGTCAGCGAGTCGAACAACAACGCGGAATTCAGCGGCGTGGCCGACATCACCACGGTCTCGAAGGCAGGAACAAACCACTTTCACGGCGGACTCTTCGAAAACCACGAGAACACGGTTCTCAACTCGAACAACAGCTTCGCGCTCTCGAAACCGAAGATCATCATGAACGACTTTGGCGGCACCCTGGGCGGACCGCTGAGCGTGCCCCACCTCTATAACGGCCACGACAGAACCTTCTTCTTCATCAGCTACGAGGGCCTGCGCCTGCCGCGCCAGACGCCCATGTTGCTCAGTGTGCCCTCCGCCGAGATGCGCAATGGCAACCTCGTCAACTATCTTGCCGGGCAGGGAGTCGCGGCCATCTATCAGCCGGACGGCGTTACGCCCATCGATGCGGCGAATGTGCCGGTGAGCGCCATCTCTGCAAACCTGCTCAAGTACCTGATGCCCACGCCCAACTACGGCGACCCCGCCTCTTACGCCAACAACTACCAGAACAACTTTGCCTCGCCCATCTCGGCCAACCAGGGCGATGTGCGGCTGGATCAGAGCATCTCATCGAAGCAGTCGGTCTTTGCGCGCTTCTCCTACAAGAATCGCCAAGTGATCACCGCGCCCTCCGCCGCCTGCACCTACACCTACTGCGCCGAGGCGGGCAGCCCCTTGCAGGGCGGCTACAACACGCCGGAGATCGACGAGGGCCTGACCTTCGCCCACAACTACATTTTTTCCACCAGCGTGATGAACGAGTTCCGCGGCGGCTTCAACGCGCAGCATACTTCAGAGACGCAGAGCTACGCGACCAATACGCTGCTCACCCAGACCGGTCTCAACGTGCCGCAGCCGGACACCTCCTGGGCTGAGGCACCGCAAGTGCTCATTAACGGATTCATGTCTACCGGCGCGGGAAACCCTGGAATGCAGCGCGGCCAGATCGTCCAGGCGCTGGACAATGTGACCTGGGCGCGCGGCAACCACAGCTTCAAGTTCGGCGCGGACTTCAAGCGCATCAGCGACCACGACGACAACGCCTACGGCAACTACCGCTCAGGCTGGTATGCCTTCAACGGATCGTCGGATGTGGGCATGGCCATCGGCGACCCGTACACCGCATTTTTGCTGGGTTACCCGGACTACACCGAGGTCAGCTCCACCAACAAGCCCACCATGGACGGGCTGGGGTACGCCTATGCCATGTTTGCGCAGGACGACTGGAAGATCACTCCGCGTCTGACCCTGAACCTTGGCCTGCGCTATGAATTGCATCCGCCGATCAAGGAGATTCATTCCAACACCGCGGTCTTCGATCCCGATTACAGCGCCACCACCGTCTCCGGCCAGCCAGTGCACGGCGCGGTGGTGGTGTCGAATACCCAGGCCGAGTCTTTCGAGTCCGCGCAGTTTGCTGGCGCCATTGCGCCCACGCCGATTATGACTGCTGCGCAGGCTGGAATTCCAGAAGCGCTTCGCTATACAGACAAGACCGACTGGGGGCCGCGGCTGGGCTTTGCCTGGCGGCCGCTGGGCAACGACAAGACCGTGGTTCGCGGCGGCTGGGGACGCTTCATCGAAACCCCGCTGGGCTTCTCGCTGGTATCCGGCTGGGCCGTCCACGCCAGCTATCTGGCCACCTATAACCAGGATTACGACGCAACAGCCCCCATGCCTTTCACCCCGCTGCTGTCGTTCGCCAATCCCTTTAATAGCTATGCGGGCAGCGGCAGCGGCACCGCCAACTTCGACTACGCTTTCCCCATCCACTACAAGGACCCCTCCGTGCAGCAGTGGAATCTGACCCTGGAACAGGACTTGGGGCGCAGCGTGGGCGTGCGCCTTTCCTATACCGGCAGCCACGGAGAGAATCTCGAAGCCATGGAGGATCTGAATCAGGTGCCGGCCAATTCCCTGGGCTACTCGGCGGTGAGCGGCAGCCGCCCTTATCCCTCCTGGGCGGTGATCCAAAGCGTGCAGAATGCCGCCCAGAGCAACTACAACAGCGGCACGGCCGAGTTTTCCCGCCACAGCGGCAAGGGAATCACCTTCGACGCCAGCTACACCTTCACGCGCGACCTCTCGAACGCCGGCGGGGCCACGCCCAACGCCTTCGCCGTGGCTGGGGGCAGCTTTTTGACGGACCGGTTCCATCCCGGCCTGGACTACGGAAACGTGATCTACGACCGTCGCCATCGCCTCCTGGCCACTTACCTCTACGACTTGCCCTTTGGCCACGGAGAGCGGTGGCTCACCGAAGGTGCGCTGGCAAACGCCGTGGCTGGCGGCTGGCAGTTGGCCGGTGTCACCATTCTGCAAAGCGGGCCGTTCCTTACTCCTTTTGAGCAGACGGTCGATCCCGCCAACACCAACATCCTCACCACCATTGGCCAGGCCCGGCCCGATCAGGAGAAGGGTGTCTCCTTGTATGCGCCGCAGCGCACTACCGGCCAGTGGCTGAATCCGGCGGCATTCCCGTACCTCAACCTGCAAAGCGCCAGCGGCATCGGGATCGGGCGCTTTGGCGATGCTCCGGTGGGCGGCGTAGTTGGGCCTGGGACAGACAATTCCTCCCTCTCGTTGATGAAGAATTTTTCGTTGGCCGAGAGGGTGAAATTTCAGTTCGGAGTGGAAGCTGCAAACGTTTTCAACCACCGCAACTACGAGCCGCCCAACATGCAGGTCGATTCCGGCGGCTTCGGCTCCATCACGGCGTTGCAAACCGCTGAAGGCGCGGGCCCGCGCAGCCTGGAGCTCTCGGGGCGCATCACGTTCTAGTGTCCTGAGTCTGAAATTCGCATCAGAAATCGGGGGCGAGAAAGAAGCAGATTCTTCGCTCACCACCCCCGAACTGAGAACCGTTCGGGGCCCCGTTCACTCAGAATGACAGTGCATTTGTCTAGCGAACTATGGACTCAGGACACTAGGGAATCCCTGCATAGGTCGCCTTTCAAGACATAAACTGCCACCTGTCTTGCGGATACAACGAGTTATGTCCTTCCCGTTAAAAGAACTGGCTCTGGATGCAATCGCCTCCGGGGCCAGTTTGGTATCTGCCCGGCGCGGCCTGCGTGCGCGGCAAAACAACGGCGCATGCCCGGCAGCGTGCGTGAGCGGCGCGCCATTTGCTGGCGGACGATTTCTGGCGAAAGTGCATCGCCAATCCTCAACAAAACCGGGCTGTCCGATTGTTTCCTTGACATCCGCATCGCTGCATTGCTATTTTCCTTGGGCGGAAGAGTGACGAGAGAAATCCACCGCCAAATACTGACCATTTGCCGATTTGGTTGCTTTGTGCAGCCTGTCCGAGTTATGGGGATGTGATTTGGCGGATTTCTGTTTTTTGAGCATAAACCGTTGAACATAAACAACTTTGGAGGCAGCATGAAGTTTACTGACCAACGTACGAGGCAACAGGTTGGGACGATGGAGCCCCATACTGGCGTTGCAATTGGCCGGGTGTGCACACGTTTGTATTGCACCCCCGAGGCTGCATCGAGCGCCAGGACAAGCCGCGGGATTCGCTTTTCCGCGTGGATGACCCTGGCCATGGTGCTTTTCTTCTTCTTCCCTGGATTCAATGCTGTAGCGCAGTATGAGGATGGCAGCCTGAGCGGCACCATCCATGACGCCACCGGCGCTGCCGTTCCCAACGCGGCCATCACCGTGACCAACGTCAATACCGGCATCGTCACCAAAATTACTTCGAACGCAGCCGGCGATTATGAAGTTCCTTCCCTGCGCGTAGGCGTCTACAACATCGATGCCACCGCGCCCGGTTTTGCTGCCGCTCAAGCCAAGAACATTGGCATCTCGGTCGGCGGCCGCCTGCGCATCGATCTGGTCCTCAAGGTCGGGCAGGCCAATGCAGTCACGGTCGAGGTCAGCGATGTGGCCTTGCAGTTGGAAACAGAAACCAGCGAACGTGAAACAACAGTCTCCGGATATCAGACCGAGGCCTTGCCGCTCGTCAGCCGCAACTTCTCTGATCTTCTGGCGCTGGTGAGCGGTTCCCGGCAGGCGCCGACGGCCGCGACCACGAGTTCCATCTCCAGCCTGGTGCGGCAGGGCGCGTACAACGTCAATGGCCAGCGCAGCATGTTCAACAACTACCTGCTCGACGGCATGGACAACAACGCATACGGCGAGAGCAATCAGGGATTCGACAACCAGATCATCGCCATCCCGCCGGATTCTGTGGCGCAGTTCAACTTGGTTACCAATAACGAAAGCGCCGAGTACGGGCGCTCTTCGGGCGCGACAGTCAACGTGGCCTCGGCTGGCGGAACTAACAGCTATCACGCGGTAGCGTATGAATTCATCCGCAATACCGATCTAAACGCCGCGGGCTTCTTCAAGCCCCTCTTGGTGGGCGGCGCCGGCGCCTCGGTGCCGTTCCAGAAGCCCACACTGCAACCGGAACCAGTTCGGCATGAATCCGGCGGTCCCATCACCAAGAACAAGCTGTTCTTCTTCGTGGACTACGAAGGCTTCCGGCAGACGTTGAGCCCGCTCTATGTGCTCACCCTTCCCACGCAGAACGAACTCAACGGCAATCTGGTTGTACCGGTCAAGAATCCGATGACAGGCGTCACCTACCCTGCCGGTACGCCCATTCCTTCTGCCGCCATCAACCCGCTTTCGACCGCGATCCTTGCGTACTACAAGCCGTTCGCCAGCCAATTGCCGCTCTCCGGCGTTGCCACCACCGGTCTGGCCTCCGACGATTACGCCAAGGAAGTGCCGTTTACCGACAAGTCGGACAAGGGCGACCTCCGCCTCGATTATCAGCAGAATGCGAATAGCTCGTGGTTCCTCAGAGTGAGCGACCGCAAGGAAACGGGCGTCAACTATCCCACGATTCCTCTTCCGCTCGACGGCCAGACCAATGGCACGATCCGCATCCTGGATCAGCAGGTAGCGCTCGGCTATACGCACCTGTTCGGCGACCAATCGAGTCCTGGATGCGCGCCTCGGACTTTCAAAAACCAAGGCCGGCAAGTACACCCTGTCCATCGGCCAGAACGACTTCACGATTCCCGGCCTGCCCAGCAATCCGATCGTGGCCGGCGGACTTCCTTCTGAGAGCATCTCCGGCGGCTTCACTGCTTTCGGGCGTCAGAGCACCAACCCGCAATGGCAGAATCCGGCCCTGCTTGATCCCAAAACTGAATTACACCTGGGTCATTGGCAAGCACTCGCTCAAGTTCGGATATGAATTCGAAAAAATCTGGATGGCGGTCAACGACAACAACCCGCTCTACGGCTCCTGGACCTACGGCGGCGGCTACAGCGCCGTTGGCAGCGCCGTGGCAGACAGCTACTGGGCCGACTTCCTTTTCGGCACAACCAGCACCTACCAGTTGGCCAACTACTTCGTGGTCCATCTGCGCCAGACACTAGCAGAGCTTCTACGCGCAGGACGACTGGAAGCTGAGCTCCAAGCTGACGCTCAACCTGGGCTTGCGCTGGGAGTACGGCTCGCCCTATTCGGAGTGGAAGAACAACATCTCCAACTTCGATCCGACCAACCAGGTGGTGGACACCATCACCCCCGGAGCAGTGGCCGGCAACGGCATCCAACCGGTCACCGGCAGCGGCGTTTACGGCAAGTACGCTGGTCAATCCCGACCTGACCGACTTCTCTCCGCGTGTCGGATTCGCCTATTCGCTTACGCCGAAGACAGTCGTTCGCGGCGGATTCGGCACAGGCTTCGTGCACTACACGCGCGCCGGTTCGGGCGATATCCTGGCCATCAATGCTCCGCAGGCGCAGTTTGCCGTCGTGACCCAAATCAAGCCAACCACCACCAACCGTGCGGCACTCCGCTTCCCGCGCAGATCATTGCTGTCGGAACCACAACCCCCAGTTGCTACGCCACCGCCGATCAGGGCTTCCCATCGGGCCTGGTCACCACATTCAATCCGGCCACCGACAACATCACCTGGATCCCCAAGAACACGCGCGACAGCTATGTGGAGAACTACTTCCTCAGCGTGCAGCGGCAATTGGCGAAGAACACGCTGCTCGACATTGCCTACGTCGGCAACCACGGCGTCAAGCTGCAAGGCTTTGTGAACGGAAACCAGAGAACCCTCGCGACACTTGGCACCGCCAACGTTCAGAGGACCTTCGCCAACTGGCCCAGCGACATCACCGAAGCCTTGAATGAGTTCTACTCCAACTACAACGCGTTGCAGGTCCGCTACGAGCAGCGCTTTGTGGGCGGCTTGACCCTGCTGAACTCCTTCACTTGGGAACACTCGCTCGACAACGCCAGCGCCTCGCTCGAAGGCAACACTCCTTCGCCGCAGGATGGCAACAACATCAAGGCCGACTACGCTCAGTCCGATTACAACCTGCCGGTTTCCAACGTCACCAGCCTGGTTTACGACCTTCCCTTCGGCCAGGGCCGCCGTTTCCTTTCCAGCATCAATGGGGTCGGAAATGCAGTGCTGGGCGGCTGGCAGGTCAGCGCCATCAACACCACGCAGGCTGGAACACCTTTCAACCTGACTTATTCGCCGAACACCACCCAACAGGTTTCTCCGCAAATCTCGGCGACCTATCGCGGAGCCAACGAATACCGTCCCAACATTGTCTCCGGCGCAAAAGTCACGCAGGGTAAGTCGAACCGCGCGGCCAACACCGGCTACGTGAACTATGTCAATTACTCGGCCTTCGTGCTGCCTCCCATCAAGGACGCCGCCGGGAATTACCTGAGCCCGTTCGGCAGCGCCTCGCGCAACCCCGGGCGCACGCCGCCGTTCAACGAGACGGATCTCGACTTCAACAAGAAATTCAACACCCCGCTTGAGGGCTTGAAGATCGAGTTCCGCGCCGAGGCCTACAACGTGTTCAACCACACCAACCTGTATCTGCCGGGCACGATCAGCGGATCGCAGGGCACAACCACGAGCACGCTCACAACCGGTGCTACGCCCACGCTCTCGCAGATCACCGGAGGCGTACCAACCGGTGGCGGCCAGATCACCAGCACCTTCGAACCCCGCATTATCCAGTTCGGTTTGAAGATCATCTACTAGCCTGCACCAACTTTGTGTGCCAGCCACTTTCAGTGGCTGGCACTATTTTTTCGCACTTATGGAGATATTCTCATGCTCAAGAACGAACTCATTCCCTGCTGCCGAATGGACGCATGCAGCAGAGAGACAGCGTCCTCATTCTGTCGCGCACTGGCGATTCTCTGCATCCTCATCGTGCCGTGCGGGGCCGGCTCTTTTGCCCAGCAATCCAGCGCGCCCTCCGCGCCGAAGGAGCCCTTCCTCGTCTTGATGACGCAGGCCGCCGCGCACGCCAAGCAGCACGGCGACCGCTTTGTTCCGGCGATCTCTCCCATCAAGGACAGCTTGCTGGGCCCGGCGGCGACCATCCATGTCAAGGCCATGCAAGCCGCGGGGTTTGCGGTCGTGCCCTGGACAGTCGACGACACCGAGACCATGCGCGCGCTGCTCGACCTGCACGTGGACGGCATCATCAGCGACCGGCCCGATCTTCTGGCGGGCGTCATGAAGGAAGCGCGTCAAAAGGCAGCGGGCGATGCGGCGCAACTGGCGTACCTCGATAGCGTTGACCTGGAGGGTCACCGCGGCGGGCGCGGGCTGCGGCCGGAAAACACCCTGCCGGCCTTTGAAGTGGGGATGGATAACGGCATCAAGTCCATCGAGACCGATACGGGCGTCACCACCGACCACCAGTCTCTGATCTGGCACGACCAGTTTCTCAATCCGCAATCCTGCCGGCGCGCCGACGGCCAGCCTTATACGCTGGAGAATCGGGTCTACATTCACGACATTTCCATGGTGGAGGCGCAGAAGCAGTTCATCTGCGACAAGCTCCACTTTGGGCCGGACCAGAAGAACGATTTGGCGCTTTCGCCGGTTGCCGTGGCATTTGCGGCGGAAGAGCACATGATCAGCCCGTATGCGCCAACCAATGCGGCGCAGTTGTTTCGCTTCGCGGCGTTTTACGCAAAGTGGTACCGCAGCGGGCCGGGAAAGACCTCTCCGGATGCTGCGGCCCGCGCAGCGACGGGAGAGCACGTTCACTTTAACCTGGAAACCAAGAGCCTTCCTCCGGGCTACTCCGACGCAAAGACGCAAGCCGTGACTTATGGCACCACGGAGGCAGCGCTGCAAGCCTCCGGCAGGCTCCCTGTCTCTGCTTTTGCGCCCACCAGAACCGTCAGCCCTGAAGTCTTTGTCGATACGCTGTGCGGCTTCATCCATGCATATCACATGGAAGACAGAGCCGATGTGCAGAGTTTCGATTTCCGCACCTTGCTGCTGGTGCAGGAGAAGTTCCCAGCCATTCGGACGTATTACCTGACCACAACGACCAACCTGCTCTTTTCGGACTTCACGCCGGCCATGTTACAGGCGCCGCCGGGAGCCGCTCAGAAGCCCTAGACACTATGCGGCCAGTCTTGTGAAAGAGCCTTTACAATCGATCCTCGTTGCGCCCAGCGCACATCGTGCTGGGCGCAACGAGCGTTTGCGCGGGATGCCGGCCGCGCCAGTCCATTCTTAACGCTCCATTTTCAACGACAATAAATGAAGTGAGGATATTCATGGGTTGGAACCTTCCTTTTCTTAAACCAGCCGCGCATATTGACAGGCTTCCCGGCGACCGGATCAAACAAATCTATCCCAAGATGCGCTGGCAAATCATGGAAGCTACCTTTATCGGGTACGCCATGTTTTACCTGGTAAGAAACAATCTTCCTGTCGTTTCCAAGGAGATTGGCCAATCGCTCGCCTACAGCAAGGGGCAGATCGGAGACCTGCTGGCGGTAACGGCCATCTCCTACGGCGTGGGCAAATTCGCCATGGGCGCCTGGTCGGATCGCAGCAATCCGCGCTACTTTATGCCGCTTGGATTGGTGTTGACTGCCTTATGCAATTTTGCCTTTGCCTCGGCCAGCAGTTATCACGTCCATCTCTTTCTGTGGGGGCTGAATGGGCTCACGCAGAGCATGGGGTGGGCGCCCTGCGGGAGATCCCTCGGCCACTGGTATAGCATCGGCGAAAGAGGCACCAAGTTCGCAATCTGGAACGTTGCCCAGAACGTCGGCGGTGGATTGACGGGGCTGGTGGTCGCCTACAGCACCGCGGCCTTTGGATGGCGCTCGGCATTCTATGTTCCGGGAATCTTGGCGATCGTGTGCGCCTGCTATCTCGTGCTGCGCCTCAGGGACACGCCGCAATCCGTGGGCCTTCCGCCGATTGAGGAATACCGTAACGACTATCCGGCAGTGGCCAACGCGAACAGCGAGAAGGAACTGGGCACGCGCGACCTGCTGGTGAACTACATTCTCAAGAACCGCTACCTCTGGCTTTTCGCGGGCGCGAATTTCTTTACCTACATCGCCAGGTACAGCATGCTCGACTGGGGTCCGACTTACCTGAAAGAGGTGAAACACGCCTCCATCGGAGAAGGGGGCGTGAGCACCGCGGCGCTGGAGTTCTCCGCCATCGCCGGCAGCCTGCTGGTGGGCTGGCTCTCTGATAAACTCGGCGGGCGGCGTGGAATGATCAGCGCGCTCTGCCTGGTTCCCGTTTGCGCGGCCTACCTGGGCATCGTATTTTGCCCGGAAAACAAGCTGTGGCTGGATGTGGTTCTTTTCGGCGTCATCGGATTCTTTGTCTATCCAACCGTGTTGCTGTTGGTGGTCAGCGCTCTGGATTACACATCCAAGAAAGCGGTGGGGACCGCGGCCGGCTTTATCGGCCTCTTTGGCTATCTGGGCCGTGTTGCTGAGGGAAAAGGCATCGGCATGATGGTGGAGAGATATGGCTGGAATGCAGCCATGTATGCCATCCTCGCTTGCACGCTGCTGGGCATTGTTCTGCTCTCGTGGACGTGGAAGCTTTCACCGCACAACACCAGGGTTGTCGATTCCGTTCAAGGATGATGGCACTCCCAGGGCTCTTGGGGACATCGGTGCAGGCCGGTGTCCCCAATGGAAAGCCGCGAAACGCAGCGTGAGCCGCAACAACCCGGCAGGCCCAGGGCGTTCTAGTACCGTGACCGCATGATTCAGTGATGACTGCTCTGTAGCGCCGGTCTCCTGACCGGCTGTTGTGCGGGCGTCCTCGCCCGCGCTTGTCCATGATGAATGACCAATTCATGCGGTCTAAGCACTAGTGTGGTGTCCCAGATGTTCGCATCATCATTCGACGACCCTCACCCCCCAATTAGGATGTGATCCTGAGCGAACGGGCCCCAGACGCTTCTCAGTCTGGGGTGGTGAGCGAAGAATCTGCTTTTCTCTCGCCTCGATTTCTGAGGCGAATCTCAGACTCAGGACGCTAGGAGTTTTCCATTTGCCATAGACTTCTGTGCCCCATCCATTTCGCGTTTTCCTGCGGAATGGGTGGGGCACAGAAGTACGGTCTGTACAATCCAAGAGAACGCCCTAGGAGAACCGGGTCCGCCGCCATAGCATGGTCCCGCACACTCCCAGGGGAATGATGGTGCCGGCTATGAGGACAACCATCCAAGGCACGCTGACGGCGATGTGCTGGCGCTGCGTACCCAGGCCGAGCCACACGAAGACACCGACCGCGGTTCCCATGACCAGCCACTCCCACCAGCGCCGCGCGTGTGGATGATCGGACAACGGATCGTCTCCCGCAACCACGGCGGCGACAGTTTTCCGGTCAAGGTGATAGCGGTCGCACTCCCGGTCCATGGCTTGTTTCCAGTTCGCCAGTTCCGAGTCGGCCGGCGCGGCCAGGCTAATGGAGACTGCGCCCAGGATCATGATCAGCGATCCGGTGATGACCAGAATCTTGGCGGTGGGAGCCAGTCCCGACAACTCCGCAAAGACCAGCGCACCCCAGGCCAATCCCCAAAGCTGGTTGGTGTTGGAGAGCGGGATTCCGCGCCCGATGCCAATGTACTTGGCGGCGAAGTTCTGAAACAGATCGCCAATCACCCAGCAGAAGCCCCCCAGAAACGGCCAGAACAGCATAGGCCGCGCGCGGTGCAACTCGGCGACGAGATTACCCACGCCGCCATGAAAGACCGATGCCAGGATGAAGACCGTGCCCAACTCGCCGAAGGTGAAGATGGTAACGAAGGAGAGCGGGTTCATGCCGCTGATATAGGCCTTGCGGTAGGGAATGTACATGGTGCCCAGCAGAACGCCGGCGCCCAAAGCGGCCACAATGCCCACGGCGGCCTTGCCCGGTGTATCCGACGACTGGCGCGCAGTGGCCATGGCGAGGATTCCGGCGCCGATTACAATCGCCGAGGCCCCGCCCAGCACCTTCGCCCATCCCTTTACGCCGGAGCCGCGCAACTCCTTGAAGAGCAGCCAGCCCCAGAAGAGACCGACCAGGCTGTTGGTATTCCAAAGCGGAAAGGCGATGGCCAGACCTACGTTGCGCACCGCGAAGATGGTCAGCGTATTGGCCACTGCCCAGAGCATTCCAGCCACCACGGCCCACACAATCAGGTGAGGTTTGTCGCGCAGATCGGTGAATAAAAACCCGGTGCCCTTGAGCAGCGTGGGGACTGTCCAGCGCGCCACAAAAGCGCCCATGACCATGCCCAGCGAGATCACGAAGGGAGAGAATCCAACGTTTACCAGCTTTGTAGGCGCTTCGGCAGTACCGAGCCAGAGGGCTGCGGCGAGTCCGCAGAATACGCCGAGTTTGTGCAGGGATAGGGTCGATCGCCCGCGAAGGGCGGTTGCAGTTTCGCTCACAGATTCACCTCAGGGTCATAAGGAGTGTTGTTCCCAGAATCAATACACCTAATGGCACCCAAAGATGCACGTCGGTGAGGATGGCAACGAGTCTCGATCGCTTCATGTACAGATCTCTTTCATGCGCACAGGACGGCCTTCGGTGTAGAGGTTGAGCGGCAGGTTGTGCGCGCGGCTATTGTTTGGTCCGGGTCAGGGCAGGATTCGGAAGGCAGTGCCTCGATTTTGCACGCGCTTTTCAGAATCCCGATCCCCTGGTCGAAACCGTAAACGGTTTTGCGGCTCTTGTCGATGGCATCGCCGCACTGCACGAACGGCTGCTTGTTGCTCGTTCAAAACTGCCGAATTAAGATCGCCCGCCGGCCGCCTCAAGCGAAATTCGCTTCGATGGAGTGGATGTATTCGCGGTTCCGCCGCGCGCTCTCCTTCGGCGTTCCCATGCCCGGCAGGATGTCCTGCTCGACCAGGACGTAGCCCTTGTAGTCGCGCGCGCCCAGCCACCGCAGCAGGGCAGCAAGATCGACACAGCCTTGCCCGAGTTCGCAGTAAACGCCGTTGCGCATGGCGGTGAAGTAGTCCCACTGCTCGGCGCGGGCGCGACGCGCAACATCCGGTTGAATATCCTTCAAGTGGATGTACCAGATGCGCTCGGCAAAGCGGTCAAGAGCCGCGGTCATGTCGAAATCCTCGCCGCCGGTTCCATGGCAATAGTGACCGCTGTCGAAGACCAGGCCGATGTGCCGCGGGTCAGTCAATCCCAGGAAAGTGGCAATCTCGTCCGGTGTTTCCACATACCCGGCGCAGTGGTGGTGGAGCACGGTGCGCAAACCTGTCTCTTCGAAGACCGCGCGCGCCACCAGGTCGGCCCCGCTTGCAAAGACCTTCCACTCCGCGCCGCTCAGGCCGTCTTCCGGCTTGATGCGTCCGGCCAGGCGAGTGCGCGCAGGGTCGGTCCCGTTGTCGTCTGATAAGACCAGAAAAGGCGCCTGCGTCGTGGCAACAGCGGCCAGCAGGCGTGCTGTCTTCACCGCGGTGGCCGCGCCGGCGGCATGGGCCGAGGCATACTTCATGGCCACAGGTACAAAGGCACCAAGCATCACAAGGTCGCGCTTGGCAAGCTCTGCGTGCAGCAATGCCGGGTCGGTGGGCATATAGTCCCAATCGCCCAGCTCGGTTCCGGTGTAGCCAGTCTCTACCAGCTCGTTCAACATGCGGTCAAACGGAATTTGCTGGCTCTTATCTTGATTCTCCAGCGTTCCCCAGGAACAGGGGGCGTTGCCTACCAAAAGCTTCTTCATTGCTTCTCCTTCAAGACTCGCGGCTTCAATTTAAAGGTCGGACTTTCACAACCGCATTCGCCCGGAATCGGAACTCGTCCACGCGGCGCGCGCCCCACAGATCGTGGCGCTCAGGCTGGCGCGGCTCAAAGGTCAGATACGTATGACCGAAGCGGTCAACTAGGACCGGCAAGCCGCTCAAGTCGTCTCTCTGGGCGTGCCGGGGTATGTGCGTGCTGCCCACTCCAGGCAATCGATTCGTGCAGAAGTTCGCTGGAGCATCGCAATTGCACACGAGTGCATTCGCGAGAGAATGATCCATCCTGGCGGCAGCATCTGTCAAATGCCGCGCACTGCAGGAAGACTCCGCGCGCTACACGTCCACCCAATCTCCTCTGTTTTCTATGTCTTGCGCCCGGCAGATCGATCCATCGCTGTCCGTGAGGCAGGGTGGAGCTTGTCTCTTCGGTTGAGCAGAAGGCGCCTCGGCTTCTGCTGCTTCGCTGGCGCACAAGAATACCGAAACACCAGATCCGGCTCCCGCATCGCACTCTGGAAAGTCCAGAAATGCCGGGTACGCTATTCATAAAAAACCACTTGCATTCCAGGAAGCCCAAGACCAGGTGGGAGCGCGCGGCTCACACAGCTACACACGTTTGTACTCAAAACAATGCCCGGCGCCTGCTGAATCGCAGCCCAGGGAGAAGGCGCAAGAAAATGTCCTGCGCCCTTTAGAGCGGTTCCGCAATTCACATGCCCTTTCCGGCGTCGAGCAAGGTGGCATTTCCTTGAGAAAAATGCCACTTGATAGCGGTGGGTTCGGGGTACAGCAATTGTGGAACCGCTGTAGTGGCGCTGCGAGACATGACGATTGCGGACCGTCCATTTGGAACGAAACTTGGCGCGATACAGGGGGCACCGGTGACAGGTCCTCGCCGGTGGAGTGGCCGGGCGCCAGACGCAGTCGAAGGACCTGCGGTTCGAGATGCGGAATACCGGGATGAACCCCGGACTCGGCCCAGTGGGTTCCCCGGCCCCCCGCCGTGCCCGAGGAAGGAACGAGTAGTGGTTCGGTGGTCCCTTGGCCGGAAACGCGAGCCCTGCTCTTCACCAGCACTCTGCTATCCCGTCTGCCCATTTCCCGTCTATGCTGTTGTGGGTTGTCTTGGCCCCCAGGAGCTTTCATGAAGATTCGTCTTTTCTCTGTCATGGTGTTAGGACTGGCGCTGAGCGCCGCGTATGCCCAGGATGAACCCACTCCTCCACCGGCAGGCCAGGGCCCGGCTCAAGGGCCCGGCCAGGGAGGCTGGCAGGGCCAGCGCGGCGGTCGCGGCGGCATGATGGGCCGCCAGGGCATGGGCGGGAGCGGAGTGATGGGAACCGTGACCGCCGTTGCCGCCGACCACTACACCATCAAAACCGAAGCGGGAGAGACTTACACCGTGCATTTCAGCGCCAACACCCGCATCTTCAAAGCGCCGGCGCAGCGTGGCGGCCCCGGAGAGCGTATGGGCGGAGGGCGAGGCATGGGCGGCGGCCAAGGCATGGGACGCGGCCAGGGAGAGGGCATGGGTGGCAACCCCCCGCAGGAGCTCAAACCTACAGACATCAAAGTGGGCCAGCCCATAGCCGCTTTGGGCGAAGTGGATGCGGCGTCAAAATCGGTGGGCGCCATGACCGTCGTACTCATGGATCCCGAGCGCGCCCGGCAAATGCAGGAGATGCAGGCCAACTTCGGCAAGACCTGGCTTCAGGGCAAGGTGACAGCCGTTGACGGGGTGAAAGTCACGCTTCTGGCCGGCGTGGATCATGCCAGCCACACCTTCGCCGTGGATGAGAACACCACCTTCCGAAAGCGCCGCGATCCCGTCACCCTGGCCGATGTGCAGGTGGGGGATACGGTGCGAGTCGAGGGCGCGGTGAAGGGCGGGACCTTTGTCGCCGCGACGGTGGTGGTCATGGGCATGCCCCAGGGCGCTCCCGCCATGCCTGCTCCTCCAGCCAGCGAGGCGCAACCCAAGTAGCAGCCGGGGCAAGGTGGTCCGCTGAGGTTTGTGGGTCTTCCATCCTCGCGCCGGTATCTTCCTTGAAAAGACCGGCGCAAGGGTGGGGGTACCCAACTGGCCGCAATGCCCTGGCCCCTGCCGCACTGTCTCAATGATTGCGTGCGTTTTCAGATCCACGCTTCGGAGACAAATCTGTCGTCTGTTTGCGGCACGGTCGAAGTCGTGGCCGGCTGGAGAACAAAGCGGGCATCTTGGCAACGGGAGAGCCCATGTTCTTCACTGCTGAGAAATGACCCTCTGCGTCAGACACGGCACTCGTCCCGCTGCTCCATCCTGCCCACTCCCGGTTCATCGCTTCTTTTTTACCTTCCGTCGGCTTTTGCGGCCTTTTGTCCAAAAGGGCGTGCAACTTTGCCGCACTCCCGTTACCTTTGCGAAGTGAACAGAAACCTTCGAAGAGGGAGCGGCCCCATGAGTGAAGCGGATGAACTGGTCAAGGTGGAAGAAGTCTGCCGACGATTTCCTCTGGACCACAATTTTGTGAGCGCCCTGTCGAACGTTAGCCTACACGTGGCGGCGGGCGAGTTCCTGGCTATTGCCGGCCCCAGTGGAAGCGGAAAATCCACCTTGTTGAACCTCATTGGCTGCATCGATAAGCCGACCAGCGGGCGCATCCTGGTGGATGGTGTGGACACCTCCAAGCTGAGCCCAGGCCGCATGACCACTCTGCGGCGGGAGAAGATCGGATTCGTCTTTCAGACCTTCAATTTGATTCCCGTGTTCACGGCCAGCGAGAACGTGGAGTTTCCTTTGCTGGTGCAAGGCGTGAGCGCGGGCGAGCGGCGGGAGCGGGTGGCAGCGGCGCTGGAGAGCGTCGGGCTGGCAGACCGAGCCCACCATCGCCCCGATCTGCTTTCTGGCGGCGAACGCCAGCGGGTGGCCGTGGCGCGGGCCATTGTGCATCGTCCCGCGCTGGTGCTGGCCGACGAGCCCACCGCCAATCTGGACACTCACAACGCCACGCAGCTGATCGACCTGATGCACGACCTGAACCGCAGCCTCGGCCTGACCTTTATCTTCTCCACCCACGATGCCCGGCTGCTGGAGCACACCGACCGCATCGTGCGGCTGACTGACGGGCAGGTCGTTTCAGACACTTTGAATGAAGGAGTGAGCCATGGGCAAGTTCCTGCTTCTCGCGTTTAGAAATGTCTTCCGCAACCGCCGCCGCACCATCATGACCCTGTGCATGGTGGGCGGAGGCGTGGCGGGCTTGCTGCTGGCGGGCGGATATTTCGCCTTCATGACGCATGGCCTGCGCGAAAGCACCATCAACGATGGGCTGGGCCATCTGCAGATCTTTACCGCCGACCACTTTCGCCGCGACGAAGTGCGCGTGCTCGACACCGGCATTGAAAACTGGCGTCAGGTGGCCGCGAAGAGTCACCTCGGCGCAGCACGTGCGCGGCGTGGCTCCGCGCATCGAGTTCTACGGCATGGTCTCAAACGGAACCAAGGCCGCCGGATTCATGGGCAGCGCCGTCGATCCGGACGCGGAAAAGAGCCTCGGATTCATCACCCGTGTGGTCGAGGGGCGCGATCTGGATGCCAACCCAGCGGGCGAGGTGGAGGCGCTGATCGGCGCGGGTCTGGCCAAGTCAATGGGCGTCAAAGTCGGCGACGGATTGACGGTGCTGGCCATGACTTCCGATGGCGCGCTGAATGGCGTCGATGTCCAGATCGTGGGCATCGTCAACTCCGGCGTCGCCGAACTGGATGCGCGCTATGTGCGCATCACTCTGCCCGCGGCGCAGCGCCTGCTGCAAAGCGATCGCGTCACCAACCTGGTGGTCGGCCTGGACTCGACCGACAACACCGACCTGGCTTACGCCGAGCTGATTCCGCGCCTGCGCGGCTTGCCGCAGCAGATGACGCTGAAGAAATGGATCGACCTGGCCACCTATTACAAGCAGGTCAACACCATGTTCAACGGCATCTTCCTCTTCATGGGCGTGATTGTCTTCTTCATGGTTCTCATGTCGAGCGTGAACACGCTTGCTGATGGCCATGTTGGAGCGCACGCGCGAGATCGGCACCATGCTGGCCATGGGCACGCCGCGCATCTGGGTCGTGGCTCTGTTCATGCTGGAGGCGACGCTGCTGGGCGTGATGGGCGCGATCGCCGGCGTTGCGGGAGGCAATCTGCTGGGTGCGCTGCTCAATGCTTCGGGCCTGCACATGCCTCCGCCGCCGGGATACACGGTGGCCATGCCTTTCAAGGTGCTTCACGTGCCCGCGTTGATGGTCGGCTCGTCGATTCTGGTGATCGTCAGCCTGGCGCTGGCATCCATTCTCCCGGCGATCCGCGCATCCCGGCTGCAAATTGCGGAGGCTCTGGCCCATGTCTAGAATCAACTGCGTACTGCGCACGTTTCTGCTGCTCTTCCTGATCGGCTTTCTGCTCACCTGCGTGCTGGTGAGTCACGCCGCAACCCCCGACGCCGAGGCGCTTCTCAAGCGGTCGGACCTGTACCGCAACGGCTGGCCGTCTTACGTCGTGCGAGTGAAGATCACCAACTTCGAGTCAGGCAAAGCCGACGAGGAGAAGCTCTACGAAGTTTCGCAGAAGGGAACCGAGAAGACCTACGTCGAATTCCTCAGCCCGCGCGACAAGGGACGCCACCTGCTGATGCTGGGCGACGATATGTGGGTCTATCTGCCTGACACCAGCCGCCCGGTGCGCATTACGCCGCTGGAGCGGCTCTCCGGCGACGCCTCGAACGGCGACGTGGCGCGCACCAACTACGCCGTGGATTACTCGCCGGTGTATGTGCGGACTGAGAAGATTGGCGCAGAGGAATGCTACGTGCTTGACCTGACCGCCAAGCGCAAAGGCTCAACTTATCAGCGCATCCTCTACTGGCTGCGCGTGAGCGACGCCCGGCCGGTGCGCGCGGAGTTCTATCTCACCTCGGGCAAGCACATCAAATCCGCTACCTTTGACGAGTATCGGCCATTCGACGGCAAGATGCTGCTGCACAGGTTGACGCTCTACGACGAGATCCGCCACAACTCGCACAGCGTGCTCGAATACAATGGATCGGCGCCGCGCGACTTGCCGGACAAGCTCTTCTACCAGGGACGGACCGACCGTTTCTGATTTCTTGAAATCGACGACGAAAGGGAATTGAATGACACGGAATAATCTCACCTTCAAGACTTCTGCTGGTTTGACTCTACTTTTCTGCTTGCTGCCGCTGACCTTCGCGGGGCGGCTCGGCGCACAAACGCCAGAGGCGCCCGCGGCTGCTCCCGCGCCCGCACAAGCGACCGCTCCCGTGCCCGCGCCCAGTGTGGCAACGCTGACGGTTCACATCACCGGGATTCGCAATGCCACGGGGAAGATTGTCATTTTGCTCTTTCCGCGTGCCGAGGGATTTCCGCTGGAGTTTGCCAAGGCTGCCGCGGCCAAGCAAGTAGAGATCGACGCCAAGACGCTGACCGCCGATGCGGTCTTCGACAAGATTCCCCAGGGCGCCTATGCCGCGGTTGTGCTGCACGACGACAACCTGTCGGGAAAGATGGAATACGATTCCGGCGGAATTCCCACCAAGGGCTATGGCATTTCAAACAATCCCGCGAGGAGAGATGGTCCGCCGACTGCCGAGGAGTCGGAATTTACTTTGGACAAGCCGGAGCTGGCGATCGAGATCAAGATGATCTATTGGCAGTAGCTCGCTGGCCGCTCGTCCCTTGTACAGCGATGGGCTTTTCTCCCGCGAGGGATAGAACGGGGATTTAGTCGGCCCCGGAGGGGCGGCGCGGAGATTCATCTGCAGTTTCTTATTACTGATCCGGCCCTGAATCAATTGAACGGAATGAAGGAAAAGCGACCACAGATCCTTCGACTCACCAACCCCAAACTGAAGAACGTTTGGGGCCCCGTTCGCTCAGGATGACAGTCCTGACTTAATGCATAACGTCAGGGCCGAATCAATCGGCACGATGTTAGTCGTGCCCTTTCAAAACGGCGATCGATTCAGAGGTTCATAGCTCCGCCCTTGCAGAAATCTACCTATGAAACGAACTCTTCCATTGCCGGCTCTGATGCTCTTCGCGACCGTCGCGGTTGCGCAGGGTGCGCCGGCTCCGGAGAGCCGCCACGATTTCCGCTACTCGGTGTCCGTCATCGACGACGCTACCTTCTATGGCAATCTGCAAGTGCCCGCGCCCAAGGTTCTCAACCAGTTGTTGCTGGAGCCTAAATGCACGGTGCGCTTCAAGGATCGCTTCACAGTCTCTTCGAGCTTGATTGGCATCGCCGGCACTTACGCCGATACGGCCACGCAGTTGCGCGTGAAAGAGACTTATGCCGGCCTGTCTGCGGGGGACTTCGACTTGATGGCGGGGCGCAGAATGGTGCGCTGGGGAACAGGTTACGCTTTCACCGCAGCCGGTGTATTGGACCCGCCGCGCATGCCCACCAATCCCACTGACCGGCTCAATCTGAACCAGGGGCGCGACATGCTGAAGGCCGACTGGGTGCGCGGGCCTCATGCGATTACGGTGGCGTGGTCCACGGCCGCGCTTGCGCCTCCGCAATCGAATGCCTATGACACAACGGCGTTTCGCTACAACGTGCTGGTGCATGGATTCGACACCGCGCTGATTGCCGGTGACGACCGCGGCGGCGACGCTTTTGGCGCGCTCACCTTTACACGAGTCCTGGGCCAGGCCTGGGAGCTGCACGGCGAAGCCGCCTGGCGCGAACAGGGTGCGGTGCTGCTGGGCGGCAAGTACACCACGGGGTCCGGTATCACCTTCATCGGCGAGTTCTATACCCAGCCCAACATCCCTTATTATCGGGACACGACGATATCGCCGCTGGCCGGGCGTCAGCATTATGCATTTTTCGATGCTGGCAAGTCGCGCCTGCGCGAGCGGCCCGGCTGGAAGGAATGGGATCTGGACGCGTACGTGGTGGCCAATCTCAACGACCGAAGCTACACCGCGGCCTTCGACGCCAACCGCAGATTCGGCAACCACTTCTCTGCATATCTGCATCTTGAGGCGCCGGCAGGCAGCAAAACATCGGAATACGGCGTCACGCCATACTCGGCAGCTACGTCTTTGGGGGTTCGCTTCCAGCTATGAATCGACTCATCGTTCCAACCTTTGCGCCATCCTGTGATCGGAAACGTCCTGGCCTTGCCCCTGCCCTCTTCAAGATGCTATGGATTGTGCCCGGCGTCGCCGTACTGTGCCTGGCCATCTTTCTCTCGCTGGGCCGGACCAAGTTATCAGAGAGCGGAGCGGAACTGGTCATCACCTTCCTCTACTCCGCCTTGATTGGGCCGCCATCGGCCATACTTCTCACCCTGGTCTCTCATCGCTATGCAGACAGAATCCCGCGCCTCATCTTTTTTGTGGACTCACTTGTACTGTTAGGCACCGCGACTTCAGGAACACTCGTTGGGTGCCTGCTGTTGCAGTTGGCCGGAATGATCCGGCGTGACCAATACTGGCGGGAATTCCGCGGGTCCTATCCCATCAGCATCGTCCTCACGCTCATGGTAGGTCTGGCTATCACCTCCTATGAGACCATGCGTTTCAAATTTCAGGCCGCTACTCTGGAACTGCGCACCCGGCAAGTGGAACAGGAGCGCGCCTACAAGCTGCTGGCCGAGGCGCGGCTGTCCTCGCTCGAGTCGCGCATCCATCCGCACTTTCTGTTTAATACTCTCAACTCCATTGCGGCGCTGATTCCCTCTGATCCCGCACGCGCCGAGGATACGGTGGGCAAGCTGGCCTCGCTCTTGCGTTTTTCTCTGAACGCCAACCAGCGCGGTCTGGCGCCGCTCGGCCAGGAACTCAAAGTCGTGCGCGATTATCTTGAAATCGAAAAGACGCGCTTCGGGCCACGCCTGCGCTTTGAGATCGCGGTGCCGGAGACGCTGGAGGACGTAAAGGTGCCGCCGCTGGCCCTGCAATCGCTGGTTGAAAACGCCGTCAAGCATGTCGTTTCGCTGCGGGCACAGGGAGCCGCGATTCAGATACGTGGATCGCGGGATGCCGGCCGGATTCGTCTGGAAGTAATCGACGACGGACCCGGCTTCTCGCTCGAAGCCATCACTCCCGAGCACGGGCTGGGAAACCTGATCGCCCGCCTGGAGATTTTGTTTGGCAGCGCCGGCCAACTGGAAGTGACCCGCGACGGAGAAAAGACAGCCGTCTGCCTCTCGTTTCCCGCATAACAAGGAATGTCCATGGAAAGCACGCAGCTTAGCGCATATCTCGTTGACGACGAACCGCTGGCCATTGAGAGGCTGACGCGCCTGCTGGCCAAGTTTGACGGGCTGCGCATCGCGGGCAGCGCCACCGATCCGGCAGAAGCGCTCAGCTTTCTTGTGAGCGAGCCGGGCAACGCCATCGATGTGCTTTTTCTCGACATTCAGATGCCGGGCATGAATGGCTTCGAACTGCTCTCGCGTATGCCTCGCCAGCCCTTCGTCATCTTCACCACCGCGTACGACGAATATGCGCTGCGCGCCTTTCAGGTCAACTCCATCGACTATCTGCTGAAGCCCGTCGACACGGACCAACTGCAGCGCGCCGTAGGGAAACTCGCCCGGCTGCTTCCCGCCGCCCAACCCTCCTGGCAGCAGAACCCCGACCTGCCCGCCTTGCTCAATCAACTTGCCGCATCCTTGCGCGACGGGCAGCACGATTATCCACGCCGCATTGCCTCGCGCGTAGGCGAGCGCATCTCGTTTCTCGACCTGGATGAAGTCACCCACTTTCTGGCCCTGGATAAATTGACTTATGCGGTGTCTGGCGGCCGCCGCCATGCTGTCGACCAGACAATTGCGGAACTGGAGCGGCGGCTCGATCCGCAGAAGTTCTTCCGCGTTCATCGCTCTGCCCTGGTGAATGTGGACTGGATTCACCAGGTGGACTCCTGGTTCGCCGGCAAGGTCGTCCTTTCGCTCAAGGACACTCAGCACACGCAGATTCCGGTGGCGCGGGACCGCGTGCGCAGCTTGAAATCGCGCATGGGGATTTAGAGCGGTTCCAAAGGGATTGTCCCCTTGCTGCTAAAATCCCATTGGAGCAGCAGCAATGACCGTGACGGCCCTTTATCCCGGTACCTTTGACCCGCCGACCAACGGCCACGTCGACTTGATTCAGCGCGGGTCCAGGATCTTTGGACGCCTGGTCGTCGCCGTCCTCAACAATCCGGGCAAAAACCCGCTGTTTACCGTGGCCGAGCGCGTTGAGATGCTGGAAGAGATCACTCGCTCCATCGACAACGTCTCGGTGGCCACCTTCGATGGCCTGACCGTGGAGTTTGCCCGCCAGCAGGGCGCCGCCGCTATCCTGCGCGGCATCCGCGCCATCTCCGACTACGAATACGAGTTCCAGATGGCGTTGATGAACCGCCGTCTTGCCCCGGAGATCGAGACCGTCTTCCTGCAGCCGGCCGGACGCTATTCCTTTGTCAGTTCCCGCATGTTGAAGGAAGTGTTCAGCTTCGGCGGCGACGTCTCGGGGCTGGTGCCGCCCAACGTGCTCAAGCGCATGCGCGGGCGCATCGAGCAAAGCTAGTGTGGTGTCCCAAAAGTTCGCGTCATCATTCGACGACCCTCGACCCCTAATTAGGATGTCATCCTGAGCGAATGACTCGCGATGCGAGTTAGGCCGGGAATGAACTGGTCGAAAGCCTCCCGAAGGGAGCGCAGTCCTGGGTTGCAAGTCAAACAGGAGTTCTAGCCCCGCAGGGGCGATGCGAAACACGGCCACTGCGGCCCGTTCATTAGGGAGCGAACGGGCCCCCAGACGCTTCTCAGTTTTGGGGTGGAGTCTGGGGGTGGTGAGTCGAAGGATCTGCGGCTGCTCTTCGGGATTCATGCCATGAACTTTGGAGACAGGACACTAGGTGTGTTTTCGCAAATTGTGCAGACCATCATCCTGTTGGTTTCCCACCCATTCCGCTGGAAAACGCGGAATGGATGGGGTACAGAAATGTATGGCAAAAGCAAAAATGCTCTAAGAGGAACCAGATTTCCTGCACCCCCTTGCGTTGTTTGGAGGGCCGCCGCTCCCGCAGGTCCCATCCTGTCTCTCCTACGTACAGTTTTCATGGGGCCGCTCGTTTTGACGAAGAGAGATGTGTCAGGGCGAGGAAGTTTGCGCGGGATGTCGGTGTATCCCCGCAAATCGTCCATGCAGCGTTTTGCCTGCTCATTGCCCGGCGGATGAGAAAGAGCTCATGCCATGAGCAGTACCATGCACGGTGCGAATGGAGAGAGCGAATGCCACTGCGGGTCAGATTCCTGATTGGGCTCACGCTTGCCGGCGCGGCAAGCAGCCTGGGGTTCGTCGCCGGACCGCCTGCCTGCGACTGGGGCCGGTTTGCCGTGTATTTGACGGTGATTCTGTTGAGCGCCGAGATGAAGGTCGCCATGCCCAATGGGGACGGCACCATGTCTGTCAACTTCCCCTTTATTCTGCTGGGCATCCTGCAGCTCTCGCCCTTGCAGGCTGTGGGGCTGGCCAGCGTGTCGGTCTTTGCCCAGTGCCGGATCCATGTGCTCAGGCCCTTCACCCTGGCGCAAGTGGCCTTCAATCTGGGCAGTGTCATGACTTCCACCGTGCTCGCTTGCCTGGCATTCGAGTTTTCAACCCGCCACGGGCTTGAGATGGCGCCGGCCCTGGCGCTTGCCGCCACCGTGTACTTTTTCACCAATACCATTCCTGTCGCCATGGCCATCGGCTGGACGTGCGGCGAGAGCGCTCTCGGTCTTTGGCGGCGACGGTATCCGTGGTTCCTTCCTTTCTACCTGGTGGGCGCCTTTCTCGCGGCCATCGCCCATTTGATCAGCATTCACTTCGGCTGGATGACCTCGTTGCTCCTCCTTCCCACGGTGTACACCATTCATCGTGCCTACTGCGCGCAAATCGCCGCAATATCGGCCCGGCAAAGCCACTTGGAAGAGATGAAGGCGGTGCACCTGCGCACCATCGAGGCCCTTGGCCTGGCCATCGAAGCGAAGGATCAGGGCACGCACGACCACTTGCTGCGCGTCCGCGTCTACGTCAGGGAGATCGGCCGGCTGATGGGCCAGGACGAAATGCAGTTGCAGGCCCTGTTGACCGCATCGTTCCTTCACGACATCGGCAAGCTGGCCGTCCCCGAGCACATCATCAACAAGCCGGGAAGACTGACCCCCGAAGAATTCGACAAGATGAAGATCCATCCTGTCGTCGGTGCCGACATCCTGGAGCGTGTCCGCTTCCCCTATCCTGTTACCCCCATCGTGCGCTCGCATCATGAGGCCTGGGACGGAAGCGGCTATCCCGATGGGCTGAAGGGAGAGGAAATCCCCATCGGCGCCCGCATCCTCAAGGTTGTGGACTGTTTCGATGCCTTGTCCTCCAACCGGCCCTATCGCCGAGCCCTCCCGCTGGATGAGGCTCTGGACTATATCAAGCACAAAGCCGGCAGCGAGTTCGATCCATCTGTCACCGCCGTGCTGGAGCAGCATTATCTCGAACTGGAGCAACTGGCGCAACAGGACAGGGATTCGGTGGCCCCGCTGCAAACTTCGCTCACCATCACCAAGGGCGCGGCGCCAGGAGCTGGATTTGAGCAGTACAGCGTTGCCACCGGGCCGGTGGAGGAATCTGGAAGCGCAGCCGGAGTTGCGCCGATCTTTGCCCGCCCGGCAAGCCTGAACGGCACCCTCAATCTGATTGCCTCTGCGAGGACGGAGACGCAAGCCGTCGCCCAGATCATCAGCATGCTCGACGACTTGTCCGGCTCCGAGGGGTGCGCCGCGGCCACTTCATTCAGCCTGCGCCAGTGGATGGATTTCGATTGCTTCACCATCTACCTCAAGGAGGGCGACCGGCTCTTCACGCACTACAAAGACGGAGTGGCCGCGCGCTCCTTTGCTCCGGTTCGCATTCCGGTCGGCGACGGCCTTTCCGGCTGGGTTGCCGACAGCGGCAAATCCATTGTGAACGGGAACCCCGAGGTGGAACCTCACTACGTGGCAAAACGGGGGGCGCCGGGGCAAATGCGCTCGGCAATTTCGCTTCCCCTCTGCGAGCCGGCTGGCGCAAGATTTGGCGTCCTCACGCTCTATTCAAGTAAAGTAGATGCCTTTTCAAAGGACCATCTGCGCATTCTGCTCGCTGTAGAGCCCAGGCTGTCGCGCGCGCTGGTGGAGCGAGGCGAGAATCTGCTGCACTCTGCCAAGCTGCCCCCTCGACGCGAGAGCGCCGATGCGCGAGAGGACGTCCCGGCGAAACTGCTGGAAGTCTCGTAAGGCAGGCCGCGCACGAGGAACTGCGCGATCTTTGCCTGGGTTGAGCGTGCTCATCCTCAGCCCGGTTTTCCCGATTGCGCCTCATGTACCTGAGGTCGCGACTTCCGCTGTCTCGTTTCTGTACAAACCGTCCCCCCAGCATTGCCGCTCCCCGCGAAATCATGCGCCCTTTTGCTGCCCTGGCTAAGGTCCAGCTAGAGCGATTCCACAATTCACATGCCCTTTCCGGCATCGTGCAAGGTGGCATTTTCTTGAGCAAAATGCCACTTGATTTCAGTGGTCCCTGAGTCTATCGATTGTGGAACCGCTGTAAGGAAAATTCAACCGATTACCTCGGTCATTCCAGAAAACTCAACAGCCTCCGATGAAGAATGCATGGAAAAAACGGGCATTGAAAGGCCCAAGCTTGCCTCTGTGGTGCGTAGGGAGAAAGACCATGAAAATTGAGCAACGGGTGGATTTCAAACGGAAGAGCACGGCCCGGATCTTCAGTCCCTTCTCTTCGGCTTTTGCCGGCAAGCGCTTGTCCCGCTTGCTGATCATTGCCTTGACCTTCACCGCCGCGATTTCCATGGCCGCTCTGGGTGAACCCGCTCCCACCGCGCATGGCAAGATTTCCCCGGACGCGGCCGCCTCTTCGTCGTCGATGGTGCAGGTAATCGTCCAGTACAAGCTCGACCCCGGTCAAGAGCAGGAGGACGCCATTGCGTTGGCCGGCGGCGCGCTTCGCCGCACCATGCACTCCATTCATGCTCACGCAGCGACTTTGCCCCAATCCGCGCTCCAGAAGCTCGCCGGCGATCCGAATGTGAGCTATATCTCCGTGGATCGGCCGCTGGCCGCGAGGGCCTCAGCATTTACGATGACCAGCGCGGAGTTCACTACGGAGCCCATCAATGCCCCACAGGTGTGGGCCAGGGGATACGATGGCACGGGCATTGGCGTGGCGGTGATCGATAGCGGCATCCAAAACCACCCGGACCTTCAAGGGGGACTGGGCTGGCAGCAGCCGGCGCTCAAGTTCAGCGGGGGGACCCCCGCAGCATTGCAGCTCGGCACACGGGGGCCCGGCCGCGTGGTCTGGCAGCAGAATTTCGTGCCCAATGGCGGCGGAAACGGTGATTCGAATGCGGGCGATTCATTCGGCCATGGGACCCATGTGGCCGGCCTTATCGGCGGCAATGGAAGCCAATCGACCGGCTTGTTGTTCTTTCGCACGTTCAAGGGCGCGGCGCCCAATGTCAATCTGATCGATCTTCGCGCGCTCGATGCCACAGGTGCGGGCACGGACTCCCAGGTCATTGCCGCAATCGAGCAGGCCATCGCGCTCAAAAGCTACTTCAATATTCGCGTCATCAACCTGTCTCTCGGCCGTCCGGTTTGGGAGAGCTACACGCTTGACCCGCTCTGCCAGGCCGTCGAACAGGCATGGAAGGCCGGCATTGTGGTGGTAGCCGCCGCGGGCAATGGAGGCCGCGATCTCAACCTGAATGCTGAAGGCTATGGAACCGTGGAAGCCCCCGGAAACGATCCCTATGTAATTACCGTGGGCGCAATGAACACCAGGGAGACGGCCTCGATCAAGGACGATATCGTCGGAAGTTACAGTTCGAAGGGCCCAACGTTCATCGACCACATCGCCAAGCCGGACATCGTCGCCCCCGGAAACCTGGTGACGAGCCTCTATTTCGGCGGCGAGCCGCTGGCCAAGGACAATCCCTCCTTCGTGACCCCCTACAGTTTCTACATGCTGCTGGGCCCGCAAATCCTTCCATCAAATCAGTATTTTCCGCTCAGCGGCACGAGCATGGCAGCGGGCGTGACCAGCGGAGCGATCGCGCTCTTGTTGCAGGCGGAGCCACAGCTTACCCCCGACGAGGTCAAAGCCGAGTTGATGCGCACGGCGGATCGTACCTACTTTCCCCAGACCAGCAGCGTGACCGATCCCTCAACCGGCGTCGTTTACAAGGCAAACTACGACGCTTTCACCATCGGCGCAGGCTACCTTGACATCGATGCCGCCCTAAACGATGTACAGAGCGGAACCGTCGTCCCGGCCGGGACTGCCATGTCTCCGGTCGCAGTCTACGATCCGGAAACCGGCCTGACCAAGCTGGACACCGATCAGACAGCGCTGTGGGGCGCTACCGCTTTGTGGGGCGCCTCCAACGTCTATGGCGCGAACGCGTTTGTCGACGGCCAGACCGCACTGTGGGGCGCAACGGCGCTGTGGGGAGCAGACGATCCCCAGGGCTTCACTGCTCTGTGGGGCGCAACGGCACTATGGGGCGCCGGAACTCCAGATGCAGCCACCGCCCTCTGGGGGGCGGACACGGTGAATGGCCAGACTGCCTTGTGGGGCGCGGAAGCGAACGTGACCTATCCGTTCTAGTGTGGTGTCCCAAAAGTTCGCATCATCATTCGACGCCCCTCAACCTCTAATTAGGATGTCATCCTGAGCAAATGACTCGCGATGCGAGTTAGGCCGGGAATGAGCTGGTCGAAAGCCTCCCGAAGGGAGCGCAGGAGAATAGCCCAGGCCGGGGTCCCCGCGAACAGGTCTTCGTTCGCGGGGTGGAGGACAAGCGAAGCGCAGTCCTGGGTTGCAAGTCAAACAGGAGTTCTAGCCCCGTTGGGGCGATGCGAAACACGGCCACTGCGGCCCGTTCATTGGGAGCAAACGGGGCCCCAGACGCTTCTCAGTTCCGGGGTGGAGTCTGGGGGGGAGTCGAAGGATCTGCGGCTGCTCTTCGGGATTCATGCCAAGAACTTTGGAGACAGGAAGCTAGAGCGGTTCCACAATGCCCATGCCCTCTCCGGCATAGTGCAAGGTGGCATTGTCTTGAGAAAATTCGACTTGATAGCGGTGGGTTCGCGGTACAGCAATTGTGGAACAGCCGTAATGGGTGGCTCGCAGATGAAGGCCCGCGGTCTGCATCCTATGCGGGAGCGCAGACAACCAAAAGCGGCTGGTTTTCCGGGCCTCCAGAGCGGAAGAATTTTGTGCTTCCCCGGAAATCTGTAAAGATAGAGAGGATATGACAGCCTCCATTTCTTCCAAAGTCTTTGCCGACCGGATTGGCCGGATTGAGGTTTCCGCAACCATGGCGGTAGCCGCCGAGGCCGCCAAGCTGCGCGCCCAGGGCGCAAACCTGGTGGATTTCGGCGCCGGTGAGCCTCACTTCCCTACGCCGCGCCACATCAAGGATGCGGCCATTGCCGCCATCGACGCCAACTTCACCCGCTATACGGTGGTTCCGGGCATTCCCGACGTGCGCAAGGCCATCGTCGACCGCCATGCCGACCGACTTCGGCTCCGACTACGGCATCTACGAGGCCATCTTCACCACCGGCGGCAAGCTGGCGCTGTTTAACACCATGCAGATCCTGGTGGACCACGGCGACGAGGTGATCCTGCCCGTGCCCTACTGGGTCAGCTTCAAAGACATCATCCAGTACGCCGGCGGCAAGGTGGTGTTCCTTGAGACCAACGAGGCGGAGAACTTCCGCATCACCGCCGACGCCATTGAGAAGGCCATCACGCCCAAGACCAAGGCCATCATTCTCAATTCGCCATCGAACCCGGCCGGCTCGGTGGTTTCTGCCGAGGACCTGGAGCGGATCGTCCACCTGGCCCACGAGCGCGGCATCTTCCTGCTGCTCGACGAGTGCTACGTTTACCTGAACTATGCCGGCAAGCCGGTCTCCGGCGGCTCGTTCACCTGGGCCAAGGAGCACATCGTGGTACTCGGCTCGCTCTCAAAGACTTATGCCATGACCGGCTGGCGAGCGGGCTTTGCCCTGGCCTCAAAGCCGGTGGTGGCCAACCTGAGCAAGCTGCAGTCGCAGTCCACCTCCAACGCCACCAGCATGGTGCAAAAGGCGGCCATCGCCGCCCTGGCCGGCTCGCAGGAATGCGTCAGTGAGTTCCGCGCCGAGTTCATCGACTTGCGCGACTACATGCTGGCCAAGCTCGCTACCATTCCCGGCGTAACCTGCACCAAACCCGAGGGAGCGTTCTACGTTTACCCCAATATCTCAGCTTTTCTTGGCAAAGGCGGCATCAAGACGGCGACGGAGCTGGCCACGCGCCTGCTCCACGAGGCCCACGTCGTGACCGTGCCTGGCGAGGCCTTCGGCACCGCGGAGCATATCCGCATCTCCTACCCGGTGACCAAGCAGAATATCGACGAGGGCACCCGCCGGATGGGCGAATTCCTCACCGGATTGAAATAAAGTTGGCCTCCAATTCACTCCGCTGCTGACAGCGGCCGGGCACTGCGAGAACCCAGATTCCGCACGCGTCAGGCCGCTGTTTGGCTTGCCGCGAGTTGATGCTTTCAAAAAGAATCGTTCACCACTGTGCAAACGTATCGCTTGTCGGATAGGATGTCTCTTCAATGTCGAACCCTATTGATTTCCGTCCTGTGATTCTTGCTGGAGGCAGCGGCACCCGCTTCTGGCCCCGCTCCCGCCGCGCCCGCGCCAAGCAGGTTCTGGCCCTGGATGGCGAGCGCTCCATGATCCAGCAGACCGTGGAGCGGCTCAAGCCCCTGGCCACGCTGGAGCAGACCTGGGTCATCACCAACGAGTACCTGGCCCACGAGATCGCCGACCAGTTGAAGGGCATGCCTGCCGGCCAGATCGTGCAGGAGCCGGTGGCGCGCAATACCGCCCCGGCCTGCGGACTGGCCGCCTTTCTCATTGAGAAGCAGAATCCCAGATGCCGTGCTGGGCATCTTTCCCTCAGACCACGTGATCGCCGACGAGCCGCGCTTCCTCAAGGCGCTGCAAAAGGGCATTGCCGTGGCCGCGGCCGGCGACAACATGGTCGTGCTGGGCATTGAGCCCACCCGCGCCGAGACCGGCTACGGCTACATCGAAACCGGCGACTACACCACGGACGATACCGCCCTGCACGTCCGCCGCTTTATCGAGAAGCCCAACCAGAACCGCGCCGAGGAGTTTGTGGCCGCGGGCAACTACTACTGGAACTCGGGGATGTTTCTCTGGTCCGCGCGCACGCTGGCCAACGCCGTCCGCGAGCATCTGCCGGAGACCGCTCCGCTGCTGGAGAGCATCGCCGCCGCCTACGGCACGCCGCAGTTCGAAGAGGTCTTTCGCGCTCTCTATCCCAAGTGCGAGAACATCTCCGTGGATTATGCCGTGCTGGAGCCCCGCTCCGCCAAGGGCGAGCATCTCTCCCACCTGTATCTGCATGCCGGCCGAGTTCAGTTGGAACGATCTGGGCTCCTGGGCCTCGCTCTACGAGTACCAGCTTGGAGACGCGCCTGCGCGGCGACGGCGAGGGCAACGTGGCCGAGACCGAAGGCCACATGGCCATCGACGCCGCCAACAACTACATCTTCAGCCCCAAAAAGTTCGTGGCGCTGGTGGGCGTGGAGAACCTGGTCATCGTGGACACCGAGGACGCGCTGCTCATTGCCCATCGCGACCACTCGCAGGACGTGGGCAAGATCGTCAAGGAGCTGGCCATCACCGGGCGGACCGAGCTGATCTGAGTTTGAATTAGGTCTGAAGCGGGTCTCCACAGGTCTCGGCACTGCGACCTGGGAGACCTTGTTTTTGGTCAGTTGGCATTCTTGAGCCAAAAGATCTTCCGCGCACTGCCCTGCCGCATCGACCCGCTGGCTCTGCCGGCGCGCACTAACCTTAAATCCTGGAAGAGAAGAACCAGACCATGTTGCTACAGCAGATCAAGTTCGGCACCGACGGCTGGCGAGCGGTTATCGCCGACGATTTCACCTTCGCCAACGTTCGCATCGCGGCCGAGGCCATTGCCGCCTACGTGCACTCTCGCAAAGGCTCCGCCGACGAAGACCCCTCGAAGGGTCTGTGCATCGGCTACGACACCCGTTTCGGCTCCAAGGCCTTTGCACGCACCTGCGCCGAGGTCGTGGCCGCAACCGGCATCCCGGTGTTTCTGGCCGACGCCATTACGCCCACGCCGGCACTCAGCTACGGCCTGCGTGAGCGCGGCTGCGCCGGCGGCATCATGATTACCTCTTCGCATAATCCGGCGCAGTGGAACGGCGTGAAGTACAAGGCGTGGTACGGCGGCTCGGGCAAGCCCTCGATTATCACTGACATCGAGTCGCACCTCGGCCAGCCTGTGCCGCGCCCGGCTCATCCCGCGGCCATTGAGATCGTCGATTTCCTGCCCAGCTACCTCAAGGCCATCGAGAGCTTCGCCGATCTGGACCTGATTTCGAAATCCGGCATGAAGTTCGCCATCGACTCGATGTACGGCGCGGGCGGCACCATCATCTCCGACATCTTTACCCGCATCGGCGTGGACCACGTGCAGATTCGCGCCAACGCCGATCCGCTTTTTCCTGGGATCAACCCGGAGCCCATCGAGCCGCACATCCGCGCGCTGGGCGAGGCGGCCAAGGCGAACCACTGCCAGGCCGGCCTGTGCACCGACGGCGACGCCGACCGCATCGGCGCGACCGACGAGGACGGCAACTTCGTCGATCCGCACAAGATTTTCAGTGTGCTGCTGAGCTGGGTGCTCAAGCGCCACAACGACTGGCCGGGCGCCGTGACCCGCGCCTTCAACACCACCAAGATGCTGGACCGCATCTGCAAGAAGCACGGTCGCGAACTGATCGAGCACGGCATCGGCTTCAAGTTTGTCTGCGACTACATGCTGGAGCGGGAGATCGTGATGGGCGGCGAGGAGTCGGGCGGCATCGGCTTCCAGCGCCACCTGCCGGAGCGCGACGGCCTGCTGAACGCGCTGCTGCTGGCCAACGTCATGGCCGACGAGAAGAAGACGCTGGGCCAACTGGTCGCCGATCTGCAAGCCGAGTACGGCGAGCATCAGTACGGCCGCATCGACCTGCACATTCCCGGACGTGCAGAAGAAGGCCGCCATCGCCCGCGCCCTGGCCGTCAAGCCGGGCGAAGTGGCTCTGGCGGGGATGAAGTTGATCCGCACCGAGACCCTGGACGGGGTGAAGTTCTACCTCGACAACCCCGAAGCGGCAACTAAACCCAACGCCGCCGAGACCTGGATTCTCTTCCGCGCCAGCGGCACCGAGCCCCTGCTGCGGGTCTACACCGAGTCCTGCTCCAAGGAGTCGGTCGCCAAACTGCTGGAGGCAGGGCGCAAGTTCGCGCTGGGGGAGTGAAGGGTTTTTAAAGTGGATCTCCAAATTGTATAGAGAGGAGATCCGAATGGAGGGAGCAGGGGACTTCAGTCCCCTGAACAAGCGAAAGAATCCATTGGGCTTCAGCACCGGGCCTAAAGGCCGTCAAACACGCGTCGGTCTCGTGGGGCTGAAGCCCCACGCTCCCTCCGTAAATGCCGCGCTAGCTTCCTCTATACGATTGAGAGAGATGTTCCTAGCGCGGCGCCTGGCGGAACATGCGGGCATCGAAGGCAAAGGGCTGCGGCACGTCAATCTGTAGTTCACTCAAGCTAGGGTGGAGTGGATTGACCAGCACGTTCCACTCGGCGCGAATGGGAACCGAGGGAACCAGCATCGCCAGCGAGGTGCGGGCAGCAATCCAGGTATCGCCCAGAGCGCGAGTGGCGGCGAGAGCACTATCGGACCACCAGGCTTGCGGCAAGTCGCCGGATTCAAGGGTGCGTGCCGGTTCCCCTTCCGGCAGCAGCGCGGAGAGGTAAACCAGATCGTCCGGGGCCTGGCCGGGTTCCAAATGGACAAAGAGCTCGATGGCGGCCAGCGCTAGCGATGTAGACCCGTAGACCATCGGTACGCCGCGCGAGTTCCAACGGCCGCCAAAGCGCCGCGCGCCCTCGCCGCCGAAGGATTCCGTCGCGAACGGCGCCCGGCAGAGCCGCCAGATGCGCATCAGCTATAGACGCCGTAGGAGATACGGCCCAGCACGTCTTCCACTTCGCGCACGCCGGGATCAGTGTCCAACTGGTCCAGCGGGCAACCGCCACGCAGGGCGCGATTGGGGGTCTTGAGCCATTGCGCCGCCTTGGCTTCGCTGCCCAGCGTCTCGGCCGCTGTGGCAAATACCTGGGCAAGCCGCACAGTGCGGTCGGATTCGGCTGCCGTCAGCCGTGACTTCTGGGTCAGCCGCCGCGTCAATGTACGCTGCGGAATGCCAATCCGGAGGGAGATCTCAGCCTGAGTCAGTTCCAGCCGCTTGGCCAGCAGAAAGAGCGATTCAGCAGGCAGTCCTTCACGCACCAGCTTGGCCAGAGCGCCGCCCTGATTCGCCGGTCCGCCCAAAACAAGCTCGCCCCCCAGCATGGCGGGCACGGTCAAAGTGGCCATGGGATGCCTCCAATGCCAGTATACGCCAAATGGCTACAATGAAAACGCCAGTTTTCCGTTCGCCCGCGACGAGTTAACATGGATCGGAAATGCCAACGATTCCAAGGATTTATCTCGATGCGTGCGCACTGAACCGGCTAACCGATCCGCCGGAGCAATTGCGAATCGTTTTGGAATCTGCCGCCGTACTGCGACTGCTCCAGGCGACGCGGACCAACCGGGTTAGCTGGATCGCCAGTTCCGCCTTGGCCGCCGAGATCGAGAACGACCCCGACGAACAGCGCAGAAAGAGCGTTCTCGCGCTGTTTCGGTTCGCGGCGGAGATTCACCGGCCGAGTCAAGTTGCGGCTGAGCGCGGCAGGCAACTGCATTTGCTTGGATACGGAAAATTCGATGCACTGCACTTGGCGATGGCTGAGGAGCACAGATGCGATGTGCTCCTGACGACAGACGACCGGTTCCTTCGCCAAGCGCGGCGTAACCTGGGATCTCCATCCGGGCGCGTCGAGAATCCTCTAAAATACCTGAAGGAGGCGCCCCTATGACTCCAGTCGAGGAAATGTCCGACGAACAGTTCGAGCGGTACACCTTGTCCGTTCTGGAAAAGGAGCTGGGACCACTGGGCATGGCGCGCTACCTGCGCACACACGCCAGTGCCAGCGTCGACTATACTCGCGACCGGCACAAGTGGCTCGAGCCTCTGAGCTTCGACGAGATTCTCGAACAAGCCGAGAAAGTCCAGATCCCAGCCGCAGAGGATCGCGGCAACTGAACCAAGCGTTCCTACGCGATCACCGCGACCTTGGCGCGTTTCCCCAGCCGCACCACGATGCGCAAGGGCAGCGCGGCAACAGAAAACAGATTCCCCGCCACGGCTTCCCCATCCAGCTTGACGGCCTTCTCGGCGATCTTGCGGTTGGCCTCTGCTCCTGAAGCTGCAAGTCCCAACGCGACCAGCAGCTTTGGCAGGCGAATCTGGTTCGGCTCTGGACCAGCTACATCGGCAAAGGCGACGGTCACCTCTTCCAGGTCCTCTGCGGTCTCTTTCTGCTGGAACATCCGCGCCCAGTTCTCGTCGGCGCTCTGCGCGGCTTCTGCGCCGTGGAAGTCGGCGGTAATCGTCCGCGCCAGGCGCTTCTTGGCCTCCATCGGATGCAGCTTGCCGGCGGCCACCTCGGCCTTGAGCGCTTCCACCTCCGAACCGCGCAGGTCGGTGAGGAAGAGCAAATACTTCCACATCAGCTCGTCGTTGATGCTCATCAGCTTGCCGTACATCTCGGCGGGCGGCTCGTTGATGCCGATCGCGTTGTCGAGCGACTTCGACATCTTCTGCACGCCGTCCAGGCCTTCGAGAATCGGCGTCATCAGCACGATCTGCGGCTTCTGGCCGTACTGGCGCTGCAGCTCGCGCCCGCAGAGCAGGTTGAATTTCTGGTCGGTGCCGCCCAGCTCCACGTCGCACTCCAGGCAAACCGAGTCGTAGCCCTGCATCACCGGGTAGAGGAACTCGTGCAGGCTGATGGGCTGCTCGGCCTGGAAGCGCTTGTGGAAGTCGTCGCGCTCCAGCATCTGCGAGACGGTGAAGTGCGCGGCCAGGCGGATGGTCTCCTCGTAGCCCAGCTTGCCCAGCCACTCGGAGTTGTAGCGCACCTCGGTCGCCTTCTCGTCGAGGATCTTGAAGACCTGCTGCCTTGTAGGTCTCGGCGTTCGCGTCGATCTGCTCGCGGGTCAGCGGCTTGCGGGTGACGTTGCGGCCCGTGGGGTCGCCGATCAGCGAGGTGAAGTCGCCCACCAGGAAGATGACCGTGTGGCCGAGCTGCTGAAAGTGGCGCAGCTTGCGCATCAGCACGGTGTGGCCCAGGTGCAGGTCGGGCGCGGTGGGGTCGAAGCCGGCTTTGATGCGCAAAGGCCGTCCGGTTTTGCGGCTCTCTTCAAGGCGCTCGCGCAGGTCGCTCGACGCGGATAATCTCCGCCGCGCCCTTCTCGAGCAGGTCCATCTGTTCGTCTACGGGTAGGAATTCTTGCATGACAGTTCAAGTATAAAGATTGTCGGGCAATTCGGAGGGAGGCGGGGGTTTTAACCCCCGCATGAAGCCAAGGGATGACCGGGGCTTTAGCCCCGGAGCAATACTCCGGCTTGATTTCCGCAGCCTTTTCAGCTCGGCAAATCCAGCCTGCATCCTGGCCGCACCTGTCCACATCCAACCCGCAGGAGAAAACATTATCATGCCTTCCGTTTTTGGACGTGCAGTGCAGGTTCCCGCCGCCGGCGGAGCCTTTGAAGTGGTGCAAAAGGAGTTTCCCGAGCCGGGGCCCGGTCAGGTGCGCATCCGCGTACAGGCCTGCGGCGTTTGCCATAGCGATGCCATCACCAAGTTCGGCGCCTTTCCCGGCATTGCCTATCCGCGCGTGCCGGGCCATGAGGTGGCCGGCATTGTGGATGCGGTTGGCCGCAGATGTGCCGCTCTTCAAGCCCGGACAGCGCGTGGGCCTGGGCTGGCACGGCGGCCATTGCAACTACTGCGTGCCCTGCCGCCGGGGCGACTTCATCCTCTGTGAGAACCAGCAAATCTCCGGCATCAGCTTCGACGGCGGCTATGCCGACTACGTCGTGGCCCCGGCCAATGCGCTGGCGCTGATTCCCGACGATCTGTCCGACGTGGACGCCGCCCCGCTGATGTGCGCCGGCATCACCACCTTCAACGCTCTGCGCAACAGCGGAGCGCGGCCCGGCGACACGGTGGCCATCCTGGGCATTGGCGGCCTGGGCCATCTGGCCGTGCAGTTCGCGGCCAAGAGCGGCTATCGCACCGTGGCCATCGCCCGCGGCCAGGACAAGGCGCCGCTGGCCAAGCAACTGGGCGCGCACATCTACATCGACAGCACCACCCAGAACCCCGCCGCCGAGTTGCAACAGCTGGGCGGGGCTCGGGTCATCCTATCGACTCTGACCAATGCCGACGCGCTGGCCGCCGCCGTCAACGGACTCGGCCCCAACGGCAAGCTGATCATTGTCGGTGTGCCCGACAAGCCCTTCGAAGCGAATGCGGTGCCGCTCATCATGGGCAGCCGCTCGATTGCTGGATGGCCCTCGGGCACCGGCATGGACTCGGAAGACACGCTCAACTTCAGCGCGTTGACCGGCGTGAAGCCGATGATCGAGACCTATCCGCTGGACCGTGCCGCCGAGGCCTTCGACCACATGATGAGCGGCAAGGCTCGCTTCCGTGTGGTGCTGACCACGGGCGCATAACAAATAATCGCATCTGGAACCATCAGGCCTGTTCGGCGGTTTCCGCGGGCAGGCCTGCTTTCATAGCCGGAGCCAATGTTTGCTTCTTCGCGGCCTCCTCCAGTTTCTGCGTAATCAGTTGCAAGTGGTACCCCATCACCGCCAGCGTCATGGCCGCGCCCACGCAATGGCGGTAGCGCGTGGCCACCGCCAGCAGAAACTTCCAATAGCTCCAGCGCTGTTTGCTGAAGACTCCCTGACGGACAAGCGACGTGACAAAGGCGCGCACATTGCCGCGGGTCACCCACTGCTGCTGGGATCTGCGCTCGCCGTGCTTTGGTTGGGTCCGGTTCAGGTAGAGCTTGACGCGCTCGTAGTAGGCCTCGCAGCTGTAAATCCGCTTCAGCACCGAGCGGTAGCCTTCCACCAGCTTGGCGGCATCCATGTGGGGCAGGAAGTTCAGCCGGTCGCCGGTATTGTCGCCGCCGCCCGCGTCCACAATCCGGCCCTCGCGCCACAAACGCCGGAAGAGCTGCGTGCCCGGCATGGCTTGCAGCAGGCCGACCATGGCGATGGGAATGCCGCTCTTCTGGATGAACTCCACCATGCGGTCGAAGATGTCCTCGCCATCCGTGTCGAAGCCCAGGATGAACCCGCCCATCACTTGCATCCCGTAGCTCTGGATCAGGGCCACACCATCCAGCAGGCTGCGGCGCGTGTTCTGCAGCTTGTTGGCGGCGATCAGCCCCGGCTCGTCGGGTGTCTCAATGCCCAGAAAGACCGAAATAAACCCGGCATCCTTCATCAGTTGCATCAGATCCGGGTCGTCGGCCAGATTGAGTGACGCCTCAGTCAGAAAATCGAAGCTCTTCCGGTGCTGCCCGCGCCACTCGGCCAACGCCGCGCAGAGATCCTTGGCGCGCGCCTTGTTGCCGATGAAGTTGTCGTCCACGATGAACACCGCCTCGCGCCAGCCGGCGGCATACAACTGATCCAACTCGGCCAGCACCTGGGCCACGGCCTTGGTCCGCGGGCGGCGTCCGTAAATCTCGATAATGTCGCAGAACTCGCAATTGAAGGGGCAGCCGCGAGAGTATTGCACGGTCATAGTCGAGTAGCGGCTCATCTTGATCAAGCTCAGGTCGGGCAGCGGGCTCAAGCTCATCTCCGGCTTTTCCTCGGCCTGATAGAGCGGCTTGGCCGTCCCCGCCACCAAGTCCCGCGCCAGATCGGCAACCAGGCTCTCCGCCTCGCCGATCACGATATGGTCGGCCTTCAACTCCGCCGCCGAAACGCTGCTGGCGATGGGTCCGCCCACCACCGTGCGCAGACCGCGCGCCTTGCAGCGCTCCACGATGGCGACCAGTGTCTCTTGCTGGATATGCATGGCGCTCAACAGCACCACATCGGCCCACTTCAGGTCGCGGTCAGTCAGTCGCTCGACGTTTGCATCCACCAGCCGCTTCTTCCAGGCCGAGGGCAGCAGCGCCGCCACCGTCATCAGCCCCAGCGGAGGCTGCGCAGCCCGCTTGCCCAGAAACTTGAGTGCGTGTTTGAAGCTCCAATAGGTGTCGGGGAATTGGGGATAGACCAGAAGAGCGTTCATGGGCTGCCTCTCAACTTCGGCAGCGGCCTCCGCGCGAGCAGAATCTGTGTGTTCCGGCCGCGTCTTCCAGGGTGGAGACCAATGCGGCCACGCTCGGCGCGGAAAGCCGCTCCTCTATCCATTCTCCCTCCGCCGCGCAGGAAAGCTGGTCAAAAAGAACCGCTTCGCCGAATCGCCGGCCACAAAACCGCTCATTCGCCGCCTCATCTCCGAAGCGCGCAATGTGCCCTGATCCCTGATCCCTGACCCCCGATCCCTGCTTTTTGCCTTAAACTTACTGGATGGAAGAGTTCAGCCGCATCCAGCGCCTCCCGCCCTACGTCTTCAACATCACTGACGCCATGAAGAAGGCCGCCCGCCATCGCGGCGAAGACATCATCGACTTCGGCATGGGCAACCCCGACGGGGCCACGCCCAAGCACATCGTGGACAAGCTGGTCGAGGCGGCGCTCAAGCCCGCCGACGCATCGCTACTCGGTCTCGCGCGGCATTCCGCGCCTGCGCAAGGCCATCTGCAACTGGTACAAGACGCGCTACGACGTCGATCTCGACCCCGAGACCGAGGCCATCGTCACCATCGGCTCCAAGGAGGGCATCGCCCACCTCTGCCTGGCCATTCTCGACTCGCGCGACACGGTGCTGGTGCCCAACCCCAGCTACCCGATTCACATTTACGGCCCGGTCATCGCCGGAGCGCACGTGGTCAGCGTGCCCGTCCACGACCAGGAGCAGTTCCTCGCGCAGCTTGAAGACCTGATTCCGCGCATGACGCCGCGGCCCAAGGCGCTGATCGTCAACTTCCCGTCGAACCCCACCACCGAGTGCGTTGACCTGCCCTTTCTGGCGCGCCTCGTCGAGCTGGCCCGCGAGTACGGCTTCCATCTCATCCACGACCTGGCCTACGCCGACATCGCCTTCGACGGCTACAAGCCGCCCAGCGTGCTCCAGGTGCCCGGCGCAAAAGACGTGGCGGTCGAGTTCTTCACCCTGTCGAAGAGCTACAACATGCCCGGCTGGCGCGTGGGATTCATGGTCGGCAATCCGGTGCTGGTCACCGCCCTCGCGCGCCTCAAGAGCTACTTCGACTACGGCACCTTCACGCCGATCCAGGTGGCCTCCATCGCCGCCCTCGAAGGCCCGCAGGAGTGCGTCCACGAGATCTGCGAGAACTACCGCAAGCGCCGCGACGTGCTGGTGGAAGGACTCAACAAGCTGGGCTGGCCGGTCGCCTCGCCCAAGGCGACGATGTTTGTCTGGGCGCAAATCCCGGAGGCCTTCCGGGCTCTCGGGTCGCTGGAGTTCTCCAAGCTCCTGCTCACCGAAGCCAAAGACGGCCGTCTCGCCCGGCATCGGCTTCGGCGACTACGGCGACGGCCACGTGCGCTTCTCGCTGATCGAGAACGAAGAGCGCACGCGCCAGGCCCTGCGCGGCATCAAGCCGATGTTCGCCAAGGGGTAGCGGCGGAACGGCAGGCCGGTGGATCAGGACAATAATTTCTTGACATTCCGTCCAAGTGTCGCCAAAATGGAGCTATTCCGTACGCTCGTAGGCGAGCATGTATCCCGCAAACCCCGGAGCGAGAGCTTCGGGGTTTGTTTTTGAGGCATGCAAGTGAAAAAGATGATTCTCATGATCGACGGGGGATGTCTTCGGGTAGCTGCCAGGAAAGCAAAGAAGAAATACGACCCTGATTTTATCGAGGCCTTTTGCGCGAACTGCGTGGCTGCGGACGAGGAGCTTTTCAGGGCGCTCTATTATGATTGCGCACCCTACCAGGGAAGCCAGAAGCTGCCCGTTTCCGGCACGATTCAGGTCTTTCCCGCTTCAGGTCAATGGCTCCACGACCTCGCCAAGAGGGATTTGATCGCGGTTCGGCTCGGTGTGTTGAAATTCCGCGGATACAAGCTGAAAACCACTCCGGTGACGGGAATCGCCGCGCTGACCGATGCCGATTTTTATCCCGACTTCGAACAGAAGGGCGTGGATATGCGTATCGGTCTTGACATTGCCTCCTATTCGGCACTGAAGGGTATCGACAGAATTGCCCTGGTCACTGCGGATACAGATTGCGTTGCCGCGATGAAACTGGCTCGCAAGAGCGGGACCCAGGTGGTGCTTATCGCGTTGCCTCAGGGAATCGTGCCCGGCGAACTTGCCGAGCACGCGGACTTCGTCCGAACGGTTGCCTTGCCCTGAGGTCGCCCAGCCGCCCTACTCCGCGATGGGCTTGAGAATCCAGCCTAGCGCTCGAGGGCCGGCTGGCCCGTATCGGCGACTACGGCGACGGCCATGTTCGCCAAGGGGAAGGAGCCGGATTGCGTTTCGTGCCTTCCCAGGTCTCGAAACGAGACCTGGAGTGACCGGCGACAGATACCGAAGAGTCCGTTTTTCTTTGTCTTCCCACACCAGAACACTTGCCTATTCACGCGAGCCGTTGTTCTTCTGCAGGCACCCGTCTGTTAATATCCTTCCAGTCAATCACGCTTTCATCCACGATGGCATATTTGAAGAAGGACGAAGTCGTGGCCATGCTCAAAGAGCGTCGCCACAAGGAAGTGATCGAGCAACACCTGATCGCTGGGCTGCCCTATGTTTTTAGGGACAGCCCAGACGCATTTCGTGATTTCACGGGGACACTCGCAGCGCAATTCAGAACTCCAATTGCGGACGTATCGGTGATCGGAAGTGCGAAAATAGGTTTTAGCCTCAGCCCTGACAAATTTGGCACGCCATTCAACGCGAAATCCGATCTCGATACAGTTGTGGTCAATTCAGAGATGTTTGACACGGCCTGGTTTCAGCTTTACAACGTTGGGAGCAGGCGTTTCTTAGCCGAGCGAAGAGTGCAAACGGCATTTAAGGAACATCGGACCAACAACGTTTTTTTTGGCTTCATTGTACCGGAAATGCTGCCGGGGATTGTCACCCTTTCAAGCCTCTGGTTCAACGTCTTCCAGCAGGTCGGTGGCCGGATTCGCGTGTTGGCTGGTCATAAGATCAATGGCCGTCTATATCGGACTTGGGATCATGTCAGAGCGCATCAGAACTATAGCCTTGAGGGCATCGCGGCGATATTCGCCAAGTGAGTGATTATGAGATACGACGCTAGTCAGCAAACGCTGGGCTGGTTCAGAGATCGGTACATTGAGGGGAATTTGGCAATCAGGCCGCCATACCAGCGCCGTCCAGTGTGGACGGTGCGGCAAAAGTCCAATCTCATCGAGTCAATCCTTCTGAAATTGCCGGTGCCCGAGATCTACATCCATACAGTGACAGACGAGAGCGGGGATACTACATACGCCGTCGTCGATGGGCAGCAGCGCGTCCGCGCAATTCTTCAGTTTATTGGCCTGGACAAAGACGAAAGCGAAGTCGAAGACAACGGATTCGCTTTGGAAGAGTTGTCGGAGGATTCCAAATGGAGGAACGTCAAGTTTAGCGATCTGACCGTGGACGAGAAGAAACAATTCTTCGGTCACCAAATGGCTGTTCGAACCCTCACAGATGCTAGTGACGATGAAATCCGAGATTTGTTTCGCCGGCTCAATAGATACCTGACCAAGCTCAATGACCAAGAGCTTAGGAACGCAACCTATTCGGGACCACTAGTTGAGCTTGTTACGGAGTTGGCCGACGATGATTACTGGGCAGAAAACGGAATTGTTTCGGCAGCACTTATCCGTCGAATGAAAGATATGGAATTTGTGAGCGAGCTTCTGTTTGGCATCATGCATGGGCCGCAAGGCAGTTCCGCCAAAATTATTGACGAGTATTATTTGCAGCTTGAGCAATACTCGGATGAGTTTCCAAAACAGAAAATCGTCAAGCGGCGGTACCTGAAAACCTTGGGGATTATCCGAGAGTTGCTTCCCGACATCCGCAAGACCCGGTGGAAGAATCGCACAGATTTCTACTCGCTATTTGTCGTGGTAGCAGAACTCTTAGAAGATCAATTGCTCCCTATTTCTCAACAAGGCGCAGCTCGGAAGGCCCTATTAACATTTGCGGCCAACGTGGATGAACGCATCGACGACGAGCATGCGAAAGTACCAAAACTTGCTGCAGACTATGCGCGGAATGCAATCAAGGGTGTTAGTGATCGATCTCGAAGGGCAATCCGTCATGACGCTGTGATGGCTACAATTCATGAGTTTTTCCGACCACTACCCAAGGCGAAGGGTCAGTAGGCGAGTAGCTCGCTTATCATCCCCAAAGAATCACGTTGACGCGGGTGGCCCACCTACAATCCGCCCACAACGATGGGTGCCCATCCTCTCGCGCACTTGGCGAAAGGGTGGGCGGGTGGCCCACATCTCGACCTTGAGATGTGGGAAGCGACGAACCTCGACCGCCCGTCTCCCTTTTCCCAACAAGACCACGAAAGGATCTTCAAGCGCTCGGCAGTTCGTCTCCCGGGATGGGAGGGTTGCCGGGAATGAGGTCGAGGTGGGAACCGAGCCCCTTGTCCGCGCCTGCCGGCTTGCGCCGGAAGAACTCCGCCGCCGTCTCCACCGCGCCGATCTTCTGCGCCAGCGCCGACGTGACCCAGACATCCATGGAGATGCCATATTCCCGCGCCAATTCCTCGGCCCGTTTCACCAATGAATCCGGAAGATCGAAGACATGCGTCATGGCTGCACCCCTTTCCGCCCGATCCGCGCCAGCGCCTCGGCAGAAGGCAGGACCTCAATTCCAAAGCTCGGCAGATGATTCGTCCCGATGCAAAATCAAGGTGAAACCACGGACAGGTGGCCCGGTCCGAGGAATCACGCCGAGCCTTGAGAAGCTGTGCCCCGTTCATCGCGGTCTCATCGCGATGAGCGGGCGGGTAGCCCACATCCATGCCAGCACAAAGGCTGGGTGGCACAGGTCTCAACTTTGATACCTGGGAAAGAACCAGGAAACCTGTCGGATTCTTCGTCATTCTCTTCAATACACTCAACGACAGGCCGATCAAAGTCCCCAAATAGCCGATGGACCCCTTGCGGGGTCCATCGGTGGAGCAGCTAATCGGACCTCTTGGGTATCTCCACGTTTGGGTGGAGGCCATTTCTGGCGGGATCAGCGCACGGCTTGCGCCGCTCCGTTCATACGCTGACAATTCAAAGTATAGGCCTGTTCCAAGAACAATCGAGCGATTTGCCCGGGTAGCAGGTTCGGTCCGGCAGCACCAACCGCTCATCTCCATGATCGGCCGGGGGCGATAAAGAGTCAACGAGAACCCAGATCATGCCTTCGAATCGTGCGGCCTGCCCATAAACCGCCCACAAGGATGGGTGGCAGGCCGGCAGAGGGCGGGGTAAGGGTTGCGCTTTGGGGTTGGAAAGCTCAATTCGGCCGGGAAAATGGGCTACGAAGCGGCCTGTTTCGAGCGATTTTGAGCCGAAATGGGCGATGCCGGAGAGGTGAATCGCCCTATTTTTTGTTCTTTCTGCACCAATGCTGGTTCATTCCGCACACTGACTGCAGATTTATGCACAAGGATTGGTGAAATCCACAGATTTATCCCACTTTTGCACTTGTTTCCACAGATCGAACAGGTACACACTCCTATCCAACTGGTAACCCGTTAGGGAAATGGAAACGCAATTTCAGCCCGGCAGGACGGTGCAGGAATCGAAGGAACTCGGCAAGAAGTAGGTCGGCTCGTCCGGCAGATGGAAGGCCGAATTGAGATTGAGAATGCATCCAGAGTCGGGAAGGAATGTGCAGAAACCGGTTGGGCACGAAGATTCATCCGCCGCCTAGGCCTAGGCAGAGGATGCAAAGTTCGAGTCAAGCTGGGGAGTCATCATCGGACCGGTCGTATTGGCAGGATTTGGGGATACCCAGAGACGCGAATACGGCAAGCCTGGAGGATGAGAGGTTCGGGGCGACCCGGAGCTCCATCGCCGGCACCGCCGGAAGTGCGAAGATTCGGGGCAACCCGGAGATGCGCCGCTGGCACAGCCGGAGGATGCGAGTTTCGGAGCAGCGCTGGGGCTCCATCGCCGGGATCGCCGGAAGGTGAGAGCTTTGAGGAAACTCGAAGATCCATCAGTCGGCGCCGAGGGAGCGAGGATTCGGGGCAACCCGGAAAATCACCGTCGGCAAAGCTGGAAGATGCAGGATTCGGGGACGCCCGAGGACTCATCGCAAGGCGGCACAGGAGGAGCGGAGATTCGGGGCGCCCCGGAGATTCACCGCCAGAGCCGCTGAAGGATGCGAGATTCGAGGAAACTCGAAGATCCATCGCCGGCACAGCCTGAAGATGCAGGAAGCGAGGAAACTCGCGGCCTGAGCGTCAGGCTGAAAGGCACGATGCATGGGCCATACCCCTGCGAGTTTGCCGTGATTGAGACGCCAGAGACCTCGGTCTCTGGCGTCTTCGTTTGTGCGCTGCTTTTTGGGGGCGCGCTTTCGCGCGGGCAGGCTGGAAGCGCCCGCATGGACCGCCGGAGGGGAGCCAAGCGGCCTGCCATGGCAAATTGGATTCCCCCTAAAGTGGAATTGACAATTGGGCGGCGCGAAACTTGAGGGAACGCCGTAAGATTTTGCAATAAGGGGTGCTTTATGCCAGCCTGCATGGTCAGCCTGCCTCCGGATCTGGACGATTTCGTCCTTACCAGGGTCGAAAGCGGACGCTATGAGAATACCCACGAGTTGCTGCGAGCAGCCCTGCGCGCCCTGGACCGCGAGGAAAAGACCACCGCGCAAATGCGCCCCGTAACGAGCATCGCAGAAACGGACGTCTTCCGCGGGCTGTGGGAAGCTTCGTTCAAGTCCTCTATGACTTTGTGATAGACGCAAGCTGCCAGCGCAGCCTGCTGACCGGGGTTCCAGGTCTGGCGTCTCTCAAGCCGGGCCGCGGGAGCACGTCTGCATTGGACGCAGCCAAAGCCGGGCAAATATCATGGCCATGATTCACAATCTCTAGAATTCCTGGCGGATTTGCCATGCCGGCGGAGCGGACATTCGACCTAGGTGCTGACCGATGCGACGCCTCTTGCCTGCGCCCTTCCGCGCCTGCCGCGAGCATGCGCCATCAATCGCACCGCGCCATGGGCACGGAGTTCACCGCCTATATCGATGTGCCCGGCGAGGTTGAGGCGCAAGCCTGCTTTCAATGCGTCTTTGAGGAGATCGACCGCATCGAGCAGACATTCAGCCGGTTTCGTCCCGCCAGCGAGGTCTCGCGTCTCAATCGCCTGGCTGGCGACGGCCCCGTGGTCACCGACCCTGAAGTTTTTCAATTGTTGGTTGCCGCGCAGGATTTGAGCCGCAAGACCGGCGGGGTCTTCGATATCACGGTGGGGCGGCTGACGCGCGCCTGGGGTTTCCAAGAGCATGCGCCGCGCATCCCCAATGCACAGGCGCTAACCGAGGCGGGAGAATCCAGCGGCTGGGTCCATCTGCATCTGGATCCGGCCTGGCGAACGGTGGAATTCCTGTATTCCGGCTTGGAACTGGACCTTGGTTCTATCGCCAAAGGCTATGCGGTGGATTGCGCTCTGGGCATGCTGCGGGCCGCCGGCGTTCGCGGCTTGGTGGATGCCGGCTCCAGCAGCATCGCTGCCACCGGGGAGGACTTCGCGCTCGATTGGAAGGTGGGCATCGCCAACCCGGCTCCTGCCTCCTTGCCCCTTTGCCAGGTTCAGCTAGGCCATCGCTCGCTCTCCACCTCGGGTGTGCGGGAGCAGAGCTTCACGCAGGATGGGCGGATCTACAGCCACCTGATCGATCCCACGGCTCACGGCGTGGAGGCGGACAAGCCAGGGGCCCAGGTGCTGCAAGCGACCGTCCTGGCGCCCACATCCCTGCTGGCAGACGCGCTTTCAACGGCTATGTTTCTGCTTGGCCATGAGAAAGGCAGCGCCGCGCTGGCGGCCTTCCCCGATTGCAGCGCACTTTGGGTTTATGCCGAGGGCGAGCACATTGAATGCCTGGCCCACAACTGGCCGGGACCGGAAGCATCTTCATAGAAAGAGGGCTTGATGGATACGAAAACAGAGCTTTTTGACCGGCGAGAGTTTATTGGGCTGGCCGCAGCGGGGCTGGGCGCCTTGTCGCTTGGCGTGAGGGGCTGCCACTCGCCCCATGCCGTCGCTCCAAGTGACTGGGTCAACGTGGGCGTGATCGGCGTGGGCAGCCGCGGTCAGCACATGATGCGCATGTTGCTGCGCGTCCCCGGCGTGCGTATTACCGGCCTGTGCGATGTCTACGAGCCGCGCATCACCGAGGGACGCGGGGTTACGGGCGAACAGACCGCGGCCTACAGCGACTACCGCAAACTGCTCGAGGCAAAGGATATCGATGCGGTGATGGTCTCTACTCCGCTGGGCCTTCACGCGGATCATGTAATCGCCGCACTGGAGAGCGGCCGGCCGGTCTATGGCGAGAAGAGCATGGGACGCACGCTCGAGGACTGCAATCGCATTCGCGACGCGGCGCGGCGAACCGGCAAGATGCTGCAGATTGGCCTGCAATATGCCTATGCGCCCTGGTACCGGGAGGCGCTCAACCGGATTGGCGAAGGAAAAATCGGCAAGGTCACGCAGATCAACTCCTATTGGCACCGCAACAATAACTGGCGGCGGCCGGTGCCGCAGGGCGGGAGTGCGCAATTGGAGCGGCTGCTGAACTGGCGCCTCTATCGCGAGTGGTCAGGCGGCTTGTTTGCTGAACTCGGATCGCACCAGATCAACTTTGCCAACACCGTCTACGGCGGTATGCCGGAGTCGGTCATGGCTTCAGGCGGCATCGACTATTGGAAAGACGGGCGGGAGATTGAAGACAATGTTCATGCCATCATGCGCTATCCCGGCGGACAGACCCTGCTGGCCAGCTACATAACGACCAACCGCCTGGAGGGCGCGCAGGAGCGCGTTTACGGCACCGGCGGCAGCATTGAACTGACCCACACCGAGGCCACCTACTTCCAGGAACCCTGGTATCCCAACTCCGCCATTCCCCCGGAGATGACCATTGAGCACAAGCTCATCACCGGGCCCACCTACAGCGCCGAACAGCCCTATCATGGCAAAGGCAAGACGCCGGTCAAGGGCGACGCCTCCGACGCCGATCTGCTGGCCTGCGAGGAGTTCGTCGACTGCATTCGCCATCACCGCCGCCCGGTGGCGGACGAGAACGCGGGATGGAGCCAGGGGGTTACCGTTGCCTTGTGCAACCGCGCCCTGGAAGAGGGCCGGAAGATCACGCTCACCGAGTTCCTGGGCACTTCTGCTTCATGAAAATGGGCGCTCCAGGTTTCGCAAGTGCAGCCTGGAGCGCCCATATCCAACTTGTGTGGATTTAGAGCATTTTGCTTTTGCTATAGACCTCCGTGCCCCATCCATTCCGCGTTTTGTGCGGAATGGGTGGGAGACCCCCAATGATTCCGGTCTGTGCATTTTGCAAAAATGGTCTAGTTTCTGCTGCGCATCTTTGAGAGCAGCCTGAGCATTTCAAGATAGAGCCAGACCAGCGTAACGATGATGCCGAAGGCGCAGTACCACTCCATGTACTTGGGTGCGCCGTACTGCACGCCTCTCTCAATGAAGTCGAAGTCGAGCACCAGGTTCAGGGCAGCGACGGCTACCACGATCAGGCTGAAGCCAATGCCGATGGGCCCGCTGCCGTTGATTGTAGTGAACTGGAAACCGAAGAAGCTCAGAAGCATTTGCAGCAGGTAGAAAAACATGATGCCGCCGGTGGCGGCAATAATCCCCATGCGAAACTTCTGCGTCACCTTGATGAGGCCGGAGCGATAGGCCAGCAGCAGCACAAAGAGCGTGCCGAAGGTCAATCCCACCGCCTGGATCGCGATGCCCGGAAAGCGCAGTTCCATGGAGGCTGACAGGCCGCCCAGAGCCAGGCCTTCCAGCAGCGCATAGATGGGCGCCGTCACCGGAGACCACTCCTTTTTGAAGATGGTCACCAGGGCGAAGATGAATCCCCCCAGAAACCCGATGAACATCCACGGGGCCACATCGGCCATGTCGTGCGCCAGCAGGAAGCGGCTCCAGGTCCAGTAGGCGGAGGCCATCACGCACAACAGCAGGACGCCGGTCTTGTTCACCGTGCCCTCCAGCGTCATGCGGGCGGTCATGTCGGCCACCCCCCCATACTGTCCACTTGAAAGGCCGCGAAATGTGTTCTCGCCCAGTGCCGGGTTAGATGTCTTCATCAATGCCATTGAGTTTTCTCCCTTGTGCCTCCTGGCAGAATCAACCGCCGGAGGGCGCGTGAAACTTCGTTTCCTGGTTCAAGTTTAGAGCCACGGCCTGGCGATTCACAGAATCTTCGCCTTGGCCCAAGCTCCCATGCCTCCTGGTGTGGCAAGCATACGATTCGAAGTCCGGATTAGAACGGCATGGGCGTCGCAGGTCCCATTCCCTTAGACGGCCCAGGGTCCCACTGCAGGCGAATAAAGCGTCATTGGCAGTCCGGGGGCTCAGCCAGCAACTCGCCCAGCCGCTCCAGCCGCTTTTCCCACCGTGAGCGCCGATCGGCAATCCACTGGGAGGCGGTGGCGAGCCCCGCGGGGTCAATCTGGCAGGTGCGCACGCGACCGGCCTTTTCTGTCCGCACCAGCCCGCACTCCTCCAGCACTTGCAGGTGTTGGACCACCGCGGCCAGAGTGATGGCCAGCTGCTGCACCAGGCGCGAAGCCGAGCTGGGCGCGGTGCTGAGCTGTTCCAGAATGGCTCGCCGGGTGGGGTCGGCGAGTGCGTGGAAGATGCGGTCGATTGGGGGCTTCTCAGTCTGCATCGGGTTCGGTCTTTCAAAGCTGCTGCGCCGCGGGAGGAGCGCCTGGTTCCGGGTAGAGTGCCCGAAGTGCATCCTCCCTTGGCTACAGCGGTTCCACAATTGCTGTACCCCGAACCCAACGCAATCTAGTGGCATTTTTCTCAAGAAAATGCCACCTTGCTCGATGCCGGAAAGGGCATGTGAATTGTGGAACCGCTCTAAACAGGTCGCGGAAAACTCTGGTATGGCCCATTTTTTGAAAGGACACGACTAAAGTCGTGCTCTTCCAAAACGGCGACTTGTTCAGATGTTCCCTAAGACCGCAACTGAGCCATCAATTTGTCGAGCAGTGAGACCCAGCCAGCTTCGCGCATCGCCGGGCCGTCGGCGCCCTCGAAGAATGCCCCCTGGTGGGTGCACATGAGCGTTGTTCCAGTTTCGGCGGGCAGCAGCTCAATGGTCACCAGCGACGCCGAGATGCGCCTCTCCTCCAGGCTCATGGCGGAGGCGGAGACGATGCGGCGGTTGGGGACGATGTCCAGATAAAGGAATTCGCTGGCGATTGTCTTCCCTGCGATGGGAGTGCCTGGCCCCATCCGGAAGCGGGCGATCTCACGGCCGCTCACGCGAAAGTCCATTTCAAAGTGCTCGACTTCATGGTGGTCGCCCTCAACGAACCAGCGGCGCTTTTTGGCTGGCTCGGCGAAGGCGGCGAAGACGCGCTCCGGCGGGACAGGAAAGCTGCGCTCCAAGACGAATGTGTTGTGGATGACGGATGGCTCTGCCATGGCTGCTCCTCCCTTGGGGAAATAGTCAAGTACGTGCTCGAGTATATGTAGGACTCATACGATAGTAAAGCGGGTACTTAAGTGTCCTAAATCTGGACAAAGAGATGAATGGCCGGGCTGTTGGCCTTGGTGGCGGGAGGGAAGCCCAGGTAATCCCTGAAGCCTGGGCAGCGATCCCCGACAACTGTCCGCCGCTTTAAGTCGTTTTCGTGAAGGTGTAGACCGTAATCCTGTTGGTTTGCCACCCACTCCGCAGGAAGACGCGGAATGGATGGGGCCCAATAGTTTGTGGCAAAAGCAAAAATGCCTTAGTGTATTGCCGTCGCGCTTGCCCCTGCTCCTGGCTTGTTCTTGCTCAGCATGAAGGCGAGAACAACCAGGCCTACCGACATCCAGGAGAGTTCCATATAGACGTCCTGGTACCCCTGCATCTGCGCCTGGCGGTTGAGTTGGCCATAGAGGGAGGCCAGGGCCATGCCGCTGCCGTTGGGCCCGCCGAAGTGGCTGCCAAAGAAACCGGTGAACGCCTGCACATGTTGCCGAAATGCTGGGTTCGCTGTGGTCATGGCGTCTTGCAGGTGCTGTTGGTGCCAGGTGGCGCGGCTGGTCACTTGAGCGTCCGTGATGGCGATCATGATGCTGCCGCCGATATTGCGCACAAAGTTGATGAGCCCGGCCACCTGGTTGCTCTCTTCCCTTGGCATTCCCACATATGCGGCGGTAGTGATCGATATGAAACAAAAGGGGATAGGCAGCATCTGGATGACGCGCAGCCAAGAGGCTGAGGCGAAGGTCATTTCCAAGGTGGTGATATTGGCTGCCAGCCGGAAGCTGACCACGAACAGGATGAAACCCACCACCGCCAGGTAGCGCGCGGCGACCTTGCCGGTGGCGTATCCGGCCATGGGCATGACGAAGAGCAGGGCGATGCCACCGGCGGTCAGGGCCATTCCCGCAGTGGTGGCGTTATAGCCCAGCAGTTGCTGCATGAACTGCGGCTGCAAGACGGTATTGGCGTTTAGCACGCCACCGACCAGCGCCATGAGGAAGCAGCAGATGGCGAAATTCTTGAAACGGAAGAGCTTGAGGTTGATGAGCGGGGCCTTGTGCCGCCACTCCCACCACACCAGGCCGATCATGCCGCCGACAAACAGCACCGCGCAGAACCAGATGAAGTTGGAGGCGAACCAGTCGTTTTCCTCGCCCTTGTCGAGCATGATTTGCAGGCCGCCCATGGCCACTGTGAGGAAGCCGAAGCCCAGGTAGTCCATGTGGCGCAGCCTGGAGCGGTCCGCCTTGATCCAAGGTGGATCGTCCACCAGGCGGCTGACCAGGAAGAAGGCCAGGATGCCAACGGGAATGTTGATAAAGAAGATCCACCGCCAGGAGAAGTTGTCGGTAATCCAGCCGCCCAGCGTTGGGCCGATGGATGGCGCCAGGACAGCGACCAGGCCGTAAAGGGCAAAGGCCTGTCCGCGCTTCTGGGGCTCGAAGGAGTCGGCCATGATGGCCTGGGCCATGGGCTGCATACCCCCGCCGCCGGCTCCTTGAAGAATGCGGAAAACCAGCAGCATGGGCAGCGAGGGCGCCGAACCGCACAGAAAGCTGGAAACAGTAAAGATGATGATGCAGAAAAGAAAGAAGTTCTTGCGGCCAAGCACGCTGGATGCCCAGGCGCCCATGGGCAATACGATGGCGTTGGCCACCAGGTAGCTGGTCAGCACCCAGGTTCCCTCGTTGGTGCTGGCGCCCAGGCTGCCGGCAATGTGCGGCAGGGCGACGTTGGCGATGGAGGTATCCAGCACTTCCATAAAGGCCGCCAGCGCCACGGTCATGGCGATCAGCCAGGGATTGACCCTCGGCTTCCAGCGCAAAGCCTGACCCGGGCTCGGATTGACCAGGGTGCTGGGCGTGCTTGCGGCGCCGGCCGGGGATGCGGGTTGCAACTCTGACAAAAGTTTCTCCTTGGCGCGTTCTTCGTCTTGGCTGGCGGGGAAGTGGCCGCTCTGTGTGTACTTCTCGGTTGATTTGAAAGGGCCCGGTTTTCTGCCTTGCCGTGATTGCAGCGGAATCAACCGGGCGCCAGCCCCTACGGGATGCTTCTCCGGTGCTCTGCAACACCACAGAGGTCAAGGCTTCAGAACGAAATCAGTGAGGAAGAAGACGCTTAACTCGTGCCCTTTCAGGGCCCGAGTCAAGCAAAACCTGCGCTCGTCTCGTTAGATTCGCTTCACGCCGTTTGCGGTTCACCCTTTCCCATTGCGTGGACCGGTACGGTCTTGGGAGTTCGCCAGCCGATCAGGGCAATGGTCAGGGCAAGGGCTTGCATGGCCACGATGAAGCCCACGCAAGCGGGCCATTTGCCCAGCGCCCAGAAGGCTCCGGGCACCACTCCGGCAGCTGTCCCGCCCAGGTAGTAGCAGGTGAGGTAGAGCCCCGCCGCAGTCACCCGCGCGCCGGGAGGCGCGGCCACGCGGAGATGGCTCTGCGAAGCGGTCTGCGAGATAAACACTCCGCTCGATAGCATGGTCAGCCCCAGAATCACCACCGGCAGCGACGGGGCCAGGGTGAGCAGCACCCCGGTGATGGAGCAGCAAATGGCTCCGGCAATGCCCGCGCGCAGGCCGACCTTGGTGATGAGGAAGCCGGCCGCCGGGGTCACGACAAGGCCGATCAGATAGACAAAGAACAACGAACTGAGAGCTGCGGTGGAGAGCAGAAATGGCGGAGCTGCCAGGTGGAAGGTGATCCAGGTGAAGACGCCCACCAGCGAGAAAAGCACGTTGAAGCCGACAGCAAATGTGGCCACCAGGCGGCGGATGCGAAACAGTCCCTGCACCTGATTGGGGAAAGAGGGCAGCGTGCCGGGTTTGGCGGGAGCAGGAGTGCGGCGGCGTCCATGGGGCAGCCAGGCGGCCACGGCCCCTGCCCCGGCCAGCGCCGCCGTGCCCAAAACCAGAAAGCTGACCCGCCAGTTGAACCAGTCGGCCAAAATGCCGCTGGAAACCCGGCCGATGAAGCCGCCGAGCGCGGTTCCACTGACGTAAAAGCTCATGATGAGGGCTACCCGGTCCGGCGGCCACTCCTCGCCGATGTAGGTGATGACCACGGCGATGACGCCAGGCACCATGATGCCCTGAAGAAAGCGCCAGAAGATGAGCTGCGCCAGGGAGGTGGAAGTGGCGGCCAGCAGGGTGGGCAGCGAGATGCCCAGAAGCGAGGCGACGATGACCCGCTTGCGCGCCAACCGCTCAGTTAGCGCGCCGAAAAACGGGGCCGACAGGGCAACTCCCAGCGTGGCGGCCGAAACGGTCATGCCCACGCCGGTCTTGGAGGCGTGAAAGAGCAGGGTCAGCATGGGCAGCAGCGGCTGGGTGCAGTAGAGCTCCAGAAAGGCGCACATGCCGCACAGCGCAACGGCCGCTGCCGCCCACGGGCTGGGCGCTTTCAGTACAGATTGGGAAGTGAGCTCCATTCATCAGCATAGCCGACGGTGAACCGGCGCGCTTCGGTGCGCGGTACGGCGGCGGGGGTAAACGTGTCATTTAATGGAACACACATGTCAATTCGCGTTCTATTACACGAAGTGTTTGCCTTGGATTGGGGTTTCCGCTCCGAGTCGCTCCTCTTGACCAACCGCTAAACTAATCAAATGACCTCACGCGGCCTCATCCTGGGTATCGAATCCTCTTGCGACGAGACAGCCGCCTCCGTCGTCGAGCGCGGCGCACACACCCTGTCGTCGGTGGTGGCCTCGCAAATTGCCACCCATGCGCGCTACGGAGGAGTGGTCCCCGAGCTGGCCAGCCGAGAGCATCTGCGGGCCATTGTGCCGGTGGTTCGCGCCGCGCTGGCCCAGGCCGAAATCACTTTGGCTGACCTCGATGCCATCGCCGTGACCAGCGGGCCTGGCCTGGCCGGGGCGCTGCTGGTGGGGATTACCTACGCCAAGGCGCTGGCCTTTGCCCAAGGCCTGCCGCTGATTGCCGTCAATCACCTTGAGGGGCATATTCATGCGGTGCTCCTGCATGAACGGGAGGCAGAGACGCCGGTCCTTCGACTTCCGCCCCAGGAAGGAAGTCAAGTCCCTGAGGGCTCCGAGCTCGCTCCATTCCCTCCGGATGACAAATCTGTTGTGAATCACAGTGAAGAGCCCGCGTTGGCGCTGGTCGTCTCTGGCGGGCACACTCACCTGTATCTTTGCCGTCCGGCCCACGGCGCATGGACCTACCGCCTGGTGGGCCGCACACTGGACGACGCTGCCGGCGAGGCCTACGACAAGGTATCCAAGCTGCTCGGCTTCGGCTATCCCGGAGGCCCCTGGATCGACGCCCTCGCTCGCTTCGGCAACCCACAGGCCGTGCCTTTTGCCTTCTCGCAGATCAAGACCAAGCTGCATCTTGCCGGTAAGGCTCCGCGCACCAAGGCGGCTCGCACAGCGCCCATCGCCGATCTCGATCCGCACTTCCTGTTCTCGTTTTCCGGCATCAAGACCGCCGTGCTGCGCTATGTCGAGCTGCACGAGATGCGCCCCGAAGCTCAGGCTCGGGCGGCCAGACTCTTTGCTCCCGGAGCGGCAGCGCGTCCACCGCAAAGCAAAGAGGAGGCGCTGGCCCTCTGTCCCCAATCCGTGCTCGATCTGGTGGCGAGCTTTCAGCACGCCGTGGTCGGCGATCTGATGAAGAAGACCCTCGCCGCAGCCGACTCTCTCGGCGCGCGCCGCATCCTCATCACCGGCGGTGTGGCGGCCAACCGCGAGTTGCGCGCGCGTTTCAGCGCGGAAACTGCCCGACGCGGCCTGCGCGTGGCCTTTCCTACGCTGGCGCTCTCTACAGACAATGCCGCCATGATCGCGGCCGCCGCCTGGCCCCGCTTCCAGGCGGGGGAGTTCGCAGACCAGTCGCTCTCAGGGGACCCCTCGCTGGCTCTGGGCCGCTGAGGCGGCGGTTGCCGGCATCTTGAGCAAACGGCGGGGATCGCGCTGGCGCAGCCGTGCGCTTCAGGGCTTGTTCTGTGCCGGGGGGCGAAGAGCGGCCGAGGAAAGCTGATCGGCCTGGCGCAGTTCAGGGAACAGAACGGCCCACAGTCCGGCCACGGCCAGGGCGCCCACGCCGCCCACCAGCGTGGCAGCCTTGGCGCCCCACCACTGCGCCGTAAGTCCGCTTTCAAACTGCCCCAGTTCGTTTGAGGCGCCGATGAAGAGCGAGTTGACGGCGCTGACGCGGCCGCGCATCTCCGGCGGGGTGGCCAGTTGCAGCAGAGAGCCGCGGACAATGACGCTGATCATATCTGCCGCTCCGGCCACAGCCAGCGAAGCCAGCGAGAGCCACAGATTGCGCGACAGACCAAAGGCCACCGTTGCCACGCCAAAAATGCCCACACAAACAAACAGGCGGTGGCCGGCGCGGCTGCGCAGCGGGAACCGTGCCATGGTCAGCGACATGGCCAGGGCGCCGATGGCGGGCGCGGCGCGCAGCATGCCCAGCCCGCGCGGCCCCTGGTGGAGGATGTCGTGGGCGAAGATGGGCATCAGCGCCACTGCCCCGCCCAGCAGCACCACAAACAGATCGAGCGAGAAAGAGCCCAGCAGCAGCGGCGAGCGGCGGACAAACTGAAATCCGGCCATGATCACCTTGAGTGAAAGATCGCGGTGCTCCATGCGGCCGGGCCGGACGTGCAGGCTGGCCACCAGCACCAGAAACCAGGCCAGCGTCGCCAGGGTAAAGACATAGACCACGCCCGCACCTTCCAGGCGCGTGCCCGGCATCCAGAGCAGCAGGGGCAGGGTAAACAGGATTCCGCCCAGCGCCGGTCCGGTGACATTGGCGAACTGGAAGATCGCGCTGCCCCAGGTGACGGCGTTGACAAAGTGCTTTTCCGGTACCAGGTGGGGAATCAGCGCCGAGCTGGCCGGGCCGGAAAAGGCGCGCCCCGTCCCCATCGCCAGCAAGACCGCGTAGATGGGATAAACGGAGTGCAAGCCGGAGCGGGTCATCATCAGCAGCGCAACCGTGGCAAAGACCTGAAGGCCGTAGCAGACCAGGATGATCTGCCGGCGGTCGAACCGGTCGGCAACATGGCCGGCGGGCAGCAGGAAGAGAAGCCCCGGCAAGAACAGCGCCAGCCCGGTAAAGCCCAGGTCGAGCGCGCGGTGGGTGATGGAGTACACCTGCCAGGCCACGGCGACTGACTGCGCCTCGGTGCCCAGCACGGCCATGCCGCGGGCCAACTGGTATCGCCTGAAGTCGCGGGAGGCAAAAGCCTCCATGCCGCGCGGATACGGCTTGGGGGAAAAGGGATGCATGTCCTGCTTTCAGGGTATATTGCTTCCCCTCGCCGCGAGCAGGCAGCGCCGGTTTACTCTGCTGGAGCGATTCCACAATTCACGTGCCCATGCAGGCATCGTGCGGGGTGGCATTTTCTTGAGAAAAATGCCACTTGATTTCAGCGGCCCCTGGGTATATCGATTGTGGAACCGCTGTAGCCCGTATTTCCCACGGCCAGATCTGCGCTCTGTGGCGCCGGCGTCCTGGCCGGCTGTTCTGGCGGCGTCCTCGCCGCCAGAGCGAAGCCTCCTTCATCTACACCGTTTGACCATGCGCGACGGAACAAACGGTGTCCGGCGTGGGCCGGGAGACCCACGCTACAGCCGGCCAGGAGGCCAGCGCTACAAATTCGTTGACACGCCTTGTGAGAGGTGCAGGCTAAGAGTGGCGCTGTGCCCAGTCGCGGGCGCGCTCGAAGCGTTCGTGGTCGCGCCATACACTGCGCTGCCAGTGGTCGCCAATGAGGTCGAACTGCTGGCGGGCAAAGGCTGCGTCGCGAAACTCGTAGGCGAAATAGGCGATTTCGTTCTTCAGCCAGCGTGTGGTTCCGTACTGCGCGGTGAGCGCCACGTAGCCCCGCTGAATCCTCGCCCAGTCCATCTCCTTTGCCGAGACTTCCTTGCCGCTCTTCCCGATCACCGCGGTGGCGATATGGAAATAGATGACATCGCCCTGCTCGCCGCCCACATTGTCCGCGGCGGTTTTGGCGAAGGCTGAGGCTTCTCCCGGCTTGCCATCCCACTTGGGCAGCAGGTAATTCGCCATTTGCTTGTAAAGGTGAAAATAGCCCGGCTCGAATTGGATGCCCTGCTCGAAGATCTCATTCATGCGCGGTTCGTCCCAGCTTTGCGCCAGGCCGACGACCATCATCTCGCTATACCACTGCGGACACTGCTCATGCAGATTGGCCGCGCTCTTCAAAACCTTCAAGGACTCCTGAATCCGATCCCCGAACAGGCGCCAACCCTCTGCGGTCACTTTATCCCCCATGCCGTTGCCGCGCGCCACCCACGCCCAGGTATGCAGGCTGGAGGCCAGTGCCACCCGCGCCGTAATCGACTCTGGACGCTGGGCGACCCAGTGCCTCAGGTGCTCCAGGTGATCCTGGGTGTCTTTATCGGTGAGGTGCGGAGAGTCGAGCACTCCATAGAATGCCGTGAGTTTCCATGCCCCGCCCTGAAACCGGCTCTTTTCGCTGCGAAACTTGACTGCCATCGCGTCCAGATCGGCGAATTTCTCCTCCACCAGATCGGTCTCGATCAGGCGCGACCAATGGGCGCCGTGCAGCGTGCTTTCATCCTCTTCGCTTTCCACGCTATTCGCGGAGGCTGGGTCTGTTTGCGCGGGCAGCGGCTTGCAGAAAAAAAGCAGAGACGGAGTCAGAAGAAAAAGGGCGGCAAACTTGGATACGGACACTGCGAACCTCCCGCAACGGAACCATGGTAGTGCGTCTCGACCCTTGAAACAAGTCACTTCAAGCAGACACGACGGGCAGACTGCCGGCGCGATTATCATCGGCAATTGAGCTGGATTCTCAGCTTCACCGCCCGGCGCCAGACCGGCGGCTGGAGAAAACCATGACCAGGATTCCTTTCCTCCCCCTCGATCGCCGGGAGTTCCTTCAGGGAGCGGCAGCGGCGCTGGTTGCCAGCCGCATGGCTACTTTAGCCGCTCACGCCAGCCCCTCCTTTGGAGAGCAGAGCTTCCTGCTGCCCGACGACGGATGGCGCATGTGGCCCGACCAGGCCGCGGAGTGGAAGAACGACGAGATCTTTCTGCCCGAGGAGGTGAACCTTGCGCGGCTCCCGGCAAATCCACCGACCGGCGGATGGCAGGCGCTCGGCGACGGCCAGGGGGTCGCGGTTTCGTTGCCGGCCACGGTCGAGCAGTTCTACTGGGGCTTGCAGGGGATGCGGCCCTACCAGGACGAGTACAAGTTCGAGACCTCCGACGACGAAGTGAAGAACGGCGCCTACTACGGAGTCTCCTGGTGGTGGCGGCTGATCGAGATTCCGCGCGGGTTTGCCGGGAAGCGCATCTTGCTGCACGTGCGCGGGGCGCGCCAGCGGGCAGAGGTCTACCTGAACCGCAAACTGGTGGGGTACAGCTTGCTGGAGGAACTGCCCTTTGAGTGCGACCTGACAGCGGTGGCCCGGCCGGGAGAAGCCAACGAGCTTGCCCTCCGCATTACCAACCCCGGCGGCCGGCTGGATTGGGTCGACGGCGGCAAGCTGACCTGGGGCCATGCGAGCTTCCAGAAGAGCCACGGCTTCGGCGGACTGGATCGCGCCCTCAGCCTGTCGGCCCACGATGCCGTGCGGGTGAGCGACAGTTGGGTGCTGAACACGCCAGAGGTCCGCCGGGTCACCGCCCATGCCGAACTGGAAAACACCGGAACCGCGGCGGAAAATGGCACGCTCCGCCTGGCAGTCGTCGACTTGGCTAGTGGAAGGGAACTGGCGCATGGGGTGCTTCCCGCTGCGCTGGGGGCGGGCCAGACGGCGGCCTTTCAGGCGGAGCTGCACTGCCCGGAGGCACAACTCTGGGATCTGGAGACGCCGCATCTCTATCGCATGAGGGCGCAATGGCGCGGCGACAGGGCAGCGGCCGGCGCGGAGCGAAGCGTGGAGTTCGGCTTTCGCTGGTTTGCGCCGCAAGGGGTGGGAACCGATGCGCTCTTCCGCCTGAATGGCCACCGGGTACGCATCTACACCTCCATCTCCTGGGGTTTCTGGGCGCTGAACGGCCTGTGGCCCACACCGGAGCTGGCAGAGAGGGAGGTGGCCGCTGCCAAACACTTCAATCTGAACTGCTTGAACTTTCATCGCAACCTGGCCAAGGAAGATGTGCTAGCCTTCAGGACCGGCACGGCCTGCTGCGCTGCCTGGAGCCGGGAGGCGGCTACCAGGCCGTGGGCAAGGCGGGCCAGCCTGCCGGCTTTTCCGAGCGCTACATGGAGGCCAAGATCGTGGGCATGATTCGCGCCCATCGCAGCCACCCCTCGGTCATCGAATACATCCTGCAAAACGAGGCCAAGCCCGACCTGAGCAACCCCAACCTGGAGCGGATTCTGCGCCGGATGCATGAGCTGGACCCCAGCCGCACCGTGGTGGCCAACGACGGATTTGCAGGGCGTGCGGCGCAGGCCTGGATGGAGCCCTACAGCAACCAGCTGCGCACCTCCGCCGAAGGTGGAGCGGGCGGATGGTGGGACGAGCACCAGGGCCCGCCCTCCGACATCTGGCAGGACGCGCACTACACCAGCCACAACAACTTCCTTTACCGCTCCACGAACCGGACGGAGATTGTGGAGTGGGGCGAAATGAAGGGTGCGGCGGCAATCGACGACCACCAGCGCATGGTCGCCAAGATTCGAAGCATGGTGGCAAAAGCTACGACCTGGCCGACCACCAGGAACTTCTAGCCGCCTATGAAGCTTTTCTCGACAAGTGGGGCTTCCGCAAGGCCTTCCCCACCGCCAGTGCGCTCTTTCAGTCCATCGGCCGCCGCGCCTATGAGTCCTGGGGGCAATTCATGGAGAACATCCGCATCTGCGACGAGAACGACTACGCGGCCATCAGCGGATGGGAATCGACTGCCATCGAGAATCACTCCGGGCTGGTGGACAACTTCCGCAACTTCAAATCCAACCCCGAACCCATCCGGGCGTCGTTGCAGCCGGTGCGACCAGTGGCCAAGCAAAAGGCCCTGGTAGCCGCGCTGGGTGAGAAGGTGGGCTTCGACCTCTGGCTGCTGAACGACAGCAAGCGCCCTATTGTGAACAAGTTGGCCTTCTCCATTGGTAATCCCACAGGAACCGCCTACGCGCTGGGCGCCTACTCCGCGCCTGCCTTCGCCGCCGACCAGCTCTCTGCCTTGGTGCAGGAAAACGTCCTTACTCCTCCGCTGGACAAGGAAGGCATCTGGACCACCAACTTTGCCTTGGCCGGGGATGCAGCTTCAGCCCATCGGCGAAAGATTTGGGTGGTCAATCCAACTCCGCACCGCTTCAACGGCCTGCGCGCAGCCTCGCTGGGGCTGGCGGAGGAGATGGCCGCCCAGATGGCCGGGATTCCAGGCCTCCGGATTGAGCCATTTACTCCTGGCCAACGCTACGACCTGATCGTTGCCTCTCCTCCCACGGCGCAGCCCACTGACAAGGTCAGCACCGACGATGTGGGCGCGGACAAGCGCGGCAGGTCGATTCCGCCCACCACGCTTCCCGCTGAGATGGTTGCGGCCTTCATCCAGGGCACGCCGCTCTTTGTCCTCTGCACCAACGACGGGCAGGCCACCGGCGCGGGAGGTCAACTGGCTGCCGCCGCGGGCTTTGCGTGCGGGGGCATGGTGGGCTCGTCGCGGGCTTCGTGGATGGGCACCTGGTTCTTTGTGCGCGAGCACCCGGTCTATGCCGGGCTGCCCGTAAATCGCGCCATGAGCATCGAATACCAAGTGAAAGGAGCCGACTCCAACGGCCTTCTTGTGGATGGGCCCGGCGTGGAGGTGATTGCCGCATACAGCCGCGACCACGACCGCAAGATCGGAGCGGGAACCTTCGCCTTCGCGGGCCAGGGACGCAAGCTGCTCTTCCACCGCATTACCGGGATGCACCCCGTCTTTCACCGGCGGCTGCTCTCCAATGGCATTCAGTTTTTGACCGGCGCCTAAAGCAGGAAGCCACCCACATCAACCAGCCCATTTCCCTGCGGCCCCGATCCGGAGTGGCGTTTCAATGGCTGCGTCCGATTTCAAAGCTTCGCTCCCAGCGAGGAAGAGAGAAAGTTTGGTCATCGAACTCGACGCGACCGGGATGCCCTCTGGGGCGGGATTTTCCCCTTGTGAAATGACCATCTGCGTGAGACACCCCACGGGCAAGCGCTACTGGGCGCCTTGCGAGGCGATGAGTTGCTCGAAGGCCGGCAACCCGCGGAGCCTGGCAAATTCGCTATCGGCAACGATCTTCTTGGGGCTGGTGAAACCCTCGTTGAGCGCCATGCGCAGATACTCGATGGCCCGGTCGTTTTGCCCGGCGCGCACACAGCCCTTGGCCATGTAGTAGTTCATGGCGCCGCGATCCTGAACCGTGGCCGGGTTGTCCACACGAGGGCTGGAGCTTTGCTGAAAGATCTGAGGATCGATAGCCAGGGCCGCCTGATACGCCTCCCAGCCTTTCTTGTATTTGTGCTGCGCCAGCAGGTTGGTGCCCAGGTTCTTCTCGATCACCGCCGCCTGCGGATCGATCTTCAGAGCTTTGCGGTACATCCGCTCGCCGTCTCTATACTGCTTGAGCGAGTCGTAGATCGTGCCCAGATTATTCAGCACATGCGTGCTCCTGGGGTCCATGCGGAGTGAAGCTTGGTAGCACCGGCGGGCTTCTTCCAGGTTGAACATCATCTGGTACGCTATGCCCAGCTTGTTCCACAGGCTGGCGGAGGCATGAGGGTCCTTCTTGTACGCCTCGATGGCCGCCTGATAACGCTGGCGCACCATCAGCGAGTCGCCGATCTCTTCCGCGGTCGGCTGAAACTGCGGTATCGCCGCCGCGGGTTGGGCCAGCGGAGCAGGCGACGGAAACGGAGCGGGAGCCTGCGCCGCGAATCCTCCGGGGGCGATGAAGGCAAAGCCCACAATGATCGGCAGGCAGTTGCGTCGATCGATTCTGAACATATTGCCTCCCGTCGAAGGAGCCGGAGGAGCGAGCCTCTCCGCAAGTCCTGCCGCGTCACACTTCGCAGCCATTAGAGCACCGCCCAAGGACAATCGGCAAAAGCAACGCCCCCCGCCGGAGTACACTCTTCCCTGTACAAATCTATGACCATGACCACGACCTCTGTTTTCAGCACATCGGACATTGCCGCCCGCTTCCGCTCGACGCGCCGCCAGACCCTGGCCATGTGTGAGCCGCTCACCGCCGAGGATATGATGGTCCAGTCCCTGGCCGAGGCCTCGCCCGCCAAGTGGCATCTGGCCCACACCGCCTGGTTCTTCGAGTCCTTTGTCCTTAGCCCGTTTCTGCCTGGCTATCGCCTCTTCAACAAGGATTTTCCTTGGCTTTTCAATAGCTACTACCAGAGCTTCGCCCCGTTTCCCGAGAAGCGCCTGCGCGCCTCCTTCGCGCGTCCAGGGCTGGACGAGATCTCGCGCTACCGGAAACAAGTGGACGAAGCAATGGAAGAGCTGCTCGCCGGAGATCCGGGAGCCGAGGCGCTGCAGCGCATCGAACTGGGCGTGAACCACGAGGAACAGCACCAGGAACTGTTGCTGACCGACATTCTGCACGCCTTTTTCACCAACCCGCTGCGGCCTGCCTATAAGCCAGGCGCCCCGGAGCCCGTCCTGCGCCTGTCGAGGGATCTCGATTCTGAAACCCGAGAAAGTGCGAATGCCAGCGCTTCCCCGGTGAACCATGCCCCACGCTTCCACCAATTCCCTGGCGGCCTGCGCGAGATCGGCCACTCCAGCCAGGCTTTTTGCTTCGACAATGAGCTGCCCCGTCACCGGGTCTGGCTGGAGCCCTATGCGCTGGCTGACCGGCTGGTCTCCTGCCGGGAGTTTGCCGTATTCATCGCCGACGGCGGCTACCGGCGGCCGGAGTTCTGGCTCTCCGCAGGATGGAGCGCTGTTCAGGCCAACGGCTGGCAGGCACCGCTCTATTGGTTGGGAGAGCCCGGCAACTGGAGCCTCTTTACTCTGCGCGGCGAGATTCCCCTGGCCCCCATGGAAGATGTGCCGGTGTGCCACGTAAGCCTGTTCGAGGCGGATGCGTACGCCCGCTGGGCCGGCCATCGCCTGCCCACCGAGTTCGAGTGGGAGGCCGCGGCGGAAAGCCGGCCTCTCGCCGGCAACCTGCTCGATTCCGGGCGGCTCATGCCTTCCCCCGCTTCGGAGTCAGCCGAAAACCAAGACGCCACGATGCAGTTGCTCGGCGATTGCTGGGAGTGGACGGCCAGCGCTTACCTCGGCTACCCCGGCTTCAGACCCCTGCCCGGAACCCTGGGCGAGTACAACGGAAAATTCATGAGCAGCCAGATGGTGCTGCGCGGCGGCTCCTGCGCCACCCCGCCGGCCCATATCCGCGCCAGCTACCGGAACTTCTTTCCCCCGGAGACGCGCTGGCAGTTTTCCGGAATTCGCCTTGCATCGTTGTGACCGGAACGGCCTTTGTCGCATCCAACGTGGGATATGACAACTCAGGCATGGCCCCCTCCAGCGGGACGAGTCTCTGAGCGGATCGCTCTCGCGGTCCGGCAGGGGCTCGGCTCCAAGCCCAAAAGCCTGCCGCCCTGGCTCTTCTACGACCATGCCGGTTCGCGCCTCTTTGACCGCATCACTGAGCTGCCCGAGTACTATCTCACCCGCACGGAGCGCGGCATTCTCGCCGCCCATGCCGGCGCCATGATTGCGCAGGCCGCCCAGGGCTCATGGCTGAGAATCGCCGAGCTGGGAGCCGGCTCGGCAGACAAGACCCGTTTGCTTCTGGCGGCTGCCATTGCACGGCAGGGGTCCGTGGTCTACGAGCCGGTCGACGTCTCCTCCAGCGCCCTTGAGGCGGCCCAAGAACGCATCGAGCGCGAGATTCCAGGGGTCCGAGTGGCCCAGCGGGTCATGGACTACACCCATGGACTGGAGCTGGAACCAACTCATGCGGGCGAGCGGAGGCTGGTCCTCTACATCGGTTCGAGCATCGGCAACTTCGACCCCGCCGAGGCCGCGCATCTGCTCCAAGGAGTGCGGGCCGGGCTCCATCCAGGCGACTGCTTGCTGCTGGGCGTGGATCTGGTGAAGGAGGACTCCATCCTTCTTGCGGCGTATGACGATGAGGATGGAGTGACAGCGGCCTTCAACCGCAACCTTCTGGTTCGCCTGAACAGGGAACTGGAGGCGAACTTCGACCCCGAGGCCTTTGCCCACCGAGCCGTTTGGAATGCACCCAAATCCCGCATTGAGATGCACCTGGTGAGCCGCGCAGCGCAGCGGGTGCGGCTGACCCGCCTTGACCAGGAAGTGGAATTCGCCGAGGGCGAGAGCATCCACACCGAAAACAGCCACAAATACCGGCCCGGCCAGGCGGAAGAGATGCTTGGCGGCGCGGGATTCGCGCCCGTTGCGCATTGGACCGATGCGCAGGGCTGGTTTGCGGTTTGCCTGGCCCGAGTCGAATAGAGCCTGCAAAAGCTCCGGGGAGATTCGCTCACAGGCTCGGCCTGAGTGCTTTGAAAGGGTACGGCTTCACAGGCTGCAAAAAACCTGTGGCCCCTCGTTCTGTAACAGTCTGGCGCCAGTGCATCCGACCCGCGATGGACGAAACAGACCGACGTGCACGTGGCCGTGCGGAGGGAGCACCTATGGCCCAGCGGGCCACTTGCAGGCATGAAAGTCAGTGATCGCCTCACTAGAGAACTGTCATCCTGAGCAAATGACTCGCGATGCGAGTTAGGCCGGGAATGAACTGGTCGAAAGCCTCCCGAAGGGAGCTCTGGAGAATAGCCCAGGCCGGGGTCCCCGCGAACAGGTCTTCGTTCGCGGGGTGGAGGACAAGCGAAGCGCAGTCCTGGGTTGCAAGTCAAACAGAAGTTCTAGCCCCGTAGAGACGATGCGAAGCACGGCCACTGCGGCCCGTTCATTAGACGCCCCCAAAAACTATCCTTCCTTCTTCTCATTCCGCGCCCGAATTTTGAACCAGATGGGCGTGCCCTTGAAGCCAAAGGACTCGCGAATCTGGTTCTCAAGGAACCGCTCGAAGCTGAAGTGCATCTTGATGTCTCGGTCGGTGAAGAGGATGAACGTAGGCGGGGCCACGGCTGCCTGCGTCATGTAGAAGATGCGCATGCGCTTGGCCATGGGCACCGGGGCGCGCTGGAAATCGATCTTTTCGAGGAAGCGGTTCATCTGCCCGGTGGTCACACGCTTGCGCCGTTCGGCGGCGACGGCCTTGACCTCGTGCATCACCCGGCCCAGACCCGTGCCTTCCAGCGCCGAGAGAAAGATCACCGGCGCATAGTTCAGATACTTGAGCTGGCGGCGGAGCTGTTCCTCGTAGACCTCGCGGTCGGCGGGCGGTTTGCCGTCGGTGCGGCCGGTCGTCACCGCGTCCCACTTGTTTACCAGCACGATCACGCTACGCCCGCTCTCGTGGGCGTATCCGCCGATGGTGGCGTCCGCGCCGGTCACGCCGTCGGCCGCGTCCACCACCAGCAGGGCTACATCCGCAGCTTCCAAGTGGCGGCGCGCCATCACCACAGCCATCTTCTCGGCCATCAGGTGCGTTTTGCCCTTGCGCCGGATGCCCGCCGTATCGACAAAGCGCAATTGCTGGCCTTCGAACTCGACAACCTCGTCCACTGCGTCGCGGGTGGTGCCGGCGATGGGTGAAACAATGGCGCGCGATGTCCCTGTCAGCGCGTTCAGCAGGGTCGACTTGCCCACATTGGGTCGACCGATGATGGCGATGGAGGTCTCGTGCTGCTCGAATTCGCCGTGGGTGCGGTGCAGCGGGCGCAGGTCGTCATGGCCCTCTCCCTCCGGCTCCTCGCCGTCTTCTTCCTCGGGGACCTCCGCTTCAAGGGCAGCTTCGGCCTCGCGAACCGCCTGCTGCTCTTCTTCGGTCAGCACTACCTCGAGCGGCAAGGGCAGCGCTGCGCAAATAGCCTCCAGCAGGTCGCCGATGCCCAGCCCGTGCTCCGAACTGATCGGGAACACGTTGCGGATGCCCAACTGGCGGAAATTTTCCGCCTCCATGGCCATGGCTTCGCCCTCGACCTTGTTGACCGCCAGAAACAGAGGCTTGCCGCCGCGCATCAACATGCGCACCAGGTCGTAGTCGGGACTGGCCAGCTCGGTGCGGGCATCCACCACCAGCACCAGCGCGTCGGCCTCTTCCAGAGCCACCTTGGCCTGGGCGTAAATCTCCGTGGGGATCAAATCCGCGTCGTCGGGCACCATGCCGCCTGTGTCTACCAGGCGAAACTCCCGGCCCTGCCACTCGACCTCGCCGTAGATGCGGTCGCGGGTGATGCCGGGCTCGTCGCCCACAATCGAGCGGCGGCTGCGTGTGAGCCGGTTGAAAAGCGTGGATTTGCCCACATTGGGGCGGCCCACAATCGCCACCAGAGGCAGCGCCGCGGCGCCTGGCTCTCTGGGTAAAACCGATCTACGATACTTCGCCAAAATATTCTCCCGTCGCGGTTCGCGCTCCGAAATCAGCACACTTCTTTATCTGTGAAACTCCAAAACAGCCCCCATCAAACCCGGATTCGCCCCACGCCGAGAGAATCGAAAATCGAGTCCCGGCTGAGCAGAGGCAGATTTGAAAAGGAAGGCCCCCTGGGCCTTATCGAGTCATTTCGCCGGGGAGTCCGAGACCGGCGGATGAAGAGGCGCTGGCGGAGAAATTGGTAAAATCCTCGCCACTGGCACCTTGCCGCGCAAGACAATGATTTCCTGGCCCGCCTCTGCCTCTCTCAGCAGCCGCGAAAGATGGGTTCGCGCCTGATAGGTGGTATAGACCATGGACCCGTATCGTTACTGCACGCAACCAAGCCAAACGCCGAGGTGCACCTTTCCTATCATAAGCTGTTTCCCATTTTCCTGCCGCTTTTCCGGCAATTCGATTGCCCTTCCGCGATCGGGGAGGGCGCAATGCACATTCATGGAGAACTGATGAACGTCCAGGCAGCCAACTTCTACGCCGCCAGCCAGGGCGAGCGCACCGCCGCCGCGCAACGCGCCGCAGAGGTGCGCAGGAAACTGCTGAGGGGCGCAACGGAGATTGATGGCTCGACGAGCCCCGAGGAGTCGCTGCTCATCGGCCAATGGCTTGACGGACGCCACAGCCAGGTACCCAGCGAGGATGAGTATCGTCCGTCCGCCTCGGGCAAGGACCCGGACTTCGGGTAAGCGGAGTGCCCTGCTTCTCGCTTCTCAAGCTCGTCCGGTCACCGCCTGGACCATCAAGAGCACGCCGATCAGGCCTAAGCCCAGATAGACATAGCGCAGAAACGCCTCCCCGCTCAGGCTGCGATTGACCATCCTGCCCAGCAACACCGCCGGGATGACCGCCGGTAGAGCGAACAAAAAATCGCGGGTCACCGCCGGTACCCAAAGACCGGAAACCGCATAACCTGCCATGCCCACGATGCTGGCTGGCAGGAAATAGGCTTGCAACGTGGCGCGGAAGTGCTGTGCGGACCAGCGCCGCATCGAGCCATAGATCACCAGCGGCGGCCCATTCATTCCAAAGGCTCCGCCCAGAAGCCCGGCAAGAAATCCGCAACTCAGCAGCCAGCCGCGGCTGTCCCGCCGCAACTCCAGCGGCGCCCGACCGATCAGGCAATAGGCGGCAAAGGCCACAATGAGCAAAGCGAGCACGCCTTTCACCATCCGCTGTGGACCGTGGGTCAATAGCAAAACGCCAAGGAGCAGGCCGGGGACTGTGGCTAGAAGCAGCCAGCCGGTGCTGCGCAAATGAATCTTCCTCCAGTCCTGGGCCACAACCATTCCGGCTGTGGCGATTGACACCAGCACCACCAGGGGCGTGGCAACCCGCAACGGGAGGAAGAGCGCAAGCAGCGGTACCGCAATCAGAGCCTGGCCAAAGCCAAATGCTGAATTGATCAGTCCGGCGGCAAAGAAGATGAGCAAAATGTAGAGGGTCGTGGTGTCGATGGGCTTCTCCGTTGGGGGGTATGGCCGCGGGCTGCGGCATTGGTTCCATTCTCGCCCCTGGCGGTCGCATCACTATGATGGAGTCAGCGCACGGCCCAATGCCCCCAACCGACAACCCAACCCGCGCCCTGCCCACCCTGCATGAGTTCTTTGCGCCGGGCGGCATTCTGGCGCGCTCGTCGCTGCCCTTCGAATATCGCCCCGGCCAACTGGAAATGGCCAAGGCCGTCGAGCGGGCCCTCGAAGAGCGCCGCCACCTGATTGTCGAGGCTGGCACCGGCACGGGCAAGACGCTGGCCTACCTGCTGCCCGCCCTGCGCACCGGGCGGCGGGTCATCATTTCCACCGGCACCAAGGCCCTTCAGGATCAGCTTTACTTCCGCGATGTGCCCTTCTTAGAAACGCTGCTGGGTGGGCTGCGCGTCTGCTACATGAAGGGCCGCGCCAACTACCTCTGCCGCCACAAGCTGGACGCGTTGCGCTCCCAGCCGATCCTCTCCGGACTGGAGGAGATCGACCAGTACCGGCAGATTGCCGAGTGGGAGCGCGAGACCGAGACCGGTGACCGGGCGGAGCTTGGAGGAATGCCCGAGTCCAGCGCCCTGTGGGGCAAGCTGGATGCCAGGACCGAAGCCTGCCTGGGTTCGACCTGCCCCGACTACCGCCGCTGTTTTATCACCGAGATGCGGCGCAAGGCGCTCGAGTCGGACATCATTATCGTCAACCACCACCTGTTCTTCGCCGACCTCTCGGTGCGCCAGGAGGCGGCCGGCGCGGCCGATGCAGGCATTCTGCCCGAGGCCGCCGCCGTGGTCTTCGACGAAGCCCACGAGTTGGAAGAAGTGGCGTCGAATTACTTCGGCCTCTCGGTCAGCAATCTCCGCTTTGAGGAGTTGGCGCGCGACACTGAAGCCCTTTTGCGCGGCAAGGAGGGCGGAGAGAACCTGCCCGCCGTCACCCAGCAGCTTCGCGAACGGGCCCGCATGTTCTTTGCCGGCTTGCCCATGGCCGGGGATGGCCGCCAGCCCTTCACCGAGCGCGAGGAGTTTCTTGAAACCTCCGGCGACTTGTATATGGCCGTGCGCACCACCCTGAAGCGCATGGAATCGGAGATGGAAGGCATGAAAGGCGTGGACGAGGCGCCGGCGCTGCGCAAGCGCGTGGGCCGGCTGCGCTCCGAGCTTGAATTCGTGCTCGAATCGAACGCCCACAACATGGTCTATTGGATGGAGCGGCGCATTTCCGCCGGGGGGGCTGACAAATCCGCGCCGGGCGGGGCGCGCGGCGGGTTCAGGTCGCAAGCGCGGACGACCTTTCTGCAAGCCACGCCCATCGACGTCTCCGACCTGCTCCACGAACAGGTCTTCGAGCAGATTCCCACCGTGATTCTCACCTCGGCTACGCTCACCGTGCAGGGCGGCTTCGAGCACATGCGCAAGCGGTTGGGCTTGACCGAGGCCCGGGAACTGGTGGTGCCGTCGCACTTCAAATACGCTGAGCAGGCCCTGCTCTACCTGCCGCCGGAGATGCCCGACCCCCGCGAGCCCGATTTTCCCGAGGCCGCCGCGCGCTGCATCCGCCGCGTGCTGGAGCACTCCCGCGGAAGAGCATTCTGCTTGTTTACGAGTTATAGCCAGATGCGCGACCTCTACGAGCGCCTGATGCCGGTGCTGGACTTTCCCATCCTGTTGCACGGCACGGCGCCCCGCAAGGCGCTGCTCGAAGAGTTCCGCGCCACTCCAAATGCCGTGCTCTTCGGCACGTCGAGCTTCTGGCAGGGCGTGGACGTACAGGGCGAGGCGCTAAGCTGCGTCATCATCGACCGCTTGCCCTTCGCCGTGCCCAACGACCCGGTGGTGGCCGCGCGCATGAGGGCCATTGAAGAGGAGGGCGGCAAGCCCTTCTTCGACTACCAGGTTCCGTCTGCGGTGCTCACCCTGAAGCAGGGCTTCGGACGGCTGATCCGGTCGCTGGAAGATCGCGGTGTGCTGGTCTTGCTCGACAACCGCATCCGCACCAAGAGATACGGCCAGACCTTCCTGGCCAGCCTGCCGCCCTACCGTGTGACGCAGACGATCACGGATGTCGAGGCGTTCTTCGAAAAATAGTGCTTGACAAGCGACTCCGCCTTATAAATATCTATAAGCGGGATGAGCAAGCCGCACTCCTATGCGAGACAACAGAGTCATTAATGCGCAGCTGTTCGAATTAGGGAGCGGTTTAAAATAGGAGTGCATTCGTGGAAGATAATCCCGAAATTAAATACAGTGCCAAGTTGTCGAAGAGTACCGCGCGTAGTACTCTTAAATCGGGTCATCTGATAAAGCATATTCCCGTCTTTTTCTTTCAGACGGAGTCGGGCGGCGAACCCGTTCGATCCTGGCTCAAGTCAATGGACCCACAAGATCGTCGGCAAGTTGGCGAAGACATCAGAACTGTCGAATTTGGTTGGCCGGTTGGGATGCCTGCCTGCCGCCCTTTGGGAGATGGACTTCACGAAGTCCGGACAAATCTGACAGGAAACCGCATCGCGCGGGTTTTCTTCTATGTGGATAAGCATCAGAGAATGGTCCTGTTGCACGGCATTCTCAAGAAGACCAGAGCAACTCCGGACTCCGATTTGGACCTCGCGCGCGCGAATAAGCGAAAGCACGAGAAGGGAATAATGTGAACATTGAGCAGAAACCGGCATTCGACCACACCGGCTCTAGTTTTGACAGCTTTCTTGAAGAAGAGGGCATTGTCGACGAGGTCGATGCTGTGGCCATCAAGCGGGTGATCGCTTGGCAACTATCCGAGGCGATGAGGGCAGGGAAGATCAGCAAGAAGGCGATGGCACTGCGATTGGGCACAAGTCGTTCGCAGCTAGATCGCCTGCTCGATCCCCAAAACAGCGCGGTTCATCTGGAGACAATCGCTAAAGCTGCACGAGCTGTCGGTAAACGGCTGCGCATGGAAATGGTAGACGCGGCATAACCATCCCATACCTTGACTTGGTCTCGTTCCGCGTAGAATCGCAACAAGCGCGGTCCGCTGTGCCGCCTCCAAGAGAACCATGTCCCGCAACTTCTACATTCTGGCTGGCACGCTGGGGCTGTTCGCTTTGCTCTCGGGCGGCATGTCGCTGGCGCCGTCGAGCTTTCAGCCGGGGTTGCCGGCCAACGCCTCGCTGTGGCGCTCGGTGGCGCTGGTGCTGCTGCTGGCCGGGCTCGGGGCGGCGCTGGTCGGCACGCTTAGCCATCTCTTCGAGCAGGTGGACCGGCGCAGCGAAGAGGCCCGGCTGGCCAGGCGGCGCAAACGGCGGGGCGGGCAGAATCACTAGAAACGCCCCGAGCCGATAGAATGATGGTTGGGACTCTTCCCCTCACAGGTCGCGCCGAAGCCGATGTATGAAGTCACCGTGGAAGCCGGTTTTTCTTCCGGCCACTACCTACGCAACTACCGGGGCAAGTGCGAGAATCCGCACGGCCACAACTACAAGGTCCGCGTGACGCTGGCCGGCGTCACGCTGGACGAAGCCGGAATGTTGCTGGACTTCAAGCTGCTCAAGCAGGTGCTTTTGCCGGTGATCGACCGCATCGACCACCAGATGCTCAACGACCTGGAGCCCTTCACGGTGCTCAACCCCTCGGCCGAAAACCTGGCCAAGTACTTCTACGACCAGACCCGAGATCAGCTCGCCGGCATGACCGCCGGCCGGGTGCGCGTGAAAGATTGCACCATCTGGGAGACTGACACCACCACGGCTACTTACTACGAGTAGCGGGCTTGGCAGGCTTTTCGCCCCTGCCGGCCTACGGCCGGCTCGGAGGGAGCAGGGGCCTTCAGGCCCATGAATGCCGGCACAAGAACTAGCCTTCAGGCTCGGTCCTTCTTCCTCGATGGCTGCCCCGCTTCGCAAATGGAATCATGTTTGGCCGGATGCGCGCGCATTGTGAACTCCGGCCCCGCAACTTCAACAAAAGGCCCGAGGCTAAAGCCATTTGCTCTCTGGCCTGTGTTCAGGGGTCTGAAGGCCCCTGCTCCTTCCGTCCTGACAGCCCGAATCTGCTAGCAGGTTCGGCTGAACCTAATTCATCTCCCTGGACTTCGACTTGAGGTACTTGTCGAAGGGAATCTCGAAGTAGAACAGCTCGTTCCCGTCGGCGTCGCGCAGCTTGTGCAGGTGCAGTTTGGCGCCCTCAAGCGGGTGGTCCAGCTCCGAGACGTCGTAAAACAAGAAACCGGCGCGCGTGGCATGGGGCTCCACGACCAGGGCTCCGTACTCGAAGGTGTTGAAGTCCTCTTCGATCTCCTTGTTGCTGGCCTTGGGCTTCATCTTGATGGAGGGTATGGGGCCGGGCATGGGAATCTTGGCGCCTTCGCGCTCCTTGCGCGTCATCAGCCGCTCCACATCGTCCGGCTCGGCTGCCTGGATCTTGTCGCCCGCTGCGGTGAGGAAGAGGATGCGCGCGTCGCGCAGGCTGATGGGCCGGTTGCCGTTGTTGGTCACGATCAGCCGCACCGGCATCACGCCGTGGCTTAGGTAGTCCACGCGGAAGATGGACGCTTTCGCCTTTGTATCGTAGGGTTCGGCGGCGATGGCCACCTTTTCGTCGTCATGCACCTCGACCGCGGCATAGGTGGTGGCCGGCTGCACCGGAGGCGGAGTGTGGTCGCTGGCCATGACCGGCAAAGCAAGCCACAGCAGGAAAGGCGGAATTGTCCGCAGGTTCCTCATCGAGCATGACTGTATCATTTGAGACCTGCCTGTATCATTTCAGGGCAGGGCAATCGCGTGAAGACCGCGAACTGGCGTAGTCGGCGCTTTGAAAGGGCACGACCGGGGTACCCTCTGGGTCGCGTGCCGCAGATGCGAAAAGAAGGATCCAGGGCTTTAGCCCCTGAGGGACGGTTCTAGGTCGTCGAAAATACATCCCTCGGCGGCTAAAGCCGTCACATTTTGAGCCTCTCAAGCGGCACGGCTGAAGCCATGCCCTTTCAAAACACCAGTTCCTCGTGGTTCAGCAGCTTCATGCAAATGCCCTGCGTTTGAGGGGTTAGACCCATGGAAGGCAAATTCTGTCACGCATGATTCTGTTTTTCTACAATCTGGCTTTGTTGGTGGGCCTGGTGGCGAGCGCGCCCTGGTGGCTGTGGAAGATGGCCACCACCCACAAGTACCGCGAAGGACTGCTGGAGCGCCTGGGCCGCGTCCCGCTGACGCTGGCGGAGTTGGGCCGCGAACGCCCGCTCATCTGGCTCCATGCCGTCTCGGTGGGCGAGGTGCTGGCCGTGAGCCGTCTGGTGGGCGAGTTGGATCTCGCTTTTCCTGAGCATCGGCTGGTCATTTCCACCACGACCCGGACCGGGCAGACGCTGGCGCGGGAGCGCTTCGGCGCCAATCGCGTCTTTTATTGCCCGCTCGACCTGCCTTGGGCCGTGCGGGCGTATTTGAATGCACTCCAACCCAAACTGCTCATTCTGGCCGAAACCGAGTTCTGGCCCAACTTGCTGAGCGCCTGCTCACGGCGGGCAATTCCGGTAACGGTGGTGAATGCGCGCATCTCCGATCGCTCCTGGCCGCGCTACCAGATGCTGCGGGCTCTGTGGAAGCCGTTCTTAAGCCGCCTCGGCCGCGTACTGGCGCAGAGCGCGACCGACGCCGAGCGGCTCAAGGCGATCGGCTGCATGCCCGAGCGGGTCTCGGTCGCGGGGAACCTGAAATTCGATGTGCGCGCCGCTCAAGAAGCTGAAGCGACAAGGTTGATGAAGACGCTGGCTTCGGGGTTGCGGTTTCTTGTGGCGGGCAGCACGCTGGAAGGCGAAGAAGCCGCACTGCTTGAGGCTTGGCCGCTTCTGCTGGCAGCCGAGCCGGACCTGGTCCTGGTGCTTGCCCCGCGCCATCCGGAGCGGTTTGCCGCCGTGGCGGCGCTGCTCGGCAAGTCGGGCACTTCCTGGGTCAGGCGTTCGGATTGGCGCTCGCAACCCGCTGGGGAGCTCAAGCCGTTGCAGCCCGGCGAGATCGTCCTGCTGGACACCATCGGCGAACTGGCCTCGGTCTACTCCATCGCTTCGGTCGCCTTTGTGGCCGGCAGCCTGATTCCCGCCGGGGGGCACAATCCGCTGGAACCGGCGCAGTTCGGCATTCCCATCGTCATGGGTCCTCACTATTTCAATTTCCGTGCCATCACCGACGACCTACTGGCGCACCACGCCCTGCACATTGCTACGGAGGTCAATCTGGCCGTCGTTTTGATCGGGCTGTTGCAGGATCCGGCCGACGCCAGGACTATGGGCGAGAAAGCCAGGCAGGTCTTCGAGCAGCAGGCCGGGGCCACCGCGCGGACCGTCGCCGCCGTGCAATATCTGCTCGCAGAAGGGGGCCGAACCGCATGAAACGCCCCTGGCTGGCTCCTTTTGTGCCGCTTTACGCCGCCGGGCTGGCCTGGCGCAACCGGCGCATTGAGAATGGTTCCGAGCCCGTCCGCCGGCTGTGCTGGCCGGTCATCAGCGTCGGCAATCTCTCCACTGGCGGCGCGGGCAAGACGCCGCTTACCATTGCGCTGGCCAAAGCGCTGACGCAGCGTGGTTTGCGCGTGGACGTGCTCTCGCGCGGCTATGGCCGGCAGAGCAAACTCGCGGCGCGCGTAGATCCCGCCGGGACCGCGGAGCAATTTGGCGACGAGCCCCTGCTGATTGCCTGCGAGACGGGTGTGCCGGTCTACGTTGGCGCCCAGCGATTCGATGCCGGTTTGCTGGCCGAGGCCGACGCGCCCGATGTGAGAGATCGTGCTGTGCATCTTCTCGACGACGGCTTCCAGCACCGCCAACTGAACCGCGACGTGGACGTTCTTCTCCTCAACGGCCAGGACTGGGAGGATTCCCTGCTGCCGGCGGGAAATCTGCGCGAGCCGTTGCGTGCCGCTAACAGGGCCAGTGTGATTGCCACGCCGGCTGACGATCCTGCGCTGGAGACCAAATTGAGGGGCTGGGGTTGGCAGGGCCCCATTTTGTGGCTTCATCGCATCATGCAGGTCCCGCCCGTCGACGGCGCTGTGGTGGCCTTCTGCGGCATCGCTCGCCCGCAGCAGTTCTTCGCAGGTCTTGAAGCTGCCGGCCTTCATCTGGCAGCCCGCATCGCCTTCCCCGACCACCATCGCTACACTGCCGCAGACTGCGCTCGTCTGGCAAGCGCCGCCCAGGGCGCGCACGCCACGGCGCTGATCACGACCGGGAAGGACCAGGTTCGGTTGGGAGAGCTGGCCCAATCCATTCCCTTGTCCCTGCCCCTCAAGACCGCGTCGTTGCGCATTGAGATCGAGGATCAGGCGGCGATGCTCGACTGGCTGGCGGAGCGGCTGGCTCTCAGCCCGGTTCGCCCGGCTCCGTGAACGGGGGCGCGAACCAAGCGGCTGGGCGAATCCCTGACCTGCCTTTTTCCCTTGCGGCGGTTGCCACAGTGTGGCTGGAGGTGTAGCTTTCTGAGCATGATTCCAACAGAGAACAGATCGCGCGCTTTCTGGATTTGTGCCATCGTGACTAACCTGAACGCCTTGGTCAGCGCCGGCTTTTCGGTGGCTCGGCTGCTGGGACCGGAGGGCGGCGAAGTGGCCCTTTATGCCGCATCGCGCAGCGTTGCCCTATTGCTGGTGGTTCTGGGGGTGGCATCGCTTCACTCCAGGGCAGGTGTGGCGGCGCTGGCCTGCGTCATGGGGCTGGTTCAGCTCTTCGACACCGGCATCGGCGTTTTGGCACACGAGTCGGGCAAGACCTTTGGCCCGCTGATCTTCGCGGTGGCCACTTTTGTGTCGGCTTTCTATCTTCTGCGGGAGATTTGGGCCGGCTCTCAGCGCTCCGCTGCGGCGAAATAACGCATCCCTCGCCGTCATGGCCGGCTGAGCCGCCCCTGTGAGAAAATCGGAGTTTGCGCACCCAATCCAAGTTCCGTCTGCTTGTGGTCCGGCTCGGCGCCATGGGCGACATTCTGCATGCTTTGCCGGCGGTGACGGCGCTGCGGCAGGCTCATCCTTACTGGGTGATCGACTGGGTCGTTGAGCCCCGCTGGCGGGCGCTCCTGGCGGCGGAAGGCAGCACCGGCAGAGGGACCGGCCCGGAGTCTGCCCAGCCGCTGGTGGATCGCCTGCACCTGGCCGCGACCAAGGACTGGCGCAAAGCCCCACTGAGCCTCAAGACTTTCAATGAAATGAAAGCCCTGCGGCGTTCTCTGCGGGATGGCCAATACGACGTGACCATCGACTTGCAAGGCGCCATCCGGTCCTCTGTTCTGGGCAGCATGGCTGGCAGCCGGCGCCGGATCGGCGAGGCCGAGCCGCGCGAGCGGGCAGCCCGCTGGCTATTTACCGATCTGGTGGCCACCGCTGGGGCGCACGTCATCCAGCAGGATGTGGAATTGGCCTCGGCCATCGCAGGCGACGACCTCAGCCCCGTGCAGCCCTGGCTGCCCGTGGATGCGGAGGCTGAGACCTGGTGCGACCGAGAATTTGCAGACGAAAAAAGCCGCCGCATCGTGCTCGTCAACCCCGGAGCGGGATGGGGCGCAAAGCGCTGGCCCGTGGAGCGCTATGCAGCCGCCGCTCAGGGGCTGATCGAGCGCGGCTTGCGCGTGCTGGTCAATGCCGGGCCCGGTGAGGAGCCGCTCGCCGATGCCATCACCGCGGCAACCGGCGGCAAAGCCGAAACCGTAGTCCCCACGCTCGGCCAGCTCATCGCTCTCACGCGGCGCGTCGCTTTGGTCATTGCCGGTGACACCGGGCCGCTGCATCTGGCCTGTGCGCTCGGCTGCCCGGTGGTGGGCATCTACGGTCCCACCGATCCCAGCCGCAACGGCCCGTTCGGCACACGATTCAGAGTGTTGCGCAGCCCTGAAAGCCGCCGCGACCACACCCGCCGTGCAGAGCCGGAGGCCGGCCTGCTCACCATCACGCCAGAAGATGTACTCAAGGCAGCCGACGAGCTGCTCGCCCAGGAGATCGCCCCATGAACCAGTCCGGCAATCCGCCGCAACCGACGCCACCGCAACAGGACTGGATCGCCCGCTGGCAGCGGGTGGCCCGCCGTATCCGCGTGCCGCTGGGCTTTCTTACCGCCGCGCTCTACCTGTTTGAGTTGTGGCGGCGCGCGCCCCAGCCCGCCGCGGTGGCCTGGAGTCTGGCCATGGTGCTGCCCGGCTTGTGGCTGCGCGGGTACGCCGCCGGCTATGTAAAGAAGAATCGCGAGCTGACCACTACCGGCCCATACGCCCACACGCGCAACCCGCTTTACCTGGGCTCCATGCTCATGGCCGCCGGATTTGCGGTCGCCCTGCTCAGTTGGCCGGTGGCGGTGGTGCTGGCGCTGGGGTTCGGGGCAATTTATGTCCCGGTTATCGCGTCGGAGGAGCGCTTTTTGCGCGCCACGTTCCCCGGATTCGACGCCTATTGCCGCGGCGTTCCCCGGCTCATCCCGCGGCTGACTCCGGCCAGAGGAGGAGACGGCTCGGGCGCTTTCTCCCTTTCTTTGTATTTCAAGCACCGCGAGTACAATGCAGGTATAGGGGCCGCACTGCTGTACCTCAGCCTGCTGTTGCTGCGGCCTGCTCTCGCCGCCCTTGTTCATGTGCTGCGATGAGCGGCGCTCAGGGCACAAGAATCAGATGACAAGGAGCCATACCAAAAAGGTGAAGACGCGCCCGACTGCAAAACTCATGCTTTGCGCCCTTGCCCTGGCCGCCATGGCCCCTCTGGCTCTTGCCCAGCAGGTTACCCAGCTCTCGCCGCCGCGCCCAGGATTCAGTTTTCCGCAGAAACAGACCCTGAGCTACTCCGTTGACTGGCGCGTCTTTCCCGCCGGCACGGCCGTGCTGCACTTTGAGGCGAATGGAGACCGCGAGCGTTTGACCGCCAATGCCGACACCATCGGCGCCATCAACCTGCTCTTCCACGTGGGCGACCGGTTCCAATCCACCTTTGATCGCGCCAGGGGCTGCACCTACGAGTTCGACAAGCAGACCGTCGAGGGCCGCCGCCAGATCAATTCAACGTTCCGCGTGGACTATGCCCAGGGCAAATCCATCCTGGACGAGAAGAATATGGTGACGGGGCAGACCAAGCATCTGGAGGTGGGCATTTCCGGCTGCCTCACCGATCTGCTGACGGGTGTCTTTTATGCCGCGTCGCAACCCATGGCCGTCGGCAAGAGCTTCGTGATCCCTGTGGTGGACGCCCAGCACACCGTGCCCGTGACCATGAAGATCGAAGGCCGCGAAGAGATCAAGACCACGCTTGGCACCTTCAAAACTCTGCGCGCCCAGCCTACGGCCGATGCCGGAGTGGTCAAGAATCGCGGCAACATCTGGATCTGGTATACCGACGACGAACGCCACCTGCCTGTCCAGATGCGCGCCCGGCTCTTCTGGGGCACAATTACTTTCCGGCTTACGGGCAATGAAAACAAGTAGCTCCGGGCAGGATGATTAAAGCTGCTTCCCAATTGGTGTAGAGCGGAGAAAGAGACGGAGGGAGCGGGGGACTTTAGTCCCCTGAATCAGCGAGAACTTCAAGCGGGCTTCAGCCCCGGGCCTGAAGGCCAGTTCAACGCGTATCTTGACTTCGTGGGGCTGAAGCCCCACACTCCCTCCGTCAATTCCGCGAGAATCTCCTCCATATTAGAGATTTGCTCTAGTTAGGCGTCGTTGCGCTGCTAGAGCATTTTTGGTTTGCCATGGACTTTCGATGCCCCCTCCGGGAGGCGACGTGATCCCGCCATTGCAGCAGCAACTGGCCGAAGCGATTCGGGGTTCAGGACGACAGCATTCGGGGTTGTTCAATCCGTCCAACTGCGCCGCATTCGCAGAATCCGTAGAATAGCCAGAGATGGCTTTCATCGAACAATACGACGTGGTGGTCGTGGGTGCGGGACACGCCGGGTGCGAAGCGGCCATGGCCGCGGCACGCATGGGCATGAAAACCGCACTCATCACCATGAATATGGACCTGATCGCCCAGATGAGCTGCAATCCGGCCATTGGCGGCGTGGCCAAGGGGCATCTGGTGCGCGAAGTGGACGCGCTGGGCGGCATCATGGGCGAGGTGGCCGACGCCGTGGGCATCCAGTTCCGGCTGCTGAATACCTCGCGCGGGCCGGCGGTGTGGAGTCCGCGGGCGCAATGCGACAAGCAGCTCTACCGCGTGAAGATGCGCGAGGTGCTGGAGTCGCAGCCTGGGCTGCATATCCGCCAGGCTGAAGTTGTCGATCTGGTGGTTGAACAGGGGTCAGGGGTCAGGGATCAGGGGTCAGAAGACGCAGGTCCTTCGACTCCGCTGCGCTTGGCTCAGGGTGACAGTCTCTCTTCCAAGCGCCGGGTGCTGGGCCTCAAACTACGCGATGGCCGCCAACTGCTGGCCGGGGCCACCATTATTACTACCGGTACATTTCTGAACGGCCTCATCCACTGTGGCGAGGAAAAATACCCGGCCGGTCGCAGCGGCGAAGCGGCCAGTGTCCTGCTGGGCGAAGCACTGCGCGCACTGGGCCTGAGGACGTGCCGGCTCAAGACCGGCACGCCGCCCCGGCTCGACGGCCGTACCATCCGCTGGGAGGCCTTCGAGGAGCAGGCGGGCGACCTGGACCCCACGCCCTTCAGCTTCCGCACCAGGAAGATCGTCCAGCCGCAGATCGCCTGCCACATCGCCTTCACCACGCCGGAGACGCTCCGCATCATTCGCGAGAATGTCCACCGCTCGGCCATGTATTCCGGGCAGATCGAGGGCATCGGGCCGCGCTATTGCCCCTCTATCGAAGACAAGATCGTCAAATTCCCCGACAAGACGCAGCACCAGTTCTTCCTGGAGCCCGAAGGGCTGCACACCCACGAAGTCTATGTGAACGGCATGTCAACCTCGCTGCCCATGGAGGTCCAGTGGCAGATCGTGCGCTCAATTCCCGGCCTCGACCAGGCGGAGATGCTGCGCCCCGGATACGCCATCGAATACGACAGCGTGGACGCCACCGAGTTGGACCGCTCCTTGCGGGTCAAGAGCATGGAAGGCCTGTACCTGGCCGGGCAGATCAACGGAACCAGCGGTTATGAAGAGGCGGCCTGCCAGGGCATCATGGCGGGCATCAACGCGGCCCTCTGGCTCAAGGGCCAGCCGCCCTTCACCATGGACCGGACAGAAGGCTATACCGGCATCCTGATTGACGACCTCATCTCCAAGGGAACCAACGAGCCTTACCGCATGTTTACCTCGCGGGCGGAGTTCCGGCTGCATCTGCGCATCGACAACGCCGATCGGCGGCTCACTCCGTACGGTCGCCGGCTGGGGCTGATCGGGGACGAGGCCTGGGCAGAGTACGAGCGCAAGCAGGCGCGAATGGCCGCCCTCAGCGCTTTGCTGACCACGGGAAAAGTGAATGCGGAGAAGCTGGCCGGGGCGGGGTTCGGAGAGCTGACGGCTACCGCCGGGCTGACCTGGGCGCAACTGCTCAAGCGGCCGGAGGTGGGCATCGAGGCGGTGCTGGGCGCGCTGGGCGAAGGTTTGGCCGAGGAACCGGCGCTGGCGGAGATTCAATCCGGATTGGGCCAGGATGCCGGGCTGCCCAGCATCCTGCGCAACGAGGTGCGGGCAGTCGAGACGGAGATCAAGTTTGCCGGCTACCTGGAGCAGCAGAAGAAGGCGATCGAAAAGATGAAGGCCGCTGAGGCAGTGGCGATTCCGGATTGGATCGATTACGGCGTCATGAGCGGCCTTTCACGGGAGATGCGGGAAAAGCTGGAGCGGGTGCGCCCGGTCACCATCGGCCAGGCCAGCCGCATTCCCGGCGTGACCCCGGCCGCGGTCAGTCTGGTGCATGTCTCGATCCGGATGCAGGGCGTCAAACGGATAGCCGGCTAGCGGATCGGTTCGGTCCCGGCGCCGATCAGGTCGAGGCAGCGCTGGTAGACGAAGACCCGGTTGCGGCGCTGTCCCGTAATCTCACTAACGATCCCCAACTCTTGCAGACGGGCGAGAATCCCGGTCACCGTGGTGACGGTCATTGAAATGCCCGTTGCAATGGAGCGAATGGAAGCCACCGGTTTTGCTTGCAGGTAGGCGTGGACCTGCAAGGAGGAGGCTGCCGGCTTGGCTTGCGCCTGAATCCGCCTACGGTCTTCCAGGAAGAGCTGGCGTAGCTGGAGGGCTGTTTCTGCCGCCTGACGTGCGGTGCTCTCTACGCCTTCCAGGAAAAATCGGAGCCATTCCTCCCATGCTCCGCCGGTTCGAACTCGTTGCAGGAGCTCGTAATAGTGGTTGCGATTGCCCTTGAGATAGAGGCTCAAATAGAGGAGCGGTTCCCGAAGCACGCCACTCTCGCAGAGCAATAGAGTCAGCAGCAGCCGTCCCAACCGCCCGTTACCATCCAGGAACGGGTGAATGGTCTCGAACTGCACATGGACCAAGCCGAGTTTGACCAGCAGTGGCATTCGGTCGTCATAAAGATACTTCTCGAACGCGTCCAGGCATTCCATCAGGGCCTCGGGAGGCGGCGGGACGAAGAGGGCGTTTCCCGGCCGAGAACCGCCAATCCAATTTTGGCTGCGGCGGAACTCGCCGGGAGTTCTCTCGGCGCCACGGCCTTTGCGAAGCAGCACACCGTGAATCTCGCAGAGCAAGCGCAGAGAGATGGGGAAACCCTCCTTCAGCCTGTTCAGCCCGTGCTCCATGGCGGCGACATAATTGGAGGTCTCTCTCAGGTCGTCGAGCGGTCCGTCCAGCGCCAAGCCGCTTTCGAACCGGAGCAGTTCAGAGAGCGAGGACTGGGTTCCCTCAATCTGCGAGGAAAGGACCGCCTCTTTGCGAAGGTAGAGATCGATGAATAGTTGGGGATCGGGCAGAAGCGCCATCGAACCATCCAGGCGGCCAAGTGCCTGGTTCGCGCGGTCCAGCAGCCCGTAAAGCGGCGCGAGATCCAATGGAGGGTCTGGAGGCAGAGGATTGGGGATATAGGCTCGCACCTGCTCTTCAACCACAGTGGAGAGCAGGTAGTTTCCGGTTTCCCGTTGAATGCTCATCGAATGTGCCTGATCCTGAGTGGTACGCTTCAAGTATTCCATAAATAAAGATAAAATTGGAATAAGAAATAAGCCTATTCCAGTATTTGAAGCAAAAGCCCGCTTTTCTGGGGTGGACGCCGCTCGTCCTCCTCAATCCGAGAACCGGGAACGGGAGGGTTATTCTCAAAAATAGCGCATTTCTGGAATAAGAAACCCGCTTATTCCAGAAATCTGAAATAAGCGGGTCGGTCTCAGCTTCCATCGTCGAAAGCGGCGATGCCAGCCGGCGCTATTGCTTGTCTTTGTCCTTGGTGAACAGCGGAATATGAAAGGGGAACTCGGCGGTGGACTGCTTTTTCTGTTTGCCGTTTGTCTCCTCGCGCAGCACTGTGCGCTGAGAGTTGATGCACACCCAGCCCCCGCGAAGGCGCTCGAAGACATGCGTAAAGACGCCCTTTTCGTCCACCTGGCCGGAGTTGGCCTTGTGGTGCATCACATAGGTGCCATTGGCCACGGCAATGTCGCCCAGCAGGCGAACGGTGATCACCCGCTGGGCGTAATGCAAAGTCTTGTCTTCGCCCGTGATGAGCTGCGCCAGTTGCTGGTTGCGCGTGGTAATGTCGCCGCTGGCCGAAACATCCACAAACAGGGGCGACAACACCAACTCCAGGGCGTACTGGTCGCGCTGATTGACGGCGTCGGACCAGCTATCTTCAATTTTCTGGAACTCGCGGATCTCCGGGCTCTCGGTAGAGGTGACGGCGGGCTGCGCCGGGGCCGCGACAGGACTTTGGGCAGCAGCAGAGCAGCAAACGATGAATGCGGCAACGAAGCCTGCGAATAAACGCGTCATACGTACCATGAACTCCCACCTGACATTAACGATGATAGCTCTTGGACTCGGGCAGGACGCCTGAGGGGAGCCGCAAAATGGAAAATTGACATGAAGGCAGAGCGGGCGGCTTCAGGCCAGCGTCTGCAGGCGGTCCGGATGGTGGAGGGTCACCAGCGAGTCTTCGATGGAGATCCAGCCGTCTTTGCGGAACTGTCCCAGGGTGCGGGTAACGGTCTCACGAGTGGTGCAGGCCATGGAGGCCATCTCCTCGTGGGTCAGCAGCAGGGGGAAGCGGAAGCCGCCTCCATCCAGGTGCTCTCCTATTTGATGCGCCAGCTCAAGCAGCAGCCGCCCCAGTCGGGCCGCCACGGTCTCCGCCAGGGCGATTCGGCAGGCATCTTGCAGCGCGAAGCGGTATTCCTGGCAAATACACTGCACGGCGCGCATCTGGGCTTCCTTGTGGGTGCGCAGAAAGCCGAGGAAGCGTTCGCGATCGACGGGGCGCAACTGCGCGGTGGTCAGGGATTCGGCCGAAACCTCATAAACCCCATGGGAGAGAACCGCGTACAGGCCAAGCATGGAGCCGGGACCGGCGACGCGGACGATCATTTGTTTATCCTGCTGGCGGCCGGCGGTGAGCTTCAAATAGCCGCTGCATATCAAATAGAGGCAACGGGCGTCCTCGCCCTGCGTGAAGAGAGGGGCCTGGGCAGGCAGGGAAATGGTGCTGGTGACCAATTCAAGATCGGCCAGAACGGCGCTCCCCAGTGAGCAGAACCAGCCGGGCCGGCGATTGGCGCAGGCTGCACACCCGACCGGAACCTGCCGGGTCATGTGCCTTTGCCGCGCCTGTGCTCCTGCCAAAATCTCTGAATCTGCCATGGTCTTGCCTTGTCCGCTGCCGGCTGTGTGCCTTTGCCTCAGCCGTTTCCCCTCGAATGCGGGGAATGATACGGGTCTTCTGCGGGATTGAAAACGTTTCGCATCCCCAAAAGAGATACCCGCATGGAGAAAGTTTGCCGGAGGGGGTGGTACCGTGGATGTGACGGGCCTCACGTCTATTTCCCCTGCCCGCGCAGGAAGGCGCAGTCCAGGCGCTTAACAGCGAGGCTACAGGACAGGCGCCCCTTGCCTCAGCCCGCGCCCACGATTCCGGGCGAGAATCCCCAGAAAAACGTGAGGACAGTGCTTTTGCCATCCACTGCCCCACTTTACCCAAAATGGCACGTAATGTGCGCTCTTTTGAACAGCATACCGTTGCACAAACCTGTTTTCCTTCGCGAGGAATGCCGTTAGTTGCCTGGAGAAGCGTATGCTGCGTTTCTGGACTTGTGACTCACTGGGGTGCGGCGCGCGCCTCAGCGTAGGCAGTTTCACTCGCTTGCGTTTAGCGGCCAGGCAGGCACGGGGACGTGTCACGCTCGGAAAGGAAAGCGACTCAGAGATTAGTTCATGTATGGTATGTGATGAGCATCACCGGCACTGCCATAAACCACAGGGTACGATTCGCGGATGAAGTGATGCTCCGCACAAGAGCATCTGCCGGTCCATTGAGGCCCAGCAACCTGCTTCCACCCAGGCGTCTTCCCAAGGGAAAATGGCAAAGGGGGTAGATCAATGCTGGAACAACTGTTTCCGAAGGATGCAACGAGAGCAATCGAGGTGGCATGTTCAATGCATAGAGATGGGCCTGTAACGCAAATTCCCATTGGTGCGGCTCCGGGCAAGATGCCGGGACTGCGAGCTTGTTTGATCCTTATGCTGGGCGCGGGATTGATCTGCGCTACGGCGATGGGTGCTCCGGCGCCCGGAAACAAAACTGCCAGTGCTCCGGCCAAGGAGGCTGCTCCGGGGGACTTCGTGGGCGCTGAGACCTGCGCAACTTGCCATGAGGAGACGGCCAAGGGCTTTGCCTCCAACCCCCACAGCAAGCTGGCTGAAGCGCACGGCAAGACCGGCGTGACCTGCGAGGGTTGCCACGGGGCGGGCCGCGAGCACGTTGAAGGCGGCGGCGACAAGACCAAAATCTTCAACCCCGCGAACGCGACGGCCAAAGAGGTAGACGAGAAATGTCTCGGCTGCCACCAGGGCAAGCACGCGAATTTCGAGTCTTCAGCGCACGCCGAGGGCAACGTAAGCTGCATCGGCTGCCACAGTGTGCATGCCGGCGGCGACCCCGAACATCTGCTCAAGGCCGCACAGCCAACTCTCTGTTTCCAGTGTCATACCGATATCAAGCCACAGTTCTCCATGCCTTTCCATCACAAGGTGAACGAGGGTCTGGTGCAGTGCTCCGACTGCCACGATCCGCACGGAACCTTCGGGAAAAAGGGATTGAAGTCGGCCACGCAGCAGGACATGGTGTGCGTCAAGTGCCATACGGAAATCGCCGGCCCCTTTGTTTATGAGCACGCGGCCGTCAAGACCGAGGGCTGCACCGCCTGCCACTTTCCGCACGGCGGCCCCAACCCGCGCCTGTTGAACCGTGCCAACGTGAACACCATTTGCCTGCAGTGCCATTCTCCGTCGACCAACTTCACGGCGTTCACGCCGACCGGGCCTTCGCACAATCAGGCGGCACAATACCAGTCGTGTCTGATTTGCCACACGGCCATTCACGGCTCCAACGTCAGCAACGTATTTTTCAATCCGAACTAGTAAGGGGGCGAGCGATGACAAGACATCCAAATCTGCTGAAGTGTCTGGGTGGGTCGCCTTCCGGGATGAGCGTTTCCCGGTTGTGCACCCTTACCCTTGCGGCCACGTTGTTAACGGGCGGCGCAATTGCCGGCCTGGGCCAGGCTCAACCGGACGCGGCCAAACCCGCGCCAAAACCGCTCTCTGAGAAGAAGCCTGCCGCCGAGCCGGCGGAAACCATCTCTCATGGCTACCTGGTGCATCAGTCCATTGAATTGGGCGGGCGCATCGTCGCCAACAACACCGGCAGCGCGCCCATGTGGGCCACGCTGTTCAACCAGAGCACCGGTATGCGCGTTCTGGATCAGTCGCTGGAATTGCATTCTGTCGATACCCGCAAGACACCTTTCTTCGATACCCTGTCCACCACCAGCACCGGGTACGGCGGCGATCCCTTCGATGTGACCCGCCTGAAGATATCCAAAGGCCGGCTCTACGACTTCAACGGCAGCTTCCGCCGGGACCGCAACTACTTCGACTACAACCTGCTGGACAACTCGTTGCTGACGACCTATACCGCGACGGCGCCGGTCTTGGTCAACGAGCCAGACTCGCTGCACTTGTTCAACACCGTGCGGCGCAACACCGACACCAACCTGACCCTGCTGCCGCTCTCCTTCATCAGCTTCCGCGTGGGATTCAATCACGGGACGCATGAGGGGCCGAGTTACTCCAGCGTCCACAATGGCGGCGACGTGCAGGTTCTCAACTGGTTCCGCAACGGGAGCGACACCTATACGGGTGGCGTGGACCTGAAGCTGGCCAAGCGGACCATGCTCAGCTACGACCAGTTCTTTGTTCGCTACAAGGGCGACTCCAGCTTCCAACTGGCCGGCGCGAACTACACGCTCAACACCACCACCACCCCGGTTTCGCTGGGCGTGGATGTGCTGGGCGGCGCCACCACCTGCGGCAGCGCCACCACCACCATTACAACCGCGGGCACGAAATTGGGAACTCCTCTTCCGCTCGAGGTCTCTTCGGCCGGCGTGGTGAGCCAGTATTGCACTGGAACCATCACCCAGAGTCAGACGGCGCCCACACGGACCAGCTTCCCGACAGAGCAGTTGCGTTTCAGCTCGCACTACTGGGATAAGGTCTCGTTCAACGGCCGGTTCCTGTACAGCGGCGCCACCAGCAAGGTGGTCAGCTTCAACGAGACCTTCAACGGCCTGGGCCGCAGCAATGTGCGGCAGACCGTGGAGACTGGCGCGGGTGTCGGCGGACAGTTCGCCAGCAACCGGCGGATCAACGCCAGCGGCGATTTCGGTGTAATCGCCGAACTCGCCAAGTTCCTCTCGGTCTCTGACGCCTTCAGCGCGTGGAATACCCGGACCGCGGGCTCCATCAACGAAACCACGGAAACGTGGACCGGTGTTTCAGGAACCGCGGCGAGCGGCACGAAGGCGGCCATTCCGACGACCACCATGCTGACGCCCCTCACCGATCCGACAATTACCACCTCGGTTGCACCAACGACCGCCGCCACATGGGCAGGAGGCGTCACCACTCCGGCGTTCCTGAACCAAAAGGTGGAACAGAACACCGCCCTGGCTACGGCTTCCATTACGTCGCAAGCCAAGATTTCGGCTGGGTGGCGCTTCAAGAGCCGGGAGATCAGCGACCCTCATGCGACCGACATGATCTGGCATGAGAACGGCCTTCTGCTGGGCACCGTGATTCAGCCATCGCGGGCTCTGCGGGTCAACATCAACTACGACTCCGCGAACTCGAAGTACGCTAGCGGCGCCTCGGTCCTTGCCGAGCCAAGCACGGCATTGGCTCTGCTTCCCAGCAATTCGTTCACCCGCGTAGCGCCGGATAAGACCTATCACCTGCGCGCGCGGGCTACGATCAAGCCGGCCAAGTGGCTCAACTTTGCCATCGCCGGAAGCGACTACTCGGGCAAGAACGACGATCCTCAAATCAACCACTTCGAGCACAGCCACGATGTCAGCTTTGCCACCTCGGTGATGCCGATGGAAGGGCTGAGCCTGGACTTCAACTACGCCCACGACGACGTTTTCTCAGAGACCGACATTTGCTACGTCTATGCGGCCAATGCGAATGCGCCGCTTCCCGCGGGAGCCGCAAATACCGGCACCTGCGTCAATTCCGCTACCAACCCGGAAGGCGCAACCTCCCTGTATCTCGGCAGCGGCAGGTACGATGCTCCGGCCAACTTCTACTCCGGCCAAGTCAACTACTCGCCCTCGCGTTATTTCCGCATCAACGGCGGCGTGCGGTTGAATGAAGTGAACGGCACGGCGGAGATGTTGAATCCGCTGATGGTGCCCGGCGCGTTGCAGTCGAACTACCTGACGCCCTTCACCGACCTGCAAGTCAATATTGCGCGTCAGTGGGCGTGGCACGGCAACTGGACGCACGATGGCTACAAGGAGACGGGCGCGCAGAGTGTCTTTCTGCCTTCGCGCAATACCCATGGAGATGTCGTGACCCTGGGCGTGAAGTACGCGTTCTAATTACCTTGGGGGGTGTACGGGCTGGCAGTATTGCCCGTACATCCCCATTTTTCTGTTTCCGGGCAAATCACCTGTCCCAACGGCTTCAGTCAGCCCGGTGGGACGAATCGCTGAACCTTCCCGCACGAGCCCGGCAACAAATCCATGTTTTACTCGACCCCAACGACGAATCACTGTCGTCGGGGTTTCAGCATGAAGAAGAACCCACGCGCACTGTGCGGCGTTCCCGTACAATGACCGTGGAAATCCCCAAGGAGTCTTTCGATGACAAAGACATTCGATCCCAAGTGGTGTTGGCCGTAGTCGTGTCTCTGGCCAGCGCCGTGGGCTTCGCCCAATCCTCCGGCGAAGCGACCTACAAAGCCAAGTGCGCGACCTGCCACGGCCCGGCCGGCACACCCAGCGCGGGCATGGCCAAGATGATGGGCATCAAGGCGGCCTCCGATCCGGCGATCAAGGCGCTCACCGTGGCTCAGATGATTGCCGCCGTCAAGACCGGCAAGGGCAAGATGAAGCCGGTCGCCGGGCTGACCGACGCGCAGATCAAGGATGTTGCCACCTACTTCAAGACGCTGAAGTAAGCAGTACAATCGGTGCCAGAAGTACCAGGAGGCCCGCCCAGAGTAAGGCCACGATCGATCCACCCGATGCCACGGCTCTCTAGTGCCGGTTTCATCAAGAAACCGGCACCCTGTACGATGGCCTCCAAGGCAGGCAATCGTGGCCTTGCTCTCCTCGGCGGGCCGTCCGTTTAAGCGCCAGGGGGAAAAAGTGCCATTGCTTCAAAAATTTCGTGAAAACTGGGTGCGGCCGGCGCTGTTTTTCGGCAACAACCCCATCAGTCTTGCCGGCGGAGCGATCACCAGCGCCTCCGGCGTCACCATGATCGGCTATTGGCTGGTGGAGCTCTTCGGCCGGCCCAACGACAATCCCTACCTCGGCATCATCTTCTTCCTGCTTCTGCCGGCGCTGTTCATCGCCGGTCTGGTGCTGATTCCGGTGGGCGTGTTCCTGCGCCGCAGAAAGCTGCAGAAGGCCGGGCAGATTCCAGCCGAGTTTCCCAAGATCGATTTCAACGACCGGATCTTCCGCCACGGCGTTGGACATCGTGCTGGTGGCCACCATCGTGAACCTGCTGGTGGTGGCCATGGCCAGCTATCGCGGCGCGGCCTACATGGATTCGCCGCAGTTCTGCGGCCAGTCCTGCCACGTGATGCACCCCGAGTACACGGCCTACAAGATCTCCGCGCACTCCCATGTGGCCTGCGTGGACTGCCACATCGGCTCCGGCGCGCCAGCCTACTTCGCCGCCAAGGTGAACGGCACCAAGCAGCTGCTTGAAGTCGCCTTCGACCGCTATCCCACGCCGATTCCGTCGCCGGTGCAGAACCTGCGCCCGGCGCGCGAGATCTGCGAGGGCTGCCACACGCCGGCCCGGTTTGTCGGCGAAAAGCTGCTGGTCAAGTCCAGCTTTGCCGACGACGAGAAGAACACCGAGACCCAGACCGTGGTGGTGCTTCACCTGGGCGGGCGGGATTCGCTCTCCCATCTGACCGGCATTCACGGCGTTCACCTGGGCCACATCGAGTACATCGCCACCGATCCCACCCGCACCACCATTCCCTGGGTGCAGAAGCGGAACGCCGACGGCTCGGAGACGGTGTTTGCCGCCTCCGCCGCGGGCGGCGGCATTCCCAAGGGCGAACGCCGCGTGATGGATTGCATCGACTGCCACAACCGCGCGGCGCACACCTTCGTCGACCGCCGAAGACGCGCTCAACCGGGCCATGGCCGAGGGCGCCATCAGCCCCGATCTGCCCTGGGTTCACAAGGAGGGCCTGGAACTGCTGAAGGCCAACTACGCCAGCGCAGGACGAGGCGCGCGTCAAGATTCCCGCAGCAGCTTGCCGCCTTCTATAGCAGCGAGCATCCCGAGGTGCTGGCCAGCCAAGGCAGATCTGGTGAAGGCCGCGGGCAACGCAACTGGTGACGCTCTATCAGCCAGAACGTCTTTCCCTACATGAAGGTGACCTGGGGCACGCATCCCAACCACATCGGCCACATGAGCTATCCGGGCTGCTTCCGCTGCCACGATGGAGACCACGCGGCCAAGGACGGCAAGAGCATCACCCAGGACTGCTCGGCCTGCCACAATCTGCTGGCCGTGGATGAGCCCAAGCCCAAGGTGCTTTCAGACCTCGGCATCCAGTAGAAACACCGCCGGCTTACCATCCAGACGTCCACACACAGTGGATCGGAAGGTGGGCCGGCTCTCATTTTGCAGCCCGCGCGGACAGCCGCTAGCGCGATCAGCCGCTCACATGGCCGTTCCTGTTCTGAAATGGCACGACTTCATTCGTGCCGCAAATGGACCAAAATGAGCTGGCCTTTACAGCGGTTCCACAATTGCTGTACCCCGAACCCACCGCTATCAACTGGCATTTCTCAAAAAATGCCACCTTGCACGATGCCGGAAAGGGCATGTGAATTGTGGAACCGCGCTAAACGCTGAGGCAACCCATTCACGACCGTTTCCATGCTCCCAGCCGCGAAAGCCGAGTGGAACTGGGCTCCTTTGCGACTCGTCGAAAGTCGTGCTCTGACACAGGCGACGGTTTCCCATGAACTATTGAGCGATTACTCCCCGGCTTACCGGCGTGCTTCGTCCCAAGAATCTGCTGTTGGAGTGACCTCTGCCCGCTATACAATCGGGGCGAAACACAACGAATCCTCAATCCCCCTGCCAAAAAGTGGTAGGGTGTTAAGACTGTTCCATGATGGAAGATAGAGTGCGGTCCTTTCCGTCTTTCCGGAGTGGGACGCGAGTCTTTCAGGATTCGTGAAAATGAGGAACATGGCACATAAAACAAGCTTCGGTCCGCTGCTCGCGGTACTTCTCCTATCCAGTTTTGGAGCGGCTGTGGCCCAGACGCCGGCCGGCCGCATCTCGGAGCAAACTCTGTCCGCGGGGTTGCAGGCTTCGCGCGTGGCGGGCGACTGGCGCAGTTCCCAAGCCGCAGCCATCTCCGCCAGCAGGCCCCCCTTGTCTGTTGCGGGGCAGAAGCTGGGCGCGTCCCCGGCCGGCGCTCAGTTGGACCGGATGTTGTTGCTGCTGGATCCCTCCGCGGATCGCAAACAGGCGCTGATTGCAGAGCTTGAAAATCAGCAGAACCCCGCCTCGGCCGAGTACCATCGTTGGCTGAGCCCCGCGGCCTTCGCTGCGGCGTATGGCAACAGCGCTTCCGATGTGGCCGCAGTCTCGGCGTGGTTGCAGAGCCAGGGATTCAAAGTGGCGCCTCTGCCCGCCGGCCGTGGCTGGATCGAATTCTCAGGAACGGTGAGCCAGGTCGAACAGGCCTTCCATACTCAAGTTATTTCCGTGGCTGCCTCTGCCGGAGCGCGTTCCGTGCTGGCTGGCGAAATCTCAGTGCCCGCCGCGCTCAAGCCGCTGATCCATGGGCTGGTCTCGTTGGATGGAGCCTTGTCTGCCCCGGCCCTGACAGCCGCGCTGCCGGTCACCGTCTCGGTTGCCAGTCTCGCGGCAGAGAGTTCGCCGAACAAGGCCGAAGCACTGACACCGCAACTGGTGGCGCAAATCCTGCACCTCGACGCGCTCCAGGCCGCCGGAGTGAAGGGCGCGGGCGAGACGATCGCCATTGCCGCGCGCAGCAACGTGAACAGTGGCGACCTGGCAGCCTTCCGCTCGGCCTTCGGTTTGCCGGCGAGCGCAATTGCAATCACTCCAAATGGTCCTGACCCCGGCCAGACAGGCGACCAGGCGGAGGCGACTCTGGCTGCTTCCTGGGCTGGAGCAGCCGCTCCCGGCGCCCAAATCCTGCTGGTCCCCGCAGCCACCACCGCAGCTACCGACGGCGTCGACCTTTCCCTGGCGGCCATTGTGGACCAGGCTCTGGCGCACACGGTCACTGTGGGTTTCTCGGATTGCGAGGCAGCGCTCAGCGAGGCGCATCAGGCCTTTTATGCCGCGCTCTACCGGCAAGCCGCGGCGGAAGGCATTGCCATAATTGCCGCTGCGGGCGACAGCGGACCGGCTGCCTGCCATGCGGCGGGCAGCGACGCGCGCGTATCCAGCGGCTACGGCGTGAACGCGCTGGCCTCCACGCCGTGGAATACGGCGGTGGGCGTTGCGGCGCTGAGCGCGACGGGCTCGGCAATGGCCGCTTGGTCGCCGGTAAATCCGGCAGATCCGGCCTACGCCGGCGGCGGCGGCGGCAGCACGCTTTATGCCGCGCCCAGTTGGCAGCCGTTGACGGCCCAAGCGGGCGCGTCCAGCACGGCCTCGGGGTTCCGGCTGTTGCCCGACCTGGCTCTGCCCACGGCTCTCGATTCCGGCGCAAGCCGCGGGCTGGTCTTCTGCCTGGGCGGCGCGGTAGTCTCCAGCAGTTGCACCCCGGTGCACAGCGGCGGCAGTTCCGCGGCGGCATCTGTATTTGCCGGCATTGCGGCTCTCCTTGCCGAGAAGCACGGCGCGCAGGGCAATCTTGCGCCCAACCTGTATGCTCTCAGCCGGACAAACGGCGCCTTCGAGGACGTGCAACTGGGCAGTGCGCAACTGCCGTGCGCTGCCTCCAGCCCCGATTGCGGCGCAACGGGATCGATTGGTTACGCCGCCGATTCCGGTTACGACCTGGCCACGGGACTGGGGTCGGTGAATGCCGAGACACTGGTGAACAACTGGAATCCGCGTCCCGATGCGGGCAGCGGCCTGGTCAGCGTGGCGGTGGCGATTTCTCCGCCGCAAATCAACCAGATCTACAATCCTTCGGCTCAGGTTACCTTCACGGCCAGCGTGGTTTCTCAAATCAGTGGGCCCACGCCCACCGGCACGGTCACATTCTATAACTCTGTCACCAAGCAGGCTATCTCCTCGACGCCCACGCAGACCCTCGATGGAAACGGAAACGCGCTGCTGCCCCTGACGCTGAATAGCCTCTTCCTCACCAGCACCAACTATAGTTTCGACGCGGCGTACTCCGGCGATGGAACCTACGCGCCCCTCACCTCGCTGCCGCTGGCCTTTACGCTGGTGCCTAGCTGTACCAATCTCACCATCACGACCCCCAGCACCACACCTTTGCCAGGCGCCACCATTCCCGTGACCGTCACTGTCGGCGTTTCTACCTCGTGCGGTCCGCCTGCCGGGAGTCTGCCGCCCACCGGCAACATCGCGCTGAACATTGACGGGGGTTCCAACAGCACAGCCCAACTGACAACGACGAATGGCGTCACTTCGGCGGCTTTCTCGGTGGTGGCGCCCTCGGGCGGAACCACTTCAGCTCATGAACTGAATGCGGCCTACTCAGGGGATGCGAACTATGCTCAGTCCAGCGCATCGCTGCCCATCACCATAACCCCGGCCACTACGAGCCTTACGATCGATCCTCTTCCCACGGGCCTGGTTGCAGGCGGTTCCATGCCGGTGACGGCAGTGCTGAGCACCACAAATGCCGGCAGTGTTGTGCCTACCGGCACGGTGACCTTCTCTATAGACAACGTTCAGGCGGGAACTTCAACCTTGGTGTCGGGGACGACCGCGAGCACGACCCTCACGGGGCTGGTAGCGGGAAGCCACAGCCTGGTTGCCAAGTATGGCGGCGACGGCAACTTCGTGGGTGCAACTTCGCTACCGGTTTCCTTCAGCGTAAGCAAGAATTCCACAACGCTGACGGTAACACCGCCTTCGACCGCGCCCAACGCCGGCACATCCTTTCAGGTGACAGCAAATATCGGCACAACATCCACCGGCAGCGTTGTGCCAACCGGCACCGTGGCATTCTATTTGGACAGCAACGCCCCCGTGAGTGTCAACGTGTCGGGGACGACTGCGACCGCGACTCTCACCGCAAGCTCCGCCGGGAACCACACCCTGTATGCCGTGTACAGCGGGGACAACAATTTCGGGGGCTCGACCTCGTCCACGGTGTCCTTCACCGCAGGCAAAAGTTCGACCACACTGATCGTGAACCCGTCCACGAACTCGCCCCTCGGCGGCAGCTTGATGCTGGTGACCGCGACTCTCAACGCAACTTACGCCGGGTCGATCATCCCCACCGGGCAGGTGACGTTCATGATGGACGGGGTGACGCAGGCAACGGTCACGCTGGTGGCTGGCTCGACTGCCAGCACCACCATCACCGTGCCCGCCACGGGAACCCACACCCTGCAAGCCTCCTATAGCGGAGACAGCAACTACAGCTACGTGCTTTCGCCTCAGGTCCAATTCACCGTGGCCAAGACCAGCACCACGATGGTCGTGATTCCGGCCACCACCACACCGGCTTTGGGCGCCACCCTGCTGGTGACAGCCAACATTACCCCCTCCAGCCTGGGCGCTTCGTTGCCAACGGGAATCGTGACCTTCACCCTGGACGGAGCCACTGTGGCAGTGGCCCAGGTGACCGGAGGCTCCCCCACCACGGCCAGCACCACCCTCCCCGCGATGACTCCGGGGACGCACACCGTGACGGCCACCTACAGCGGCGACAACTACTATGCCAGCTCGTCGGGGACAGCACCGACTATTACCGTGGCCAAGAGTCCCACTTCGATGATCGTGACCCCGGCGACCACTACGCCCGCTGGGGGCAGTTCCCTGGTGGTGACGGCGACGATTACCGCGACCAGCCCTGGTTCGACGGTCCCGACAGGTACGGTGGCCTACACGCTGGACGGGGCAACGGTGGGAACCTCAGCGGTGGTGCCGGGCTATCCCTCCACCTCCACCATCACTCTTCCCTCCATCACTCCAGGGACGCATACCCTGCAAGGCACCTACAGCGGCGACACCTACTATGCCACGTCCACCGCTGCCGCAGTCACGATCACCGTCTCAAAGGGAGCGAGCGCGACCGTTTTGACCCCGTCCACGCTCACCCCCACCGCCGGCGGTTCGATGGTGGTGACGGTTACTGTCACCTCTCCAAATCCAGGCGCCACGCAGCCCACCGGAACGGTGAACATCACGCAGGACGGCACCAGCGTGGGCACCGGGACGCTGGTGCCGGGCGCACCCTCCACCGCCACGGTCACCATTCCCCTGGTCACCGCGGGCTCTCACATTTTGCAGGCCACCTACACGGGCGACACCTACTACACCGGCTCAACTTCCGCGACGGTTGATATCGTCGCGGCCAAGGGCGCCACGGCAACGACTCTTGCGGCGACCCCGCCCGCGCTGGCCGCCGGCATTACCGAGACTCTCACGGCCACGGTTACTCCCCTCAATCCCGTCACCGGAACCGTCTACACCATCACCGGCTCGGTGAGCTTCTACGATGGCGGCACCACGTTGCTGGGAACGGCGAATCTGTCCAACAATACGGCCACATTGACCGGGGTCAAACTGGCCAACAACGTCTCCCACACCATCACGGCCATCTACACCGGCGATGGAAACTGGGTGGGCAGTGCGTCAGCGGCGCTTCCGCTGGCGGCGACCACACTACCGGATTACGTGCTGCTGACCTCGAACGTTGCCACCTCGCAGCCGGGTGAAGCCATTGTGCTGATTGCCACGGTGACGCCTGCCGCGCTGCCGGCAGCCGGCGCCGAACAGTACCCCACCGGCAATGTGGTCTTCTACGACGGAACCACCGTCCTCGGCGAGATTCCCCTGGTGGCCAGCACCGCGCCGCTCAGCGACGCCGCTACGGCCACCTTGACCACGCAAACGCTGCCCGGCGGCCAAGACACCATTTACGCCGTCTATCTGGGCGACCTCTACTACGACCAGGCAAGTTCCAACCTGCTCACCCTCGACGTGGAGGACTTTACCATTACTCCGGCAGCCGGCAATCCGGCCACCAATCTGACGATCGTGAAAGGCGCGGCGGGTGCGGCGTCCTTTGTGATTACCGGTCTGGGCGGGTTCAACAATGAGGTGCAGGTGGTTTGCGCGGTGCCTACACAGGACTACATGACCTGCACCGCAACTCCGCAGCAGGTTGTGCCCAGCGCCACGGTCACCTTTGTGGTGCAAACCTTCGATTCGGGGAATTCCACCATTGCCGCCAACCGCAAGCACCAGCCAGTCTGGCCGCGCGCGGCGGGCGGCACCGCTCTGGCTCTGCTGGCTTTCTTCGTACTGCCCTTCGGGCGCCGGGCGCGCATCTTCGCCGGCCGGCAGTCGAGACGCTTCTGGATTCTGGTTCTGCTGCTGATCGGTATGGGCACGGCGGGCATGGGTTGCAGCAACGTCACCCTGGTCAACGCCACCGGAACGCCCCTGGGGGTGGCCATCATCAAGATCACCGGCACCGCATACGTTGACAACACCGTGGTCAGCCGCAACGTATACCTTACGGTGAATGTGGTCACCGCACCTTGACCTTGAGGCAGCTCTCCAATTTGTTTAGAGGGAGGAATCGAACGGAGGGAGCAGTGGCTTTAGTCCCCTGAATGCCAGCGAAACTCGCGTCGGTTTCGTGGGGCTGAAGCCCCACGCTCCCTCTGTCAATTTCTCGCGACTCTCCTTTATTCGATGAGGAGAGGTGCACTCGGAGCGAAGTTGTTGGACCCGCCCCAGCTTTTCGCCCTTCTTCACACCTGTCCCTCACCCCGGCATGGTAGGCTGGCTCTTCAGTTTGAAGGAGCCAGAATCGCGATGCATTCCAGCCAGCCCATGCACTTCAATCTCGTTGTTGCCGCCCACGCCTGTATGATCGAACACGGTTTTCAGCCGGATTTCCCGGCCGGAACCGCGCCGGAATTGGCCTCCATTGAGGCCCATCTCGCCCCGCCCGCCGCGCCCGGCGCCCAGGATCTGCGCAACCTGCTCTGGTCCTCGATCGACAACGATACCTCCAAGGATCTCGACCAGATCGAATGGGCAGAGCAACTTGCCGACGGGCGCATCCGCGTGCTGGTGGGCGTGGCCGACGTAGACGCGCGCGTGCACCAGGGGACAGTCATCGATGGGCACGCCAAAAGCGAGACCACCTCGGTGTACACCGGCGTCAAAGTCTTTCCCATGCTGCCCGCCGAGTTATCTGAAGGCATTACCTCGCTCAACGAGAATGAAGACCGCGTGGCCGTGGTCATTGAATTCTGCGTGGACGCGGCAGGCACAACCTCCGACGGCAAGGCCCATCGCGCCCTCGTCCGCAACCGGGCGCAACTGGCCTATAACGCGGTGGGCGCCTGGCTTGAGAGCCGCGGCCCGGCTCCGGCCAAGGTAGCCGCCAACGCCGATCTGGCCGCGCAGCTCAAGCTGCAAGACGCCGCCGCTCAGCGCATGGTGGGCGGGCGCTTCCAGCACGGCGCGCTCGATCTGGAGACCATCGAGACTCGCCCCCTCATGCTGGCCGAGCAGGCAATTGAAATCACGCGCCTGGAGAAGAACCGCGCCACGTCGCTCATTGAGGAGTTTATGGTTGCGGCCAATGGCGTCATTGCACGGACGTTCGAAAATGCCGGCGTGGCGTCGATTCGCCGCATCGTGCGCACGCCCAAGCGCTGGGACCGCATTGTCGAAGTGGCCCAGGGCCTGGGGACTACATTGCCCGCAACGCCCGACTCCAAGCTGCTCAACGACTTTCTGCTGGCCCAGAAGCAGAAGGACCCCGACCACTTCCCCGACCTGTCCTTGACGGTGATCAAGCTGATGGGCCCCGGCGAATACGTGCTGGTGAAGCCCAATGAGGTTTCGCCCGGCCACTTCGGCCTGGCCGTGCAGGACTACACCCACTCCACCGCGCCCAACCGCCGCTTTCCCGACGTGGTGACCCAGCGGCTCTTGAAGGCGTGGCTGGCCAAGGCCCCGCAGCCCTACTCCGAGGACGATCTGAACGCCATCGCCACGCATTGCACGCTGATGGAAGACAACTCCCGCAAGGTGGAGCGCGAGATGCAGAAGCGCATCGCCGCCGTGGTGCTGCAAAAGCGCATCGGCCAGAGCTTCCCGGCCATCGTTACCGGCGTCAACAAGTACGGCACCTTCGTTCGCACCCTCGACCCGCACGTGGAAGGCATGGTGGTCGAAGGCGGCAAGGGCCTGGACGTAGGCGACAAGGTGACCGCCAAGCTGGTTTCTACCGATCCCCAGCGTGGGTTTATCGACTTTGCGGTGTGAAGGGCGGGTACTTCGGGTGGTTTTGAAAGGGTACGGCTTCAGCCGTGCCGTAAATGCGCCAAGAAGTTCTGGGCTTTAGCCCCAGAGGCACGCCTTCCGGGTATTTCGCCTGAAAGCTGGCCTTCATTCGCAACCAGCTTATCTCCAGCGTATTTGCTGAAATCGATCCGGGTCCCAGAACTCAATCTCCCGCACTTCTGCTGGCCATTCATCGCGGGGAAGATTGAACTCGTGGCGAAAGTAGTCTTCCAGGTCGAAACCGTAATAGATGATATCTGTCTGATGGACTGAAAAGACAGGGTTTCCTGATTCGTGGGGGCTTTCGGGAATGAATCGATGGGTAATTAATGGGATGAGTTTTGGCGCCTCTCTCAGCCTCAACGCAGCGACCGCCAGCGCAGCGGATAGGTGTTTTGGCCTCTCACCCCATTCCGGAAGCCAGAACGCGCTCTGCTCCACATCGAAGAGAATGCCTTGGAGAGGCAAGTCGAACCACTCCCGAATTTCCGACTCATTTCCTGAACGCCAGCGAGGAGAGTTCCAAAACGGAATTGCAGCCATGAGGAATGAACGAAGATCGGGCGGGAAACGGAAGCAGAATTTGCCCTCTGCCGTCTCGATCTCAGATTCGGTCAATCCAGATTCAAGTTCCAGGCCCGCGCCCTTAAGAGCCTCAATCAGCGGGAGCCAATCCTTGGTTTTCATCTCCGCGCCATTGGAACATAGGGCCTTTCGCAAAGTAAATCGAAGCGAGTACCTTCCTTACTTCCTGCGCGAGTCGATGCACATTGCAGCGTACTAAAATTGCAGAGGAAATAGCGATGAGCATCTCCCCGAGATCGAAGAACTCGCGCACAGCGAACATCGTTCTCCGCCTGACCCCGAGCCAGAAGGCGCTGATCGACCGGGCAGCCGAGGTGCAGGGCCAGAGCCGTAACCAATTCATTTTGGAAACGGCCTGCCGGGAGGCAAAGTCCGTCCTGCTCGACCAGACCCACTTCAATCTGGATGAAGACGCTTTCCTGCGCTTCACAGAACTGCTCGACACTCCGCCCAAACCCAATCCTGGGCTGGCGCGTCTGTTGGAAACGAAAGCGCCTTGGGAAGAACAGGCCGCTACTTTCCCGGCGGCCCCTGCACCAGCCCGATCAGGTGGCCTTCGGGGTCGGTGAAGCCGGCGATGATGCCGCCATCTGGGATTGTGTGCGGGCCGAAGGCCGTCTTGCCGCCTTTGCTCTCGATCAGGGCCAGCGCCGCGGCAACGTTCTCAACCGCAACATAAAACATGACATGGCGGCGGGGTGCATCCATCGCGCCGATGCCGCCCTTGATGCCGAAGCCGGTCTCGACCAGAGAATAGCCCTCCATCATAGGGGTAATCTGCCAGTCGAAGACGCCCTTGTAGAAGCTTTCCAGCAGGAGCTGGTTTTCACCAACGATCTCGAAATGCACGACCGGGTTGGGCATTGAATTGGCCTCCTTCTCCTCAAATCACGAGTTAGGTTTCATCTAGAATATTTTTGCTTTTGCCACCGACTTCCGTGCCCCATCGATTCCGAATTTTCCTGTGGAATGTGCGGGAGGCCAACAGAATTCCGGTGTACGCATGGTACGAAAAACGCTCTTTTCTGCCCACGAAAAAGCGGCCACCCGCAGGCGGCCGCCCTCTCGAAACGTAAAGTCTATGCGCTCGCGCCGCGGCGTGGCTTGACCGCTTCCTTGGCCTCGGCCGGGCCCGCGGCAGGCACCTCGGGCACCTCGGCCTTCAACGCGCCGATGTTCAGCTTCTTGCGCAATTCGGCATCCATCTTGGCGAAGACGTCACGATTCTCCTTGAGGAAGCTGCGGGTGTTTTCGCGGCCCTGGCCGATGCGCTCGCCAGAGTAGCTATACCATGCTCCCGACTTTTCTACGATGTTGTTGGCCACGGCCTGGTCCAGCACATCGCCTTCCTTGCTGATGCCCTCGCCGTAAAGAATGTCGAACTCCGCCTCGCGAAAGGGAGCAGCCACCTTGTTCTTGACGATCTTGACCTTGGTGCGGTTGCCGGTCACAGCGTCGCCTTCCTTGATCGCGGCGATGCGGCGGATGTCCACACGCACTGAGGAGTAGAACTTCAGCGCCCGGCCGCCGGTGGTGGTCTCAGGATTGCCGAACATGACGCCGATCTTTTCGCGAATCTGGTTGATGAAAATGAGCGAGGTCCGCGACTTCGAGACCGTGCCGGTCAGCTTGCGCAGCGCCTGCGACATGAGCCGCGCCTGCAAGCCCACATGGGAGTCGCCCATCTCGCCGTCCAACTCCGCCTTGGGCACCAGCGCCGCCACTGAGTCCACCACCAGCACGTCAATGGCGCCGGAGCGGACCAGGGCCTCGGTAATCTCCAGCGCCTGCTCGCCGCTGTCGGGCTGCGAAACCAGCAGGTTGTCGATGTCCACTCCCAGCTTGCGGGCATAGGCCGGGTCGAGCGCGTGTTCGGCATCGACGAATGCCGCCAGGCCGCCCGTCTTCTGGGCTTCGGCGATGATCTGCAAGCAAATGGTGGTCTTGCCCGAGGACTCGGGGCCGTAGACCTCGATCACCCGGCCGCGAGGAAAGCCGCCCACGCCGAGAGCCGCGTCAAAGCTGATGGAGCCGGTCGAAATCACGGCAATCGGCACCAGCGCCTCTTTGGAACCCAGCCGGACAATCGACCCCTTGCCAAACTGCTTTTCGATCTGCGCCAGGGCAAGTTCCACGGCCTTCGTGCGGTCATCGGCAATAGCCATTGAATATCTCCTTAAGCACTCTGCGCCTCTTTCCCTTCCGGATAAGGGTGAGAAAAGACAAGGGCATGGAATGCATTTCGATGGGATTGTAGCAGGGCTGGAGAGACAAATACAGAGAAAAATAGCGAAGAGAAGGAGAAACTACATTTGCTACTCGTAGCCCTTGCCTGGCTCTGCTCGCCGACCCGCGAGGCGATGCCCCGCAAGCTTCACACAGTATAAGCCCCAATTCGTGTTTCGCTGCTGGTCAATTCGTCGCAGGCGCGGTCCAGGGTCTCGTACTCCGCGTCGTGGTCTTTGCGGAAGGCGCGGAAGGCGTCCTCGCTGGCCCAACGGTCGATGGTCAGGTAGTTGCCGGGAATGTAGGCGTCGCGCAACAGCTCGGTTCCCCGGTAATCGGGCGATGTGCGAAAGAGCTGCGCCCAGGCGCCCTCCGGTCCATAGGCCGCCTCAAAAGCGGCGACCTTTTCTTCAGCGATCTCGAATTGCCAAACGACGACGAACATGCGTGGCCCCTGTCTTGTCTTTATGGTAGCGCAGCAGGTGAGGGCGCGGCGAAACGAGCCTAGAGCGGCTCCACAATTCACATGCCCTTACCGGCATCGAGCAATGTGGCATTTTCTTGAAGGAAATGCCACTCGATAGCGGGTGGGCGGGGTACAGCAATTGTGGAACCGCTGTAGCCGTTGCTACCGCTGCAGCAGATCGATCGGCTGCGTAAAGTCCGTCACCCGGAAGTGCTTCGCCAAAGCCGGATGCTGCCTCTCGACGGCCTTGAACATCTCCCAGGCCACGCGGCGGTAGCTGAAGTGCCCGGCCGGCCCGGAGCGCAGTTCGGAGATGTACTGCGCTTCCGCGAAATCCATCTTGAAGAGGCAGCGCACGCGGGTGGCCAGGGGCAGAAGGTAGCGGGCGGACTCGGCGGACTCGGGCGCCCGGCTCACGGCGAGCTGCCTGCTGGCCGTATGTGCGGCCTCAATGGCGGCCTGGTATTCGGCCAGCACCCCGGCCTCGGCCAGGATGTTGGCGTCGCCGGCCAAATCGCCGGAGGTGGGCGTCTCGTAGCCGTGCCGGGTGGTGAAGGGCTGCAATATCTGTACGCAACGCCGATGCCGGTGCATGTCGCGGAAGCCGCCAATGTCCATGAGGATGTCGAAGCGCAGGGCAGCCCCGGCGCGGAAAGCGCGGAGTGACTCGTCGTGCTTGCCGCGATGGCGCAGCCCGCACTCAATGACCTCGTTGGTCCGGGACTCGGGGAGATCGGCGACCAGGTTCCGAACCTGGCGGTAGCTGTAGTGCGAGACCGAGTAAAGAAGCGTTGCGGCCAGCTCGACCTCAAGCGACTCGGTGCGCTCAACCAGATCGACCAGGGGCGCATCGACGATGGTCTGATTGCCCAGCAGTTGAGAAGCCGCGCCGCGCAGCTCTGCGAGAGTGTTCGTCTCGTAGTCATTCGGCTGTGCGTATTTCACCAGCGTGGGAGCGGTATGAACCTCGCGGGTGAGCAGTTTTGCAGCTTCGGCAGCCAATTCAGGATCGGCAGCGGTCAGCTTCTCAACCAATTCCGCGGCGGCCTGGCCGTTCACGTTCCACGCCGGGCCGGTGGCCGCCTCGCGCAGCTTCATGCCCAGGTCTCGAATCTCGGCCACGGGGCTTGAAAGCAGCCGGGAGACCTGGGTTTCCAGAGTGCGGGCGCTGACGATCTGGCCCAGCGAGGTATTGGTGGCCAGGGGAAGCAGATAGCGCGCCACGTCGAAGGCACGGGCCTTGAGTGTGCGCTCGTAGGCCTCGGGCTTGGTGGTCTCTGGGCGGGCTACGCGCTGGCGCAGGGCATCATGAACCGCCGCGGTGACGACCGGGTAGGTGTCAAAGAGCCTCTTGATATTCTCGGCGTAAACCAGGGCGGAGCCGGTGTCTGTCCCAAAATCCGGGAGGTACCAACCCGATTTGAGGAAATTCTGATAGCGGGTAGAGCGCTCCTGGCCGTCCCAGCGCTGCTCGTCCACCAGGACGATGGCGGCCAGCAGGCTCAGGCGCTCCACCGCGAAGGCGATATGGGCCAGGTCGGCGATGGAACGGTGACCGTATTGAAAATAAAAGGTGTTAAGGAACTGCTCGGCGCGCTGGGCGCTGATTTCCGTGAGGGACTCCCGCATGGAAAGCGCAGAGCGGGAGTACTTGGCCATGGCATAGGCCAGGACCTCGGGATCGGCCCCGTGGACTGCAAATACGTCGGTCTGGTTTCGTGCGCCGGGAGGGAGAAAAGTTTCACTGGACATATTGGTGGGCTCGCGAACAGAATACGGCATTGAGGGGCAGAGAGGCTTGCCAGCCGTTGCCCACCCCGATGGCCCGGGATCGGTAAACTGAAAGCGGCCGGGAAGCCGGGAGAACGCCATGCAGAAATTCCAGGTTCGCACGTCGCACCATCCGCGGCCTATGCCTTCAGGCCGCTGGGCGATGACCCAGCGCTGGAATGACTTGCTCTATGCCCACTGGCCGGTTTCGGCGCACGAGATTGCCGCTTTGCTGCCGGAAGGCCTGCAGGCAGATACGTTTCAGGGCTCGGCGTGGCTGGGAATCGTACCCTTCTGGTTGGACCGCATGAAGCTCCGCGGGCTGCCTGCCCTTCCCGCCCTGCGCCGCCTTCCCGATCTCAATCTGCGTACCTATGTTCGCGACGAGCAGACGGGCACGCCGGGTGTGTACTTCTTCTCGCTGGATGCCAGCAGCCTTTTGGCGGTAGCCGCGGCGCGCACTCTCTTTCATCTGCCCTACCACTGGGCCGAGATGCACCTGGAGCAGAGGTCGGAACGGGAATTCTCGTTCTATAGCCGGAGACGATTCTCGCCGCAGCCAGTGGTCTTCAAGGCACGCTACCGCGGACTGGGTCCGACCAGAAAGCTGGCCGAAGCGGCGAGCGGTACGCTGGAGTACTTTCTGATGGAGCGCTACTGCCTTTTCTCGGCCAACCGCGCCGGGCAGCCGGTGCGGGCGAACCTCCAACACGTTGCGTGGCCCCTTGAAGAGGCGGAGGCGGAGATCGAGTGCAACGACCTGGCCGCGTCCATCGGAATACGGCTGCCGGACCAGGACCCGGTGCTGCACTACTCGCGGCGATTGGCGGTCTACATCTGGCCGGCGGAGTTGGTGCGCCCGGCCTTGGCGGGGCGGCCGGTTGCCGTGGCGGTCTCGCCCACAGGCTAAAGGAAGCGGACTGCGAACGGTACACGCCAGCAGCACGCAGCGTCGGGTCGCCTGAGCCCGCCCGGTCGCGGCCAAATCCCTCACTTTCGCCCCCCTATAATGAGAAACGGAAGCGCGAAGCACTGCGCATGAGAGGTTGAAGAGAGTCTATGGCGAACTTGCAGGGAAGAATTGCGCTTGTCAGCGGGGCCTCGCAGGGAATTGGCCGCGCTTGCGCGCTGGAGCTGGCAAGGGCCGGCGCCACCGTGGCGCTGGCGGCGCGGAACCAGGCCAAGCTGGAAGAAGTTGTGGCGGAGATTGAGGCTGCCGGGGGGCACGCGGCGGCATTTGTGCTGGATGTGGCCAGCGAGGAGTCCATCAAGACCGGCGCCAAGGCCGTGCTGGAGCGCTTCGGAAAGGTGGAGATCCTGGTGAACAACGCGGGCATTACCCGCGACGGGCTGATGATGGCAATGAAGCGGGCGGACTGGGACGATGTGCTGGGCACCAACCTGACCGGGGCCTTTCTGCTGACTCAGGCGCTGCTGCGGCCCATGCTGAAGAACCGCTGGGGCCGGATTGTGAACATTTCCAGCGTAGTGGGCCGCACCGGCCAGGGTGGCCAGGTGAATTATGCAGCCAGCAAGGCCGGCCTGATCGGGATGACGCGCTCGCTGGCGCGCGAGGTGGCTTCACGAGGCATTACCGTGAATGCCGTGGCGCCGGGCTACATTGAGACGCCCATGACCGCGGTGCTGGACGAGAAGCAGCGCTCGGCCATGATGGCTTCCATTCCGCTGGGGCGTCCGGGAACCGACCTGGAGATCGCACAATCAGTGGCCTTCCTGGCCTCGGATGGGGCGGCATACATCACCGGTCATGTCCTGGATGTGAACGGCGGGATGTTCATGGGCGGCTGACCTCCCGGCTCAAAAATGTGATTCAAAACACAAGAGTGAGACGGAACCGTAGACTTGCACCTGTTTCAGCCGATAAGTGAACTGCGATGCTTCACACGGCTCCACAGAATGACCCGGTCATAAGCGCCGAGGCTGTTGTTCCCGAATCTGCCTCGGGACTGCGCTATGTGGCGCGCCAGCCAATCATGGACCGGAGGGGCCGCGTGCACGCCTACGAACTGCTCTTCCGCAGTGGGCCAGACGCATTCTTCAGCGGAGATGGCAACATGGCCACCCGCACCATGCTCGACAACACTGTCATCTTCGGTTTGGAGAGGCTCACCGGGGGCTTGCCTGCGTTCATAAACTGTACCGCCGAGTCGCTGACAGACCGGCTCGTGGATGTTCTGCCGACCAGCATGACTGTCCTCGAAATCCTGGAAACCCTCGAGCCCACACCTGCCCTGGTCGAGGCCTGCCGCGGTTTGAAGGCCTCCGGCTTTCGGCTTGCGCTCGACGACTTCATGTGGAAGCCGGAGCTCGAGCCCCTGGTGCAGATTGCCGATTACATCAAAGTAGACTTCAACCTTCTTGGCCGCACCGGACGCAATTACCTGCGTGAGCGGCTGGGAGGCGTTACCGTGGCGATGGTTGCCGAAAGGGTAGAGACCCAGGAAGATTACCAGGAGGCCCTGGAAGAAGGCTTCACCCTCTTCCAGGGCTACTACTTCTGCCGCCCGGTCCTGTTCAAGAACCGCAAAGTTCCCTCAAACAGGCTCTCCCAGATCGGCATTCTAGAACTGCTCAAGGGCGACTCGGTCAATTTGGCCAAGTTGAGCCAGTTTGTGAAGCGCGACGCCTCCATGACCTATCGCCTGCTGCGGCTGGTCAACTCGCCGGTCTTTGCCATGCGCCAGGAGATTCGTTCCATCGAGACGGCTCTGCTGGTGGTGGGCGAAGACACCTTTCGCCGCATTGCCATGCTGGCCATTACCAGCGAACTCTGCGTAAATCAACCATTGGAAGTCCTGCGCATGGCCTTTGTGCGCGGGCGATTCTGCGAACTGGCCGCCGTGCCTTGCGCCATGGACCCCACCGAACAGTACCTGCTGGGGATGCTCAGCTTGCTGCCGGCCATGCTCTGCCTCCCCATGGAAGTCCTCACGCCGGAACTGCCCCTGCGTAATGAAATTCGCAAAGCGCTTGATGGTGAGTCAAATCCCGAACGCGCCCTGCTGCAATGGCTTGAAGCGAACGAGAACGGCGACTGGGAAGCCTGCGACGAAGTGATTCATTCTTACGGAATGGACCAGGACAAGATGATTGCCTGCTATGCGGAAGCCATGATGTGGGCGGAAACTACACTGCGCTCCGCCGTTTGAGCCGGCGCATTCCCGACGCCAAATGATGCCCTCCCTGGGCGTTTTCCCTTCCGCAACTCGTCGAGATGGGCAGCCTGGAACTCCAGCGCCCGAATCCGCCGTGCGTTGCGCCTGCTCCAGAAAAGGATTTCGTCCTCCGTCGCCGATTCACATGTCAGGGGAAACCGGCGCAAAAAGCTCCCTGCCAAAATAATTCTCGAAACCCTCTTGCAATGTATTACAAATTGCGATATACATATTGCATATTGCAATGGAGCATCAGCCCGAAAGGTAATTCCATTGCGGAGAGAGTCAGGGAATCAACGGAGCCGGCAACAGCGAGCTGACAACCGTTCCCTGACAACTGACCACTGTCTTTATGAAGCTGGGAGAGAAAATCCGCTACTTGCGCGAGGTTGAAGGCAGCCTGAGGGGGCTTGACCGCGATCTGAGCCAGCAGGAGACGGTTCGCGCCATCGAGGCCGAGACGGGCAAGAAGCTGAGTCAGAGCTACCTTTCCCAGATCGAGAGCGGCGCACGGCCCCATCTGACGAACACTTCCCGGCAGCTTCTGGCCACCTTCTTCAAAGTGCATCCCGGCTATCTGGTGGACGATCCGGAAGGCTATCATCCCGAGTTGCAGAGCGAACTGCGCAACGTGGAGGAGAAGCTGGACCTCTGGCTGGTGAGCGGGGCGGAGCGTTTCGGACGGGATCCGGAGCTCGGCCATGCCCTGCTGACCCTGGCCCGGCATGAGCGCTCGAGGGAGTGCCTCCTTCTGCTGGAGGCCATTCTGGAGACGCCGGGCCTGATGCCGAGGCTGACCGAGGTGCTGAGGCCGAAAAGGCAGGGACCAGGGACTGAGGGACTAGGGAACAGGGAACAGGGAACAGCCGGCCCGCGAATGAAAACGGGACAGGGGCGCGGTAAGAAAGAGGGGGCGCGGAAATGACCTGGGAATCCTTTTATCTGGTTTGTTTCATGCTGGGATTGGCGCTGAGTGTGCTTTCTCTGCTGGGCGGGATGGGCCACATCGGCGGGCATGTCCCCATGCATGTGCCGCATGTACCTCACCTTCCGGCTGGGCACCCCGTGCATCTGCCGCATGGGGCCACCGCCGCACATGCGACCGGGCAGGCCGGGGGGCAGGGCGCGGCAACGGTTCCATGGTGGAACGCCTTTTCGATCATGGTCTTTCTGTGCTGGTTTGGCGCGGCGGGGTACCTGCTTACGCGCTACGGCAGTTTTGTGGCCGGGGTGGTGGTGTTGCTGGCGGGAGTTTGCGGCCTGGCCGGCGGCGCGATCGTCTTCTTTTTCCTGGCCAAGGTGATGCTGCCCCACGAGCGCGAGCTCACTGCCGATGAGACAGCCATTGTTGGAGTGGTGGGCCGGGTATCTGCGGCCATACGAGCTGACGGAACCGGAGAGCTGATTTACGAACAGATGGGCGCGCGCCATTCCGCTCCTGCGCGCTCTGAGGACGGCGTGCCGATTCCAAAACAGGAGGAGGTCTTTGTCGTCCGCCACGAAAAGGGAGTTGCCTACGTCCGGCGCTGGGAAGAAGCGCTGGAAGAGCAAGGGGCAGGGACTAAGGGACTGAGGGACTAGGGACTAACGAACCAGGGACTCGGGACTGGGGGGCTAGAGGCTGAGGTATTGGGGGCTTGCAGCGACATAGCCTGCTGGATGCAGCTTATTGGGGACAGAAGCGGGGTTCCCCCAGTCCCTAAGTCCCTAGTCCCTAAGTCCCTCGAACGATTTCTTCCGGTTGAAAGGACCGGGGACGCAATGACGCACACGGCTGTACTCATCACCGACATGGCCATCCTGGTTGGGATCTTCCTGATGGGGTTTTTGGCCAAGATCTTTCCCAAGAACAGCGGCAACGCCGAGAAGAAGTGAACAGTTGTCAGTGACTACTGACAACTGAGAACTGACAACTGCATTTCAACCATTTACCCCTACCTTCCCGGGCGAAAGGGCCGGGAACACAATGACCGATCACGATTGTTCTGATTGTTGGACTCAGCATACTGGCGCTGATCATGATTCTGGGCATACTCGCCCGGATGTACCGCAAGGCCGGTCCCAACGAGGCATTGATTGTCTATGGGTTCCGCGGCCCGCGGGTCATCAAGGGCCACGGCACGGTGATCTTTCCCATGGTGGAGAATTGCCGCGAGCTGAGCCTGGAGCTGATGAGCTTCGACGTGGCTCCGCAGCAGGATCTCTATACCAAGCAGGGCGTTGCGGTGACCGTCGAGGCGGTGGCGCAGATCAAGGTGCGCAGCGACCAGGCGTCGATTCTGACTGCGGCGGAGCAGTTCCTGACCAAGACGCCGCCGCAGCGCGAGGGCTTGATCCGGCTGGTGATGGAGGGCCATCTGCGCGGCATCATCGGGCAGTTGACGGTGGAGCAGATCGTCAAGGAGCCGGAGATGGTGGGCGAGCGGATGCGCGCCACCTGCGCGGAAGACATGAGCAAGATGGGGCTGGAGGTGATCTCGTTCACCATCAAGGAAGTGCGCGACAAGAACGAGTACATCTCCAACATGGGCCGGCCGGATGTGGCGCGCATCAAGCGCGACGCGGAGATGGCCACCGCCGATGCCGAGCGCGACACGGCTATCAAGCGCGCGACGGCGCTGCGCGAGTCGGCTGTGGCCAAGGCGCAGGCGGACCAGGAGCGGGTGATTGCCGAGACCGCTTCCGCGACCCGGCAGGCCGAGGCGCAGCGCGACCTGGAGATCAAGAAGGCGGAGTACAGCGAGCAGAGCCGCCGCCAGCAGGCCACGGCCGACAAGGCCTACGAACTGCAGACCAACATCATGCTGCAGCAGGTGACCGCCGAGCAGGTGAAGGTGCAGCAGGTGGAGAAAGAGGGCCAGATCAAGGTGCAGGAAGCGGAAATCTCGCGCCACGAGAAGGAACTGATCGCCACCGTGCTGAAGGGCGCTGAGATCGAGCGGCAGCGCATTGAGAACATGGCCGCCGCCGAAAAGAACCGGCTGACCGCTGAAGCCGAAGGCCGCGCATCCGCCATCCGCGCGCAGGGCGAGGCCGAAGCCAGCATCATCTTCCAGAAGGGCGAGGCGGAAGCCAAGGCCATGAGCGTGAAGGCCGAAGCCTACCAGGAGTGGAACCAGGCCGCGGTGGTGGACAAGCTGCTCACCAACATGGCCGATGTGGTGCGCGCCATGGCCGAGCCGTTGAGCAAGGTGGACAAGATCACCATTGTGTCCACGGGCGACGACGACGCCGCCGGGGCGCACAAGATCACCGGCGACATGACCAAGATCGCGGCGCAGGTACCGGCTTTGTTCGAGGCGCTCAGCGGCATGGACATCAAGCAATTGATGTCCAACGTGAAGGCCATCAAGACGAAGAAGGACACGGAAGAGAAGTAAGGCAGCTTCTAGCCTCTAGCTCCTGGCTTGCACAGCAGGAGCTGGAGGCTGAGATGTCGAGGCATTCTCCCCGGATGGGGTAGCCCGTGCATTCGCCCCGGAGGGGCAGAAGGATAATAGCCCAGGACAAGCGAAGCGCAGTCCTGGGAAAGGGCGACAACATGGCCCCAAAGCCCCGTAGGGGCGCCCGAAATGTTCGCAGAGTCTCAAAAGTGGATAAGCAACGATTTCGGCCTTGCCGAAAATACAACAAAGCAAGGATAGGGTTTTAGCCCTGAGGCAAGTTTTTCGAAAGATGAGGAGACTATGAACAAAACGCGCAAGCTTGCAGCAGCAATTGGAATGGTCCTTGGGCTGGCGACCGGGTTGGCATTTGCGCAGCCGTCTCCAGTACAACAGGCCGCCGCGACGCAGATTCCGCTCGATCAGCAGCCGACCAAAGAGCAATTGGCCAAGCTGTTCGAGCTGATGAGGGTGCATGAACAGATGGCTTCGATGACCAAGATGATGCCCGCGCTGATGCAGCAGCAGTTCCAGGCGCAGTTCAAGCAGATGCAACAGGACCATCCGGAGATGGCCTCCATGACTGATGAGCAACAGCAAGCCGCCGCGAAGGTCATGGGCAAGTTCATGGAGCGGGCAATGAACCTGTACACATCCGACGAGATGATCGCCGACATGTCGAGCCTCTATCAGAAGCATCTGAGCCGGCCGGACGTGGATGGAATCATCGCCTTTTACAGTTCTCCGGCCGGCCAGCACATACTCAACATGATGCCGGTCATCATGCAAGAGTTCATGCCCTTGGCGATGCAGCGGATGCAGGACCGGATCAAACCATTGACCGACGAAATGACGAAGGAGATGGGGGCGATCATCAAGCCATCGATGAATCAACCGTTGGTTGCGCCCCCGCCACCGCCGCCCGCGCCCAAGAAATAGCCTTCATCTTTCTGCCTCCTGCGCGCCCATGGGCAACTGGAGGCTGGATGAACTGTTGACCGGTGTCGCGGCAATCGTAAAGCCCGATCGGCAAAGACGGAGAACAACCGCCAACTGCAAGAGCGAACAGCTAGGGGATAGAAGCTGAAAACAAGGAGGACGTCATGGCACTGCTGGAGAGAGTAAGCACATTGCTCCGCGCGAATCTCAACGACCTGGTGGAAAAGGCCGAGGATCCCGAGCGGCTGTTGAAACAGATCGTGCTCGATATGGAGAATCAGTTGCTCCAGGTCAAGACGCAGGTGGCCATCGCCATTGCCGACGAGCACCTGCTGGGAAAAAAGCGGACCGAGCACCTGGAGCAGGCGGTCGAGTGGCGGCGCAAGGCGGAGCTGGCGGTCCAGAAGGGTCACGACGACATGGCGCGCGCCGCTCTGGAACGCGCCCTGAGCCACGATCAGTTGGCGGCAGGCTTTACCACTCAGGCTGACGACCAGAAGCACGAGGCCGACAACCTGCGCCAGGCGCTGCACAAGCTGGACCAGAAGCTGAACGAGACGCGCGCCCGCTGCGAGATGCTGGTAGCCGAGCATCGCCGCGCCAAGGTAGTGGGCCGGGCGACGCAGGCCCGCCAGAATGTCGGCACTGACCAGGAACACGCCATCGGCAGGATGCAGAGCAAGGTCCGCGTGACGGCGGCGGAAAATGCCGCAGCCTGCGAAGTGCTGGCGCCGGAGACCCTGGAGGACCGCTTTCAGGCTCTGGAGAGCGAAGACAAGGTCGAGCTGCTGCTGAAGGAGATCAAGAGCCGGCAGGCGGCGCAGTAGGGTTTTGCAGGCTCGCGGGCCAGGGCGGAGGGACGCTCTGGCCTGCGAATTGTGTCCTGGGAACGTGGAATTGCGTCTAACAGAAGAGCACTGTTTATGCGCGATGAAACGTAGCCCCCGGACCTCACATTTTAAAGAGACCTCCGGCAGGGTGATTTACCCTCAAGGCTGCCCTTGTCGGCCGGATTCGTCTTTTTTTTGAGATGTGCCGGTCTGGAGGGCGCCTATCCCACCATTGGTGAACGAATGCGCTTTTGTACTGGCTTTATCTCTGCCACTTTCCTTGCAAGTGTTGCTCTGTTGTTCTCTCCCGTTTGCGCGCTGGCGCAGCCGTCAACCTCCGCCCCGGTCCTGATCGCGGCCGTTGAACTTCCTGAAGCTCCGCAGCCGCAGTTCGCGGCCGAACAAGCCCAGAGCCCGCAGCCCGCAGCCCCGGCGCAGCGTCCAGCGGCTCAGCAGAGCTCCAGCTCACAGGCGCCTGCTCAGCCTTCTGAAACGGAAAAGAGTCAGCACCAGAAGGCCGAAGAGCAACTCAAGGAGCAGGAAAAGCAACGGGTACTGGGTATCGTGCCCTCGTTCAACATCTCCTACCGCAGCGATGCTGTCTCCCTGACCGCAGCCCAGAAAATAAAGCTGGCTTTTCGCTCATCGGTTGATCCGGTCACCTTTGGCGCGGCATTCCTGGTTGCCGGCTACCACGAGGGGATGCACGACGACGTAGGATTCCCCTGGGGCGCCAAGGGCTATGGCGAGCGCTCGGGCGCCGCCTACTTGGACGCTTTCGACGGCACCATGATCGGCAACGGCATCCTGCCTGCCATCCTCCACCAGGACCCCCGCTACTTCCGCCTGGGCCACGGCACCACAACCCACCGGATGCTCTATGCCCTGATGACCAACGTGATGTGCAAGCACGACAACAGCGGCAAGTGGGAGCCCAACTACTCCAATGTGACGGGAAACATTATCTCGGGGGCGATCTCCAATCTTTACTATCCCTCGCAGAATTCCGGCATCGGCCAGACCTTCACCAATGGCTTTATCGTGACCGCCGAGGGCGGCTTTGGCTCGCTGTTTCAGGAGTTCTGGCCAGACATTTCGCGCAAGTTCCTGCATAAGGACCCGACCCACGGGCTGGACTCCCAGGCTCGCTCGGTCGACAAGGCCGAAAAAGAGGCCGGAAAGAGACAAAAGGGGCAGAACTAGAGCGGTTCCACAATTCACGTGCCCTTTCCGGCATCGTGCAAGGTGGCATTTTCTTGAGAAAAATGCCACTTGATAGCGGTGGGTTCGGGGTGCAGCAATTGTGGAACCGCTGTAGTCCGCACTTCTCACCAGGCGGGCGAGCGAATTTGTAGCGCCGGCCTCCAGGCCGGCTGTAGCGTGGGTCTCCCGACCCACGCCGGACACCGTTTGCTCCGTCACGGTATATACGCAGGGCATGGGTGAATAAGGCACTGTTCTGGCGGCGAAGACGCCGTCAGTACAGCCGACCAGGAGGTTGGCGCTACAGCGCATCGACCTGGCAATGGGAAATCCAGGCGAGAGCTGGCCTGGCACACGGTGCTTGGCCCACCGCAAAAACCCTAACGATTGGCCAGCGCCTTGTTGGGCAGGAAGCGCTTGCGCGAAGGGGAGTAGACCGCCCTGGCCGGAATGGAGACCGTCTCCCCCTCGGGGTAGCGGAGGGCCGTCAAATACCCGCCATAGACGCAACCGGTATCGATATTGACCGTGTTATTCAGCCACACTGGTTCCGCAACCGGTGTGTGGCCAAAGACCACCAGCGCCTTGCCGCGATAGTCGGCGGACCAGTTGTAGCGCACCGGCAGGCCAAATTCATCGGTTTTGCCGGTATTTTGTCCGCTGAGGGCAAACTTGCGCGCTTTGGCAGAGCCGCTGCCGTGGAGCCGTTCCTTGAGGCCGGCATGGGCAATCACCAGGTTGCCGGCATCCAGCACGTAATGTCCCGCACGTCCATCCAGAAATTCGGCGAGCTCGGCGAGAAACTCTTCCGGCTCGCTCTCCAGCTGTTCCAGCGAGCGGACCACGCCCTGCGTCACCTTCGGATTGCAGCCCTTCAGTGCTCTGGCCAGCACCACATCCTGATTGCCGGGAACGCAGACCGCCTGGCCTGCATGAACCATGCCCATCACCAGCCGCAAAACGTCGGGCGTGGCCGGGCCTCGATTTGCGAGGTCGCCGACAAAGGCTAGCTTGCGGCCCCCTGGCAGCGTCACGGCAAATTCGCTCGCCTGCCGCACCACCCGGTAACCGAGCGCCCTCATCAGTTCCAGCAACTCGGTCAGGCAGCCATGCACATCGCCAATCACGTCAAAAGGGCCAGGGTCCTTGACGAAGGCCAACTCCTCGGCCTTCGTCCGGGCAGCACTTTTGCGCAGGGACTTGGCGGCTTTCTTCTTTTGCTCGGGTTTGGCCTTTACGGGACGCGGCATCGCATTCCAGTGTAGGCCATTTGCTTTTACCCACTGTCAACCAACGGGGTTAGAGCAGGGCAAACGCACCATGCGGTTGAACCGGCAAGGTCAGATGTCTTGAAAGGGCGCGGCTTCACAGGCGGCGCGATTACGGCTACACTTGCGCCGAGGCGCTCAAGTACTGAGCCCCCATGGACCCGCCCAGCAGGCGGCGCTTCCCCCTCCTCCGGAGGAACAGAGTTTGAACGGAACGTGGAATTGGATGCTGGATTTCCTGGGCTGGAAGCCAGGGAGCGGCGCGCCGTAGGGCGTATTCTGCAACTGCGGAGAGGAACGCTCCGCCGGATCGAGGATCGGATTCAATGCGGCTGATTTTTACACTTCTCTTGAGCACGTTGTTCTGTGCTCCCATCGATCTCTTGGCGCAGATGCCGTCTCACTCCCATGCTCAGGCGGAGGCCATGGCCCAGGCCCATGCTCCGGCCATCATCCGGGTGCTTCTGCTGGATGGACAAAGCTCCGGCGCCTATCACAACTGGAAGCTCACCACCCCGGTGCTGAAGAAGGAACTGGAGGAGACGGGCCGCTTTCAAGTCACCGTAATCACCGCTCCTTCGGCGGAGGGTGACTTCGGCAATTTCAAGCCCAAGTTGAGCCACTACCAGGTGATTGTGTCCAACTACGATGCCCCCGACTGGCCTGAGAATCTGCGCGCGCTCTTCGAGGAGTATGTCGGCAACGGTGGGGGCCTGGTGGTGGTTCACGCCGCCGACAATGCCTTCCCCAACTGGCCAGCCTACAACCTGATGACCGGCATCGGTGGATGGAGAAACCGGAATGAGCAGGCCGGTCCGCTTTGGTATTTCAAAGACGGCAAGCTGGTCTCCGATCCGGCGCCGGGGCCAAGCGGCTCCCACGGGGCGCGGCGCCCATTCCAGATTACAGTTCGTCAGCCAGAGCACCCCATTATGAAGGGGCTCCCACCGGTGTGGACGCACGCGACGGACGAGTTGTATGCCACGCTGCGCGGCCCCGGCAAGAACATGACCGTGCTGGCCACCGCCCACTCCGATCCAAAGAATGGAGGGACAGACCGCGACGAGCCAATGATCCTGGTTGTCAACTACGAAAAGGGAAGAATCTTCCACACCACGCTGGGCCACGACCCGATGGCGTTGAGTTGCGTGGGATTCATGACCATCTTTCAGCGCGGCACGGAGTGGGCGGCAACGGGCAAGGTCACGCAGAAGGTCCCGGCAAGCTTTCCCACGGCAAACACCGTGAGCTACCGCCCGGATATTGCCGCCATGGACCCGGCCGTGGCCAAGGGAACCACGGCGACGGCTACGCCACTGCAATAAGGAGCGGGGCCTCAACTTTGGGGCCACGCTATGGAAATGGCAGGCTGTGGAGGTTACGGAATCAGCCGTGCCCTGACACGAATTGACAGCCTTCGGCAGGCGGGTTGCTCACGGGCCGTTCCGATGGTGTGCGAAGGGGAGTCCTTTGACCGAAAAGATCTCGTTCCAATCCGTGCTTGAGTCAGACACTCCCGGTCTCGACCGCGTCGCCACCCACGCGCCCGGCCCGCAAGGCGCATTGCCGCTTTCGGCGGAAATGCTGCTCACCCAGCCAAGCGGCAACCTCTTCGGCCTGAGCCAGAACGCCGGCATGGGTTGGGAGCCGGAGCGCCTGCTCGACCCTGAATTCCTGATCCTCAGCACCCACGGAGGCTTGCGCTCTGAAGACGGACGGCCCATCGCCCTGGGCTTCCATACCGGCCACTGGGAAGTTGGCCTGCTGGTGGCCGAGGCGGCGCGGGAACTGAAGACCCTGCGCGCGGTTCCTTTTGCCGGAGCCTGTACCGACCCCTGCGATGGGCGCACCCAAGGCACCACCGGCATGATGGATTCGCTGCCCTTCCGCAACGATGCGGCCATTGTTCTGCGCCGCCTGATGCGCTCGCTGCCCACGGGCAAGGGCGTGTTGGGCATCGCCACCTGCGACAAGGGCCTGCCCGCCATGATGATGGCCCTGGCCTCGGCGGGAAAACTACCCACGGTTCTGGTCCCTGGCGGAGTCACGCTGCTGCCTGAGGCGGGCGAAGACGCGGGCAAGGTGCAGACCATCGGCGCGCGTTTCGCCCAAAGGCAAATCACGTTGGAATATGCCGCCGAAGTAGGCTGCCGCGCCTGCGCCTCACCGGGCGGCGGATGCCAGTTCCTGGGCACCGCAGCTACAGCGCAGGTGGTGGCCGAGGCGCTCGGTCTTGCCCTGCCCCACACCGCGCTTGCCCCCAGCGGCCAGCCCATTTGGCTCGACGGCGCGCGCCGCTCGGCCCGGGCCTTGGCGCGCCTGCACCAAATGCAAATCGGCACCGCGGATATTCTGACTCCGGCGGTGCTGCGAAACGCCATGGTGGTTCACGCCGCCTTTGGCGGTTCAACGAATCTGCTGCTGCATCTCCCGGCCATCGCCTTTGCGGCTGGGTTGAAGCGGCCCACGGCAGCCGACTGGGCTGAAGTCAATCGCCATGTCCCGCGCCTGGTGGACGCCCTGCCCAACGGCCCCAGAAATTTCGCCACCGTGCAGGTCTTTCTGGCCGGCGGCGTGCCAGAGGTGATGCTCCACCTGCGCCGGGTTGGTTTGCTGGACACGAGGGTAACGACGGTCTCCGGAGAGACGCTGGGCGCGTGCCTTGACTGGTGGGAGCAAAGCGAACGGCGGCAACTGCTGCGCCGCAGCCTGACCGAACAGGACGGCATCGATCCCGGCGAGGTCATCATGTCGCCGGATTGCGCCCGGTCGCGCGGACTGACCTCGACGATCTGCTTCCCCGTGGGCAATCTGGCGCCTGAAGGCTCGGTCATCAAGAGCACGGCCATCGATCCCTCGCTCATCGGCGCCGGGAACGTCTACCGGCATCTCGGCCCGGCCAGGGTCTTCATCACTGAAGACGACAGCGATCGAGGCCATCAAAGCGGGCAAAGTGGCGCAAGGCGACGTGATGGTGCTTATCTGCGGCGGCCCGGCTGGAGCGGGCATGCAGGAGATTTACCAGATCACCTCGGCGCTCAAGCAACTGCCTCATTGCAAGAATGTTGCGGTGCTTACCGATGCGCGCTTCAGTGGCGTATCGACAGGAGCCTGCATCGGCCATATCTCGCCCGAGGCGCTGGCCGGCGGGCCCATCGGAAAGATTCTGGAGGGCGACCAGATCGAGATTGTCATCGACCGCGAGCGGTTAACCGGCTCGGTCAATCTGGTGGGCGATGCCGGGGAGATCGTTGGAGCGGAGCAAGGTGCGCAGCGGTTGGCCGACCGCAAGCCGCGTGCTGACCTGCGCCCCCATCCGCTGCTGCCCGACGATACCCGGCTGTGGGCCGCGCTGGTGCAGGCCAGCGGCGGCGTCTGGGGAGGCTGCGTCTACGACACGGAGAAGATTATCGCCAGGCTCGAAAGGAACGCTTAGAGCGGTTCCACAATTCACATGCCCTTTTCGGCATCGAGCAAGTGGCATTTTCTTGAGAAAAATGCTACTTGATTGCGGTGGGTTCGGGGTACCGCAATTGTGGAGCCGCTGTAGGTCAGCATTTCTCACGGCCAGATCGAAGCTAGGTAGCGCCTCCGGCCGGCTGTGCTGGCGGCGTCCTCGCCGCCAAATTAAAGTCCCGTTCAGCGATTCCGTTTGCGAACACCGTGATGGCGAGAATGTTGTCCGGCGTGGGTCGGGAGAACCGTTGCAGCGCGCCGGGGAGCGGACGGTTTAGAGTGTTGGGCATGAACACCATGCGGCTTTTCCTAGCTCTGACGGGATTTGCGATTCTGTTTGGCTGCGCGTCCGGTGCTTGCGGGCAGCAGCCTCATGCCACAGGCCAACCAGCGGCGACGCCGGATCTGGTCGTCCTCGATACCGATATTGGCGACGACGTCGACGACGCCTTTGCGCTGGCGCTGGCCTTGCGCAGCCCGGAGCTGAAGCTGATCGGGATCACCACCGCGTATGGAGATACGGACCTGCGGGCGAAGCTGGTGACCCGCTATCTGGGCGCGCTTTGCCAATCTTGGATCAACGTGATGCCGGGGCTCCCCACGCCGCACCAGAACACTTTTACGCAGGCCGCGTATGCAAGCGGATCGGCAAACACAACCTGCTCGACGTGGGGTGCGAGGACCGTGAGCAAGGCCGAGCTAGGCCTCCAGGCGAAGCATCGAAAGCAGGAGGAAACAAAATGGCAGGCAGAGCACGCCCAGTCGATGGCAGGTCTGGCGCACTTGCTCCAACAGCGAGCGGCGCACGACGCAGCCGGCTATTTGCTAGACCAGATTCGCGAGCACCCCAACCAGATCACGCTGATTGCCATCGGCCCGCTCTTCAATATCCAGGCGGCCATCGAACGCGATCCGGCGACCTTCCGCAAATTGAAGCGGGTCGTGATGATGGGCGGCAGCGTTTACCGGGGCTACGACGACGGCAAGACAGGCGCGCACCGCCCGCCCGACGCCGAGTGGAACATCGCCCGCGATCCGGCGGGGCTGAAGGCGCTGCTGGCCTCTGGCGTGCCGGTCTTCATGATGCCCCTCGACTCGACCCAAATCCACCTGGAGGCGCCGGAGCGGGAGGAGATATTTGCCCACGGTTCCCCGCTCACTGACCAGTTGACCCTGCTCTACCACCAGTGGATGGCGGGGAGCGAAGGGCACTCGCCCGTGCCTACCCTCTTTGACCCGGTGGCAGTGGCCTATGCCGTTCGTCCCGAGCTGTGCCCGGCGAAGCCCATGCGGCTGGAAGTGGACGACAAGGGGTTTACCCGGCCGGTTGCGGGCGAGCCGAACGTCCAGGTCTGCCTGCAATCGGACGAGAAAGGGTTTCTGGAGTTTCTTCTGGGGCGGATCGCAAAGGAGGCTGGGCACTGAAATTGAAGATCAACGGCAGAAATATCTGCCTCATTTTCAGCCGTTCATGGCTGAGTTTGGCGGCTTTTGCACAGGAACCTCGCAGGTGTGCGCGGGGTCACTGGCAATTCCATTGACAGGGCTAGAGAGTTGGATAAAAATGACGGGTCGAGACAATTCGAACCGTTCTCGCGGTGTACGGAGGAAAAGTGAAAAACGACTCAAATTGAAGGTTTTCGGGGCCGCTGCACTCATGGGCGTAGGGCTTTTGCTTACCGGTTGCAAGCCGGACCTGACGCAAGCCAACGCGCTGGCCATGATCCAGGCCAAGTATGACCAACTTCCGGCGGCCGGCATCAACATCACGGTGGACAAGCAGGGCATGGGGCAGGGAATACGGCCAAGTACTGGAACCGGACCAAGATCTATCCCAACAAGTATTGGGCCGACTTCACTTTGACCCCCGATGGCAAGAAGGTGATCAAGCTGGCGGCAGGCGGCGACATGATCCAGTGGCGCCCGGAGAACGCCGACGACAAGAACTTCACGGTGGTGCTGACGACAGTGGCTGCCAATCACCTCAAGGCCAGGGATATCAAGGAGATCACAGGACGAAGTGGGCGGCGGCAAGGGAGCCGCGTTCACCGAGGCCGTGAATCTGGACGGCGTGCCCGACGCGCTTGCAGGACATCGCCCACAACCCCGGCAACAAGCTGAGCACCAAGCGCCAGGCGACTTTGTGCTCGACGGCGGGGCCTGGAAGCTGCAAGTCGATCAACTAGAATCTGGAAATAATACGCAGGGCGGGGCCGAATCCGTTTGACCCCGCCCGCGTTTCTTGCTATTGTAAGAAGGTTCCGCAAGAACGCCTCTGTCCGTGTGTCTTAACGGACGGGTGCGTATGGGCAGCCCGGCCAGGCAGCAATTGGCGCGGGTTGGTCCCCAAGGCCAGGTGCAGTTAGCCGGCCAGACAGGTCCCCGAAGTCGCTCTCTTCTTGCGGAGGGCAGGGGCAAATCGCATCGGCGCCCGCGCGTTCTCCACCTTGGAGGGCTATGCGGGCCGGAACCGGCGAAACGGAGTTGGCTTTTCCCGGCGACATGCAGGAAAACGCCCGGCCACCGTCCCGGTTCTCGTCTGAGATTGGAACGAAGGCAGACGCGAAGCAGCAACAATAGGGCTTCTGTGCGTGTGCGCGCGGCAATTTGGTGCCGTTCGCCGCCAGGAAGGCCCGAAGGGTCTGCGCGCGGCTGTATGAATTTGAGATGTTGCAGGGTTTTTGCGCGGTAAGGAGTTTCAGTTTGCCTACATTCAATCAGCTGGTTCGCAAGGGGCGCACGGCCCCGCGGTACAAGACGGCGTCGCCGGCCTTGCAGGCCTCGCCGCAGCGGCGCGGCGTTTGCACCCGCGTGTACACACAGACGCCCAAGAAGCCGAACTCGGCCCTGCGCAAGGTAGCCCGCGTGCGGCTGACCAACGGGATTGAGGTCACCACCTACATTCCCGGCATCGGCCACAACCTGCAGGAGCACTCGATCGTGCTGATTCGCGGCGGCCGTGTGAAGGATCTGCCCGGCGTGCGCTATCACGTGGTGCGCGGCACTCTGGATTCGGTGGGCGTGGCCAACCGCAAGCAGAGCCGGTCGAAGTACGGAGCCAAGCGCGCCAAGGGCGGCGCGGCGCCGGCAAAGAAGAAGTAAGACAGTTTCAGTCGTCAGTTGTCAGTGGTCAGTAGAAACCGACTCTGACCACTGACAACTGACCACTGTAACGGTTCCGGGACGGTTGATTGACCCGGACTAGGGCAGCAGAGTAGCGCGAGAGCGCAAGGATTTTGAGGATTATGCCAAGAAAAGGGCACATTGCGAAGCGGGAAGTGGCGCCGGATCCGGTTTACGGGTCGACGCTGGTCACCAAGTTTGTCAACTCGATGATGTGGGGCGGCAAGAAGTCGACGGCCCAGGGCATCTTCTACGACGGCGATGAAGAACCTCGAAGAGAAGGGCGGCGGCGACGACGCTCTCAAGCTCTTCAAGAAGGCGGTTGAGAACTGCAAGCCGCTGCTCGAGGTCAAGACCCGCCGTGTGGGCGGCGCCAACTATCAGGTGCCGATCGAAGTCAATCCCGACCGGCGCACCTCGCTGGCCATTCGCTGGCTGATTACCTACGGCCGCAACCGCGGCGAAAAGGGCATGACCGACAAGCTGGGCAATGAGCTGCTGGACGCGGCCAACGGGCGCGGCGCGGCAATGAAGAAGAAGGAAGACGTGCACCGCATGGCCGAGGCCAACAAGGCCTTTGCTCACTACCGCTGGTAGCGACGCAGGGACTAAGGGACCAGGACGTTGGGACTTAGTTGAACAGATAGATCTAACCGCGAGCCCGCGTGCTCGCAAGGAAGAATTGCCGTGGCTCGCACCATACCTCTGAATCGTTGCCGGAACATCGGAATCATGGCGCACATCGACGCCGGAAAGACGACAGCGACAGAGCGCATCCTGTTTTATACCGGCATCACCCACCGCATCGGCGAAGTGCATGAAGGCACTGCGACCATGGACTACATGGAGCAGGAGCAGGAGCGCGGCATTACCATCACCTCTGCCGCCACCACCTGCACCTGGAAAGACTACCGCATCAATATCATTGATACCCCCGGCCACGTGGACTTCACGGCCGAGGTGGAGCGCAGTCTGCGCGTGCTGGACGGCGCGGTAGCGGTGTTCGACTCTGTCTCCGGCGTGCAGCCGCAGACCGAGACCGTGTGGCGTCAGGGCGACAAGTACAAGGTTCCGCGCATTTGCTTCGTCAACAAGATGGACAAGAACGGCGCGGATTTCGAGCACGTAATCTGATACCATCCGCAAGCGCCTGGGCGCGCGGCCGGTTGCGCTGCAGATTCCTATCGGCGCTGAAGCCAACTTCAAGGGCGTCATCGACCTGATCGAGATGAAGGCAGTGATCTGGCACGACGAAGCCATGGGCTCGAACTACGACGTCGAGGAGATTCCCGCCACGCTGCTGAAGAAGGCCGAGGCCTTCCGCCTGCAGTTGATCGAAGTGATCGCGGAGACCGACGACGTTCTTCTGGAAAAGTTCCTCGAAGGCGAGACGCCGACCATTCCCGAACTGAAGGCCGGCATACGCCAGGCCACCATCGATTTGAAGGTCTTCCCGGTAATTTGCGGAACGGCTTTCAAGAACAAGGGCGTGCAGACGCTGCTGGACGCGGTGGTCGACTACCTGCCCAGCCCGCTGGACAAGCCTCCGGTGGAGGGCATCGATCCCCAGCATCACGATCAGGATTGTGTCCCGCAAGGCGCAGGACGGTGAGCCTCTCGCCGCCCTGGCGTTCAAGATCATCAACGATCCGTTTGGCAAGCTCTGCTTTGTGCGGGTCTATTCGGGATCTCTGAAGACCGGCGACACCATTCTCAATCCCCGCACCGGCAAGACCGAGCGCGTGGGCCGACTGGTGAAGATGCACGCCAACAAGCGCGAAGATATCACCGAGGTTTTGGCCGGCGACATCTGCGCCTGCGTGGGCTTGAAGGAATATGAAGACCGGCGACACGCTGTGCGATCCGCATCATGCCATCGCTCTGGGCGCCATCACATTCCCTGAGACGGTCATTTCGGTTGCCATCGAGCCCAAGACCAAGGCCGACCAGGAAAAGATGGGCGTAGCGCTGTCGCGGCTGGCCGATGAAGATCCTACCTTCAAGGTGCGTACCGACGAGGATTCGGGTCAGACGATCATCAGCGGCATGGGCGAGTTGCACCTGGAAATTCTCGTGGACCGCATGCGGCGCGAGCATAAGGTCGAAGCCAATGTGGGCGAGCCCAAGGTTGCCTTCCGCGAGACCATCCGCAAGAAGGCCGAAGCCGAGGGCAAGTACATTCGCCAGACCGGCGGCTCGGGCAACTACGGACATTGCAAGCTGCGCATCGAGCCCAACGAGCCGGGCAAGGGCTACGAGTTCATCAACGACATCAAGGGCGGCTCGATTCCCAAGGAATACATCAAGCCCATCGATCAGGGCGTGCAGGGCGCGATCGAACTGGGCATCCTGGCCGGCTTCCCGATGGTGGACGTCAAGGTGTACGCTCTACGACGGCAGCTACCACGAAGTGGATTCGAACGAAATGGCCTTCAAGTTTGCCGGCTCGATCGCCTTCAAGGAAGCGGCGCGCAAGGCTTCGCCGGTGCTGCTGGAGCCGGTGATGGCGGTCGAAGTGACCGTTCCCGAAGAGCACATGGGCGACGATCATCGGCGACATCAATTCGCGCCGCGGGCGCATCGAGGGCATGGAGCATGTGGCCGGCTCGCAGGTGATCAAGGCGATTGTGCCGCTGAAGGAAATGTTCGGCTACGTGAACGACATTCGTTCGTCCACGCAGGGCCGGGCGTCGTATTCGATGCAGTTCGCGCGCTACGAAGAGGCGCCGCGCATGATCGCCGACGAGATCATCGGCCGGTCGCAAGGGCAAATGAAAGTGTGAGTGAGAGTGTTAGTGTGAAAAACTGACCACTCACACTGACACTGATTACTGATTTTGGGGCTGGAGCCGGACGGCCGGCGCCCCGAGATGAAACGGGCAGTACGAGCTACGAAAGGGATTCGGGACTTTTATGGCGAAGGAAAAATTTGATCGTTCAAAGCCGCACGTGAACGTGGGTACGATCGGGCACATCGATCACGGCAAGACGACGTTGACGGCGGCGATCACCAAGGTATTGTCAGAAGCACAACCCGAAGAACTCGTTCCGTTCGTTCGACTCGATCGACAACGCGCCGGAAGAGCGGGAGCGCGGCATCACCATCGCGACGGCGCACGTGGAGTACGAGACCAAGAACCGTCACTATGCGCACGTGGATTGCCCCGGCCACGCCGACTACATCAAGAACATGATCACCGGCGCGGCGCAGATGGACGGCGCGATTCTGGTGGTTGCGGCCACCGACGGCCCCATGCCGCAGACCAAGGAGCACGTTCTGCTGGCCCGCCAGGTGGGCGTTCCCTGCGTGCTGGTGTTCCTGAACAAGTGCGACGCGGTGGAAGACGCGGAGCTGATCGACCTGGTCGAGATGGAAGTGCGCGAGCTGCTGTCGAAGTACCAGTTCCCCGGCGACGACGCGCCGGTGATTCGCGGCTCGGCGCTGTGGCGCTGAACGGCGAGCCGAGTTGGGAAGCGAAGATCGACGAGCTGATGGAGGCGGTGGACACGTTTGTTCCGCGGCCTGACCGCGCGGTGGACTGCCCTTCCTGATGCCGATCGAAGACATCTTCTCGATCTCCGGACGCGGCACGGTGGTTACGGGCCGCATCGAGCGCGGCAAGGTGAAGGTGGGCGAGGCCTGCGAGATCGTCGGCTTCCGCGAGACGCGCAAGACGGTTGTGCACGGGCGTGGAAATGTTCAAGAAGCAGTTGGACGAGGGCATGGCGGGCGACAACGCCGGCATTCTTCTGCGCGGCATTCCCGAAGGAAGACGTGGAGCGCGGCATGGTTCTGGCCAAGCCGGGATCGATCACGCCGCACACCAACTTCAAGGGCGAAGTGTACGTGCTGAGCAAGGAAGAAGGCGGCCGTCATACGCCGTTCTTCAAGGGCTACCGTCCGCAGTTCTACTTCCGCACGACGGACGTGACGGGCGTGGCGCAGTTGCCCGAGGGCGTGGAGATGGTGATGCCGGGCGACAACGTGGAGCTTGAGGTTGAGCTGATCACGCCGGTGGCGTTGGAAAAGGGACTTCGGTTTGCGATCCGCGAAGGCGGCCGCACGGTGGGCGCGGGCACGGTTTCGGAGATCATCAAGTAAGGGATCAGGGATCAGGGGTCAGGAAAAACTGAACCCTGGACCCTGACAACTGCATCGCAGCCGGAATCGGGGAACAGGGCCGAGGTAAGAATGCGGCCTGAGCAAGTCGGCACTGATTGCTGATTCCGCAAAAATCAGGTGCGCAGCGGGCGGAACGCCCACTGCGGGGAAGATGGAAGTCACATGGTAGGACAGAGGATTCGAATCCGGTTGAAGGCATACGACTATCGCGTGCTGGACACCTCGACCGGCGAGATTGTGGAGACGGCCAAGCGCACCGGAGCAACGGTGGCCGGCCCGATTCCCTTGCCGACGATCAAGAACAAGTATTGCGTGCTGCGTTCGCCGCACGTGGACAAGAAGTCGCGCGAGGCTTTCGAGATCCGCACGCACAAGCGGCTGATCGACATTCTCGAACCGACGCAGCAGACGGTGGACGCGCTGATGAAGCTCGACCTGCCGGCCGGTGTCGATGTCGAGATCAAGGCGTTCGAGAAGTAGTGACCTGCGGTGCAGGCTATGACGCGCCTTGCGGGCGCAAAAGCTTCGTGGCAGCAACTGCGAAGCGGTAAAAAGGTCCGGAAGGACCCCGGCAGTGCGATGAATTTCAACATCGCATGATGAGGAGAGGAAGACATGGCAGTTACAGGAATTCTAGGTAAAAAGATCGGCATGACGCAGGTCTTCGACGAAAAGGGCGATGTGCACCCGATTACGGTGCTGCAGGCCGGCCCCTGCGTGATTACGCAGTTGAAGACGCTGGCGCAAGGACGGCTACGAGGCCGCGCAGATCGGCCTGGTCGAGTTCGTCAAGGCCAAGAACGTGACCAAGCCGCAGGCGGGCCACTTCGCCAAGACCGAAGCGCCGCCGGTGAAGGTCATCAAGGAAGTTCGCGCTGGAGCTGGACGCCGAAGGCGCTGTGGCCGCCAAGGCCGGCGACCGGGTTCTGGTGGACATCTTCTCCGAGGCCAGGTTTGTGGACGTGATCGGCACCTCGAAGGGCCGGGGCTTTGCCGGCGTCGTGCGCCGGCACGGATTCGGCGGCGGACCCAAGTCGCACGGACACATGTTCCAGGTGCAGGGTTCGATCGGCGCCTCCAGCTTTCCGTCGCGCGTGTTTCCCGGCCAGCGCATGCCGGGCCACATGGGCGCCGAGCAGGTCACGGTGCGCAATCTGCGCATTCGCGGCATCGACCTGGAAGAGAACCTGCTGATGGTCGAGGGCGCGGTGCCCGGATCGCGCGAAGGCTACGTGCTGATCTCCAAGGCCAAGACTCCGCCGCGCGAGCGCCGTGGATTTGCCGGATCCGGCACGGTCGATCCGTTGAAGGCTTCGAAGAAGGCTGGCGGCAAGAGGAAGTAGTCGCTGCGTGCGGCAGACGCGCCTTGCGGCGCACCACTGCGGTGGGGCCAATCGCGCCTGAGGGCGCAGGGCCAGCTGCACGAATTGAGATTGAGAGCCGGAGTAGGCATTCGGCAGAAGAAGAAGACGATGGCAAACGTGGATGTATTGAATTTGAACGGTGAAAAGGTGGGCTCGATCGAGCTGGCCGACGCGCTTTTTGCGCCCGACCAGGTGAACGAGGCCCTGCTGTGGGAGGCGGTGAAGCACTACCGCGCTTCGCTGCGCCAGGGCACGCACAAGACCAAGAGCCGCACCGAAGTTGCCGGTTCCGGCAAGAAGCTGTGGAAGCAGAAGGGCACGGGCCGGGCGCGTATCGGTTCGGTGCGTTCGCCTCTGTGGCGTCACGGCTACACGGTGCACGGACCTCAGCCGCGCAGCTACGACTACGCCTTTCCGCGCAAGAAGCTGCTGGGCGCGCTGCGTTCGGCGCTGGCCTCCAAGCTGGCCGACGGCAAGCTGACGGTGGTGGACACGCTGGAGACTGAAGGAGGCCAAGACCAAGCTCTACCGCGCCGCGCTGGACAAGCTGGACGTGACGCGCACGGCGCTGCTGGTCGAGAACGGCAAGACGCTCACCCAGGATCTGCTGCTGGGCGCGCGCAACCTCGACGGCGTGGAGCTGGTGCTCAACAACGAAGTGCATCCCTACGATCTGCTGCGCTACGAGCGGGCCATCTTCTCCAAGGCCGCCATCGAGCAGATGGCCGAGATGCTGGAAAAGAACGCGTCAAAACGAAGTGCGGGGCGCAAGCTCGCCGCCGAGACGGAGGCCGCGTAATGCCGACTCTTTATACCGTGATTCGCCGCCCGCTGATTACCGAAAAGGGGCTGGGCGTGAAGGAGACCGAGGGGACGCTGGTGTTTGACGTAGCTCCCGAGGCCACCAAGACCGAAGTCAAGCAGGCGGTCGAGGCGCTCTTCAAGGTGAAGGTCTCCGGGGTGCGCACCGCCAACGTGGTGGGCAAGGAACGCCGCCGCGGCAAGTTCGCGGGCTTCCGGCCGGACTGGAAGAAGGCTTATGTCCGGCTGAAGGCCGGCGAAAAGCTGCCCGAGTACGTGAGCAACCTGTAAGAACAGCTTTTAGCTCCTAGCTTTTAGCTCCGGCCGCGCTGGAACTGAGCAACGAGTTGGAAAGTTAGGCCAAGAAGTTTGTTAAGCAGGATGGGCTAGTAGCTAGAAGCTAGCAGCTCATCAAGGACAAAAGACGATGGCAATCAAGACATACAGACCGATAACGCCGACGCTGCGCTTCAAGACCTCGCTGGTCAACGACGACCTGACGACGGATAAGCCGCACAAGCCGCTTCTGGCGGTCAAGCAGCGCACCGGCGGACGCCGCAATCGCGGCGACCTGACCATCCGCCATCAGGGCGGCGGGCACAAGCAGAAGCTGCGCCTGATCGACTTCAAGCGCGAAAAGTACGGCGTTCCGGGGCGCGTGGCGACGATCGAGTACGATCCCAACCGCTCGGCTCGCATCGCGCTGGTGCATTACGCGGACGGCGAGAAGCGCTACATCCTGCAGCCGGTTGGGCTGAAGGTGGGCGCGACGGTCACCTCCGGGCCCGATGCCGACATTCTGGTGGGCAACGCGCTGCCGCTGAAGAACATTCCTTCCGGCACCACGGTGCACGCAATCGAACTGCGGCCGGGCAAGGGCGCGCAGATGGCGCGCTCGGCCGGAACGCAGGCTCAGTTGGTGGCCAAGGAGGGCGATTACGCCCTGCTCAAGCTGCCTTCAGGCGAGACCCGCAAGGTGCTGGTCGAGTGCATGGCGACCATTGGCCAGGTGGGCAACACGGACCATGAGAATGTGTCCATCGGCAAGGCGGGCCGCAACCGCTGGAAGGGCATTCGCCCTGCCAATCGCGGCGTCGTCATGAACCCGGTGGATCACCCGCACGGCGGCGGCGAGGGCAAGACCTCGGGCGGCCGTCATCCGGTGACCCCGTGGGGCCAGCCGACGCGCGGCTACAAGACACGCAACAACAAGCGGACCGACGCGTTCATCGTCAGCCGCCGGGCGAAGTAGAAAAGCAGCTTTTAGCTATGAGCTTCTAGCTTCTAGCTATCTGGTTGTGGGATCAGGGATTTAAGGCGATAGCCGGCGGTTAGCTTGGGCGGGTAGAAGCTCAAAGCTAAAAGCTAGAAGCTAAGAGCTAGGAGCAGTTTTTATGGCACGTTCGACAAAGAAGGGTCCGTTTGTGGATGCGCACTTGACCGTGAAGATCGAGGTGCTCAACCAGGCCAACGACAAGAAGGTGGTCAAGACCTGGTCGCGGCGCTCGACGATCTTTCCCGAGTTTGTGGGCCACACCATCGCCGTGCACAACGGCAAGAAGTTTGTTCCGGTGTACGTGACCGAGAACATGGTGGGACACAAGCTGGGCGAGTTCGCCCCCACGCGCACTTTCAAGGGGCACACCGGGAAGGCTGCCGAGACCGGCGCCAAGCCGCGGTAGGAAACAGCTTCCGGCCTCTAGCTTCTAGCCTCCAGCCCCTTGGGTTGAAGCGGAAGAAGGCGGAAGCGAGATGAAGCTAAGAGCTAGAAGCTAGCAGCGAGAAGCTGTAACTGAGGAAGGCATGCCAATGGCAGTCGAGACAAGGGAATACCGGGCCGAGGCCAAGTTCCAGCGCGTATCGCCGCAAAAGGCGCGCCTGGTGCTCGACCTGATCAAGGGCCGGGGGGTTCAGGAGGCGCTGGAGACGGCGGCCTTCACCAAGAAGCGCATCGCCCCGGTGATCCACAAGCTGTTGACCTCGGCAGTGGACAACGCCAAGTACGTGTCTGGCGAAAAGGGCATCGATCTGGACGTGGATAACCTCTACGTCAAGCTGGCACTGGCCAACGAGGGGCCGCGCATGAAGCGCATTCGCCCGGCTCCAATGGGCCGCGCGTTCCGCTACCAGCGCAGGCTGACGCACATTGTGCTCTCTGTTGCAGAGCGCGCGACCGCGGGCGGCCTGGTGACCACGGTGGATGAGCCGAAGACGGCGGGCAAGGCAACCAAGAAGAAGGCCGCGAAGTAGGCCTAGAGGGTTTTGAGGTAATCGCATGGGACAGAAAGTCCATCCTTACGGATTCCGGCTGGGAGTGAACAAGCCGTGGCGTTCGCGCTGGTTCACAGAGCGCGACTATGACAAGCTCCTGGTCGAGGACGTGAAACTCCGCGCTGAGCTGAAAGACAAGCTGAAGGCCGCGGGCGTCAGCTCGGTGGAAATCGAGCGGCCAGGCAACAAGCTGCGCTTTCTTATCCGCACCGCGCGGCCGGGCATCGTTATCGGCCGCAAGGGCGCGGAGATCGAAAAGCTCAAAACGGAGCTCGGCAAGCGCACCAGCCGCGACGTGTTCATCGACATCATTGAGGTGAACAAGCCGGAGTTGGACGCCCAACTGGTGTCGGAAAACATCGCGCTGCAGTTGGAAAAGCGCGTCAGTTTCCGCCGCGCCATGCGCAAGAGCGTGGACTCGGCGCTGCGTTTCGGCTGCAAAGGGATCAAGGTGCGTGTTTCGGGCCGGTTGAACGGCAACGAGATCGCCCGCTCTGAGTGGTACCTGCAGGGCCGTTTGCCGCTTGCACACCCTCCGGGCCGACATTGACTACGGTTTCACCGAGGCGCACACCACCTACGGCGTAATCGGCGTCAAGACCTGGATCTATCGCGGCGACATCTACGAGCAGAAGCGCCGTCAGGCGCCCGTGGTTGGCGCTCCGTCGGTGTTTTAAGAACAGCCGCTAGCTTCTAGCTTCTAGCCTTTAGCTGGAAGCCGCTGGATTAGGGCGGATGAAGCTGGGGTACTGGGAACGAGCTGGCAGCTAGAAGCTAGCAGCTAGTAGCTGATTTTCGAGGTTTTCGTTATGTTGATGCCAAAGAAGGTGAAGTACCGCAAGCAGCAAAAGGGCAAAAGGCGCGGCAAGGCCTGGCGCGGCTCTTCGCTGTCGTTCGGTGAATACGGTTTGAAGGTGCTGGAGTGCGGTTACATCACCGACCGGCAGATTGAAGCCAGCCGTATCGCCATGACCCGGTTCATCAAGCGCGGCGGCAAGATCTGGCTCCGTCTGTTCCCAGACAAGCCGATCACCAAGAAGCCGGCCGAAGTCCGCATGGGCTCGGGCAAGGGTGCCTTGGATCATTGGGTCGCCGTGGTGCGTCCCGGCAAGATCCTCTTCGAAATGGAAGGGGTGGCCCCGGAGATCGCGCAGGAAGCGATGCGTCTGGCGTCGAACAAGCTGCCGCTCAGAACCAAGTTCGTGATGCGGCCAGGCGCGGTAAGGGTAGAGGCCGCGGCCAAGTAGGAATTCAGCTTTAAGCTGCTAGCCTTTAGCTTCCAGTTCCTCGTCGCCGCATTGAAGGGCGATGGACGAGCGGGATGAGGCTAGAAGCTGGCAGCTAGAAGCTAGGAGCTAAAGAAGATGGAACTCGAAAAGATTCGCAATCTGAGCGACGAAGAACTGGTGCACCAGGTGAAGACACCTCCGAGCAGCTCTTCAGGCTTCGCTTTCAGGTCTCGCTGGGGCAGAACGACGGAGTGAAGAAGCTCCGCGAGATGCGCAAGGAGATCGCTCAAATCAAGACCGTCGCTCGCGAGCGAGCTTTGGGGATTCGCGGCGCGGTCCCGGATGCCAGCCCGGCAGCGGATGCCACAACAGAGAAGGGAGCCCGCTAAGCCATGACGACGACAACTGAAGTGGTGCAGGCGCCCTCGACCGGCGCCCGGCGTAACGAGAAGGTTGGCCAGGTGGTCTCGACCAAGATGCAGAAGACCATTGTGGTCGAGGTCGAAATGCGCAAGCCGCACCCCAAGTACAAGAAGATCATGCGCACGACGAAGAAGTTTTATGCCCACGACGAGCAGAGCTCGGCGCGCATGGGCGATGTGGTTCGCATTCGCGAGACCCGTCCGCTGAGCAAGCTGAAGCGGTGGGCACTGGAAGAAATTGTCCGGCGTTCGGCTCTCGGCCAGATCGAGGACGCGGCGCCCAAGGCTATCGCCAACTAACGCGAGCGAGAAGGAGAAGAACCCATGGCTGTGCAAATGAGAACCATGCTCGCGGTGGCCGACAACTCCGGCGCACGCAAGCTTCAAGTAATTCTGCCCCTGGGGGGCGGACTTGGCAAAAAGGCCGGTCTGGGCGACATCGTGACCGCAGCGGTCAAGGAATCATCGCCTGAAGGCACCGTGAAGAAGGGCAAAGTGGTGAAGGCGGTCATCGTCCGCACTCGCCTCGCCCATCGGCGGAAGGACGGTAGCTACATCCGCTTCGATGAGAACGCGGCTGTGGTGATCAACGACGCCAACGAGCCGGTAGGCACGCGCGTTTTCGGGCCGGTGGCCCGCGAGCTGCGCGAGAAGAAGTTCCTGAAGATCGTTTCGCTGGCCCCGGAAGTGGTTTAACAGAGATCAGGTTTCAGAGATCAGAGATCAGTTTTGATGAGAACTAGCGAACGGCTTTGCTGATCTCTGCTCTCTGAACCCTGACCCCTGGATGGAGAAGAGATGCCGAGTTTGAATATTCATCGCAACGATACGGTCAAGGTCCTCACGGGCTCGGACCGCGGCAAGACAGGCCGCGTGCTGCGCGTTTTTCCCGACAAGGGCACGGTGCTCGTCGAGCATGTGCGCGTGGTCAAGAAGACGGTTTCCAGCAAGCAGGGACAGCGGACCAAGGGTGGCATTGCCGAGCAGGAATCGCCCATCAACGTCTCGAACGTCATGCTCGTCTGCCCCAACTGCGGGCCGGTGCGCGTGGGCTTCAAGGTTGAGGGCGAAACCAAGGTCAGGGTCTGCAAGAAGTGCGGGCAGACGATGCCGACCAAAAAGTAGCGGGACCCCAAGCCGGGCATGTCGCGCGCCGACGCGCCGACCTGAACGGCCAACCCCTTCCGCAACGGTAAACGGCTTCGCGAGGAGCTACTCCGGGCGCCGGAAGAAAGAGAGCAGAGCATCATGGCAGCAAGGTTGAAAGAGAAGTATCACAAGGAGATCAAGCAGGCTCTTCAAAAGGAGCTGGGGCTTGAGAATCCCATGGCAGTGCCCGCGCTGGAAAAGGTCGTCATCAACATGGGTCTGGGCGAGGCCACGCAGAACACCAAGTTGCTCGACCCGCTGGTTGCGGATCTGGCAGCCATCGCCGGCCAGAAGCCGGTGACCACCAAGGCGAAGAAGTCCATCGCGGCCTTCAAGGTGCGCGAGGGAATGTCGATCGGCGCCATGGTTACCTTGCGCAACGACAAGGCCTATGAGTTTCTCGATCGGTTGATCTCCACGGCGCTGCCTAGAGTGCGCGACTTCCGCGGCGTGTCGACCAAGAGTTTTGACGGGCGCGGCAATTACACGCTCGGCCTGCGCGACCAGCTGATCTTTCCGGAGATCGACTACTCCAAGGTGGAGAAGCTGAAGGGTATGAACATCACCATCGTGACCACGGCCAAGGACGACAACAGTGCAAGGGCGCTGCTCAAGCACTTCGGCATGCCCTTCCGGCAGGGCGCGTAAAGAGACAGCTTTTAGCTGCTAGCTCCTAGCCTCTAGTTCGATCGAGGGGAGACAGGCAGCCGAGGCGAAACGGAATTTGGGTTTGTTCCTTGCCGGGGAGATCGTGGCCGGCGAGGAACAAGCTAGAAGCTAGAAGCTAGAAGCTGATAGCTGGGGTTGAAGAGGATTTATGGCAACCACTGCAAAACGGGTGAAAGACGCGCGGAAGCCGAAGTTCAGCTGCCGCAAGCACAATCGGTGCCAACTCTGCGGACGTCCGCGTGGTTTTCTGCGCAAGTTTGGCGTGTGCCGCTTGTGTTTCCGTTCGTTGGCGCTCAAGGGTGAGATCCCCGGCGTCGTCAAGTCGAGCTGGTAAAAATGCAGCTTTTAGCTGCTAGCTTCTAGCTGTTAGCTTGTCGGTAGCGCTCGATGAGCTTGATTGCGGCAAGAGGGGCTAGAGGCTAAGAGCTAGAAGCTAGTAGCTGTTTTCACATTCCCGCTGGTTCTCCCTGATCAAGTGAGGCCGGGAGCGAACGGGGAATGAAGGAGAAGGAATGAGTCTGACCGACCCAGTAGCCGATTTTCTGGCGCGAATCCGGAATGCGATCCGGGCGCGCCACCAGAAGCTGGATGTTCCGGCTTCCAAGCTGAAGACCGAGATTGCCCGCATCCTGAAAGAGGAAGGCTACATCTCGAATTACAAGACCCAGGAAGAAGAAGGCAAGCAGATTCTCCGCGTGTACCTCAAGTACGGCGGAACTGAAGCGGCCATCCGCGACTTGGCGCGCATCTCGCGTCCCGGCTGCCGTGTTTACATCGGCCGCGACGAGATCAAGCGCGTACAGGGCGGCCTCGGCATCGCCATCCTCACCACGCCCAAGGGCGTGATGACCGGCCGCCAGGCGCGCCGCGAGGGTGTGGGCGGCGAACTGCTCTGCGAAGTGTGGTAAAGGCAGGGACTAAGGGACTGGGGGACTAGGGACTGCTGGGAGTTCGCGGATTGAGTCTAGTCCCTTAGTCCCGAGTCCCTAAGTCCCTGCTCCATCGGCTGCAGTGGAACGATGGTTCGCTATCGGGACTCGCAAGCCACATGAAGGATTGAATCGATGTCGCGAATTGGAAAGAAGCCGATCCCGCTGCCCGCGGGCGTCAAGTACAGGGTCGAGGGCAACACGGTTGTGGTCGAGGGGCCTAAGGGCAAGGTCACGGCGCTGATCGCCGAGGGCATCTCGCTGGAGACCAAGGACGGCGTTCTCAACGTGATCCGCGAGAGCGACAAGTTTGCCGCCGTGCACGGTCTGACGCGCGCGCTGGTTTACAACGCCGTGCAAGGCGTGACCACGGGATGGAAGAAGGAACTGGATATCGTGGGCATCGGCTATCGCGCCGAACTCAAGGGCAAGGGCACAGTCGTTTTCACGCTGGGCTACTCGCACCAGATTGAAGTTCCGCTGCCTTCGGGCATTGACGTGGCGATCGACCCCAAGATGACTCATATCACCATCTCCGGCATCGACCGGCAGAAGGTGGGCCAGGTGGCCGCCGACATGCGTTCGCTGCGCAAGCCCGATCCCTACAAGAACAAGGGCGTGCGGTATTCGGACGAGAAGCTGAAGAAGAAGGCCGGCAAGACTGGCTCGAAGTAAAAGCAAGCTGACAGCCAGCAGTTGAGAACGAATAGCAACTGTTAGCTGTTGGCTAATAACCCGAACGGAGCCGCAAGGCGGCTCCGCTGATAGGAACGAGAGACCATGATGACCAAGACCAAGAGAAACGCAATCCGCCAGCGCATTCACGACCGCATCCGCCGCAAGCTTTCCGGCACCAGCGAGCGTCCGCGGCTGAACGTATACCGTTCGCTGAGCCACATCTATGCGCAGGTGATCGACGACCAGAAGGGCGAGACGCTGGTTTCGGCCTCGACAATCAAGATGAAGACCGGCGGCAACATGGCCGCGGCCAAGGAGATCGGCAAGGCCGTCGCCGAGCTGGCTGTCGCCAAGGGCATCAAGAAGGTGGTCTTCGATCGCGGCGGCTACCTGTATCACGGGCGCATCAAGGCTCTGGCCGACGCGGCCCGCGAAGCAGGTCTTGAGTTCTAGTAGGGCAGCTTCTAGCCGTTAGCTTCTAGCTACTAGCTTGTTCGCGGCGAAGTCGAAAGTCTTTGTGATGGCAGGAACGGAGCTAGCAGCTAGAAGCTAGGGGCTAGTAGCTCAAAAAGAGACGAGAGAGCAATGACGATTCTTGAAGAAGAAACTCGATGCCAACCAGTACAACCTGAAGGATCAGGTGGTGGCCATCAATCGCGTGACCAAGGTGGTCAAGGGCGGCAAGAACATGTCGTTTGCCGCGCTGGTGGTGGTGGGCGACGCCGCCGCAGGCGTGGTGGGCCACGGTTCGGGCAAGGCCAAGGAAGTTCCCCAGGCGATTCGCAAGGGAATCGAGGCGGCCAAGAAGAATCTGGTCCGGATCAACCTGACCGAGACCACGATTCCGCATCTGGTCCTGGGCCGTTTCGGCGTCCGGGCAGGTGCTGCTGAAGCCGGCCCCCGAAGGCACAGGCGTGATCGCCGGCGGCGCGGTGCGCGCGGTGATGACCTCGGCCGGGGTGCAGAACGTGCTCACCAAGAGCCTGGGCTCGCCCAACCCGCACAACGTCGTCAAGGCCACCTTCGACGCGCTGGTGCAGTTGCGCGACCGTGCCGAAGTGGCCAACATGCGCGGCAAGACGGTCGAGGAGCTCTAAGCCATGACTGAGACCAAGATGATTCGCATTCAGTACTACCGCTCAAAGAACTCCACGCCCGCCAAGCACAAGCTGGTGGTCAAGGGGCTGGGCTTTACGCGCCTCAACCAGATCGTCGAGCGCGTTGACAACGAGTCCATCCGCGGCATGGTCAAGGCCGTTCCGCATCTGGTTCGGATTCTGGAAGACTAGCTTCTAGCTTCTAGCTTCTAGCTCCTAGCTTGTGTGGCGCGGGTGACAAGAGCCTTTACTCGGCACTGCATCAGCTAGGAGCTAGCAGCTAGAAGCTAGAAGGCTGCATAACGAACGCGAGTCGGCAGGGCTGCAACGTCAGCCCCCGGCGCTACAGCGAGGAAAACATGGCAAAGAATCTATCGAATCTACGCGCGCCCAAGAAGGCAAACACCGGGCGCAAGCGTGTCGGCCGCGGTATGGGATCCGGCATGGGCAAGACCTCGGCTCGCGGCCACAAGGGCCAGGGTTCGCGCTCCGGCTTCAGCCTGATGCGCGGTTTTGAAGGCGGCCAGATGCCGCTGCATCGCCGTCTGCCCAAGCGCGGCTTCACCAACATCTTCCGCACCGAGTACACGGTGGTGAATCTGGACCGGATCGCCGAGCACATCGCGGGCCTGGAAGTCACCGAGATCGGCCTGGACGACTACAAGAAGCTTGGCCTGGCCTCAAGCAAGAAGGCGCTGATCAAGATTCTCGGCTCCGGCGAGCTGACCTCGGCCCTCACCATTCACGCGCACAAGTTCTCCAAGTCGGCGGTCGAGAAGATCGAAAAGGCCGGCGGCAAGGCCGTGGTTCTTGGCGGTCCAGCAGCTCCTGCCGCGGCTTAGTCCAGTCTGCATTTGAGGTTTCCCAGGTCTCAAAATCGAGACCTGGGCACTCAGGGGCGACAGGCCCGACCCTGCGCGGATAAGATGGTCAGTGGCAAAAGACTCGAGTGGCGGCAAACGCCCTGAAGCGGATAACCAAACATGCTTGAGAAGTTTCTCAATATCTTCCGGATTCCCGACCTGCGCAAGCGGGTGCTCTTCACACTGGGCATTCTGGCCGTCTACCGTCTTGGCGCGCACATTCCCACGCCCGGCGTCAACGGCCACATGCTGGAGCAGCTCTTCAACCAGCAGAGCGGTTCGGCTCTGGGCCTGATGGACCTGTTCGGCGGCGGCAACCTGCGCCGCATGACGGTCTTTGCCCTGGGCATCATGCCCTACATCACGGCCTCCATCATCTTCCAGCTGCTCACCGTGGTCTATGAGCCGCTGGCGCGCATCCAGAAGGAAGGCGAGCTGGGCCGGCGCAAGATCACCCAGTGGACCCGCTACATGACGGTGGTTCTGGGCGCTTTGCAGTCCATCGGCATCGCGGCCATCCTCACCAAGCAGGGCCTGGTGCTTCATCCCGGCATTCGGCTTCAGCCTGATGACGGTGCTTACGCTGACCACCGGCACGGCCTTCATCATGTGGCTGGGCGAGCAGATCACCGACCGCGGCATCGGCAACGGCATGAGCCTGCTGATCTTTGCCGGCATCATCGCCGGCCTGCCCCGCGGCGTGGGCGACCTGTACCAGAAGGTCGCAGACCAACGCCTGGGGCTCGTTCACCATCATCGCAGTGCTGCTGCTGGTTGTAGGCATGGTGGCCGTGGTGGCCTTCATCGTCTTCGTCGAGCGCAGCGAGCGGCGCATCCCCATCCAGAGCGCGCGGCGCATCGTCGGCCGGCGCATGATGGGCGGTCAGTCAAGCCATCTGCCCCTCAAGGTGAACTCCGGCGGCGTCATGCCGGTCATCTTCGCCAGCTCCATCCTCTCGGCGCCCATGCTCTTCAGCCAGGTGGAGTTTGTGCAGAACAGCCGCTTCCTGCAGCCCATCATGGCCTGCGTTGCCGCCCGGCTATCCGTGGTACGAGACGCTGTACATCCTGGGCATCATCTTCTTCGCCTACTTCTACATCTCGATCATCATGAAGCCGGACGACATTGCCGACAACTTCCGCAAATCGGGCTCGTTCATTCCCGGAATCCGCCCCGGCAAGCGCACCTCGGACTTCATCAACGACATCCTGACCCGCATTACGCTGGTCGGCGCGCTGTATCTGATCATCATTTCGCTGGTGCCCACCTTCCTGATCTCGGGCATCCGTTTCGACAAGTTGTGGCTTGTCGGCCGGTTCTTTGAGAGCCTGCCGACCTGGGCAACGCATGGTTTGGGGGTCAACTTCTACTTTGGCGGCACCTCACTTTTGATCGTGGTGGGTGTGGCCATGGACACCGTCAACCAGATCGAATCGCAGCTGATCATGCGCCACTATGACGGCTTTTCCCCGCGCTCCGGTCGCATACGCGGAAGGAAAACCTGGTAATGTCTTCATCTGCAACTACTGTTGAAAGTGGCCGGGCGGCGGAGTCAAAAACCGCACCCGGCCCGATTCTTTTGTTGGGCGCGCCCGGCGTGGGCAAGGGAACCCAGGCCAAGGAACTGGTGAAGCTCTGGGGAATTCCGCAGATTTCTACCGGGGACTTGCTGCGCGGCAATGTGGCCAAGGGCACTCCCCTGGGCGTCGCGGCCAAGGAGATCATGGGGCGCGGGGAACTGGTGCCCGACTCCCTGGTCAACGAGATGGTGGCCGCCCGGCTTCAGGAGCCGGATACCGCCAAGGGATACATCCTCGATGGGTTTCCGCGCACCCTGGTGCAGGCCGCCTGGCTGGATGGCCGGCTGGCGGCACAACCGCAGGGACTGCCGGTGGTTGCTGTCAGCATCCACGTGGACTATAATCAGTTATTGCGCCGGATCACCGGGCGCAGGAATTGTCCTGTCTGCCAGAGCATCTATAACGTCCATGGGAAACCGCCCCAAAGGGATGGATTCTGCGATCTGGACGGCGCCGCACTGGTCCAGCGAGCCGACGACACGGAGAAGGTCTTCGAAGAGCGCATGCGCGCCTACGAGGCCTTGACCGCGCCTGTAGTCGAGCATTACCGGGACCAGGGTCGTTTTGCCGAAGTGGATGGAGACCGGCCGATTGACGCAATCGCCGCCGGAATCGTTGCCGCCGTCGAAGGGCTGCGCAAGTAGCGCGGCTGGACGGCGGGTGTGTGTTGTTAGGGACTAAGGGACTGGGGAGTGAGGGACTGGGAGCCGGCCGGAAGGCAGTCCCTAGTCCCGAGTCCCTGAATCTGAAAGCTGGTTTTGTGGCCGTTGTTCTGAAGTCGTCGCAGGAAATCGAGAAGATGCGCCGCGCGGGCAGAGTTGTTCGCGAGGCGCTCGAATTGGTGCGCGGAATGGTTAAGCCCGGCGTCACCACCCTCGACCTGGAAAAGGCGGCAGAGGCCCGGATCAAGGAATTGGGAGCCAAACCGGCATTCAAGGGGTATCACGGGTATCCTTGCGTCCTTTGCACCTCGGTCAACAGTGAAGTGGTGCATGGCATCCCGTCGCAGAAGCGGGTCCTGAAAGAAGGGGACATCGTTTCGGTGGACTGCGGGGCCTTTGTTGACGGCTATTGCGGCGATGCGGCCATCACCGTGGCTGTGGGCGAGAAGATCGACCCCAACACGGCGCGTTTGCTGCGGGTGACTGAAGCGTCGCTCCATGCCGGAATCGCCGCGGTCAAGCCCGGCGCGACTCTGGGCGATGTGGGTTCGGCGGTGCAGGGCGTGGTGGAAGCCGAGGGTTTCTCGGTGGTGCGGGATTTTGTGGGGCATGGCATCGGGGTCCACATGCATGAGGATCCGCAGGTGCCGAACTTTGGCCAGGCTGGCCGAGGCATGAAACTGCGGGCAGGGATGGTCATCGCTATCGAACCCATGGTGAATGCCGGCAAGCCGGACGTGCAGGTGTTGGAAGACGGCTGGACAGCGGTGGCCACGGACGGAAGCATGAGCGCTCATTTTGAGCACACGGTGGCGGTGACCGCTACCGGATCGAGGATTTTAACCGAGTAGCACGCTCGGGCTAACAGGCCGGGACGCCCAACGCGGACCGGAGGCGGGATACAGTTTGTCGAAGGAAGACGCGATTGAGGTTATGGCGGTGGTCACCGAGACCCTGCCGAATGCCATGTTCAAGGTCAAGCTCGAGAATAATCACGAGGTGCTGACCCATGTTTCCGGAAGGATGCGCAAGAACTTCATCCGCATTCTACCCGGCGACCGCGTGGCCGTGGAGTTGAGTCCCTACGACCTGAATCGCGGGCGCATTGTTTACCGCTACAAATAGCGTTTTGCTCTTAGCTGTTAGCGGTTAGCTGCCAGCTAGTTTGTCGGGAGTCGGAAGACTGGGAATCACAAGAATGAAGCGAGAAGCTAATAGCTAGCGGCTGGCAGCTTTCAGGAAGGGCAGTAAAGATGAAGGTTCGTGCATCGGTAAAGAAGATTTGCGTGAAATGCAAGGTCATCACTCGCCGGGGTGTGGTGAGGGTGATCTGCGAAAACGCAAAGCACAAGCAGCGCCAGGGCTAAGCGAGCCTGGCAGTGGCGGAAATCTCGAAAGACAGGGACTAGGGACTGAGGGACCAGGGACTAAAAGGCGCGAGGTTGTATCGACCGCCAGTCCCTATTTCCTAGACCCTTAGTCCCAGGATAAACGGGGCTAGTTAGCTTGATTCAAGGCTTGCGATGAACCCCATCGAGATATTCCGCGTACCCCGTGCGAACCGGCTGAGGCCGGGGGCACATAACCCGCAGCAAAGAAGGAATCAGAATGGCACGTATTGCTGGCGTCGATCTGCCCCGCAACAAGCAGGTTCGGATCGCGCTCACGTACATTTTTGGGATCGGCGACCCGCGCGCCGCCAAGATTCTGGAGAAGGCGAATGTTGACGTCTTCAAGAAGGTCCAGGATCTCGGCGAAGACGAGGTCAACCGCATCCGTCAGGTGATTGAGGACGAAGGAAACGTCGAGGGCGACCTGCGCAAGGACGTCCAGATGCACATCAAGCGCCTCATCGATATCCAGAGCTATCGCGGCACCCGCCACAGGCGTTCGCTGCCGGTGCATGGCCAGCGTACCCACACCAACGCCCGCACCCGCAAGGGCCCCCGTAAGGGCACGGTAGCCGGCAAGAAGAAAGCGACGGGTAAAACCTAAATGGCGAAACCAGAGCAGAAAGCCGGAGCCGGCAAGGCTGGCAAGAACAAGAAATTCAAGAAGCGCGAACGCAAGAACGTTCCATTTGGCATTGCGTACGTGCAGGCCACGTTCAACAACACCATTGTTACCATTACCGACCAGGTGGGCAACACGCTGAGCTGGAAGAGTTCCGGTTCGCTGGGCTTCCGGGGTTCGCGCAAGGGCACGCCCTTCGCGGCGCAGCAGGCAGCCTCGAACGCGGCCAGCATGGCGCGCGACCACGGTCTGCGCGCGGTGGATGTGCGCGTCTCCGGCCCCGGTTCGGGCCGCGAGTCGGCTATCCGGGCCCTGGCAGCAGCCGGCGTCGAAGTCCGCTCCATCCGCGACGTGACCCCGGTGCCGCACAACGGCTGCCGGCCGCCCAAGAGACGCAGAGTGTAAGAACAGTGTGAAGTGTGAGTGTGAAGTGTGAGAGGGACTCATACTCACACTCACACTCGCACTCGCACTCGCACTCACAAATCAACATGGGCCGGGATGAAATGTCCTTCGACATGTAAACCGGCCGTCATCCGAAGTCAGGAGAAGAACAGGAAATGGCACGTTATACAGGAGCAGTCTGCCGCCTTTGCCGCCGCGAAGGCACCAAGCTTTTTTTGAAGGGCACCAAGTGTGCCTCTGACCGTTGCCCGCTGGAGAAGCGTAACTTTCCTCCCGGCATGCATGGCAAGGACCGCAAGGCCAAGATCGTCGGCTACGGCCTGCAATTGCACGAGAAGCAGAAGGCCAAGCGCATGTACTTCACGCTGGAAGGCCAGTTCCGCGAGTACTACGAAAAGGCCAACAAGGCTACCGGCGTCACCGGCGAGTTGCTCCTCCAGCAGTTGGAGCGCCGCCTGGACAACGTTGCCTTCCGGTTGGGCTTTGCCATCTCGCGCCGCCAGGCTCGCCAGGTTGTGCGTCACGGCCACGTTTCGGTCAACGGCCGCAAGGTGAACATCCCATCCTTCCAGGTGAATGCGGGCGACGAAATCGCCATCCGCGAGAGCGCCAAGAAGATGGTCATCATCGAACAGGGTGCGCAGTATGCCGCGCAGAACCCGATCCCCGCATGGCTTGAGATGAACTTCGAGACCCTCGCGGGCCGCGTGCTCAGCCTGCCCAAGCGCAAGGACATCAACCTGCCCATCAACGAGCAGCTGATCGTCGAACTGTACAGCAAATAACAGCTATTCGCTTCTAGCCTCTAGCTTCTAGCCTCTTCGTGCCGCAGCCAGCACCGCCGGTTCCAGCAGGATGAGCTAGAAGCTAAAAGCTAGTAGCTAGAAGCTGCACTTCAACCGAAGGAGAACTTGCGCGGCCGCCGCAAAATGCATCGCGACGTACATGCCGCGCGGGAAAAGAGACGAAGATATGCTTTGGAGAGGATTCCAGAAACCAAAGCGTTTGGCAGTCGATGCCGAAACGCTTACAGACATCTACGGCAAGTTCAGCGCCCAACCCTTTGAGCGCGGCTTTGGCACCACCATCGGCAACGCCCTGCGCCGCACCCTGCTCAGCTCCATTGAGGGCGCCGCGGTCACCGCGATTCGCATCGAGGGCGTGCTGCACGAATTCCAGTCCATCACCGGTGTAGTCGAGGATGCCACCGACATCATTCTGAACCTCAAGCAGGTTCCCTTCAAGCTCGCGGGCGACGGTCCCAAAGCGCTGTATCTGCGCGCCGACCAGCCCGGCGTGGTCACCTCCGGCATGATCGAAGCCGACGGCGACGTCGAGATCCTGGACAAGAACATCTATATCGCCACCGTCTCAGAAGGCGGCAAGCTGGATATGGAAATGCGCCTCAAGCGCGGACGCGGGTATATCTCCGCCGACAAGAACTTTGACGCCGATCTGGGCATTGGCTTCATTCCCGTGGATTCGGTCCACTCGCCGGTGCGGCGCGTCAACTACCTGGTTGAAGCCGCCCGCCTAGGCCAGATCACCGACTTCGACAAGCTCACCCTTGAAGTGTGGACCAACGGGGCGGTGCTGCCCGCCGACGCTGTCGGCCTGGCCGCCAAGCTGCTCAAGGACCACATGAACATCTTCATCAACTTCGAGGAGGAAATCGAGGCCGAGTCGCGTGGCGAAGAGGGACGCACCCTGCTGCGCAACGATAACCTCAATCGCTCAGTCGAAGAGTTGGAGCTGTCGGTTCGCAGCTACAACTGCCTGAAGAACGCCAACATCCAGACCATCGGCGAGCTGGTGCAGAAGACTGAAGCCGAGATGCTCAAGACCAAGAACTTTGGCCGCAAGAGCCTCAACGAGATCAAGGAAATTCTCGCCCAGATGGGCCTGTCGCTGGGCATGAAGATCGACGAAAACGGCAATCCGGTACCCGGACCCACCAGCATTCCGCCCGCCGCCGCCCTGGCCGCCAGCTATGGCCGCTACGACGACGAGGACGAGCCTCTGGATTCGGTCGATCTGCAGTTGCCCACCGAGACCGAGAACTTCTAATCGCTCCCCGGCGGGCCGGCTGCAAGACCGGCCCGCTGCAAGCAATCAGTTTGCCGCCGGTTGCCGGCGGGTAAGAATTCTTCCGAAAGAGAGCTTCACCATGCGCCATCGCAATGCAGGAACCAAACTCGGACGCAACACCAGCCACCGTCGCGCGCTGCTGCGCAATCTGGTCACGTCCGTCATCATAGAAGACCGCGTGGAGACCACCGTGGCCAAGGCCAAGGCAGTTCGTCCGCTGGTTGAAAAGATGATCACCCTGGGCAAAAAGGGCGATCTTCACTCCCGCCGTCAGGCTCTCAGCTTCCTCATGACCGATTCGTCGGTCACGCGCTTGTTTGAGACCGTGGCCCCGCGCTACGGCGATCGCCAGGGCGGCTATTTGCGCATCGTCAAGACCGGCTTCCGCAAGGGAGACGGCGGCGAGAAGGCTTTCATCGAGCTGCTGGGCGCCGAAAAGCAATTGGATGCCAAGCGCCAGAAGCGTGACGACATCAAGGCCAAGAAGCGCGCCGAACTCGAAAAGCAGTTGGAAGAGTCGAAGAAGGAAGAAGGCAAGGAAGAAGCCGCCTAGAAACTCGGCTCTTCTCCTTGTCCTTCCGTTCGCTCAAGCGCGCAGCGAATATTCTATTGTGGTGGAGTGCGGGGCAGTACGCCCCGCACCACTTTTACGTGGCGGCCTCAATCCCCCGCGGCCCGCCTGCTGATGGCGGAGACCGCCGCACTGCCCATCCCTTGAGCAGCGATTCGAACGCCGTATCCTCTCCTCGCTTCCAGTCCTCCAAATTCCGCCCCAGAACCGGAGAACGGCGACCCTTGCCCGCCTGCCATGCGGCTTCAAGGCAGAGAAGAGCGGCCTCACCGAGCCGAAGAGCACAGTGCCTTTGCAGCCGCTGCGCGGGCATTTTGAAATGTGCCTCCAGTCACAGGACGTTCACACTCCGGCTGTGATAGCATCCGGTTTCTTAGTGAAAGACGCCCGGCGGATTCATCTCCCGTTCACCCGCTGGCGCCGGCCCAAACCTTTATGGATGAGGTAGACGGCAGACCGGGATCCGTGGCCCTCCAATTCGGCCACCTGAACGCCCCAAATGGCGTTCCCAAGGCTTCCCTGCGCTTCCCGCGTTTAATCCCACATCGCACAGTCATCCTGCGCACCGGACTCGCCTCGTCGAGTTTAGACAGCATTGAACTGGACAGCTCGCAAAGACGAGTTTCGACAGCAATGAACGATTCGTACTGCCTCCCGCAGGGAGGCATGGAGAATAGCCCAGGGCAAGCGAAGCGCAGCCCTGGGATGCACCCCCAAAAAGCTCCTGAGCCCCGTAGGGGCGCAGCGAAATATGGCCATTGCAGCCCGTTCATTGGGAGCGAAGCGAAGCGTAGTCGACAGATCTGCGTTTTGCTCATGCTCCCATCAACCCAATCCCCGCGCCTTTTCTCTGGCGCGTACTAGCCGAAGGCAGTAAATCCCAACGGAGTTGGAGAACACCATGAAAACGTATCAGGGAAGTGAGATCCGCAACGTAGCTGTAGTGGGGCATGCGCACAGTGGCAAAACCACCTTGATCGCCGCTCTGCTGCATGCCGCCAAGATGACCCCCACCCAGGGCCGCGTAGCCGACGGAACGGCCGTCACCGCCTATGACGAAGAAGAAGTAGCCCGCGGCGCCACCATGCAGAACGCCGTTGCCTTTGCTGAGTGGCAGGGCGTCAAGATCAACCTCGTTGACAGCCCCGGCTTCCACATGTTCTCTCACGAAGCCAAGGCGGCCCTGCTGCCCGTCGAGGCGGCCGTGGTGCTGGTGAACGCGCAGAGCGGCATTGAAGCCGTAACCGAGCGCGTCTGGCGCTATGCCGAAGAGGCCAGTGTGCCCCGCGTCGTGGTCATCAACCAGATGGACCACCCCAAGGCCGGCGGCGGCGGCGGACTGAGCGCCCTGATTGACGATCTGGTCGACCGCTGGGGCCGCAACTGTGTTCCTGTCCAGTTGCCCATCACTGGTCCCGAAGGGTTCCACGGCGTTGTCGATCTGGTCACCATGGAGGCCTACTATTACACCCCCGGCGGCGACGGCCGCGGAAAGGTCACCGGCGAGATCCCTAATAACCTGGCCGCCGATGCCAAGGCCCGCCACGAAGCGCTGGTCGAATTGGTCGCCGAGGGCAAAGACGAGCTGATGGAGGAGTACTTCGAGAAGGGCACCATCGCCGAAGAGCACCTCATCGCCGCGCTCCACGAAGCCATTCGCGAAGACCGCATCTTCCCGGTGCTCTTCTCCAGCGGCCTGGCCAACATCGCCCTCGACCACCTGTTGGACTTCATCAAGGTCTACTGCCCCGCGCCCACCGAGCGCGCCCCCTTCCCGGTCCGTGTCCCCACCATCGACGACGCCGCCGGCGACGCCGCACCCATCGCCTCCCGCAACGTGGCTGACGGTGAGCCTCTGGGCATGGTGGTCTTCAAGACCATGACCGATCCCTTTGCCGGCCGCATCACCTTCTTCAAGGTCATCAGCGGCGTGGTCAAGAACGACGCCACCGTCGAGAACTACACCCGCCGCACCCAGGAGCGGCTCTCGCATCTCAGCGTCATGCAGGGCCGCAAGGCCATTGAAGTCCCCGAGCTGCACGCCGGAGACCTGGGCGCCGTGGCCAAGCTGCGCGACACCCTCACCGGTGACACCATGGGCCAGAAGGGTGCGGAGATTCAGGTCGATCTGTCTCCCATTCCCGAGCCGGCCATGACCTACGCCATCGAGCCCAAGACCCGCGCCGACGAAGACAAGCTCGCCCCCGCCATCCACAAGCTCATGGAAGAGGACTTGCTGATCCGCTTCTTCCGCGACCCGCAGACCAACGAGTTCCTCATCGCCGGTGCGGGCCAGCCGCACATTGAGGCCATCGTCAGCCGCCTCAAAAAGCGCTACCACGCTGAAGTCACCCTCAAGGCGCCCAAGGTGCCCTATCGCGAAACCATCCGCGCCAAGGCTGAGGCGCAAGGCCGTCACAAGAAGCAGACCGGCGGCCACGGCCAGTTCGGCGACTGCAAGATTCGCATGGAGCCCATGCCCCGCGGCGGCGGCTTCGAGTTCGCCAACGAAACCTTCGGCGGCTCGGTCCCCCGCAACTTCATCCCCGCCATCGAAAAAGGCATCGTCGAGTCCGCCGCCCGCGGCTATCTCGCCGGCTACCCTGTGGTCGACTTCAAGGCCACCGTCTACGACGGCAGTTACCACGACGTCGACTCCAACGAAATGTCATTCAAGATGGCCGGCCGCCTGGCCTTCCGCAAGGCCATGGAGAGCTGCAAGCCCTGCCTGCTCGAACCCGTCATGAAGGTCGAGATCGAGGCCCCCGACGAGTTTGCCGGAACCCTCATGGGCGACCTCAGCAGCCGCCGCGGCCGCGTCCAGGGCACGGACTCCAAGGGCCGCACAACGTTAATCAACGCGCAGGTTCCCATGGCCGAAATGCTGACCTATGGAACCATCCTTACTTCCATGACCCAAGGCAAAGGCAGTTACCGCATGGAGATGGATCACTACGACATCGTCCCGCAGCTGGTAGCCGACAAAATCCTGGCCAATGCCAAGCGCCCCGTGGAGGAAGAAGAGGAATAGCCACCTGCCACCTGTGGTGGGGTCGGTCCGGCCCCACCCAGCCAAATCGAATCAGCGTAGCGCTGGCCTCCCGGCCGGCTGTAGCGCGGACGTCCCCGTCCGCGCTCGGGTAACCGGAGTAAAATCCTGCCGTGGCGCGAGAAGATACTTCCGCATGCATCAACGGCGCCGTTCCGCCCCGCTACGGCGAAGTCCATATTCGCAATCGCGGCCGCCTTCCGCATTGGGAAAAAGAAGAAGGCCTTTACTTCATCACCTTTCATCTCGCCGACTCTCTCCCCAGGGCCGTACTCGCGAAGATCGCCGAACGTCAACACATCCTTGCAGCCGCCAAACAAGCCAACGCCAATCTTCTCCCCGAGCAGAAGGAACTGCTTGCCGCGTATAGTCACAGGCGCATCGAAGAGTACTTCGACCGTGGCTCCGGCTCCTGCCCGCTCGCCGAACCTCGCATCGCCGGCGCCATGGCCGCGGCGTTGCGCTTCGGGGAGGGAAAAAGCTACAGGCTTCTCGCATGGTGCGTCATGCCCAACCACGTCCATGTGGTGGCGAGACTCTTCCCAGGCCAGGAGCTTGCGAAGATCGTCAAAGCCTGGAAGAACTTCTCCGCAAAATCCGCGAACCAGGCGCTCGGGCGAAAGGGCCGATTCTGGCAGCGAGAGTACTACGACCGCCTGATCCGCAATGGAGACGAACTTGACCGCGCCATTCGGTATGTCGTTGATAACCCCGCCAAAGCAGGCTTGAAGAACTGGACTTGGGTTTGGAGCGCGGACGGGGACGTCCGCGCCACAGCCGGCCGGGAGGCCGGCGCTACAAGTTCGTAGTTTCTCGTCGGCCGCGGGTGCCCTCCCCCGGAATTTTGAGCGACACGAACGACCTGCGGTTGCTTTTTCTGGTATCGTGGTGCCCAGGTCTCAAAACATCGAGACATGGGACACACGGCAGGTGGCCCGGTCATCACCCCCGAAGAATCGCTCTGATCCATGAGAAGCTGTGCCCCGTTCCTCGCAGTTTTATCGCGATGAGCGGGCGGGTTCAGGCCTCGATCCCGAGACTTCGGAACCATCAACCTTGACCGGCCTCCCCCGGAGCCACACGGACTAGAATCCCCAGTGAGGCCGACATGCCCAGCCGGCTTCGATCAGAGAGTAGCGCCGGCCTCCGGGCCGGCTGTAGCGCGGACGTCCTCGTCCGCGCTCCGCCAAGGAGACAAAACACAGCCCTTGTAGCAAACACGTGAGATTTCTACCTCCAGTTACCGAGGCAGCTTGGGTCAGGAGGGCAGGTGCCCGGTCATCACCCCCGAAGAACCGCACTGAACCATGAGAAGCTGTGCCCCGTTCATCGCAGTTTTATCGCGATGAGCGGGCGGCACAAATCTCGATTCAGAGCTCGGTGAGACGATTAACCCGCTTCGGAGAGCACCGCTGGCCCCGCCGCATGTTGCGGATTTCGTTGACGAAATGTGGCCTATGAGCTACAGTTGTCTCGTGATCGAGATTCGCGAGTCAGCGACCTTCTCGCTCTGGCTGCGTTCGCTTCGAGACAGCCAGACCAGAGCGCGAATCGCCATGCGCGCGCGGAGGTTGGCCTTTGGCAACTTCGGCGATGTGCATCCGGTCGGCGAAGGCGTCAGCGAGTTGCGTTTGCACTTCGGCCCCGGCTATCGCGTCTACTTTGTCCAACGGGGACAGGTCTTGATCCTCCTGCTCTGCGGCGGCGACAAAAGCACACAGGATCGCGATATCGCCGAAGCCAAGAAGCTGGCAAAGGAGACGGAATGAGCCCCCTGAAGACCCAACCCTTCGATCCGGCCGAGTACCTGGACGATAGCGAGGCCATCGCCGCCTATCTGACCGAGGCACTAGCCACAGAAGACCCGGCATTCATAGCCGACGCGCTCGGCGTGGTGGCCCGCGCCCACGGCATGAGCGCAATCGCGCTCCAGTCAGGCCTCTCGCGCGAGAGCCTCTACCGCGCCTTGAGTCCCGATGGCAATCCCGAGTTCGCCACTGTTCTTCGTGTCCTCCGTGCCATGGGTCTTCGCCTCTCCACCACTCCCATTGAAGGGCGGAAGATAGCCTGACCAGCGGCAGATGCCCCGGTTTCGCTGTTGAGACCTGCGAGGCCACTAACCCCCTGTCCGTCTCCCGTTCCCCATTCTGAGATCGGCCCCGGTCTCCAAAGCGATCAAGAGTTAGCATAGAAGCAATGACCACAACAGTTCTGGATCATGCACCGGCGGCGGTGACCGAGGGATCGGTGCGCTCGGCGGACGGAACGCGCATCGGTTTTCGCCGGCTGGGCCGCGGCCCCGGCGTTGTCATGGTGCATGGCAGCGTTTCGACTCACAGCGACTGGATGGCCGTGGCCAAGCTGTTGGCGGATGGCTTTACCTGCATTGCGATGGACCGGCGCGGTCGCGCCAAGAGCGGCGAAGGCGTTGGGGCTTATTCGCTGGAGCGGGAATACGAGGACATTGCCGCGGTGCTGGCCGCAGCCGGGCCGGACCCCGCGCTGGTAGCCCACTCCTTTGGCGCAACCTGCGCTCTGGGCGCGGCTATGCGCTTTCCGGTGCGGAGGCTGGTGCTCTATGAGCCTCCCTTGCCCGTCGGCGGCCCGGTTGCCGGCGAGAATCTGGCTCCCTATGTTGCCGCCGTGGAGGAAGGCGATCTGGACCGGGCGCTGGAAATGGGTCTGGTCCGCTTTCCGCAACTGCCCGTCGCCGACGTGACCGCTCTGCGCCTCTCGCGGGGCTGGCCGCGGATGCGCCCCATGGCCAAGAGCTGGATCCGCGAGTTGAAGGCGATGGATGGGATGAGCCCGGATGTGGAGCCGTATCGCGCTCTCCCTTGCCCCTCGATGCTGCTCATCGGGGAACGGAGCCCCGAGCATCCGATGCTGGACGCCTCGCGGGCGCTGGCCAGGGTTCTTCCCGGTGTCCGCGTGGAGTGGCTTTTAGGCCAGGGCCATGGGGCGATGCGGGCGGCGCCGGAGACGGTGGCGCGCCTGATTCGCGAGTTCCTGTGCGGGTGATGGAGGGCCGCCAGGCCTGCCTGCTCCGCTTCAAGAGACTGGCTTATTCAGCGATCCGTTAAAAATGCGAGAATCCGCGGAACGATCGAGGCGGCATGAACGTATCCCGCTTCGGAGTGGGAGCGCGGTTCTGCTCCGCTCGGAACGGATGAAAGTATGAAGCGGATTGCGATTGCAACGCTGTTCGGGCTGGTTGCCGGCGCCCTTTGCGCAACCGGAGCATTTTTGGGCCACATGCTGACGTTTTCAGCGGTTACTCTGGTCTTTATCTTGTTGAGCCGGGCAGTCATGGGCGTTGTAATCGGCATCTCCGGCCTGAAGCTGCCCTGGACCTGGAACGGGATCGTGCTGGGGATGCTGGTAGGCTCGACCTTCTCCTATTTCATGTTCATGACGACGGGAGCGGTGGTCTTGCCGCTGGTGAATTTCTTTGTCAACGGGCTCTTCGGGCTGATGATCGAGTTCTTCACAACAGTCGTCTTCAAGCAGCCGGCGCTGGCCGCCAGGCGGTGACGCCGGCAGTTGCCGCCGGCTGGCATTGGTGCCTTTCCCCGAATCTCGCCGCCGCCGCCGATCATCTGAGAGAATGATGGTAGTGAATCGTACGCGGCAATCTGGTTTCTGGCTCGGGGCAGTCCCAGCCTTTCTTGCGGCTCTGGCTCTGGCAGGTCCGTCGGCGCATCTGTGCGCGCAGGGGCCCAATCCGACTTCGGCCATGAATCCCTTTTTCGGCAGCGTCACGGCGCATCCGGCCAGCGACGAGACACTGAAGCTGTCGCTGGACGAGGCTGTGCGACGGGGGCTGGAAACCAATCTCGGACTCAAGGAAGCGGAGAACGGCGAGAAGGATATCAAGGGGCAAAAGAACGAGGCGCTGCAGAATTTTCTGCCCACCATTACGGTGACCGGCGCGAACGGCTTCTACCAGCACAATCTAGCGGCGCTGGGCTTTGGCCCGGATGTCATCAAGATGTTCGCGCCGCTGTTTCCCGGCGGCAAGATTCCCGCTGGACTGGCCTACATTACCAAGGACGACCTGACCGAAGGGCAAATCCACTACGGGCAGATGCTCTTTTCGGGCCCGGTGATTGCGGGCTGGAAGGCGGCAGGCGCGGCGGAACGGGCGGCCCATTTCGCCAGGATGTCTGCTCGCGGCGAAGTCGTGCAGCAGGTGGCCACGGCCTATCTGCACGCCATTGCCGCGGCCAGCGAAGTGGACAATGCCAAGGCCCTTGAGGCAACCGACGAGTTGCTGCGGAGTCAGGCTCACGACGCCCACGAAGCAGGAATTGCGTCGAATCTGGACGAGCTGCGGGCGCGGGTGCAACTCCAGGCCCAGCAACAGGCCCTCATCGCTGCCCAGAACACTTACGAAAAAGACCTGATTCTGCTCAAGCGCGAGATCGGCATCGATCCTGGCCAGAAGATTGTGCTTACCGATCCGGCGCCCTACAGCGAGCTGGCCACACAGACTCCTGAAGAGGTGCGGGCGGTGGCCTACAAGAATCGCCAGGACTACCAGAAGCTGCAGAATGAAGTGGTTGAGATCAGGGCCATCCATGCCGCTTACCGCAGCCAGCGCCTGCCTAGCCTCAGTTTTGGCGGCTACTACGGCGTCAGTCAGGTCAGCGGCGTCGGCTCTCACGGGGACTTTGTGGCCCAGGGGACCCTCAGCATTCCGCTTTTCCGTGAAGCCAGGTTGCGCGGCGACATTGACACTGCGCAGGCCCAATTGGCTTCAGTGGATGCCCAGTTGGCTGACCTGCGCGGCAACATCGACCGGCAGGTGCGAGCGGCTCTGCTGGACGTGGATGCCAGCACCCGCCTGGTTCAGGTTGCCCGCTCCAATGTTGACCTGGCCACCCGCGCCCTGAGCGACGAGACAGACCGGGTGGGCGCGGGCGTGGACGACAACCTGCCGCTGGTCGCGGCGCAAAGCACGCTGGCCACCGCGGAAAGCAACCTTGTCGAGAGCCTCTACCAGTACAACCTCTCCAAGCTGGTTCTGGCGCGCGCCACCGGCGTGCTGGAGCAGCAGTACCGGGTCTATCTGGGACGCTGATCCGGCTTGCATTTTTTCCTTTGATTTAGAGCGGTTCCATAATTCACATGCCCTTTCCTGCATCGAGCAAGGTGGCATTTTCTTGAGAAAAATGCCACTTGATAGCGGTGGAGTCGGGGTACAGCAATTGTGGAACCGCTGTAGACCTTTGCGCACTATCCACTTCGCGTTTTTCCGCGGAATGGATCGGGCGCCAACATAATTCAGGTCTACACCTTCTGCAAAACCGCCAGAGTGCCCTGTCTCAAAGGTCCTTGGCATGAATCCCGAAGGGCAGCCGCAGATCCTTCGACTCACCCCCCCCGAACTCCACCCCAAAGAGCAAAGACCGCTCTTTGGGGACCCCGGAACTCCACCCCAAAGAGCAAAGACCGCTCTTTGGGGACCCCGGAACTGAGAAGCGTCTGGGGCCCCGTTCGCTCAAGCTGACATCCTAATTGGGGGGAGGGTCGTCGAATCATGATGCGAACTTTTGGGACACAACACTAGTGGAAGAGGTCTTTGACCCCGATGGAGAAGAACAGAGCCCCTTTGTCTTCGCCGGACTGCCGATTTACGTTCCACGCATACCCGAGGGTGAAATTGACTGAGCTGGCCAGTGCCAGACGGACCCCTCCTCCGGGGCCGATCCGGCGTCCGCCCAACGCGCCATTTGCCGGTCCAATGGATGCCGAATCGAAGACGGCCACGGGGCTTATCGAGTAGATATTCATGTCCTTGAACAGAGTGTTCAGCGTGCGCCTGACAAAGGCAATATCGCCCTCTGCTTTCTTGGCGGCAAGTTTCTGATCGATGGCGTTGAAGTCCTTGAGAATATGGGTCCGGGCGGCTTCAACTGCGGCTGCGGCGGCCTTGACGCCGGGATCGCCCAATTGCTGATTCAGTTCCCCGACGCAGCTATCCTGCACTGCTTGCAACTCGTTGTATTCACTTGAGAACAGGTCCGAAAGGCCGCCATACTGAAGGCTTCCTTTTGCTCCAAGGCTGTCTGTCACGCTGAAGGCGGCTACCTCAATACTGTCTGTGCAATCTGAAAACGGACCTTCCAGTTGATTGGGGTGGGCTGCCTGGGCGGCATTTACGGCGGTTTGCAGACTGTCCAACTGCAGCTTCAGAGCGGGCAGTTGACTGAACGCGATTTGGAAATGGGGATCTTTCCAGGTGTAGTAATTCTGATCGGCGCTGGTGGCCGAGGCGATCTGCCCTTGCAACAGGCCATTGAATTCCGGGTCGGCGCTCAACTCCTTCGGCATGATGGGCCGTGACGTCACGGGATAGGCAAACGTCAAATTGATGCTGGTGAATCTGTCGGCGCCAGCGCCCTGGGCGGTGAGGTAGAACCGGTTGGCGGGGATGGCTCGAATCACGGGCACATCGCGAATCTGCCATGCATCTCCCGGCATGAAGGTCTGCTCGCCGCTTCCGGCGAAGAAGCGAGCGCCCAGCGGAATGGCCTGCGGCACCTGAATGCCTCCAAAGGTCAGGCGGCTCTCGGCTTCGAATGGCTTGTGATTGCCAATGGGAATCCAGAATTCGTCAGCCACGTCGCCGATGTGCTTGACCCAATCCAAATGGGGAGAAGAACCGACTGAGCCCAATTCCAACCCGTAGGAGACAGAGAGCACGTTATTGCTGGTGCGCGATGAGAGGCCAACGAAGCTTTTCAGCGATCCAAACCCCGCGGATGGGACAGTTCTCAGAGCAAGCAGGCCGCTGGACAAACCAGCGGCCTGCATGTTGCCTCCTTGCAAATGGCCGCCGAAGCGCGCAAAAACGGCGTCTCCCCAGAAGGTTTTGGTCTCAGCCTCGATCTGGCCCGACAAGCCGGCGCTCGCAAGGCGAATTGTTCCCGCGGGCTCTGAGCGATTCTGGTAGTCCATGCGCCAGTCGGCGTGTTTCAACCAACCCAGCGAATCGGCCGAGCCGTTCAGCGTGGCAGAAAAGAACCGCATCGAAGTCGAACCCTTGCCTTCCGCGGCAATCGTGCTTAATAGATGCCCCCCCCCGAGGTTAGGAGTGTACTTGAAGGCGCCGCCCGCAAAGGCGCTGAACGCGCTGTCGTATCCGCCGGTTGGCTTGAGGTGAAAATGGCTGCCGGCATTCGTCAGGCCGGTGGTGGTCTGAGGAGACTTCTCAAGCTGAGCCTGTGTTTCAGTTGCGCCCCCCCACGCCTTGGGAGGGTTGCTTGAGTAGATGCGATAGACAAGATCGAGCGTCTTTGCGTTGGGATCGCAATTCCGAACCGACACGAGCTCGACCCTTATGACGAATCCAGTGCCCAGATTCGGCGCGAAGGAGGCATTCTCAATCAGAGTCAGGGCATCGGTCTCAGCCATGGTGTAAGTGAATGGCTTGTTGTCGAGCATTGAGGCCAACTGGCTTTCCACAGTATTGGACTTTCTACCAATCCAATAAAGAAACCTGAAAGGGTCATTCACCTCTGTGTGGGCGATCTTGTATTTCTCTGTCTCGAAATTCGTTCCCGCCCTGCAAGGAAGCACGTCCTTCCCCGAGGGGTCCTGGACCGGGAGCACCCTTGAGAGCCGGTTGTTCTGAGCGGAGACAGCCGAAGACAGGACTATCAGCAGGATGAGCTGTCCGCAGAGTCTCCGCCCAGTGATGTGTCTCATATCCATCATTCCCCTGGCAGCTATTTGAGAGTAGCCTGGATGATTTGATTGGCGACGGGCAGCGGTACGATTCCCTGCTGCGCGCCTTTGGCGGCATCGGCAGCCGGCCCGGTGGCGTGCGCAGTCTGGGCCGGGTTCAAACCGGCATGTGCGGCGATCTCTGCGTTGGCATGGAGCGTGGTCGCAACAAAAACATTCAGCGTAACGAGGGGACTGCAGAATGCGGCGGTGTTGTCCGTTCGCTCGAAGAGAGAAAACGTGATGGTCCAATTCACATTGGTGCCGTCAGAGTCTTTCTCAAGACCGAAGTTGATCTGACGAAGGCCGTCGGCACTCGTCATTGTGAAGCTGACTTTGAGCGCGATGGGCAGCGACTGGGGTGCGGCGCCGCAAGCCGGAGTGGTTCCTGATGCTGGGGGTGTGGGTGTTGCCCCGGACCAGGAAGATGGATCAGGTGTGGTTGCCATGGGTGCGTCTCCTTTTGCGCCAATCCGATCGGCGATTTGGAATGTAAAAAGCGGGCCGGTCGCAGCAGCGGCACCACAATCGGTGCATTCTCGAAACCACTGCGATCAAGTGGCATTTTCTTAGAGAGAATGCCACCCTGAGCGATGCCTGCAAAGGTAGGTGAATTGAGGAATCGCTCGGGAAGCGACACGGACCGTGAGGTCCGGGCCCGCTCCTCACCAAGCCGCAGAAAAGAAGCAAGACCTTGAGAGTTTGCTCAGTCTCAGTTACTGGGTGAGTCACACGGCCCCGGCCTCGTCTTGGAGCGCGAGAAACCTCAGCTCTCCGCGATCTTCTTGCCGATGTATGCGCCATGACCGAGGCCCATGAGAATCATGAGCGTCTGGCCAATATCGGGCAAGCTGAGGGAACATGCCGTATTGCCGGTAGCAGGATCGAAATGTGGGCAATGCGGCTGCTGGATGATGGCGAAGACTCTGGACAGGAAGACGCCGACCGCAATCACGGTCCACAGGACAACCTGGACCTTTCCCAAGTCCGGTGTGCCGGAGTCGTCGCAGAAGATGCCGCTCTGGCTCTGCGGAGGTGCTGGGGCAGGAACAGCGGGAACCGGAGCCGCCGCGGCTGCGGCGTCACTTTTCGCCTGGGAGCTCACGGCAATGGACTTGGCCGACACCGCCGTTACCACGCTAATCCCCATCGCGATCAGCAGGTTGCTGGGGACGCCGGGGAAATCCTCAAGGTAGCCGCTACTGAATCGAATCTGGTAAATCGCCAGAAATCCAAAGACCACGGCTGCCGTCCACACCAGCATTTGAAATTTGCTCGTGCTGGCCTGGCCGTCTTCTCCGATGACCAGTGACCAGGGATGCTTCTTTGTGGCAATGAGCAGAACGAGCCAAAACGCGGCCAATCCCCCCAATCCAGTGAGATACGACATGACTTGCTGCATGGACATACGTTGCCTCCTTGTGGGGTGGCCAGAAAATAGGGCCCAGAGAGTCGCACGGAATGGAGCGCTTGCCTGGATTTTCTTTCCTTGCCACGTTCTTGGGATTATGGATCGCCGATTTCTCGGGTGCTACTCCCAGCCCCATCGTTCCGGGCGATTGGGCTTAGGTATCTTGAGGCCGCAGCGGTACCCCAGTCGGTATACCCCGAAACCACCGCGATCGAGTGACATTTTCCTCAAGAAAATGCCACCTTGCACGATGCCAGCAAGAGTAGGTGAATTGTGGGATCGCACTAAATCCGTTCTCATCCATGCCAATGGGCTCGCCTCGCCAGCTTTGAGAACCGCCAACAAGGCAGTGCTCCTGAATGCCGCAATTCGATGCAGACAGTGGATGAGGCCGGTTCTAGGGAAATCCTGATAGAAGCGGCCAAAGCGAAAGCCGCACGTTGTCGCCTACCGAAAGGGGCCGGAAAAGCAAGGATAATCTCCCACGTGGCCTCTGGGCGTGTCAAGTTGTTTTTTTATAAAGCTGCCTGAGCACGAGGAAAGCATGCAGGTCAGCCAGTCAGATAATCAGGTGAGGTTAGTACTTTGCAAACAACGCAAGTGTCCTAATTACCGGGCAAGCTGAAGGCGGCGCAGCCGCTCGCAGGCTGCGTCCAGTTCCTCGTCCTTTTTTGCAAAGCAAAAACGTAGCAGATTTTCGCCCCGGCCGGCCTGGAAGAACGCGGAGCCGGCTACGGCGGCCACCCCGGTAGCGGCCAGCAGATTCCGCGCCTTTTCAGCCGCGGTTATTCCGGGCAGGCACGCGGCGGCGGCCAGCACGTAGTAAGCTCCTGCGGGCACGCTGGGCTCCAGTCCTGCTGTCCGCAAGGCAGCAAGAATGCGGGTGCGTTTTGCCTGGTGATCGGCGGCGAGCTGGGTGTAGAAGCCGGGCGGGAGCTGCTCCAGGCCAGCTGCGGCGCCATGCTGGAAGGCGGATGGGGCGCAGACGTAGGTCAGGTCGTGAAAGTAGGACATGGCGCCCAGCCACCTGGTGCTGGCCGTGACGTAGCCCAGGCGCCAGCCGGTGATGCTGAAGGTCTTGCTGAAGCCAGACAGGACGATCGTCCGCTCTTTCATGCCGGGCAGGGTGGCAGGGCTGATGTGCCGCTGGCCGTCATAAACAAAGTACTCGTAAATCTCATCTGTCAGGACGAAGAGATCGTGCTCGATTGCCAGCGCGGCAATGGCTTCCAGTTCGGTGTGGGTGAATACCTTGCCGCAGGGGTTGGCAGGCGTGTTCAGCAGGAGCGCCCGGGTGCGCGGGGTGATCGCCGCTTGCAGGGCGTCCAGATCCAGAGCCCAGTCCGGTTCGGCCAGGGGGACCAGGACCGGGTGGATGCGCAGCGACCGCAGCGTTGCAACGTGATAGCCGTAAAAAGGCTCGAAGAGCACGACTTCGTCGCCGGGGTTGAGCAGGGCCATGGCGGCGGCGTGCAGGCCTCCGGTGGCGCCGCTGGTGACCAGGACCTCCGACTCCGCATCGTAGGTGAGGCCGTACTCCCGCTGCTGCTTTTGGGCGATGGCCTGACGCAGGCGTGCGATGCCGTCCAGGCGGGTGTAGATATTGTGGCCGTCGCGGATCGCCTGGACGGCAGCTTCCTGGACCGGCGCGGGTACCGGAGTGTCGCAAATGCCCTGGGCCAGGTTGATGCCGCCGATTCGGTCGCACTCCAGTGACATGGCGCGAATCTCTGACTGCATGGCTCCAGGAGCCAGTTGGCTGAGGGCGCGGCGGCGGGCGGGGGCGGCGGCGTGGGGCATGGGTCGGGTCCTTTGTGATTTCATCTTACATATCGGAGCGTTTGAGTCCACTGGCGCGGGTTGAGCTATAGACGCCCTTTCCGCGCATTTCTCGAATGCATGGGGAGCAGCGTAAATTCGAGGAAGACGGCCTGAGCTTGTTGCAAAGCCCATTGGCTGGCGTGGCCCATTCCGTGGCAAGGCGAGAAGCGCAACATGCATGAACTTTCGATCGTAGCCAGCATTGTGGAGTCGGTGACTGAGTCGCTGGGGGAGTATCCGGGCGCGCAGGTGAAGGAAGTGCGCCTGCGGGTGGGAGCGCTGGCCTCGGTGATTGAGGACTCGTTGCAGTTCTGCTACGGAATCGCCACCGAGGACACGCCGCTGGCCGGCTCCAAGCTGGTGGTCAAGATTCTGCCGGTGGTGATGCACTGCGAGCCCTGCCGTGCCGATGTGGAGTTACCGGGCTTGCAGAGCTTCCGCTGCCCGCAGTGCGGGGAGCTGGTTGTGGACATGCGGCAAGGGCGGGAGCTGGAAATTGATTCGATCGAGATTGAGGAGAACCCATGACCACGCGCATTGTTGAGTTGCGCCGCGGAATCCTGAAAAAGAACGACGAGCTGGCTGCCGGCCTGCGGAAGCGCTATACCGCTGCCGGGGTGCTGGTGCTGAATCTGGTTTCAAGCCCTGGGACAGGAAAGACCGCGTTTCTTGAGCGCACCCTGCGCGAGTTGAAGGCGCGGGGAGCGCGCGTAGCCGCGCTGGTGGGAGATTTGGAAACGGATAACGACGCGCGACGGCTGGCGGCCAGCGGCGCACCGGTCCGGCAGATCAATACCCATGGCATCTGCCACCTGGACGCGGAGATGATCGGCAGGCACCTGGAAGACTGGGATGGCGTGGAATTGGGGCAACTCGATTTCCTCTTCATTGAAAATGTGGGGAACCTAGTCTGCCCGTCGAGCTACGATTTGGGTGAGCGTGTGCGGGTGGCGCTGCTCAGTGTGACCGAAGGCGAAGACAAGCCTCTGAAGTATCCCACGATGTTCAACTCCGCGGACGCGGCGGTGATTACCAAGATGGATCTCGCCGAGCCATGCAGCTTCGACCTGGAGCTGGCTCTCAAGAACATCCGCGAGATCCGGCCGGGCATCCGCATTTTCGAGACCTCGTCCAAGACCGGGGCGGGGATGAAGGATTGGTTGGATTACCTGGCTCTGGAAGGCGGCGGGCGCGGCGCGATGCTTGACGGCAGGCCCGTTGTCGAGCCCATCGCTCAACCTGTTCCCGCCCCCCAACCGCTGCCCAGCCGCCTTGAGCGGGCAGAGTTCGCCGGAGCGCAAGCTGCCGCAGCGAGCGAGCCGAGATTTACAACCGCGCGCGAGGCCAAGGAGTACCTGGTCGCGCTGATCGATGCCGAAGCGCAGCGATTAGGCGAGCCGCTGATGGAGGTGGAGCGGAAGATGCTCTATGCCGCCTCCAAGGGATGGACGCTGCCGGAGATGGCGCAGGTGCGCGAGACCTTCAACCTCTATCACGACCCGGCAGAGTACGAGGAGAAGATCGGCGGGCTGATTCGCAATGTGAGGCTGCGCGCGCGCGCCGGGAAGAAGGAAGAATTCGAGGCCTGGGCTGAGGCTGTTGATGCGCTGAGCAGGGAGAAGCACTACCTGACGGATTTGATTACCGCTTCGGGCGAGGCGGTGCGGCTGCGCGGCCGGCGTTTCAAGCTCTGGATGCTGTTGGCGGTTTGTGCGGCGCTGGCGGGGGTTGCCATCTGGATGGGCCTGCACCCGGATGACGTCAGAGTCTTCGCCCCGGGCGCTCACTGAGCCTGGTTTGCCTGGCGCGCAGGATTTTGGAAAGGGGGGTGAGAAAAATGGACGCAGCAAAAAACGTTGAGGAGTACCTTGCGGCCGTGCCGGAGCCGGCGCGGAGCACCCTCCAGAAGCTGCGCGCGACGATCCGGGCAGCGGCTGGGCCCGAGGCTACTGAAGCGATCAGCTACGGAATGCCCTGTTTCCGCTACAAAGGCGCGCTGGTGAGCTACGCGGCGTTTACCAACCATTGCAGTTTCTTTCCCATGAATTCGGCCCTCATCGATCAATTCGGGGAGGAACTGGCCGGCTACAGCACCTTGAAGGGAACCATCCATTTCCCGCTGGACAAGCCCTTGCCCGCCTCGCTGGTCAAGAAGATGGTCCGCGCCCGCATGGCCGAGAACGAGCGCAAGAAGGCCAGCTACAGCGGCTCCACAATCGATATACCCAGAGACCACTGAAATCGAGTGGCATATTTCTCAAGAAAATGCCACCCTGCACGATGCCTCCATGGGTACGTGAATTGTGGAATCGCTCTAATGGTATCTGCCGCACAGAGGGTCGTTTATACCCTGAAAGGGCACGGCTTCACAGGCTGCGGAAGAATTCGGCCTGCGCCTGTCTCTGGGTTGTTGATGCAGGGTCTTGCTGGGCGCTGCCGGGTGACGTTCGGAGGTGATTGGGATGGGGCAAATTGCACATGTAACTATATTTATAATGTGCAACTTGTATGTATTTTTTGCTTGTTTTTGGTAAAATGAGGCCTGCCCACAACGCGTTGAATGGATACGTGCAGATGATCTTCCGGGGCTATGGAACCGCAAAGGTCGCAAAGAAGCGCCGGGCGTGGGAGCGAACGCGCCAGCAGGGGAAGCGTGCGTATGTTCTCCGTCGTGGCGTGTTGCAGTGGGGCGGATTCATGTTCTTCCTGACCACCTGCACGGATATTTTTGTACGCCACTTTCCGCCCCATTGGCGGTTGATGGTGGTCGGTTTGATCGTTTGGCCCCTGACCGGGTACGCCTGGGGGCTGGCCATGTGGATGATGCACGAGAGGTTCTTCTTTGGCTGGCCGAAGAAAGAGCCTTCCGACATCGGGACCCAGCCGGAACAGGCTCAATCAGAATAAGCAGCGAGGCATGAAGCATGGTACAGACATCGGAAAATCGCGGCCCCCAAACACTCGGCAAAGTCCGCCCCCACCCCACGCAGAACGAAGCGCTGGTCTTCGAAATCTCCTCGCCCGGCAAGCATGCCTACAGGCTCCCTCCGCTCGACGTGCCCGCGGTCGATGCAGCCACGCTGCTGGGCGCCGCAAAGCGCGAAAAAGCAGCGGAACTCCCCGAACTGAGCGAGATTGAGATCGTGCGCCACTTCACGCGCCTCTCCACCTGGAACTACGCCATCGATCTCGGCATGTATCCGCTGGGCTCCTGCACCATGAAGTACAACCCGCGCGTCAACGAACTGGTGGCCCGCATCGAGGGCCTGGCGGAAGCGCATCCATACCGCCCCGACTCCCTGGCGCAAGGCGCGCTTGAAATGATCGACCTGTTGCAGCGCTGCCTGCTGGAGATTACGGGCATGGAAGCCATCACCCTGCAGCCGGCGGCGGGCGCGCACGGCGAGTTCACCGGCATCCTGCTGGTGCGCGCCTGGCACCAGGCACAGGGCAACGCTCGCAAGAAGATTCTTATTCCCGACTCGGCCCACGGTACGAACCCGGCTACCGCGGCCATCTGCGGCTACACGGTGGAGAACCTCAAGTCCAACGCTGAAGGCGGCATCGATCTCGAAGCCCTGGAGCGGCAGGTGGACGAGGAAACAGCCGCGCTGATGCTGACCAACCCCTCAACCATAGGAGTCTTCGAGAGCCAGATCCACAGGATCGCCGATATCCTCCACGCTAAGGGCGCGCTGCTCTATATGGACGGCGCCAACATGAATGCCCTGGTGGGCAAGGCGCGGCCCGGCGACTTTGGCGTGGACGTGATGCACCTGAATTTGCACAAAACCTTTTCGACGCCCCATGGCGGCGGCGGTCCTGGCTCAGGTCCGGTGGCCTGCAAGGCCTTCCTGGAGCCGTTTCTGCCCACGCCGGTGCTGGTGCGAAAGACAGGGACTGAGGGACTTGGGACTGAGGGACTGCCGAGTGCCCCTGGTCTCGATTCTGGGACCAGGGACAGCACCAACCCTCAACTTACCTGGTCGTACGACCGGCCGCAGTCGGTGGGCCGTGTGCGCGCCTTCTACGGAAATACCGGCATGTTCATCCGCGCGCTGGCCTACATTCTGGCCAACGGTCCCGACGGCCTGCGCCAGACCACTGAAGACGCGGTGCTCAACGCGAACTACATACGCAACAAGCTGGAAGACCTCTACGAACTGCCCTACAAGACAGCTTCAATGCACGAAGTGGTTTTCAGCGACAAGCGCCAGGCGGCCAAGGGAGTGAAGACCGGCGACATTGCCAAGCGGCTCATTGACTACGGTTTCCATCCCTACACGGTCAGTTTCCCCATGATCGTCCACGGCGCGCTGATGATTGAACCCACTGAGAGCGAGTCGCTGGACGAGCTGGGCCAGTTCATCGCGGCCATGCGGGCCATCGCGCGGGAGGTGGAGGATACCCCGGAATTGGTGAAGACGGCGCCACACTCGACGCGCGTCTCCCGGCTCGACGAGGTGACGGCGGCCAGAAGGCCCATTCTCCGCTGGCGACCTGCAATGTAACGGCACAATGACCTCCGGCCGGCAGGGGCTCTCTTTCGAAGCTCGGAAGAGGGCTATGAATGCCCCTTCCGCATTGTGATGTATGATGATTGATGCGTGATGATCTTTCGGAGGACCCATGCGCACCACCCTGGCCATCGACGACGACGTGCTTGCTGCCGCCAAGGAACTTGCTTCTACTCAGCGGAAGAGCGTGGGAGAGGTGATCTCCTCGCTGGCCCGTCGTGCTCTGCGTCCCACCTCCTCGGGCAGCACGCGCAACGGGGTTCCGCTGCTTGCGGTGCGCCCCGGCTCTCAGCGGGTAACCTCGGAGTTGGTGCGCCAGCTTCAGGAAGAGCTGCCGTGACCCGGTTTCTGCTGGATGTGAACGTCCTGGTCGCCCTGATCGACCCGGCGCACGTGCAGCATGATCGGGCGCACGACTGGTTCGCCGCAACCGGAAGACAGGCATGGGCAACCTGCCCGCTGACCGAGAACGGGGTTCTTCGAGTCGTTGGCCATGCTCGCTATCCCAACTCGCCCGGCACGCCGGCGGCGGTTGCGGAGCTAATTGCCATCTTGCGCGCCCTGGGCGGCCATGAATTTTGGCCCGACGATGTAAGTCTCTTCAATGCGCAACTGGTAGACACAGCCCGCCTGCTTGACTCAGGCCAGGTTACTGACACCTACCTGCTTGCCCTGGCCCGCGCTCACGGCGGAAAGCTGGCCACCTTCGACCGCCATCTGGTTACCGATGCAGTCACCGGAGGTGCGTTGGCCCTCGAGTTGATCGGGTGAGAGACCGGCGGCCACGGTGTCGGATTTGAAAACGGGAATCAACCTGCCAAGCCCAGCTCTCCACATTGTGCAGAGGGAGGAATAGAACGGAGCGAGCAGGGGACTTCAGCCCCCTGAATAAGCGATAGAATCATTCGGCCTTCAGGCCCGGGACTGCAGGCCAGAAGACCCGCGCCGGTTTCGTGCGGCTGAAGCCCCACGCTCCCTCCGTCAATTCCCCGCGAACATCCTCAATACCATCGAGGGAGATGCTCTAAGCCCAGCTCTGGGGCACGTTTTCCACGAACTTAACGGAATCTTCACAAGGTTCATCGACCGCTCCGCAGCCTAGACTTCTTGGATATGGCTTCCGTTCCTTCCCTCACACTCGACGCCGGGCTTCCGGCCAATATCGACGCCGAAAAGACCATTCTGGGCGCGATCCTGCTGGACAATGCGGCCCACGCCGAGGCCGCCGAAAAGATCACCGCCGACGATTTCTCGCTCGACTCGCACCGCCGCATCTTCCAGCGCATGAGCGAGTTGATGGAGGGGCAGCGGGCCGTGGACATCGTCACGCTGGCGAACGAACTGGCCCGCTATAAAGAGGTCGAGGCCATTGGCGGCGTAGCCTACCTGGCGTCGCTCACCGAGGGGTTGCCGCGCCGCCCGGTGATCGAGGAGTACATCCGCATCGTCAAGGACAAGAGCCTGCTGCGCAAGCTCATGGCCATCTGCTCCATGGCGATTGCCCGCGCCTCAGACCAGGGCGAGGCCGCGCTGGACGTTCTGGGCGGCACGGAAGCGCAACTGATGGAGGTCACCGAGAAGGGCATCTCCGGCGGCTTCCAGAGCCTGCACCAGATCGTCGAGCATTCCTTCGGCAGCATTGACAACCTCTACAAGCAGAGCCGTGAGGTCACCGGCCTGGCCACCGACTTCACCGAGCTCGACCGCATGACCAGCGGTCTGCAAAAGGGCGAACTGATCATCATCGCCGCCCGCCCCTCCATGGGCAAGACGGCCTTCGCCATCAACATTGCGCAGAACGCCGCGGTGAATCACAACGCGGTGGTGGCCGTCTTCAGCCTGGAAATGAGCAAGGAGTCGCTCTTGCGCCGCATGTTGGCCTCCCAAGCCTGGGTGGACCAGCGGAACCTGCAGACCGGCTTCATCGCCAAGGAGGATCACGGCAAGCTGCAAAAGGCGCTGGGCGAACTGGTCGAGTCGCGCCTCTTCATCGACGATACGGCGGGCATCTCGCTCTCTGAAATGCGGGCCAAGTCGCGCCGTCTCAAGCAGAACTCCGGCGGTCTGGACCTGATTGTGGTGGACTACCTGCAATTGATGAGCGCCACGTTGCCCTCGGGCGGCAAGAAGGGATATGAGAATCGCACCCAGGAGGTTTCGGCCATCTCACGCGGCTTGAAGGCGCTCTCAAAAGAACTGCAAGTGCCGGTCGTGGCTCTTTCCCAGCTCTCCCGCGCCAGCGAGCGCCGCGGCGACGACAAGCGCCCCATGCTGAGCGACTTGCGCGAGTCCGGCTCCATTGAGCAGGACGCCGATGTGGTGGCCTTCATCCACCGCGAGTCCTACTACAACCGCGACGAGGAGATGACCCAGGAAGACAAGGCCAAGTCGGAGATCATCCTGTCCAAGCAGAGAAATGGTCCCACGGGCACAATCCATCTGAACTTCATCTCGCGGTTCACCCGCTTCGATAACCCCGACTCGGGGCACGGAGTTTAGAGCGGAACCAGAGTCGATGCACCAGGGTCTTCCGCGTACAGCGCTCTGGCGCAGGAGATCAACCACAAGGCCAGTGCGTTGTAGACGCTCCAGTTGGGCTGCCCCTCCAGGACTCGAAGTCCTTTTGTTTGCTGCATTCCCCACGCTAGAGCGGTTCCACAATTCACACGCCTTTGCAGGCATCGTGCAGGGCGGCATTTTCTTGAGAAAAATGCCACTTGATTTCAGTAGTCCCTGGGTATATCGATTGTGGAACCGCTGTAGCTTTCAAATCGGATCAACGGCCATCGGTGCGGCAGACTCCACTCGCAAGTCAGCGAGCGGGCAGGTTGTTGGCTTGGCGGACGCCCCCAAGACCGAGTGTCAGCCCAACGGCGGCGCTCACCCACAAGATTACGCCGGTACCGAGCGCGGCAGCTCCCTGCATATTCTCTGTGGGATAGGCGATCACGCTGACCACGGCCCAGGTCACGAGCAGGGCTCCGGTTGCATAGTGCAGCGGATAGTGGAAGAGCCGCGCCAGGGGAAACATGTGCAGCCCCACGATGGCGGCAATGGCCGAGAGCACATAGGCGTCGATGTGCAGCTTGGCAAACGAAAAGGCCACAATGGAAATGGCGATCCACTGGATACCATTGACCCAGCCAAAGGCGCGGCCCACGGCGGGATCGTCTGGCTCACGCGGGAAGCGCTTTGCCGCGCGGTTGAGATAAAGCGCCGCCAGCAGGAAGACCGCAAGGACCAGCAATAGTCCGGACACCGTTGCAACGTGGAGCGACTCCCTGACGAAAAGCGCAAGGAAGAGCCAGAGCGCGCCAAAGACCGCGAAGAAGGTAGCTCCGATTGCTCTGCCCTGGAATCTGTTTGCGGTCTGTCTGTTCATAGGTTCCTCCTTTGGTGGTTATGAGCCGATGGTTCCGCCCAGTAGTTGCTTCAGGGCTTGCACATATTCGGTCAGCGCGGTGCGGCCGGCTTCGGTCATGCGGTAAAGCGTCTGTGGCTTGCGCTGGACAAACTTCTTCTCGACCGAGACGTAACCGGCTTCTTCCAGTTTGAGGAGTTGCGCGCCCAGGTTGCCGTCGGTGGAACCGGTTTTGGAACGCAGCCAGATGAACTCCGCCTCCTCAACGCCGGAGAGCAGCGAAAGCAGGGCCAGGCGCAGCTTCCCGTGGATGACAGGATTCAGCTCCGGCAGCTCAGGCATGGATGGCCCCCTGTCCCGGGCGGGTCGCCTTGTGCTTTCGGGACTGCGCGATCATCCCATAGATTCCAAAGACGATCTGGCAGAAGAAGATGGCCGACAGGAAGAGGATGGCCGCAACGGTTTCAGAGGTGAAGCAGGCCGCTACGCCGGAGCCCCACCACACCACGGCACAAGCAAACTGCATCTTCCACTTGAGAATAATGCTGGAGGTGCAATTGGCCGTCCCCAGCATGGCTCCGATGATGGCCACCGAGTTGTGTGCGTCAAGCCTGCCGCTCACGCCGAGCGCCAACATCAGAGCAAAAGTGGAGATGCCCATGCCCATCCAGATGGCCATCATGGCGCGGCCGACGGTGGTCTCTGGGCGCTTGGCGGCATTGCGCGAGGCAAGCACGCCGGTCAGGATGCCGGCAGCGATCATGGTTACCGGCCAGGCCAGCGTGCTGCGTCCCAGGGTGGCCCAGGCGATGGCGACGTAATAGGCCACGCCCCAGAGGACGAAGGTCCAGCCCCAGCTCTCTGTGGTGCGCCGGCCTTCGGCGATCATGGTTTCAATCAGGCTCAGCCTGTCTTTCAGTTCCTGTTCAACGGATTCAGTCATCACGAATCTCCTTTCGTCTTGCTCTTCGTATTCAGAGCAGTCCTTAATAAGAAGTACTCTACTGCATAGAGTACAGTGAGTCAAGAACAATTTCTACTTTTTTTGTGGACTCGCAAGGGGCTTACAGCGGCCTTAGCGGGGGCCGTGCTTCGTGGCGTTCTCGCCGGGCCGTTTGCCCCCGCCGGGCCGTGCGAAAATCGGCCAGTCTGGCCGTCACGCGTGCCAGTACGCCCGCCCAATCGCCCGGCGCACTCTGACGAAAGAGCCTTGCCGTGGGATACCAGGGGGTGGTCTCGGAGGTCAGCATCCAGCGCCAATCGGCTAGATGGGGCAGCAAAATCCAGACGGGCTTTGACATGGCGCCGGCCAGGTGGGCGATGCACGTATCTGTGGTGACGACCAAATCCAGCATCGAGACCAGGGCTGCGGTTTCGGCCAGATCGGTGTCCCGGCTGGAACCATCCAAGAGAGAAAGATCGATAGGCAGGCCGGCCAATTGCTCCGCCGCCGCGCCTTTTTGCAGCGCGACCCAGGCGATGCCGGGGGTGCGCAGTAGGGGCCAAAGCGTCTTGAGGTTCACAGAGCGGAGACGATCGGCCTTGTAGCGCGGGTTGCCGGCCCAGGCAACCCCGACGCGGAGGAGCCGATCTGCCGGAATGGGTGGGTAATTTGCCTGCTTCTCTTGCACCAACTCCGGGTCAGCGGTTAAATATGTGCCCGGCCAGGGGACAGTGTCGACGGTGGTCTGAAAGACGGCGGGCAGGCTCATCAGCGGGCACTCGAGTTCGAAATCGGGCAGATCGTTGCCCAGCCGCGCGATCGTGGCCTGCCCGGCGCGCACCACGGGCAACGAGCGCAGCAGCCGCTCGGTGGGCGCCTGAACCTGCAGGATGGGCACGCCGCCACGCGCCGCGACGAGCGCGCCATAGCGGCAGAACTGGAGGGTGTCGCCCAGGCCCTGCTCGGCGTGGAGCAGAATTCGGCGGCCTTGAAGCGGTTCGCCCTGCCACCGGGGCTGTGCAAATGTCCTGGGGCGGCGGTGAATCTCGCGGAAGCGCCAGCGGGCTTCGTACTGCGCCCATCCTTGCCGCCAGTCGCCCAGGCGCAGCCGGGTGAGCGCGAGGTTATACTGCGCCCCGGCGCTCGCGGGATCGCGCGCCACAGCAGCTTCATGTGCCTTGAGGGCTTCGGCAACGCGGCCCAGTTCGAGCAGCGAGTTGCCCCGGTTGGAGATGGCGGCCCGGTGGCCCACGGCCTCGGCGCGCTCGAATGCCTCGATGGCCTGCGCAAAGCGCCCTTCGCTGTGCAGCAGGATGCCCTCCATATTCAGAGCTTCGGCGTGGCCGGGTTCGCGCAAAAAGGTCCAGCGCAGCCAGCCCCATGCGCCGGCCAGGTCCCGCTCCGCTGCGCGAAACTGGCACCAGGCGACCAGCGTCTCAACCTGCCCAGGGTTGAGCGCGAAGGCCCTGTGCAGGTGAGCTTCAGCCTCGGCGGGCTTGCACTGCTCGCGCTTGAGAATTGCCAGGTTGAGCCAGCCGGAGATCATCCGCGGCTGGAGCTCAACGGCGCGCCGCAGGGCAGCCTCGGCGTAGACCTCGCGGCCCTCTTCGCGCAGCAGATTGCCCAGGTTGTTCCACGCCGCGGCAAAGTCCGGCCGGCGGGCCAGCGCTCGCCGGTAGCGCGTCTCGGCGTCTTTGTGCCGTCCGAGGCGCGCCAGCACAAAGCCGGAAGCGAATTCAGCTTCCGCAAGCCGGGGATGCAGCGCGAGGGCTCGCTCGTAGCTTTCCAGCGCCTCCTGGTCGCGCCCCAGGAAGGCCAGCGCGTGACCCAGGCCCATGTGAGCGGGAACCAGCGCCGGCTGCTTGCAGAGGGCCAGCTCGAACTCCCGTAGAGCTGCCTCGGGACGGCCGGTAGCAGTCTGCAACTCACCCAGGCCCATGCGCGCCAGAGGGTCCATGCCGTCCAGGCGAAGGGCTTCCTGGTAGGCCCGTTCCGCCTCTTCACTCCGCTTCGCGGCCCTCAACGCCTGGGCCAGCGTGACCCAGGCGGCGCCCATCCGTGGCGCAACGGCGATAGCCGCCAGCGCCATTTTGACGGCTGCCTCCGTCTGGCTGCTGTTCAGGGCTATCAGGCTCATGGCGAGCAGGGCCTGGGGATGGCTGGGGTTGCGGCGCAGGATGCTCTGGCAGGCGTGCGCCAGTTCATTCAAACGCGCTGCTGAATCGGTCGATAGTGGTTTCAGTTTTGGCGGCATAGAGCGATTGCACAATTCACGCACCCTTGCAGGCATCGCGCAGGGTTGCTGGATACACCGATTGTGGAGCCGTTGTAGCAACCAGAGCCGGAGAGGCCCCGAGGTCTGGCCTGCTTTCCGGAGCGAGAGACTCCGCGAAATGCCCTGTTGGCGAGGCTAAGCCGGTGGCAGCTTCGGCTCAAGGGCAATGACGGGCGCAATGCGCGGTTGGCGTTGGGCAGGTTCCCATTTCTGGGCTCATGCGATTTCGGGACCGGAAGTGGCAGTCCGCCGATTTACACTGTCGGAGATTTCATTTCGGAGTATTTATGACCCCTGAGTCTAGCCAAGAAGCACGCGTTCCGCTGCTGGAGCGTGAAGAGGTTCCCGCCGAGCTGGGCGCCCTTTATGACAAGCTGTACGCCGACCGCGGCGTGGTGCCGAATATGTACAAGGCGCTCTCCAACGTTCCGGGGCTGGCCCTGGGCATTGTGGCGCTGCTCAAGCCGCTGATGGGCACGGGCGCGCTGCCGGGCTGGTACAAGGAGCTGATCGCCACGCGGGCGGCGAAGCTCAACGAGTGCGAGTACTGCTATAGCGCCCACCGTTTCCTGGCAGGGCAGCGCGGCGCCTCGCCAGAACAGGTGGAGAGCCTGGAGAGCTTCGAGACCGGCCCTTTCAGCGAAAAGGAGAAGGCCGGCTTCCGCTATGCGGAGCTGCTCCACATCTCGGGCCAGGCCGTGGACGAGCCAGCCTTCGCCGCAGTGAGCGAGCACTTCGATTTTCAGGAGATCATTGAGCTGACGGCAGTGGCCGCGGCTTTTGAGTTCTTTCCGCGCATGAACTCGGCCCTGCAAATCCCGGTGACCCCGCTGCCCGAGGCGAGCTAGGAAACCTCTGGTCGAGCATCCGATTTAAGAATCACACTCCATCAGGGGATAAAGCCCAGCTTTTCTTTTGTCGCATTTGCGGCACGGCAAGAAAACGTTGCCTATCCGCTTTAGAATCGTTGCGGTCATTTCGGTCGCCCCCACGGGGCTTTGGAGCTTTGCTGGTTGGCATACCCAGGGCTGTCGCCCTGGGCTATTCTCGTGCCGCCCCTCCGGGGCGGATGCACACCGGCGTTTTCATCCACTTGGGTGGGCCGAAGGCCCATGGAGACACGACTCAAGTCGTGCCCTTTCAAAGCATGACTTGCACCACAGGCCGTCAGGGCGGAAACAAAATAACGGCACTCTTCTGAGTCTTTGGCAGGGGTGCCTTTCGCAGGGGACGCGCCGGCTTGAATGGCGATGGGTCGTGGGTACACCCGTCATGGTTCCACTGCAAGAGCCCGATTGCCTTTCGCCGCGCCAAATTGGAGCGTCCCACCCTCGCGGCGCTCTTGTTCATTTCGCCAGGGTGGGTAAGGGCTGCAAACCATGCTGCACTCGGGCGCAACGCGCTTTTCCGAGACGCAGTCGATTCGATTTGGGGAACCCTTGGTTTGCTGGAGGGCTCTGGAAAGTCGATCGTTACGGGAGTTGCTCACGGTCTGTGTTTTTCCGTCCTTGTCGTCAAGACGTTTGAAGGGCGCCGAGCATGAGCGCCGTCCCTATGGGACTCCGGCTTAATCCTTTTGGCGCTCGTCCCCAGCGCTGGGGCGCGGGCGATGAATTGCCGCCTGTCTGGGGCGCTTCTACGCAGGCCCCTTTGAGGGGCCACCAACCTTAGAGCGGTTCCACAATTCAAATGCCCCTTCCGGCATCGTGCAAGGTGGCATTTTCTTGAGAAAAATGCCACTTGATCGCGGTGGGTTCGGGGTAAAGCAATGGTGGAACCGCTGTAAAGCCTCCGGCTCTGCGGGAGGCACTTATTTCGCTTTGCCTGACAGGGACAGGTCCAGTTGGTATTCGGGCAGGGCCTGGACGGATTGCAGGGAGCCAGCTTGGCCGTTCTTGTCGAAGACCGGTGCAAAGCCAGGCTCAAAGAAGATGGGCGCTTTTTGCTGGAGCGGCAGAACCTGAAGCGTGAAGTCTGAGCCGGCAGGGAGAAACCGCTTGAGGCCGATCTGCCATTCGACGCCGTTGAAGAAATTGTCAGTAAGCAGCCGATTGCCGTTGAGCAGGCGCGCTTCATCTCCCTGGTAGCGAATGGCAAGCAGCACGTCGCTGAGCCCATCCATGGCATCGCGCGGCAGGGTGATCCGCCATTCGCCGGCCTGGGCAAAGCTGGATTCCTCCGGCGTCATGGAGACAGCGGATTTTCTGAAGGGCGCCTTGGGGCCAAGAAGAGGCCCTGGCGCTTTGCCCACGGCCTTGGTCTGGACCAGTCCGGGCACGATCTTGCGCTCCGGCAGGTTCCAGGCAAAGAGCTGGAAGATGCCATCCGGCTTTCCCTCGACTGGGGCAATGGACGCCTTACCAGCGGTTGCCTGCTGCGGGGGAAAGATGGCCGCGGCGAAGGCGGGGTTGCCGGTCTGGCGAAGGGTGATATGTTCGCCGTCGCTGAAGACCTGCGCTGCGGTTAGCACGAGCCGCTGCTCCCCGTCCACGGTCACTCTCCAGAGATTGTCGGCATCCTCGGCGCCCAGCAGGACGAGGTGTGTGTTTCCGCTCTTGCCGCGAACCGTGATGGCAATGCCGCGTCCCGGCTCAAGGCCCTGGATTCGCAACAAGCCTCCATCCTCGGCGAGCGTTCCGCGCTCCGTGTGAATTGCAGGCCGGCTTTCGGCGGGAAAGGCGAACTCGGCAGGAATCCCAGGGACAGCCTGAAAGAAGAGATACGTTGCGCCGTCTCTCTTGAATTTGAGAATGGGCTGGGCCGTGGCATAGCTCAGGGTGACACCTTGCAGATCCAGATTGACTGGCCAGATGAAGTAGCGATTGGCGGGGACGGTGAACGGCGTTGCCGGCACGAGAATCTTCTTTTCCGCAACCTTGAGTTCAAATTGCGTGCCTGGCCATGCGGGCATTTCCCGTTCGCGGATGTAGTTGTTCACGAAAAGGAAGCCATGCTCCCCGTCGAGACGCGCAGAGGCGCGCGGGACCGACATGTCCCCAGGGCCGGCAGGGTGCGGCAGCGGCTCTACCACCGCGTCTGGAGCCAGTTCCGCCCCAAAGTCGTTGAGGAAATAGTGCATCGACTTCAGTTTTCTCAATTGCGCGTTCATCTGGCCGAATTCGCCAAGCGGAGCCTGGAAATCGTAGCTCTTGGTGGGAAGGTCGTTGGGATATGCGGTGCGCTGCGACTCCTGGAGGGTGGTGAGCTTGCCGTCGGGGTTGGTGCCGCCCTGGTACATGTAGTAGCCGAGCAGATTGGCGCCCGAGCCGATAAACACCGGAATCATGGCGGCCATGTCGGATTCGGACATGACTGGTCTGCGATGGTAGGTGTCCTCCATTCCGCCTCCCACCTCGGCAGTCAGAAAGGGTACTGAGGCGCGCAGGGCGGCGGCGTGGATGGGATTGGCAATCGCAGGACCGCCCAGCGCGCCCATGTTTGCCGCAACCCGGCTGGAGAAGCGGAATGCATAAACCTCGGAGGCAGGGAGAACGCCGCGGCTTTCATCCCAAGGCGCATCGGGGTAGCCGCCATAGACAGGGAGAAACAGGTCTTCCGGCACCACCGCATCGTCCCAGCCCGTCACGGTGTAGAGTGGAACGTCCAGGCCGCTTTGCAGGGCCATTTGCTTCAGAGCGGCAAGATGTTCGCGCCCTTGCCCCGGACCATTGAGGGAATACTCGTTTTCGATCTGAATGCCGATGATCGGGCCGCCGTCTTTCCACAACAGACCCTGAAGCTGAGCCCCAATCTGCGCGTAGAATTTTTGCACCTCGGCCAGGTACACCGGATCGTTGCCGCGCACGGCGCTCTTTTGCAACACCCAGTCGGGCAAGCCGCCATTACGGACCTCTCCATGAGCCCAGGGACCAATGCGGGGATAGAGCAACATGCCGTGCTTGGCGCAAAGCTGGGCAAACTTGCGTAAGTTGCGCTGGCCGCTCCAATCGAATTGGCCTTCGATCTCTTCGTGATGAATCCAGATGACATAGGTGGCGACAATTTGCACGCCGCTGGCTTTCATCTTGAGGATTTCTTCTTCCCATCCGGCTTCTGGATAGCGGGAGAAATGGAACTCTCCCATCACCGGGACCCAGGGTTTGCCATTGCGCGTCAGATACTGGCTGTTGGCTCCCAGGGTAGCGCCATCGGGCGCTCGATCCGTGCCCAGTTGTGTGGGTACCGGTTTGGGAGCACCGGTCGGCCCCTGAGATTCAAAGACCAGGCGATGGGCGGGGGTTTGAGCGGCCAGGCTGAAGATCAGGAAGAACGCAGAAGAATAGATTAGGGCGGAACGCATGGTTGGAATGCCTTTCAGGGATCTGACTGCCCGGCACAAGGGGACAAGGAAAGCGCCCTTGCAAAATCGGCGACTCGGCAACCAAGAAGGGTGGGAATGTATCTTTCGCCTCCGTTCCTATCCGGTTTACGGCCATCGCCAGTGCCTGGTTCGCTGGAAGCCCGGAAGCTCTCTTGGACTCCAGTAGGCATGTTATTCCCAGGAGAGCAGGCCCCGAATCGGCGGAAAGTCGGATTGACAGTAAATAATCTCCAGCACAGCGCGGGGCCGCAGACGAGTGCGAATGCTGAATTGGATGGGGTTTGGAGCAAGCGATACTCGAAAGGCAGGGAATCAACCCGGATTGAAGTTCTGCGTTACAGGTGAATCAATCCGCGCTGCAAGCCGATCACCACAGCCTGCGTACGGTCGCTGGCATTCAAGCGCATCAGGATGACGCTCACGTGACACTTGACGGTCGCCTCGGTGATACCCAACTCCACGGCAATCTCCTTGTTCGACCTGCCCTTGGCCAGCAACTCGAGCACCTGGCGTTCGCGCGCGCTCAGATTTGAATCCCGGGTACGGGTAGCGAGAGTGCGCGACATGGGCGAGGGCAGGTAGCGCCCGCCGGCATGAACCCGCCGGACCGCGGAGACGAGCATCTCCTGGGGCAGTCCCTTCACCAGGTAGCCGGCTGCGCCGGCCTCCATGGCCTGGTGAATATCCTCATCCCCCTCGTAGGTCGTGAGCACAATGAAGCGGGCTCCGGGAGTGACGCAGCGGATGCGGCGAATGGTCTCGACGCCGCTGATCCCCGGCAAGCGAAGGTCCATCAATGTGACATCGGGGCGGTGCAAGGCATGGAGAGCGATGGCTTCTTCGCCGTTTCCGGCCTGCCCAACGGCCACCATCTCGTGGGAGGAGTCGATCAGAGCAGCAATGCCCACCCGCATAATCGGGTGGTCATCGACGATGAGAATCCTGATCGGGTCCATTTCCCTTGGATTATAGAGCGGTGAGGTGACGCTGTCAGTGGGGCGCGTCAGACAGGAGCGCAACTCCTTCCGCATCGCAGGCAAGTGCCGCTCTGGGGATGGCGACGCGAATCCGCGTTCCTTGTTGGGGCGCGCTGTCTACGGTGAGATCTCCGCCGAAGCGGTGCACGCGCTCGCGCATTCCCTGCAAACCATAGTGGCCTTCCCACGGAGCGATCTCGGGATCGAAGCCCACGCCATCGTCGCTGAGGACCATTTCGAGGGCCTTCGGAGAGAAGTGCAGTTCCGCTGCAATCACGTCGGGGCGCCCGTGCAGGATGGCGTTAAAGATGGCTTCGCGCGCCACCATCATGAGTTCGTGCGTCTCCTTCTGCCCAATGGGAAAGGCCGCTCCGTCCGCTCGGCAGTCCACGCGCACGCCGTATTCCCGGCTGAGCCGCTCTGACATCTGCACCAGGCAGGCGAGCAAGTCCTGGGGAGCCTGTTCTCCCTTGCGCAGGTTCCACACCGCCTGGCGCGCCTCGTCCATGGTGGCGCGAATCTGGGTATTGGCAAAATCGATCATGTGCTGACGGGTTTCGCCGTCCTGCAAGTCGCAGGACAATGCCGCCTCCAGCATGGCGGAGACGCTGGCGCAGCCCTGAATCAAGGTATCGTGCATCTCCCTGGCCAGCCGGGAGCGCTCGTCCAACACAGCCTTAAAGCGTCCATTCACCTGCTTCATCCTGATCTGATAGGCAAGAATGGAAACCAACCCGATCAAGAGGATGCACAGGGCTATGAACCAAGGAGTGCGGTAGAAGTAGGGGAGCTTGACCAGGACCAAGCTGGTGCGCACAACGTGCTCAGGATGGTCGATCTCCCAAGCCTCGACCGTAAAGGTATATTCGCCTGCCGGAAGATTTGTATAGGTGGCAGAGCGCTGCTGCGAGCCGGCTTGAATCCAGTCCTTGTCGAATCCCTCGATGCGGTAACGGAACTGCAGGTTCTCCTGCGATCGCAGCATCAAGGGTTCGTAGCCGATGTCCAGGCGGGAGGTGCCCGCGGCCATCGTAAGAGGAGATACTTGCGAAACCAGTCTTCCATCCACTGAAACCTGCCCGATGACCATGCGCGCCAGGGTGGATGGGTCGAACTCGGTGGGGCGTATTCTCCACAGGCCGCGATTGGTGGGGAACCAGGCTTCTCCCTCGCGGGTGATGACGCCCGCGGGCTGCGTTCCACCATAGAACTGCGTCGGCTGATCGCTCGCGTCGGTGCGATAGAAGCGCATGGAGATGGTGCGGCGAGGGTCCGCTGCCAAGGCGTCGAGATCGTCGCGATTCAGCAACATCACGCCCAGGGGCCCGCTGAGCCAGAGGTGCTTGCGCCCATCTTCAAGGATGGTGTAGATGCTGTTGCTGGCCAGCCCGTTGGCGGTTGTGAAATGGACCAGACCGCCGCCGCGAAAACGGAAGAGGCCGTGGGTGCGGGTGCCAAACCACATGCCGCCCTCCGCATCCTCATGGATGGCCCAGACCTTTTCGTTCTTCAAGGCTTCAGTAGCTGGGTCGTCAATCGGCTGCCCTTTGCGCAGGTGAGTCAGTCCGTTTTCGGTGCCGATCCAGATATCTCCGTTTCGTCCTTCGACAATGGAGCGGGTACTGAAGTAGGCCAGCCCGTTCTCCATGGCCAGATTGTGGAAGCCACCAGCGTCCAGGTGGCTCACGCCGGAGTCGGTGGCGATCCACATGCTTCCATCGCGGGCCTCCAGCAGGGCGCGGACAAAGTTGTTCACCAATCCCTGGCGGGAGGTGTAATGGGTTGTGCCCTGGGCGGAGACCTTGAAGACACCGCTGCCGTCGGTCCCGATCCAGAGAGCGCCGTCGCGAGCGCGCAGCACATTGCGCACATGGGCGTTGCCCACGCCGGGAAAGACATGAGGGATGGCGCGGCTCCCTTCGACGTGGACGACCTGGTTGGAGGCCGCCCAAAGGCTGCCGTCGGCGTCAAGAGAAACCGTGCCGAAATCTGAGTCGGCAGCAGCCGGCAGCAGGAGCACGCGCACCGGTGTCCGGCTCAGGCGGATCATGCCGACTTGCGTGCCGATCCACAGGTTCTTGCTGTCGTCGGCAAAGATTGAGAGCACGGTGTTGCTGACCAGCGGCGAGGGGGTGGTGAGGCGAGCAACCTTGGCGCCCGGCGTCTGATAGCGGATGCGGAAGATCCCCTCTCCAATGGTGCCGGCCCACAGTTCGCCCCCCGGAATGGCGCACAACATGCGCACCGTGCCCCATACGCCCGGTACACGCTCAAAGCGGCCGCTTCCCGGCCGCAGGCGATGGAGGCCCGAGACGGTGCCTACCCAGAGCGAGCCGTCCTCGGTCTTGAGAATCGACTTGACGCGATTCTGGCTGTCGGTTCCATTCAGTGCATATTCTTTGGGCTGCCCGTTGTGAATGGCGTAGAGGCGCGCCGCGCCGGCCCAGATGCGACCCGCATCGTCCTCGGCAACGGCATGGAAAGAGTTGGCGGGCATTTGCGGCTGGTCGTCCACGCGCACAAACTTGCCACCCGCTGTGCGGAACAGGCCTTCGTCGGTGGCCACCCAAAGCGCGCCCGCCCGATCCTCGAACAGGGAACGTACAAAGCTGCCGGTCATTCCGTCGGCGGCGGTGTACGCCCGAAAGACGCCGTTGCGCAATTCCGTGAGCCCGCCGCCCTCGGTCCCGATCCACAGACTGCCATCGTGCGTTGTGAGCAGACAGAATACGCTGCTCTCGCGCAGAGGCGGTGTGTTTTCGTGGGTGAAAAAAGTGAAGCGCGCTCCATCGAAGCGCACCAGGCCCTCGCTGGTGCCGATCCAAAGATAACCGTCTTGCGTTTGGCTGAAGGCTTGAACCGTCTCTCCCGGCAAGCCGTTTTGCGATTGCCAGGAGCGCGCGGTGTAATTCCAGTTCTCAACGGAGAGAGCCGCCTGCGCCATGGCGAACGGCGCTGGCAGAAAACAGGCCGTCAGCGCGAGCAACGAGAGAATGCCGCGCTGCAGCGCGCCAGGGCTCAAGGAAGATGCGCGAAGCGCCGCGCGATGCCGGGCAGGCGAAGGAACGGAATGTGGTACGAGCTTCAAATTGCCTCCTCAACCGAACTTCGACGGGACTCGATGCTGTCGGGGGATTTCTCCGCAGCCATGAGCAGAATTGTATTGAAATCTCCCTGCCCGGCTACAAGTAGAACAGATTCAATTGGTTGCAAGTATCACCCAAGGAACCTCCGAATAAGTCGCAATTTTGAAAGGGCACGATTTCACTCGTACTGTAGGAGCACAAAATGAACGTGAGCTAAAGCCCCTGGCGGGAGCTCTTCGGGCGACCTCGCTGCCCGCTCAGCCCAGCTTGGGATGCAGCTTGTGGAAGCCGGTCGCCTGCTGGTAGGCGCTGCCGAAGGCGGCCAGCTTGGCGTCCTGGAAATGCCCGGCCAGGAAGGTGAGCGAAACCGGCGTTCCCGGCCCGCCGATGTCGTCGCTGTCGCCGTCGTCGATCTCGGGCGGCTTGGGAGCGTCCGCGCCGCGCAGGCCGTTGGGCACAATCAGTGCCGGGTGGCCGGTGAGGTTGGTAGCCACCAACTGCATGCCGGTGGTGGGCGTGACGATAATGTCCACCTGCTCGAAGAGTGCGGAGACCTGGCGGATGGCCAGGGTGCGCGCGCGGTTAGCCTGGATGTACTCGACCGCCGGATAGAAGCGGGCCACCCGGAAGTCGTTGGGCCAGTCCTCGACACCCTGCTCGGTGAGCAGGCGATCGCGGCCGGTCATGGTCAGGTCGTCGAAGGCCGCAGCCGCTTCGGCGGTGAGCAGTGGCGTCATGGCGTCGTAAGGCAGCTTTGGCAGTTCCACAGGAATCAGCTTCACGCCCATGGCGCGCAGCTTGTCGAGCGCGGCCAGTTCGTAGCGGCGGTCGTAGTCGCGGCGGGTGCGGGAAACCTGCATGGCGGCGTTGCGCTCTTCGCGTTTCTTCTTCTCGTCGGGGGTTTCGCCCGGTTGGGGGTCGGCCACCTTGAGCGGCGGCGCGGGGTCGAACTCGCTCTTCAGGTAGCCGACGCGGAGACTCTTCCAGTCGAAGCCGCTCCACCACTCGAAGGCAGCGGGTTGGACCGATGCATCTTGCCCGTCGGGTCCGTGAATAGCGTTCAGCACCAGCGCGCAATCCTCGGCCGAGCGGGCGATGGGGCCGAGCTTGTCCATGGTCCAGCTCAGGGCCATGGCGCCGGTGCGCGGCACCAGGCCGAAGGTGGGCCGCAGGCCGGTGACGCCGCAGCGGGTCGAGGGCGAAGAGATTGAGCCCAGCGTCTCCGAGCCGATGGCGAAGGCAACGCACCCGGCGCTCACCGCGCTGGCCGAACCGGCCGATGAGCCGCTCGATCCCTGCTCGGGGTTCCACGGATTGCGCGTGCGGCCGCCAAACCACTTGTCGCCCATGGCCAGCGCGCCCAGCGCGAACTTGGCCACCAGTACGGCTCCCGCCGCGTCCAGCCGCTGCACCACGGTGGCGTCTTCGTCGAAGGACTGATGCTCGAAGCCGCCCGCGCCCCAGGTGGTCGGATAGCCTTTCACGGCCAGCAAGTCCTTCGCTCCCCAGGGAATGCCGTGCAGCGGACCGCGATAGTGGCCTGCGGCAATTTCTTCATCGGCTTTCCTGGCCTGGGCGAGGGCGCGCTCTTCGGTGAGCGTGATGACGAAGTGCAGCTTGGAGTCGTAGCGCTTCAGGCGGGCGAGATACATCTGGGTGAGTTCTAGTGAGGTGATCTTGCCAGAGCTGAGCAGACCGCCCATCGTCCTCACAGAGGAAAACGCCAGGTCTTCGATAGCCTTCGGTGCATTCAGCCAATAATCGCAACCAGGGCCGCCGCAGTCGGACCCCAAAACCAGGGGCGGTAGATCCCTGCAGTCCAATTCTGGTACCTTCGTAGCCGGCAGCGGATGAAACACGAACGCCGGCGCCACGGAGTTGGCCATCTTGAGCGCGCGGATCGGCTCGTAGCTGCCCCGCTGGTCGTTCAGCCCGTCGAGCATCATCTGTTTCTGCTCGGCGGTGAACGGACCCACCCCGGCCAGCACGGCGGCCTGGTCTAGCATCTCCTGGGTGATTTTTGCCAGGGCCTTCGTTCCTTCGCCGTGCGCAGCGCCCTGCGCGGCCAGCGTGTACAAGATGCCGGGCAGCAGCGCGGAGGTGATCCCGGCGCGGCTGCATGAAACGAGAAAGTTCCTGCGATTCATCGAAGTAAGTTGCATCGGGGGCTCACCTCTCATGCATTAAGAAAGCACATTAAACACGCTCTTCCGGCGCTCCAGCTCCATCTCAACCATCATAGGCATTCCCACATCGCGGAGCACATCGTAGCCCAGGCGGTGAAGCTCGTCGAGAATCTTCTGGGCCTCCGGGGACTTTAGCCCAGAGAAGATCTTCACCTTCCTGCCCGCTGCCTTGAAGATCAGACCGTTGATTGCTCCATATTTGGAGAAGGAGACCGCACCAAATTGAATCTGCATAACATCGGTTTTTTGGAAAGCTCGCGCTCGCCGTACCTTGCCCCGAGAGATGTTGATCACTTCAAGGCTTTCCCTTGTGCAATGCAGCTTGTCGTCCCATCCGAAGTACAGCCAGAACACAGAGCATGCCACCAGTGCGAGAAGAACAAGCAAGGAAGAATAATGTCCTTCGGCTATCTCGGGCACGATCTTAAATAGAAAGTCGCCGCCAATACAGATACAGACAAGCCAAACGAGAACGACGCCAAAGGCCGATTTCTCCGGTTTGGCCGCGAAGGCCGTACCATCCGGCGTCACCGTCAGCTCATCCGGGCGAATCTCGATCCGAAATCCGCCAGTGGCTACTACCTCCACTGAGTCAGGCGCAGTTGCAGCCATCCTTTGTTCCTCTGTTTGATCTTGCTGGCAAGTGTAGCAGCCCACGGCGAGGGTCAGAATGCTGTCCGGGCGGGACTTCGGCTATCTGCCGAGAGGCAGACTGCGCTTGTCCTGTCCGTTGGAGAGTTCAGATGGAGAGCCCGCAAAAAGGCCGGAAACACCGTAGCGAGTTGGCCCTCGCTTACGCTGGGTTGGCGAGTTCGCAAGTTCGCAGCGCGGCCAGGATGGCCTGGGCGATGGCGGCATCGGATTCGCGCGATCCATCCCTGGGCGTCTTGGCCGTCAGCTCCGCGAAGAGCCGGTAAATCCGCACCGCGAGGGCGGCCAGTTGCACGGGGTAGTTGGGCAAGCTGCCTTGGGGAAACAGGTCGCGGTTGGCTTGCAAGAAGGCCGCCGCCGCCTGCACCGTCCGATGCTCGGCGCGGCTTTCGGCGTTTTCGTACGTAAAGGCCCACGCCGCGACGCGGCGCGCGATCTCCGGCTGGGCCTCGCGGTCAACGGCAATTCCCGTGGCGGCAAAGACGCGGCAATCGTAATCGCGACAGGTCTGCGGGCGGTCATCATAAATGGAACACTCGCCGCCCTTCAGCATGGGGCATTGCCCATGGTCGTCATAGCCCATGAGCACGTGGCCCTTGGGCAGGCCGGGCGCGGGAAAAAGCAGCTTGCGGGGAATTCGGCGGAGGGTTTGCGTCTCTTCCGGTTGGATGTGGATGAACATGGAGGAGCGGCAACAGCCCCGGCAGCTTCCGCACGGCACGTCGGCTCCGCCGTCTCCCCCTTGCAGCGATATCTGGGTAAAGCGCAGCCAGATGGAGAAATCGCCCGCAGGCACGCCTGCTTGAGCGGCTGGTGCATCGTTGCAGGTTCCCTTGTTGCTCATACCGTGTGACCCCGCCCGATGGGTCCCGCATGGACCGAATATGCTATTCTCCCCCGCCCTTTCCGCACAAAGCTCGGAGAGGATGGAGCACACAGCCATTGCGATTATAGAAGTGCTCCCGATTTGTTCGCCGATTGAGCGGATTCAGACCTCTTACAATATCTGCGGCCACCGTTCGTCTTCAGAAGTGGATGGATGAGCCATGGACGCGACGTTAATGATCGAGCAGGACCGACAAATCGCCGAAGTCGTTGCCGAACAGCGGTCCCGGCTGCGCAATTTCATCCGCAAGCGGGTGCCCAACGAAGCCGACGTGGAAGAGCTGCTTCAGGATGTCTTCTACGAGCTGGTCAAGGCCAATCGCCTGCTGATGCCCATCGAGTATGTAACGGGCTGGCTCTTCAGCGTTGCGCGCAACCGCATCACCGATCTCTTCCGCAAGAAGAAGCCGGAGAACTTCAGCGATTCGGTGACTGAGGACGAAGACGGCGAGCTTCTCCGGATCGAAGATCTGCTGCCCTCGCCCGATGCAGGCCCTGAAGCGCTCTACCTGCGCAAGGCGCTTCTTGACGAGTTGGAATCGGCGCTCGCCGCATTGCCCGCCGAGCAGCGCGAGGTCTTCATGGCGCATGAGCTGGACGGCCGCGGGTTCAAGGAGATGTCTGAAGAGAGCGGCGTCAACATCAACACCCTGCTCGCGCGCAAGCGCTATGCGGTGCTCTCTCTCCGCCAGCGGTTGCAGAGCATCCACAACGAATTTGAGAGGAAATGAGGAACGAATATGGGAAACGATTGGGTAAGACGGAACAAGTGGATCTTCTTTGTGGCGCCGTTTGGGTTCGCAGCGTTCATTTGGGTCGGTGGCGAAGTGGTGATGCATCTGTGGAACTGGCTGTTGCCCTCGCTGTTTGGATGGCACCAGATCACCTTCTGGCAGGCTCTCGGCCTCTTGGTTCTCAGCCGCATTCTCTTCGGAAACTTCGGCGGCGGCCACGGTTCCGATCACCACAGGTCGAGGTGGCATAAGGACGAGAATTGGGAGCGCATGACGCCGGAAGAGCGCGAAAAGCTGCGTCACGAGATGCGCAACCGTTGGTGCGGCTCTGGAGCGCCCGCCAGCGGAGCCGGTGAGCAGGCCTAAGCGTCTTACCCCCACACGGCAAATGGATGACGTTCGTGAATCAGGAAGAAAATGTGATTTGAAAAGGGCACGCCTGAAGTCGTGCCCTTTCAAAACCCATTCGCTTGTGCTCGGAATCTCCTTGCGATGCCTGCACATCCCCTCTATCAATCGTCGCTTCTGTTCTACCTCCCCGCCTCCTCAACCAGCCGCTGCGCTCTCGCAAGAGCGTCCAGGCGGTGTTGCTTTTCGGCCTGCATGTTCATCCCTGCGGGACGCCAGTTCTCAGCGGACATGCGCTTGGCAAAGTCCTCCATGCGCTGGGCGAATCCCGTACCGGTTTCAGCAATGGCAGCCTGCGCCTGAGGCAGCACCGCGTGGAAATGCGCTATCTCCTCGGCGGCCTTTTCGGGGTGGTAGCCCAGCCGGTCGCCAGTCTGCATCGCATCCACAAGAATGTCAGGCGGATCGGAGACGGGCCAGGTTTGGTGCATCGCGTCGTAGGCGCCCCGCAGGCGAGTCATTGCGCCGGCAAAGCCGTCCAACTCGGCACGGCGGGCGGAGAGGCCCGCAGCCCGGCGCACCTCCACCGTCACCTTGGCCGCAACACTGCCACTGCGCACGGGAACTACCGTGGTCAGCGTATTGCCTTCGAAGCTCCATCCGCCCTTGCCACTGGCCCCGGCGCGCTTCACCGCAACGCCGTTGACCGTCACTGAGGCGGGCGGCCAGTCGGCGGGCAGACGCAGCTCGTAGGCGCGCGTCTTCAGCATGTTGGGATAGCTGCCCTCCACAGGCCCAATCTCCACGCGCAGCGTGTCGGCGGTCTGCGTGGCCTTGATGGGGGTCTTGGCGAATACACCGCGCTGATACTCGACCGTGACGCCCGAGTCCTCATAGACCTGGTAGCTGGAGCTTGCGCCCGGCGCAAGCGGCCAGATATTCACGATCAGCGGATCAACCGGCTTTTCGCCGGTGTAGCGCATGGGCGGTTGCATGGGCACGATGGCTCCGGCGCGGAGGTAAACCGGCGTCTGCTCAATGGAGAAGCTGCGGTCCACAATGGCCGGGCCGGTGAGGTGCTTGCCGGTGGGCCATTCGATCCATTCGCCCTTGGGCAGCCAGACCTTCTCGGTAGCCAGCCCGGTGGCCTTGTCGGCCGGCGCGATCACCGGAGCGGCCAGCATCTCGTCTCCAAAGACGTATTCGCCCTTGCTTTCGTAGGCGGCCGGCGATTCCGGCCAGTCGTAATAGAGCGGGTGGAAGAAGGCTACGCCGGTGTCGTAGGTGCGCCGCGCCTCGGTATAAATGTAGGGCTGGAGCGCATAGCGCAACTGAAAAGTAGACCGCAGGATCGACGAATACGGCTCCGGATAGGCCCAGATGCGGCGCTCGGTCTCGGGGTTTTTGGTGGTGTGGGTACGCAGGATGGGGCTGAACGCGCCAAACTGCACCCAGCGCGTGTAAAGCTCCGGCTCGACCGCACCCGGCATGTGGCCGCCGATGTCGTGGCTCCAATAGGCGTAACCAACGTTGGCCGCGGTGGCTGTGAACCAAGGCTGAAAGGCCAGCGAATCCCACACCGAGACGGTGTCGCCCGAAAAGCCGATCTGGTAGCGGTGGTTGCCGAGCCCGCCCCAGCGATGGAAGAGCAGTGGGCGCTTGCCCTCGCGCTGCTGGTCAGTAAAGTGGACGTAATTGAGCCACCAGGTGGGCGTTACGCCGGCCATCTTGGTGGTGTGTTCCTGCTGCCAGTCGAGCCACCAGAAGTCGATGCCCTGCTTCTCCAGCGGATGGTGAATCAGGTTCATGTAGTTGATGGCGAAGTTCTTGTCGGTAATGTCGAAGGGCACATACTTCTGCGTTGCCGGGTCGATGCCCATGGCCTTGGCCATCTCCGGGTAGTGGTCCTCCCATGGCTGGATGCCCGAGGCTGGATGCAGGTTGAGGCTGGTCTTCAGGCCGTCGGAGTGGAGTTTGGCCAGGAACTGGTCGGGATCGGGAAAGAGCAGGCGGTTCCAGCTATAACCGGTCCAGCCCTTGGGGTGGCCGCTCTGGTCCTTGACGGCGAAGTTGCCGCCGAAGATCGGGTGCCAGTCCATGTCGATGACAAATACATCCAGCGGCACATCGTTCTCGTGGAAGCCGCGGATAATCTCCTCAATCTCCTGGTCGCTATAGGCCCAGTAGCGCGACCACCATGCGCCGAAGGCAAAGCGCGGCGGCAGCGGGATGCGCCCAGCCACCTTCACAAAGTCGCCCAGCGCTTTGCGGTAGTCGTGTCCGTAGCCGAAGAAATAGAAGTCCTGCCGAGGGCCGGACGGCCGCTCGATGACCCACGGCCAGGGGCTCTTTTCGCCTTGCTTGAAACTGAAGTCGGCGGAGTCGAAGAGCGGACGGTCCGAATCGTAAACCACCGCCCAGCCGGAGCGGGAGACCAGGCCCTGTTCGATGGGCTCCTTGGTTTTGCTGCCCAGTGCACCGTCCAGGGTGCGGGTGGTGCCTTGCAGGTTTTCGGGGTCGGTATCGCCCGGATGCCAGACAACCTGTTTGCCGTCAACGGTGAGCGTGATCGACAGATTCTGCGCCCTGAGGCTATATGCAAACGGCGGAAGCGGTTTCCCGTCCGGCTGCGCTGTATAGACCAGGGTCAGCGCGTCTGTCTTGATGGTCAGCGTGTCACGGCCGTCTTTTGAAAGCGTCTTTTCAAATTTCGGCACGGGCAGTCGGCGATTCAGAAACACGAACGAAGCGTGGTCCTCGAACTTGCCGTCCATGGCCCATTCCATGCGGATCAGTTCGGGAGTGAGCACGGTAAAGCGAGCATTGCCCTGGGTAACCACGGCTTTGGGATCGGCCACCGGGTTGGTGACCTCGATAAGCGTTTTGGGCTGGCCAACCGGGGCTGCGGCTGCCGCCACGGCAGGCTTTATGGCCGGTCCGGCGGCGGGCGCGGGCGTCTGCGCCGTCAAACCAACACTGAGTCCGATTGCGAGCGAGATTGCAGCAAAGTGATGCAAGGGAAAGCGCACGATTTCCTCCTGTTTTGACTACAGAAGGAAGGCTACCACCGGTGGGTGCGGAAGGTCAGTGGGACAGGGGGGGATTCCGGGCCAAACATAGAGAAGAAGAGGGACGCGTCGGGACCGTTGGCTTCCCAGGCTCGGAATTGAGACCTGGGAAACCGGGATGATGTGCGTTGGCGCTGGCTTTTCCGATCTCTAAATGTCCAGGTTCTTCACATCCAGCGCGTTATCCTCGATGAACTTGCGCCGCGCCTCAACATCTTCGCCCATGAGGGTGGTGAAGATGGCTTCGGTTTCGGCGATGTCTTCGAGCTTTACCTGGAGCAGCGTACGCCGCTCGGGGTCCATGGTGGTCTCCCAGAGCTGCGTGCTGGTCATCTCGCCGAGGCCCTTGTAGCGCTGGACCGAGTAGTCCTTCTTGCCCTGTTCGACAATGTAAGCGAACAGCTCGCGGGCGGTCTGCTTTTCCACCGGCTCGCGCAGGATGCGTGCGGTGCGGCGGGCCGACTTGGCCTCCGCCTGCGCCTCGGCTGCGCTCACGGCAGGCTCGGCCTCTTCACTCTCGGTCTCCTCGGTGCTTGCTTCGACAACGGCAGCCTTGGTGGCGTACTCGATGAGGAAGGGCGGCTCCAGGAACTCCTTGATCAGGGTGTACTTGGCCATCATCTGGCGAAACTCGGGGCTGGAGGCCAGGGTCCAGTCGATGCAGCGCGTCGCGCCCTGGGCATCGGTAAAGCAGATGGACCAGGTGTGATGCTCCTCATCCTCAACGGGCTCGGCAACCTTGAACTGGAATTCGTCGGCAAGCTCGGAAAGCTGAGCGTAAACCAGCTCCAGCTTGGGCGGAACTTCGCTCTCCGCCTTGGAGGCGAAGTCGGCGCGATGCAGCAACTCCGCGCGCGCCAGCAGCTCGGTCAGCCTTTCATTGCGTATGCGCTTGTCGACTCTCTCGACAAAGCCCAGGTACTCGTCCAGGATGCCCATGAAGCGGGTCAGATCGGCGCCTTCGATGCGGCTGGCCATCTCGCCGTGGCGGACGATCATGCCCTCCGAGGCGCGGTTGACCATCACCTTCACAAACTCGCGCTCGTCCTTGATGTATTGCTCGAAGCGGCCCTTCTTGATCTTGAACAGCGGCGGCTGGGCGATGTAAATGTTGTCGTGCTTGATCAACTCCGTCATATGGCGGAAAAAGAACGTGAGCAGCAGGGTGCGGATGTGCGAGCCGTCCACGTCGGCGTCGGTCATGAGGATGATCTTGCCGTAGCGAATCTTGGAGTGGTCGAAGTCGTCTTTGCCGATGCCGCAGCCCAGCGCGGTGATCATGGCGCGGATTTCCTCGTGGCCCAGCATCTTGTCGTAGCGGGCCTTCTCCACGTTGAGGATCTTGCCCTTGAGGGGCAGGATGGCCTGGAAGCGGCGATCGCGTCCTTGCTTGGCAGTGCCGCCTGCGCTTTCGCCCTCGACCAGGTAAAGTTCGCAGCGGTCGGGGTTGCGCTCGGAGCAGTCGGCCAGCTTGCCGGGCAAACCGCCGCCGTCCAACGCGCCCTTGCGGCGAGTCAGGTCACGTGCCTTGCGGGCCGCCTCGCGAGCGCGGGAGGCCTCGATGGCCTTATTGATGATGCGCTTGGCGATGGGTGGGTTCTGCTCAAGGAACGCCCCCAGCCGCTCGTTGACAAATGCCTGCACGGTGCCCGCGATGTCGGAGTTGAGCTTGCCCTTGGTCTGGCCCTCGAACTGCGGTTGCGACAGCTTGACGCTGACTACGGCCACCAGGCCTTCGCGCACATCGTCGCCGCTCAAATTCTCCTTCAAATCCTTGAAGAGACCGAGCGACTGGCCAATGGCGTTGACCGTGCGCGTCAGCGAGGTGCGGAAACCGGAAAGATGCGTGCCGCCGTCCACCGTGTTGATGTTGTTGGCGAAGCTGAAAACGGTCTCGGAGTAGCTGTCGTTGTATTGCAGCGCGATGTCGATCACGACATTGTCGCGCTCGGCCTCCATGACGATGGGCTTCTCGTGCAATACCGTCTTGCCGCGGTTGAGATGCTTCACAAACTCGGCAATGCCGCCTGCGTACTTGAATTCTGCGCGCTTGGCCTCGCCGGTCTTGGAATCCGAGGTGCGCTCGTCGGTGAGCGTGATCTCCAGGCCCTTGTTGAGGAAGGCCATTTCGCGCAGCCGCTGGGCCAGCGTGTCGTAATTGAACTCGGTGACGGTAAAGATGCTCTTGTCGGGCAGGAAGTGAACCTTGGTCCCGCGCCGCTTGCTGGTGCCCAGCTTGCGCAGCTCGCTGACCGGGTCGCCGCAACTGAAGTCCATCTCCCAGGTGTGACCATCGCGCCAGATCTCGACGTTGAACTCCTGCGAGAGCGCGTTGACGCAACTCACGCCCACGCCGTGCAGACCGCCGGAGACCTTGTACGTGGAAGCATCGAACTTGCCCCCCGCGTGGAGCTTGGTGAGCACGACCTGGACCGCCGGCATCATCTTGCCGTTGGACAGTGGCATCATGTCTACGGGAATGCCGCGGCCATCGTCGATCACCGTGACCGAATTGTCCACGTGGATGATGACTTCAATCTTCTTGGCGTAGCCCGCCAGGGCCTCGTCGACAGAGTTATCCACCACCTCGTAGACCAGGTGGTGCAGACCCATCTCGCCGGTGGAGCCGATGTACATGGCCGGGCGGAGGCGCACCGCCTCAAGCCCTTCCAGGATTTTGATATTTTCGCCGGTATAACTGTCGTTATCGCCGTGGATGGGAGTGCCGTCAGGGTTTTCAGTCGCCATAGGATTCCGTTCGCTAGGCTTTCGCTTGAAGCTCCAGACGGGATGCGGCTTCCGAAGTGCAATTCCGGGCTGGAATTGGGGGATTAACCAGTTGAAAAACGAGGGCTTTCAAGCGACTCTGCCTGGTTCAATTTTAGCATGAGGGGAGGGTGCCGGAGCGAGGAAGAAAGGGGTCCGGAGAGGGCAAATTACCGGCGCAGAAGCAGCGGTCAGTGTGACGTTAGTAACCCGTCCATATATTTTTGGTTTAAGTACTAGAAAATGATGGACATAGATCCGCTGAAGCACTAGGATTCGTGCGTGCGGGAAACAGCATTTTCCCGCAAATCCTAATTGCCAGAGGCCACCGACCATGAAGCTCGCTATCCGTATATTTGCATTGTCCGTTGTGTTTGCCGGCGCCGCCGCCGCTTCTCTTTCCTCCTCGACCACACACGCCGTTTCTAGCCGCCAGTCGGCCACCATGATTTTGCCTGGCCCCGGATGCGGCCCTCACATGGGATGCCGCGCAGGCAACTAAAAGGGTAGGCAGCGCCGCGGAAGCAGGCAATGCCACGAAAGTATTATCGGCACATGCCGCTTTGTGGTTGAGTGGCGGGGAATTTAGCGCTATTCTGGGACAGTTCCCAGAATGGTGAGCGGCCCTGTATGCCTCTGAATCTGGCTATGTCCGTCATGAGCGCCGTCGAGTTCGTACTCTGGACGCTGCTCGGATTCCTGTTCTGGAAGAACAAGCTGTATCGCCGCTTTCCGGTCATGGGAAACTATCTGGCCTTGCATGTGGCTTCGATGCCCGTGCTGCTGGTTCTCCTCTATGGCCAGGCGCAGCATTGGTTCAACGACTACTGCTTCCTGGCTTACTTCTTCTGCTATTGGTCGGTCTACATCGCCAGCGCGGTGCTGCTGTTTTTTGTCTGCATTGAGGTGTTCCGCTCTGCGCTTTCGCCCTTTCCAGGGCTGGCCAAGTTCGGCGTCGTGATCTTCCGCTGGGCCGCATTTGCCTCGCTCATTGTGAGCCTCTCCAGCGTCTCTTTCACGCACCGCAACATTCTCGTTGTTTCCGACATAGCCTACGGGCTTATGCGTTCGGTCAGCGTCCTCGAGTTGTGCCTGCTGGGTTTCCTCTGCTTGAGCATGAACGCGCTGCGCCTCTCGGTGCGCGACATGGCCTTTGGTATTTCGCTCGGTTTCGGGCTGATGGCCACGAGCGACTTTGTCCTGGGCTCGTTCGTGAACCGCGACTCATCGTTGATTTCTCCCGTTCAATTCGTAATTGAGTCATTGATTCTGGTTGCGCTGGGGATATGGGCGGCTTATTGTGCTCTGCCGGAACCAGTGCGCAAGCCGGTGACTATGCCGGTCAACTCAGCCGTCTACCGTTGGAACGAGATTGCCTCCGCGCTGGGCCACTCCGGTACCCAGGTGGCCATGCGCCAGCCGGCTAACGGCTTTTTCCTCTCCGATGTCGAGAGAGTCGTGGACAAGGTGTTCAACCAAGCCCTGAAGAACGAGGACTAGGAAGCCTGGCCGAGCGCCATCGAGATTGAGACGCAAGAGAGCCCGGACCCGCAGGGGGACCGGCCTCTTTGGTTTGTGGGGTTCTTTGTCCGGTGAAGAAAACAAAAGAAGAGGCCACGGCGTCTCCGTGGCCTCTTCTTTTGTTCGAGTGCGCTTACTCTGCTGCGACCGGTTCGATCGAGGCAAAGCGGCCGCGGTTGCCGCGGTCCTGGAACTTGACCCGGCCGGTGACCTTGGCAAAGAGCGTGTCGTCCGAGCCGATGCCCACGTTGACGCCCGGCTTGATCGCGTGCCGCGCTGCCGCATGATGATGGAGCCGCCGGTGATCAGTTCGCCGGCAAAGGCCTTTACGCCCAGCCGCTGTGCATTGGAGTCCCGTCCGTTTGTGGAGCTGCCTCCACCCTTCTTATGTGCCATTGCCGAATCCCCTTCTTGATTTGGTGCGCTGCCCTAAACGGCGGCGGTGTAGGTCACGCCGTCGGCCTCGATGGCCTTGATGCGCACCTCGGTAAAGTTCTGCCGGTGTCCCTGCAGCTTCTTGTACTGCTTCTTCCGCTTCAGGTGGAAGACCAGGATCTTCTCGCCGCGGCCTTCGCCCAGGATTTCGGCCGTCACCTTGGCGGTGGACGGCTTGGCCACGGTTCCGGGCTCGCCACTGACCGCCAGCACATCGCTGAACTCGATGGTCTGGTCCTCTGAAACCACAGCTCTCAATCTTCACTACGTCGCCTGGAGCGACACGATACTGCTTACCACCGGTACGAATAACCGCGTACATAAAACCTCCAGCGCCCAGCCCGGCGGCGCCGTGCGCGCATCAAAAAATAGCTCGGGCGGAAACTTCTGTGCCGCAGTACGCTCAAGCCCCTGAGTTTTCGGGCGAGCGTCTGGCTCCACGACAGCAGGCAGGAATCGCCAAACTAGAGTAGTGTACCGGTTTTCAGGGGCAAAGGTCAACGCACCGCAGGGCCGCCGGTTGAAAATCGTGAATCGCAGAGAATGGCTGTTTTGCAAGGGCTCGGCTTGCGGCATGACAAAAGTAGGGCCCTGTTACAAGGCGCGGTGGCTTTGGCATCTCTGAGCGGCTTGCAATGCCTGTCCCCAAAATGATCCAAATCCGACTGCCCTGGAGTCATGGCCGTCCACAGGAGACAAAGACAGGGAGACAAAGGCAGAAGGTTCGTGGCGCCGAAGCACTGCTCTTGAGACTTCGGAGAGCATCCGTCCTTACTTCTCCGAAGCCTCACGGCGGGAATGCATCTCCCTTACAATCCTTCCATGCGCCGAATCGCCTTTCCTGCCATCGTTGCCCTCGTCCTTGCTGGTCCCGGCTTCTCCCAGAGTTCGTTACCCACCGCGTCGGCAGCGGACCGCGCCGAGGCACGCGCCATCTTCAAGGAACTGATCGAGATCAACACCACCGACACGCCGCTGGGCAACGTGACCACCGGCACGGCGGCCATGCAGAAGCGGTTTCTGGATGCGGGCTTTCCCGCCGAAGACGTGCACCTGCTCGGTCCCGACGCGCGCAAGCAGAATCTGGTCATCCGCCTGCGCGCCGCCGGGCCGACCGCGCAGAAGCCCGTGCTGTTTCTCTGCCACATGGACGTGGTCCAGGCCCTCCGCTCCGACTGGCACACCGACCCTTTCGAGTTTGTGGAAAAGGACGGCTACTACTACGGCCGCGGCACGCAGGATATGAAGGACTCCGACGCCGCGCTGGTGGCCACGTTTCTGCGCCTGCATCGCGAGGGTTACAAGCCCAAGCGCGACATCCTGCTGGCGCTCACCGCCGACGAGGAGGGCGGCAAGTTCAACGGCGCAGACTGGCTGGTGCGGCAGCATCGCGACTTGGTGGACGCGGCCTGGGTCATCAATCCCGATGCCGGCGGCGTGGAACTGGACCATGGGCGCGCCGTGGTGGCCGATGTCGAGGCCACGGAGAAGGTCTACTCCGACTTCCAGATCACGGCCGTCAATCCCGGCGGCCATAGCTCGCGGCCCCGGCCTGACAACGCCATCTACGAGCTGACCACGGCGCTCAACAAGCTGGCTGCCTACTCGTTTCCATTCGAGATGAACGACGTGACGCGCACCTACTTCAAAAACCTGGCCGCGCAGGAGACGGGGCAGACTGCGGCGGATATTCGGGCCATTCTGGCCACGCCGCCCGATATGGCCGGCGGCTGCGCGGCTGAGCGCCGAACCCAGCTTCAACTCCAACTTCCGCACCACCTGCGTGGCTACGCGGCTGGCGGCCGGCCACGCCAACAACGCGCTCGCCCAGACCGCCCAGGCCAACGTGAATTGCCGCATCTTTCCCGGCCACTCGCCGGAGGAGATTCGGCAGCAACTGATCGGTCTGTTTGCCGACCCCAAGCTGGCGGTGAAGTACGTCTCGGATGCGGGCGAGGTCTCGGACACAGCTCCGGAGCGGAAGGCGATGGTGCCGCCTGCGCCCATTGCCGAAGTTTTTGAGCCGCTGACCCGGCTGACTCAGGCGCTCTGGCCGGGCATGCCGGTGACGCCGGTGATGGAGAACGGGGCCAGCGATTCCATCTACTTTGCCCAGGCGGGGATACCCTGCTACGGCTACTCGGCCATTGCTCTGGAGCGCGACGACGACCGGGCGCACGGGCAGGACGAGCGTCTGCCGGTCGACTCCTACTGGAAGTCGCTGGACTTCTTCCATGCGTTCTTGAAGGCTGTGGGCGGGGAATAAGCGAGGCAGGCCCAAAATAAAAGGCGCCCCAAGTCTCGCTCGTGAGACCTGGGGCGCCGCTAGAGACGCTTCGACTATTTGCTAGGCGGCGCGGGCGTCGCATCCGGAGTTGCGTCCGGAGCGGGGGGCGCTTCCTTGGGCATGTTGGGCATGGAACGGATGAAGGCGACCAGGTTCCATACTTCATCGTCCTTGGCGCGGTTGGGGTCCTCTGAGGGCATCTTGTCCTTGCCCTTGCGGATGAAGGCGAATAGCTCTTCATCGGTCTTGCCAGCCAGCGTCTTGGCGTCGCTCCAGTCGCTCAGCTTCAGGCCCATGTCCTTGGCGAGGTCGGTCTGGCCGTTGCCGTTGTCGCCGTGGCACATGGCACAGTCCACCGCGTAGAGCTTCTTGGCCTTGGCCAGCGTATCGGCGTTAATTTTTGTGTGAGTTTTTGCAGTACCGACAACCGGCGCCGGCGCCGGCGCAGCATCCTGGGCCGCAGGCGCCGAAATGGGTGCAGGTGAAAACGCAAACAAAATCATCGCGGAAAGCAGCAGAAATGGATTCAATTTGGTAGCCTCCTCAGTTGCGAACGCCCGGAACAGGCCACGTGCAGCTGTTTGTTTTCTCGCCCGAATTATAAGCCTATTTGGGGGGCGGCTGCTGAAGGGACGTTCCAGCCTGGAGATGAGACGCAGGAAAGCGCGACAGCTTGAGGCTGACGGGGGTGCTTTTGAGGGTGCGGTGATACGATCTCCGTTCTCGGCGATCGTGAAACTCGCCCTGGCCCGCTGCTAAACTGAATTCACATGATCCTCCCGTTCGTCCGCGAGATTTTTGCGGAGCTGGAGCACTCTTCCGCCTTCGAGCGCGTGCAAAGGCACTTGAGCCTGGGCGCGGGGCGCAGGCGTGTCTCTGGAATGACGGTAACGGCGCGATCCCTCTACATCCCGCTCTTTGCACGGGCGGCCAAGCAGCCGGTGATTGTGCTGGTAGCCGACAACAAGGCCGCCGAAGCCCTGGAGCCCACCCTGCGCGCGGGCTGTGAATTGACCGGCGCCGTGGACCCCGCACTGGTGGTTCGCCTGCCGGCCCACGACGTGCTTCCTTTTGAGAACCTTTCTCCCCACCCCGATGTGCAGGAGCAACGTGCGGCGGCGCTCTTCAAACTGGCCACCGGGGCGGTCTCCATCCTGATTGCGCCCGTTGAGGCCGCGGCGCTGCGCCTGTTTGATCGCGACTACTACGCCGGCCTTGCGGTGACCCTCAAACGCGGCGAAGAGGTAGATGTGGAGGTGCTCACAGGCCATTTGGCCAGCGTGGGCTACACCCAAATGGACTTGGTGGAGATGCCGGGACAATTTACCCGCCGAGGCGGCATTCTGGACGTCTACTCCCCCGAGGCCGACCGGCCGGTGCGCATTGAGTTCTTCGGCGATGAGATCGAGACAATCCGCAAATTCGACCCGGAGACGCAGCGCTCGCAGAGTGGCCTGGACGAGACGCAATTGCTGCCCCTCACAGAGACGCCGGTCACCGAACGGCTGCTGGCCGCCGTCCATGCTCGCTTGAGCCGCCAGCGCATCGAAGGCGAAGATGAGGAAATGGCCGCCGAAGCCGCGGCTGCCGGCGGGGTCAGCGTCTTTCCGGGCTGGGAGTTTTTCAGCGCTGTGGCTGGAGCCCACAGCCACCTTCTCAAGCTCGCTCCCAAGTGTGCCCTCTTTGTGGACGAGCCGGCCATGGTGCGCAACCAGATCGACCGCTGGTGGAACAAGGTTGAGCAGCGCCATGAGCGCTCGGCGATGGGCTCGCTCATCACGCCCGAGGACATCTACGTGCGTCCCGAGTTGCTGCAGGCCATGCTGGACTCGCATCCCGGCCTCGATCTGGACCAGTTGGGCGTGGTCGACGTGCTGGATGAAGACAACACTCTGGGTGAGATCGAACTCAACACCCGGCCCACCTTGCGCTTTCATGGGTCGATCCCCGCGCTGACCGAGCAGTTGAAGAACTTGATGGAGACGGAGACGCGGATTATGCTGGCCGCTCCCCACCAAGGCGACGTGGAGCGCATGGCCACCGTGCTGCGCGAGTACCAGATCCCCTACCGGCTGGGCAGCCGCGCGCAGCGCCCCGGCGGCGAAACGGTGTTGGACGAAGCCAGCTACATGGCGGGCGATCTGCGCGTGCCGGTAATTGTGCGCACACCGCTGCCCAACGGGGTCAGCTTCATTGACTCGAATCTCATCCTCTTCGGCGCCAACGACCTTTCAGACGATGCGGATGTGGCGGCGCGCCCCGAGCCCAAGCGATCGAAGACAGCGGCGTTCGTCTCCGATTTCCGCGACCTGGGCCTGGGCGATTACGTGGTTCACGTGGAGCATGGTATTGCGCAATACCAGGGCCTCAAGGAAATCGTGCAGGATGGCCTCTCCGTCGAGTTCATGATTCTGGAGTTTGCCGAGGCCGCCAAGTTATATGTCCCGCTCACTCGCCTCGACCTGATTCAAAAGTACCGCTCCACCGACGCTGGGCCCGCCCCGGTGCTCAACCGGCTGGGTTCGCAGCAGTGGAGCAAGACCAAGGCCCGCGTGCGCAAGGCCATGCAGGACATGGCAGGCGAGTTATTGAAGCTCTATGCCGAACGCACCACTGCGCAGGGAACGGCGTTCGCAAAAGACAATGAGTTTCAGAAGGAATTTGAAGAATCGTTCGACTATAACGAGACCGACGACCAGTTATCGGCCATTCGAGCCATCAAGTACGACATGGAATCGACCACGCCCATGGACCGCCTGCTGTGCGGCGACGTGGGCTATGGCAAGACGGAAGTGGCCATGCGCGCCGCCTTCAAGGCCGTGCAGGACGGCAAGCAGGTTGCGGTGCTCACTCCCACAACCATCTTGAGCTTTCAGCATTTCGAGACCTTCAAGAAGCGGTTTTCGCAGTTCCCCATCAACGTTGAGATGATCTCGCGCTTCCGCACCGCCAAGGAGCAGAAAGACATTGTGGCGCGTGTAGAGACGGGCAAGATCGACATCCTCATCGGCACACATCGGCTGCTCTCAAAGGATATCCATTTTCAGGATCTCGGCCTGCTGGTGGTGGATGAAGAGCAGCGCTTCGGCGTGCGCCACAAGGAGCGCTTGAAGCAGATGCGCAAGGAAATCGATGTGCTGGCCATGAGCGCCACGCCCATTCCGCGCACGCTGCACATGTCGCTGGTAGGCCTGCGCGACATGAGCGTGATCGAGACGCCGCCCAAGGACCGTATGGCCATTCAAACCGTGGTGGCCAAGTTCGACGAGAAGATTGTGCGCTCGGCGGTCGAGGTGGAGTTGGAGCGCGGCGGGCAGGTCTATTTCGTTCACAACCGCGTCGAGTCCATCTACGAAATTGCCTCCCGCATCCAGGAACTGGTGCCCGCAGCGCGCGTGGTGGTGGGTCACGGGCAGATGGGCGAAACGGAGTTGGAGCGCGTGATGCTGGCCTTTATGCATCACGAGTACGACGTGCTGGTGGCCACCACCATCATTGAGAACGGTCTGGACATCCCGCTGGCGAATACTATTCTCATCAACCGCGCCGACCGGCACGGGCTGAGCGAGTTATACCAGTTGCGCGGTCGCGTGGGCCGGTCGAATCGGCGTGCCTATGCGTACTTGCTTATTCCGCCGGAGCAGGAGTTGACTGAGATTGCGCGCAGAAGGCTGGCGGCTCTGAAGGAGTTCAGCGACCTGGGCGCAGGTTTCAAAATCGCCGCGCTGGATCTGGAGTTGCGCGGCGCGGGCAACATGCTGGGCGGCGAGCAGAGCGGACACATCGAGGCGGTGGGCTTCGAGTTATATACCTCCATGCTCGAAGCCGCGGTGAAGGAGATGAAGGGCGAGAGCAGCGAGGAGCGCCCGGCCACGCAACTTAGCTTGGGCATTGCGCTGCGCATCGACGAGAGTTATGTGCCGGAGGAGAATCAGCGCCTTCGCCTGTACAAGAAGATTGCCGGAGCTACCAGCGAGACGGCGGTGGCCGAGGTGCGCGCGGAGATGGAAGACCGCTACGGCGCGCCGCCCGACGCCACCGTGTATCTGCTGGAGGCGGCGCTGGTGCGGCTGGAGTGCGAGCGCATCGGCATTGCGCAGGTGGACCGCAAGCGCGCCGAAGTGCAGATACGCTTCATGGAGAACGCCTCGGTCGATCCGCAGCGCCTGATGCGGCTGGTGGCGCGCAACGCCAAGCGTGGCGCGCAGTTCACACCGCAGGGTCTGTTGAAGTATCCTTTGGCTGCCACGCGGCCCGACGAAGTTTTGCTTGAAATTCACGAGTTGATTGAAAACCTTGCGCCGGAACAAGTCAGGGCGTAAGAAACACATTTGTTGAAAAGAGCTGCGATGAAAAAGATTTTAGCGACATTTGTCATTGGAGTATGCATGTCACCCGCGATCCCTTCCCATGCCGCGAACGAGGACTGGAAACAGCAGTTCGAGAAGGTGTCGAACGAGTATCTCGACGAAGTGTACTTCCACTATGCGCCGACCGGCGGAACGCTGGTGGGGTATCACCAGTACGACGCGCAGTTGGAAGATTACTCGCGCAAGAACATCGATGCCGAGATTGTCGTTCTGAAGGACTTCGAGAAACGCATCGAGGCGATTCACCCAGATGCCGCTCCTGCCGACCTTGTGCCTCGTACCGACCGGGAGATGGTGCTGGCCAGCATTCGTTCTGAGTTACTCACGCTGGAGACCATTCGCCCCTGGGAAAAGAACGCGGATAACTACTCGAGCACCTGCGCGCAGGGAGCTTTTGTGCTGATGGAGCGCAAGTTCGCTTCGCCGGACGACCGGCTGCGTTCACTCGTAGCTCGCGAAAAGCAAATGCCCGCGCTGCTCGGCAACGCGCGTGTGAATCTGAAAAACCCGCCGCGCATCTACACCGAGATAGCCATCGAGCAGTTGCCGGACCTTGTCAGCTTCTTCGAGCACGATGTGCCGCTGGCTTTTGCTGACGCCAAGGACCCTGCGCTGAAAGCCGAGTTTGCGCAATCGAATGCAGCGGTGATCGCCGGGCTTAAAAGCTATCTCGATTGGCTGAAGACCGATCTGCTGCCAAGGTCCAATGGCGACTACCGCATTGGCGCGGACGCCTTCTCAAAGAAGCTCGCCTACGATGAGATGGTGGATATACCGCTCGACAAGCTCTTGACCATCGGTTGGGCCGATCTGAAGAAAAATCAGGCGCACTTCAATGAGGTTGCCAAAGAGCTTGAGCCGAACAAGGACGCGCGCGCGGTGGTCGAGCAACTCGGGCAGAACCATCCCGCGCCCGACCATTTGCTCGACGCGTTCCGCGCGACTTTCGACGGACTAGATAGCTTCATCCGCACGCATCACATCGTGACCATTCCATCCACGGTGCGGCCCATCGTAGAAGAGACGCCGCCCTTCATGCGCGCCACCACCTTTGCCAGTATGGACACGCCGGGGCCATTCGAGACGAACTCGACTCAAGCCTATTTCAACGTGACGCTGCCCGACCCTTCGATGAAGCCCGAGGAGGTTGAAGGCTTCATGCATTCATTCAACGTGGGCACGGTGATTTCAACGGCGGTGCACGAGGCGTATCCGGGCCACTACATTCAATTCCTCTGGGTGCCGCAAGCTCCCAGCCGGGTGCGCAAGTTGCTTGGCGCAACGACCAATGTCGAGGGCTGGGCCCACTACACCGAGCAGATGATGCTCGACGAGGGATACGGTCAGCCGGGTGCGGGTGCGAAAGACGAGCGCGAATCGAAGTTCCTCAGGCTAGGGCAACTGCAAGATGCGCTGCTGCGCAACGCGCGATTTATCGTGGGCATTGAGATGCACACGGGCAAGATGAGCTTCGACGAGGCCGTAGCATTCTTCCAGAAGGAAGGCTATCAGTCGAAGGAGACAGCCGTGGTGGAAGCCAAGCGCGGCACCAGCGATCCGACCTATCTCTACTACACGCTGGGCAAGCTGGAGATCATGAAGCTGCGCGAGGACATGAAGAAGAAGCAGGGAGCGGCTTTCTCGCTGGAGCAGTTTCATAATAATTTTTTGCGGCAGGGTTTTCCGCCCATCAAGATCGTGCGGCAAGCGCTGCTGGGAGACGATTCGCCGGCGCTGTGAGAACAGCGGTGGGTAGCGTTGTCGTATCCCCGGTCTCAAAAGCAGACCGGGGGCACCCGGCTTGTATGCTTTCAGTTGCCGCGCTTATGCGCCCAATGTAGCTTTGAACGAAACGGGGACTTGAGGAATGAGCAAGCGAGTACGGAAGGCGGTCTTTCCCGCGGGTGGGCTGGGCACACGGTTCTTGCCGGCAACCAAGGTCATTCCCAAGGAGATGCTGGCGCTGGTCGATAAGCCCATCATCCAGTACGGCGTGGAAGAGGCGATCGCTTCGGGGATCGAGCACATCATCATCGTCACCGGGCGGGGCAAGACCGCCATGGAAGACCACTTCGACATCAGCTACGAGTTGGACGCGACCCTGGAGCGGCGCGGCAAGGCGGAGTTGCTGGCGCTTTCGCGCACTGTTTCCGCGTTGGCCCGCATCAGCTATGTGCGCCAGAAGGAACCACTGGGCCTGGGACACGCCGTGCTCTGCGCCAAGGAACTGGTGGGCGACGAGCCTTTCGCCGTGATCCTGCCTGACGATGTGATCGACGCCCAGGTTCCCTGCCTGAAGCAGATGATTGGCGTCTTCGCGGAGAAGGGCGGCTCAGTGCTGGCGACGATGACCATCGAGGGGCCCGGAATCAGCGCATATGGCGTGCTGGAGGGCTCACAGGATGTTGCGAACCCGCGTATCTTCAACTGCACCGGCATGACCGAGAAGCCCAAGTTCGAGGAAGCACCCTCCAACCAGGCCATCATAGGCCGCTATGTGCTCACGCCGCGGGTCTTCGAACTGCTGGAGCAGACCCGGCCGGGCGCCGGCGGCGAGATTCAACTCACCGACGGCATCAAGGCGCTGGTCAAGGAAGAGAAGGTCTTCGGCTACACCTTCGAAGGGGAGCGATACGACGCCGGCGACAAATTCGGCATGTTACAAGCCACCGTCGAGTTTGCGCTCAAGCGCGGCGATCTGGGGCCCAAGTTTCGCGAGTACCTGAAGGGGCTGACGCTGTAGCGAGATTGCTGCCTGTATGAGCCTTCCATGGCCCTCCGGTGCAGAACCATGCAAGAGGCTCGGCTCGGCGCGAGTGGCCCCCTCGCTCCAGGAGGGAGCGGCAGGCGCGCTGCCGTTTGGCCGTCGCAACTGCCGTTTTCCAATCTGCGGTCCTCCCAAAAAAGTGTCCAATTGGCGATTGACAAAGATTTTCGCCGGGCCTATGGTTTGATGGTTTTTCCAAACGGAGGACTCGATACCATGGCGCACTTTGAGCTTCAGCCTGAGGAATCGGAACTTCAGCATTTGGCTGAGCAGTATTGGCAAAAAACCGGTGAAAAGGAACATGAGCTGGAAAAGGCAGCGTTCCAAGCCGGGGTGGCAATCCGGAACGGCGACTTCACTCTGGGCAACCTGGAGGCAATCGTTCGCTGGAAGTCGGAACGTGTGGTTCACTATCTGATTGGAAACAGCGAGGAAAAGATCCGCCAGGCGCTGGTGGTGGCTGGCGCGCCCGACACCACAACGCGCGACGCGATCGAGGCGCTCACCGGGCTGCGCGGCATCGATATGTCGGTGGCCACGGCGATTCTGGCGGCCATCTATCCTGAGCGCTACGCGGTGCTGGACTTTCGCACATTGGAGGCGCTGGGCCACGCCCGGCACGATGTCGAGTTCTATGAGGACTATGTTGCCTTCTGCCGGCTGCTTGCCGAACGCGGGACCCTCAAGCCGCAAGGCAGTCTGCCCGGCCCAACCCCTCTGCACGCCCTCGAACGTGCGCTGTGGGAGTGGTCAAGAACCCATGTGAATCAGAGCGTGGCCGTGTAAACGCGGCCAGTGCCGATTCTTCCGACAATCCGCTTGCAGTCTCCGCCGTGGTCATCGGCTCAGGGGCGGTGAGCGGAATTCCTTTAGCTGTCGCATGCCCGCTGAGGGGCGGGTATGCCGGTCTTATCCCGGCACAGAGATTAATTTTGTGCTCACGGCAATGTCCAGGCGCCTCAGCCGATCCCCTGGCAAGGTAAAATCGGCTGCGTGAGCAACTCATTTGAAATTGGTCCCGTGCATGTCGGCAGAGGGCAGCTTTTTCTCATTGCCGGTCCCTGTGTCATCGAGTCCGAGGCGCATGTGCGCACCATGGCCGAAGCCATACAGCGCATCACATCCGACCTGGGGATTCCCTACATCTTCAAGGCCAGCTACGACAAGGCCAATCGCACCAGCGTGAAGAGCTTTCGCGGACCGGGCCTGATTGAAGGCACGCGCATCCTGGGCGACCTGGCAAAAGACACCGGACTCCCGATCCTCACCGATGTGCATTTGCCCGGCCACTGCGAGATCGCGGCCGAGGCCGCCGATGTACTGCAGATTCCGGCCTTTCTCTGCCGGCAAACCGACCTTCTGGTGGCCGCGGGCAAGACCGGTCGTGCCGTCAACATCAAGAAAGGCCAGTTCATGGCCCCTTGGGATATGGCGCATCCGCTGGAGAAGGTCCGGTCCACGGGCAATGAACGGATTTTTCTCACGGAGCGCGGGGTGAGCTTTGGCTACAACACCCTGGTGGTCGATTTCCGCTCCCTGCCGGTGATGCGCAGCCTTGCGCCGGTGGTGTTTGACGGGACCCACTCCGTGCAGCAACCCTCCGCCGCGGGCGCTGTCAGCGGCGGCCAGCCGGAATTTATTCCCATGCTGGCGCGCGCCGCGGTGGCGGCAGGAATCGACGGGCTATTTCTTGAGGTACATGACGACCCCGCCAATGCAAAGTCCGACGGCGTCAATTCACTGGATTTGAGGTTGCTGAAGCCGCTGCTGGAAAGACTGCTGGCCATTCATGCGGCGAGCGATTGACCTGCTCGAAACGATCGCCCACGCGGCGATAAGCAGCCTTGTGAAGCCCGGCCGACTCCGGGGGAGAACTGCGGCCGGGGATAGTCGAGAGTCAACGCTGAACTATGCTGCAACCTGCCTCAAATGCGCAGGAGTTTCCCGTTGCGGCAAGAGCACAGGCGCCTCGATTGCGAAGCGGCACATGGACCGGTGTTCTTCCAATTCGTACATGGCCCGCTCCATCTCAACTTGTTTTTTTGCCGCATGTTTTGTGCAGACTCGATAACACGCTGAGGAGCGCGCCTCAATGTACTCCATCAGGCTGGCTTCGCAAAGCCGCTCCAACCGAGCGCAAACTAAACAATCCATGAGTATCTCCTTCGCCTTGAGCCCTTCTTGCGTTGCGGCTCAAGTAGTTTCTCTTCAAGAAGGGAATCCAAAGTGTTGAGTGGACGGCGGTTGCTGAGTTGCATCGCGAGACCTGACCTTATTGCCAACAGCTGAGAAACGCAGGCCCGTAGAAGAGTGTTCCATCATAAAGTCTTCGGCAAAAGTGAGACGGTTTGAGTAAGTTCTTTCGATTCCATCCGCGGCCTTGAACGAACGTGGACCTTTATCTCGGCTCGAGGGTAGACGGTTCCTCGTATCGCATTTCTTGTAAGTGTCCATCGTAGCTCCTTTCGTCCGGTAGCTTCCTTTTACGATGCTCGCCAGGAACGAAGCATGGAAGGTTCGCAGCGAGAGAAACAAGGTTAGAATTCCCCCTTGGCGGAGTGCGCCGGAAATAAGCCGCACCCCGCCTGCGCCTTGGCATGGGACTTCTCCAAGGTGGCGACATGGCCTATCTTTCTTTTGGTAAGGCTTCGAGCCGATCCTTGGACAAGCCTCGTGGGGATAAGGTACGCAAATGTCTTGCATCAGATTTTCTGCCTTAACCCAGAAAATCTGAAAAGGAGTGGGTAGAGTTCACCCATTCTTAATGGGTACGCCGGAATCCTGGCAGTGTCAAGCACTCCAGGTAAATTCTCTGTTCAAATCCTGAAAGTGAACGAGCGCGCAACCAATCCGCAAATGGCATCGTCCAGAGCCTCCGCGCGGCTACTCGTTGATGCAGAAACTACTTGGCAGACGCGCATTCAGGATAAGTTCGCTCTTCTTTCGCGGTGTCAGCGGACTTTAGAGATTTGTGACGCAGACAAAATTAATTTTTCAATTCGCAAAAATTTATCGCGCCGATTTTGAAGTTTCTGAGAGTCGCCGCTCATTGACCACAATCGTCTCTGCTATCCGGTCGTGCACGCAGCAATGGTTGGGTTGGATGAAGTACTGAATGAAGCCGAAGCCGCCTTCCAGAGCCGACGCGCCGTACCCCAGCGCCCGCTCCACCGCCTGCCAAAGCGAAATCTTGTCGTGGGTCAGCGAAACCACGCGAATATGCAGCAGCCGTTTGCCCGGCGTCAGGCCGTTGGTCTTCCAAACGATGAGGCCGAAATAGAGAATGAACCATACCACCCTGGCCAACTCGACGAACCTCTCGAGTTCGAGCCTCACCTGCACGTGAGCGGAATGGTAAAGGTCCTCATTCACGTGCAGCTTCTCTGTCATCACATATTGGAATAGCGCCATCGCCGGCAAGTAGGTGGCAAAAACAAGAAAAAGATCGATGGCGACCGCGCCCGCCCGCTGCCAGAATGTGGCCAGCGGCGTGCCTGCCAGCGCCTCGGCGCGCGCTGTGCTGTGCGGATTGAAGAAGAGGCCCTTCTTGTCCTTTTTCATATCCACACTATAAACGCCGCCCTCCATGCCGCAGAGCTTGAAACGGGGCCAGTCTTCAGGGCCGTCTCCCGCGTCCGCCGAGCCAGGTTAGAGCGGTTCCACAATTCACATGCCCTTCACGACATCGTGCAAGGTGGCATTTTCTTGAGAAAAATGCCACTTGATAGCGGTGGGTTCGGGGTCCGGCAATTGTGGAACCGCTGTAGCCGGAGGAATCTACAGCGTTCATTTCGTTCAGGCCATGCGCCTTTACGAAGGTACTGGCGGAAGCAGGGCAAACGCATCATGCAATGGAAAGCGTAGGGACATTATCTTTGAAAGGGCACGGCTTCAGAAGCCTGCCCTGAGCGAAGCCGAAGGGTGCCGCCCAAAGCCGCATCGAATGGCGGCCTTTAGGCCCTGAGGGACGGTCTTCTCCTTGATAAATCTTCCCTCCGGGGGCTGAAGCCCATCTGATTGGAGCCATTTCCATAGGCACGGCTGAAGCCGGGCCCTTTCAAAGCCATTCCTTTGAGATGGTGCGTTTGCCCTGCTGGCGGAAGCCACTGCCGGCCCTCGTTCGCCCTTCTGCCTGTTAGCATTTCTCCATGTTTCGCTTCGCTCTTCGACCATCTCTCCGCGCCGCATCGATTTCTGCCTCTTCCCTTTTCCTCGGAGCAACTTTTCTGCTCACCTCCGCGCTTGCGCAGCCCCCCCACGCAGCCCAGCCGCCGAGCCGCGCCCAAATAGAGGAGATGCTGAGAGGGTTGCACCGCGGCCGGTCGATGCGCCAGGTGGCGGTTGCGCCGGACGGCAAGCGCCTCGCCTGGGTTGAAGGGGCGGAGATTCGCGTCGCTGTGTTGGATAACCTGGCGAAGAGCGAGCAGGTGACCGCTGCCGCCAGCGCGGGAGAGCACTGCCAGGAGGGCCAGATCGGCTGGCGGCCCGACTCGAAAGCACTGGTCTTCTTTTCAGATTGCGCCAAGCCGGGCGAGCAGTCCGACCTGTACCTTGCGCGGCTTGACGGCAGCCCGGTGCAGCGGTTGACGGAGCTGAACGGCTATGCCGATGCCCCGGCCTTCGCCCCCGACGGCAAGCGAGTGGCCTTTCTTTATGTAGAAGGCGCCACGCGGCCGGCCGGAGCGCTGGCCGCCATGAATCCGCCTGCGGGGCTCATCGGCGAAGACAACGTTGAGATTGAGCGGGTTGCCCTGGCTGCCGCAGATGCGCCCGCGCCCGCGTCTCCCGTGTTTGCCACTCCGCCCAATCTTCACGTCTTCGAGTTCGACTGGTCGCCGGATTCCCGGTCTCTGGCTTACGTGGCTGCCGAGCCGCCAGGGGAGAACAACTGGTGGCTGGCCAAGCTCTACACCCAGGCGTTGGGCAGCGAGGCCAGGGCCATTCTGGCGCCCGGCGAGGTCGCCGGCCCTTTGCATGGGATGCAGATTGCCGTTCCGCGCTGGTCTCCGGACGGGAAGGCTATCGCCTTCATCGGCGGGCTGATGAGCGACCAGGGAGCCACAGGCGGCGATGTGTGGATCGTCCAGGCCCAGGGTGGCGCGCTGCGCGACCTCACAGCGCAACGGCCCACTTCGCCGGCGTGGATCGAATGGGGCGACGACCAGCACCTGTTTGTGAACGAACTGGCCGGCTCCAACTGCCAGTTGATCCGCTTCCAACTGCTGGGCGACCGCACCAGCCCTGGAGGCCAGATCAGCTTTGGCGCGCCCATCTTCAGCATTCCCGGCAGCGTAGGTGACGGCCGGCTGGAGATGAGCCTCTCTTCCACGGCAGATCGTTCGCTGTTTGTCTTCCAGGCCAGTACATTCGACCGCCCACCGGAGATCTTCGCCGCCAAGCCCGGTGTTGTCATGACGTCCGGCCTGGAGGGTGTGATCCGGTTGTCGCACTTCAACGACGGCGTTGAGCCGGCCTGGGGCAGCTCCGTTTCCCTATCCTGGAAGAGCGATTCGTTCCGCGTGCAGGGGTGGCTCATGCTGCCCAGGAACTACGATCCAGGCAAAAAGTATCCTCTGATCGTCGCCGTACACGGTGGCCCGGCCTCGGCCGTCGTGTCCCGCTGGGAGGGCAGCGATGGCCTGAGCGCCTCGGCCTTTTCCGCGTTGGGCTATTTTGTGCTGCAACCCAATCCGCGCGGCAGCTTCGGAGAAGGCGAGTCCTTCACCCAGGCCAATCGCAAGGACTTCGGCTATGGCGACCTGCGCGACATTCTGGCCGGGGTGGACGCGGCAGAAGCCAGATATTCGGTGGATCCGAGCCGCGTGGGCATTATCGGTTGGAGCTACGGCGGGTTCATGACCATGTTCGCCGTCACCCAGACGGAGCGCTTCAAGGCCGCGGCGGCAGGCGCGGGAATCTCCGATTGGCAAAGCTACTACGGAGAAAACTCCATCGATCAGTGGATGACGCCTTATTTCGGTGCCTCGGTCTACGATGACCCGGCTGTCTATGCCAAGAGTTCGGCCATCAACTTCATCAAGCAGGCCCACACCCCTACGCTGATAGTGGTGGGTGACCGGGACGGCGAATGTCCCGCGCCGCAGTCTTTCGAGTTCTGGCACGCCCTGCGGGCCCAACATGTGCCGACCCAGCTTGTGGTCTACCCCAACGAAGGGCACGGCTTTGTGTCTGCTGCCCACCGCCGCGACGTCATGGAGAGAGCCGTGGAGTGGTTCGAACGCTACATGCCTCCGGGCGAGTGAGGGGGAGGCAGGGCGAGATCCTGCCCTTGCAGGGGGATTGAGGTTGCTGGGGCATGTTGTCAGGCGGCCCCGCCCTGATACACTTTTCATTGGAGTTTCCAGAACGTGCTCCGCCGACCGGCTGTATGGAAGAGCGTACCTCCGGGAGCCGGTCATTGGAGCGGATTTCCTGGCTGCACGCCTGCATTGGCATGTTGACGGGCCGCTCATAACCAAATCTTTTGACGTTTTTTTGGAGAGACCGTTCCGCGGTTCGAAAAGGCGGGGCGGGGAGGATTCATGCGGCGGTTTTTTACGCTTGTCTGCTTGTTGTGCCTGGCGATTCCAGCCGGGATTTCGATCTCCGGTTGCACCCGCAATCCGAGTGCGAACTATTGCAATGGTTTGGGTTATGGCTTGAAGGTCACAGACGTGGCTTCCATTGACCTGGAGCCCCGCACCACCGGCATCTCGCTTGCCTTTGGGCAAACGCAGCAGGTGAGTTCGCCTTCGGCCAAGACCTGCAAGGGAGATTCAGCCAGCGCGGGAAACTATTCCTACGGCACCACCAATAATCAGTTGGTGGATATTTCGCCTTCCGGCAATATCTGCGCCGGCACATGGAATCGCAACTCCGGTGGCGGCATTGCCGACTACACCATTTGCAACAAGCCCAATCCCGTTCCAACCACGGGTGGGTTGCCCTACAGCACGGCCTACATCACAGCCGAAGCCGATGCGGTGACCTCCAATCCGGTGGAAGTGTTCGTGCACCCACAGGTGACCGGGATATCCCTGGCCCTGGCGGGCCAAGCTGAAGCGGTACCTTCGAAATGCTACTCGCAAGGCGTCATTGCGCAGCTTGACGCGCAGGCTTGCTACAGCACCACCGTTAACGGTCAGCCGGCCAACGTGTTGATTTGCGCCCCGTCGGGCACCACCAATCCGGCCTGTCCGCTGCCGGCCGGCGTGACTTCCGTGCCCAATTGCACCGCGGCCCTCGGCACGCTCAGCTATTCGGTCAGCGTCAATGCGGTCGCCTCCATCAACTCCGAGACCAATCAGATCACCGCCCAGTTGCCGGGCACCACGGTCGTCACAGCTTCGGTTGCTGGATCGGGTTCTTCGGCGGGTTACTTTACCACCTGCCCGCCAGCGTCGATTTCTGTCACTCTCAACGGTAAGTCAGGCACCGCCAACCCTGTGACCGTGAGCCAGGGTGTGAGCCAGAACCTGGTCACCACCGTGACGGACATCAATGGAGTTGCCATCACCGGCCTCACCCTGGACTACCAGTCCACCAACCCCGTGGATATTTCCGCAGGCAGCACGGGAGGCGTCTCGGCGGCCTTCCCCGGCCAGGCGACCATCTTTGCCTTGTGCCAACCCAACTCTTGCAACCCGGCGCCGATCAACGAAGTCGGACTCCTATGGCACGGGCCTTCCCATTTCCAGTAATCCGGTGGCCATCAACACTCCTGGATCGGACAGCGCCTATCTGTGGTTCGCGGCTCCCGGCCAGTCCCAGTACTTCATTCCCGTCGACCTGCTCAGCGGCACGGTGGGGTCCACGGTTCGCCTGCCCTATGTCCCCAACTCCATGGTGATGGATCAGCTAGGTTCCAACCTCTACTTTGGCTCGTCCCGCGAGTTGATGATCTACAGCACGGCCAACGACACACTGACCAAGCAGGACTCCAACGTTCCCGGCGTGGTGCTGGCGGTTTCGCCCAATGACCAGACGGTGCTGATCAACGATCAAGTGCGCCAGGTCTTCTACATCTACAGTCCTTCCGGCACCATTCAGGCGACCTTCGGCGGCCTGGGCAATGCCGCGGTCTGGACACCTGACTCCAAGACTCTCTATGTGACCGATAATGCGGCACTGAACAACCCGCCCGCGATTACCGGCCACACCGATACGCTCTACGTCTACAGCACCAACACGGGTTGGGCCTCCTATCCTCTGCCTCCCAGTCCCCTCCCGGCTGGCGCCGTGCCGCCCGCTACGGTTGCGGCCAATACGGCGGTAGCGGTCTCCATGCAGACACCGGCACTGGTGATCCCCGGCGTAGGCGCTTATTTGAGAGGCTTCCCCACCGTGGCCCATACCTGGTGTCCCAGCGGCATTGTGGGCGACTACGCCAGCATGGTCTTCTATCCACAGGGAGATTCCATCCAAGTGCAATCCGATGTGCTGGCCGCCACCACAGACGGGCAGCATATTCTGAGCGCATCGCTCCAGGGCGGTGGCATTAGCCTCTACGACACAGGGGTGACCGTCCCCGCTTCGCCTTGCCCGACAACGACGACCGGTACAGGCGCCGGGCAGGTGGAGACCCTGGACCCCCTACCCATTGCTCACTCCCAGCCCAATCTGTACCCGCTTAGCCAAGTGGTGAATGTCACGGCCGTCAATCAGATCGTGCCCTCTCCTACCTCCAATTTGGCCTTCATCACCTACACCGGCGGCGCAACCTCCGGCGGAGCTTCACTGCCCTACTATGTGCCAGGCGTTGGCGGCGCGCCGGGAGCGGTGCACTATCTGCCATTGACCGGCAGCTCCGTGACAGCGCCTCTGGCGGGCGTCTTTAGCCCGGACGACACCACGTTCTTTGTCTCCACGGCGGGCGACAACATGATCCACTACATCGATGTGAAGACCCTCAAGGATCTGCAGCAGATTGCGCCCAATCTGCCTTCCTGCACGCCAGGCGCAGATCAAGGCTGCCTGCTTACCTCGCCCACCACCAATCCGGTGCCGGCCACGGTCATTGCGGTCAAGCCTCGCACCACCACCTAGCTTCCAGTCTCACGAACTCAAAACAGAAAGGCCGGCTAACGCCGGCCTTTCTGTTTGGCCTTCAACCTGGGCCACGCAGCCCGCCTTCCGCGGCCCGTGGACCGGAAAGCGCGCCCACCCCATACCATGCTGCTTGCAGATTTCGACAGCCTTCTCCGGCACGATAGAATCAAAGCATGATCAAAGGGATTTCCTTCCTTCGTCCTGCCAGTAGCGCCGCGGTCTATGACCGGTTGGCCAGCTTCTTTTCCGCCCTGGGGTTTGCCTCCGGAGCGGGGTGGCAGGAAGAAAACAGCCGCGGCGCTGCATTCCTGGCGCCGTTGGGCAACCTGGAGTTTGTCGACGGCCAGTTTCCCTCCACTGCCGACGTGCTGGTGGAAGTGACGGCGCTCGATGCCGTGCATCAGGCCGCCGCGAGTTGGTTGCGCGCCCAGGGTGGCGACACTGCCGTTGCCCGCTTAGAGCCGATTACTGAAACCCATTGGAAGTCCCGCATTTTCACCGTGGAGCCTGAGCCCGGCGTTGCCTTCAGTTTTTGGGCATGGACCGATCCCCAGCGCGGCAAGCCGGTGGCTGTCGAGGGCGATCTCTCTGCCGCCGGAATGAAATTCGCCATTGTCGTGGCTCGCTGGAATGCGGTGATCACCGAGCGCCTGCTCGAAGGCGCCCTGGACGCCCTGCTGCGCAGCGGCGCAAAGCGCGGGGACATTGGCGTCATTCGCGTTCCCGGCGCCTGGGAGATTCCCGCCGCCGCCCGCATCCTGGCCAACCTGGCTCCCGAGCGGGGAAGGCCGGACGCCATTATTACCCTGGGCTGCCTGTTGCGCGGCGAGACTGCTCATTACGAAGCCATCTACAACGAAGTTGCTCGCGGCATCGGCCAGTCACAACAGGAGACGGGCGTTCCCCATGCTTTTGGCGTGCTCACCTGCGAGACTTTGGAGCAAGCGCTCAACCGCGCCGGCATCAAGGCCGGAAACAAGGGATTTGAAGCCGCCGTGGCAGCCATCGAGATGGCCAGCCTGAACCACAAGATCCAGCGCGTCGCAGCCGGCCAGGGCCTGGACCCCAATGGACAGGCCTCAGTCCGTGCGGTGGAAGGCGGCCCAGCTTGACCGCCGGACAACATACATCCGGGCGCCGCAAATCGCGTGAGCTGGCCATGCAGATGCTCTTTCAGGCAGACATCGGCAAGCAGACGCCCGAGCAGGTGCGCGCCAACTTCTGGAAGGCCGCCGACGAGGTCGAGCCCGAGATCCGCGGCTTTGCCGAGGACCTGTTTCGCGTGGCCGTGGTGCACCAGGAGAAGATTGACGAGCTGATTGTCGCCAACTCCAAGCACTGGCGGCTGGAGCGCATGCCTGCCGTGGACCGCAACCTGCTGCGCATGGCCGTGGGCGAGATGCTGGGATACAAAGGCACGCCCTTCCCCATCGTCATCAACGAGGCCCTGGAGATCGGCCGCCGCTACTCCGCCCCCGAGTCCATCAACTTCCTCAACGGGATGCTGGACGCCATCGCCCGCGGGCTGATCGGTAAGTGAAAGGGCAGGGAACAGGGGTCAGGGATCAAGCGGGTGCCCCACCTATTCCGCGTCCTCCCGCGGAATGGGTGGCAGACTAACAAGATTCTGGCCTACACAATGTAAGAAAATGCTATGAGGTGGGATAGATCCACCAATCTACAGGTTCTTACAGCCCTCGGTCCCACAGCCGAAAGAGTCCAAGCCGCCGATCCCCAAACCAGAAAATCGTCCTCTACACCAGCTTCCGCCCGACCTCTCGCGCCCGCTCCCGATCCGCGGGCGAAAGGGGATTGTGTTGCCTCCGCGCGGAAAGTCCGATCCACACGTGCCCGACCGGCTTGGCGCCGAGTAGTTGTGCCGTCTTGCGCAGGGCGCTCGGGGCTCCCGTAACCAGCGGCAGCATGACTCCAGGCATGCCAGCCGAGCAGACCAGGGCGGCCTTGCGCGGGCGGCGCTTGCTGCGGAGCACCGGAGTTGCCTGGCCCCAGGGCCAATAGCAGAAGCCGCCCAGCCGCTCAAGAAACACGCGCGAGATGGCGGTGACGTTGCCATGGTTCACCGGGCTGCCCACCACCACCGCGTCTGCCTCCTCGATCTTGGCCAAAATGGACTCCAGCCCGTCTTGGTGCGGGCACTTGCCGCGCTCCGTACCCGGCTCCTGGGCGCAGCGGCGGCAATTGGTGCAGAACTCCAGGTGCTCCAGGATCAGGTAGATGGTCTGCGTCTCAGCGCCCTTCTCCCGTGCGCCCTCGAGGAGGGCCTCCACGGCGGTGTCGGTCGTCCCGCCCTTGCGATAGCTGCCCACGATCGCTACAACTTTCTTGCCCATCCGCAACCTCCAATCCATTGACCGCGAAGATTACTACATGCGGCGCATGTTGCGCACGGGGGATTTTCGGCATGAGTTTACTTTCCAACTACAGAGGTCTCGATTCAGCTCTTTACAGAAAGCTCGATGCCGAGTGGCATTTTCTCAGGAAAATGCCACCTTGAACGATTTCAAAATGGCAACTGATGAATCGAAACCGCTCTAGCCAGCCCGTCTTCCCAGCCGCCCTGCTATCCTTGAAGGGTGAATTACAGTTTGAAAGTCAGGGGAATTGCAGCGATGGCCGTGCTGCTCGCCATTGCAGTGGCGGCATGCCACAAGGAAGAGCAAGCGGTAGTGGGCGTGGCCCAGACCGCCGTCGATGCCGAGCACAAGGCGCAGGAGGCCGCTACCGAGCGCGACCAGCAGCGTGCCGCGCTGGCCGTTGTTCCTCTGCCCACCAAGAGCCTCTATGTGGATGTGCACGAGCCCGGTGCATGGGCCAACCCTTTTCTCTCGGTGGACGCGGAAGCCCTGAACCTGCGTGTGACCCTGGCCGACGCAAACCCCAGCACGGTAGGGCAGGGAACCATGCTGCGCCCGGCGGCGGCCCGGCGGCAGGAGTTGCAACTGCGCCCCGCCGACCTGGTCAAGGCGCTGGTCGCATTGCCGCCCGGCGCCTGGCCCTACGGACGCGTGATCGCCGTGGCCGAGTCCCCCCTGGCCAATCCCAAGGACCGCCCCAAGGTCCGCCGCAACGTTGAAGCCGCCATCCAGCAGCTGAACGACCTGGGTATTGTTGTGGAAGAGTGGCCCGCGCGCTAGATCCGCAGGTGTCCTGTCTCTGATGCGAGTTTCAGAGGCATGACACTAGGGTCCCAGGTACAGTTCTACGCCCGGCGGCGAGAAGCTGAGGGAATGCGACTGGGGATCGTATTGCAGGTTGAGCGGCTTGCTCTTCCGCCCGTTCATCAAAACCGCGATCAGCACACCATTGCCGTAACGGCCAGCGAGTACGATCTTGTGGCTCTGGATGACGCCGTATTCGTTCTCTGGGCTGCTGGGGCTCCAGTCCTCCTGAAAGCGCTCGAAGGTGTAGGCGCCGCTTTGCGCCGGATGCTTCTGCCAATCCTTGTCGTGCAGCCAGATGCCGTAGGCCGCGGGCAGGTCGTTCTTTTCAACAGCCGTCAAGAAGCGGTTGACCGCCATCCTGCCGCTCAGGTAGCTGTTCCAATTCCAGGGCCAATCGACGGGACGGCCAGCCACCAGCCACCAGCTGACAAGCAGCACCAGCACCAGGCCCACGGAGCCGTATGTAACATTGCGGTTACGGCGTTCGCGTGCTTCATTGAATACAGGAGCGTCGAGCAGGGTCATTGGAGCGTCTTCCTTGAATCTAGGATACGGCAAGTGCAAGGACAAGGGACAAAGAGAACAGGGACTAGGGACTAAGGGACTAGGGACTCGGGACTCGGGACTCGGGACTCGGGACTCGGGACTCGGGACTAAAAGGCACGCTGATCGCACATTCGTCTCCTTCTTCGCAGCCCAGGCACTCTTATTGATTAGACACCGGAGGCCGTCCTCCTGTTCCCTCAGTCCCAAGTCCCTCAGTCCCAAGTCCCTTAGTCCCTTAGTCCCTTAGTCCCAAGTCCCTCAGTCCCTCAGTCCCTTAGTCCCTCAGTCCCAAGTCCCTGTCTTTCTACTCTTCCCGGCTATACGTCGTCCGGCTCTTCTCGGCGTGGCGTTCCAGGGCCAGCTCGATCAGCCGGGTGATCAGGTCCTTGTACTTGATGCCGGTGGCCTCCCAGAGCTTGGGGTACATGCTGATCTGGGTGAATCCGGGCATGGTGTTCACTTCGTTCAGAAAGATGCGCCGCTTGCCGTCCGGTTCCATGAGGAAGTCCACGCGGGCCAGGCCGGAGAGGTCGCAGGCCTTGAAGGCGGCCACGGCCATCTCGCGGATCTGCTTGGTCTCCGCGCGGGTCAGCTTGGCAGGGATCACCGGGACCGATCCTTCGCAAAGGTATTTGGCCTCGTAGTCGTAGAACTCCTTGCCGGGGACGATCTCGCCCACCACGCTGGCTTGGGGATCGTCGTTGCCCAGAACGGCAACCTCCAACTCGCGCGCCTTGGCCTTCTTGCCGCCCACGCCCGCCTCGATCACCAGTTTGCGGTCGTACTTGGCGGCCAGACGAAGAGCGGGCGCCAGTTCCTTGCGGTCGTGCACCTTGCTGATGCCCACCGAGGAGCCCAGGTTGGCCGGCTTCACAAAGACTGGGTATTTGAGGGCCGCCTCGATCTGGGTGACGCACTTGCGCGGGGACTTCTCCCACGCGGCGCGAAGCAGAGTAACGTGCTTGACGATGGGCAGCCTGGCATTGGCAAAAAGGCGCTTCATCACGTCTTTGTCCATGCCTGCCGACGAGCCCAGCACGCCGGCGCCGACGTAGGCGATGCCCGCCAGCTCGAAAAGGCCCTGGATGGTGCCGTCCTCGCCAAAGGTACCGTGCAGCACCGGAAAGACGACGTCCAGCGACTGGCCGCCGAGCGCGGCGTGGCTGTCGAGAGGCGAAGCGCCTTTCATGCTGAGAGCTGCCATGGCTGGCTCTTCCGGCTCCGGCGCCAGCAGGGTAGGCTGGCCTTCGGCCAGGACGCGCGCGCCCGGCGTGGCTGCGGGATCACCGGCGCGGAGCTTCTTCGGGGCCTCGGGCGCGGAAGGACCGCCGTTTTCCAGCAACCCCTGCGCCGCGCCGGCGGTGAGCCAGTGGCCGGATTTGTTGATGCCAATGGGCACCACATCGAATTTGCGGCGATCAATCGCCTTCAGAATCGAAGCGGCCGAGAGGAGCGAAACCTCATGCTCGCCGCTGCGCCCGCCAAACAAAATGCCTACACGTAGTTTCTTTGCCATTTGTCTTCTATTGTCTCTCAATCGCCTGGCGGGGGTTTCAGAAGCTGGAGAAAAGGGGCATCGTTCTGGAAGGAAGGCCGGAAAGCATCGCTCAGGGGGGCTTCGCCAAAAAGTGGCAAGAACGGCCTTCTTGCCCAAAAGCTCTCCGCCTTGCCCAAGAGGCAGATCGGCTGCACAAAAAGCCTCAATCCTGCCCAAGAGTGCCTGCGGGCAGACCCAACAGCATCAGAACCGCCAGCAATTGGATGGAGCCCTGAGCAAATGCTGGCGGAAGGGTAACTGCCGAGTGCCAATCACTCGCCAACTGGCACAAATATAGCTGTTATCCTTGAGCGCAGCGAAGGATCTGCGGTTGCTTCTCGTTATTTCCGAGTTGGCGGTGATTCGCCCGGCATTGTTCCTTATCTGCCATGCCGATGCCCGGACATTGGCGCAAGTCGGTATGATGGTCCGCATAGGTGGCCTCGAAATGAAGGCTCGAACTCTAGCGATCGGATTTCTAATTGGAGCTTTGGTCCCCCTGTTGTGGGGCATCCTCGGCCTCTTGATGTTCAATCTCCCTGAAGGACTAGGAAGCCGTATTTTCTGGGATGCTGTGTACTTGACCTGTCCCTTCTGGGCCATCGAGGGGAACAAGGCATTGGTTCTCATGCCGCTACTGAACGGCCTAACCTACGCGTTGTTACTTTCGACGATCACCACGTTGTTTCGCCGTAACGCGCAATCTTGAGTGTATCGTCGCCAATTCGGAAGTATCGCCACTTTGAGACCTTCAAACGCAACCGCAGATCCTTCGCCTGCGGCTCAGGATGACACTGCCGTGGGTAGAGGATGATGGTGCAGGACTGGCATTGTGGTCGTATCTTTGCCCAAGCGGAAATTACCAATCATTCCTCCCCCCTTGGAAAGAGAGCGGAAATCCAGGGCGAGAAAGAATCGCATCTTGCCCAAAAACTCTACGTCTTGCCCAAGAAGTCGGAGTTCCTCGGCAAAGCCGCTTGGGGGCTAAACAGGCTGCGGAAAAACCCCGAATGCAAGGCGAAGCCCCCAAAAACATCCCGCAGGGGCTAAAGCCCGTCCCTTTATGATCAGCATTGTGCGGCACGACTGAAGTCGTGCCCTTTCAAAAAAATGGGCCATACCAGAGTTTTTCCGCAGCCTGTAAAGCCCCACTTGGTATGTCGCATTTGCGGTACGACCAAAGCCGTGCCCTTTCAAAACCGTGCCTTGCTCTGATGTTCCTACAGGCCCTTCACAATATCTTTTTCCCAAATGCCGAGCAGGCCAGTTCCACGGCCAGGTCAGCGGTGCGGTTGCGCTCGTCGATGATGGGGTTGACCTCGACGATCTCGAAGCTGAGCAGCCCGCCGTGGTCGGCAATGATTTCCATGGCCAGGTGCGCTTCGCGATAGGTTGCGCCTCCGCGGACCGGGGTACCTACGCCGGGCGCGTCCTCGGGATCGATCCAGTCCATGTCCAGGGAGACATGGTAACCGGCAGTGCCGTTGCTGGCGGCGCGCAGGGCTTCTTCCATCACCGTTCTCATGCCGCGCTCGTCGATGTCGCGCATGGTGTAGACCTCGGCCACGCCGGCGCGGCGGATGTTCTCGCGCTCGGCGGAGTCGATGTCGCGCACGCCGATGAGCACCGTATTCTCGGGGGCAATCTTGGGGGAGTAGCCGAAGATGTTCCCCAGCGGCTCCGGACCCAGGCCGAGCAGGGCGGCCAGGGGCATGCCGTGTACGTTGCCGGAGGGCGAGGTCGCAGGGGTATTGATGTCGGAATGGGCATCGATCCAGAGGACGCCGATCTTCTGGCCCTGGCGCCGATAGAACTCCGCCACGCCGGAGACCGAGCCTGCGGCGAGCGAGTGGTCGCCACCCAGCAGCAAGGGCGTCATGCCCTCTTCCAGGGTCCTGACCACGGCCTCTGCCGTGCGGGTGCAGGTCTCGGAGATCTCATTCAGGTAGCGGGCGCTCTCGTTGCCCAGGGTCTGGGTTTCAGCGATCTCGACGCGGATGTTGCCGGCATCGGTGACCTGGTGCCCCAGTGCTTCCAATCGCTTTTCCAGTCCAGCGACTCGCATGGCGGAGGGTCCCATATCCACGCCGCGGCGGCTGGCGCCCAGGTCCAGCGGCACACCGATGACGCGAATGCGGCGGGTGGGCAGGGCTTGTGCGCCGTGCGGCGAGGATGCCGGCACAAATGGGATCTCAACGTTTTCCGACATCTTGAAAGCTCCCTGGGTTGAAATTGCACGGGGAAATCCAGCGCGGTTGCGGGAAGGGGACCACAAAACAGGCTGAGCCCGACCCGGCGCGCTGTTCAGGCAGACCCGCACCGCGTTAGTAACCCCCGAAGAGCTATTAAATCAGGTTCCGGCAGGCGTAAGATGGGAAATCGCAAAATGCCCCGACGTTTAAGCTGCCAACTTGCTTCATCGCTATTTTCGTTCTTGGGGTGACCGGCTCACTGGGCGGTGCCGATAGGATGCCCACGGGGAAACGCAATCAATTGCGTGTAAGGACTGCCCCCCACTCATGAAGAGACTGATTCACTCGATCGCGATCGTTCTCGCATGGACCTCGACTGCCTGCGCAGTTGAGCCCGGCGCGCTTACCACGCTGCGCGCTATTCACGCCCTGAGCAATGCCGAAGCCAGCCATGTGCTGCCGGTTGCTTTTGAGGCCACGGTTACCTATTTCCGCGACGATCTAAACAGGCTATTTGTGCAGGACAGCAACCTGGCCATTTACGTCCATGCCCCCAAGGGAGCGGGTCTGATTCCCGGTGACCGCGTTCTGGTGCGAGGGACAACCCAGCCAGGTTTCCGCCCTTGGGTGAAAGCCAGCAGCGTGATGCTGATCCGTCCGGGGGCGCTGCCCAATCCTGTCCCGGCAACATTCGACCAGTTGGTCCGGGCAGAGCGCGACTGCGTGCGGGTGACGGTGCGTGGCATGGTGCAGACCGCCGACCTGGTTCTGACCTCAAATCTGCCCTCGGTTCGCCTGCGCCTCGTTGCCCAGGGCGGTTACATCGACGCCGACGTCGATAGCGATAAGGTGAGTGGGCTGAATAATCTTCTGGATGCCGAGGTCCAGGTGACCGGCGTGGCCGTGGGAAGATTCGACGGCAAGATGCAGCAGACGGGAGCCCTGCTGCACGTTTCCTCTCCTGCGGGCATCCAGGTGCTAAAAAGTGCCCAAGCCAACCCATGGGCCATTCCGGTCACGCCCATGGACCGGGTCCTTACCACCTATCACGTCGACAACCTCACCCAGCGGGTCAGGGTTCGCGGCACAATCACTTACTATCAGCCGGGGTCGGCAGTGGTTTTGCAGGACGGGAACAAGAGCTTGTGGATCGCCACCGAGACCATCGCGCCGCTGCACATTGGCGATCGAGCCAATGCGACCGGGTTTCCTTATGTGCATGGCGGTTTTTTGACCCTGGCCAACGGGGAGATTCAGGATATACAGACGCCGCTCCCCATCGTTCCTCAGCTTGAGGACTGGCAGCAGCTTGTTTCAAGCAAGCATCTCTTCGACCTGGTTTCGATTGAAGGGGTGGTGGTCACGGCGGTCCGGGGCGCCTCACAGGACGAATACGCCCTCGTCTCCGACGGGTATATGTTCTCCGCCATCTACCGTCACGGCGAGGCTTCGGCACTGGCTCCGTTGGCGCCGATGAAGCAGATTCAGCCGGGGACCAGGGTGCGCGTAACCGGCATCTGCATTCTGGATGAAGACAAGACCTCTGAACGCGTAGTGCCCTTCAATATTCTGCTGCGCTCGTCCGACGATGTTGCGGTGGTGGCCAGGCCTTCGTTGTTGAATGTGCGCAACCTTATCACGGTCGTCAGCCTGCTGATGCTGCTGGTGGTGGCGGTGAGCGGCTGGGGCTGGACCTTGAGGAAGAGGGTCCGGAAGCAGACCGCCGCGCTTTCGAAGCGCATTGAGGCGGAGGCCGCCCTGGAGCGCCAGATCGCCCAGCTCGAACATCGGCGCAGCCAGATTCTGGAGGACATTAACGGTGCTGAACCGCTGGCAAGCATTCTGGAACAGATCACCGGCCTGGTTTCTTTCCGCCTCGATGACGCTCCCTGCTGGTGCGATGTGGCCGATGGCGCTCGGCTCGGCAGTCATCCGCCGGTCGCAGAGGACTTGCGTGTAGTTTCCACCGATATCCCCTCCCGCTGCGGAGCAGCGCTTGGGAAGCTCCATGCCTCTTTCCCCGCTGGGACACCCCCCTGCGCGCGGGAACAGGAAGCGCTCTCCGTCGGGGCCAAGCTGGCAACCCTGGCCGTCGAGACTCGCCGGCTTTATTCCGATTTGCGCCACCGCTCGGAGTTCGATCTTCTCACCGACATCCACAACCGCTTCTCGCTGGGCAAGAAACTGGACGTGCAGATTGAGGAGGCGCGCCAGGATGCCCGCATCTTCGGGTTGATCTACATCGACCTGAACGATTTCAAACAGGTGAACGACCGCTATGGGCATCATGTCGGTGATCTGTATCTTCAGGAGGTGGCCCTGCGTATGAAACGTCAGCTTCGCTCCGCGGATATGCTGGCGCGCCTGGGGGGCGACGAATTCGCTGCGCTGGTGACGGTGGTGCGAAGCCGTGCCGAAGTGGAGGAAATCGCCCATCGTCTGGAGCACAGCCTGGACGACGCCTATGCCGTGGAAGGATATATTCTGCATGGATCGGCCAGCGTGGGCATCGCCCTCTACCCGGAGGACGGAATGACCCGAGACAGTCTGTTGAGCGCGGCCGATGCAGGCATGTACGTGGCAAAGCACACCCGGCGCCTCCATCTCAGTGAATTGGCCGAAGTGGCAGAGTCTCGTTTTCGTTCTCGCTGAACGGCGCCGCAGGAGCAGCAAGCTGGCCTTCCAACTCCGCTCGGTTGGCCGCAACCCCATCTGCTGCCGATATATACTCTGGCAAACAGGTCACATGTCGACCGTTCACAGGACTCTCCCCCATGAAGAGGCTCAGTTTCATCTTCGCCATTGCTCTTGGATGGTCATTGGCTGCGTGGGCAACCTCGCCGGGTCCGCTCTCCACCCTGCGCGCCATCCATGCCTTGAGCAACGCCGATGCCAGCCAGGGGATTCCCGTCGCCTTCGAAGCAACCGTTACTTACTATCGCGACGCCGATATCGACCTTTTTGTTCAGGACCAGGACGCCGCCGTCTATGTTTCCTTCAAGCCGGGCGCGAAGCTTCTGCCAGGAGATCGCGTTCTGGTGACGGGAAGAACGCGAGAGAGCTTTCGCCCGGACATCGTAGACGCCAATGTAACCCTGGTGCGCCACGGTTCCCTGCCCCCGGCGACGCCGGCCACTTTTCATCAGTTGGTCAGCGCCCAAATGGACTGCATGCGGGTCAAAGCGCGTGGCGTGGTGCGAGCCGCGGATATGGTGGGCGGACCCGGCGGACGCAATATCTACCTGCAGATTCTGATGGATGGGGGCTACGTGGATGCCGCGGTCAACAGCGGCGACCAAGGCGCATTGGCGGGGATACTGGACGCCGAGGTGGAACTCACTGGAGTTGCCGGCGCCAAGTTCGACCAGAAGATGCAACAAACCGGCGCCATCCTCAACCTGCAGGCTCTGGACGACATCAAGGTTCTGAAGCGCGCCGGGGCGGGCGCTGACACGCTTCCGCTGACGGCCATCGAGGACGTCCTCGGCAGCTATCATGTGCGCGACCTGACGCAAAGAGTCAAGGTTGAGGGAATCATCACCTACTATCAGCCCGGTTCGGCGGTGGTGTTGCAAAACGGTTCGAAGAGTGTGTGGATCATGACCATGACCGACACCCCCTTGCGGGTCGGCGACCGGGCAGATGCCTCTGGCTTTCCCGAAGTCCGCAACGGCTACATGGCACTGACTCACGGGGAGGTTCGAGACAGCGGTGTGTACGCGCCCATCCCTCCTCTGCCCGTGGACTGGTGGGAACTGGGCATGGGCGGCAACGCATTCAATCTGGTTTCAGCCGAAGGGCAGGTGGTGATGCAGGCCAGGGAGGCGGCAAAGGACGAGTATGTTCTGACCTCCAACGGGCACCTGTTCTCGGCCGTCTTCCGCCATCCGAATGGCATTCCCGAGCTCCAGCTTCCCCCCATGAAAGAAATTCCGGTGGGCGCCAGGGTGCGCGTCACTGGAGTCAGCATGTTCTACAGTTCCGATCCATTCAATGGGCCGGTGGCGTCTGACATGCTTCTGCGTTCCTTTGACGATATTGTTGTCACGGCCGCCCCTTCCTGGATCACGGTGCGCAACCTGACCGGCCTGGTGAGCCTGTTGCTGGTCGTGTTGGCCGCCCTCGCTGCGTGGGGTTGGAGCGCAGAACGGAAGGTGAGACAGCAAACCACCGTGCTGGCTGCGCGGACGGAGGCGGAAGCCTGGATGCACCGCCGCAATGCCCTGCTGGAAGGCCAGCGCAGCCGGATTCTGGAGGACATCAACGGCTCTCGTCCGCTGGCCGAGATCATCGAGCAGATCACTGAGCTTGTCTCGTTTGGACTGAATAAGGCTCCCTGCTGGTGCGAGATCGTTGACGGAGCGAAGTTAGGCAGTTCCTTCTCCGTAGCAGAGGAAATGCGCGTGGCTTGCAAGGAAATACCGTCCCGCGACGGCGCGCCGCTGGGCACGATCTATGCAGCACTCCAACCAGGAATGGACCCGGCTGTCGACGAGTCCGATGTGCTGGCGGTGGGGGCGAGGCTGGTGGCGCTGGCCATTGAAACCCGAAAGCTGAATGCAGACTTGCTGCACCGATCGGAGTTTGACCAGCTCACCGGCGTGCAGAACCGCTTTTCTCTTGACAGAGAGCTCGATGCCTGCATGGAGGAAGCGCGCAAGAAAGCTGGAATCTTCGGGCTGATCTACATCGATCTCGACGATTTCAAACAAGTAAACGACAAGTATGGCCACCGCATCGGCGATCTGTACCTGCGCGAGGTGACGCTGCGCATGAAGCGGCAACTACGCAGCCACGACCAGTTGGCGCGGCTGGGCGGCGATGAATTTGCTGCCCTGGTTCCGGTGGTTCGAAATCGCGCGGAGGTTGAGGAGATTGCCCAGCGCCTGGAGCGCAGCCTCGACGAGCCCTTGGCCCTGGATGGGTTTGTGCTGCGCGGCTCGGCCAGCGTGGGGATTGCGATGTATCCGCAGGACGCCATCACGCGCGAAAGTCTGCTGAGCGCCGCCGACACCGCCATGTACGCGGCAAAGCACGCCAGGGACGGCGGCCATCTCATCCCGCCGGAAGGATCAGCTTAGAGCAGGTCTCCTGAAGATGTAGAGTGAGCGCGGACTGGGGGTCCACGCTACAGCCGGCCAAGAGGTCGGCGCACCCTACTCTTGCTGGAAGCGGCAATCTCCAGTCCAGCAGAGAAACACACTAGAGCAATTAGAGCATCTCTCTCGATGGTATAGAGGAGATTCGCGGGGAATTGGCGGAGGGAGCGTGGGGCTTCACAGGTTGCGGAAAAACTCTGGTATGGCCCCTTTTTTGAAAGGGCACGACTTCAGTCGTGCCACAAAATACTGATAATAAGGGGACGGGCTTTAGCTTCTGCGGGATGTTCTTGGGGGTCAGGCTTGCATACGGGGTTTTCCGCAGCCTGTTCAGCCCCACGAAACCGACGCGAGTTTTGCCGGCCTTCAGGCCCGGGCCTGAAGGCCGAATGATTCTATCGCTTCTTCAGGGGACTGAAGTCCCCTGCTCCCTCCGTTCTTTTCCTCCCTCGGCACAAATTGGAGAGCTGCCTTTGCCCCGCGGGTTAGGGAGTTTCCTGGAGCTCGCGTTGTGAATCGTCCTCGCCTATCTGGCTCTTACGCAAACAAAATGCACATGGGCGTGGCTGCTGCGTAGCTCTTGCCCTCCGCGGCCAGCACACCGGTCGCGGAGTTGCGGACGAAGACGCTGATCAGGTTAGAGTCCTGGTTGGCCACCAGCATCCAGCGCTCGGTGGGGTCGAGCGTAAAGTTGCGCGGAATCTTGCCGCCGCAACTGCTGCGGGCCATCGGCGTCAGCGCTCCGGTCGTGGCGTCGGCCTTGAAGCTATAGAGGAAGTCGTTGTCGCGGTTGGCGAAGTAGACGAACTTCCCGTCCTTTGTGATCACGGTATCGCAGGCGCGAGTCAGGCCGTGATAGCCCTCGGGCAGCATCTCGATCCGATGAACCAAAGCGAGACTGCCGTCGGTTTTGCTCCACTCCAGCACGTCCACGGTCGAGTCCAACTCGTTGACGCAGTAGGCAGTATGGCCATTGGGGTGGAAATGCAGCGTACGCGGGCCAGCGCCCGCTCTGGCCTTGTAGCTGCCCGCCGGGGTCAGCGCGGCAGTGGCGCTGTTGAGGCCGTAAATATGAATGCAATCGCCGCCCAGGTCGTTGATGTAGGCGAAGCGATTGTCAGGCGAGAACGAGGCAAAGTGGGCGTGGGCGGTCTCCTGGCGGTCTTTGTTTGGCCCGTGGACGGTGTAGTGCTCGGTCTGGACGGCGGGGCTCAATTTGCCCTCGGTCACCACAAAGCTGGCCGCGCTGGCGCCCATGTAATCGGCGGAGAGCAGCACATGGCCGCTGTGGTCGAGCGCCACGTGGCAGGTGCCAATGCCGGCCGAGTTCTGCGCGGAAAGCGGATGCAGTTCTCCATTCACAACGCGGAAGCTGGCTACCTCGCCAGTCGGCTTGCCATTGAAGGAGTCCACCTCGGAGGCAGCATAAAGGAACTCGTGGCCGGGAGAAAAGGCGATCCAGGCCACCTTGGGCAGTCTGGCGGCCACTCCAGCGGGCGTCAGTTCGGCGGTCGCCGGGTTCCAGTCGAAGGCCAGAATGCCGTCTGGTGTACTCGACGCGATAAAGACGCGTTGCAGGCGAGGGGTGGCCAGCGAGGGAGAGGCGGCTGCGGCAAGGGTGGCGGCGGAGGCGGTCATCAGAAATTCCCGGCGATTGAGAGTTTTCATATCACGAGCGATTGTCGCCGATGTAGCGCGGAATGCGCCAGTGGGGCGATTGGGGGCGAGCCTGTGGCTGGGCGAAACGATTGCTTGCATAGGAGATTCGAGATGTTTCTTCTTTGAATGGGCACGGCTTGCGCCGTGCCGCATGGCGGCCCGGAGTATCCTGGGCTTCAGCCCCTTGATTTTAGGCTGTCTTCGGCGCGAATAAAGTCGTGCCCTGACGCAAAGCGGCATTTTTGAAGCACACCCCCAGCAAACTCCGAGTTCGAAGGAGCAAGTCGTGTCGCACTTCATCAGCTTTGTCCGCATTCCGGCGCTGGCCATCCGCCAGCATATTCGACCGCTTCCTCCGTTGCATGTCCTGGAAGAAGACCGCCTGCGCATGAGGGTTTTGCCCAACGATATCGACATCAATCTGCACTTGAACAACGCCCGCTATCTGGGCATGATGGACTACGCACGCACCCATATGCTGGCGCGCTCGCGTCTGCTGGAGCGCATCATCAAGGCGCGCTGGACGCCCCTGGTGGGCGCGGTGTGGATCACCTATCGGCGGTCGTTGCCGCTGTTTTCGGTCTTCTCGCTCACAACGCGAGTAATTTGCTGGGACGAGCGCTGGTTTTACCTGGAGCAGACCTTCACCGGGAGCAAGGGCCTGGCTGCGGTGGGCTGGGTGAAGGGGGTCCTGCGCGACGGCAAGGGCAGCGTGGATCCGCAAAGGGTCATCAACGGTGTGGCGCCCGGCCTGGTCAGCCCGCCCATGCCAGAAGCCATCGCGGCATGGAACGAGCTGACCCGGCAAAAGCTGGACGGCGGATAGACAGCTCGCGGTTCGGCAGGTGGGCCGTCCCGCCCCGTTCTCACCGCCCCATGGTGAAGATCACATTGATGGTGGTCTCCACTTCCACCGGCTGCCCATTGAGCAGATAAGGCCGGTAGCGCCAGCCCTTGACCGCGTCCAGCGCGGCCTGCTGCAACGGTCCGGGACCGCTGACGACGCGCAGATTCTCGATGGTTCCGGCTTGGGAGATGGTTGCCTGCAGTACGATGGTGCCTTGCAAACCCATGGTTCTGGCGATCGGCGGATAAACCGGGATGTTCTTGACGATCAACATGCCGGCAACCAGGGAAGAAGGCAGACGAACCGGGCCCCTGGCTTCTGGCCGAACCGCGGCTGTTGACTGGCCGTGGAAGACATTGCCCAGGTTGTCGGCCAAGCCGCTCTCCTGGCCCCACCCGGGAATGGTGCCAACAGGAGCGGCCTCGGGCTCACGCAGCATGGCAATGCCGGGCGGAATCTTAGGTGGCGCGAAGATCTGGCCGTCTTCGATCTGGGAGTGGAAGGGCGCGGCGTGAGCGGGCGGCTGGGCCTGCGGTTGCGGAACAGGCGGCGGTGCGGGCGCCTCCAGCAAAAAGGCCACCAGTTGGCGCGGCAAGGCCTCAGGGTACACGAGTGGAATCACGATCAACGCCAGCAGGATGGATGCGTTGAAGGTAAAGGCGGCGAGCATCCAGCCGCGGCTGCGGGTGCGGATTCTGCCCATGGATTCAAAGGTGCTGTCTTCAAACATGGCGTGCCTCCCGAAAGAGCAAATCAGCCGCGCCGGCAGAGATTCGGGAGGAGCTTTCCACGCGCAGCAGAGCGCGGCCGCTCAGCGCGTCATGCTTGCGCCAGGAGCGGGGTTGCGAGCGACGCCAGAGTTAGCGCCCCGCGGGCATAGTCATCAGGGCGGCTTGTTCTTGAAAGGACAAGCTACGTGACTGGCTAGCTCTGTGGGTAACTCAACTCTGGCTCCGCTGTAAGATCCTCCGTATATCCCATTCGGAACCACTGTGCTTGTGTAGACACCGGCGCAACGCCAACTGTTCCCGGCACAGGCAAAAACCGCGTCCGGTCCTGTACACTCCAAGAAAATAGCGCCCTTCCCGACGGAGTTCCAATGAAGTTGTCTTGCTTGTTATTCCTTGCAGTCGCCGCAATTCCGCAGGCCGGTGCGCAGGCGCCGGACGCCGGCTCCAGCCCCGGAACCAATTCCGCCGCCACGCTCGCCTATATTCACTCCGCCTGGGACACCTTGACCCGTTCGACCGCCGATTGCCGGTCTCTGGCGGATATCAAGATCGTTGCCAACCCGGTGCTCTATCTGCCTGCCGGCATGGAGCCGCCGCCGGAAGTGGCCGCTATCGAACAAAAATGTCATGTAAAAGTCGCCGTGCTGCCCCGGCGCATTGAGAAGCTGGGCGACCTGCGTCCCGAGGAGTTGCCCGCTGCGGGGCTGCTCTATCTGCCCCATCCTTACGTCGTGCCCGGCGGCCGTTTCAACGAGATGTACGGCTGGGACAGTTACTTTATCGTGCTGGGCTTGGAGGCCGATCACCGTGAAGCCCTTGCCAAGGGTATGGTGGATAACTTCTTCTTCGAGATCGAGCACTATGGCGCAGTTCTCAATGCAAATCGAACCTATTATCTAACGCGCTCGCAGCCGCCGTTTCTAACCTCGATGATTCGAGCCGTGTGGGAGAATCCGGCCAGCTTTCCGGCCACTCCGGCGGGCCGCACCGAGGCAAGGGCCTGGCTGAGACGCGCCTACGCGCTGGCAGAAAAGGACTACTCCACCTGGGCTCGACCGGAGCACAAGGCGGGCAATACCGGCCTGGCACGCTACTTCGACTACGGAACCGGCCCTGTGCCCGAAATGGCCGACGACAGCACGTATTATCGCCGACGTGATCCGCTGGCTGGTGGCGCATCCCAAGGAGGGCGAAGGCTTTCTGGTAAAGGGGTCCGAACACCCCGATGCGGCCGAGGCGGCGCGGCTCAAGCTCTCCAGTTGCGACGTGCGTGCAGAGCGTGGTCTGCCAGCGGGCATGGGCCGGCGGTTACCGGCTGAGCCGGGACTTCTACCTGGGCGACCGCGCCATGCGCGAGTCCGGCTTCGATACCGGCTTTTCGTTTCGGCCCCTTCAATGGAGCCACGCACCACTACGCGCCGGTTTGCCTCAACAGCCTGCTCTATCGCTATGAGCGGGATCTGTCTCACCTGGCCCATCTGCTGGCCAAGCCCGCAAGGATGCTCTCCGCTGGGACCGCCGCGCCAAGGCGCGCGCACGCCGCCATGCAGCGCTATCTGTGGCGAGCCAAAGACGGCGTCTTTGCTGACTTCGACTTCATCCACGCCAAGTCTTCGAGTTATGCCTATGTCTACATCGCTCTATCCCCTGTGGGCCGGCGTAGCTACCCGCGAGCAGGCCGCGGAGATGGTAGAAGAAACTCAGCCTCTTCGAGCGCCCCGGAGGGTTATCCATGAGCAAGACCCCGACTGGGGTGCAATGGGACGAGCCCTTCGGCTGGGCGCCGGAAAACTGGATCGTGGTTGGCGGCCTTGAGGCCCTCGGCTTTCACGGCGATGCGGCGCGCATTGCCCGCGAATTCGATGCAACCGTGGATACCGGCTTTGCCAAAGACGGCGTCATCCGCGAGAAGTACAACGTGGTCACCGGCGACGCCAATGTCCAGGTCAGCGCAGGTTACAAGGAGAACGTCATCGGCTTTGGCTGGACCAATGCGGTGTATCTCAAATTGAAGGAAGTGGCAGAAAAGAGATAGAGCGCTTTTGACACGGACTGCACCTGCCATGCGCGCAGGGGGCTCTTGCTTCGAAGTTTCAGGCTGCGCTGGCAGGTAGCTCCGGCGTGGCTGCAATCAGTTGCTGGGTGTATTCCTGCTGAGGATGGGCGCAGAGCGCCTCGGCTTCGCCGGTCTCCACCAGCCGCCCACGCTCCATCACCGCGATGCGGGTGCTCAGATAGCGCACCAGCGGCATGGAGTGGGAGATGAACAGATACGTCAGGCCGTAGTCGCGTTGCAAGCCGCGCAGCAGGTTCACGATCTGCGCGCCCACGCTCACATCCAGCGCTGAAACCGGCTCATCCAGAATCAGCAGCTTGGGCCTGAGCGCCAGCGCGCGCGCGATGTTGATGCGCTGCCGCTGGCCGCCGCGAGAACTCGTGCGGATGGCGGCTGAGCGCCGACTCATCCAGGCCCACCTGGGCAAGCAGTTCCGTCGCTTTGGCGCGCAAGGCGGCGCGGCTCCTCCCGATTCCGGTTTCATGGCGGTGAATCACCAGCGGCTCGGTCACAATGTCCAGCACGTTCATGCGCGGATTCAGCGCGGCGTAGGGGTCCTGGAAAACGGGCTGCATCTGGCGGCGCAGGGCGTGCAACTCGCGCGGACGAGGCGCGCGCCACGTCGATGCCTTCCACTCGGATGCACCCCTGGGTCGGCGTCACGAGCCCCAGAATCATCCGCGCCAGCGTGGTTTTGCCCGAGCCGGACTCGCCCACCAGCCCCAGCGTCTCGCCCGCCCGGATTTCCAATGACACTTCCTCGACTACAGGGCAAGGCTCCGTGCGCCACCCCACCCGCCGGGAATAGCTCTTGCCAACCGCATTGACCTCAACGAGAGCCATAATCGGATGCTATCGTATCGCCCTTGGGCGTACGTCTCACATTTCCATCAGAGCTTATTCGCAAATTGTGGCGCCGGTCTCCAGACCGGCTGTACTGCCGGCTTCCAAGCCGCCATATGCGATGTGCGCGGGTCTGAGATCCCTCACTAGAGGCGGCCTGGAGAGCGGCGCTACAAGAGCGCGATTCGCGGATAGGCTTTCACCCCTACCCATTGCTGTCCGGTTTAACTTAGCTGTGTCGCCTGAGCCGATGATGAGGGCAACGAGTTCCCGATTTTCGGCCCCTGCATTCTGCTCACGAAGGGCCTTGGCACTGAATTCGTGATGTTCCTCGATGCTGGCAGTCAGGACTCTTCCGCTCGTGGCGAATCCCTCGGGGTATAGCTGCCGAGGCAGGTAAGCCAGCGCAACCCCACCTCCCTCTTCGCGCTAAAATCGTAGTTAATATGCCCGCCGCCGCGTTGTCTCCTGAAATTCTGGCCAAGTACGAGCCCGTCATCGGACTCGAAGTCCACGTGCAACTGCTCACCGCTACCAAGGCCTTTTGCGGTTGCGCGAACCGCTTTGGCGTCGGCGCCCAACACCAACATCTGCCCGGTGTGCCTGGGGCTGCCGGGGGCGCTGCCGGTGCTGAACGAGAAGGCGGTCGAGTTTGCCACGCTGGCCTCGCTGGCCATCAACTGCGCAGGTGCGCGAGCGCTCCATCTTTGCGCGCAAGAACTACTTCTATCCCGACCTGCCCAAGGGCTACCAGATCTCGCAGTTCGACAAGCCGCTGGCCGAGCACGGCTGGATCGATGTGCCCACGGCGGATGGCAGCACACAAGCGCATCGGCATCACCCGCCTGCACATGGAAGAGGACGCCGGCAAGAGCATCCACGACGGCTTTGCCGACTCCGCCACGCACACTTACTCTCGACCTGAACCGCTGCGGCACGCCGCTGGCCGAGATCGTCTCCGAGCCCGACATGCGCACCCCGGACGAGGCCTTCGAGTACCTGACGCGCCTGAAGGAGATCCTGCTCTACTGCGGCGTCTCCGACTGCAACATGGAGGAGGGTTCGCTGCGCTGCGACGCCAACGTAAGCGTCCGGCCGAAGGGCGCGGAGAAGATTCGGCACCAAGGCCGAAGTGAAGAACGTCAACAGCTTCCGCTTTGTCCGCGCGGCGCTGGAGTACGAGATCGAGCGCCAGATCGAGGTGATCGAGGCCGGCGGGCGGGTGATCCAGGAGAGCCGGCTGTGGAACGCCGCCGAGGGCCGCACCTACTCGATGCGCTCGAAGGAGCAGGCGCACGACTACCGCTACTTCCCCGAGCCGGATCTGCCGCCGCTGATCGTCTCCGCGAATTCTTGGCGGCAAGAAGAGCAGAGCTGCCCGAACTGCCCGAAGCGCGCCGCGCCCGCATGATCGCCGAGTACGAGCTGAACCCGCAGGACGCGTTCACGCTGACCGCCTCGCGCGAGTTTGCCGACCGCTTTGAGGCCGCCGCCAAGACCGCACGCAATCCGCGCCGCGTGGCCAACGTGCTGCTGAGCGAGGTGGGCGGGCGGCTGAAGGCGCTGGGCCTGGAGCAGGAGCAGTCGCCGGTCTCGATGGCGCGGCATTGTGCTGGCCGCCGATCTGCTGGACGAGGGCAAGATCAGCTCCAAGCAGCTCAAGCAGCTCTTCGATGTGTGCTTTGAAAAGGGCGAGGACTTCGCCGCCGTCTACGAGCGCGAGAAGCCGCAGCAGATCACCGACGCCTCGGCGATTGAAAAGCTGATCGACGAGGTCATCGCCGCCAACCCCAAGCAGGTGGAGCAGTATCGCGGCGGCAAGAAGACCATGGCGGGCTTCTTTGTGGGCCAGGTGATGAGGGCCTCAAAAGGCCAGGCCAACCCGGCGCTGCTCAATGAGCTGGTGACGAAGAAGCTGGAGGGATAAGCGCACCTCACGGCATCCCGCGGATGCCGTGAGCGCTTGCCTACTTCAGCTTCAGCTCGCTCTCGAACTCTTTGCGCGTGTCCCAGGAGCTGACGGTCTTGACGGCGCTTTTCTTGCCGTCTTTTTCCGCCCAGAGTTCGTAGTCTTCCGCCATGTTGACCTGGGCAAAGCGGAACTTGCCGCCGGCGGTGGTGGTAGTAGCTGCGAATGGCCTTGGTCTTCAGGTTCTTGAGGAAGACAGTGGCGCCGACCACGGCGGTGGAGCTTGCATCCACCACCGTGCCCGAAACCACGCGCTGGCCCAGGTTCTGCGCCTGCGCCATCGGCGGACCCAACCAGGCCGCGCTGTGACGCCATGGGAACCAAACCAGCCGCCAAGGCGGCAAACACCACCCCAGCCACCAAACTCGTGCGGTTACCCCTCACTCTTCCTCCTCTTCCTCTTCGAAAAGTTCGTCGTCGTCGTCGTCCAGGTCGCCGTCTACCCGCGCCAACTCCAGCGGTTCAACGCCGACCACCTCGTACTCGGTTCCACACTCGTCGCAGGCAACCACGTCGCCTTCTTCCACTTCGTCCAATTCGACGTCTAGATCATTCTCGCATTCAGGGCAGCTGGGCATGGCAGCCTCCTCTCTTTTCAGGCCATTTCGTGTTGTAGGATGACGGTACCTTGCGGTACAACTCCGCTATTCTTGGGGAGAACCCGGTCCCAGGTCAAGAGGCAAATGCCGAAGCCGGAGCCGGACACCCCACACTATCGGAGAATGGCCTCTGGATTTTCACCGTTGGATGCAGATTGCCCGGCTGGAGATGGTCCCGGATCGGAACGGGATTGAAAAAAGGAAGGGGAGAGCAGGCGCCTCCTCCGCACGACATGCATGACACTTGCCTGCTGAACGGTTTACCCTGAGACACATATGCCCCGTGCTGGCTCCACCCAGTTTGCTTTGCCCGACTTCCACGGCGCCACGCGCCGTCTGGTGCTGGCGAATCTGTTCGCCTACTTTGCGCTGGCGCTGGTGGGGTTGGCGCTGCCCTCGGCATCCGTCGGGCTCTTCCGGGGGTTGGCCTTTGACCCCTATGCGTTTCTGCATGGCGCCTTCTGGCAGCCATTCACCTACAGCCTGGTGCATTTTGGCCTTTTGGGAACCCTGTTCGAGCTGCTCTCGCTGTGGTTTCTGGCCGGTTTTCTTGAGAATTTTCACGCCGCAAGCTGGGTGACCAGCCTGTACGTGGTTTCAGTGCTGGGAACCGCAGTGGCCGCAACGGTGCTCTACGCGTGCAGCGGTCCGCTGGGATTCTCGCTGGCCGAGGTTCGCTCTGGCCGGCTGCTTGGGCGGCATCTTCGGCCTGCTGGTGGCTATCGGCGCACTCTACGGCGACATGGAGTTCCTGCTCTTCTTCGTCATCGGCATCAAAGCCCGTATCTGGTAGCCATCTACGCGCTGGTCTCCATCGCCATGCTCTTCGGCGAGCAGCGCATGTACGCCTTTGCCCAATTGGGCGGCGCACTGGCGGGGCTGCTGTACGTGAGGCTGGCGCCGCGGCGGGGAGCCAGCTTTGCCTTCAGCGAGAAGTGGTATGGGCTGCGCAACCGCTACTACCGCTGGAAGCGGCGGCGCGCCAGCCGCAAGTTCGAGGTCTACATGCGCTCCCAGGGCCGCACTGTCCACTTCGACGGCTACGGCCGCCCGCATCGACGAGGACCCGGACGACAAGAAGCGCTGGAACTAGTGTGGCGTCCCAGAAGTTCGCATCATCATTCGACGACCCTCAACCCCTAATTAGGATGTCATCCTGAGCGAACGGGGCCCCAGACGCTTCTCTGTCTGGGGTGGTGAGTCGAAGGATCTGCGATTGCTTCTTCGCGTCACAGCGAACTCAGCCACGAGCAGATTATGACGCAGCCGATGCGTGTGCACAGCTATTTCAAATTCATCATGGCGAGCCACAGTCACACCCTCTACATCGGCGTCACCAGCGGCCTTCGCAAGCCATAAATGGAAGGAACACAAGGGCTTTACGGCAAAGTACAACTGCGACCGATTCGTGTGGTTCGAAGGATACCAGGAAATTGCGATTGCCAACACGCGCGAGAAGGAATTTAAGGGTTGGAGACGAGCGAAGGAGATTGCGCTGATTGAGGCTGCGAACTCGGCCTGGCCGGACTTAAGTCGCGATTGGTTCGACGATGAGCCTGACGATTATCTCCGTGCGCTGGATCGATTGGGTTCTTAAAAACAACCGCAGATCCTTCGCCTGCGGCACAGGATGACAGCGCTTAAGAATAGCGGGATGTTCGGCGGACGGGGGTTGTTGGCGGTTTGTCGCCAATCCGGAAGTTACCAAATTGCACCCCCTTGCAGAGACGACCGGAATTGAGGGCGAGAAAGGGTCCGGATATTGCCCAAAAACCCTTCGTGTTGCCCAAGAAGCCGGTGTTCTTAGGCAAGGCCCGATGAGAAAGCGAGGGCCATCGAAAATACATCCCTTCGGGGCAAAGAGGCTGCGGGAAAGGGAAGGACAGAGGCAGAATATCCGAAAAGCGCACCTCACGGGCTCAAGCCAACTTTTATGATCAGCGGTTTACGGCGCGACTCAAGAGCTTATCCGCAATTTGTAGCGCCGCTCTCCAGACCGGCTGTCGTGCGGGTCTCCAGACCCTTACACATCGCATCTGGCGGCTTTGAAGCCGCCAGTACAGCCGGCCTGGAGACCAGCGCTACAAGAACGCCATTCCCGCATAAAGTCTCAAATCGTGCCCTTTCAAAACGCCGGCTTGAGCAGTGGATCACGCCGCTCCGCTCCAGGGTTCGCCGGGGGAAGCGGTAAAATCTCTAAGAAATGACCAAGAAGATTGCTTTTCTCTTTCCGGGGCAAGGTTCGCAGGCCGTAGGCATGGGCCGCGATCTTGCCGGGCACTATCCTGTTGCCGCCCAGACCTTTGCGGAGGCCGACGAAGCCCTCGGCTTTTCGCTTTCGCGCCTGTGTTTCGAGGGTCCCGAGGAGGACCTGAAGCTCACAGAGAACACCCAGCCGGCGATTCTCACCGTGAGCGTGGCCGCTTGGCGCGTGCTGGCCGCTCAGGGCATTGAGCCAGCGCTGGCCGCCGGGCACTCCCTGGGCGAGTGGTCGGCCCACGTGGCTGCGGGAACCATCGCCTTTGCCGATGCGGTGCGCGCAGTGAAGGCCCGCGGACGGGCCATGCAATTGGCCGTCCCGGCTGGGCAGGGCGCCATGGCTGCCGTGCTTTCTCTGGACCCGGCCCAGGTGGCCGAGGCCTGCGCGCAGGCGGTGGCAGAGACCGGCCTGACCGTAGCTGCCGCCAACTTCAATTCTCCGGGCCAGACGGTCATCTCCGGCGCGGCGGTGGCGGTAGAAAAGGCAGCCGAGCTGTGCAAGGCCAAGGGCGCCCGCCGCGCCGTGCTGCTCCCGGTGAGCGCGCCCTTCCATTGCGCCCTGATGCAGCCGGCGCAGGAAGAGGTGGCGCGGGTGCTGGCAGCGCTCACGCTGGCCGATCCGCGGATCCCGGTGGCTGCCAATGTAAGCGGCGGCCTGGTGACCACAGCCCTGGCCGCGAGCGACGCCCTGACCCGCCAGGTGACTGGCGCGGTGCGCTGGGTGGACTGCGTGCGGGCTCTGCAGGGCGAAGGTGCAGAGCTGTTTATTGAAGTTGGACCCGGCAAGGTGCTCTGCGGCCTGCTGCGGCAGATCGACAAGGCGCTGGCGACGTTCAACGTTGAGGACGCGGCCAGCCTGGACGCAACGCTGGCGGCATTGGCTGCGCAGGAAGCGGGTTCGTAACGGGCAGAGTGATTTTGCTCCTGCGGACGATGCCACCAGACAGCCGTTTCATAGGGAGTATGGTCAACATAAGAAAAGGGGCGCTGAATGGGGCGGTAGTCGGGGCAAGTATTGCACTCGCCTTGATTGCCCTACGTTTGCAAATCCTTTCTATCAAGCTGATGGGGCGATCGAAAGGGTGACCTTCCGGCTCTGCACGCTAGTCATCCTGGGTTTTGCGAATGGGGTGGGAGGCATGGCCGGCATTGTTGAAATCACGATCATCGGACATGCCATCCTTTACGGTTGCATGTTCTTGGTCGCCGCATTCATCGTCTCTTTGTTTAAACGAGTCGCTGCATGGTAAAGCAGATCGCCAACAACCAAGCCCCGTTTGCCTCAAAGGAAGCACAATGAACCTTCTACGTCCGACCGGTGTTTTCCTAAGCATCGCCTTCTTCGGCGCATGTTGCCTGCACTCATCCGCCCAGCCAACCCGTGGCGATGCCGAAAAAGATCCCGTGCTCAAGGCCATGCTAACCGAACTGGACCGCAGCAAAACCGAGTTGGAGTTGAAGGGCTTCGAAAAGCCGTTCTTCATCCAATATCGCGTGGAAGACGTGGACAACTTCGAGACCAAGGCGGAGTTCGGCGCCACCGAAGGCTCGTTGCGCAGCCATCAGCGCGTGGCCCGCATCACGGTGCGGGTGGGCGACTACAAGACCGATAGCTCTGGCGGCCGGGACGACGGCGCGGTGCAACTGACCGCGCTCGACGACGACCCCATCGCGCTCCGTTCTGCGCTGTGGGTGGCCACCGACAAGGCCTACAAGGGTGCGCTCTCCGTGCTGGCGCAGAAGCAGGCTGCTCTCAAGCAGGTGCAAACGCCGCCCCAGGCCGACGACTTCAGCCAGGAAAAGCCGGTGATCGCGCTCGCGGAGCCGCTTCGCCTGAAGCTGGATGAGATTGCCTGGGAGCAGCGCGTGGCCAGAGATACCGGTCTCTATCGCACCGACGCCACGGTCAAGGCAAGCCAGCGCGATGTGGAGTATTCGGCGGGCGAGTTCCACGCGCGCGTGACCACCACCTGGCTGGTCAACAGCGAAGGAACCATCGTGCGCAAATCGGCGGAAGCCTTCCAGGAAGGCATCGGCGTGGGCACGCAGGCGGCTGACGGCATGAGGCTCGACCGCTCCTACGCCACCGTGGGCAACACACTCGGCGATTTGGATGCGCCGGAGGCCTTTCAGAAACATGCGGTGAAACTGATCGCCTCGTTGTTCGACTTGCGCAAGGCGCCGCTGGTGGAAGAGGAATACCACGGCCCGGTGCTGCTCAGCTCTGACGCCGCCGCGGACACCGTGCGTGGACTGATTGCCGGCGGAGTAGCCGCCACACGGCCCAAGATGGGTACAGAAGCGCGCACCAACGGCCCATTTGCCAACAGCTACCATGCACGCGTGTTGCCGGAGTTTCTTGACATGGTGGACGATCCCGGCCTGAAGGGCTTTGCCGGCAAGAGCCTGCTGGGCGCCTACGAGGTAGACGACGAAGGCGTGCCTGCGCAGCCGGTTGCGCTGGTGCGGGCGGGCAAGCTGGAAAACTACTTGATCGGGCGCGAGCCGGTGCGCGACCTTCCCCAGTCCAACGGCCACGGACGCGCCGGAATCGCCGGCCCGCCAAACCCAACGATCAGTGTGCTGAAAATGACCGCGAAGGAAGGGCTGACAGACGCTGAACTGAATCAGAGACTCATGGAGATGGCCAAGGATCGGGGCTTGAAGAGCGCCTATTTTGTAGAAACGCTGGGCGGAGAACTGACGCCGCGGCTGCTTTATCGCATGGGCGTGGACGGCAAGCGCGAACTGGTGCGCGGCGCCACGCTCGACGACCTGGACCAGCGCGCGCTGCGCTCCGGCGTTGAGGCCGCGGGCAAGGAGCTGTTTGTGGCCAATTCCTTTGGCGAGGTGCCAACGACGGTGCTGGCGCCCGCCCTGCTGCTGGATGAAGTGACCGTTCGCCGCGCCAACGAGAAGAACGACAAGCTGCCCTTCTATCCGCCGCCGCAATAGGCCATTTGCAGCGAAGACCTGCAGCTTGCGCAGCAGCCATGCAAGCCGGGGGCAAAGGGCTTTTACAACGCAAACGTCCATCGAAGCAACAAGGGCGCGGCAAACGCCGCGCCCTTTCAAGTCTGGCCGATACAGCCTACTTGGGTTGCGTTGAAGTCGCTGGAGCCGCAGGAGAGGCAGGCACGGGCGATGCCGCCGCGGCCGGCTTGGCTGGCGCGACCGGCGCCGTCGAACCAGCCGGCTTTGCCGTTGCATCCGGGCTCACCGGAACGCCAGGTGTGATGGGCTTGGCCGGGTTGGCAGGCAGCGGCATCGAATGGCCAGGGGGCACGGTGCGCATCCCGGGCATCATCCCGCCATGGTTGGGCATCGGCGGCAGATCGGTTACTTCAACCAGTTCGACGTCGAAGATCAGGTCGGATTTCGCGGGAATCCCCGGATGGTCCGGCCCGCGGTCAGGCATGGCGCGTGTGCCGTAGGCCAGTTGCCAGGGGATGAAAATGCGGCGCTTGCCGCCGATTCTCATGCCGGCAAACGCCTGGTCGAAGCCGGTGATAGTGCCTCCCATTCCCTGCGGGAAGGGCATGGGCTGCACTGGGCCCTGCTTGGGTTTACCGTCGTCGCCCAGAACCGGCTTGCCGTCCTTGTCAAGGAGCGGGGGCCGGGGATGATCGTCGGTAGAGTCGAACTTGACCCCGTCGGCGGCCCGCCAGCCAGTGTAGAGGACCTTGTAGAGCTTGTTCGGTTCAGCCACGGCGCCGGGGCCCACCTTGATCTCCTGGTAACGCAGGGCAACCGTGAAGATGGTCTTCTGGATTCCCTTGACCGGTGGAATCTTGGCGGGGGCTTTGATGACCGCCGCGATGGCCGGGGAAGCGGCTGGGGCAGCAGGCTTGGCCGTGCTGGCCGTGACCGCCGGTTTGGCTGCGGGGGCTGCCTGCTTGGCTGGGGTTTGTGCGCTTGCGGCAGCCGCGCTTGCCGCCATCAACAGAATCAGAACAGTCTGCTTCATAAGGTTGTCTTACTCCGGGTGGTTCTCGATGGGAAGTTTATCAGGCTTTGCCCTCAGGTTAGGCTAAAAGTCCCGCCAGCAGCGCGGTTCTCGGCGCAAGGTGTTCCAAAATGATCGACTCGTGCCGGGCATGCGCCCCTTCGCCCACCGCGCCCATGCCGTCCAGCGTGGGAATACCCAACGCGGAGGTGAAGTTGCCGTCGGATGCGCCGCCGGTGGAGGCTTCCTCCAGCATGAACCCCAGTTCCCCGGCCAGCTTTCGGGCCTGGCGGTAGAGCGTTACCGTGCCGCGCGTACGCACCATTGGCGGGCGATTGATGCTGCCCGTCACCACCAGCGAGCATCTTTTATCCGCTGCTTTCAGCTTGGCGAATTTGCGCTCGATGCGCGCCCCGTCGGCCTTGCGGGCGATGCGTACATCCACCTCTGCCCAGGCCTCGGCGGGAATCACATTGCTCTTCGTTCCGCCCCCCGCCACGCCCACGCTCACCGTCAGGCCGCGCTTCAGGTCGGTCCAGCCGCTCACTGTCTCCATCACGCGGGCCAGTTCGCGGAGGGCGCTGGCGCCCTTCTCGAAGTCCACCCCGGCATGAGCCGCCACGCCCTGGATGTCGATCCGCCAGTTGCCGGTGCCTTTGCGGGCCGTCTTATAGGCCAGCCCCTGCGCGCGCCTCCAGCACATAGACTGCGCCGCACTCGGCAGCCAGCCGCTCGGTGATGGGCCGCGAGACCGGGCTGCCCACCTCCTCGTCGCTGTTCAGCAGCAGGACGATTTCGCGTGACAAGCAGGTTGCCCTCGACCAGCATCTCGATGGCCGTGAAGGCCATGGCAACGCCAGCCTTCATATCCAGCGTGCCCGGCCCCCACAAGCGGCCCTCGCCCATCCGGCAAGGCATGGTTTTCAGCGTGCCCCGCGGCCAAACGGTGTCAAGATGGCCCAGCAGCAGGGTGCGTCCCGCCGCGCCTGTCTTGGACTTCGGGCCGAAGCGCGCCTCCAACACATCGCCAAAGCTGCGCTGACGATGCAACTTCACCCGTCCGCCCAGGGCCTTGGCCTGCTCGGCGGCCAGCGCTACGCAGGCATCCACGGCCGCTTTGTCGCCGGAGGGCGACTCGGCCCGCACCAGTTGCTCAATGAGGTCAAGGAGAGCATCCTCCTTTCGCCGGGCTCCGGCCAGCAAGGCGCGCATGGGAATAGGAAGATCGGGAGCAACAGGCATTCGGGGTCCTTTCCGGGATATTTCGCAGGAGGCAAGAATGAAGCCATTCTGATTCTACGACGGTTAAAGTACACCCTAAGGCCGCACTCCAGGGCCGAAAAGCTGCCTAAAAGGAGCAGAGTGTGGCAAAAATGCCACAGGACGAGAAAGGCTCCGGGCGGCTAACCTTACGTTGCGCCTGAATTTTGTTCAGACTGAGAGCGTTTATTGGCGAATCCCGCGCACTTGGAACAAACGATTGCCGCGCCCCTGGAGTTTACCGGTGTCGGGCTCCACTCCGGAGCGCCGGTAACCATGCGCCTTTTGCCCGCGCCGGGCGGGTCGGGCATCGTCTTCCGCCGCACCGATCTGGACAACTTCGAGATCCCCGCCAATGGCCGCAACGTGGCCAAGGTCAGTTACGCCACTAGCCTGATGCGCCAAGGCGTGCTGATCTCCACCACCGAGCACCTGCTCTCCGCGCTGGTCGGCATGGGCGTAGACAACGTGATCGCCGAATTGGACAATCTGGAACTGCCAATTCTGGATGGCAGCGCCCTGCCCTATGTCGAAGCATTTCTCCAGGTGGGCATCCGCCCCCAGCGCCGCCGCCGCGAGACCATACGCGTACTGCGTCCGGTGGAGGTGCGCGAGGGCGATAAGTTCATCGGTGTCTATCCCGGCTCGGGCTACAGCATTCAGTACGCCATCGATTTCCCCGCGCCCATCGGCCACCAGCGCGCCTACGTAGACCTTGCCGCGGAGACTTACGGCGCACTCATCGCTGCCGCCCGCACTTTTGGTTACAAGGCCGACGAAAAACGCCTGCGCGACATGGGCCTGATACGCGGCGCCAGCCCGGAGAGCGCTATTATTCTGGGGCCAGACGGGCCGGAAAATGGACCGCTGCGCTTTGCCGACGAATATGTGCGTCACAAGGTCCTCGACCTGATTGGCGACCTGGCCCTGGCTGGCCGCCGCATCGAGGGTCACGTCGTGGCCGAGCGCGCCGGCCACGCGATGCATACGGCGCTGGTTTCGCGGCTGATGAAGGACCGCTCCGCCTGGGAACTGGCCCACGTGCCGATGGAGACGTCTTCCTCCGAAGAAGTGGAAACAACCGTGTCCGGCGGCGCGCTCAACAGCCCGGCGTTGATGAGCGCGTAAAGAACAGGGACTAGGGTCCTGACTCGGAAAATCCTGCCAGTATTTCGCAACCTGAACAACAAGCACTTCAACTGCGTTTGTAGCCCAGGGCAATCGCATGAAAATTTCGAGCGCATCAATTGGGGGTTTGAGACGGCACGACTTTAGAGTCTGCGGAAAACTCGGCCTGTGTATGTCTCTTGGTTGTTGATGCAGGGTCTTGCTGGGCGCTTTCGGTTGACGTCCGGGGGTGATTCGGATGAGGCAAGGAGCACAGGTAACTATATGTATAATGTGCAGCTTGTATGAATTTGTTGCTTGTTTTTTAAATTGAAGTATGCGCGGAGACGATCGGAAGCAGAGTTCGATGTTCAGCTATATCCTCTTGTCCCAACGGGTTCCAGCCGATCACCCGGCGCGCCGGATTCGCGCGCTGGCCGACCGGATCGCCGACGAGGCCGGGCGCGAGCAGGTGCCCTTCTCGGAAGTTGAGCGCAAGATGCTCTACTTTTCCGAGTCCGACTGGACGCTGCCCGGAATGCTGGAAATCAACGCAGAGTTCGAGCGGGACTACGACGAGAACGAATATGAGCGGAAAGTCTCCAGGCTGATCCGCCTCATCGAGGCACGCAACGCGAGCGACCAACAGGGACAGAAAATCTGGGACCAGACGGTCGAAAAGCTGCATGAAGGGGACAATTACCTCTCAATCATGCTCTCCCCGTCGTTCTCTCCGAAAGGCAAGGCCGCCCGACCGCCTCATGACCGGCTGAAGCTCTGGCTCGCCGTAAGGAATCGGGAAGTCGTACATGACGGTTCGCGTGATTCAGATCACACTATACGGCGGCATCCAACCGGGTATAACGTAAAGACCATGTGCTTAGCGATACCGGGAAAAGTTGAAGAGATTACCACCGAGAACGGCCTGCGGGTCGGCCGGGTGAACTTTGGCGGCGTGGTGAAGCGGGTCTGCCTGGACTACGTCCCCGACGTCGAGGTGGGCGACTATACCATTGTCCACGTGGGCTTTGCCCTTTCCAAGATCGACGAGGAGAACGCCCAGAAGACCCTGGCGCTCTTCCGCGAAATGGGCATGCTTGAAGAAGAGTTGGCCAGCGAAGACGAGGCTTTTGCGCGCGCGGCGACCGCTCCGCAGATGGCTTGTCCTGACGGCTCGTGTGCGGTGGAGCCGCCAAAAACCACTGTTCATTGAGATTTGTGCTTTCCCACCCTTGGCGCAAGAGCGCGTCAAGGATGGGGCACGGGGTCTTGGTGGCTGAGAAGACCCAGTTGATTGAGAATCGTGCTTTCCCAGGTAACGGAAAAGCAGGTCCTTCGACTCCCCTTCGCGGTGTTCAGGGCCGCTCAGGATGACAGCCGCTGATGGGTACCCCACATCGAGAAAGGAATGTACGTGAGCAAGGTTCTGCACATCACCCATCGCACGGAATGGCAAGCCGCCGCTTCCGGCGATTTCTATGCGCCCTCATCGCTGGACGCGGACGGCTTTATCCACTGTTCAACCTTCGCGCAGACCGTAGAGACGGCAAACCGGTATTTCGCCAACCAGCAAGGGTTGGTTCTCCTCTGCATCGATACGGACAAGGTGGAAGCCGAGGTGAAATACGAGGCGCCGGCGGGCGTGCAGGATCCACGAGCGGAATCGAAGTTTCCGCACATTTATGGGCCGCTGAATCTCTCTGCCGTCCTCCGGGTCGCGGAGTTCGCGCCAAATGCGGACGGGAAATTCGAATTGCCGGCAGAGTTTGTACACCAGCCGGCCCTGACGTCGTGATCCGGTCTGCAGCCGGCCTTGGTGAATACGGGAGCAGCACATGAAGTACCTCACTGAATTCCGCAACGGAGAAATCGCCCAGCGCATGGCGCGCGAGATCCACCAGGTCGCCACCCGCCCGTGGAAGATCATGGAGGTCTGCGGCGGCCAGACCCACTCCATCATCAAGAACGGCATCGACCAGATGCTGCCCGCGGGGATCGAGATGATCCATGGCCCGGGCTGCCCGGTCTGCGTCACTCCGCTCGAGCTGATCGACAAGGCGCTGGCCATCGCCGCCCAGCCGGGCGTCATCTTCTGCTCCTTTGGCGACATGCTGCGCGTGCCCGGCACTGAGGGCGATCTCTTCCAGGTCAAGGGCGCGGGCGGCGACGTGCGCGTGGTCTATTCGCCGCTCGACGCGGTGGAAATTGCCGTCAAGAACCCCGATAAGCAGGTGGTCTTCTTCGGCGTGGGCTTCGAGACTACTGCTCCGGCCAACGCCATGAGCGTGCACATCGCCAAGCGGCGCGGGATCGAGAACTTCTCGCTGCTTGTCTCCCACGTGCTGGTGCCGCCGGCCATCGAGGCGATCCTCGGCGCGCCCGGCCACAAGATCGACGGATTTCTACTGGCCGGCCACGTGTGCAGCGTGATGGGCTACTGGGAGTATCCGCCGCTGGCCGAGAAGTACAAGACGCCGCTGGTGGTCACCGGCTTTGAGCCGCTCGACCTGCTGGACGGCATCCGCCGCTGTGTGATTCAGTTGGAAGCCGGCCGCCACGAAGTCGAGAACGCCTATGAGCGCATCGTCAGCTTTGAGGGCAATCAGGGGGCGCAAAAGCTGCTGGCGGAGGTCTTCGAAGTCACCGACCGGGCCTGGCGCGGCATCGGCACCATCCCCAAGAGCGGCTGGCGGCTGAGCGAGGCCTACCGCGCCTTCGACGCCGAGGAGCGCTTCCATATCACCGGCATTCATACCGAGGAGTCGCCGCTCTGCCGCGCGGGCGACGTGCTGCGCGGCGCCATCAAGCCGGCCGAGTGCTCGGCCTTCGGCAAGGAGTGCACCCCGCGCCACCCGCTGGGCGCGACCATGGTCTCCAGCGAGGGCGCCTGCGCCGCCTACTATAACTATGGGCGGTTCATCTCCTCCGAAGAACTGGCGGGCGCGAGTGCGGGCTTGTCTGGGGCAACGAATGGCTGAGAACGTGAACGATGAGTCGTGCTGCCTTGAAAGGGCACGATTTTAGTCGTGCCGCAGATCGCTGATAATAAAAAGGGCTTTAGCTCGGATTTCTCACGAGGTCCGTATTGATGGTGAAGATCGCACCGAGTTGATGCACGCGCCAGAGGCGCAGCGTTGGTTCGCCCCGCGCTTCACCGGGGTCCCCAAGAAATGGTCTTTGATTCTTGGGGTGATAGCGTGGGGTGAGCGAAGAAAAAGAGATTGAGTCCCGTAGGGACGATGCAAATGGTTCAACCGGGAAGAGCGCCGTCCCTACGGGACTCCGGGTCCCTTGTTTGGCGTTCGTTCCCCACGCTGAAGCGCGGGGCTAACAACCATTGCGCCTCCGGCGCAAGATCGTGCTGCTGCGATTTGCTGTGAGAGATAAAGGCTAGTCATGACCGATTCAAACAAAACAACTTCCCCCGATTTTTCCAACTGGAGCTGCCCCCTGCCCCTGGCCGGGTATCCCACCATCGTGATGGGCCATGGCGGCGGCGGCAAGCTGGGCAACGAGCTGGTCGAGAACCTCTTTCTCCCCGCCTTCCGCAACCCCGAGCTGGAGAACCTGGGCGACGCGGCGGTGCTCGATCTGCCTGCCGGGCGACTGGCCATGAGTACGGATTCCTTCGTGGTGCAGCCGCTGTTCTTTCCCGGCGGCTCCATCGGCGAGCTGGCGGTCAACGGCACGGTCAACGACCTGGCCGTCTCCGGCGCGGAACCCAAGTTCTTGAGCGCCAGCTTCATCCTCGAAGAGGGATTCCCGCTGAACCAACTGGCGGCCATCGTGCAAAACATGGCGGCGGCGGCGGCCACAGCGGGCGTCAAGATCGTCACCGGCGACACCAAAGTGGTCGAGCGCGGCCACGGCGACGGCTGCTACATCAACACCGCCGGCATCGGCGTGCTGCGCCCTGGGATTCAAGTCGGTCCGCATCGCGCCCAGGCAGGGGACGCCATTCTCGTCTCGGGCACCGTCGGCGACCACGGCATGGCCATCATGAGCGTGCGCGAGGGGCTGGAGTTCGAGAGCCAGATCCGCTCGGACTGCGCGGCGCTGAACGGCCTCATTGCCGAAGTCCTCGCCGCAGTCGGCAATGCGGTCCACGCCATGCGCGACCCCACCCGCGGCGGCCTGGCCTCGACACTCAACGAAATTGCGCAAAACTCCGGCGTGGGCATGGCCATCGACGAGGCCAGCCTCCCAGTGCGGCCCGAGGTGCACTCAGCCTGCGAGTTGCTGGGACTGGACCCAGTCTACGTGGCCAACGAGGGCAAGGTGGTCTTCTTTGTCGCTCCCGAGGCCGCCGACCAGGTTCTTGCCGTCCTGCGCGCCCACCCACTGGGCCGCGACGCCGCCAAGATCGGCCGGGTCACCGCCGAGCATCCGCGCATGCTGGTGGCTCGCACCGCCATGGGTTCGAACCGCGTCATCGCCATCCAGATCGGCGAGCAGTTGCCGCGCATTTGTTAAAGCTGCAGCGTGAGCCCGTATTTCTCACCGGGCGCGTCAACGAATTTGTAGCGCTGGCTTCCTGTCCCACTGTAGCGTGGGTCTCCCGACCCGCGCCGGGCACAGTTTGCCCATCAAACTGTGTGCAAACGGCTTGCACGAACGAGGCGTTGCTCTGACGGTGAGGACGCCGCCATCGCAGCCGACCAGGAGGTCAACGCTACACAGCGCCGATCTTGCTGTGAGGAAATGCCGGTGAGCGGTGTTCGCCCGTTGCGCGGGCACCCGAGGTCTCAAGGGCGAAACCTGGCGCACGCGGCTTGATTTGCACTGCTTCATGGGCAAACCCGTAGCAGTTGCCTTGTTTCGATACACAACCAAGTACTTTGGGTTCTGTGTTTTAGAAAAAACAAACCCATCATCCTAGGCCCCGTCCTCTTTCCCTCCGAAATTAGAAAAAGTAGAGAGTGCGGCAGGCCGCCCGACGATTCATTGGGCCGCTGCGCGCAATCGGCAGGAGAACCCTATTGACCCGGTTACCCAGCTTACTCGCCGGCGCGTTGGTGTGCACCGCGGCGGCTCAATACGCTCTGGCAGAGGTTCCTGGCCCGCGCCTGGTTGGCCAGGAAGGTGAGGCGCAGGCAGTGACCCTGACGGGGAATGTGCATCCGCTGGCGCGGGCGGAGTTTGACCAGGGCGTAGTGGCTGGGGAGACGCGGCTTTATCGGATCTTGCTGCTGCTGAAGACTTCGGACGCGCAGCAGGCGGCGCTCGATGCTCTGGTGGAGGCGCTGCAGGACATGCAGTCGCCGCTCTTTCATCGCTGGATGACGCCCCAGGAGTATGGCGCGCGGTTCGGAGCCAGTGCACAGGATCTGGCGCGGGTTTGCGCCTGGCTCAGGCAGCAGGGTTTTACGGTCGACGAGACTCCGCAGGGCAATCGGCTGATCGTCTTTTCCGGGACTGCGGAGCAGGTGGCGGGGGCTTTTCACACGGAACTGCACCACTACCGGGTGAACGGCGAGGCGCATATTGCCAATGCGCAGGACCCGCAGATCCCGGCGTCGCTGGCCGGGGCGGTTGAGGGGATCGTGTCGTTGCATGACTTTCGGCGCACAGCCCAGATTGCGTCGCGGCGGGCACTGATTGCGCGACCGAAATGGAATCTGGGGGGCGCGCACTACCTATTTCCGGCCGACCTGGCGGCGATCTATGACCTGAATCCCCTGTATGAAGCGGGGACAAACGGGGCTGGGGCATCCATCGCCATTGCCGGACGCAGCAATGTGGATTTGGGTGACGTGACGGCATTTCGCTCCGCGGCGGGTCTCAGCGCCAACAACCCCGCGGTGATATTGCCAGGAGCGAATCCGGGATTGGCAGGTGGCGATCAGGATGAGGCGACGCTGGATCTGGAGTGGGCCGGAGCGGTGGCCCCGGAAGCCCAGGTGGCCTTGGTTGCGGGCGCATCGACAGCGACCACGGATGGCGTGGACGTTGCGGCGGCATATATTGTGGATCGCGCGCTGGCGCCGGTGGTGAGCGTCAGTTACGGCAGTTGCGAGCGGGAGATGGGCGAAACGGAATTGGCTTTTTACAACAGCCTGTGGGAACAGGCTGCGAGCCAGGGGATGACCGCGTTGGTCGCTTCTGGCGACTCGGGAGCGGCGGGTTGCGACCTGGGCTCGGCGTCCACAGGGACAGGCGCCGGGGTGAACGGGTTATGCAGCTCGCCGTACTCGACCTGCGTAGGGGGCACGGAGTTTAGCGAGGGCTCCAGCGGGAGCCAGTACTGGGCGCAAACCAACAGCCCGGCCCTGGGTTCCGCGCTGGGCTACATTCCAGAGACGGTGTGGAACGAGAGCGCCGGCAACGGCGGTTTTGGGCTGTGGGCTTCCGGCGGGGGCGTGAGCGCCGTCCACGCCCAGCCGAAGTGGCAGCAGGAAGCGGACGGGGCAGGCGCCGCCAACGGCATGAGAGCGGTGCCCGACCTGGCTCTGACGGCGGCCAGCCATGACGGCTACATGGTTTACGAAAACGGCTCCTACTGGATTGTGTCCGGCACGTCGGCTGCCACGCCCTCGCTGGCCGGCGTCATGGCGCTGGTGGTGCAAACCATGGGTGGAGCGGGGCTGGGAAACGCCGGCGCTTTGCTCTACCCGCTGGCGGAGGGGCCGGAATCTCCTTTTCATCCCACGAAAGCCGGTAACAACACAGTTCCTGGAGTCACAGGCTTCAGCGCCAGCGGCGTCGTGTACAACCTGGCTACTGGACTGGGGTCAGTGGACGGCGCGGCGCTGTTGAGCCGCTGGAAAGCGAACTATGCGCCGGCGCCGTCTTTGAGCCTGACTGCTGCGCCGGGTTCCGTGACGCTAATCCAGGGGGGGACGAGCACCGTGAGCCTTGAGGTGACCGTGGGTGGAAGTTTCTCCGGTCCTGTGGCCTTGAGCCTGGCGGGATTGCCCGCAGGTGTCTCCGTGGCTTGGAGCGCCAACCCGGTCACACCCGTTTCCGGAATCGCGCAGTCCATACTCACACTTACGGTTGCGCCAACCGCGCAGACCGGGGTCTTTCCTGTTGCAATTACCGCATTTGGAGACGGGCTGAGCGCGAGTCAGCAGCTGCAGATGCAGGTGCTGCCTGTGTTGATTCGTTTCCGGCCGTCACCGGTCCGGTGGCCCAGGCCGCCCGTGTGGCGATTCTAGAGCGGTTCCACAATTCACATGCCCTTTCCGGGATCGTGCAAGGTGGCATTTTCTTGAGAAAAATGCCACTTGATAGCGGTGGGTTCGGGGTACAGCAATTGTGGAACCGCTGTAAAGCACTTTTACTCATGCCATAGACTTCCGAGCCCCATCCATTCCGCGCGTTTTGAGCGGAATGGATGGGAAGCCCACAAAACTCCGGGCTGCACAATGCACGAAGACGCACTTGCGGGAAGACGAGTAAGCGCCTCAGGCAAGTCGGGCAAAGGCCTGTTCGATGCGAGCAGGCAGCGCGCTCAGTTCCTCGGCCAGCGTGTGGCTGATCTCCAGCACGGCAGCGGGAGGCGTGGTGAGCGCATTCAAAGCCTGGACCGTGGCGGGCCAGTCAATGGCGCCGTCTCCTGGCCAAAGGTGCTCGTCCTTCGCTCCGTGGTTGTCGTGCACGTGCACCGAGGGGACGCGGGCTCCCAATGTAGCGATGGCCTCGGTCACTCCTACGGTGAGATGCGCATGACCCAGGTCCAGGCAGACGTCCACATTGTCCAGGTGGCCCATCTCCAGAATCAGCAGCAGGTGTTGTGGCGTGGTGGGTTCGCTCAGCAGGTTTTCCACCAGCAGGCGCACGCCCAGCGGTGCGGCAAATGCTCCCAAGTGCTCCAGTGCGGTTGCGGCGTATTCGATGGACCGCTGCGACCACACGTCGGTGCGCTCGCCCAGGTGAACGACGAGATAACGAAACGCAATCTGCTCAGCCGTTTCCAACGCGCGCTTCATCTCGTCCATGGCGTCGATGCGGCGCGACTTTTCCGGGTGCAGCAGGTTGACGTGCGGCGCGCCTGCGCGGCCCATTTCCAGATCCGGAAAAAGCGGGGCGTGCATGGACCAGGCCTGCAACGGATTGGAGCGAAACCAGCCAGCCAACTCCGCAACGTGCTCCCGGCTGGTGTAGTCGAAATGCTGACGAGCAGCGAAGATCTCAACGGCCTGCGCGCCTGCGCGGCCGGCAAGCTCCAGGATTCCGGGGTGAAGGCGCTGATGAAGGAACAAGTGTGTCGATAGCACGCGCTGCATGGTCAAGGCTTCCCCTGCGCCGGGGTGATCTAGGGAGCGAACCTGGCGCTAACCGTATTGTCGCATTCTGGAGGGAACTCCCCCGCAGGCCGCATGTTTTGCGAGTAAGCGCCATTTCCTGAATCGGCATGCAACGCACATTCGAAGGAAAATTTTTCAGTATATCAAAAAAGGGCGGGAGAAAAAGTGAGCAAAAGAGAACAGAATCTTGAACTCATTTTCGAGAAATTTATAATGAATTCGAGCCTGTACGCGCTCCTGTGCAGAGTGCTGAAAGGTGGTGCGATTCGAGACATTCATCGAAGAGTCCCTCGCGGGACTCGTCAAGAGGACGGGCCGCTCGGATGGCTGATGTGAAGGAGAACAAGCTTGACCCGGTCGCCTTTCTGACACAGGCCGGCCCGGGACGAAAGGTTGTGCAGTTCAAGCCGAGGCGGGCTTTTTTTGCTCAGGGAGATGTAGCCGATTGCGTCTTTTACCTGCAAAGCGGACGCGCCAAGCTCACGGTCGTCTCCAAAGAGGGGAAGGAGGCGGCGATCGCGCTGATCTCTCAAGGGGATTTTCTTGGCGAGGAAGCGATAGCGGGCAACGCGGGCTTGCGCATGGCTACGGCCACCTCCATCACCAGTTGCGTGGCGTTGAAAATCGAGAGGCTGGAGATGATTCGCGCCATGCGCGAGGATCCTGAGTTCTCCGATCTTTTCTTGAAGTTCCTGCTGGCGCGCAGCATGAGAACCCAAGCCGACCTTGTTGACCAATTATTCAATTCAAGCGAAAAGCGGCTGGCGCGTATCCTGCTGCTGATGGCCGAGTTTGGCCAGCCAGTGGATCACGACGACGACGCCGATCTGGCGAACGGGGGCTTGGCCGGGCAGGAGACCCTGATCCCTAAAATTACCCAGGAGACTCTGGCGGAGATGATCGGGACAACGCGGTCGCGTGTCAGCTTCTTCATGAATCGTTTTCGCAAGATGGGCTTCATTGAATACAACGGTGGAATCCGCGTGCACAAATCCCTCTTGAATGTGATTCTCCATGACTGAAGCACTTTTGCTTTTGCCGTAAATCTCAGTGCCCCATCCATTCCGCGTTTTTCCGCGAAGTGGGTGGCAGGCCAACAGGATTCCGGTCAACAGATTTTGCAAGAAATGCTATGACTTCAAGACCATCTTCCCTGGAGCATACCCGCGGGGCCCAGACGCAGAATCGCGATGCAGGCCGGCGGACTTGGGGAAGCCGCAGGCCTGCATCGCGAAAACGCATTACTGAGGAACATCACAAGGAGAAACAAGCAACTCGCTCAGAAACTTGCGCAGGATACGCGTAAACACCGGCGAGGTGAACCTGCGTTGATGGCCCATTGTGCGGAGCGGGAATCCAATCCCCCCAACTCAGTCACACTGTGCCCTGCCTTAGAGCACAATCGGTGATCGCCTATTGAGCAGGTTCCTCTCCGGCGCGGCAATATTCTGTTCAATTTTGCACGGTTCGCAAAAAATATTTCCCCGGCGCGCTGTCAGTAGCCCGCGGCCTTGCCGTAGCGGCTGCGGTGGTCCTGGCCGCCGAGCAGTTCGCCGGTTTTGGGGTCGATGGCGATGCACTCCCCGTTGGACCAGTGGCCGTCTTTGATGCTCAGCGTGTAGCCCATGGCGCGCAACCCGGCGATGGCTTCCTCTGAGAAGCCTGGCTCCAGATACAGCTTGTCTGGCATGTACTGATGGTGGAAGCGCGGGGCGTCCACCGCCTGCTGAATATTCAAGCCGCCCTCGGCAGCGGAGAGAAAGATGTTGGCCACCGTGGTGACGATGCGAGCACCGCCTGGGGAGCCAAGGACGTAGCGCAACTTGCCTTTCTCCAGCACGATGGTGGGCGTCATGGAACTGAGCGGGCGCTTGCCCGGCGCAATTGCATTGGCCGGGCCCTGGATGAGTCCGAAGATATTGGGCACGCCTTGCTTGACGGCGAAGTCGTCCATTTCGTCGTTGAGCAGAAAGCCGAGCGAACCGGCCGTGACCCTGGAGCCGAAACTGTCGTTGAGGGTCGTGGTGACTGAAACGGCGTTGCCCTCCCGGTCTACTACCGAGTAATGCGTGGTGTCCTGCGATTCCTTGCGTTGGCCGGCGGTCTTGGGCGCTGGTGCAAGAAAACCCTCCGGGCGGTGAAGGCTGGCGCTGGCCGTGGCTGAGTCGCCCAGGATACTGCGCCGCCAGGCGTCGGCATATTTTTTTGCGGTTAGCGCTGCCGTTGGAATGTGGTTGTAATCCGGGTCGCCCAGGTACTCCGCGCGGTCCATGTAGGCGCGGCGGTAGGCTTCGGCAATGAGGTGAATCGATTCGGCGGTGCGGTCGCCGAGCCGGCCCAGATTGTAGCCTTCGAGTATGTTCAGCGCGCTGAGAAGCACGATTCCACCGGAGGAAGGCGGCGGAGCACTGAAGACGGTGTAATCGTGGTATGTGCCCGTAACGGGGGGGCGCTCCACGACGGTGTACTGGGCCAGGTCTTCAAGGGTGAGCAGTGCGCCGCCCTTGTTTAGGTCCTCGACCAGTTGATGCGCCATCTTGCCGCGATAGAACTCGTCGGGATCGGCGGCGATGCGCTGCAGGGTGCGCGCCAACTCCGGTTGCTTGAAGGTTTCCCCTTCCTTCAAAAGCCTGCCTCCGCGCTGGAAGATGCGCTTCGAGTCGGGAAAGCGGCCAAGGTCGGGGTCGGAGAGCTCGCTGGCTTCTTCGGCGGTAAGCGGAAAGCCTTGCGCGGCCAGCCGGATGGCGGGAGCCATGACCTGCTTGAGCGTCAATCTTCCATATTTGCGCTCGGAGTGGACCAGACCGGCCACGGAGCCGGGCGTGGCGATGGAACGGTAGCCGAGGACACTGGCGTCGGGAATGACATTGCCCTTGGTGTCCAAGTACATGTTTTCAGTGGCGGCCAGAGGCGCCTTTTCCCTAAAGTCGATAAAGGCCGTCTTTCCCCCATGCATACGAAGGAGCAGAAAACCTCCGCCTCCCAGGTTGCCGGCAGCCGGATGCACCACGGCCAGCGCAAAGCCCGTTGCGACGGCGGCATCGACCGCGTTGCCGCCCTGGCGCAACACCCTGAGACCGGCGTCCGAGGCCAGGTGATGGACGCTGACCACCATGCCATGGCGCGCACGCACAGGTTGCTCGTCAAGATAAGGAATCACGTTCCTTGCGCCCTCCTGGGAGGCGGCTGGAAGCGAGAGTGACAGTGCGGCTGCCAGGCCGGCAGCCAAGACGGGGAAAGAGAGGCACCGTTTCATACGTGTGGCATCAGGATAGCGCGAATCCTGCACGGAGGTTGATTACCTGGGTCACGTTGCGTCACGGCTCTGTCGTTTCGCAAACTGTTTCCTCACCTCGTCGAGGCCGGCCAGGAACCAGATTTCGTTGCCACAATTGGATTCGTGGATGAAATCGCGCAGGGCTGCGCTCTCTGCGACGAGCGCCGCAAAGTTTCCAACGATGGCCACGCGCAGACGATCATTGATGGATCTTTGCAGCATCTCTCCGGCAAGTCCGGTGCGCAACTGGAAGAAGGCGGGGGCAAGTCTGGAGGTGGGCTACACGACCAGACTGACGCCTTGCGGCATGACCTCGCCAGGCACATCGGCCGCTTCCAGCGCGGTTCGGAGGAGCGACCCCTGCACAGCGCATTCGAAAGCACGCATTCCAAACAGCTCGTGCGAATGATCCGGCATGAAACAAATCTAGCCCACATCGCGCCACCCCGTCGCTGTCTACCAATTCCTCAGCGCTCGCTGTGATACCGTTGCAATACGGTGACCCTGCGCCGTGCCGGGGCCGCGGGCCTATGTTTGGAGCTCGCGATTCAATGGAAATCAGGGGCAGAGTGCGTAACCCAAGAATGTCCCAGCAGCCGGAAACGACATCCCCTCCGTTGCCCGCGAGCCCGGCTCCCGCGGCTGGTCAGGCGCTTCTGTCTGGAAGCGGCACGGCTTCTGGCGCCGCATCCGGGCCCGGAACCCCGCTGGAGGCTCACGGACATTTTCATCCCCAGCGCATTCCCCGATGGCTGGAGCGAGCGGAGTTGTTTTTGCGAGTGTTGCTACGCATGTACATTGGCATTGCGGTTTGCTATGCCCCCTGGTCGCACCTTTTCTGGGATCAGAATCCGCTCTTTTTGCAGTTCCCCACCCTCTCTATTTATGCTGCCAACGGCGCCGTGCGCGGGATCGTGTCGGGGCTGGGCCTCTTGAACCTGTGGATCGCGTTTCATGACGCCACCCGGCACCGGAGCAGATAAGAGATGAAAGACGAAGGACAGGGACCAGAGAACAGGGAGCAGGGAGCAGTTTCCGCAACTTCGCGAGAGCCTGAAGCGGTGGCAGACCATGACGCGCCGAACGCGGCGATTCCCGCAAGAGATGCCCCGCCCCAACTGCCCAGCGCTCCGCTGGCCTATGAGAATCCCGAGTTCCTGAACAGTCCCGATGGGCGGTTGATCCGCATTGTGGCCGAGTTCTGTGAGCCGCTGGCCCGCTTCCGCCGGGAAGAGATTCAGGATACGGTGGTGTTTTTCGGTTCGGCCCGCTTTCGCGGACGGGAAGAGACCGACCACGCCCTGGAACTGCTTGAAAACACCGGATCGAGCCAGCTCGCCCCCCGACACGAGCAGCCGGCCAGCGCTCCGGAGATTGCCGCGGGCCAAGCCTCGGACCTGCAGCTCAAGCGCGCGGCAGCGGCGGTCAAAATGGCGCGCTATTACGAAGACGCGCGGAAACTGTCGCACCTGCTCACGAGCTGGGCCAAGCAGATTCCCTCCCGGCGGCATCGCTTTGTGGTCACTTCAGGCGGCGGGCCGGGCATTATGGAAGCGGCCAACCGCGGCGCCCACGAGGCCGGCGGCAAGACGATGGGACTCAATATCCGCTTGCCATTCGAGCAGCATCCCAACCCTTACGTCACCCCCTCGCTCAACTTCGAGTTTCACTACTTTTTCATGCGCAAGCTGTGGTTTGCCTACCTGGCAAAAGCGCTGGTGGTCTTTCCAGGTGGGTTTGGCACCCTGGACGAGATGTTTGAGATCCTCACGCTGGCCCAGACCCAGAAACTGGCCAACAAAATCACCGTGGTCATCTACGGGTCCGAGTACTGGAAGAAGGTCTTCAACCTTGAGGCGCTGGTGGAGTCTGGGGCTATTTCGCCCAAGGATATCGACCTGTTCCAGTTTGCCGACACACCCGAGCAGGCTTTCGAGATCTTGCGCCAGGGGCTGACGGAGAATTATCTGCTGCCGGAAGCGGCAGCAGGTCATCTCTCCGAGCGACGGAAGACACTACCCGGTGAGGACCTGATGTCCGGCTGGACGGTCGAGGATTTCGTGAGGGCAGAGCAGAGCAGGACGTACGAGTAGAGCCGGGCGCACTGCTCCCCGAATGCGAGCAGAAGCAGCAAGAGCCCCAGCCAATCTTGTCAGGACTCCGTGCCGTTGCGTGAAGATTCCGGGCGCATGGAGAGTGGGTATTGAAAGGGCACGGCTTTTAGCCGTGCCCTTACAAAGTGTCTTATCCTGTGCTGAGAATCTTCATGCGTTTGCCCCTGCCTCAAGACTCCCTGTCACGGCGAAAACGCGCCGATTCTGCTAAGTTTAATAAGAGGAGTGCTTCCAGGCTTTTTCCTCAGCCGGATCCTCTTGTCTTGCCGATCGAACGGGTTCCCGCCGCCTAAGTTGCTGCTCTGGGTCAATTTGTTGCGGAGACCCCCTACTCCGGGTGCGCCGGGCGTTTTGCCGATTCTAACGGCGGTGAAGCGTGCCCCGAAGCCATCCCGGATGGAGTTCGAAAGAAGGAGCAGAAATGCTCAATTCGACCATTTCGTATCTCTGGCGCGATACAAAGGCGGCGCAAGGCTTCCGCTGCGGTGTTTCCCTGCACAGCCACACCAACCAATCTCAGGAGAGCCTGGCTTTCCTGTCCAATTTTGGCAACCAATTGCGGACGATCCGGCCGCTGAAGGCGCGTCTGGAGAAGCGGTCGGTGAAGAGGCACGGACTGCCGGTCGACTATGCGGCCAGCTACTGGACGCCGCCCATGACCCCCAAGCTGGCCTTCGACCTGGAGAGCGGGCAGATCGAGAAGCTGGACCTGGCGCCGATGGTCTCCATCACCGACCACGACACCATCAACGCGCCCATGCTGCTGCGCAGCGTGCCCAGCGCGCGGCAGATTCCGCTTTCAGTCGAGTGGAGCGTGCCGTTTGGCGCACAGTCTTTCCACCTCGGCATCCATAACCTGCCCAGCGGCCGGGCCGGGGAGTGGATGGCCACACTGGCCAATTACACTGCACATCCCAGCCCTGCCAAGCTGGCAGAAATTCTGGCGGCTCTCAACGCAGAGCCCAACGTGCTGGTGGTCTTTAACCACCCCATGTGGGATCTGTACATGATCGGGAGAGAAAAGCACCAGTTCCTGGTGGGCGAGTTCCTTGAGAAAAACGGCGCTTGGCTCCACGCCCTGGAACTGAACGGCCTGCGCAACTGGGACGAGAATCGCAGAACGCGGCGGCTGGCCGAGAGGTGGAACATGCTGCCGATCTCTGGCGGTGACCGCCACGGCGTAGAGCCGAGCGGCAATATCAACCTGACCAACGCAGCCAGCTTCAGCGAGTTTGTGCAGCAAGTGAGGCGGGAAAGACGGAGCAATGTGCTTTTCATGCCGCAGTATGCCGAGCCCTGGAAGCTGCGGATGCTCCAATCCGGCATCGATGCCCTGCGCCACTACCCGGAGTTCCCGCCCGGCTCGCGCACCTGGGACGAGCGTTTCTACCATCCGGACGCCAATGGGATCGCGCGGCCGCTGAGCGAACTGTGGCCTGGCGGAACCCCTCCCTGGCCGCTGCGCTTGGGGGTTCGATTGGTCCAGTTGGGGGGCAGGAGGCTGGTCTCCGGTGGCCTCCGCATGGTGTGGAGCGACTCCCAGCAGATGCGCCTGGCTCTGGGCGAGCACGACATTTGAGCCCTCCCGCGGCGCCGTCCAATCTGGCAAAACCGGGAAAAAGCTGGAATCCTCCGGCTCTCTTCGGGGTTTTTCCCACTTAGACGGGGTTGACCCTGTTGATTCTTTGATCAATTGAACCGGCATTCGCACCCTGTTAACTCCCCGTTGATTCTGCAAACCGATACTGGCTCCAGGCATTCCAGCAGGTTCCCGGAATGAGGAGCGGACATGGCCATTTCGACCATCTCGTACTCGTGGCGCGACAAGGGCGCAACGCAAGGTTTCAGGTCAGGCGTTTCGCTGCACAGTCACACCAACCAGTCCCAGGAAACGCTCGACTTTCTGGCCAACCTCGGCAACCAATACCCAGTCATCCGTCCGCTGCTCGCGCGGCTGGAAAACCGTTCGGAACAGATTCATGGAATGCGCATCAACTATGCGGCCAGCTACTGGACGCCGCCCATGACCCCCAAGCTGGCCTTTGACCTGGAGAGCGGGCAAATCGAGAAGATCGGTCTGGCTCCGATGGTCTCCATCTCGGATCACGACAACATCAAGGCTCCCATGCTGCTGCGCACCGTCCCCAGCGCGCGGCAGATTCCGGTCTCGGTGGAGTGGACAGCACCCTACGGAGTCCAGTCTTTCCACCTCGGCGTGCACAACCTGCCCAGCGCGCGCGCTACGGAGTGGATGGCCACGCTGGCCGATTACACCGCCCATCCCAGCGATGCACGGCTCACCGAAATTCTGATTGCGCTGCACGAGGAGCCCAACGTGCTGGTGGTCTTCAACCACCCCCTGTGGGACCTCTACCTTGTCGGCAAGGAAAGGCACCAGTTCCTGGTCAACGAGTTCCTGCAGAAGAACGGAGCCTACCTGCATGCGCTGGAGCTAAACGGGCTGCGCCACTGGGACGAGAACCGCGCGGTGCGCAAGCTGGCGGAGAAGTGGAACATGGTGCTGATCTCCGGCGGCGACCGGCATGGCGTGGAACCCAACGCCAATATCAACCTGACCAACGCTGCCAGCTTTACCGAGTTTGTGCACGAGATTCGCCGGGAGAAGCGCAGCGACATGCTCTTCATGCCACAGTATGCCGAGCCCTGGAAGCACCGCCTGCTCTGCTCCACCATTGACGCCATCCGCCACTATCCGGAGTTTCCCCAGGGCTCACGCACCTGGGATGAGCGCGTCTATCATCCGGATGCGAATGGAGTTGTGCGGCCGCTGAGCGAACTGTGGCCGGGAGGGCGGCCGCCGCGGGCGATGAGCTGGATGATCGGAATGATCCAACTGATGGGTGTGGCTCCGGTTTCCGGCGGCCTGCGCATGGCGTGGAGCGAGTCGCACCAGTTGCGGCTGGCTCTGGGGGAGAACGACGGATAAGCGGGCGCTGCCGTGGCACAATGGCTGGGTGCCCCATCCTTGGCCCGGTTTCTTCGCGCCAAGGATGGGAAACAGCAACCCTCGACCCGCCGGCTGAGGAGACGTCCTGCTTTAATGCCAGTGGTGAAGGTCTGGTTTTTGAAAGGGAACGTCTTTAGTCGTGCCGTAAATAGCTGATAAAAAATGATTGGTTTTAGCCCCTCGGGATGCTTTTCGGGGTATTCGGCGGTTTTTCGGGAGCTCAGCCGCAATTTGTTCGTCCGCGAAGGGAGTGCATGTTTCCAGAACGAGGGCAGCGGGATGACGGCGCGCCAACTCCGCTAACAACGCTAGCTCCGCTCTCCGCGCCCCGCGTGGCTTATTTCCCCGACTCCTTCCATGAGGTCAACGGTGTAGCCCACACCAGCCGCCACTTTGAGGCGTTTGCCCGGCGGCGCAATCTGCCGTTCTTGTGTATCCGCGCCGGCGACCGGCCCCAAGCCTTCACCGAAGACGGCAATGTGTGGACCTTGGAACTGCCGCGCGGCTTTCTCTCCTTTGCCCTGGAAAAGGACCTGCGCTTCGACCCGGCGTTCCTGCGCCACATTCCGCTGATCGGCGACGTGCTGGAGCGCTTCAAGCCGGGCCTGATCCACATCACCGGCCCCAGCGAAGTGGGTATGCTGGGCGCGGGCCTGGCTCACCACATGGGGCTGCCGCTGGCCGCCAGTTGGCATACGAATGTCCACGAATATTTGGCGAGGCGCTCGGAGTGGCTCTTGCGCTTGCTGCCTGAGCGCCACTCGGCCGCCACCGGACAGAAGATCGAAGACCTGACGATGGCAGTCGCGGCCAGGTTCTATTCCATGGCCCAAGTCCTCTTCGCGCCAAACCCTGAGCTTTGCGCCTTGCTTGAGCGGAGCACCGGCAAACCCTGCCACCTGATGCCGCGCGGCGTGGACTCAGAACTCTTTCATCCGGCCAAGCGCAAACGCGAACCCCAGGACCGCGACCAAGTGCTTGGCTTTGTGGGCCGCCTTTCGATTGAGAAGAACGTGACCCTGCTGGCCCAGGTGCAGGAAGAGCTGGAAAAAATGGGGCAGAGGGATTTCCGGTTCCTCATCGTGGGCCACGGCTCCGAGGAGGGCTGGTTGCGCGAACGCCTGCCGCGCGCCGAACTTCCCGGCGTGCTCAAGGGCGAATTGCTCTCCCAGGCTTACGCCAACATGGACCTGTTTGTCTTCCCCTCGCACACCGATACCTTCGGCAACGTGGTGTTGGAAGCGCTGGCCAGCGGCGTTCCGGCCATCGTCACGCCCGACGGCGGCCCCTGCACCATCGTTCGCGACGGCGTGACGGGCCGCATCGTTCCGGACGCGGAGTTTGCCGCCGCCGCGGCCGGCATCCTGGCCGACCCGGCCAAACACGCGCAAATGCGCCAGGCGGCCCGAGAGTTCGCGCTCACCATGAGTTGGGATTCGGTCTTCGAAGGGGTCTACAAGGGCTATGAGGCAATCTTGCCCGCGCGCGAGCAGGTAGCCGGGGATTAAGGCAGCTCTCCTTGAGTAGAGGGAGGAATAGAACGGAGGGAGCAGGGGACTTCAGTCCCCTGAATCAGCGATAGAATCATTCGGCCTTCAGGCCCTGGCCTGAAGGCCATAAAACTCGCGTCGATTTCGTGGGGCTGAAGCCCCACGCTCCCTCCGTCAATTCCCCGCGAATCTCCTCTATACCATCGAGAGAGATGCTCTAAAATTGGCTGCAAATGAAAGACCTATGGCGCAAAACCACTGAACTCTTTTGGGAGTATCCGATTCTCTGGTTGCCGGTCATCTGTGCCGATCTGGCAGAGTTCTTCCTGAGGTGGCTTCAGAAAGCCGCATCGCGCAAGATCGTCAACGCGGTCATGACACAGCATTCTGTATTGGGCGGCAATTTCCCGAATGGCGCCCTTGATCCCGGCGTCATCCATAAAGCGGTATTGCTTACTGCCCCTCTGCTCTGGGGTACGTACTTTGTGAGCATTGCTCTATTCTCCGCCGCTTTTGTCGTGACATCCGCTTCCGTTTGCGGAGCCCGACAACACCAGAAACCCGATATGATGGCCGCCCTCTGGTCACTCAAAGGGAATTTCCGGGGAGTCCTGGCCTTCTCGCTGAAGTTCCTGGGACTATACGCCCTCGTGGCGTTTCTCACGAGCCTATTGCCCATTGACTTCTTCAAGGCACTCTTCCAGCTACCGCATGTGACGCCGCTCCTCTTCGGAAGCAGCTTAGCCCTCGTTTTCTCCGTCAGCATCGCCTGGCTCATGACGCCGGTCGCAATGAGACTTCTTCAGGGCACTGACACTCCAGATGACAATGCCGACCGCACGAAGCTCGGACGAGTATGCGCCATGGCCACCGCCGCAGCGGTGATGACCTTCTCGTATTGTGTCGAGAGCGCAATTCATACGATGTCTTTCACATCGAGCAAAGAGTTCACGATCGTGAACTTGGTAGGTTCTCTGATTGTCAGCTCGCCTTATCTGCTTCTTTTCATTGCGTTATCTCTTCTCATGATGAATAAGCCAAAAGACGCCGCGGACGAGGCTGCTCTCGAAACAGGCAATCCCCCGGAGAATTGATTCTTGGAGGCCGCTGAGAGCGATTCCACAATTCACGTACCCGAGCATCGTGCAGGGTGGCATTTTCTTGAGGAAAAGGCCACTTGATTTCAGTGGTCTCTGGGTATATCGATTGTGGAACCGCTGTAGTCTGCATCTCTCGCGAGGTCAGCGTTGATGGTAAAGGTCGTTCTAAGTTGGCGCACGTGCTTACGGCGCAAAATCATCCTGCCGCGGTTTGCCGCGAGAAATGCGGGCTAGGATTTGAGCAGCCCCGTCCTCAAATCCAGCGCGAATTGCGTCTCCTTGTCGGTCATCATGCTCCAGCCGAGGCCGCGGAGGACTCCGCCCTGGACGCCGAGAATGGTGAGGCCTTCGTCGGAGAGTTTCTCCGACTGCCAGGCTTCGCCCAGTTCGCCCCAGGCCAAGATGGCGTGATGGCCCACAAACAGCAGGAGATTTTTCGCGATGACCGGGCGGACTTCCAGCACCGGGCGAAGCGGAATCATGGTGAAGCGCTCGGGCGCGGTGGTGTCGATCACGTAGGCGTACCCGCCCGAGACAGCGCAGATCTCCTTGAGCCGGGGAGTTGACCAAAGGCCCGTCGGAACGACCGGGTCGTGAAAGCCCAGAGCACAAGTGGCCAGAAAGGGTTGAACGCCTCGGGCGTCGGGTCGCACCAGCACCTCCAGCGCTCCGCGTTCCACCTCTTCGGCCTGCAGCGGATAGACAAAATGGCGCTTGGGCAGAATGAGCGGGCGGGCGGGCAGGATTTCAGCCTTCCAATAGTGCGGGAAGCTGAGTTGGATGGTGGGAGCGGTCATGGTTGAGCTACCTCACAATGCAGACCGGCTAGTGTGTGTCCCAAAAGTTCGCATCATCATTCGACGCCCCGGACGCTTCTTAGTTCCGGGGTGGAGTCCGGGGGGGAGCCGAAGGATCTGCGGATGCTCTTCGGGATTCATGCCAAGAACTCTGGATACAGGACACTAGAGCGGTTCCACAATTCGCATGCCCTTTCCGGCATCGTGCAAGGTGGCATTCTCTTGAGAAAAATGCCACTTGATGGCGGTGGGTTCGGGGTACAGGAATTGTGGAACCGCTCTAACGTTCGTGGATTCGCACTTTTTTCGCAAAGAACACCGCGTGCCCCAGGTCGCGCTTCCGAGACCTGGGAAAGCGACACCGTCAACCGTCTTCCCAAATGAAACACCTCACGCGTTCAGACTCCTACAAACCGCTCAATGCGCTCACGCACACTGGGGATACCTAACCCCAGCGCGGCCCCGTCCTCGATGAGCGGAATCAGCTTGTCGAACTCCCGGCCGGACTGCACGCCGGTCAGCGCGATGCGCGCCGGATGGAAAAGAGCCGGGCCCTTGACGCCGGCGGCGGCCTTGACTTCGTTCATCCAGGCCTTGAAAACCTCGGGGGTGACGTGGCCGGAATGGGCGCGGGCGCGGGCCGCCAGTTCGCTCAGCACGGTGCGGGCGGAGTCGGCGGCCAGGACGGCGGCATTTTCCTTCTCGGTGCGGGCGGCCTCCACATCGAAGCCGAAGACCTGGGCGGCTCTCTCCGGGAGCTGGTCGAGCCTGTCGACGGCTGGCGCAAAAAGGGCAACCAACTGGGCAAACCAAGCCTGAATGGGCTCGGGGGCTGTTCCGCGCGGGGGCAGCAGGTAGGCAAAGTAGCCCCACGCCAGCGCGGTCAGGCGGGCCGTGCCGGCCTGCTTGACGTAGTGGCGATTGAGCCAGTTGAGCTTGTCGAAGTCGAAGACAGCCGGGCTGGGGGTGACGCGCTCCAGCGAGAAGGCGCGGGTCAGTTCTTCCAGGGTGAAGGTCTCGGTCTTGCCATCCTCTGCGCCCCAGCCGAGCAAGGCAAGGTAGTTGACCAGCGCCTCAGGCAGGTAGCCCATCTCGCGGAAGGTCGAGATCGAGGTGGCCCCGTGGCGCTTGGAGAGGCGCTCGCGGTCTGCACCCAGAATGGTGGAGAGATGGGCGAACTGCGGCACAGGCCAGCCAAATGCCTGGTAGATGGCTACCTGCTTGGGCGTGTTGGAGATGTGGTCGTCGCCGCGGATGACGTGGGTGATCTGCATCAGCGCGTCGTCTACCGTAACTACGTAGTTGTAGACCGGCACTGCCGCACAGGGCAGGCCCTCCTTGTCCATTGCCGAACGAACGAGAATCGGGTCGCTAACCGTCTCGGCGGCGAACTCGACATCGCCCCGCACAAGGTCGTGAAAGCGCAGCGGCTCCGGGCCGATCTTGAGCCGCACAGCAAAGGGCTTGCCCGCTGCCAGGTTCTGCTCGATCTCCGCCGGCTGCAATGCCCGGCAGCGGCCGGAGTAGACCTGCGAGCCCTGCCGCTCAATCGCCTGCTTGCGTTCGGCTTCCAACTCCTCCGGTGTGCAGAAGCAGCGATAGGCCTTGCCCTCGGCCAGCAGCCGCTGGGTGTGTTCGGCATAGATGGCCAGCCGCTCGGACTGGCGGTACGGGCCGAATTCGCCACGATCCTTTTCAAATGGCCCGTCCGTTCGGCAAGGACCCTCGTCCCAGTCCAGTCCCAGCCAGCGCAAGTCTTCAATCAACTGCGTCTCGAATCGGGCCTCGGAGCGCTCCAGGTCAGTGTCTTCAATGCGCAGCAGGAAAGTGCCCCCGGTGCGGCGGGCAAAGAGCCAGTCGTAGAGGGCGGTGCGGGCATTGCCCACGTGAAGCAGGCCGGTGGGCGACGGGGCAAACCGGACGCGGGGGGTGGGGATCGTCATGGCACTTTCGATGATAATGCTATCGCTCACAGAGTGCTGCCGTGGCTGGCTGAAGCGCCTGGAATCCCTCCCCGAAGCGCTCTCCTCCCATCCGTGATCGAAACCAAGCCTACGAGAAGTGCTCCCACCCCTGGCGCTTCAGCGCCTGGGACCCCTTTCCGGTAAGCAGCCTGACCTCCGCCTGTCCCGCGCGGGCTTTCACCATGCGCCCAATCCGCGTAACAGATACTCCCGCCACGGACCGAGGCAGCCGGGCGGCGACGGGAGCGGTGAACAGCAGTTCGTAGTCCTCTCCGCCGTGCAGACCCTGGGCGAGAGTTGCGCCTGGGCGAAGCGGCAGGGCCTCCGCGTCCACCTCGGCGGCCACGCCGGACTCTTCGCACAGGTGGGCCAGGTCGGTGGAGAGCCCGTCGCTGAGGTCGAGGGCGGCGCCGGCCAGGCCGCGCCGCACCAGCCAGAGCCCCTGAGCAATCCGCGGCTGAGGATAGAGGTGGGGAGCGAGCAGCGAAGCGAGTTTCTTGGGGATGGGCGGCGGCTGGTTGCGCATCTTGTTTTCCTTCGCCAACTCCGCCAGCCGGGCCAGGCCGGCGGCAGCTCCGCCAAGAGCGCCGGTGACGTAAAGCAGATCGCCGGGGCGGGCGCCGGAGCGGAGCAGGGCCTTGCCGCGCGGAACGGCTCCAACCAGGACAATGTCGGCCACAGCTAACGGCGCCTCGGCCAGATCGCCTCCGGCCAGGGGAGTGTTGGATGCTTCAGCCAGTGCCAATAGGCCGTCGAGGAAGCGCGTCACCCAGGCCGGACGCCGGCCCGTGGCCAGCGTCAGTTCGCGCGGTAATCCTAGGGAAAGGAAGGCTGCCAGGGGGCGGGCTCCCATGGCTGCCAGGTCGCTCAACCCGCGCGCCAGGGCCCTGTGGCCGACGGATTCGGCGGGGTGCCAGTCCAGGCGGAAGTGCCGGCCGGCGATTGAGAGGTCCGTAGTGACGGCCAGCTCCTCGCCGGGCCGCTGGGCCAGCAAGGCACAGTCGTCGCCAATGCCCAGGAGCAGGCCCCTGCTGGATCGCCTGGCCGCCCGCTCACGAATCTGACGGAGCAGGGCGAGTTCACCCTGAGCTGCGGAATTTCGGGAAGCGCCTGTTTTCAATCGCACATTCTGAGAATAGGGCAAACGGCTGGGAACGGAGGGTCAGCGGCCAAGCCGGCGGCACAGTGGCCCATTCCCAGATCGCGAAGAGGTGAGAAACCGAGGCATTATAGCCGGTTTCTGCCGATAATACCGATTGACCCGGCCAAGGGCAATTTGTTAGCCTTGACAAACGTTCACCGGGCTTTCCTGGCTGGTTGGGTGCAGTCGTATGGACCTGTCGGGAATTTTCTAACTTTTCGCTCTTGTTGGAATCTCCAGCGAATTGCGGCCTCGCGGGTTGCGGGGATGAAGGGCAAATATGCTACGCAAGCGCTATTACATTCTTTTTGTTGCCAGAGATCAGGATGGGCGGGTCCGCAAAATTTCCCTCCCGCTGCAATATGTGTACGGATTTGTCGCCGCCGCGTTGGTGGGTGCTTTCACCATTGTTGGGCTGGCCGGTTCCTACACCCGCATGCTGCTCAAGACCGAAACCTTCAATCAGGTTCGCCAGGACAACCAGAATCTCCGCAAAGACTACCGGCAGATGGCGCAGTTGGCCCACGACCGCGATGTGCAGGTCGCCTCGCTGGGCGCACTGGCCAGTGAGGTTACGGCGCTCTACGGTTTGAAGCAGAGCAGACTTTCCGCGGCCAAGCCGGCGGTTGCCGCCAGCACCGCGGCAGCCCAACCCACGCCCGCCAGCCTGGCGATGAGCGACGACGTGAGCCAGCAGCAGGTCAAGCTCTCCATTGACCAGTTTTATGCGCTGCGGACGCAGGCGCTTTCCGGCCGGGTTTCCCGCGCGCTGGAGGGTGGTCTTTCTCCCACATTTGCCGGTGACTGGATGCAGCTGGCCGATGCGCCTTCCATGTGGCCGGTCGAAGGCCGCGTGGGATCGAGCTTTGGTGCGCGCCAAGATCCGTTCAACGGAGAAGGCGCTTTTCACTCCGGTCTGGACATTGAGGCGCCCTACGGTACGCCCGTGCGGGCAGCAGCCGACGGCGATGTGACCGGGGCAGCCTTGGGCGCCGGCTATGGACGCCAGGTGGAACTGGACCACGGTCACGATGTGCTGACAGTCTACGGGCATCTTTCGGCGGTGGCCGTTCTGCCTGGACAGCATGTTGTGCGCGGCCAGGTGATCGGTTACGTGGGCCAATCGGGCCGCGCCACTGGACCGCATCTCCACTATGAGGTTCGCGTGCACAAGGTCCCGGTAAACCCACACAAATATTTGCGCACGACCTACGAGCAGATTGCCCTCAGTGAAAACGCGACGCAGGGCGCTGCCAAGAACTAGGAAGATTTGATCCAGCAGACCTGTTGCGGCTCCCCAAGGCGGGAGCCGCTTTCAGTTTGGTGCGCCCGGCCTGGCGCGCCGTTACGTGTGCAAGTCTCGTAAGTACCTTTCACAGCGAACGAAGCGCAACCACCTGCGGTGGGGCCAACCGCCGGGCGCCTCATCGGGGAGTTCTCTGGGCGCCGCGTTCTTGCCTTTGTGGTGGGTATGGGCGAAGCTACAGCGGTTCCACAATTGCTGTACCCCGAACCCGCCGCTATCAAGTGGCATTTTCCTCAAGAAAATGCCACCTTGCCCGATGCCTGAAAGGGCATGTGAATTGTGGAACCGCTCTAAACCCGCACTTTTCGCAACGCGCGTCAACGAATTTGTAGCGCTGGCCTCCTGGCCGGGGTGGTTGACCGGCTGCAGCGTGGGTCTCCCGACCCACGCCGTGCGCCGTTTGCTCTGCCAAGGTGTGTGCAAAGGGCACAGATGAACGCGGCTTTGCTCAGGCGGTGAGGACGCCGCCAGTCCGCCGACCAGGAGGTCGGCGCTCCACAGCTTCGACCTGGTCGCGAGAAATGCCGGCAAGGTCGTAGTCGTTTGCTCGCAGGGGTAGACGGGCCCCGGAAAAGGAGTGGTCCTTGCAGCGGCGATGTGTTGGAGATGGCATCTGGTGCCAGCATCTGCGGTAGCGTGGGAGGGGGAGAACGAGAGTTCTCCCCCTATTACAAAGCCTCCAGCAGGGGGCCGGAGCGTTCCGGCTGCTGAAGGAAGCGGACCGTGGGGCACGGTCGGCTTAGGAAGCCCGCTAGTAGACAGTGAGATGAAGCAGCATCGCTCAGGGTTGTCTGGCGGGCGAAGAATTCTCGCTCTCGTTCAGTTCGCTAAACAGCGAGGGCTCAATTGTGGCCGTGACGATCACCCGGTTGCGTTTCTGCTCCACCTCGGCAGTGGCCAGCAGCTCTTTGAGGCCATGGTTGGCAGCGTTCTCGCCCAGCGGGAGGGTAAAGCTGCGCGCCACGGTCACCAGGGTGCCCAGCGCGGCGGCCTGGCGGGCGGCCACCTCGTCGCTGGCTGCGATCTCCTCGACTCTCAAGTGCAGCGAACCGGTCCAGCGCAGGCTGGCCACGATCGTGGAGTCCGGCTCCAGCGGCAGCGAGAAGCCGAACACCTTGATGGCGCCGCTCTCTGAGAAGGGTAAGCCGATCTGCCCCACGCCCCATGCCAGCGAGAGCAGCGGCACTTCATGATAGTGCTGGGCCAGCAGCGTGGAGCCGGCAAAGGGCAGCGCCGCGGTGCGATGACGGTCCAACATGGAGTGAATCTGCTCGGGGGTGGGCGTGTTGGACACCGCCACCATGTCGTAGCCGATTTGGGCCACCCGCACGGTGCGATTCTCAGAAGGAATCGAGTAGATGGTGTGGCCGGCGTAAGACTCGCGGGAAGTGGCGTGGGCGTCGAGCCAGTCGTTCAGCCGCTTCCCGGTGATTTTACCCACCAGCACCATGGAATACGCCACCGGCCCGTTGGGTCCGTTGGGGTCGGGCATGCGGTGCAGGGCGATGGCCACCTCGTCCAGGTCGCTGCTCCCAGTCAAACCCCATGGCGTCGACGAATTGCTGGTATTCGGGCACGCGGCGAGGCGGCTTCACCTGCTTGTGCAAGAAGGAGTGAATGGGCTTGAGATTGACGTAGAGAATGCCGTCGGACTCGGGCAGCAGCCGCGCGGCTTCAGGCGGCGCCTTGGAGCGCAGGAAGATGGCCACGGCCAGAAAAACCAGGACCGCGGCCACGATGAGAAGCGTTCTGCGCGTGCGTCTGTGCATGAGGGCCGTCAGAGATACGGTATCACCTGGGGCGGAGGCTCGACTCCAGAGGCCGCTGGGAGGGCAATCGCATGAGGGGCGTGAGTCGCAGGGATGACGTGCTTTGATAGGGCACGGCTTCAAAGCCTGGCTTGAGCGAAGTCGAAGGGGGCCGATTTCGGAGTTCAAGAGGTGCCGGCCTTAGTCGCCGAGGGATGTTCATGAACGATCCAGAACTTTCCCTCAGAGGCTAAAGCCCAGCCAACTCTGTTCGTTTACGGCACGACTGAAGTCGTGCCCTTTCAAAACCATTTTTCATCGGCTCGGAATCTCCTTGCGGTTGCCTTGAGGCTGCCTGTTGCCCGACGCAAGAGGCTCGCCCAAGTCTCTTGCGTCGGGCCACTTGAATCGGGCGTTGACAAGTTCGTTGCAACTTACAATTGAGCCCTGCCCGCTCTATGGAGGGATTAGTTCTTCACATTCATCGTGTCTGAGTCGACGGCCTTCTTGCCTGTGACACCTTCGAGTCCAGCCAGCAACCCACGATAGTCATTCTTGTCGGCTTGAAAGGCCAATCCTCCCTTCTTGCCGCCATCATCCCAAGTTAGCCCTACGAAGTGCTTCTTGGACTTGGATAGAGCCAATAGCGCTCCGATGCCAAGCGAGATGACTGCAACCCCAATAGCCGCTCCGACACGCCGGTGCACATCCTGTCCATAGCTGATCTCGGTGATCGCAGCGGCCGGAATTACCACGACCTCCGTGTCTCCCTTCTTGATTCGGAGGTTGCTCCCGTCGATGTACAGCTTCATATCCGTTCCGGCTTTGGCGCCTGGAAGCGAGCCGCCGTCATAGACCACCTTGTAACCGCTATCACCCGCAAAAGCGCAGAACGGAAACACGACGCAAAGCACAGCTGCTAAGATCCTCTTCATCTTTCCACCTTTCAATTTTCGATTGAGTCACCCCGGGTAGCTGCAGGTCTGGTGTGTGTGAACAACTTGCAGCGGTACACGAGTGAGAATTCCTCAGCACCCAGGCCTACGCACCAAAATCAGGACCGCCCAGATTGGATTGAGAATGTAATGGAATCAGAGCCCCAAGGCCGCGCCTTTCGGAAGCAGAACTTGAGTTGCCGATGAGCCGCGCCCGGCTGATTCATGTCCCCCGCAGCGCAAGTGAAGTCTGTAAGTGCGCTGGCTCACCGGAACGCCCCCGGAGCGACCGAGAGTAGATCATGGGTCGAGCGCAGCGACCGCTGGGCTGGCTGGACAATCTATTCGCTGCCTGTCCCTGTCCTATAGGGCCGATCGCAGAGCAAGCTACAGAGCAGACCATTTACATGCCGGTGAATGCCGCATTGATTCATCCCGGATAGATTCTGCTGACCGAGTTCATGGAGCCTCTGGGGCTGACGGGCTGTTGATTCGGCATGGATATTTGCGTGCCCGCGCTGCGGGCGGGCCGCATTGTGCGCGGCAAGCCGGCCATCTCTGCCGACACGGCGCTGCGGCTGGGCATTTACTTCGGCTTGCCTGCGCAATTCTGGCTGAACCTTCAAAACGAGTACAATTTGCGGCGTGCGGCGGCGAGTCCAGCGCACAAGCGCGTCGCGCCCAGAGCGGCGTAAATTCAGTCGAGTTTGCTCCCGGCGCGCGGCTGTGCTAACCTTGATTTCTGTGCCGTGGGGTGCGTGAAGCGGGAGTGTGCCCATGCCATTCTTCGGTGCGGTAGTTGCGGTCTCCGGGCGGTTTTCCGGGTGGAATGGGCTGGCGTAGCTCAGCTGGTAGAGCATCTGATTTGTAATCAGAGGGTCGGGGGTTCAAATCCCTTCGCCAGCTCCACAAAAGGAAACGGCAAATAGGCTGGCAACGGCAAGATGTTTTAACCGGCAAGCAGAGTTTTGCGCGCCGGGCCTGTCCTCCGCGGCGATCCCACAGAGGTGCATGCTCCGAAATGCCGGAGGTTTTCCGGGCGGGGCTTGATGCGCTGAAGCGGGCTCGAGGCGGGGTGTTGGCAGGGGCTGGGCAGGGTCCGCGGCGGCAGGTCTTGGTTGCTGGGGGAATGTGCACAGGTGGCCGAGTGGTTAATGGCAGCAGACTGTAAATCTGCCGCTCCTTGGAGCTACGGAGGTTCGAATCCTCCCCTGTGCACCATGATTTGAGGGGTTGGAATGCGCGAAAGGTCGCAGCCGGAATGAGTCGATATGGGCGCGATCTGGACCGCATGAAGAAGGGCTTTCACAGTACCGGGGCGGAGTTGGACCGGAAGTACTGGATCGCCCTGGGGTTGTATGCGGTTTTGGCGGTGCTGGTCTGGTTCACCATGGGCGAGGGCACGGTTCTCGTGTTTGGCAGAGCCGGTGGAGTTGCGGTTGCTTCCGCTGATTGTGATCGGCGGCATGGCCTTGCGTACGGTTTTGGCTCGCCAGGCGGAGAAGATTCGCCGCGGCGGGGATGGGGATGGCGGTTCGACGCCACTAGAATGTTTGAAGAGGGCTGATGTAGCTCAGTTGGTAGAGCACTCCCTTGGTAAGGGAGAGGTCACCAGTTCAATCCTGGTCATCAGCTCCAGAAATTCAGCGTCAGTGGATCAGTGCTCAGTGTCAGACGAGTTGCCGGTGCAGGCATCAGGCACGAGACTGTTCACTGACCACTGTTCACTGTTCACTGTTTTTGCGGGAGTAACTCAGTGGTAGAGTCACAGCCTTCCAAGCTGTTGGTCGCGAGTTCGATCCTCGTCTCCCGCTCCAAAGTTGGAAACGGAAGCGCTGCAAGCGTAGGCGAGGGTAGGCGAATGATGTTTGAGCAGGCAGCGATAGCCGTCCAGGATGAGCAGGGATACGCGCAGCTTCATGCGCTGATCGATGCGGCCTTCGACGCGCGGGATGTGGAAGTTTTTCTGAATCGCGTCGACCAAGGCCAAGCTGCGGATTCGCGACTTTGAAGGCGTTCTTGCAGCGCGGGCTGCTGGGCAAGGAGGCGGCGGCGCTCTACGGGGCGCTGCCGGTCTCGGACCAGGGCTTGACCCGCGAGCGCTATCTGCAGCTGGTGGAAGCGGTGCCGCTGGAGCTTGCGGCAGAGGTATTTCAGGGTGTACGCCTACTACTGAGGCGCAAGCAAGCGTTTTGCGCCTCCGGCATCGCCGGAGGCGAATCAGAAGAAAGTTTAACGGAAGGGACTGAAGAGGCATGGGCAAGGAAAAGTTTGATCGTTCAGAAGCCGCACGTGAACGTGGGGACGATCGGGCACATCGATCACGGCAAGACGACGTTGACGGCGGCGATCACCAAGGTATTGCCGAAGCACAACCCGAAGAACACGTTCCGTTCGTTCGACTCGATCGACAACGCGCCGGAAGAGCGGGAGCGCGGCATCACCATCGCCACGGCGCACGTGGAGTACGAGACGGCGAACCGTCACTACGCGCACGTGGATTGCCCCGGCCACGCCGACTACATCAAGAACATGATCACCGGCGCGGCGCAGATGGACGGCGCGATTCTGGTGGTTGCGGCCACCGACGGCCCGATGCCGCAGACCAAGGAGCACGTGCTGCTGGCCCGCCAGGTGGGCGTTCCCTGCGTGCTGGTGTTCCTGAACAAGTGCGACGCGGTCGAGGACGACAGAGCTGATCGACCTGGTGGAGATGGAAGTGCGCGAGCTGCTGTCGAAGTACCAGTTCCCCGGCGACGACGTGCCGGTGATTCGCGGCTCGGCGCTGTTGGCGCTGAACGGCGAACCGAAGTGGGAAGCCAAGATCGACGAGCTGATGGAGGCGGTGGACACGTACGTTCCGCGGCCGGATCGCGCGGTGGACCTGCCCTTCCTGATGCCGATCGAAGACATCTTCTCGATCTCCGGACGCGGCACGGTGGTGACGGGCCGCATCGAGCGCGGCAAGGTGAAGGTGGGCGAGGATGTCGAGATCGTCGGCTTCCGCGAGACGCGCAAGACGGTTGTGCACGGGCGTGGAAATGTTCAAGAAGCAGTTGGACGAGGGCATGGCGGGCGACAACGCCGGCCTTCTTCTGCGCGGCATTCCCAAGGAAGACGTGGAGCGCGGCATGGTTCTGGCCAAGCCGGGATCGATCACGCCGCACACCGTACTTCAAGGGCGAAGTGTACGTGCTGAGCAAGGAAGAAGGCGGCCGTCATACGCCGTTCTTCAAGGGCTACCGTCCGCAGTTCTACTTCCGCACGACGGACGTGACGGGCGTGGCGGAGCTGCCCGAGGGCGTGGAGATGGTGATGCCGGGCGACAACGTGGAGCTCGAGGTTGAGCTGATCACGCCGGTGGCCTTGGAAAAGGGCCTTCGGTTTGCGATCCGCGAAGGCGGCCGCACGGTGGGCGCGGGCACGGTCTCGGAGATCATCAAGTAGCAGTGAAGCAGTGAAGCAGTGAACGAGTGAAGAAGTGAAAGGGTGAGTGAGTGAAGAAGTAGAAGAGTGGATCGGAAGATTTCACTGTTCACTTATTCACTTCCTCACTGCTTCACTCGGAAGGATTAGAAATGCGGGAAATTGTCACATTGCAGTGCACTGAGTGCAAGGAGCGGAACTACTCGACGACGAAGAACAAGAAGACGACCACCGGCCGTCTGGAGTTCAAGAAGTTCTGTAACCGCTGCCGCAAGCACCAGCCGCACAAGGAAACGAAGTAAGACAGGGAGTAGGGGTTAGGGATCAGGGATTAGGATGACCGCGGAGTGAGCGCTCAGAACTAACCCCTAACCCCTGATCCCTAACCCCTGCTTTTAGGGGCGTAAGCTCAACGGCTAAACTGTCGGTCTCCAAAACCGAACTTGGGGGTTCGAATCCCTCCGCCCCTGCCAGATTCGAACACGGATGCGCCCGGCAATGACGCCGGGCGCGAAGGAACTGGAAGCATGGCAACAAAGGCAACAATCGTGAACGGCGAAGAGCGGCCGGCGCCGGTAAAGCGGCGGGAGGCAAATCCCGTGTCCAAATTCAGCAGCAAAGTGGTCGATTGTATAACGAGTTTACCCGCTTTCTGACCGATGTGCGCGCCGAGATGCGCAAGGTGGTTACGCCTTCGCGCAAGGAAGTGCAGGCCACGACCACGGTGGTGATTATCGCGGTGTTCATCTTTGGGGTGTTCTTCTTTGTGGTGGACGCGATCTTCGACATCGGCCTGCACAAGTTGTTGGGCAAGCTGGGCGGATTCTAGCAGCACGTTCAGCCGCGAAACGAGAGCAGAAGATGGCAGAAGAATTGGAACAATCCGAACAAGCCGCCGAACCGCAAGAGGTGCAGCCGGTGCCAGAGCGCAACGAGCGCTTCAAGTGGTACATCCTGCACGCCTACTCGGGCTTCGAGCGCAAGGTGCGCGAGTCCATCGAGAGCCGCGTTCAGGCCTTCGGGCTCACTGACGCGTCGGCCGGGTGATGATTCCCACCGAGCCGGTGACGGAGATCGTCAACGGCAAGAAGCGCACCGTGGAGCGGGTATTCCTGCCCGGCTATGTGCTGGTGGAGATGGAACTCGACAACCATCTCTGGCACGTGCTGAAGGACACGCCCAAGGTGACCGGCTTTCTGGGCACGGGCGACAAGCCTGTGGCGCTCTCCGAGGAAGAAGTGGGTTCGATCCTCTTCCGTTCCGAGACGGCCAAGGACAAGCCGCGGCTGAAGATCAAGTTTGAGAAGAACGAGCAGGTCCGCATTACCGACGGGCCGTTTGCCAACTTCAACGGCGTGGTGGACGAGATCAACGAAGATCGCGAGACGCTCAAGGTCATGGTGACCATCTTCGGACGCTCCACCCCGGTCGAACTGGAGTTCGGCAAAGTGGAAAAGATTGAGTAGTTGCTGCCTCTAGCTACTAGCTTCCAGCTTCTAGCCGGAGCGTCTACCTGGCGGACTCCGGTTGCAGGCGAACGCTTGGGCCGCAACACCAAAATTTGAACAATGAAACGTCCAGCCGATAGCTAGAAGCCAGGAGCTAGAAGCTGGTTCCAAAGGAACACATCATGGCACCTCCGAAGAAAATTACCGGCTACGTCAAGCTGCAGATCGTGGCCGCCAAGGCCACTCCCGCTCCCCCAGTCGGCCCCGCGCTCGGTCAGGCGCAGGTCAACATCATGGAGTTCTGCAAGCAGTTCAACGCGCGCACGCAGAACAAGGAGATGGAAGGGCTGGTCATTCCGGTCGTCATCACCGTTTATGCCGACCGCAGCTTCAGCTTTGTCACCAAGACGCCGCCGGCGGCGGTCCTGCTGAAGAAGGCTGCCGGCATCGCCAAGGGCTCCGGCACGCCGAACAAGGAAAAGATCGGCAAGGTGACCGAAGCGCAGGTGCGCGAGATCGCCACGCAGAAGATGCCCGACCTGAACGCCGCCTCGGTCGAGACGGCGATCAAGAGCATCAAGGGCACGGCCCGCTCCATGGGCATTGAAGTCGTCGCGTAGATCGGCTGCGGCATTCTTCGCACAAAGGCCCTCCCTTGCGGGAGGGCCTTTGTGCGTCTACGCAAAAGCCCGCAAGCGCTAGAGCGGTTTCACAATTCACATGTCTTTTCCGGCATCGAGCAAGGCGGCATTTTCTTGAGAAAAATGCCACTTGATAGCGGTGGGTTCAGGGTACAGCAATTGTGGAACCGCTGTAGCCTCAGAACCAGCGTCCCAGGGTGACAAAAACCTTGCGGTGCCCGGCGTCGCCTACGGAGACTCCGAAGGTGACCAGGCCGAGCGGCGTATTGGCCAGCAGGCCGGTGGTCCCATCCTGGCGCAGAATCGAATGCGCCTCGGGCGACCAGATCTCTCCGGCCTCGTAGCCGAAGACGGCATACAGGCCCTGACCCAATCCGGTGGGTAGAGGGGCGATGCGGTGCAGGTAGCCCAGGCGGCTCAGGTAGGTGTCGGTGCCACGATACTCGTCGAACGACGAAGCGGAGAGCCGTGTAGGTCCACCCAGCGTGAAACGGTAGGGCTGGGCGACGTTGGCGCGCAGATAAGAGTTGATTTCCCCGCTGATACTGAAGATATTCCGCTGATTGTAGGAGCGGCTGCGGATGAAGGAGAGCTTGGCGAGGGGCGCGTTGTTGCTGCCCGCGGCGTGGTAAAACGCTCCCACGGAGGCCGACAGCCGGAACCCTCGGGGCGAAACGACGCCAGCGGCCGCCTTGTCCATGTCGAATTTCAGCAGGCCGGTCTGTGCGGTGCCGGAGAGGTAGCCTCCGCCATCTGAGCCAGTTCTGAGGCTCCAGCGCGTGTCCTGGGCGCGCCACAGGGCGGAGACCTGCAACTGGTTGCTGAAGGTGCGTCCAGCTTCAAGGCCGGCTTCAAGGTTCTGCTCGAAGCGCTCGGCAATGCGCTTCTGGTTGGCCCAGATGTAAACCGGCTCGCGGACCACGCCCGCACGCGGCTCGATGAAGTACCCGCCGGGACTGAGCATCCTGTAGTACTCGGCGGAGAGGTCGGTCATGTAGCCAATGCGCACATCGGCGCGCAACTCGGAGCCAAACCCGCCCAGGTTCTGGTCCACCAGGCGGAGCGCCATCTGTTCGCGTGTGATGTTCGATGTGGAGGCCGCCATTTCGGGGTCGATGAGCAGATAAGGCGGTCCCGTTGGGTCGCGGCTGAGCCGGACAAGGATGCCGCTCATCGGATTGCCGCCTGGCGGGCCGGAGACGGCTAGAGCGCTGTCCGCTGTTGCCTGATTGAAGGTCTCCCAGGTTGCCGAGTATCCGCCATTGGACTGGATAGGCTTCAGAGCGTTCAAAGTGGCTGCCGCTGAGAGCGGGTGACCGGCGAGGGGCTTCATGTCGCTGAGGACCTGGCGGTTGGCGCCCGGTTCGCCGCCCTCTACGCGCAAATCTCGCACCACGGCAGGGTGAAGTACGCCGGGTTGCGCCTGCCGCCGGCTCTCTCGTGCCGCCAGGTAGGCCTTCCAGTCCTCTTCGTCGAGGGCATATTTGAGCAGGGTTGCCCGGTTTTGCTCGGCCGCCTTGTACCCTGCATCTACGAGTTGCCCGGCCTTGGCGTAGTCGGTGGCACTGAAACTGCCAACGGGCACGCGCACCACCAGGTCGGCCAGGCGCTCGGCCTGCTCCACATTGTGCACAATGCCGGCGGAGAAGGCTCGGTTGAGCACCCCGACGATGGAACTGGTGTCCACTCCGGAGAGGGCCGAGTCCTCCAGGCGGACAGCAATCACGATGTCCGCGCGCAGGTCGCGTTTGACTACATCGGTGGGCAGATTGTCGAGAATGCCCCCATCGACCAGATAGTGGCCATTGCGATCCTGCACCGGAGGAAAGACACCGGGAATGGAGATGGATGCGCGAACTGCCCCGGGTATGGGCCCGCTGGCAAAGGTGAAAGATTGCAGGGTATTCAGGTCGGTGGCCACACAGCGGAAGGGAATTGGCAGTTGGTTATAGTCAAGATCCTGCCGGTTGAAGGCGGCCATATTGTTGCTGAGAAACTCGTTGACGCCCCGATCGGTGAGCAGGGCATTGCGCACCAGGGGGCCATGCTTGAGGCCGATTCCAATCGCCTGGGGAAGCTCGTGGCGGTCCTGGCGGCGGCGAAAACTCGAATCCGCATACGGGGTTTCCAGGGTGAAAACGCCCAGAAATGCATCGCTGACGGCCAAAGCGCGCATCTCGTCTGGTGTGTGGCCCGTGGCATAGAGTGCGGCGGCCAGGGAACCCATGCTGGTACCGGCGATGCGATCCACGGGGATGCGGTTCTCCTCGAACCACTTGAGCACACCGACATGCGCCAACCCCAGTGCGCCTCCTCCCTCCAGTGCCAGGCCAACGGAGGGCCGGTTTGGCGGGGTGACGGCAGGCAGGGGTGAGTTCGCGGGCCGCCCTGCTCCCTGGCCGTGCGCGGGAATCAGAATGAGAGAAGCGAAGATAAGGACGGCTGCGGATCTCGACAACATTGATGCGACTCCTGCCAAAGGGCCTGTCTTGACGCTACCGCTTGGACGGCACTTCATGCTGTGATGGGGAGAAAAACCAAGGCGGGGCGGACCAGTCCTGCGCGATCCGTGCTCCCAGACGCAGAAAAGCCTTCCCTGGACAGAGAAGGCTTTCTGCGTCCACGCAGGGTGGCGCAACGGAGAGGGTGAAATGGTAGCGCCCTACTTCGGCGGAGCGGGTGTGAACCCTTCGCGCTTGCGGCCGGGCTCTGGTTTTGGCTTGGGTTTCGGCGCCTTCTTGACTTCTTTCTTGCCCTTGTCTTTGCTTCCCATGGCTTCCAGTGTGACACAAAAGGGGGGCGTGCGGAAAGCGGGACGGGCAGGTAACTGTTGTCTTTCACGGTTCTCATTTGCATTTCGATGACCGTTTCGCTATGATTCAAAGATGTGTCCAAGGGAAATCCCTGGACTGTCACAAGCACCACGGTTTCTGGACTCGTTCCGGTTTGGATGCGGCAGCGAATGTTGCCCCCGCCGGAGGTGGTTCTCCGCAAAGCGGGGCAAGCAGAAGCGGTGGGAGACGAGGATAGAATGGCTAGAAAAGTCAGCAAGAACATTGTGAAGGCGCGCGCGGCTGTGGTTAAGCCGTCGTATGCACTGCCCGAGGCCGTTGGCCTGCTCAAGCAGATCAAGTACGCCAAATTCGACGAGACCGTCGATTTGACCATGCGCCTGGGCGTTGATACCCGCCACGCCGACCAGATGGTGCGCGGAACAGTTGTTCTGCCCCATGGGCTGGGCAAGACCAAGACGGTAGCTGTGATCTGCACGGGCGACCGCCAGAAGGAAGCCACCGCGGCCGGAGCCGATTTCGTTGGCGGCGAAGAGATGGTCGAGAAGATCCAGAAGGAGAACTGGACCGCATTCGACGCGCTGATCGCCACGCCCGACATGATGAAGGTCGTCGGGCGCTTGGGCAAGGTGCTGGGCCCCAAGGGCCTGATGCCCAATCCCAAGACCGGCACCGTGACCCTGGACGTGGCCGCGGCGGTTAAGGAAATCAAAGCCGGCAAGGTAGAGTTCCGCGCCGACAAGACCAGCCTGGTGCACGTGCCGGTGGGCAAGCTGAGCTTCGATCCGCAAAAGCTGGTGGACAACGTCACCACGGTGATCGGGGCGATTGTGCGCAGCAAGCCTTCGGCGGCCAAGGGCAAGTACATCAAGAGCGTCACCTTGAGCTCAACGATGGGCCCCGGCGTTCCGCTAGACAATGCGGTCGCCGACGCGGCGGGCAAGCACTAAAAGCAGGGATCAGAGATCAGGGGTCAGAGATCAGAGATCGGTTGCTTTAATGATCCGATCAGCGATTGTGCCTGACCTGAAAATATTGGCAGAAGAATTGCGAAAAGCGCCCGCAGGCGGGCGAGAAGAGAGACTGGGAAACGGCAGACGAGGATCGGTTGCTTTTGTGCTGATCTCTGATCTCTGACCCCTGATCTCTGAACCGGAGCGAAGATAATGGCGATTTCAAGAGCGAAGAAGACGGAGAAGGTCCAGTTGCTGGCAAAGGAACTGGAGACCTCGACGACGGCAATTATCGGCACGTTTGCCAAGCTGACCGTGGCCAAGGACTTCCAACTGCGCAAGGTCATCCGCGAGGCGGGTGGCAAGTATCGCGTGGTCAAAAACAAGCTGGCGGCGGTTTCCGGCCAGGGCACTCAGGTCGAGGCCGCGCTCAAGGGCCTCAAGGGCGTGAACTCGGTGGCCTTTACCTCGGGCGACCCGGTCGCCTTGGCCAAGGTGTTTGCCAAGTGGGCCGGGGACAATGCTGAATTCCAGTTCAAGCTGGGCATCGTGGATGGCAAGCTGCTGAACGTGGACGAAGTCAAGGCTTTGGCCACCATGCCGGGCAAGGAAGAGCTCTTCTCGAAGCTGCTGTTCCTCATCAATGCACCCGCGCAGCGTTTGGCGACTGTGATCAATGCCACGGGACGCGATCTGGCGGTGGTTTTGGGCCAGGGCGTGGAGAAGGAAAAGTTTGCCGGAGAGGCTGCGGCGTAAATGCCGCTGACCGCCGGTCGTCAGTTGTCAGGAATCAGTTGCCGGCACGGAAGAAACTGACCACTGACCTCAGTTTTAAGGGATTTGGCTGGGACGCAGGCGGAAAGTGCGCGGGTCTGGGCGCATCGGAAACTTTCAGTTTGGGTCCACGGCCGGAAATATCAATTCAAACAGTTCTGATTGGAGAGAAAAATGGCGGATTTGGCGCAGTTGGAAGAGCAAATCGTAGCACTTAGCCTGCTGGAAGCGGCGGCTCTGGTGAAGAAGCTGGAAGAGCGTCTTGGCGTTTCCGCGGCAGCGGCGACAGCGGCTCCGGTAGCGGCAGCGGCGGCAGTGGCCGTGGTCGAAGAGAAGACCGAGTTTGCGGTCATCCTCAAGGACTTCGGCGCGAACAAGATCAACACCATCAAGGCCGTTCGCGAAGTCACTTCGCTCGGCTTGAAGGAAGCCAAGGACCTGGTCGATGGCGCCCCCAAGGCGATCAAGGAAAGCGCGACCAAGGAAGAGGCCGAGGCCATCAAGAAGAAGTTCGAAGGCATCGCGACCATCGAAATCAAGTAGTCTCGAAACTTGCAAGCTCAGCCGGGACGCGCTACGATAATCGTTGCGCGTCTTTCCGGCTCTTTCCGGTTTTTGTTGCGAAGGGAGCGGGGGCTGGGCGGCGCGTCTTGAGATGCAAGGAGTGGCACGCAAGCATCCGCAGGCCAGAGCAGAGCCACACACTCTGGACTGCGGACGGTGCGAGGTGTAAGTGCCTTGGGGTCAACGGATTAGGCGGGTTCCGTTGACGGGTGGCGAGTGGCTGGCGAGCGAGCGGCAGAAGCGAGCTTTGGGATCGGCGAGAGCAGGGTTGAGAATTCGGATGGGGGCACAGGCGATGGGCCGCGCTCGTGAGGCATTGCGTCCTTGCGGGCTGTTCGTGTCTCCCGGCCACAACAGAGAGTGCCTTCGCGGCAAAGATCTGTCCTGATGCGCATAGGTATATCACATCGGCTTTAACCGGTGCGCCTGCTTCCTCGATTGTGCGCAGTCTAGCGCACTTGCCGGATCATGCGGCAATGCCCAATTCGCGATTTTGACGCGAGCTCTAACAAACAGGCTTGGCCTGAATGCCGGCACGCTCCGGTTTTGAAGCAGCGCAAGGGTGGGGACTGGTTTCTTGCAGTGTTCCAGTCCGGTTTTTCGCAATTTTACCGTAATTAGCCGGCGCCCCGAGACTCGGGTGCTGGCCCGGCCCCGGCCCCGCGTAGCGGCCCAGGTGCTGGAATGACGAGCCTCAGGAGTGAAAATGCCCAACGAGAAGCGCGCGATTCGCAGCCGGCTCGATTTTTCCAAGATTCCCACCGCAACCCAGATTCCCAACCTGATTGAAGTGCAGAGGCGCTCCTACGAGCGTTTCCTGCAGATGGACAAACTGCCCAACGAGCGCGACGACTCCGGCTTGCAGTCGGTCTTTGTGTCGGTTTTTCCGATCACCGACTTCCGCGGCATCTCGCAGCTTGATTTCGTCGATTTCTCGATCGGCAACTGGGAGTGCAAGTGCGGCCACCTCAAGGGCCTGCATCACTTGCGCACCGCTTGCGCGCATTGCGGCTCGATGGTGATTACCGATCCGTTCCATCCCGGCGATGTGCTCTGCCAGAAGTGCGGCACCTACAACAAGAACACGCCCGACTTCTGCAACAAGTGCGGCGACCCGGTCAGCTTGCAGTTGAAGTACGACCAGCAGGAGTGCGAGGAGCGGGGCATGACCTTCTCCGCGCCGCTGAAGGTGACGGTCCGCCTCACAATCTATGAAAAGGATGCGGAGACCGGCAACAAGTCGATTCGCGACATCAAGGAGCAGGAGGTCTTCTTCGGCGATATTCCGCTGATGACGCCCAACGGCACCTTCATCGTGAACGGCACTGAGCGCGTGATTGTGTCGCAGTTGCACCGTTCGCCTGGCGTCTTTTTCGAGACCGCGAACAACCGCACCTACTTCCTGGGCAAGATCATTCCCTATCGCGGCTCCTGGGTGGAGTTCGAGTACGACCAGAAGAACACGCTCTACGTGCGGATCGACCGCAAGCGCAAGTTCCTGGGCACCATCTTCCTGCGCGCTCTGGGCCTGCGCTCTGACGAAGAGATTCTCAAGACCTTTTATACCGTTGACCGGCTGCACATCGCCGACGGCAAGCTGCATTGGGCCGTGCCCCAGGATGTGAAGGCGGGTACTCACCTGCTGGGCGCCAAGCCAGCGCATGCCGTGCTGGCGAAGGGCGAGGAGATCGCTCACTCCGGCCGCAAGATTACGCCCAGCGCGCTGAAGGCCATTCGCGCTGCCGCCATCGATCGCATTGAGGTAGAGTCGGCCGAGCTGGATGGCGCGATTACCGCCTCCGATGTCGTCGATCTCAACACCGGTGAAGTGGTGGTGGAGGCCAACGTCGAGTTGACCGCCGACCGCCTGCACAAGGTGCTGTCCAGCGGCGCTGCCAGCTTCGAGGTCTTCTTCCCCGAGCGCGACGACGTGGGCAACATCATCACCAACACCCTCAAGCGCGACTCAATCCGCAAGCCCGAAGAGGCGCTGATCGAGATTTACCGCAAGCTGCGCCCAGGCGATCCGCCGACCCTGGACACGGCCACGGCGCTCTTTGAAGGCATGTTCTTCGATGCGCGCAAATACGACTTTTCGCGCGTGGGCCGCTTGAAGTTCAACATCAAGCTCTACGAGAACCAGGATGCCACGCACCTGAACCACCGCACCCTGACGCCGGAGGATTTCTACGCGACCATCCGGTATCTGCTCAAGCTGCGCAAGAACATCGGCATGGTGGACGACATCGATCACTTGGGCAACCGCCGCGTGAGAGCTGTCGGCGAGCTGATGGAGAACCAGTTCCGCATCGGACTGGTGCGCATGGAGCGCGCCATCAAGGAAAAGATGAGCGTCTATCAGGAGCTGTCTACGGCCATGCCGCACGACCTGATCAACGCCAAGCCGGTGATGGCGGCCATCCGCGAGTTCTTCGGCTCTTCGCAGTTGTCGCAGTTCATGGATCAGACGAATCCGCTGTCGGAAATTACCCACAAGCGCCGTCTGTCGGCGCTTGGACCGGGAGGCTTGTCGCGTGAACGCGCCGGCTTCGAGGTGCGTGACGTGCATCCCACGCACTACGGCCGCATCTGCCCGATTGAAACGCCTGAAGGCCCGAACATCGGCCTGATCAGCTCGCTGAGCTGCTTTGCGCGCATCAACGAGTACGGCTTTATCGAGTCGCCCTACCGCAAGGTGAAGGACGCTCAGATCCTGGACTTCGTTGAGATTGTCAACGCCGGCGAAAGCGGCCTGCGCGTGGGCGATCACATTGAAAAGGAAGAGGCCAGACGGCTCAACGAGAACCTGAACAAGGCGGGCAAGCGGCCCATCGATCACATGCCCTTCAGCTTCTACCTGTCGGCATGGGAAGAGGACAAGCACACCATTGCCCAGGCCAACATCGAGTTCAACGACGCCGGCGTTATCACCGAAGATCTGGTGAATGCGCGGCGGCAGGGGAACTTCGTGCTGGTCAACCGCGCCGAGGTGGATTACATCGACGTCTCGCCGAAGCAGCTTGTCTCGGTGGCCGCGTCGCTGGTCCCGTTCCTCGAACACGACGATGCCAACCGTGCGTTGATGGGCGCCAACATGCAGCGCCAGTCGGTTCCGCTGCTTGTGGCCGAGGCGCCGCTGGTGGGCACCGGCATGGAAGGCGTGACGGCCCGCGACTCGGGCGCCGTCATCCTGGCCAAGCGCAACGGCATCATCGACTCGGTCGACTCCGAGCGCATTATCGTGCGCGTGGAAGGCGAGCATCATCCCACACAGTTGTCGCGTGAAGTCGGCTCCGACATTTATCAGCTCATCAAGTTCAAGCGGTCGAACCAGAACACCTGCATCAATCAGAAGCCTGTCGTTCGCGAGGGCGACCGGGTGATCAAGGGCCAGGTCATCGCCGACGGACCTTGCACCGAGCAGGGCGAGCTGGCGCTGGGACGCAACGTGCTGGTGGCCTTCATGCCCTGGCGCGGCTACAACTTCGAGGACGCCATCCTCATCAGTGAAAAGCTGGTGCGCGAGGACTACTACACCTCGGTGCATATCGAGGAGTTCGAGATCGAGGCCCGCGACACCAAACTGGGCCCCGAGGAGATCACGCGCGACATTCCGAACGTCAGCGAGCACGCGCTGCGCGACCTGGACGAGAGCGGCGTAATCCGCATCGGCGCCCAGATCAAGCACGGCGACATCCTCGTGGGTAAGGTCACGCCCAAGGGCGAGACGCAACTTACTCCAGAGGAAAAGCTGCTCAGGGCCATCTTCGGCGAAAAGGCCGGCGATGTGCGCGATGCCTCGCTCACCTGCCCTCCGGGAATCGAGGGCACGGTGGTGGACGTGCGCATCTTCAGCCGCAAGGGCCAGGAGAAGGACGAGCGCGCCAAGCAGATTGAGGGCGAGTACATCGCCAAGCTCGAAAAGAATCTGGGCGACGAGATTCGTATTCTGACCGACGAGCGCCTCAAGCGTCTCGACGGCATTCTGGGCGGCAAGGAAGTGTTGGCCGATCTGCACGACGAGCGGACCAACAAGCGCCTGTTGACCAAGGCTGCAATCCTCGATCGCGACACCATCGAGCGCATCTCGACCAAGAACCTCAAGCGTATCCGCTACGCCGACAAGGATCCCCGCGTCAACGAGCAGATCGACGAGATCGAGGAGATGACCTCGCGCCAGATCGAAGTCCTGCGCAAGATTACCAATGAAAAGATTGGCAAGCTGCAAAAGGGCGACGAACTGCCTCCGGGCGTCATCAAGCTGGTCAAAGTCTATGTCGCCATGAAGCGCAAGCTGAGTGTGGGCGACAAGATGGCCGGCCGCCACGGCAACAAGGGCGTGATCGCGCGCATTCTTCCCGAGGAAGATATGCCGTACCTGCCCGATGGAACGCCGGTGGAGATCGTGCTCAACCCGCTCGGCGTGCCTTCCCGTATGAACGTGGGACAGATTCTTGAAACCCACCTGGGCTGGGCCGCACATGCGCTGGGCGCGAAGATTGCCGCTCTCATCGCAGCCAACACCGATGCCGAGTACACGCGCGAACTGATGAAGAAGGAGTTCGCCGGAACGGCAACACTGCGGCAATTGCTGGAACTCGACGACGAGATGTTGCTTCGCGTCGGAGCCGGCATGAAGCGCGGCATCTGGTTTGGCACCGCCGTCTTCGACGGAGCGCAGGAGAGCGAGATCAAGGCACTGCTCGCTTCCGCCGGGTTGCCCTCTTCGGGCAAGACGGCACTGTTCGACGGCATGACCGGCGAGCAGTTCGAGCAGCCGGTCACGGTGGGCTACATCTACATGCTCAAGCTGTCTCACTTGGTGGACGACAAGATTCACGCGCGTTCCATCGGACCGTACTCGCTTATCACCCAGCAGCCGCTGGGCGGCAAGGCGCAGTTCGGCGGACAGCGCTTCGGCGAAATGGAAGTGTGGGCGTTGGAAGCCTATGGCGCCGCATACATCCTGCAGGAGCTGCTCACCGCCAAGTCCGACGACGTGTATGGCCGCACCAAGATCTACGAGGCCATCGTCAAGGGCGAGGCGGCCATCGAGCCGGGCGTGCCGGAGTCGTTCAACGTGCTGATTCGCGAGTTGCAATCGCTCTGCCTTGACGTGGAACTGATCAAGCGCGCCGACCTGATCAAAAAGGCACCGGCGCCTGAGATGACGGCAGTCGCAGATTAGCTTCTAGCTGCTAGCTTCTAGCTTTTAGCTCCGATGTGCCGCGGTCAGATTCTGCGGCGCCAAAGGGGAAAGAAAGGCTAGAAGCTGAAAGCTAAAAGCTAGAAGCTGTAGTTTAGGGTCCTTCTTGAAAGCGGCAAACACCGCTTCCCGGGAAGGAAGGGCCCTTCAGAAATCCCGGGAAAAGCCGCGGCAGCGGCCGAAAGGCCCGCCAAGGAGGGTCGCCTTGTTCCGTTCAAACCCGTTCGAGCTCACCAGTCCGATTACCGACTTCGACGCCATTCGCATCATGCTGGCTTCGCCGGAAAAGATCCGCAGTTGGTCGCACGGTGAGGTCACCAAGCCGGAGACCATCAACTATCGCACCTTCAAGCCGGAGCGCGACGGCTTGTTCTGCGCCCGCATCTTTGGGCCCGTCACCGACTGGGAGTGCCTCTGCGGCAAGTACAAGCGCATGAAGCACCGCGGCGTGATCTGCGACAAGTGCGGCGTTGAAGTGACAGTGAGCAAGGTGCGCCGCGAGCGCATGGGCCACATCGAACTGGCGTCGCCCTGCTCGCACGTTTGGTTCTTCAAGGGCCTGCCCTCGCGCATCGGCCACTTGCTGGATATTTCGCTGCGCGACCTGGAAAGCATTCTCTACTTCGAGTCCTATGTGGTGGTCGATCCCGGCGATGCGCCGGTGAAGGAACGCGAGATCATCAAGGACGAAGCCAAGTTCCGCGAGCTTGACCAGCAATTCCGCCCCTCCGGCTTCAAGGCCATGATGGGCGCGGAAGCTATCAAGGAACTGCTCAAGCGCGTGCAGATCGACGAGCTGGGCATCGAACTGCGCGAGCGCATGAAGACCGAGACCTCCGCGCAGAAGAAGATCAAGTATTCCAAGCGTCTCAAGGTCGTGGAAGCCTTCCGCAAGAGCGACAACAAGCCGCAGTGGATGATTCTCGACGTGCTGCCTGTAATTCCCCCAGAGCTGCGCCCCCTGGTGCCGCTGGATGGCGGTCGCTTTGCCACCTCGGATTTGAACGATCTCTATCGCCGCGTCATCAACCGCAACAACCGGTTGAAGAAGCTGATGGACCTGCACGCCCCCGAGGTGATTGTGCGCAACGAAAAGCGCATGCTTCAAGAGGCTGTTGACGCGCTGTTCGACAACGGCCGCCGCGGCCGCGTGCTGCGTGGTGCAAACAATCGCCCGCTCAAGTCGCTCAGCGATACGTTGAAGGGCAAGCAGGGCCGTTTCCGCCAGAACCTCCTCGGCAAGCGGGTCGACTACTCCGGCCGTTCGGTCATCGTCGTCGGTCCCGAGCTGAAACTGCACCAGTGCGGCCTGCCCAAGAAGATGGCGCTCGAGCTGTTCAAGCCCTTCATCTATCACCGCCTGGAACAGACCGGCCAATGCACCACCATCAAGCAAGCCAAGGAAATGGTGGAGATGCAGGAACCGGTGGTGTGGGACATTCTTGAAGAGGTCATCAAGGATCATCCCGTGCTGCTGAACCGCGCGCCTACGCTTCACCGTCTGGGCATTCAGGCCTTTGAGCCGGTGCTGGTCGAGGGCAAGGCCATCAAGATTCACCCCCTGGTCTGCACCGCCTTCAACGCGGATTTCGACGGCGATCAGATGGCCGTGCACATTCCGCTGTCGCCCGAGGCGCAGATTGAAGCCAGCGTGTTGATGCTTGCTTCGCACAACATTCTTTCGCCGGCCTCCGGCCAGCCCATCACCGTGCCCACACAGGACATGGTGCTCGGCCTCTATTACCTGACCAAGGCCAAGAAGGGCGGCAAGGGCGAAGGACGGGTCTTTGCCAACACCGAAGAGATCCTGATGGCGCTGGAAGCCAAGGAAGTGGAGACTCTGTCGCCCATCCGCCTGCGCTACACCGGCAAGGTGCTCGACATGACCACGGCCTACGACGATCAGGACCTGACTCACACCGACGCCGTGGACTTCAACAAGGAGTACATCTCCACCACGGTAGGCCGCGTCATTCTCAACGACCGCTTGCCCGAGGGAATGCCGTTCGTCAACGGCCTGCTCAAGAAGAAGGGCATCGGCCAGTTGGTGAACTATTGCAACCAGAACCTCGGCCTTGAGGTGACGGTTGCCATGCTCGATCGCATCAAGGACCTCGGCTTCCAGTACGCTACGCGTTCCGGCCTTTCCGTGGGCCTGGACGACATGGTCATCCCGGACAGCAAGTACACCGTTGTGCGCGATGCCGATTTGAAGGTGATCGAAGTCCAGAAGCAGTACATGGACGGCGCCATCACCAACGGCGAGCGGTCGAACAAGGTCATTCAGATGTGGTCGGCAGTCACTGATCGCGTGGCCGACGAGATGTTCGGCAACATGAAGCGCGCGGACGATGAAGGAGTCTTTAACCCGATCTACATCATGGCCGACTCCGGTGCTCGCGGATCGAAGCAGCAGATTCGCCAGCTCAGCGGTATGCGCGGACTGATGGCCAAGCCCTCGGGCGAAGTCATTGAAACGCCCATCACCGCGAACTTCCGCGAAGGCCTCACGGTGCTCGAGTACTTCATCTCGACCCACGGCGCGCGTAAGGGCCTGGCCGATACGGCGCTCAAGACAGCCGACTCTGGCTACCTGACCCGCCGCCTCGTTGACGTGGCACAGGATGTGATCGTGACCGAGTACGACTGCGGCACGGTCGAGGGCATTTACGTCGGTTCCATCGTTGAGTCGGGCGAAATCATCGAAGAGCTGCGCGACCGCATCATCGGCCGCGTCACACTGGAGCGCATCAAGGACTACGACGGCAACATCGTTGTGGATGTGAACCAGGGCATCGACGAAGACATCGCCGTGGCCATTCAGGGCGCGGGCGTTGAGCGCGTGAAGATTCGCTCTGTGCTCACCTGCGAATCGCGGCGCGGCGTTTGCGCGCTGTGCTACGGCCGTAACCTCGGTTCGGGCCGCATGGTCGAGCTGGGAGAAACCTGCGGCGTCATTGCCGCGCAGTCCATCGGCGAGCCTGGAACGCAGTTGACCATGCGTACCTTCCACGTCGGCGGTACCGCCAGCCGCGTCAGCGACAAGTCGCGCCTCGACGCCAAGAACAACGGCTTCGTGCGCTTCATCAACCTGAGCACCGTTGAAGCCAAGGACGGCTTCCTGGTTGCCATGAACCGCTCCGGGTCCATTGCCATCCAGGACGATCGCGGCCGTGAAAAGGAGCGCTACCAGGTGGTGTATGGCGCGCGCCTCAAGGTCAAGGACGGGGAGCATGTCAAGCTGGGCCAGTTGCTGGCCGAGTGGGACCCCTACACCTACTCCATCCTCACGGAGATCGGCGGCACGGTGCAGTTTAAGGACCTGCAGGAAGGCATCACGCTCAACGAAGAAGTCGATGAAGTGACCGGCCTCTCCCGTTGGGTTGTGGCCGACAGCCCCGACGAGAAGCGTCAGCCTACCTTTGTCGTCAAGAATGCCAAGGCGCACAAGCGTTATCTGCTGCCCCGCGGCTCTCACTTGATGATTCAGGACGGCGAGGAGGTTGGGCCGGGCGACGTGCTGGCGAAGATTCCCAAGGAAAGCACGCGCACCAAGGACATCACCGGCGGTCTGCCCCGCGTGGTCGAGCTGTTCGAAGCGCGTAAGCCGCGTGAGACTGCCATTATTTCGGAAATCGACGGTGTGGTCCGCTTTGGCGAAGTGGCCAAGGGCCAGCGCAAGATCTACGTGACTGCGGACAACGGCGACGAGAAGGAGTATCAGGTGCCTCGCGGCATTCACGTCAACGTGCAGGAAGGCGAGCGCTTGCGCGCCGGCGACCCGCTGATGGACGGGCCGCTCAACCCGCACGACATTCTGGATGTGCTGGGCGAGAAGGAACTGCAGTCTTACCTGGTGAACGAAATCCAGGAAGTCTACCGCTTGCAGGGCGTGGCCATTTCAGACAAGCACATTGAAGTCATTGTCCGGCAGATGCTGCGCTGGGTCAGAATCGACGACGTGGGCGACAGCAACTTCCTGCTCGAGCAGCAGGTAGACCGCTTCCGCTTCCGCGAAGAGAACGACCGCGTGATGGCCACCGGAGGCCGTCCGGCCACCGGGCGTCCGCTCCTGCTGGGCATCACCAAGGCCTCGCTCTCCACGGACAGCTTCATCTCCGCGGCCAGCTTCCAGGAGACGACGCGCGTCCTTACAGAGGCCAGCATCAATGGCGCCGTAGACAATCTGCGCGGCTTGAAGGAGAACGTGATCGTCGGGCGGTTGATCCCGGCCGGCACGGGTCTGGAGTACTACCGCAACGTTCAGCTTTCTCCGGAGCTGGAAGAAGCGGCGGCCCGCGTGCAGCAGGAAGTCAACGCCAAGATCGAGGCCGCGGAACGCGAACTCGAACTCATGCGTCAGGAAGGCGAGGCCGAGGAGATGGCGGCGGAATAAGCCACCTGCGGCGGGGCCAACGTTGTTTCGAGCTCGAACAAAGAAAGGCCCGGCGCAAGCCGGGCCTTTCTGCGTGTGTGCCCAGCTTCTCGCGCTGCGTGGGGGCACTCGCAGACTATCTCACGCAAGGGGTTCACCCCATCGAGACACCGCGCCACGGCTCTCAACCCGGAGAGAGAGTTATGAAAACAGCATTCCCACTTTAGTTTCGGAAGAAGGTCCGGCGCCGAGGAGTTCAAGCAGTCCCGCCTCGTCGAGTATGGGAACTTTGAGGTCGCGTGCCTTGTCGAGCTTCGATCCCGCCTCTTCGCCGGCTACCACGTAATTTGTCTTCTTGCTGACCGAACCGGCCGTCTTGCCGCCGGCGGCCTCGATCAGTGCCTTGGCCTCGTCGCGGGTTAGTGTGGGCAGCGTGCCGGTGAGCACAAACGTAAGCCCGGCCAACTGCGCCGAGCGCTGCTTTTTCTCGGCCGTCATGTCAACGCCCGCGGCGCGCAGCCGCTCTACCAATTCGAGGTTTTCCTTGTCGGCAAAGAACTCCAGAATCGCCTGGGAGATGCGCGGGCCAACCTCTTCAACGCGCTCAAGCTCCTCGGCCGTTGCGGCGGCCAGAGCTTCAACAGAACCGAACTCCTGGGCCAGCAACTCCGCTGTTCTTTCGCCAACGAAACGAATTCCCAGACCAATCAACACGCGGGCCAACCCGGCGCGTTTGGATTTGGCGATCTCTTCGATCAGCGCGTGCGCGGATTTTTCCGCAAAGCGATCGAGGCCAACCAACTGCTCCTCGGTCAGTGTGTAGAGATCGGCGACACTGTGCACCAGTGCGCGGTCGAGCAACTGCTGCACCACGGCGTCGCCCATGCCCTCGATATTCATTACGCCGCGCGCGGCAAAGTGGAGCAGCGTTTCGCGCAGCTTGGCCGGGCAGTCGGCGTTGACGCAGCGAAAATCCACTTCGCCCTCGGCGCGGACCACCGCGCTATGGCACTCCGGGCAATCCGAAGGAAATACGAATTCCAGCGCCCCGCGGGCGTGTTCGGCGTCTTCAATCACCTCGACCACCTTGGGAATCACGTCGCCGCCTCGCTCGACCTTTACCCAATCGCCCAGCTTGAGGCCCAGGCGCTCGATAAAGTCGGCATTGTGCAGCGTGGCGCGGCTTACCGTGGTGCCGCCGATGAAGACCGGGGCCAACTCAGCAACTGGGGTCAGCTTGCCGGTGCGGCCCACCTGGACCGTGATTCCGTTGACCTGGGTGATGCCGGAGCGGGCCGTGAACTTGTAGGCGATGGCCCAGCGCGGGGCGCGGCCAGTGTAGCCCAATCGCTGCTGGGTGGCCTGGGAATCGACCTTCAGCACCACGCCGTCGATCTCGTAGCCTAGCGTTGCGCGTTCCTCTTCGGCAGCGTCGATAAAAGCGGTCATTTCCTCGACCGTTGTGACCAGTTTGCGATGGGGATTGACGCGGAAGCCGAGGGCGGCCAGGATGTCCAGCGTGGCGCGCTGGCCTTGGGGCCAGTATTCGCCTTCGGTGAGCAGGAAATAGGGGTAGAAGTCCAGGCGCCGGTTGGCCACGATGCCGGGTTCCAGGGTACGCAATGTGCCGGCGGCGGCGTTGCGGGGATTGACGGCCGGGGCCTGACCCAACTGCTCCCGTTCCTCATTGAGCCGCAAAAACGCCTTGAGGGGCATGACCGCCTCGCCACGCACCTCGAATCCCTGCGGGAGGCGGAGCCCTTTGAGATTCTCGGCAGAAATTGTGAGTGGCACGCTGCGGATGGTGCGGATGTTCGAGGTGACGTCCTCGCCGGTCTGGCCGTCGCCGCGAGTCAATCCGGAGATCAGCCTTGAGCTTCCGCCGTCCGCAGGACCATAGCGAAGCGCGATGCTCAGGCCGTCCAGCTTGAGTTCAGCCATATACTCCACCGGGAGCAGCCCGGCCAGTTCACGCACCCGGGCGTCCCAGGCGGCCAACTCTTCGGCGGAATAGGCATTGTCCAGCGAGAGCATCGGCCGCGAGTGGGCAACCTTCTTGAATCCCTCGGCAGGCTTTCCGCCCACGCGCTGGGTGGGCGAGTCGGTGGTGAGCAACTCTGGGTGTGCGGCTTCGAGCTGCTTGAGCTCGTTCATCAGCGCATCGTACTGGGCGTCGCTAATTTCCGGTGCGTCGAGAACGTAGTAGAGGTGCTCGTGGCGGCGCAGTTCCGCGCGCAGTTCCTCGGCGCGTTTGGCCGGGGCCGGCGGCTTGGCTGTGGTGTCGCTCATCTCAGAACCCATCCCGGAAATTATAGGAGAGCCGGGCAAGGTAAGATGGTTGGCATCAAGCTATGGAACCTGTCACGCACTTTCTCACAGGAGCATGCATCGGCCGGGCGGGGTTGAACCGCAAGACCGCTTACGCCACACTGGCCGCCGTGCTGGCCTCAGAGGCTGCCGACATTGATGTCCTCTGGGCCCTGCGCGGGCCGGTGGAGGAACTGAAGCACCATCGGGGCATCACCCACACGTTGATCGCCGCGCCGGTCGCGGCCGGGGTGGTGGTGGGCATGGTGTGGCTCTTCCATCACTGGCGGAGCAAGCGAAATGAGCCCAGACAACCGGGTGTCCCGTCCTTGGCCAGCTCTATTGCCACAGGCGGGAAGCCGATACCCCCAACCGGCCTTGTACGCCGGGCTCCGCAGCCGGTGCATTGGGGCTGGCTCTACGCTACGGCGCTGATCTCGGCGCTCAGCCACCTGCTGCTCGACTGGACCAACAATTACGGTCTGCGGCCGTTCTTTCCCTTCAACCCGCGCTGGTATGCGGGCAGCTTTGTGTTCATCGCCGAGCCTGTGCTTTGGGGGCTGCTGCTGGCAGGCGTATTGATTCCCGGATTGCTGGGTCTGATTGGCGGAGAGATCGGCGCGCGCCGCAAGCCCTTCCGCGGCCAGGGGTGGGCCATCTTTGCCCTCACCGGCATGGTTCTGTTGTGGTGCTGGCGTTGGGCAGAGCACGCGCAGGCGCTAGCGATGGCCGGGAATACGCAAATTACCACTGCGCCCGTCCTGCGCATGGCCATGGAGCCATACCCCATCAATCCTTTCCGCTGGCACGCCATTCTGGAGACGGCGGACTACTACCAGACCGCTGAGATCGACACTCATACCGGCTCCATCGACAGCGATTCGCGCCGGGACGTGCTCTTCAAGCCGCCGGCGACCCCGGCTACCGAGGCCGCCAAGCAGACGCCGCTGGGCCAGGTCTACCTGGACTGGGGCACGTGGGCCGTGGTGCGCGATGTGGGTCAGGAGCCGATTCCTGGGCTGGCCCCGCCGCAGGTGGCAGCCAGCCGCTGGACGACGGTTGAGTTCACCGATCTGCGCTTCGCCTATTCCTTTCTGGGTACAGGCAGAGCGATCGGCCGCAGCCCGCTTAGCGGCTGGGTCTACATTGTGGACGGCCGCGACGACGCGGGCGAGGTGATGAACGGGCGAGAGCAGAAATAGAACGGTGCGGCACCCGTTGAAAAGAATGTTCACCCGGTCAAACGTCCCAGGTTGACCCGCCAGCGCCGGGACCGCAGAATAGGGAAAGTGAAGCGGCCCACCCGACCGCTCCCCATCCCCCTAGAAATGCTCTCGGGAATCTTGCTTCTGAGGTGTTCATGCCCGCTTATCTTCTGTTGTTGGTTGCCGTGTTGAGCCGTTTGCTGCCCCATCCGGAGTGGCTGAACTTCACCGCGGTAGGCGGCGCATTGCTCTACTTTGGCGCGCGGCGTCCGTGGCGGGAGATGCTGGCTCCGCTCGCAGTGCTCATTGCTGCCGACTACTACCTCACGGTCTACAGCTACCACTATGCCTTCGCTTGGCAGACCTATTTGCCCACCTGGGGTTGGTATCTGGCTGCGATGGCGCTGGGGCAGATTCTGCTGCACAGCAAGACGACCGTGGTTCGCGTGGCCGCGGGCGCGCTGTTGGGGCCGACTTCGTTTTTCCTGATCTCGAACTATGCGGCTTGGGTGAGCGGTTTTGCCTTTCCCTATCCGCATACCGTGGCTGGGCTGGCGGCCTGCTATGCGGCAGCCGTGCCCTTCTATCGCAACGACCTGCTGTCGACGGCCCTGGTTGCCGGCCTGGCTTTTGGCGTTCCGGTGCTGTTGCGGCGGATGAACGGCGTGCAAACGCAGGCGGCGCTGGCGGGCAAGTAGCGAACGCTCTTGTGGCGTTTGAACTGGCGGCGCGAGACCATCCTCGCTGCCTGACCAGCACCGCGGCCATGATCTTCATTTAACAAGGGGAACCCCCCGGCTCTGGCGGGGCGACAGCAGGCGTTTGACCTTTACGGGAATCGCCCCCGGTTTGTGCTTTTCCATGATTTCTCAAAGGCGCCAAAAGGCTGCGAGTGAACTTCCTGCGCCGTCCCTAAAGGACTCCGGAATCTTTGTTGGTTTTGCCGACCCCACGCTGAAGCGCGGGGCTACAGCGGTTTCGATTCAGCTCTTTACAGAAAGCTCGATAGCGGCGGTTTCTGGGTATACCGATTGTGGAACCGCTGTAACAACCGCTGCGCCTACGGCGCGGGCGGCGGGCTGCTGCCGACAAGGAGCTCTTTGGCCAGGCCCTTTGAGGGGCCACCAGCCTTAAGGCCTCCGGCACAGCCCGAGGATACCTACTGCATGCGTTCTCAGAGACACCGTTCGAGAGCAAGCGTACCGTCTTGTAACAGTCCGGCACCGGTGCCTCCGACCCGCGATGGACGAAACAGCCAGACGTGGATGTGGCCTCGCGGAGGGAGCAGGGGCCTTCAGGCCCCTGGATCGAGTTCAACCTATTCTGGCCTTTAGGCCCGGGCTTTTTGCAATCTCACACGGGTTTGCGTTTCGTTTTTGTTTTGTTGGACTTGATTTCTTGCTTCTTATTTGGGCACGACTCTAGTTTCCTGAATCTGAAATTCGCATCAGAAATCGGGGGCGAGAAAAAAGCAGATTCTTCTCTCACCACCCCGGAACTCCACCCCAAAGAGCAAAGACCGCACTTTGGGGACCCCGGAACTCCACCCCAAAGAGCAAAGACCACTCTTTGGGGACCCCGGAACTGAGATACGTCCGGGGCCCCATTCACTCAGAATGACAATGTATTTGTTTAGCGAACTATGGACTCAGGGCCCTAGCCCTTCAGCAACTTCCCTGCGCGCTTTTTGCTCATCCACCACCAGGCAAATCCCCCCACTGCGAGGCCGCCGACAATGGCCAGCAGCGCCAGCCCGTGGTGCGCCACCACATCGACCGCTCCAGGGCCCAGTTTGAGCACCAGCGCAGAGAGCACCATCCAGCGCACCATCCTTCCGCAGAAGACGGCCAGCACAAAGGGCATGATGCGCATCTCGAAGACGCCGGCGGCAAAGACGCAGGCTTTCCAGGGGGTTGGCGGCGGCAGCATGGAGGGAATCATCATGGCCAGGAATTCCTGGTTCTCGAAGCGTGTGCGCATCTTCTCATAGTGCTTGCGATTGACGCGCTTCAAGAGGAAGAGTTCGCCACCGGCGCGGCCCAGCCCATAGGGCAGCAGCCCGCCGACTGCCGATCCCACGGACGCCAGCAGGCAATAGAACCAGAAATGGCCCTTATCGTTCCAGACATAAACGGCCAGGATCGCATCCATGGGAACCGGAATCGTGGAGGAATCGAGCAGGGCTATCGCGCCCACGCCCCAAAAGCCCAGCTTGGCCAGAGCCGGCAACAGTACAAATTTCCATTTGGCCATGATTTGCGCAAAAAACGCCTTCAAACAGGGTCCCCTTCCGCCCGATCAACCGTCTACCATGTCAGCAACCATTGTACGGGCCGGGGCATTGCGCACAGGTTTCGGTGGAATGAGAGAATAGACAGGAAGGACTCAAATGGAGCCAGGGCGCATGTGTGTCCAGGTTGGCTCCTCACGAACGAATGCCCACCAGTGAAACGCCAAAAAGTTTGAACGAGCCAGAGAGGCTCGCGGAGACAGGCCAGCCGGCCGGCAACCCCGGCCAGCAGAGTCTTGCCCCGACACCGGGCCAGCAGGCAGTCAGCCCCATCGTCCTCGGTTCGCGCTGGGTAGACTACGACACCCACGAACTGTTGTCGATGATCAGCGAGTTGGAAGACGAGCGGCGTTGGGCGCGCTTGCGCGAGGGCGCGTTGTGGGCTGTGCTGCTGCATTTGGCGCTGATTGTGGGCCTTGCCTTGTTGCCGAAGTACATTTTCTTGCCAAAGGTGATCGAGCCCAAAGTCTCCGACTTGCATAACAAAGACGAGTGGACGTACATGGACACGCCGCGCCTGCCCGCAAAGCCGCTGGTGCAGAAGCCTACGATCGCGCCGCCCAAGCCTCCGGAGATCGACCAGAAGACTTTGGACGATGTGAGAAAGATGGCGCCTCCTGCTCCCACGGCGCCGCCGCCTGCGCCGGCCGAGCAAGCCAAGCCGCAGATCGCAAATCCGATCCCTCCCGCGCCACAATCGCAGGGGCAGCTTGACGTGCCGCGCCCGCCCGCTGTTCCGGCCCGGCCCAACTTCGCCTTGGGCTCGCTGAATCCCGCCGACCAGTTGCGTGATGCAATGCGCGGCGCCTCGCACAACAACGGAGCAGGCAATGGAAGCCTGCCCGTCGGTGGAGGATTGGCCCGCCATCCCGGAGCTGGGGGCGGCGTGGAGGTTTTGTCTGACACGCAGGGCGTGGACTTCCGCGCCTGGATCCAGCGCTGGCACCATGAGACTGAGAACACCTGGGACCCGCTGATTCCCGATGAGGTGAACCCGCCGATCCTCAAGTCGGGGCAGGTGGTGATCCGCTTCAAGGTGCTTCCCACGGGCCGGTTGATGGAAGGCAGCATGGTGCTGGAAGGCCGCTCTGGCGATACCGCCCTGGACCGGGCCGCCTGGGGTGCGCTCACCGGCTCAAACTACCCGCCGCTGCCCAGAGACTTCCACGGGCCGTACCTGGAGCTGCGGGCCATCTTCATGTACAACATGGAGCAGCGCTAAGGCAGCGGGCGTGAGGCTCAGGCTGAAGTCGAAAAGATCCATCGCGTAAACTGAATCCATGGCTGCAGGCTCAATCTCCGCAAATCAACCGGGGCAAAGCTGGCGCACGGCAATGCGGTCGCGTTGGACGGTGCAAATCCAGCAACGCGAAGATCAGGTTTTTCTCCTTCTTTCGCTGCTGATCGGGGCCCTCACCGGAATTGCGGTCGTTGCCTTCATTGTGGTGACGGAGCGGCTGGGAATGCGCCTCTATCCGGTGGGCAGCGCCGCCTGGAGGCGCGTGCTGGTGCCCATTGCCGGCTCGCTGGCTATGGGCGTTCTGCTCTACCGCTATTTCCCCAACGCGCGCGGAAGCGGCGTGCCCCAGACCAAGGCTGCGCTCTTCGCGCGGGATGGGTTCATCTCCCTGCGTACCGTTCTGGGCAAGTTCTTCTGTACCGCGACCACCCTGGCGAGTGGGATTCCGCTGGGCCGCGAGGGTCCATCCGTCCAGGTGGGGGCGGGAATCGCGTCGGTTCTCGGACGCTGGCTGGGTCTGCGCCCAGAGAAGGTGAAAGCGCTGATCCCGGTTGGTGCCGCGGCTGCCATTGCAGCTGCTTTCAATACGCCCATGGCCGCGGTTCTGTTTGCTCTCGAAGAGGTCATGGGAGACTTGCACGCGCCGGTTTTGGGCTCCGTGGTGCTGGCTTCCGCCACTTCCTGGGCGATGATGCGGCTGCTGCTGGGCAATAACCCGTTGTTTCAGGTGCCGCAGTATACGCTGGTGCATCCGCTCGAACTCGGCATCTATGCCTTGCTGGGCATTGCCGGCGGTTTTCTCTCGGTAGCCTTCACCAAGCTGCTGCTGAGGATGCGCAAGTTCTTCCTGCAATTGCCAAGGAGCACGCGCTGGTGGCACCCCGTGGTGGGCGGCGTGGCGGTAGGTCTGATGGGCTGGCTTGTACCGCAGGTTCTGGGCGTGGGCTACAGTTACGTGGGCAGCGCCTTGAACGGAACCATGGCGCTCAAGCTGATGTTGGTGCTGGTGGCGCTCAAGCTGATTGGTGTGACGGTCAGCTACTCCTCAGGCAACGCGGGCGGCATCTTTGGACCCAGCCTGTTCCTTGGCGCCATGCTGGGCGGCGCCATCGGCACGGTTGCACACAGCCTGCTGCCGGGGTACACGGCGACGCCGGGGGCTTACGCGCTGGTCGGCATGGGCGCGCTCTTTGCCGGCATTGTGCGCGCTCCCATGACCTCGGTGCTGATGATTTTTGAAATGACCAGGGATTACACGGTCATTGTGCCGCTGATGATTGCCAACCTCACCAGCCTCTTCATTTCGCGGCGCTTCCAGAAAGAGCCAATCTACGAAGCGCTGGCTCATCAGGACGGCATTCACCTTCCCAGCCCGGAAACGCTTCACGGAGGCAGCGAGCATAGCGTCAGCCAAGTCATGCGCGTCTCGCCGGAGGTCCTCTCTGGAGAGCTGCGCGTAAAGGAGGCAATCGAACTGGCCCGTTCCGCTCAACAGCGTACCTGGCCAGTGATGGACGGGGACGACTTTCTCGGTATGTTGACCCGCGACAAGCTGGAGTGCGCTTTTGCGGATGGCCGGGAGGAACAGTTTTTGAAGTGTGTGGCGGAAACACAGCAAGTTCCGCATGTCCACATGGACCACCCCCTGCACCTGGCGCTGGAACGGATGAGCAAGTACCACCTTGATGCGCTGCCCGTGGTCCACCGGGCCGACATTCATAAGCTCGAAGGCATGGTAACCCTGCGCGATGTGCTGGATGCCTATGGCGTCAACAGCATCGACCCCGCGTAACGCGCAGAATCCGCGCCTGCGCGTCTCGGCTGGAATGATCGCTGCCGGTGATGCCCCCAATTCAACCTGTCATCCAGAGCAAGCGGAACAAGTCGAGGGACCTGCTGTTGGTTGCGCGGTTGGACGGATTTCATCGCACCTCGAATCGCAGGGCTCTTCCACCCTACCAGCTACAGCGGTTCCACAATTGCTGTACCCCGAACCCACCGCTATCAAGTGGTATTTTTCTCAAGAAAATGCCACCTTGCTCAATCCCGGAAAGGGCATGTGAATTGTGGAACCGCTCTAAAGGCCCGCGAAGGATGGGGCAAGGGGCGCCTTGGGTTTGTTGCAAGCGCGGGGTACCAGCCCTACCACATGGCTTTGCCGCGCCGTTTAAACTAAAGAGGCTATGAGCACACTGAAAGCCGTTCGCGGCACCCGCGACCTGTTGCCGCCGGAGACGGCGCTTTGGAACCGCATCGAAGCGACCGCCCGCTCCGTCTTTGCCCGCTACAACTTCGGCGAGATTCGTACCCCGGTCTTCGAGGACACCCAGCTCTTTGCCCGCGGGGTGGGCGAGGAGACCGACATCGTCTCCAAAGAAATGTACACCTGGGAGGACCGCGCGCGGGCGCAGTCGGAGAAGACGCAGTCGCTGACCTTGCGCCCGGAGAACACCGCCGGGGTGGTGCGCGCCTACATCGAGCACGGGCTGGGCGAGAGCGGCCAGTTGCAGAAGCTCTACTACATCGGGCCGCAGTTTCGCCGCGAGCGCCCGCAGAAGGGCCGTTACCGCCAGTTCTCGCAGATCGGCGCGGAGGTCATTGGGCCACCTTCCGCAGGTAGCGAGAGCCCTTTGAGAGATGCGGAAGTGTTAGAAATGCTGGCCACGCTGCTCGACGAGCTGGGCATCGCCGGCTGGACCCTGCACCTGAACTCCGTCGGCTCCTCCGCCGACCGCGAACGCTACAATCAGGCCCTGCGCGCCGCGCTGGTTCCCCTGGCGCCGCAGATGTGCGCCGATTGCCAGCGCCGGGCGGAGACCAATCCGCTGCGCGTGCTGGACTGTAAGGTTCCCGCCGATCAGCCGCTGATCGACACGCTGCCGGTGATCGCCGACTCGCTCGACGAAGAGTCGAAGAAGCATTTTGCCGCGGTAACGGCGGCGCTGGACGCGGCGGGCGTGCCCTATACGCTCAATCCCCGGCTGGTGAGGGGCCTGGACTACTACACGCGGACGACCTTCGAGTTCACCCACGGCGGGCTGGGCGCGCAGAATGCTCTCTTGGGCGGCGGGCGCTACGACGGCCTGAGCGAGATGATCGGCGGACCCAAGGCGCCGGGCATCGGCTTCGCCATGGGCGAGGATCGTCTCGTGCTGACCCTGCAAGCCCTGGAGGCTGCCAAGCCGGAAAAGGCCCACGCATTTATTGCCCCGTTAGGCGAGACGGTGAACGCCGCCGCGCTGGCCCTGGCGCGCGAGTTGCGACGCGGCGGACTACGCGTCGAGCTGGGCGATGGCAGCTTCCGGCTGAAGAAATCCTTCGACGCGGCAGACAAGACGGCCCGTCGCATCGTGATTCTGGGCGAAGATGAAGCCGCCAGCGGCATTTTGACAGTGAAGACCTTCGCCACGGGAGAGCAGACCAAGGTTCCGCGCGCGGAGCTGGCGGAGTTTCTGGCCAGGCCGTAACCGAATGGAACGCTTGGCAATCTGTCTATTCGGAGGCATACTGATCGCATGGCTACGTTACCCGTACACGAAACCGGTCCGGCTCTCGTCACGGTGGAGGAGTACCTCCACACCGTCTACGAGCCGGAGTGCGACTACGTGGACGGCTGGCTCGAGGATCGAAACGTGGGCGAGTACGATCACGCACTTCTGCAAACCCTTCTGGCACACATCTTCATGACGAACCGCAGGGAGTGGGGCGTACTGCCGTTGACCGAGCTTCGCACACAGGTCAAGGTCACGCGCTTCCGCTGCCCGGATGTGCTGGTGCTGCGGGCCGATGCGCCGCGCGAACAGATTCTGACCCATCCGCCGCTGATCGCCATTGAGATACTCTCGCCAGAAGACCGGCTGAGCCGCTTTCGCGTCAAGATCGACGACTACGTAGCCTTTGGCGTGGAAAACATTTGGATCATCGATCCGGCCACGCGCTCGGCCATGACCGCCGACCGCTTCGGGTTGCACCCGGTCGAGACGGGCGAGCTTGCCGTTGCGGATACGCCGATTCGGATCGATCTCGGTGAACTCTTCGCGGAGCTGGACCGGGCGTAAAAACGCACATCGGGTGTCAAGTAATGTATTCCACGGTCTCTTGCGAGCCCGTGGCCACCCGTAGATGTCCAATCGCCTTGCAATTTCCGATTTTGAGAGTTTTTCCTTGCGATAGAGACGCTTGATTTCAGCGGTCTTCTTGGCTGCGGACTTGGGCCTGCCGAAGGTTGTTCCTTTGGCGCGAGCCTGGGCGATGCAAGCCTACTCCATTCCGGCTCCATGGCACCGAGGACACCTAACAAAACCATAGTGGTTGCATTTGTCGCAAGTAATGTACCTGGAAAAATGACAGGCATCACATTCCTTTATTGTCCTGTCATCGTATTTATCCGACTGGAAATATCCGCGGCCGAAGCAGTGCGGGCATGGGATCTCTCTATCGCTATTGCATTTGTCGCAATCTATTGTTCCGATTCCATCGCACAAAAGGCAACGTTCTCTTTCAACCTCAGCACATTGCGGTTCGTCTCTCCGAGGTTCAGCTTCGGGAGGAGGCGGAAGCGGGGCTTCTTTCTGTTGATTCGTGGCTGGCATTAGCCGTAGAGGTCCCCCGCAACGATAGCATCGATTATCGCGAAAAAAACTCGCGTATTTTGTGATGTCGGAAAAGCTCGGTTCCCTTATGACTTGCGCACAACTATGACACCACCTAAGCTCAACATTCACTGGCTGAACCTCTCTGAGAGTTGTCTGGTTCGGGCCATTTTATCTACATTTAGGCAGGATTGTACAGGCGGTCGCCCGACGGATGAAAGCGGGCTTGACTGCCCTCAAGCGTAAAGGCCCGCTCGGACAGCGGTTCCAGTTTGCCTTCGCGATAGCGAAAGGCCTGTCCCTCGGGATCGACGATCAGAATCGTGCGAATTCCCATCTTCTCGTAGCGCTCGCCCTTCTTCATGACTCGCGCCACCTGATCGGCGGGCGAAAGAACTTCGATCACCGCGATGGGTGGATGCTTGGCGATGGGCTCAGCGGGTAGACTGCGATCCAACAGGGTGACGTCGGGCACCAGATAGCAGTTGGGAGCGACCTGCACCCGCAGCGATGGACGAACCCGGATGCCAGCGCGCGCGGCCTGCTCCTGAAACCAGGAACAGAGCGCCGACTGCCAAGCAGAATGCTCGTCCAGGCCCGTGTTCCCTCACCACAATTTGCCCGTCGATGAACTCGGCATCCGGTGAATAGGAGCTGCGCAGATATTCCGCCAGGAGGGCAGAATCGGTTGCAGCGGCCATGGCACTCTCCTTGGCAGCCATGATAGCGCAATCTGGAGCGCGGGAAGTGAAGGGCGGGCGATTGCATCTCGCATGGGCCGGATCGATAACCAGGCAATCCGCAAATTCGGCCCATTACAATAGAAGAATTATGGCACTCGATTTTCTAGGCAGTCTCGAACGGACGCATCTTTGCGGCGATCTACGCGCCGCCCACGCCGGGCAACAGGTGGTTCTGATGGGCTGGGTGAACCGCCGCCGCGACCACGGCAACCTGATCTTTCTCGATCTGCGCGACCGCTCCGGCATTGCCCAGATCGTGCTGGACAAGGAACTGACGCCCGAGGGCCACGCGAAGGGCGAGCAGGTGCGGCCGGAGTACGTGGTGGCCGCGGTGGGCAAGGTGCGCCTGCGCGACGCCGACGCCATCAATCCCAAGATGCCGACCGGCGAGATCGAGATCGAGGCCACCGAGCTGCTGGTGCTGAACGACACGCGCCTGGCGCCGTTTTCGCCCTCCGAAGAGGCGATCCAGAACGAAGAAGTGCGGCTCAAGTACCGCTACGTGGACCTGCGCCGCCCGGAGATGCAGCGCAACTTCCGGCTGCGCCACGACATTACGCTGGCCATCCGCGAGAGCCTCAGCCAGCAGGGATTTCTGGAGATCGAGACGCCGATCCTGACCAAGAGCACGCCCGAGGGCGCGCGCGATTTTCTGGTGCCCAGCCGCGTGCATCCGGGCGAGTTTTACGCGCTGCCGCAGTCGCCGCAGATCTTCAAGCAGATTCTGATGATCTCCGGCTTCGACCGCTACTTCCAGATCGCCCGCTGCTTCCGCGACGAGGATCTGCGCGCCGACCGCCAGCTTGAGTTCACGCAGGTCGATCTGGAGATGAGCTTCCCGCGCCAGGAGACGGTCTTCGGCGTGGTGGAGCAGTTCCTGGCGGCCGGCTTTGCCGCGGCCGGCGTCACGCTGCCGACGCCCTTCCCGCGCATCACCTACGACGACTCGATGCGCCAGTTCGGCAGCGACAAGCCCGACCTGCGCCTGCCCGGCCTGACCGATGTGCGCCCGGCCTTTACCGACGAGAACCTGGCCACGCTGCAGATCGATCCGGCGCTGCCGGTGGTCGCCTTGCGCATTCCCAACGTGGGCGAGCTGAGCCGCAAGGAGCGCGAAGACAACCACCCGCTCTTCGACCTGAAGAAGGGCGCCAAGTTCATCGACGACTTCAAGCGCCTGGCCAAGGGCTTCCCCGAGGCCGCGGTCAAGGTGCGCGAGCTGGCGGGCGCGGCCGAGGCCGACTTTGTCATCATCGTTGCCGGCGACCCGGCGCACCCCATCAAGGCCAGCGACACCAAGTTCGAGGGCCGGCTGAGCGAGCGCGAGATCAACGTCTACTCGGCTGCGGGCAACTTCCGCACCGAGCTGGCCAAGAAGTATGCCGACCGGCACGGGGCCTTCGCGTGTCACCGAAGAGGTCGTCCAAGACGCGGAGCCGCAGAGCGGCGGCAAGATGCTGGACGGCTCGGCGGCCTTCCATCCCATCTGGATCGTCGACTTCCCCATGTTCGAGTACGACCTGGCGACGGCGAAGTGGATGCCGGCGCACCATCCGTTCACCTCGCCGCACGAGGCGCGACATGGCCAACCTGGTCAGCGATCCGGCCAGCGTGCGCGCCAACTGCTACGACCTGGCGATGAACGGCCTGGAGCTGGGCTCGGGTTCGATCCGTATCCACCGCAAGGACGTGCAGCAGCAGATCTTCCAGTCGCTGGGCATCAGCGACGAAGAGGCCCGCGCGCGTTTCGGCTTCTTCCTGGACGCGCTGGAGTACGGCACCCCGCCGCACGGCGGCATTGCGCTGGGGCTGGACCGCATCGTGATGCTGCTGGCCGGCGCGCCCAGCCTGCGCGAGGTGATCGCCTTCCCCAAGACAGCCAAGGCGATCGACTTGATGGCCGACGCGCCGACCACGGTCAGCGACCAGCAGTTGAAGGAACTGCATATTCGGGTGGCGCTGAAGAGCTAGGGACTGCGTGTCTAGCGGAGTTCCCTGGTCTTAAGAGCGGGACCAGGGACACCCGGTCGATCCTAACCCCGGTCTAACTCTGCAAATAGCTCGGCGAGTACCACGCGGATGGGCGTGCCCGGCACCGTGAGTTCGCCGTTTTCGACGGGGTGTGTTCCGGTGCGGCCCGCGGTCCAGGCCTGACGCGCTTCGGGATCGAGAATCCAGATATTCTCCACGCCGAAGTCTACGTAGTCGTCGATCTTCTCCTGCATTCGGCTCCACCTGTCTTCCGGTGAAAGTATCTCGATGGCGATGAGCGGCGGATGGGAGATGATCTGTTCCCTCGGAGCATCGGCGCGCAGCACCGAGAGATCGGGGCAGCGGAAGCGGGTGCGCTTGACCTGTGTGCGCACATCCGTCACAGCCCGAACACCCCAGTCCTTGCGGTTACTCAGGAAAAGATGACTCAGCAACGCTTGCAGGTATCCGTGATCGTGCTCGCCCACGTTCCGTTCCTCGATGCATCCGTCCACGTAGTCGCATTCGGGCTCGTACACGGTGTGGAGGTACTCCTCGACCGTTACCAGGGGCTCGACAAAATCGGATGCGGGCAGCGTGGCCATGGCTACAGTATGCTCCGGTTGGCTTTACCGGTCCAGTTCCGCAAACATTTCGCTAAGCGCCACGCGGATCGGCGTACCTGGCACAGAAAGTTCGCCAATGCGCACTTCTTCGAGCGCGGTTTCAGCGTAACGAAAGGCAAGGCGCCGCTCGGGATCGATGACCCAGATATTCTCCACGCCAAAAATGCGGTATTCCGCGGCTTTCTCTTGCATTGCGCGCAGCGTGTCTTCGGGCGAGAGAATCTCGATGGCAACCAATGGCGGACTAGTAATGTAGCGTTCGAATTTGTCTCCGGTGCGCGTCACCAAAACGTCAGGAACACGGAAATTTCTGGTTTTAGTCTGCGTGCGAAGCTCGGGATAGACTTCGACTCCCCATTCGGCCCGCTTCAGCATAAACAGAAACGTCAAGTAGCGCTGGATGATGGAGTGCTCTTTCTCTCCCAAATTCCGCTCCTCGATCCGCCCATCCACAAACTCGCGGTCCGGGCTCCAACTCGTACGCAAGTATTCCTGGACGGTCCAGAGTTCTTCCGAGTTGGGCAGAGTCGCCATGCAGGGATTATCGCGCTTTAGGATTCGCCGAACAAGCTCTTTCCGTCCTGTCGGTATTCCCACCAAGTTCAAGCGATCCTTTTTGGGGGCGCCTTCCCGCGGACTGAATCGAGAGTTTCCGGGGAACTCTCTACAGAACCTCGAAGAAGCGCAGTACGACGCGGTCGGGAAATCGCTCTCCGCTGCTGACGAAGAGGCTCCGATTCAGCCACTCGTAGCGACCGCTCGGGGCGTCGAAGGTGGGCGCGGCGCGGAAGTAGTACTCGCTGGCATCGACGGCTTCTCCGGCAGCGAGCCGCCGCATCACCTCCGGCGGCCCATGGCGAAAGCCCTTGTTGATCACGCGGATCAGAACGCCGTCGTCGGTCTTCAGCGTGTAGTGCGCCTCGATCTCCGTCACACCGTCGGTGCGGACAAGCTGCCAGTCGGTGCCGCCGGGAAGAATCTCCCCCTTGATCCTCGGCCCCTCGAACGGACCGGAGAGAATGGGCACCATGCGGCGTCCGCCGCGCGGCCCTGGGCCGAGATCGACGGTTGGGCCAACGGTGATGGTTGCGGTGAATAGCTGTTCCGTTTTCAATTCTGCTGCCTGCATCAAGAAGCTTCTCCTGTCCTTCTATTCTGCCTCAGTGCTCTCTTCGGCCTCGGCGGCCAAAGCCAGGCCGGATTCTTCTGCTCCTGAAGCGTCAAGCAGCCCGCGCGGTAACTGCTTGCCGGTTCTTATACCCAACTGCTTCAGCAGTTCTACCTGGCGGATCAAATTGCCGCGGCCTTCGCTGAGCTTCTTCATCGCGTTGGTATAACTCAGGTCCGCACCGCGAAGACTCTTGCCCACGGCTTCAAGGTCGCTGACAAAATTGACAAACTTGTCGTATAACTCCGCGCCGCGGTCCATCACGTCTTGCACGCTGCGGGCCTGCACCTCCTGCTGCCAGAGCACACTGACAATGCGGATGACGTAGAGCAGCGTGGTCGGCCCCACAAGCAGAATGCCCTGCTGATAGGCGTCGGCCCAGAGCGCTGCGTCGCCTTGAAGAGCGATGAGGAATGCCGGTTCGACCGGGACGAACATCACTACAAAGTCGGGCGACTCAATGCCCGGCAGGCTGTGATAGCCGGCCTTGGCCAGCGTGCCGACATGCTTGCGGACGCTCCGAAGATGCTCGGCCAGCGCCGCCTTGCGCGCTTCTTCGGTCTCTGCGTTGACCGAGTCGGTGTAAGCATTGAGCGAGACCTTGGAATCGATGACCAGATGCCGCCCACCGGGCAGCGAGACAATGACGTCGGTACGCGGCGATTTGATCTTCTCGCCGTCAATCTCCATGCTGGGGAAGGTCTGCTGGAAGGTGTACCCTTCGCCTTCGCGCAGGCCGGCCTTTTCAAGCAGGTCGCGCAAGATGAACTCGCCCCAATCGCCCTGGGCCTTGGCCGAGCCGCGCAGGGCGGTGCTCAGATTGCGCGCTTCTTCAGTCAATTGCTGATTGAGGCCGCCGAGCGTGCCGATCAGCGTCTCCAGCTTGGTGACGCCGGTCTTGGAGTCGGTCTGCGCCTGCTCGACCTTGTCGCGGAACTCCTTGATCTGATCGCGCAGTGGGGTCAGCAGGGTGCCCAGTTCCTTCTGGCTGCCCTCGGCAAAGCTCTTGGATTTCTTTTCGAGAATGTCGGCGGCGAGAGCCTCGAATTGGTTGGCCAGCGCTTGCTTTGAAGACTCCAGCAAGGCCAGCTTCTCGGCCAGGTTCTGGCGCTCGTTGTTCAGGTCCGCCTCAAGCTTGGCGGCGCGACCGGCCTGCTCGCTGGCGGCCTGCATCTTCGCGCGCAGCTCCTCGCGTAGCGCGTCGCGTTCGGTAGCAAGGGCTTGCCGGACGCTCTCGTGTTGCGTCGCCTGATCGGCCAGGTTCTGGCGCTCATTGCGCAGATCCGCCTCCAATTGGCTGATGCGGGCCGCTTGCGCGGGCTCGGCTTCGGACTTGAGACGCAGTTCCTCGCGCAGGGCGTTGCGCTCTTCTTCCAGGCGGGCAATGGCTCCCTGACGCTCGGCAGCAAGGGCCTCAAAGCTTGCCTTGGCGGCCGATTCGGCCTGCGTCTGTGCTAATTCGCCTCGAACCGCGGTCAGTTCGGCGGTCAACTCCAGGCTGCGCCGCTCCAGCAACGTCTTTTCGGCCGTGGCCGAGGCGGTGCGGAGCCAGAATCCAACCAGAATGCCGATGAATGCAGCCACAACGCCGAGAATCAAATCCTGCATGATTTCTTCCTTTTCCTCTTCGCTTAATTTACGCCCTTATCCTGTGTATTTTCAGTCAAATTGCGCGGATTTTCCATTCCCTATTCCCTAATCCCTACTCCCTGGTCCATCTTCTTGCTTCGCGAACCTTTACACACCCTCCAGCGCCCGGTAGACTTGAAGTTTCCGGGCCTTGCGCAATTTTCTTGTGCGACGGTTGTGTTTCCCTGCCACGGGCCGGTATTGTAGGCAGGCGGAACCCGAGTGGATTTTGCCCCGGATGGATTCTCAAGTTCCCAACCCTACGAGGAGAGACACGCATGGCCGTGGAAGAGAAGGTTAAGAGCATTATCGTGGAGCAGTTGCAGGTGGACGAGGCCGAAGTAACCCCCGGCGCCAGCTTCCAGGAAGACCTGGGCGCGGATTCGCTGGACGTGGTCGAGCTGGTGATGCAGTTCGAAGAAGCCTTCGACCTGGAGATTCCCGACGAAGACGCCGAGAAGATCAAGACGGTCAAGGACGCGGTCGACTACATCGAGAAGAACGAGAAGAAAGGTGCCAAGTAACCGGTGACCCGTCGCGTCGTCATCACCGGCCTGGGGCTGGTTTGCGGTGTGGGCAACACCGCTCCTGAGGTGTGGCGGCAGCTCTTGGCCGGCGCCAGCGGCATGGCTCCCATTCAGGGATTCGATACCACTGGCTTCCCGGTCACTTTTGCCGCCGAGGTCAAGAACTTCGATCCTCTGCAGTTCGTGGATAAGAAGGAAGCGCGCAAAATGGGGCGCTTCATCCACTATGCCTTTGCTGCTACCCAGGAAGCCATGGCCCAATCGGGCCTGGAGATCACCCCGGCGAATGCCGAGCGGGTGGGCGTCTTCATCGGTTCAGGGATTGGCGGCTTCGAGGTCATCGAGCGCGAGCACACCAACCTGATGAATGGCGGGCCGCGCAAGATTTCTCCCTTCTTTATTCCTGCGGCCATCGTCAATATGGCGGCAGGCAACATCAGCATCCGCTACGGCGCGCAAGGGCCCATCTCCGCCACGGCAACGGCCTGCGCAACCAGCGCCAATTCCATTGGCGACGCGGTGCGTATGATCGCGCACGGCGATGCAGACGCCATGATCGCCGGTGGCGCCGAGGCCGCGGTCACGCCGCTCTCCGTGGGCGGATTCGCCTCAATGCGCGCTCTTTCGGCGCGCAACGACGAGCCAACACGCGCCAGCCGCCCCTTCGACAAGGACCGCGACGGGTTCGTCATTGGCGAAGGCGCAGGCATCCTCATCCTCGAGGAACTGGAGTTCGCCAAGGCGCGCGGAGCAAAGATTCTGGCCGAAGTTATTGGCTACGGCATGAGCGCCGATGCATACCACATGACAGGCATCGCTCCCGAGGGCGCCGGCGCGCAGCGCAGCATGAGGGCAGCCCTGAAAGACGCCGGAATTCAGCCGGAAGAGGTGGGCTATGTGAATGCCCACGCCACCTCAACCCCGGCCGGCGACGGCAACGAGTCGCGAGCCATCGAGCTGGTCTTTGGCGAGCACGCCCTGAGCCACAAACTCAAGGTGAGCGGCACCAAATCCATGACCGGCCACCTGCTGGGTGGCGCCGGAGGCCTGGAGGCTGGCATCACCGTGCTCGCGCTGGTGAACCAGATGCTGCCGCCGACCATCAATCTTGAGCATCCCGACCCTGAATGCAAGCTGGACTACGTGCCCAACAAGGCCATCGCCCACAGCTTCGACATCGGCCTGTCCAACTCCTTCGGCTTTGGGGGCATCAACGCCACGCTGATTATGCGCCGCTGGGCGGAGTAACCTCCGCTCCTGGCGGCCAGAGCATCTCTCTGCATCGCATAGTGAAGATTCGCGCGGCAATTACGCTGGGAGCGTGGGTCTGATCAGGCAGCGGAAAAACCCCGAATGCAAGGCGAAGCTCCCAAAAACATCCCGGAGGGGCTAGATCACGTCCCTTTAGAGCATTTTTCCTTTCGTATAGACTTCCGTGGCCCATCCATTCCGCGTTTTCCAGCGGAATGGGTGGGAGAGCAACACAACTGCGGTCTGCAAAATTCACGAAAGCGGTCTATTATCAGCATTTTGCGGCACAACTAAAGTCGTGCCCTTTCAGGAAATGGGCCATACCAGAGTTTTTCCGCAGCCTGTGAAGCCCACTTGACCTTCTTGCTCATTCAGGGGACTGAAGTCCCCTGCCCCCGCCGTCTTATTCTCCCGGCCACACAAATTTGAGAGCTGCCAGCTTCAAGGAACCATCACTGCGGAAAATCTCGCCACCGGGCTCCGTCGATCGTGCCAACCCACAGCGGAATTTCCACGCCGCGCAATCACGGCGCAACTTCAATCTGAATTGTCTTCGTGCCCGGCGGGGCATTGGGCGCAGTAATCATGGTGGGTGGAATCTCAATGGATGTGGGCAGCAGCATGTAGGCATCGCAGCCGCCGCCATAGGAGCTGCAAATCAGCCGCACTTCGCGCAGCAGGCGCGCCTTTGAGCCGGCAGGCAGGGGAACCGGAAACTTGTGCGCCAGGAGCACAGCGGCCATCGTCTCGAAACTCTTGTCACCACTCAGCAGATAGGCTTTCGCCGGCTTGCCCGTCTCGTAGGCAACCGCGAACAGGGCTTGCCCGTTCAGCTTGCTGACCTTGGTGAATCCGTGAATCTCGATTTCCTTGTCCAACTCGGCTCTTAAGCTCCCGTTGTATTGCCCAAAGTTCAGTGGAGTGGCTGTAATAGGATCTCCGGTCAAGTTCCTGTAGCTTTCCGCGATGCGGTCTTGAACGTTGTAGCCGGAATAGAGGGAATTGCACAGTGAATTGCCAAAGCCGGCGATGTATGCCAGTTCGTAAAGGTGCGCCGCGGCGGTTTTGGCGCCCTTGGCCTCAAGCACTCTCGCCAGTTGATACCCGCTGATCCGGTCCTGGCTCAGGGTCCATGCGGCGCGCAGATAGTTCTCGGCCGTGGGCAGGTCCTTGGACTCGAGCGCTGCCCAACCCAATGTGCTCCACCCGCAGGCCAGCGGTTGCGCCCAATAGAGCGAGTGCGGGTCGTCGGCCGGCAGAGTCAGAGTCCTGGCCTCCAGGTCCTCCATTGCTTTACGCACCAGGCTCGACGCCTTTGCCAAGTCCTCCGCATTGGCCGGGGAACCTTCTTTGAGGATGGCCGTGGCGTCGCGCAAGGGCTGGACGGCATTCAGCAGGTCTGCCCTCAATTCATTTGACAGGGACGACGAGCCTCCCCTTTGGATGAGTTGGGGCAACCCGGACGCATTGACTCTCTTCTTCAATTCCAGCGGCCCCGGAGGTGAGATCAGCGTCTGGCGGTTCCAATCCTCAAACATGCCCCGGCGGAAGCTGAGATACTTCTCCCATTCGTCGAGGGGAACCTTGCTCATTTTCACAACTGCCCGCCGCTTCGCCGTGAAGGTTCCCTCCTTGAAGCTGTACCGTGCGTAGTATTCGAGCCAGTCTTCCTTGAGATCGACATCGTCGGGTGGAATCATGTTCCAGCCGGCGGGAATCTGCATGGTAGAAAAATAGACGGTCTCGCCCAGGGAGCCAAGTTCCGGTGGGTCGCCCGGTTTCTTTTCTTTTACGCCGGGAGCAAGTTCTCCGCCCATCGCCGGAAGCGGTGCTGAAACCCAGTGCGAAGTGTCGTTGTCGTCCCACTGGTTGTACTTCTCTCGCGAGTAGTCGAATGAGAAATCAAAAGGCCGGACAATCTGTTCGATTTCAGAGACCTGCGGGTTCGAAATCTCTCCTGCATAGCCCTCGGCATGCGCAAAGTTCTGTACCAACTCCTTCCATTGGGACTGTGGAACCTGGCGGAAGGCCGTGCGAAGAATCACTCCAACGTCGCCATCCGCGGTTTGGTCGATGTGCCCCTTGAAGAGTCCCTGGTTTGAGAGCTTGCCCTCGACCTGGACGCGGATACTTCTTGGAGAGGGCGCATCGGCGGGAGTCGTTTCCAGGTAGGCCGCCTTGCCATTGGGAACGGCCAGGGCCTGCTTGTCACGCAAGCTATCCATGAGCAAGCCGACGGGCGCGACCTCCGCCGTGGAGTCCATCCACAGCAGCTTGCCAGAGAGCGGAACGAGGGTGATGACATGGGAGAACTGTGACGGCGAGGGGGTGCCGGGATCGAGCTCGTGGTTGGTGGAGATAAGCACCGGCCATGCCTCGATGCCCACGGCCTTGAGCAGCGAAGCCAGCAGCGTGTGCTTGTCCTTGCAGTCGCCATATTCGTTCGAGAGCACATCGTCGGCCGGGTGCGGCTGGTAGCGGCCAATGCCGAACTCCAGGCCTACGTAGTGGATGTGCAGCGCCACGTCGTTGAACAGGGCGCGCACTTTTTCCTCGTCCGTGGTGAGGCCCTTGGTTAAAGAAGCAGCGCGGGCCTGGATCGCCGGTGTCACCGCGAGAGGATCGGTTTCAAGCGACCGGTACCACGCACCGACCTGCTCCCAACTGGCGAAGGTGGTTACCTGAACCGAGGGCTTCCAGTGCTTGACTGACTTGGGCGCCGCGTCGGGATCGGGGCGCGCGAGGTTGGAGCTGGCCCAGTGATAGAGCTTGCGTCCGCCGGCGGTGGTGACAACGGGCTGCACGTCGGCGCTGGCCACGGTGACGGTCTTGTCTGCGGGCAGGTCGAGATCGAGCTGCTCATCCAGAAGAATGAGGTTCTTTTCAAAGGAATACTCCAGCCAGAATTGGCCGGGGACTTCAGCCTTGAGCGTGCGCAAGGTGACCTTGGATTCGAGGATGTCGCCCACCCCCAGGCCCTTCACCGCTACATGCTTCTGGTGAATGTCGGAGTACATGGGCGCTGCGCGGGTCACGTCGGCGGGCATGTCCTGAACGTTGTAATCGGGCGTGACCACAACGCTGCCATCCGGCTTGATGACGCGGACATAGCCAATCTCCACCTGCTGGTTTGTGGCCGTGTAAGTGAAGGCCAGAACGGCCATCTCTTTCACTCCGGCGTCGGCCAGGATGCGGGTGCGGGCGGTGGTTTCGCGGGTACCGGTGCCGTCGGCCTCCATGCGGATGCGGGTGTAGACCTTCTCCATGACCAGGCCCTCTTTGGAGAAGTTGGGCGACTCGGCTGCCGTGGCGGCGGAAACAGGCGCGGGCGGTGCCTGGCTGGGCTTATCGGCACCATGCGTTTCCTGCGCCGCCAGCAACGGGCTGCAAAGAAAGAACACCATGCTCAGAAGCACCAGGCAGCGAAAGCAGGACAAAAGGCAAAAGGAGTGCATGGACTGAATCATGATGCGGCGCATAAGAGGAGTCACCCGATGACTGGAACGATACCAGAGTGTCGAGCGCGGCGCCGTGATGCGAGGGCAGGGGACTATAGGGTGTAAATGAAAATGGCGGTTCTGCATGGGCATGCAAAACCGCGGATTGCGAAATTTAAGGAACCTCTGAATCAGTCGCTGTTTTGAAAGGGCACGGCTTTCGTCGTGCCGTAAGTAGCACCAAATGAGTGCGGGCCTTAGCCCCGGGGCCTGAAGGTCAGTTCAACTTGCGTCTCGATTCCGTGGGGCTCGCGCCCCACGCTCTCTCCGTCAATTCCGCGCCATTCTCCTCTCTGCGATGAAGAGGGATGCGCTAGAGTTCCGTTGACTGCCCCTCTACCAGCGCCTTGGCCTTGGCGACGAATTCGGCCAGCGGCACCGATCCCTGGTCTCCCTTGCCGCGGGTGCGCACGCTCACCGCTCCGGCTTCCTGCTCCTTGTCGCCGAAGACCAGAATGTACGGCGTCTTCTGGTTCGCGAAGTCGCGAATCTTGCCGTTCATCTTCTCGTTGCGGTCGTCGATCTCGACTCTGAAGCCGGCAGCCTTCAACTCTGCCTCGACCTTGCGGGCGTACTCATGATGCCGCTCGCTGATGGGCACCAGGCCCACCTGCACCGGCGCCAGCCACAGCGGAAAGGCTCCGGCATAGTGCTCGATCAGCACGCCGAAGAAACGCTCCACAGAGCCGAACAGCGCGCGATGTACCATCACCGGCTGATGCCGCTCGCCGTCCTCGCCCACGTACTCCATCTCAAAGCGCGCCGGCAGGTTGAAGTCGAACTGCACAGTAGAAAGCTGCCACAGCCGGCCCAGTACGTCCACCAGCTTGATGTCGATCTTGGGGCCGTAGAAAGCAGCCTCGCCGGGAATCACTTTGTAAGCGATCTCCTTGCGATCGAGGACTGTCTTCAACGACGTTTCCGCGAGTTTCCAGTTTTCGTCCGAGCCGGCATAGTGCGCGCGGTCGTTGGGGTCCCAGGTGGATAGCTCGACCTTGAACTCGTGAAAGCCGAAGGTGGTCAGCACGCCCTTGGCGAAGTCGATGCAGGCTTCCACTTCGTCCTCGATCTGGCTGGGCATGCAGAAGATGTGCGCGTCGTCCTGGGTAAAGCCGCGCACGCGCAGCAGCCCGTGCATGGTTCCCGAACGCTCGTAGCGGTAGACGTTGCCCAACTCGGCCAGGCGAACGGGTAAGTCGCGGTAACTCTTGGGCGAGTTCTTGTAAATCAAAATATGGAACGGGCAGTTCATCGGCTTCATGCGGTAATTCGCATCGTCCAGTTCCATGGGCGTAAACATGTTGGCCGCGTAGAAGCCCTCGTGCCCCGAAGTCTGCCACAAGTTTACCTTGGCCACGTGCGGCGTATAAACCAGCGAATAGCCGCGGCGCAGGCACTCGTCGCGCATCCAGTCTTCCATGATCTTGCGGATCATGGCGCCCTTGGGATGCCAGAAGATCAGGCCTGGGCCGGCCAGTTCCTGAATGCTGAACAGGTCCAGTTGCTTGCCCAGCAGGCGATGGTCGCGCTTGGCAGCTTCTTCCAGCCGGGCAAAGTGCGCGTCCAGGTCCTTCTTGCTGAAGAACGCCGTGCCGTGGATGCGCTGCAACTGGGGATTCTTCTCGTCTCCCAGCCAGTAGGCGCCGGCCAGCGTGGTCAGCTTTACGGCCTTCACGCGGCCGGTGGAGGGCACGTGCGGCCCGCGGCAAAAGTCCACAAACTTGCCGTTGCGATAGAAGCTCACGTCGTCGCCCGGCACGGTGAACTTGGTCACGAAGTGGGTCTTCATGAAGTCGCCGTCTTTTTCGAAGCCTTCCAGGCTCTTATCTCTTGGAGCAAATTCGTGCTGGAAAGGTTCGTCCCGCGCGATCACTTCGGCCATCTTGGCCTCGATCAGCGCCAGGTCCTCGGGCGTGAAGGGCTTCTCGCGATAAAAGTCATAGAAGAATCCCGAGTCGGTGGCCGGCCCATGGCCCAGCTTGGTCTCCGGGAAGAGCTCCAGCACTGCCGTGGCCATCACGTGCGCGGCCGAGTGGCGCACCACCTTCAGCGCGTCGGGGTCCTTTTCTGTCACCAACTCCAACCGAGTGTCGGCGGTCAGCGGAGTGGTCAGGTCCACCAGGCGGGGCGCGGAGGCGTTCGCGGCAGCATACATGGCGGCTTCCGCCGCCTCGCCATCGGAGGCGGGGGTCTCGCCCGCTGCGGCATTGAGCGGAATCAGCCGCGCCGCAATCGAGGCCGCTGCCAGCCGCGGCGAAATCGAGTTGGCAATTTCCAGGGGGGTCGTGCCTGCGGGAACTTCGCGAACGGCTCCATCGGGCAGATGTACGGCAATAGTCGCTGTGCTCATCATGGGTAGGTATCCAGGGGGCCGCGGAAAAAACACGGCCAATACAATGAGGATAGAAGCATGATGGGCGGCAAGTCGAGCGCCGGCCCTGCCTTTGCCTTGGAAACGGAACCTCTCCGGCTACACAGTCTCCCTCTCTTTGGCGCTCAACCCCTGGCCCGAAAGGACGCCCGCCTTCCCCGAACGGGGGATTCCCAGCCATATCGCAAGTGGGCCATTGTCATCGTCGTGGCTATGCAAGTCCGGCCTCAATTTGAGGTGAATTATGCAGGTTCTGTGCAAAAGCACGAATGGGTTCGCTGAAACCCATTGCTGTGTCTGCGGACAGGGGTTCGTCATCTTCTGGGAGCGGCAGTCGCTCACCGAGCGCGCTGAGGCGAAGCGCGAGATTCAGGCCATGCTGCGCAATCACCATCGCAGCCACACCGGCCTGCTGGCTCACCCGCCGGGCGGCTTTCTGGTTCCGGAGCGGAACGGCCCAATCGCTCTCTCTGGCGCGAGCATTTCGGGCCATGCCCCGGTCTGGGAACTCTGAGCGTCGAACCGCAGGGTGCAGTGGCTGGCGCTGCAAATCGACTGCCCGAAGCAGCATGCCCGGCCGGGCCTCAACTTTTTGCAGGAACTGCCGATAAGTGAAGCTCATGCATTTCCGCTAAGGCTGAACGGGCATACTTGGGGTTCCATTCGTAGCTTTCAAGCACGATGCCGGACTCTGACACAGCGACACCGCCGACTTGATGCTGGCCTGCGACTTCACCCTCCGAGGTCATCGCGGCCAGCATCTCCTTTTGCGCTCTCACTTCCAGCTTTGCACTTCCATCGCTCCACCATCGCCCTGGAGCTTTTTTCCCCTTATATGCACTCGCCGCGGCCTTGCCAAAGCTTCCATTTGGCGGGGGGGATACAATTGCGGCCACGTGGACACCGGTTTCGCTCGTAGTTCCCCGGTCTTAAAAAGTGCTGCTGGAGTGTCCACCGAGCCGGTTCATCGTGGAGAAACCTCGGCCTTCGCCATCCACAGTCCGTAACTGAAGTCCTCTAAGTCCGGAGCTTGTACCATTCGGTAATGTGCCAGTATGGTGTCGCAGAGGGGCTGGCGAATACTCTCCTGATGAACCGCTCTCCCCAGGTAAGGGAAGGCGAACAACATGCTGATCATTTTCCTGTCTGCCGAAGCGTCAACCCTGCAGAGATTCTCAAAGCGATCGGGCAACAGCAGGGCCTCTCCTGGGTGGCGCGCGAGTTCCGCGAGCTTCTCATCCTTCGCCACGAGCGTGTCCGCATTGTCGATACCCTGATAACGGCCATCGTCGATCTGGTCGGAAAGGTACGTGCCAAGTCCGTTGGGCGTATACCCAAAGGGAGCCAGGAACGTTCCACGCCACGATGGATAGATGGTGGCAAAGTCGATTTTTTCAGGCACGGCATAGCGCTGCGCATTCGCCAAGTGGGCTTCCCACTTCGCTCGCTTTGCAGGGCTGCCGTAAAGAGCTACATATTTTTTGCCGGCGTAAAGCAGGCCCTTGCCGAGCAACGACCTGTCACTGCCCTCGCTCAGCGTATTCAAGCCGACTTTTGCCATCTCTGGAAGATACAGCCAGCCGCCGGACAAGGCGGGAAGAACAATCAGGATCAAGACAAAGGCCAGTCTGTACCATTTCCACAAGTTCTTGTAGTCGGAGATATAGAACAGGCTGGCCAGAAAGATCCCCGCGCCGTCCAGAACGACATGGAAAGCATCGCATCTGCCCAGGGCGCCGGCAATCATCGGTACCGAGAAAGCGATTAACCCAATGGTGTTGTCATTCGGTAGTCCCTGCCGGAACCGCCGGAAAAGATAACAGGCGCAAACAAAGATAGCCGCAAAGTAAAGCACAATATGCGGCGCAAAGAAGATGGGAAAATTCTCCGAGCCTCCGCCGAAAGCCTTCAACGTATCCAGCACATGAAGCTTCAGCGCCACCCCGAACACCCCCGCGAGTGCAATCGCCAGGCACGCAAAGATCGCCAAAGACCCGCGCCCTAGGCCGGGTGACGAGAAAAGAAAAACCAAAGCGCAGGCAAATGCGAAAGCAAGCGCAATCTCAGGTGAAATCACAAGGAGGACGACGGTGAACGCCACGGCGAGAGCAGCCGCGCTGAGCTGCCACCTTGCGCCACCCCGCTTGAGGAGCTTTTGCACTGCCAGGATAAACAGGAGTGGGCTTATAAATCGCAGGTAGGTGCAGTGCGCTCCCATACTGATCACAGATGAAAAGTATCCGGCGCAGTAGAAAAGAAGAAAAATCGATCTCTTGTATTGGGTCGGGTAATCGATTAGATTGACGACCCAGTAAAGAATGAAAGTCCCCAGCAGGCAGTTGAGTGTCCAGAAGAGATGGTAGGCCTGGAGCAGGGTCAGGGAAAGTAAACGCTGCAAGAGCAGCGGGCCGTAAAGAAAAGACACTCCATAGGCCCATTCGAAATCTACATATGGAATCTTGCCTTGGGATGCGAGCCACAAACGGCGGATTTCATACCCCGATTCCTCAAAACCGCCAAACCGGCCGGCGAGCGCGTACATCGCCAAGCAGCCCAGGAGAACTGCGAGCAGAGACAGCGCCAGAGTCTTGCGGGAAACGGGCGGAGAATCGCCCTGCATGAGGAACTGAAGATCGAGCCCCCTGCTCCACAGCGTCCCAACCGTCACCAGCAACACCAGCAGTACAACGCCGGCGCGGTTGTTGTAGCCGAAGAGATAGGAGACCGATGCCGTGGGCTGAAGCGGGGCCAAATAGGGCAGATAGAAGACGGCCATCAAGCTGCAAACGGCGTAGGCGAGAAAGGACCGCCTGTCGAGGACGCGCACCTTCGGATTCAAGGGAAACTCCCTTCAGCCGGGCACACCGGTCTGAAACAATACACGATTACTTCAGAATGCGTTGTATTTGCTGGATACAAGAATAACCCCCGGGCGCTGCCGCGGAGGGCTACAGCAATCATGGAAATGCTATAAAGTCGAGCCCTTTCAACACGGCGACTTTTTCATGGGTTCCTTCGCACATGGGGATGCCGCTTCAGCGAATTCAACTGACTCGCGTGCCTCGGTCGAGGACCCTATTTATGGTGACGCGCACTGCCTGGACCTGGGAACTCCTGACTTAAACTCCGAAACCATGCAACCGCGGGCTTGAAACCGGAAAACACATCGAACTGCAGGCTGCTACCAGACTCAAACACACGAGGGCGGGGATTACTCCCCGCCCTCGTGTGTTGGCTTGCTCGATTCTGCCGGAATCCGGCCTGTCGGGTTAGAGCGGCTGCACGTCGGCCGCCTGCCATCCCTTGGGCCCCTTCACCACGTTGAATTGCACGGCTTGACCTTCCTGCAAACTCTTGAAACCACTTGAGTTGATTGCAGAGTAGTGCACGAAGACGTCTTCGCCGTTCTGACGCGAGATAAAGCCGAAGCCCTTCGCGTCATTGAACCACTTCACAGTACCTTGTTCCATTTTGATCGTGTTTCCTGGATTGAATTGCGCTGGATGAATCGGAGCGACCACTGGCAGAATCTTGCTTGGTTGGGCGAGTGCTGCTCACGCCCGCTTCGGCTCTAACGCTGGGCTTAGTGTACCATCCCTCTCCAAAAGGTCCCAGAAAAACTTGTGCCCTGGTGCGCATCCCGGCTTCCGCATCCGCTGCCTTTTGACCAATATGGGCAAAAAGCGAAGGACTTAAGCACGCCTGCCGCGCTGTGATACTGTGAAATGTCGCCATGCCCCTTGATCCCGTTCCCGGTCTGTTAGCTCGCGCCACGGAGTTGCTTGAGCAGGAGTTTGCCTCACTCCCGGCCTTCCAGCCGGCTTGCGACCCGCTGGCCATCTCCGCGATTTTGGAGACTGTGGCCCATCGGCTGGGCGACAACTACCCCTATTTTCATCCCTTGTATGCCGGGCAAATGCTCAAACCGCCCCACCCGGTGGCGCGGGCCGCCTATGCGCTGGCTATGACCATCAACCCCAACAATCACGCCCGCGACGGCGGCCGGGCCAGTTCGGAGATGGAGATCGAGGCTGTGCGCCAGATCGCCGCCATCTTCGAATGGCCGGAGTTTCTGGGGCATCTAACTTCCAGCGGCACGCTGGCCAACCTTGAGGCGCTTTGGGTGGCCGGCCAGTTGGCGCCCGGCAAGCGAATCGTCGGCTCAGAGCAGGCCCACTATACCCACCAGCGCATCTCCGCTGTGCTCAAGCTCGACTACGCGCCGGTGCCCGCGGATCACTGCGGGCGAATGGACATGGAGGCGCTGGAGACTGAGCTGCGCAAAGGAGACGTGGGTACCGTGGTAGTTACCCTGGGCACCACGGCGATGGGCGCGGTGGACTCCCTCGACGAGGTCCTGCGGCTGCGGGCGCGGTACGGTTTCAGGGTCCATGTGGACGGGGCCTACGGCGGCTACTTCCGGCTGATTCCCGAAGCTCTGGATGAGCCCGCACGGCGGGCCTACCTGGCTACCGCCGATGCAGATTCCATCGTCCTCGATCCGCATAAACATGGCTTGCAGCCCTATGGGTGCGGCTGCGTGCTCTTCCGCGACCCTTCGGTGGGGCGATTCTATCAACATGATTCTCCATATACTTACTTCACCTCAAAGCAGTTGCACTTGGGCGAAATCAGCCTGGAGTGCTCTCGGGCCGGGGCCTCGGCGGTGGCGCTATGGGCTACCCAGCAGCTCTTGCCGCTTGTGCCTGGGGGCGAGTTTGCCCAGGGCCTGGCGCGCGGCCGGGCTGCGGCCCTGGAACTTGACCGGCGGCTGCGGCAAAACAGAAAGTTGCCCTTTCAGGCGCTGGCCGCTGGGGCCCCTGAACTGGACATTGTGGTGTGGAAATGTACTGCGCAATCGATTGAGCAATCCTCGCGGCGGGCAAACGAAATTTTTGTATCGTGCGCCACGCGGGATTTGCATCTGGCGCTAGTACAATTGCGACAATCCTGGTTTCAATCCGCTGACCCAGTGGGAAACGCGGAAAAATCCAGTCTGGTCACCTGTCTGCGTTCGGTTTTGATGAAGCCCGAGCATGAGGCGTGGTTGAGCAGAATATGGGAAAGACTGACTGCGGCTTGCGCGGAAATAAGGGGAGAGTAGGATCGATGGCGGAGAGTAGTAGTACGTTGATTCAAAAAGAAAACGTTCTCATTTCGGCGGGAGATTGCCGCCTCACGATCCTGCCACAATTCGGTGGCAAGGTTGCTTCCATCCTCCTCCGCGGACACGAATTGCTCCAGGCTCCCTTGGCTCCCTACTCCCCTCGATCCCGCACCATGAGCTTCGATCAGGGCGACGCCAGCGGATGGGATGAGTGCATGCCCGCGGTTTCCGGTTGTACGGTCAAGACCGTCAACGGCTCAGTCGAGGTTCCCGATCACGGCGACCTGTGGCGCGTCGAGTGGCAAGTGCTGAGCAATGCCAACGGCTCGGTCGCCATGAGCGCCGAGTGCTTCTCTCTGCCCCTCAGGCTGGAGCGCACGATCGCCCTCTCACAGACGGAAAAGGGATATCGCATCCAAGCTGACTACCGCGTGACCAACACCAGTGCCGCTCCCACCCCCTGGTTCTGGTCGGCGCATCCCGGATATGCGGCGGAGGCAGGCGACCGGCTCCTTCTACCGGATTCAATCAAGACTCTGCGCCTGGAGGGGTCCGGCGGCAACCGCCTCGGCAAGGGCGGCGATTCCGTCGCCTGGCCCATCGCCAAGCTGGTTTCCGGCGGAGTAACCGACCTCAGCGTCTCTACGGCGCCCGAGTCCGGCACCGGCGATAAGCTCTTTGCCGGTCCTCTGTCCACAGCGGAAAACTGGGTTGCTCTGGAACGGCCCAAAGCCGGAGTGCGTCTGCGGGTCAGCTTCGATTCCGCCGCTACGCCCTACCTTGGATTGTGGATCTGCAACGGGGGGTGGCCTGACCGCCCAGGCGTCAAGCAGCACTGCGTGGCGATGGAGCCTACAACTGCCCCCATGGATTCACTGGGAATCGATGGCCCTTGGTCGCGTACGCTGGCCCCCGGCGAGTCGTTCGCATGGCCCATGACCCTGGATCTGGAACTGCTGTAGAAAAGTCTTCAACTGACAACTGAAGACTGACGACTGACAACTGTCAATTGACATAGGATGTGACTCGATATGCATGATCCAGCTGTTCTCCGTGCCCAGCATTTTGCCCGCTACCATGCGGAGCCGGCGATCTTTGTCGCGCCCGGCCGCGTTAACCTGATCGGTGAACACACCGACTACGCCGAGGGCTTTGTCATGCCTGTGGCGATCGATTTTGCTACCTTGGCTGCGATTTCGCCCCGATCAGACGGCAAGATCGTCCTCTACTCCGAGAACTACTCTGAAGAGAAGACCTTCGATGCCGCGGCTCTACCCACCGCGCCCAGCAAGCACTGGAGCGACTACCCCATCGGCGTGGCCGTCATCCTGGCCGGCGAGGGCCAGAAGATCCCCGGCTTCAGCCTCAGCATCTGGGGCGATGTGCCGCTAGGCTCCGGGCTATCCAGCTCTGCCGCTCTTGAAGTGGTTACCGGTCTTGCCATTACCTCGCTGACTGGCGTCACTTATCCCGGCCCGGTACTGGCCCGCCTCTGCCAGCGCGTCGAAAACGAGTTTGTCGGCGCCAATTGCGGCATCATGGACCAGTTCATCTCTGCCAACGGCAAAGAGAACCACGCCTTGCTGCTGGATTGCCGCGACCTGAGCTTCAAGCTGGCGCCCATTCCCGCCGATGTGGCGCTGGTGATTGCCAACACCATGGTCAAGCACTCCATCGCCGGGGGCGACTATCCCACCCGCCGCCGTGAGTCGGAAGCCGCTTGCGCCATCATCAATGGCCATCGTGGCGGCGTGCCCTTCCTGCGCGACGCCACGCTCGAAGATCTGGAGAAGTGGGGCCACGAGATGGAGCCCAAGTCCTACCTGCGCGCCAAGCACGTCATCACCGAAGACCTGCGCACCGTGGCCGCGGAAAAGGCTCTCGAAAAGGGCGACCTGGCCGAAGTGGGCCGGCTGATGGCCGAGGCGCACAGGAGCTACAGCAAGGACTTCGAAGGCAGTTGCGCCTGAGGCCGATGCCATGGTCGAGCTGGCGCAGGATCTGCCCGGACTGATCGGCGCGCGGCTCACCGGCGGCGGCTTCGGCGGCTGCACCATCAACCTGGTGGAACGCGAGCCACGCCAAGGCCTTTGCCGAGGCGCTGGCCAGCCGTTATGCGGCCAAAATCGGCATTCACGCCCCAGATTCACATCTGCCACGCCTCGGGACGGAGCTCACCGTCTGGCGTAAGAAGGGCTCTTTTATTTCCGCGTCAAGCATCCTCTTAGCGGGCGGTTTATTCATGAGAGTGCATCCGCCCGCTTACTTATTTCGTAGGACTAAATATCCATCTTTCAGTTCGGATCTGCGTTCTCCCGCTTCGATCCTTCCGGACCATGCCCGCATATTCCTGGCGCTCATGCCAAGCCTTCCTTGCTAGAATCAGAGGATTGTTGTTCGATGAAGACCGGGCAGGATTTCTATTGCCCGGCGTCTCGAGCAGCAGCTCTATGCCCAGTTCGCCGCTTCGCCGCTTGCAGGCGCGCAGAGACAGGACCCACATGCAGCCTACTTCGTCCAAGCCCTTTTCCTACGAGACCTTTCCCACCTCCGGCCTGGTCGCCTACTTCTCCATGGAGATCGCGATCAACCCCGGCATGCCCACCTACTCCGGCGGCCTGGGCGTTCTTGCCGGGGATACGCTGCGCTCCGCGGCCGACCTCGGCGTTCCCCTGGTGGCCTTCACTCTGGTGCATCGCAAGGGATACTTCCAGCAGCATCTGGACGCAAACGGCGTGCAGACGCGAGGACATTCAGCCCTGGAATCCGGCGGATTTCTGCACCGAGGAGCAGCCGCGGGTCACGGTCTCGGTTGAGGACCGCATCGTCACTGTGCGCGCCTGGCGCTACGACATGGTGGGCCGCTACGGGCACGTTGTGCCCATCTATCTGCTGGATACCGATCTCGACGGCAACTCGGGATGGGACCGCGGCCTCACCGATCACCTCTACGGCGGCGACACCAACTATCGCCTGCAGCAGGAGATTGTGCTGGGCATGGGCGGCGCGCGCATGGCCACGCGCCTTGGGCCACCGAGTCAACGTCTACCACATGAACGAGGGCCACGCGGCGCTGCTGACGCTGGCGCTGCTTGAGAGCCAGATGGGCGGCGGACCGCTGGGCGCGGCCACCGAAGCCGACATCGACCAGGTGCGCAAGCAAGTGCGTCTTCACCACCCACACGCCGGTTCCCGCCGGCCACGACCGCTTCTCCACCGAGCAGGCCATTCGCATCCTGGGCGGCGACCGCACGGCGCGCCTTGAAAGACTGGGCTGTTTTCGCGACGGCATGCTGAACATGACCCTGCTGGCGCTGCGCTTCTCGCGCTATGCCAACGGCGTGGCCATGCAGCACGGCAAGGTTTCCCGCGCCATGTTCCCGGAGTTTCCCATCGACTCGATCACCAACGGCGTCCACGCGCCCACCTGGGTCTCCGAGCCTATCCAGGAGATGCTGGACGAGCACATTCCCGCCTGGCGGCGCGACAATCTCTATCTGCGCAACGCCATCGACCTGCCCGAGCAGGCGATTCTCGCCGCCCACGCCCGCGCCAAGGAGGCGCTGCTTACTGAGGTCGCCGCGCGCACCGGCCTGGTTCTGAATCCCAAGGTGCTCACGCTGGGCTTTGCCCGCCGCGCCGCCACCTACAAGCGCGCCACCCTGCTGTTCACCGATCCCGAGCGGCTGGCGGAGATCGCTGCCGCGGCCGGCGGATTGCAGATTCTCTATGCCGGCAAGGCGCATCCCCAGGACGATCCCGGCAAGGCGCTCATCCAGCAGGTCGTCGACGATAGCCGCCAGGCTCTCCAACGACCTGCTGCGCATCGTGTACCTGGAAAACTACGCCTGGGACCTGGGCGCGCTGCTCACCGCCGGCGTGGATGTGTGGGTGAATACCCCGCAGCGGCCCTATGAAGCCTCTGGCACCAGCGGCATGAAGGCCGCCCTGAACGGCGTTCCCAGCCTCTCGATTCTGGATGGCTGGTGGATCGAGGGCTGCATCGAGGGCTTCACCGGCTGGGCCATCGAAGACGGCGCGGACGATGCCGAGGAGGCCGACTCGCTCTACCACAAGCTGGAAACCGCCGTGGTTCCGCTTTACCTCGCGGAACCGGAAAAGTGGGCCCGCCTGATGCGCAACACCCTGGCCTTCAACGGCTCCTACTTCAACACCAACCGCATGGTCAAGCAGTACACGCGCAACGCCTACTATCCCGTGAAGCTGCTGGAACAGCCCAAGGTGGCCGAGCCGGAATTCGCGGTCTGAGCAGGGACCGGGGAGTAGGGAATAAGACCTCCGCCCCGACCCTCTTTTTGCTCCCGCACGGATGCTGGGCGCCCCACCCTTTCCGCGGTCCCATCGCGGAAAGGGTGGGAGTCCAAGAGAGGCCAATCCAGCCTCCCCGTACTACTCCATGGGCTGACGAATGACCGTCTTCAGCTTTTCCGGTGCTGTTCTGCGCGGGTCGCTCAGGTAGATCTCGTGGTGCTTGCCGCGCAGTTCCTTCCCGGCCGCGTGGATGAAATCGTGAATCCGCTGGATGGTCGGCGCTTCGTCTGAAAACGGCCCCAGATACATGACCTGCGCGCACGCGCCTTCTTCCAGCTTCTCCAAGCGCACCCGGTCGAGGGCCGCAGGGTTCTTCTTCTTCCGCACTTCCTCGAACGCAGCGTCCACCTCGCCCTTGGTGATCGCATCCGGTTGAAGAATCATCGCCGTCCACTTCCAAGTGGACTTGTCGGCCTGGTGAAACACCCGCGGATCGTCGGCCCACCACAACCCCTCCAGCGGCATGACGCCGTAGTCGATGCCGCGCGGGCTCTTCTTGAGCGAGAACTTGAGCGTGTAGGAGAGCGAGTAGAGCGCCTCGACCGCTTCCTGAAAGGCCGGCGAGGTATTGGGATCGCCCTCGCCGTCCACCATCAGATAGGTGAGCGGGGGAACGTCCACGACCGAGATCGTGCCGGTCTTGGGCTGGTAGAGGTGTTCCCACTGCTTCTTCAGATCGAGCTTTTCCATGCTGCTTCTCCGCGCGGCGATTCGCCGACGGAAGTATAACTCATGCCGCTGGACTCTGCTCCTCGCGCTTGGGCAAGAGAATCCGTTCAATCCAAGACCCGCAATTCCAGAAGAGGAACGCAAAAAGTAGAAGGCCGGCAATTCGGGCCCACATGAATGCTATGCCCACCTGATCCAAACTCCTGAAGTAATAGTCCGACGGTACGCCCGTTGAGGCGGCGATTCGGCCTGCGTAATGGTTGAGCGATAGGAGACGGCCGGGGAGAGTTGTGATTTCCATAAGTGCGGAGATCAATTGAATCATCGCCAGAGCACGGCTAACCAGAAGCACTGCTTCTTTTCTTGACATAGCTTTACTCCTCTATTTGAGATTCTACGGCGCTGTTGTCGCGGCGCGCGTAGAAGCCAATAACTAGCCTGCATTTCTCGCGGCCGGGACGAAGCTCTGTAGCGCCGACATCCTGGTCGGCTGTACTGGCGGCGTCCTCGCCGCCAGAGCAAAGCCTCGTCCGTCAATACCGTTTGCAAACACTCTGACGGAGCAAACAGTATCCCGCGTGGGTCGGGAGACCCACGCTACAGCCGGCCAGGAGGCCGGCGCTACAAACTGGTTGTCGCCCTTGTGAGAAATGCGGGCTAGAGGGGTACTCCGGCTGGTGCGATGTTCCCGGCATCCTGCGAAGGCTGCTTTGTTCAGCAACAGGAGGCCTGCTCAATCAGCTAACAGCTAAAAGCTAACAGCTAGAAGCTGCTATCAGTCTCCCGGCGCTTCCTCCAACTCCGTTCCCAGCTTGTGCAGTTTCATGACCTTCCATTGCAGCCGGTCAAAGAACAGGTACACCACCGGCGTGGTAAACAGAGTCAGCATCTGCGAGACGATCAGCCCGCCGACGATGGTGATGCCCAGCGGCTTGCGCAACTCCGAGCCCACGCCCATGCCGATAGCCAGCGGCAGACCGCCGAAGAGCGCGGCCATGGTGGTCATCATGATGGGCCGGAAGCGCAGCAGGCAGGCCTGGTAGATGGCCTCGACCGGCGGCAATCCCTGATCGCGCTCGGCCTGCAAGGCAAAGTCGATCATCATGATGGCATTCTTCTTCACAATGCCGATGAGCAGAATGATGCCGATCAGCGCGATGATGCTCAGGTCGGTCCCGGTCAAGAGCAGGGCCAGGATGGCGCCCACGCCGGCTGGCGGCAGGGTAGAGAGAATAGTCAGCGGATGAATCAGGCTCTCGTAGAGAATGCCCAGCACAATGTAGACCGCAACCAGCGCAGCCAGGATCAGGTACGGCTCATTCTTGAGCGAGTCCTGGAAGGCCTGCGCGGTGCCTTGGAAGGTGGCGTGGATGGCGCTAGGCATGTTCATCTCGCGCTGCGCTTTCTCCAGAGCGGTGACCGCGTCGCCAAGAGCCACGTTGGGCGCCAGGTTGAAGGTGAGGGTGACCGCCGGATACTGCCCCTGGTGGTTCACCTGGAGCGAGGTCCGCTGCTGATCGAAGTGGGCGATGGCCGAAAGAGGGACCATCGCGCCCGTGGTGGACTTGAGGAAGATGCCGTTCAGTGAGTCGGGGCTGTTCTGGTATTTGGGGTCCACCTCCATCACCACAAAGTACTGATTCAGCGCGGTGTACATGGTGGAGACTTCGCGCTGTCCGAAGGCGTCGTAGAGGGTGTTGTCAATGGCCGTGGTGGTAATGCCCAGCCGCGAGGCGCTGTCGCGGTCGATTACCAGGTTGGCCGCCAGGCCTTGATTCTGCTGATCGGTCGAGACGTCGCGTAACTCGGGCATGGCCCTCATCTTGGCTTGTAGTTGCGGCGCCCAGGTATTCAACTCGTTGAGGTTCTCGTCTGAGAGTGTGTACTGGAACTGAGCGTCCGAGCCGCGCCCGCCCACCTGAATGTCCTGCTGAACCTGGAGGAAGAGCGTTGCGCCGGGCACGCTGGTCAGCTTGCGCCGCAGGCGGTTGACCACCTGGTCCGCTGTCACACGGCCGGGGCGCTGGTCGAGCGGCTTGAGGGCGATGAACATGCGGCCCACGTTCGAACTGCCGCCGCCGGGACCGTTGCCGCCCACAAAGGCCGTGACCGAGCCGATGGCCGGATCGTCCAACACCATTTGCGCCAGGTTGCGCTGCTTCACGCGCATGGCGTCGAAGCTGATGTCTTGCGCGGCGCGCGTTGAGCCACCCATACGGCCCGTGTCCTGCTGCGGGAAGAATCCCTTGGGCACGATGATGAAAAGGTAGATGTTCAGCGCCACTGTGCCGAAGACGACGAAAAGCATCAGCATCTGGTGGCGCAGCACCCAGCGCAGCCCGGAGGCGTATTCGGCATGAAGCCAGTTGAAGGCACGCTCGCTGGCGCGATAGATGGGGCCGTGGCGGCTCTCGTCCCGCGACTTGAGAAAGCGTGCGCAGAGCATCGGTGTGGTGGTCAGCGAGACCAGAAGCGAAACGGCGATCGCCACTGAGAGGGTAACCGCGAATTCCCTGAAGAGCTTGCCGACGATGCCGCCCATCAACAGAATCGGCGTGAAGACGGCGATCAGCGACAGGCTCATGGAAAGCACGGTGAAGCCGATCTCCTTGGAGCCTTTCATGGCCGCGTCAAACGGCGTATCTCCCATTTCGAGATAGCGCGTGATGTTCTCGATGACCACGATGGCGTCGTCCACCACAAACCCGGTGGCGATGGTCAGCGCCATCAGTGAAAGGTTGTCGATGGTGTAGCCCACCAGGTACATCACGCCGAAGGTGCCCACCAGCGAAAGCGGCACAGCCACCGACGGAATAATAGTGGCCCACACCTCGCGCAGGAAGAGGAAGACCACCAGCACGACCAGCAGTACGCTGATCATCAGCGAGATCTCCACATCGCGCACGCTGGCTCGGATGGTCGTGGTGCGGTCTACGGCCACGTCGATCTTGATTGTGGGCGGGATAGCGGCTTGCAAACGGGGCATCTCAGCCATGACCGCGTCCACGGTAGAGATGACGTTGGCGCCGGGAATCTTGAAGATGACGATCAGGATTGCGTCCTTCAATACCCCCGGGGGGCCTCCCGGCGCGTTGATGCCGCTCACGCCGGCGGTGCGGATGTCGGCCACGCTATCGGTAATCGTTCCCAGGTCGGAGACGCGCACCGGCGCGCCGGTCTGCTTGTTATATCCGGCGATGATAGGCGCGTAATCGCGGGCCTTGAAGATCTGATCGTTGTCGTTGATCTGCCAGCGGTGATCGGCGTCCTGAAATGCTCCTTTGGGGCGGTTGGCGTTGGCGCCGGCCAGCGCCACGCGCACGGCGTCCAATCCAACGCCGTTGGCGCCCAATTGCATGGGATTCAGTTCGACGCGCACGGCGGGGCTGGAACTGCCGCCCACAAACGTCTGTCCCACTCCCTGAATCTGCGAGATCTTCTGCGACAGAATGGAGTCCGCCATGTCGTAGATCTGCGGCTTGGGAACCACGTCGGAAGTCAGCGTCAGGATGAGGATCGGCGCTTCTGCGGGGTTGGCCTTGCGGTAGCTGGGATTCTGCGGCAGGTAGGAAGGCAACTGGCTGCGCGCCGCGTTGATTGAGGCCTGCACGTCGCGGGCGGCTGCATCGATGTTGCGATTGATGTCGAATTGCAGGGCAACCGAAGCCGAGCCAAGCGAACTGGACGACGTCATCTGATTGACGCCGGCAATGCGCCCGAACTGGCGCTCCAGCGGCGTAGCCACCGACGAGGCCATGGTCTCGGGGCTGGCGCCGGGCAGGCCCGCGCCTACGCCAATGACCGGAAAGTCGACATTGGGAAGAGAGGCCACGGGCAGCAGCGAGTAGGCCACTGAGCCGGCCAGCAGCAACGCCAGCGAGAGCAGCGAGGTGGCGACCGGGCGCTGAATAAATGGTGCGGAAAGATGCATGGGTCGTTAGCTTCCAGCTTTTAGCTTCTAGCTTTTCGCTAGAGGTTGGTTGAAGTTGGATGTCTCCCAGGTCGTAAAATCGAGACTTGGTGTGCCCGGCGGTAGGGCCGTTCTTAAAGAGCTTTGTATCAGGGCACGACTTCAGTCGTGCCATCAATGGCAGCAAAAGGAATTTGGGCTTCAGCCCCTGATCGCTTCTTCTTCGCCAAATAAGTGAAGCAATACGGAAATTGTCCCGGGGAATCGGCCAGACCTGCTTTCACTGGGTTTTGAGCGATGTACTCCCGATGTCTCAAAAAGCTCTCCTCGTCGTCGGCGCGCACTTCGGAAAACCCACGTTGCCAGACCTCTCCCAAGTACTGGAACTCCTGCTTCAGGCGATAGGAAAAACTGCCCTTGATGAGTTGCATGGCTTTTTCAATGGTAGTATCTCCATGGACTGTCATAAGTAGATGCACGTGATCCGGCATTACTACGAAATCATGGAGGAGGAATCTCCGTGCCGCTACATGCGACCGCAAGACGTCCACAAGAAGCATGGCATTTCGCTCGGACTGGAATAGGCGCTTTCCCATGCTTGTTTTGGTAGTGGCGAAGAAAACACGCGACATACTGAGTATGTTTTCAGTGCCAGCATTGCGGACAGGTATTGCCATAGCAGGGGCTAAAGCCCAATTCCTCCTTCCCGACTCGTCGGCACGGCTGAAGCCGTGCCCTGATACAAAGCAGTAGTTGAATTACAAAATAGGCACGGTTGCGGTCTGAAGTCATTCAAGCTAAAAAAACGAGACCTGAAGGCTCAATGACTGGAGACCTATGAGACCTACTTTGAGAGCGGCTCCATCGACAGCAAACCCACTTTCTCCAATTCAACTCTCTCGACATCGCAAATTATGTTTCCCTTCCCTCAGTCGCCGGTTGCCGGCTCTTGCAGGTAGCTGGTTGTAATTTCCCTCGGCTTCATGCGCTGCGCCAGCTTGTCAAAGTACAGATAAGTGACCGGAACGGTGTACAGCGTGAGCAACTGCGACAGAATCAATCCGCCCACGATGGTGACGCCCAGGGGCATGCGCAACTCGGCGCCTACGCCTCCGCCCAGTGCCAGCGGCAACCCGCCCAGCAGCGCCGCCATGGTGGTCATCAGAATCGGCCTGAAGCGCAGCAAACATGCCTGGAAGATGGCATCCTCGGCCGATTTGCCTTCGATGCGTTCTGCTTGCAGCGCAAAGTCGATCATCATGATGGCGTTCTTCTGCACAATACCGATCAGCAGGATAATGCCGATGAGCGCAATGACGCTGAAGTCCACGCGGGTGATCAGCAGGGCCAGCAGCGCGCCCACGCCCGCCGAGGGAAGCGAGGAGATGATGGTGATGGGGTGAATGTAGCTCTCGTAGAGCACGCCCAGCACAATGTACACCGTGACCAGCGCGGCGAGAATCAGCAGCGGCTCATTGGCCAGCGAAGTCTGGAAGGCCTCGGCCGTGCCCTGGAAGCTGGCATTGATACTGGCCGGCATGTTGATGCGCTGTTCCACGCGCTTCACGGCGGTGACCGCATCGCCCAGCGCCTTGCCCGGCGCCAGATTGAAGCTCACGACCGTCGAGGGGAACTGCCCTTGGTGGCCGATGGACAACTGGGCTTTCGACTGCTCCCAGTGAGCCACCATGCCCAGCGGAACCTGCGTCCCGCCAGCCGATTTCACATAGAGATCGTTCAGCGTGGAGGGGTCGGTCTGGAAGGTCGGCCCAACCTCCATCACCACGTGGTACTGGTTGAGCTGGGTGAAAATCGTCGAGACCTGCCGCTGCCCGAAGGCGTCGTAGAGGGTGTTGTCCACGTCGGCCATGGCGATGCCCAGCCGGGCCGCGGTGTCGCGGTCGATGACCAGTTTGGCGCCCAGTCCCTGGTCCTGCAAATCGCTGGCTACGTCCGTCACCACTTTTTCCTTGGCCAGCTCATCGACCATCAGGCGGGTGAATTTGGCCAACTCCACCTGATCGGGATCTTCCAGGGAGTACTGGAACTCCGTGCGGCTCACGCGGTCTTCCACCGTAAGGTCCTGCAGCGGCTGAAGGAAGAGCTGGATGCCCTCCACGCCCAGCAGTTTGGGCTGCAGGCGTTGAATCACTTCGGTGGCGGAAATCTTGCGCTCATCGAGAGGTTTGAGGTTGATCTGGATGCGGCCCGAGTTCAGCGTGGTGTTGGTTCCGTCCACCCCGATGAACGAGGAGATGTTGTCCACCGCGGGGTCCTTGAGCAGGATGTCCACCAGCTTTTGTTGCCGCTCGGCCATGCTGCTGAAGCTCACCGTTTGCGGCGCTTCGCTGATGCCCAGAATCACGCCCGTATCCTGCACCGGGAAGAAGCCCTTGGGAACCACAATGAAGAGAAGAATCGTGGCTACAAAGGTACCGATGGTCACCATCAGGGTAATGAAGCGATAGCGCAGAATCACCCGCAGCGTCCGCCCGTACTTGGCGATCACCGCGTTGAAGACCTTCTCTGACCAATAGTAGAAGCGGGTTTGCTTGGCGTTTTTCTTGTCCTTCAGAATGCGCGAGCACATCATGGGCGTCAGCGTCAGCGATACAAATGCCGAGACCAGAATCGTCACTGCCAGTGTGATGGCAAACTCGCGGAACAGCCGCCCCACCACGTCGCTCATGAAGAGCAGCGGAATGAGCACGGCAATCAGCGAGACGGTCAGCGACATGATGGTGAAGCCGATCTGTTCGCTTCCCTTCAAAGCCGCCTTCATCGGACTGTCGCCTTCTTCGATGAAGCGAGAGATGTTCTCGATCATCACGATGGCGTCGTCCACCACGAATCCGGTGGAGATGGTGAGCGCCATCAAGGTCAAGTTATTCAAGCTGTAGCCCAGCAGGTACATCACCCCGAACGTGCCGACAATGGAGAGAGGCACGGCGACCGAGGGGATGATGGTGGCTGCCAGATTGCGCAAAAACAGAAAGATGACCATCACCACCAGGGCGACGGTGAGCATCAGTTCGAACTCCACGTCCCTGACCGATGCGCGGATGGTGATGGTGCGGTCGGTCAGCACCTTCACCTGTACGGACGCAGGCAAGCTGGACTGCAATTGGGGCAGCAGCTTCTTGATGCGGTCGACCACCGCGATGATATTGGCGCCCGGCTGGCGCTGAATGTTCACGATCACCGCGGGCTGGCGATCCATCCACGCGGCCTGCTGCGAGTTCTCCGCAGCGTCCACCACCGTGGCCACATCCGAGGTGCGGACAGCGGCGCCGTTGCGATAGGCCACGATGACCGGTAAGTAATCGGCGCTCGAGGTCAACTGATCGTTGGCGCCAATGGTATACGACTGGCGGTTGCCGTTCAGGGTTCCCTTGGCCTGATCCACGTTGGCCGCCGCGATGGCGGTGCGAACATCCTCCATGCTCAGGTTGTAGGCGGCAAGCTGCGACGGATTGGCTTGAATGCGCACCGAGGGTTTTTGTCCGCCGGCGATGGAGACCAGTCCTACGCCCGTGACCTGGGAGATCTTCTGCGCCAGGTTGGTGTCGGCGGCGTCTTCAATCTTGTCCAGGGGCAGGGAATTCGACGTCAGCGCCAGGGTCATGATGGGCGCATCGGCCGGGTTTACCTTGCTGTAGATGGGCGGATTCGGCAGGTCCGTGGGCAGAAAGCTGTTGGCGCCATTGATGGCCGCTTGCACTTCCTGCTCGGCCACATCGATGTTTTCGTCCAGGTTGAACTCGAGGGTAATCACCGAGCCGCCGCCGGAGCTGACCGAGGTCATCTGCTTCAGACCCGGCATCTGGCCAAACTGCCGCTCCAGAGGCGCCGTTACCGAGGAGGCCATCACCTCGGGCCCTGCGCCGGGATAAAAGGTGAGCACCTGAATAATGGGGTAGTCCACCTCAGGCAGTGCGGAGACCGGCAACTGCAGGTAGCCGACAAAGCCCGCCAGCAGAATGGCCGCCATCAGCAGCGAGGTCGCTACCGGGCGCAGAATGAAAGGCCGGGAAGGACTCAGGCTCACTGCTGCTCCTTCTTCCGGGGCTTGGCGTTCCCCTGATCACCGGTGGCGCCGGAGCTGGCCGCCGCTCCTGGCCTGGTCGCCGCGAATGGGCCGCCCGCGGGCTGCGATCCCTGCCCTGTAGCCTGTCCCGCGCCCTGGCTGCTGTGCTGCCGGGCCGCGCTCACAGCCACGATTTGTCCTGGCCGCAGCCGGTCTGCGCCGTCCACTACTACATTCTGGCCAACCGTCAGGCCGGTGTCCACGATGGTCACCTGTCCCTGTGCAAGGGCCACCTTCACCGGCTGAATCCGGGCGGTCGTTACCCCTTTTGCGTCGGTGTCGATGACCCACACATACGATCCTTGCAGACCGGTTTGAATGGCAGCAGACGGCACCACGAGCGCATTCGGCCGGTCTTCCAACACCAGGTGGATATTCACAAACTGGTTCGGAAACAGCGCCTGGTCCTTGTTGTCGAAGACGGCCTTCAATTTGTCGGTCCCGGTGGTGGTATCGATCTGGTTGTCTGCGGTCAGCAGAACGCCGGATCCGATTTTCACCACATCTCCTCGATCGTAGGCGTCCACGGGCAGGCGGCGCTCGGCGGCCAGCCGGTGAAGAACCTGGGGCAACTCGTTTTCGGGCAAGGTGAAGTACACCGCAATGGGCTCGAATTGGTTGATGACCACCAAGTTTGTTGTGTTGGCAGTGATGATGTTGCCGGGGTCCACAAGCCGCAAGCCGATGCGTCCGTTGATGGGCGACTTGATCGAGCACCAGTCCAGTTGCAACTGTGCGGCCTCAATGGCCGCCTTGTCCGCCTCAATGGCGCCCTCGTACTGGCCCTGGTTGGCCGCGTCGGTCTCCATCGTTTCCTTTGAGACCACCCCCGCGTCGTAGAGCGCCTTGTAACGTGCATACTCCGCCTTGGCGTTCTTCAACAGCGCTTCGTCGTGCGCCAGCGTGCCCTTGGCCTGATCCAAGGCGGCCTTGTAGGGCCGCGGGTCGATGACCATGATGGTCTCGCCCTGTCTCACCTGTTGGCCCTCGGTGAATCTCACCGGCTGCAACTCACCGCTCACCCGCGCCTTCACCGTCACGCTCATATAGGGGGTCACCGTGCCCAGCGCGGTCAGATAGATGGGCATCGGCCTCTCGTCGACCGGGGTCACCTGCACTGGAACCGGCCGGCCCATGAGCGCCGCAGCCTGGTCCGAGGCCAGTTTCTTGGCCGCCTGCTGGTTCTGGTGAATCCGCCACACGGCAAAAACGATGCCGCACACCAGCACCAGATAAAAAAGGATGCGAACCCAGGAGCCCTTGCGGGCCGGCGGCTGTTGCATTTCGCTGAGAGGGGACAGATGGGACTCCGGAGTTTCTTCAAAGGACATGGTGTCGATTCCCGTCGTTTCTTTTGAGTGAATGCCTACAAATAAACCATCGATGCAGCCTGGACCCAAAAAAGCCAGACTGACCGCGTACGTTAGTACGGACGTATCGGTTTCCGCAAGAGTTTCGTTCGCTCCACTGTGATTGAGAAGCGCTTTCGATTGGCTCCCAATGCCTGCCGCATCCTCCCGAAACCAGTCGCGACCATTGTAAGCGAACCGGACGGAACTGAACCTTAAGAACCCTGAAGGAAAATGGCGGGGTGACAGGATTTAACGCGATTTAGAGCATCTCTCTCGACGGCATAGAGGAAGTTCGCTGGGAATTGACGGAGGGAGCGTGGGGCTTCAGCCCCACGAAACCGACGCGAGTTTTGCTGGCCTTCAGGCCTGGGCCTGAACGCCGAATCGTTCTATCTCTTGTTCAGGAGACTGAAGTCTCCTGCTCCCTCCGTTCTACTCCTCCCTCCACACAAATTGGAGAGCTGCCTTAGACGGCCCGGTTTGTCCGGCGATTACGCCAGTATCGACCGCCAACGCGCTTGGCCGCCCCATGCCTCGCTCTTGGTGCGTGGAAGAGCGCAGGACTTTTTCGGCCACGTTTCTCGATTCTTTCCTGCCCACGAAACCGGCAACCCGCTCCACCGGACTCTCGGACCATACGACCCCGAATCCCCCTGCGCCCTTTTCCGCCGCTCAAACGTCTACAACTTCACAGACCCGAGCTTTTTTGCACTCCTGCCCTTCTAGGCGGCTTGTTCAACTACCATAGGAATTCAATCGTGTGTTGCGGCGGCGCCGGCGGTTTTGCCGCCTGGCCCAGAACCTGATGAGCCGGCCAGAGCCGGACCAGAGCGCTTGCTGAGATCTTCAGCAGCATTCTGGCCGTCTGCAGCACGGCTCAGGAGCGAGTACCAGCCTTATGTGGATTGTCCGGCTTGCACTGCGGCGGCCTTATACTTTCGCCGTTTTTGCGCTCTTGATTCTGATCCTGGGCGTTTTCAGCATCTTGTCGATGCCTACGGATATCTTCCCGAATATCGACATCCCTGTCGTCACGGTGGTCTGGAACTTCACCGGAATGTCGGCTCAGGAGATGTCCACCCGCATCGTGACCAACAGCGAGCGGGGCATGACCACCACCGTCAACGACATCGAGCACATCGAGTCGCAGTCGCTGAACGGCATCGGCATGATCAAGATCTTCTTCCAGCCGAACGTGAATATCGGCTCGGCGGTGGCGCAGGTGACGGCCATTTGCCAGGTGCAGTTGCGCTCTCTTCCGCCCGGTTCGCTGCCTCCGTTCATCATCCAGTACAACGCTTCGAGCGTGCCCATTCTGATGCTGGGCGTCTCTGGCGAGGGGATGAACGAGCAGCAATTGAACGACCAGGCCACCAACAACATCCGCACCCAACTGGCCTCCATCGAAGGCGCCCAGACGCCCTTTCCCTATGGCGGCAAGACGCGACAGGTGCAGGTGGATCTGGACCTGCCCGCGCTTCAGGCCAAGGGCCTTTCGCCGGTGGATGTGGTGAACGCCGTCTCCGCGCAGAACTTGATCGCGCCCTCCGGAACAATGAAAATCGACCGCTTCGAGTACGCGGTGGAAACCAACTCCGCGCCGCAAGTGATCGACGAGCTGAACAACCTGCCCATCAAGGTCATCGACGGCTCGGTGATCTACATCCGCGACGTAGCCCACGTGCGCGATGGCAACCCGCCGCAGACCAACATTGTGCGCGTCAACGGCAGCCGCGCCATCATGATGGCTGTCATGAAGACAGGTTCGGCCTCGACACTGGAGATCATCGAGGGGGTCCGCGCCAAAGTCGATAACATCGTCCGCATTGGCCTGCTGCCCAAGGCGCTGCGCATCAGCTTTCTCTCCGATCAGTCGATCTTCGTCAAAGGCGCCATCGACGGCGTAGTCAGGGAGGCGATTATCGCCGCCTGTCTCACGGCCATCATGATTCTTGTGTTTCTCGGCAGTTGGCGCTCCACGGTGATCATCGCGATCTCCATTCCGCTTTCGATCCTCTGTTCGCTGAGCGCGCTCTCCATCTTGCACCAGACAATCAACATCATGACTCTGGGCGGCTTTGCGCTGGCCGTGGGCATCCTGGTCGACGACGCGACCGTGGCCATTGAGAACATCAACCGCAACCTCGAATCCGGAAAGGAACTGGAACAATCCATCCTCGACGGCTCGGCTCAGATTGCCGTTCCGGCTCTGGTCTCCACCCTGGCGATCTGCATCGTCTTCGTGCCCATGTTTTTCTTGAGCGGCGTGGCCAAGTACCTGTTCGTCCCCATGGCCGAAGCGGTGGTCTTTGCCATGCTAGCCAGTTATCTGCTCTCCCGGACGCTGGTGCCCACCATGGCCAAGTACCTCCTCAAAGAGCACGACGACGCAGAGGCTGATAGAAAGCGATCAAGCCGCAATCCCTTCATCCGCTTTCAACAGGGCTTCGAGGCGGGCTTTGAGAGCTTCCGGCGCGGGTATTTGCGGGTGCTCACGCTGTGCGTGGACTATTCGGCTGTTTTTATTACCCTGTTTCTGCTCTTTGCCGCCGGTTCCGTGGTTGCGCTTGTGCCATTTCTCGGCCAGGATTTCTTCCCCTCGGTGGACTCCGGCCAGTTCAAGATTCACCTGCGCGCCCGCACTGGAACGCGCATCGAGGAGACGGCCGCGCTCTGCGACCACGTTGACGCCACCATCCGTAGCAACATTCCGGCCAACGAGATTGTCACCATTCTCGACAACATCGGTCTACCCAACTCGAGCCTCAATCTCTCCTATTCGACCTCCGCGCCCATCGGCCCGGCCGACGCCGACATCCAGGTGCAGTTGACCAAGGACCACCACCCCACCGCCGAGTACGTCGATCACCTGCGCACCGCGTTGAACCGCGAGTACCCCGGCGTCACCTTCTATGTGCTGCCGGTCGACATCGTCACCCAGATTCTCAACTTCGGGCTCTCGGCCCCGATCGATATTCAGATTGTCGGACCGAACCTTTATGGAAACCGCGCCCTCGCCGAGAAAATGTTGGATGAGGTGCGCTATGTTCCCGGCGCAATCGACGCGCGCATCCAACAGCCTTTCAATTACCCGAAAATGATGGTGGACGTGGATCGCACCCGCGCGCAGAGCATCGGCCTCACCCAGAAGGACGTGGCCACAAGCATTCTGGTTGCGCTCAGCGGCAGTTTCCAGACCACTCCCAGCTTTTATCTTGATCCAATAAGCGGGGTTACGTATAACGTTGCGATTCAGGCGCCGCAGTACAAGATGGATTCGCTGGCGGCGTTGCAGAGCTTGCCCGTTACGGGAGCGCCGATGACGCAGCAGGCCGCTGGCGCAAGCCCCACTGGCGTCCCCGGCGTGCCGCCGCCCATGCAGGTCCTGGGCAACCTCGCCACGATCAGCCCCGGAACAGAACTGGGCACAGTCAGCCACTACGATGTGCAGCCGGTGATCGACATTTACGCCAACGTGGAAGGAACCGACCTGGGCACGGTGACCGGTAAGGTCGAGAAGATCATTGCGGCGCACACCGCTGAACTGCCGCGAGGTTCGCACTTTAACCTGCGCGGCCAGAGCGAGACCATGAAAAGCTCCTACACGGGCCTGCTGGGCGGGTTGGCTTTCTCCATTCTGCTCGTCTACCTGCTCATCGTGGTCAACTTCCAGTCCTGGCTCGATCCGTTCCTCATCATCTCGGCGCTGCCCGCCGCGCTGGCCGGCATCGTCTGGTTCCTCTTCCTCACCCACACTCGCCTCAGCGTTCCGGCGCTTACCGGCGCAATCATGTGCATGGGCGTGGCCACGGCCAACTCGATTCTCGTCGTCAGCTTTGCCCGCGAGCAGTTGGAGATTCTGGTCGGCGATGCCCGCAAAGCAGCGCTGAACGCCGGCTTTGTCCGCCTCCGCCCGGTGCTGATGACCGCCCTGGCCATGATCATCGGCATGGTGCCCATGGCGCTGGGCCTTGGCGACGGCGGCGAACAGAATGCTCCCCTTGGCCGCGCGGTCATTGGCGGACTGCTGCTGGCCACTGTGGCTACGCTCTTCTTTGTGCCCGCATTCTTTGCCACCGTTCACGGCTGGCTCGAGCGTCGGCGGGTGGCGCACGGCGCGGCAATGGCCGGAACATTCGACGAGTTTGACCAGATTTCGGAGTAATTTCTCATGAGCAACGAACAAATACCGAGCACCCAGGCGGCGAACGAGCACGAGAGCGCACCTGAACAGAAGCCCATCGCGCCCGGCTTGGCCCTTGTTGGAGTGACTGTGATCCTTGTCCTCCTGGCTGTGTTGGCCGGCGTGGGCATCTTGCAGCCGCGTCCACGCGGATACCAAACTGGCCCAGCGCAACCACCGAACTGGCGGCTCCCACCGTGATTGTCGCCGCCCCCAAGCAGGGCGCGCCGGTTGACACTCTTGTCCTGCCCGGCAACGTGACCGCCTTGACCGATTCGCCCATCTACGCGCGAACCTCCGGCTATCTCACCCGCTGGTACTTCGACATCGGCTCCAGGGTCAAGAAGGGCGCGCTGCTGGCTGAAATCTCCACCCCCGAAGTCGATCAGCAACTGGCCCAGGCCGAGGCCGAACTGAATACCGCCCAGGCCAACGCCAACAACGCCCGCATCCAGGCCGAGCGCTACACCGGCCTGGTCAAATCCAACGCCGTCTCCCGCCAGGACACCGACACCTTCGTCAACCAGGCCGCCGCCACTGCGGCTGCCGTCCGCTCCGCCCAGGCCAACGTGCAGCGGCTGCGCGAACTGCAATCCTTCGAGAAGGTCTACGCGCCCTTCGACGGCGTGATCACCGCCCGCAACATCGATACCGGCCAGTTGATCGACCAGGGCGCCGCCAAGGAGCTTTTCCATTTGCAGGCCATTCAGACCCTGCGCGTCTTCGCCAACCTGCCGCAGATCTACTCCCAAACCGTCAGGCGCGGCGCAAAAATAGACCTTACCTTTGCCGAGCACGCCGGCAAAACCTTCCAGGGCACGCTGACCCGCACCTCCGACGCCATCGACCCCGCCAGCCGCACCCTGCTGGTGGAGATCGACGTGGACAACCACGCCGGCGAGCTGTTGCCCGGCTCCTTGGCCCAGGTCCACTTCAAGACGCCGCCCGTCGGACCTACCTTCATCGTGCCTGCCGCCGCGCTCATCTTCCGCAAGGAAGGCCTGCGCGTCGGAACCGTTGTCGATAGTCCCAAAGGCCCTGTCGCGCATCTGGTTCCGGTGGTCATCGGCGAGGACGATGGCGCCAACGTGCAGATCGTCAGCGGCCTCGGGCCCACCGACAAAGTGATCCAGGACCCGCCCGACTCGCTCATCGAGGGCGAAAAGGTCTTTGTCGTCAGCTCCGCGACCCAGCCCAACGCGGGAGGCAAGTAATCATGGCGGCGATCAAGCCCCAAACGACCAAGCCCGAGAAAATGAACTCGCTGAAAGCTGTCATCCTGAGCAAACTGACGCGCATCGGCGCGTTACGCCCAAGGAGGAGCACGGAGCAATGCCTCCCGGAGGGAGGCAGCGAGAATAGCCCAGGGCAAGCGAAGCGCAGCCCTGGGAGGAGCCAACCAATAAGTCCCGCGCCCCGTAGGGGCGATGCGAAATACGGCCATTGCAGATCGTTCATGAGGAACGATCCTGAACCGGGTGCCCCATCCATGCCGCGCCTTTACGGCATGGGTGGGGCACCCTCCATTGTCCTAGCTCTTTCCTTCCTGATCGGCCTGATTCTCCTTACCGGTTGCAAGCCCGTTGGCCCCAACTACAACCGTCCCGACTACGACGCTCCCGCGGCTTACAAGGAATCCGGCGCTTCCACTGTCCTTATTCCTCCGCCAGCTCCCACAGGAGGCAGTTGGCAGCCGGCCTCGCCTTCTGACGGCATGTTGCGCGGCAAGTGGTGGGAGATCTACCAGGACCCGCAACTCAACCAGCTTGAAGAGCGCATTGCAGCGAATAACCAGACCCTGCGCCAGGCCCTCGAAACCTACCTCGCCGCACGCGATCAGGTCACCGCCGCCCGCTCGGCGCTCTTTCCCCCGCTCTCGGCTGGTGCGACTGTTTCGCGCAACAACATCTCCGCCAACGGGCCGTCTTTCTCCGCCGGCAAGCCAACCACCTACAACGATTTTGTTCTTGGCGGCCAGGGCAGTTGGGAGCCGGATTTCTGGGGCCGCATCCGCCGCACCGTTGAGGCCGCCCGCTCCAGTGCTCAGGCCAGCGCCGCCGACATGGCAACCGTGGACCTGAGCCTCCATGCCGAGATGGCTTCGGACTACTTCGAACTCCGCGGCCTCGACTCCCAAATCAAGCTGCTCAACGACACTGTCACCGATCTCGAAAGCCAGCTCGACCTTGCCCAGCGCCGCCTCGCCGGCGGAATCGGCACCGAGGCCGACGTGGCGCAGGCCCGCACCCAGCTTGAAACTGTGCGCGCACAGCTTGTCGACGTGGGCGTGGCCCGCGCCCAATTCGAGCACGCCATCGGCACTATCGCCAATGCGAATCTCTCGGCCTTCAGCATCGCGCCCGCGCCGCTCGATCTCCGCTTGCCCAAAATCCCCCTCGGCGTGCCCTCGCAACTCTTGCAGCGCCGCCCCGACATTGCCGCCGCCGAGCGCCGCGCCGCCGCCGCCAACGCCCAGATCGGCATCGCCGTCAGCGCCTTCTATCCCACCATCAACCTGGGCGGCAACGGCGGTTTCGAGAGCCTCAACGCCGGCACCTGGATTCAGGGCCCCAGCGCCCTGTGGGGCCTGGGAGCTCAAGCAACGGAGTTGCTCTTCGACGCCGGCCAGCGCCACGCCCTCACCGACCAGGCCCGTCACGCCTACGAGGCCCAGGCTGCCGGTTATCGCGAGACTGTCTTTCAGGCCTTCAACGACGTGGAAGACCAGCTCTCCAGCCTGAGGATTCTCGAACAGGAATCGGGCGCGGAACAGAAGGCTGTAGCTTCAGCGCAGCACTCCTTCGACATCTCCAACGAACGCTACAAGGGCGGCGTCACCAGCTATCTCGAAGTGCTTACCGCCGAGGCCACGCTGCTCCAGAATCAGCGCACCGCCATCGACCTCCAGACTCGCCAGTTTGCCGCTAGCGTAGGTCTGGTCCGCGCGTTAGGCGGCGGCTGGGATGCCTCGCAATTGCCGAAGTAGGGGAAAGCAGGGAATCGATAGGCCGTCCAACCCTCGTGGCGTCGGTCGCAAAGATGGTCGTTCATGTTTTGAAAGGGCACGACTTCAGTCGTGCCGCAAAAGCTGCATAACAACGATGGGCTTTAGCCCCTTAGGTGTGTCTTTGCTGCTGAAAGCGGTATTAGAATCGATCTATGCCAACATGCTTCGTAATTCAGCCATTTGACACTGGCAAATTCGACAAGAGATTTGAGCAGGTATTCAAGCCTGCGATCATTGCGGCGGGCCTTGATCCGTATCGCGTTGATCAGGATCCCATGTGGAAATTCCCATCGATGCGATAGAGAGTGGAATTCGTTCTGCCAGCATCTGCCTCGCGAAATCACCACCGACAATCCGAACGTCTGGTATGAGTTAGGCTACGCTTTTGCCACCGGAACACCGGCTGTCATGGTCTGTTCAAATGAACGCGATAGCAAGAAGTATCCTTTCGACATTCAGCACCGTACAACTATTCCCTACACGATTGATGCACCCGGCGACTTCGATAATCTAAAAGATAAGATTGCCGAGAGGATCAAAGCCCTACTTGAGCGGGGAGCAACCCTGCGGCAAATTGCTGCGACAGAGCAAGTGGCTCCTGTGGGCGGCCTCAGCCAACCTGAAATCACCGTCCTGGCCGTGTTGGCCGGTAAGGTTGTTGTGCCTGCCGGGACGGCGAGCGTTTGGTCCGTTCAGCAAGACGCCGAGCGTGCGAGTCTAACGACCATAGGATTCACGCTTGGAATAAGGCGATTGACGGCGAAGCCCTTGGTGCAAGCGACGACGTTTACCGATCAGAACGACTGCGATGTAGACGCTCTGAGGGTTACAGATGCAGGATGGGATTGGATCGATGCTAATGAGGAACGGTTTGTTCTTCGCCGGCTCTCCAAGGCCGAACTGATCGCCCTAAATGCCGAGATCGGCGATGACGATATCCCGTTCTAGTCGACCCAGTTTCGCATAAGTCCCAGGTTTCGATTCTAATAACTGAAACTCCTCCGCCTCGACATACTCGTGAATCGCGATCTGAATGTTGGCCAGCGCTTCCGCTTCGGTTGCTCCCTGTGACCAGCAGCCCGGCAGGCCGGGGCAAGAGACGCTATAGCCTTCCTCGGAGTGGCGAAGAAAGACGCGGTAGTTTGCCATGGAGGTAATGCTACACCCTTTGCAAAATCGTCAGTCAAGGAGCGGAAACGGCACCTGTTTTCTACTCCCTACTTCCCGTTCTTACCGCGTCTTGTCTCAGGTGGCTATACGCCCCGGCAGGCACCTCGGTCAGCGGCAGCGCCGGACCCTCCCACAGGATGCGCGGCGCTCCCTCGCTGGCGGAGTGCAAGCCCTCCAGATGAAAGGTATGCTTGCCGCCGCGCAAACCCAGTGAGCCGCGGTCGTAGCGCACGGCATTTCCCGGAGCGCCGCAGACCTGCGCGAATGGAGGCCCGGTCTTGGCCACCTCTACGCCGTCCACAACCAGCCGCGCGCCATCCCGCGCCATCAGGTGGAAGGTGTACCCTCCGTCGGCCGGAATATCGATCACTCCGTCCCACGTGGCGGCGTAGCGCGTAAAGCCTTGTGGGTCCGCGTACAGGTTGACGGACTCCCCGCTGAAAACCGCGTGCTCGGCCGCCAGATTGGGCAACTCTGTCCAGGAGCCGGGATAGATGGCCCAGGCCAGCCCAGGAACCATGGGCCCAGGCGTGGGGACGGCATCGTGCCATTTGCCAATGGCAACCACGCCCTGTGCAGCCCAATCCTGGCGGCCTTCCTTGCCCTCCACGTGCAGCAGGACCCTGAAGCGCCCCGAACCGTCGAGTTGTGTTCCCTCGGCGTCGGGGAATCTGTGCCGCACAATCTGGCCGGTCGCTTGTGTCCCATCGCCAAAGAGCCAGGTGTAGTGCCCCTTGGCCACTGCCTGCGCCGCAAAGGTCACTTCCTGCCTTGGTTCGAAGACCGGCGGGTTCACGCTGAAAGCCGCTACCGGGCTGTGGTCGGGCCCCACAAAAGTTGCCGGCTGCGCGCCGGCTGAGACGACAAGCGGCAGATCGGCATCGCTGGCTGCGCGCTTCTGTCCATACTTCACATTGTCGAAGAGCACTCCCGCCACCTGGCCAACGATCGTGGATTGCGCCAACGGCGGTTGGTCCAGCGCCCAGATATTGCGGAACGTGACTCCGCGCAGCCCAGGCTCCTCCTGCTCCATCTGCACCAGCGAGTACCAGTTGTCCAAAAACAGGTTCTCAAAGGTGTAGTTGGAAACGTCGCCCTTGGCCCCGTTCGCACCCCAGAAGCCGAGCAGGCCAAAGGTCTGCCCACAGGCCCCAATGCCCCCGTGCAGAATGTCGGAGTTGCGAAGCGTAAAGTTGCGCGAGTTGAAAATCTTCCGCGGCCAACCCGCGCGCACAATGTTTGAAATGCTGGTCGAGAGCACGCTGTTCTCGATGAGAATGTTCTGCACGTCCTGCCCCGGCCGCAGGATTTCCTCGTCGGTGTAGCCGTCCCAATTGCCCTGCATGGCAAATACATCGTCCGAGGACCGCAAAAAGGAGTTCCTCACGATCGCGTCGCCGCCGCCCAGCCAGTCCATCCCGTCCTGGTTGGCGTTGCCGGGATTGCCGCCGATTACCCGCAGATCGTCGTAAACAAATCCCGTCGAATCTTTCATCTGGATCGACCAGGTCCGGGCGCGCACAATGCAGGTCAGCCCTTCGATCTCCACATTGTGGGCTTCCAGCGCCCCAATGCAATGCCAGTCCGGCTTCTGCATCCAGCCTTCGTCGTTGTTGGGGTCTTGCGAGCCCTCGTAAACAATGGTCCCGCGCCCCAGAATCTTCACATCATGCACCTTCCACAGGTTTAAGCTGCCGAAGATAAAGACCCCAGGAGACAAGTAAATGGTGTCTCCGCTCTTGGGATTCAGGCTGCTGCGGTAGATCCCCGGCTCGTAGGCATGGATCTTTGGATCCCGTGGCAGCGGCGGAAGCGGCGCGCCCGCAAACAGAAAAAGCATCTTGGCGCGGTTGAGAAAATCCCCCGGCCGGGAGATGGAGAGCTTCGCCGGTCCCGCCAGCCTGAAACGGATGGTCTGCCCTTCGCGCATGGGCCGCAGACCCAGCCGCCAGGGCTGAATATCCACGCCCTTGTCCCAAAAGCCAGGCTCCGCGGCGGTGATCGCCACGCTCACCGGGCCCGAGACGTCGAAACTCACATACTCATAGCTGGCCGCCGCGTGCGCCACATCCACCGCTTGTCCGTTCACCGTGACGGTGAAGGCCGTCGAGCGCATCTCTGCCGGCACCGGCGCGGACTCAACGCTGGTGGTGGCATGAGCGATGACTGAAAAGGCGAGAAGAAATACAAACAGCGAGCGAAAACCCAACAAGAGAGCGAACCCCGGCGCCAAGGTAGGAATGGAACCACTGTAGCACCGGCGCCCCGGTTGCCTAGAGACGGCCCCCTCTGCCCGCATGTGGAGCACGCGGATGGGGGAAAGAATCCCCCGGAGGAGACGAAATGTCGGCAGATGAATCACATAGAGGTATCGGCAGGCTGTGCCGGTTTCATCAATCTGGCCAGAACCAGAGATCCGCGCCCCTCACCCCGGCCTTGTTGATAGGGAGCACTGGAGCATCTCTCTTAATCGGATCGAGGAGAACCGCGCGGAATTGACGGAGAGAGCGTGGGGCTTAAGCCCCACGAAATCGACGCGAGTTTTGCCGGCCCTCAGGCCCGAGCCTGAAGGCCGAATGATTCTATCGCTTGTTCAGGGGACTGAACTCCCCTGCTCCCTCCGTTTTGCTCTCTCCTCTACAGAGATTGGAGAGCTGCTTTAAAAGGCGCCCTACAACCTCGACTGCCACCTCTGCGAAACGCGTAGCGACGTGCGAATCGCCCAGGTGGTGAACAACAGCGTCAAACTGCCAACAATCAGCGCCAGCGGAATGTACCAAATCCCCAGGACTTCGTGCGCTTGCGATCCGGGGGGCGGGAAAAGAACGCCCGACGACATAAAGTGCCCCTGGCCGTCGAACCACACGCCGGTATGCTCCGGGAAAATCGGCTTCAGCAGCGCGGTTGCCACCATGCCGCCGCCCATGGCGTACCCGAAGATCGCCACAAAGAAAACCAGGATGCCAAAGATGCCTTTGGTGGCCAGACGTAATGCAGCCCTCAGCAACACCAGCGGTGAGATGCTTCGGCTGGCCTGGCGGATCAGCAGTCCATCGCGATACTGCGCGGCCAACTCTTCGGCAGGCCCGAGCCGCGCCAGCACGGCGTCAAGAGAAGCGCCGGATTCCTCCGCCGAGTCGCGAACATGGGCGGCGATCTCGCGCACAATCTCTTCCCGCTCGGCAATGGTCAAAGGGCCAAGATGCAGGCGGAGCGCGGCCAAATAGCTGTCAATCTGAATTTCTGCGGTCATTGGTGTGTCTCCTGCTCTTCAAGCACGGGTTGTAGAAGTTCGGTGAGTCCGCGGGAAAAGCTGGCCCAGGCCTCCGCCATCACGTGCAGGCGCTGTCGGCCGGTTTCCGTCAGGCTGTAATACTTGCGCGGGTGCCCGGCTTCGGCCTCCACCCACTCGGAAGTAAGCAAACCCTCTGCCTTCAGCCGATTCAGGATCGGGTAGATGGTGCCCTCCGCCAGCGCCAGCCGGGAATGGTCTTCCAGGAAGCGGATAATCTCCAGCCCGTAGAGCCGTCCGCGCCAAAGACTGGCCAGCGCCGCCATCTCCACCGCGCCCTTGCGCAGTTGCGCTTCCCAGCGATCGGGCTGGTCGGCCTCGGCGGCCACTGCTCGCGTTTTCGCCATAGCAACATACCTCGTATAGCAATGTATAGTGCCAAGGAGAGCATCTGTCAACAGGTTTTCGTGAGCAATATTTCAGAGAATGAAGGGCGCCGCACAAAACAGGATGTGCGCCCCGAGCCTGCACCGAGCAACGCCGGAAGGTCCCATATCCGGGACCTTCCAGAACACCAAGTGTCTTGAGTCCACAGTTCGCTCAACAAATACACTGTCATTCTGAGCGAACCGGGCCCCAGACGGTTCTCAGTTCCGGGGTGGAGTTCCGGGGTCCCCAAAGAGGGGTCTTTGCACTTTGGGGTGGAGTTCGGGGGTGGTGAGCGACGAGTCTGCTTTTTTATCGCCCCCGATTTCTGATGCGAATTTCAGACTCGGGAGACTAGAGCCCTGAATTCTTTTGCCGCGTTTACGCCACGGCTAAGAGCTTATCCGCAAACTGTAGTGCCGGTCTCCAGACCGGCTGTATTGGCGGCTTCCGAACCGCCAGATGCGGTGTGTGCCGCTCTGGAGAGCGGTACTACAAGAAGGCAATGCACAGATAAGCTCTGAAGCCTCGCCCTTTCAAAACGGCGATTGACTCTGCGGTTCCTTAAAGCGTGGCCGGTGCGGCTAGAATCCGTGCCGTGCCCGCCTCCACACCGGCACTGTAGTTGAGGGTCTCGTTCCTCAGTTCGGCTTCGCCGCGAATCATGCCCAGAGCAAAGATCCGCCCCCCGGTGGGCAGCGGCAATTCCGCTGCGCTGGTAATCTGTCCTGCTTCTGCGCCGCCCGCCAAAGTCAATTCCGTACCCGAGGCTGGCAGCGGTCCGGTCAGCTCCAACGAACGCAGATGCCGGTGCACGCTCCCGCGGGAACGGATCCGCTCCACAATCTCCTGGCCCAGGTAGCAGCCCTTGTTAAAGCTCAAAGCGCGCATCTGCGAGGTCTCCTGCGGCAGGTCGCGCTCGGCCATGTCGACGCCGTAAGCGGGAATGCCTTCGGCAATGCGGAAAGCCTCCAGGGAGCGCGACCCACAGCGGTTGCGCCGGCCGTGCGAAGGGACTTCCACAGCCTGGCCAACTGCGGCGCCGGGGCCCAAAGCTCATAGTGCGGCGCCAGCGCGCCATACCCGCGTGCCAACTTCAAATCCGCGCCGTTCCACTCCACACGGACACTGGTCATCGGCTCTGGCAGCCGGGTGAGTCCCAGCCGGGCCAGCACCTCGCCCGCCAGCGGACCGGTGAGCCCCAGCGCGCCCTCTCCGTTCAGCGGCGCCAGTTCCACGTCGTCCATGATGATGAAGCGCTCCAGATGCGCGAGCAGCTGTTCGTACTGATCGGCGGCAATCTCCAGCTCAAGAGCGTCGCCCTCGCGCCAGACGGTCAAATCGCCCTGGATGCGCCCCTGCGCATTGAGCACCAGGTTCCAGGCGCCGGCGTTGGGGGCCAGGTCGTTCACCATGTTGGTGACCATGCCGCTGAGCCAGCGGAAGCGGTCTTCGCCGCGCACGGCGACGCGCCGCAGCCAGCCCAGATCGTGAACCGCCGCGCCAGAGTGCAGCGCCGCTATTTCCTGGTCTGGCGCGTCCAACTCCAGTGGGGTGAGCACGCCGCGATAGGCGGCAAGCGCGGGCGGCTTGGCCAGCGGTTTCCAGCAGCGTGGCAAGCGGAGTCGGCAGAGATGGGTTGGGGCAGCGTCGGTTTCAGTCATTGGGGAACTTTTCCGCGGTCTCGGCACAGATTTCCAGGATGCAAATCGCAGCGCCAGACCGCATCCTGATTATAGCCTTGATCAATAGATGGAGTTACCGGGGGCGAGGGACCACAAATCGAGGAAAAAAGCCCTCAGCGGCAGGCCTTGGCCGTCGGGGTAGAGCGGAGAGCGAATGAGCAGGCAGTGCGGAATAGCGGCAAGAATCTGGCGCGCGAGCGCATGGCGTGGTCATGTTGGGCCTGGCGCCGGTGGCCGCAACCCTGGCAGCAGTCTCCGGCTGGCCCCGCGCAACAGCCTCCCGCCACAGTCCGGGCTCCGGTGAAGCCCTCTACCCACATCACCCCCGAGCAGGCCAAGCAGCTCTTTTCGCCTGGTGGACGAGCTGATCAAGTTCTCCTCGCAGGAGACCGGCCTGCCCATCAAGAGCGAGGTCAAGCGCCAGATCACCACCCGCGCCGCAGGTGGAAAGCTACCTGAAAGAGAAATTCGAAGAGGACGAGGGCGCCAAGCGCCTGCAGCGCGGCGAAATCGTGCTGAAGAAGTTCGGCCTGCTGGACCGCGACTTCGCCCTCAAGCCCTTTCTGCTGGCGCTGCTCAAGGAGCAGATCGAGGCCTACTACGACTCCAAAACCAAGACCGTCAACATGCTCGACTGGGTGGACATCGAGGAGCAGAAGCCGGTGCTGGCCCACGAGCTGACCCACGCGCTGCAGGACCAGCACTCCGACCTGGAAAAGTGGAACGACCAGACCCCGACGACGTCTCGCTCAACTCCCGCGAGGACACCGACCACCTGGCCAAGGACGAGATGGACACCGCGCGCGAAGCCGTGGTCGAGGGCCAGGCCACGGCCGTCATGATGGACTACATCCTCAAGCCGATGGGCAAGAGCCTGGTCAAGGACCCCGAGGTGATGGACCTGGTCAAGCAGCAGATGTCCGGCTCGGAGAACTCGCCGGTGCTGGCGCGCGCGCCGCTGCTGCTCTCCGAGTCGCTGCTCTTCCCCTATCGCGAGGGCCTCAGCTTTGAGCAGGATGTGTGGATGGACCAGGGCCAGGCCGCGGCCTTTGCCGGGGCCCTGGACCGCCCGCCCACCTCGAGCTGGGAGATCATCAACCCGCGCGAGTACGAACAAGCGGCACTCGCCCGCCGTGCCTCTGCTGCCCAACATTCATCCCCTGGTCGACAAGCTCTACAAGCCCTACGACATCGGCCAGATGGGCCAGCTCGACCTGCACATTCTGGCCGAGATCTTCGGCGGCGACAAGGCGGCCCGCGACCTGACCCCGGCCTGGGATGGCGGCCTCTACTGGGCCGGCCAGCGGCTCAGCGCCAAGACCGCCGGCCGAGCAGGCCAGCACCAAATCCATCTCGCTCTTTTATCTTTCGGCCTGGAAGAACGCCGCCTCCGCCCAGGCCTTCGCCCAGCTCTACGCCGATGACCTGGGCCGCAAGTACTCCGGCCTCAAGGCCGAGCGGGCCGCGGGAAACTCCGCCCCAGCCAGGCTCAGCTCCGGGCAGCCCGAGCCGGTCTCGCAAGAGCAGGTCTACTCCACCGACGAAGGCCCGGTGGTCATCACCACCCGCGGCAAGCTGGTCTTCGTCAGCGAGAGCTTCGACCTGGACCTGGCCCGCAAACTCGCCGCCCTCATCCTCGACGCCCAGGGCACCGGCGAGCTAAAGATGGCCCAGACCCCCTCCTGCTGTCATCCTGAGCGAGCGCAGCGAGGCCGGGGTCCCCAGGGACAGGTCTTCGTCCCTGGGGTGGGAGTCGAAGGACCCGCGTTTCGCGTGTCCGGCGGCACACCGCCGGGTGCCCCCGGTCTAGATTTTGAGACCGGGGAAAGCACGAACCTCAACCAAGCGGAGCCGCTGCAACCGCTCAGCGCCGGCCTCATCCGCTTCTTTTCCAACTGCGGGGTGATGAAAGCGGTGGTCGAGGCCGCTGTCGAAGCAGCAAGATAGACTGACTCGCGCTAAACTCGGACCGACCGGGTGACCCAGGTCTCGATTCTGATATCTGGGAATGCATAGTGTCCGAGTTGCCGGTGACTCGCCCGCTTCGCCCATCTCTCCACTTGCCTGTCATCCTGACGCGCAGCGAAGGATCTGCGGATGCTTTTCGTTCCTTCCGCATAGCCGGTAATCCGATGGAGGCTTGAAGCTGGCGGCTCTCTGAGCTGCCCCAGGGTGGCTGAATGAGTCGCCCAGAAGGTGCCGCAAAGTGGCTCAATTCTGACCAAAAGCCGGCCAAAACCGCACGAAAATCGCTCTGAAACGGCAGGAAAGTGCACGTTATGTTTACCAGTCAGTCAACGGGCTGTTCCCGTAGGTCATTCATTCCGTGCGCCTTGCTTCTCCCCATGGGCAGAAAAATTCGCCTCGGAGCGGGAGGATGGGGTGGGGTACCTGCTGTTTGGACAGGGCAGATGCCTGACAAAACGAACCCGCCCATCTCTCGCTATCAACAAGTTTGCGCTAGGCGGAGGCAATCTTCTGCAAGGGAGGTTCAGAAAGAGTGGCGGGTTTCCGGTTGCAGGGCTTTGTTCGCCGGATCGATTTCATTGCGCGGTAGGGGCCGATGCGGCAATTGAGCATTATTTCCGGTTTGTTGGTGACTCGACCGGAGCCCTTCTGAGTGTCTATCATTCTGAGATGAGTTTCGATGCGTTGAAGGCGATCAAGAAGGGCGACGTTCTGCACCTACGCTACTACCTGGAATCGGGGTCCGACCCCGATTTTCCGGATCCCTTGCATCGGTCTGAAGCGACTTTGCTGATGTATGCCGCGCATGTAGGAAACACCGCTATCGGAAGAGAATTGATCGCGCACGGCGCTTCACTTGACGCTCACGACAGCCATGGCTGGACGGCGCTAAACACGGCTGTCCACACGGGACACATCCAGTTTGTTGAACTTCTGTTGGACGCTGGAGCTTCTTTGGACGGGCATGCCTTCAGAGGCCCAATCGAAGATTTCTTTGACTGGTCCCTGCTTTACGGCACGGGTACGAAAGAAGCCATGAGTAAAATGAAGCCGATCATGGAATCCGCTCGTTTGAAACTCGTGCAATGCGCAACCGGGCCCATCCCTAGAGAGTGAGATAAACCCCGAGTGGTTGGTCGCCAATTCAGAAGTAACGCCACTTCGAAGCCCGAAAGGCAACCGCGGATCCTTCACTGCGTTCAGGATGACACGGCTGTGGGTAGAGGATGCTGGCTCAGGCCGGCTCTTTGCGCACCAGATACTCGTCCAGCAGCACGGCCACCAGCACCGCCGTGGGTACCGAGACCATGGCCCCCACCACGCCTTCCAGCGCGGAGCCGAGCACCAGGGCAATCAGAATGGCCAGCCCCGGCAGGTTCACGCTGTTGCGCATGATGCGCGGCGTGAGATAGGCGTTTTCAACCTGGAGATAGACCAGGTAGAAGATGGCAATGCCCAGCACCCGGCCCCAAGAATCGATGGCCGCCACCAGCAGCGCCAGCGCCACGCAGACCGCAGCGCCCAGCACCGGAACGATGTTCAGCGCGCCCGTCAGCACGCCCAGCGCATAGGCGTAACGCACATGCAGAGTGAGATAGACAATGGTGCTGGCCACGCCCAGAATGAGCATCAGGCTGCCCTGGCCCAGCAGCCATTTGCCCATGCGCAGCTCCGCCCGCTGCAAGGTCTTGTCCAGCCGCTCCCGGCTCTCCGGCCGAAAGAAGGAGAGGAACCAACGATAGGCGTGTTCGCCCTCCAGAATGAAATAGACGGTAAGGATGAAGCCCATGATCAGATCGAAGAGTTTGCCCGCCCAGTCCCGGATGGAGAGCAGCAGGTAGGTTGCTGCGTTGCTGGCGAAGTCCTGAAGCCGGGCGTTCGTTTCGTCGGTGTTCAGTTGATCGGCAAAGGGAACATGCTTCAGCTTTTCCATCAGCGCCGGAACGCGTGTCGGCATCTCGCCGCTGAAGGCCTGCAAATCGCGAATCACCGGCGGCAGCGCCAGAGCCGCGAAGGCGGCCATCGCCGCCACCACCGCCAGCAGCAAGATAAACACCGCCGAGCCCTTGAATGGCTGCCAGCTGCGAATGCGAATCCGGGAGACCGCGCGCACCGCCGGGTTGAGCACCACGGCAAACAGCGCGCTGACATAGAGCAGCACCAGCACGTCGCGGATGAGCCATGCCAGATAGCAGGCCAGGGCCAGAATGAACGCGAAGATGATGTCGCTGCGCAAACTGCGCGGATTGCCGGTAACCTGCATCGTGCGCCTTACCTTTCTCCAATTGACTGCGGACCCGCCCATTCGCGCTCGACATCGAGGGCTGGAACGGGCAGATCGCTGAACCCAATTCCCGTTGGGCGTTCCCGCAATGGCCGTGTTTCGCAGCGCCCCTTCGGGGCGCGGGGCATTTGGGGGGCTGTTCCCAGGGCTGCGCTTCGCTTGCCCTGGGCTATTTTCGGTGCCTCCCTCCGGGAGGCAGTGCGGCCCGTTCCTTGCAGCCGCAACTCGCCGTGGCAAGCCCGGTGCTCCCTATTTCCAGCTCCCGAGTCCCTGGTCCCACTGTCCCCCAGTCCCTCGTCCCTCAGTCCCTCGTCCCTGACCCCTAACCCCTAACCCCTGCTTTACTTGTCTCCGCCCAGGATAGAACCGACGATTCCGCCCAGCAGAGCGCCGCCGGCCACTGAGCCTCCCTGCCGGCTCTCGGTCTGCGGCAGATACTCGCTGATCTGGTGTGCCAGACGCGAGATGGGCAGCGTCTGGAGCCATACCGACCCAGGTCCGGTCAGCACGGCCAGAAACATGCCGTCCCCGCCGAAGATCATGTTCTTGATTCCCGGCACCATGGTGATCTGGAACGAAACCGACGACTGGAAGGCGCCCACATGGCCCGGATGCACGCGCAGAGTCTCTCCCGGAGCCAGATTCTTTACGATCAGCTCACCGCTCAACTCCAGCCACGCGGTGCCCTGTCCGCCCACCTTCTGCAGCACGAATCCATTGCCGCCAAAGACGCCCGCGCCCAGCGACTGCTGAAAGCCTACGCCAATGGTTACCTGCGGCGTAGCGCAGAGAAATCCGTGCCGGTGAACCAGGTACTCCGGGCCCTGGCCCAGCTCAACCGGCACAATGTGTCCCGGCACCTTGGTGGCAAAAGACACCTCGCCGGGATACTGCATGGCGCGATACTCGGTCATGAACAGGCTGCCGCCGCCGGCCACGCGCTTGAGCACGCCAAACAGGCCGCCGCCTCCGCCCATCTGGGTGTGCGTGGTCATCTGGATCGAGCCCGTCATCCACGAGAGCTCGCCGCTCTCTGAAAACACGCTCTCGTTAGGATCGAGTTGCACATCAAGCACGGGCATGGTGGTGCCCTGAATCCGCGTCTGCATGGGTGAATTCTCCTCTGTCCGCTGACAGTTTACCTGCTCACAGGCGAAGATGCTTCAGGTTAGCGTCTGTGGTCCACCGGCTATCGAATTCCCTTGGATGCGCCGATAAGGAACTATCCTGATTGTCGAGTTGTGTGCTTCGGGCAAAGATGCATCAAAATTGGTTTTCCGCAGCGACTGTCGCGGTTGTTACCAGCGCCAGACGAACCAGTTCGCCGGGCTCGCGCCCTTGGTGCGCGGTGAGCCAATGAGGTACCTCTTTGCCATCCTCGCATTGTTCGCGGGGTTCATCCTCGCTCCACCGGCTCATGCAGGCGATCTCATCGTCTCCCGCTCTGTGCTGGAAGACCCAACTGGCGCCCTGACGATTGCCGAGGTGGCTGGGCGCGTAACTGCCCCGGCCGGCCTGTCGCTTGGCATCTCCAGCCCAAAGACTGTCTATTGGCTCTGCTTCCGCGTGCGCCGGCCGGCCAGCGGCAGCAAGGTTGTGCTTTTTATCCGGCCTCCATTCCTCAACGATGTGCGTGTCTACGAAGGCGGTGAGGGCAATCCGCTCACCTGGAAGACCCGCGTCACCGGCAATCACTACCCCTACGGCATTCGCGACCGTACCAGCATCACCCTCGGCTTTGTTGTGGATGTAGCTGGTCCCGAGGGGACCTACTATCTCCGCGTGAAATCCAGAAGCCTCGCGGCGATCACCGTTGAAGCTTTGGAACCGGTCGAGGCAGAGCGCAGGGACCACGACCGCGACCTGCTGATGATGTTCTTCATCACCGCCATGCTTTGCCTGCTGCTTTGGGCAATTCTCAGTTATCTTCTGAACCGCCGCTCGGTGGTGGGCTTGTTTGCCATTCACCAGGCTGTTTACACCTTCTTTGGCCTCGCCACTACGGGCTATTTGGCGCCCCTGGTCCCCGCGCGCTTTCCTCAACTCGCGGATTGGGTCAACATTGTCCTCTACTGCGCCATCAACTTCACTTCCATCCTGTTCTGCCGCGCGCTGTTCAAGCCCTATGCGCCACCGCCGCTCTTGATGCGCGGGCTCAACCTGCTGCTGTGGACGTTTCCTGTCCTGTTGGCGGCCATTGTCCTGGGCTACGACTCCCCGGCGGTCATTTTCAATTCCGCAATCATCAAGGTCACGTGGCTCTTCTTTGTGGTCATCGCCTTCTCTCTCCGCACGGAGAGCACACCTAGCAAGCGCCTCTTGCAGCTCTTCTTCGCTTCCATCCTGCTAAACAACCTGGCCTTCTGGATTGCGGGCCGAAGCACGCGATTCGCTTCGGTGGTCAATCTCCCCGCAATCCAAATTCTGATCGTTGACGGGTTGGTCATCGGCGGATTGTTCGCCATGATCCTGCACTCCCGCGCCCGTCAGGCCATGCGAGATGCGCATCAATCCGCGTTGGATCTGATTCTGGTCCAGAAGAAGCTGGAACTGGAACAGGAACTGAAGAAGCTGGCCGAGCTTCAGGCGCAGACCGACTACCTGACCGGACTCTTCAATCGGCGCCGCCTGGTTGAATCCGCGGAGCGTGAATTGGAGCGCGCCATCCGCTACCAACGTCCCCTTTCTCTGCTCATGATCGACCTGGACCACTTCAAAGCCATCAACGACAGGTGGGGCCACGCCGTGGGCGACGTTGTTCTCCAGCAAGTGTCGAATCTGATTCGCGATGCCCTCCGCAATGTCGACATCCTTGGCCGTACAGGCGGAGAAGAGTTCGCCGCCGTGATCGTCGAAACCGAGGGCGAGGACGCCCGCGACATTGCGCAGAGAATCCGCGCCCTCGTCGCCGATGCCGTGATCATTCCGCCCGGAGCCGGCAATATCCATGTGTCCGTCTCGATTGGGCTTACTCAGCTGAAAGGGCGAAGTATCCGGTTCAAAGAGTTGCTGGAGGAGGCCGATCAGGCGATGTACTGCGCAAAGCGGGCCGGGCGCAACAGCCTGACAGTCTTCGAATCGTGAGCGGCTCCTTGCAGAATGGCCTGTGGCCCGTCTCAACCATTGCGTGCGCTTTCAAAACCACGGTTCGAGAGCAAACTTAGGTGCTGCAGCAGGGCACGATCTGCGTGCCGGGGGACCCCGGTCGCGCCTCAGAGCATCTCTCTCGATGATATGGAGGAGACTCGCGGGGAATTGACTGAGGGAGCGTGGGGCTTCAGCCCCACGAATCCGACGCGAGTTTTGCTGGCCTTCAGACCCGGGCCTGAAGGCCGAATGATTCCATCGCTTACTCAGGGACCTAAAGTCATCTGCTCCCTCCGAAGGGGTAATCGCTCGTAGGGATCCCCCCGTTTCACCCATCGCGGGTCGGAGACACCGGTGCGGGACTGCTACAAAGCGCGCCGATTTGGAGTTTCCCCCAGCCCTTGAAGACGTGGCCTGCCAAAATGGCGGCCTATTCGGAGACTTTCAAGGGCAAGGGATTGAATCTGCCCCTAGCTTTTTCTCGGCTATTCGCCCTTCTGCCAGGATTGACATGTTCGTTTTCGGCGGTTTGCTCCCCGCTGAATGGCTCCCCTGCTGTGACTCCGCCTGAATGTTGGCCTGGCCTCAAGAACGGCATGAGATGCTTGTAGAAATCACAGTTATTTCATGCAGGGCCTCATGTCTGCAGACAGCTTTGAAACGCCGCGCCCCTATGGAGAATCCCAGCGCGGCGGCTTCTTGACAGGGTATTCCCCCGAGCGTAGTGTTTTTTGTCTTGTTCAATCCTTCCCCCACAACTCATGAAATGGAAGAGGCTTATGAATCAGGTTCCGCATTTCCGCGCATTGGGATTGGCAGTTATCACATCGGCGCTGCTCAGCCAGGTATTGGCGGCGCAGGCAGGCGACCCGAAGGATCTGCTGCTTAAGAAGCTGAATGGGCAGTTCGTGCCAACCAAGTTCACGGCAGATAAGAGCGGAATTGTCACCCCCGGTGTGATCGTGGCGCTGAAAAAGGACGGATTGCTGATCTACACCGTCGCGGTGCCGGCTGCCCCGATCAGTGTCTACAAGGAGGGCAAGTTGTCGCAGGGATTTGGCGACAGGCTGAAAGTCGACATGGTGGACGGCATGAACTTCCCCGGCGGGGCATCCAGCATCCCCAGAAAGATGCTGGTAGCCGGTGAGAAAGTTTGGGTGAAGGCTCTCGAATTCGACAAGGACGCCATCCTGGTGCAGGTGGTGACCGATCCGTACGACGATGGACGCTACTTTGGAACGCTCAAATTCCTGGTTCCGAAAGGGACGCTTCCTTCGCCGGACGATGCGGTAAGGGCCATTTCAGAAGTCCTCGAACCGCAGCCGCCACAGGATCAGCCGGCCCAGCCTGCGCCCGTGCCTCCGCCTCCCCCGCCTGCTCCGGCTCAGTTTGCAGACATCGCCCCCCCGCCGCCTCCGCCTGGGCCGACTCCGACTATTTCGGTTGGTCAAACCAAGGATCAGGTGATTGCCGCCTTCGGGGAACCTGTCAGGAAGGCAGTCATCGGCCCCAAGGAAATCTTTGTCTACAAGGACATGAAAGTCACTTTCACCAGTGGAAAAGTGAGCAATGTCGAATAGTTTCCGTGCAACCTGGACGGAGCGCGAAAAAGACAGAATTCAGCAAGAAAAGAGGACTTGATGAGAATGCCGAGCAGTCGAAAAACCCTGAAAATTGGATTTAATGCAATCATTCTTGGCGCGCTCCTGAGCGCGATCGCAGTGGCGGCCGCTGCCGCTGAAAACAAGAAGCCTGCATCCACGCCCGCGCCTGCCAAGCCGGCGGCCACGTCGCGACCGGCGCCCTCCTCCAGGCCATCCGGCAACTCCGGGGGTGGAGCAACCCATGGACCGAGCGCCGCGGGGCCGTCGGCCAGCCATCCCGCAAGCAGCGGGCCATCGGCCAACCATCCGGCAACCAGTGGGCCAACGGCCGGCGGGGCAGGCGTACGGCCTTCGACAAACAATACGGCGATTGGTGCGCGTGGGTTCAACGCCGGCGGCGCGGGCGCACATGCTTCCGTCGCTCCGCACAATGCAGCCATCAGAACCCCTCCCAGCAGGGGAAGCAGTGAGCGCGTGACCAGCAACGGCAGCGTGGTGCGCATGCGCTCCAACGGCAGGCCGAGCGATGTGCACGATGCCAGGCGCGGCATGGATGTGCACCAAGGGCTGAATGGCGGTCGAAGAATCGTGGCCGAACACGCGGACCACAGCCGCGCGGTGTTCCAGAGGGGCCGTCCGGGATACGTGCAGCGGCCTTACAGCTTCCATGGCCACGACTTCGCCCGGCGCACCTACTTCTATCACGGCCAAATGTACAGCCACTTCTACCACGGCTACGGGTTTCGCGGGCTGTACCTGAACGTCTACGCCCCAGGCTTTTACTTTGCGCCGGGCTTCTACGGATGGGCTTACAACCCCTGGAGGGCGCCGATCGTCTTCGGCTGGGGATGGGGAGCCAGTCCCTGGTATGGCTACTACGGCTACTACTTCGCTCCCTATCCGGCGTACCCCTCAGCTTCCTACTGGCTGACAGACTACATGATCTCGTCTGATTTGCAGAGCGCCTATGCGGCCCATGCAGAGGCGGGCGAAATGGACGGCGCGCCTCCCGCGATGGCTGGCCCGCCGGAGCTGACGCCCGACGTCAAGCAGCAAATCGCCGATGAGGTGAGGAACCAGTTGGCGCTGGAGAACCAGGAAGCGCAGCAAAACGCGCAGCAGCAGGACATTGACCCCGGTTCAAGCGGCCTGGGCCGCATGTTGGACGACGCGGCCAGGGGCAAGCAGCACGTGTTTGTGGTGGGCACGGCGCTAGACGTGGTGGATGCCAATCAGGCAGAGTGCGCCCTGAGCGATGGCGATGTTCTGGCGCTGGAGACCGCGCCCCCGGCGGACGCAACGACGGCGGAGCTGGTAGTGCTGTCGAGCAAGGGCGGCGTGGAGTGCGCGAAGCAGGACACCGTGGCCATCTCGCTGGATGACCTGCAGGAGATGCAGAATCACATGCGGGAGACCATCGACCAGGGGCTCCAGGAATTGCAGAAAAAGCAAGGGAAGAGCGGGTTGCCGGCCGCGCCGGTGGCTCCTCAAATGCAGCCGGCTCTTTATGTCTCCATTGCCCCGCCGCAGGACCCCAGCGTGGCCACCGAACTTCAGCAGGAGAGCCAGTTGGGAGACCAGGCCGAGCAGGACGTGACCGGAGCCGTGGCCCCGACGGGCGAAATGCCGCCCCATACGGCTCCCATCGCTTCGGCGAGCGTTACTCTCGGGCAGACGATCAGCCAGGTGGAGGGAATGCTCGGCCAGCCGAACAGCAAGGCGCTGCTCGGTCCCAAGGTCATCTACAACTACAACGGCATGAAGATCATCTTCAAGGACGGCAAGGTAGCCGACGTGCAATAACCGGAGTCTGCCGGCGTGTGGGAGGGGGTCATGAGATTCCTTCCCACGCCTTGGCGGCATACGCGCTGCCTGCAAGGGGCAGTTCCGTCAGCTTTTGGAGAGATCGCTCATACCCCGTCGCACTGCGAACGAATCACAACCTGCATCGGATGTAGCCAGTATTCGGCTCCGTACCCCGTTCCGGACCATCTCTTTTAACATCCTTTGGCAGAAGCCGTAATCCAGAGAAAACCTCACCTCAGTGAAGCTTTGCCTAAAGGGTGAGGAGTTCCCCCGGCTCTGCCGGGAGTATTGTCAGGCCACGATTCGAAGCGGCTCAGGGCGGCACCCTTCGGCTTCGCTCAGGGCAGGCTTCTGAAGCCGTGCCCTTTCAAAACATCTGTCCTTGCGGGTTCAACACATGGTGCGTTTGCCCAGTGGCTGCCCTTCGATTCCAGCCCTCTGATCCCCGTTGGGGTATCATTGCGTCTATAGAGTGAGCGGCCTGTTTCCCCTCAAGGGCCGCCTTGGTGGTGTGTGTGTCTCGAATCTTTCAGCGTTTGATCTTCGTGCTTTCCGTGGCGATTTTTGCGGCCCTGGGCTTTGGCTTTGCCCTGGGCGAGTTCGGCTGGTTCGGCGTTCATGCCGGCGGCGAACAGGATGGCGCCTACCGCCAGATGCGCGTCTACTCCGAGGTGCTGAAGAAGGTCCAGACCGACTACGTCACCGAGCCCAACATCAACGACGTGACCACCGGCGCGCTTGCACGGGCTGCTGGAGTCCCTGGATGCCGACTCCAGCTACCTGACCGCGACCGAGTACAAGATCTACAAGGACCGGCCGGCAACCGGGCGTGGCGCAGGTGGGCATCAATGTCTCCAAGCGCTATGGCTACGCTACCGTTGTCAGCGTGCTGCCCGGCTCACCGGCGGACAAGGAGCACCTTTCCGACGGCGATGTGATCGAGTCTATCGGCGACCAGTCCACCCGCGAGCTGTCGCTGGCGGTCATCCGGCTGATGCTGGAGGGCAAGCCGGGGACCACGTTGACCATTTCGGTGGTGCGCCCGCGCAAGTCCGACCCAGACAAAATCACGCTGACCCGTGCCATCACGTCTGCCGCGCCGCTGGGCGAGCAGCAATACGAGAACTCCACCATCCTCTATCTCAAGCCCGGCGTGCTGACACAGGCGCAGAGTGGATGAGATCGCCGCGAAGATCAAGGCCGCCGGCAAGGGCCGCAAGGTGCTTCTCGACCTGCGCGACTCCTCCGGCGACGACGCGCAGCAGGGGCTGCGGCTGGCGAACTTTTTTGTAAGCCAGGGCACGCTGGCCACTCTGCAGGGGCAGAAGTTTCCCCTGCAGACCTTCGCCGCCGACCCGGCAAAGTGCTGTGACAGACGCGCCGCTGGCGGTGCTGGTCAATCGCGGCACCTATGGCGCGGCAGAGCTGACGGCCGCGGCCATTGAGGACTCGAAGCGCGGAGACGTGGTGGGCGAGCGCACTTTTGGCGAGGGCTCGGTGCAGAAGACCATCGAACTGCCTGACGGCGCGGCCCTGCTGCTGACCGTGGCCAAATACCAGTCCCCTTCCGGCAAGAAGATTCAGGATGTTGCCGTCACGCCCACGGTAGTGGTCGGCAACCCGCAAGATGAGGAACTGGATGAGGATGCGCCTCCCGCCAAAGGCGACGAGCCGCTGAACAAGGCGCTGGAACTGCTGAAGGCGAAGAGCAGCTAGTCTAATGAGTCATTAATTCGCTAAACTAACTCCGACGAGATGCGTCTAGCATGGCAGGAGCGAGTCATGAGACGAGGACGCCGGTCGCCGCAGTTGGAACTGAGCGCGGAGCAGCGCTCAACGTTGCAGGGCTGGACGCGGAGAAGGAAGGCCGCTCAAGCTCTTTCGATGCGTGCGCGGATTGTATTGCGTGCCGCCGATGGACTGACCGCTACCGCGATTGCCGCAGAAGTGCATGCCTGCATTCAAACGGTCAGTAAATGGTGGCGCAGGTTCGATGAGCGGGGATTGGATGGACTGCTCGATGAGCCGCGTCCCGGACAGCCACGCAAACTGAGCGATGCCCAGATCGAAGAAGTAATCGTGCGCACGCTTGAGAGCAAGCCGCCCGCTGCCACCCATTGGTCGACCCGTACGATGGCACAGGCCACAGGCGTCAACCAGACCGCGATCAGCCGCATCTGGCGCGCCTTTTCTCTGGCCCCACATCGCTCCGAGACGTTCAAATTATCCAACGACCCTTTGTTCATCGACAAGGTGCGCGACATCGAGGGGCTTTATATGAACCCTCCGGAGCGCGCGTTGGTCTTATGCGTGGATGAAAAGAGCCAAATTCAGGCGGCTGACCGCACGGCTCCAATGCTGCCCATGGGACCAGGACAGATCGAGCGCCGCACCCACGACTATGCGCGGCACGGCACGACCAGCCTGTTTGCCGCGCTGGACACGCAGACCGGTAAGATCATCGGCCAGAACCAGCAACGCCATTGTTCCGAAGAGTTCCGCAGTTTCCTCGACACCATCGAGAAAAACGTGCCCGAAGAACTGGACGTTCACCTCATCATGGACAACTACGGAACCCACAAAACGAAGTTGATTCAGAACTGGCTGGCCAAACGCCCCCGTTTCCATGTTCACTTCACGCCCACCTCTGCCTCATGGCTGAACCTGGTGGAACGCTGGTTCGTTTTGCTCACAGAACGCCAACTTCGCCGCGGCGTTCACCGCTCCACAAAAGAACTGAAAGCGGCCATCAACGACTTCATCGAAAACCACAACAGCGCCCCGAAACCCTTCATCTGGCACAAAACCGCCGACCAGATCCTCGATTCCGCGGCCAGGTTTTGTAGACGAATGAACGACTCAAGACACTAGAGCGGTCCCACAATTCACATGCCCTTTCCGGCATCGTGCAAGGTGGCATTTTCTTGAGAAAAATGCCAGTTGATAGCGGTGGGTTCGGGGTACAGCATTTGTGGAACCGCTGTGGCCCCTGAGGGCCGGTTTTTCGGCATTTTTGCCTTTCACCACAGCCTGCTAAGCGCCTCAGCAAGAGAGAAGTTAAAATAGTTAGTAAGTCCGCTATGCGGATTGGAAAACAGGAGATATGAGCGAAACCCCCAAGTTTGAAGTGATTGACCGCCGCAAGTTCAGGGCGGAAGAAGAGCAGGACGGCAGGCCAGCGCCGCCTTCTGAACCTGCGGAGCCCGGCGCAGGGCCGCGGCTAGTCGTCTCGGAACCTAAACCGGAGTCCGCGCCTGAGCCGCCTGCCGCGCCGGAAGCCGAGCTGCCGGAGATGCCTCCCGCGCCCACAGCCGAGGAGAGCCGGGAGCAGAAGGCCGCCTACGATGCCTCCGCGCAGCGGCTCGAAGACATTATCCGGGCGCAGAATCCCGCCATGGGTCCGCAGCCTGCAATCGGTTTCGAGCACCTGGTGCAGCAGTTCTATGTCTCCGCCATGATCCAGATGGGCGCGGGCGCCCAGGAGGGCCAGCGTCCCCGCGTAGACATTCTGGGCGCGCGCAACACCATCGACCTGCTGGGCGTGCTGGCTGAGAAGACCCGCGGCAACCTTACGGAAGCCGAGGATCGCACGCTGCAGACAGTGCTGTACGAGGTGCGTATGGCCTTCCTGGAGCTGACCAGCATGATCAGCTTGCAGGGCATGCAGCCGCCGGTTCCCCCACCTCCGGGAAAGCGCTAAGACAGGGATCAGATCAGGGATCGACGGGGCGGTATGGACGGGCTTCTGACATTTCTCGGGACGGGAACCTCCATGGGGGTTCCCACGCTGGGGTGCCGTTGCGGGGTGTGCACCTCGGCCGACCCGCACGACCGCCGGCTGCGGCCCTCTGTGCTGCTGCGCTGGCAGCGGGATGGCCGGGAGCGGGTGGTGGTCATCGATACCGGCCCGGATTTCCGCGAACAGGCTCTGCGAGCCGGCCTTACCCGCGTGGATGCGGTCTTCTATACCCACGCCCACGCCGATCACATCCTGGGCCTGGACGATCTACGCCCGCTCAGCTTCACGGTTTTTCGCGAGGGTGGCCCGATTCTGCTTTATGCCTCCGATGAAACGGCCGAAGTGCTCAGGCGCATTTACGACTACACCTTTTCTCCGCAGGCGACTTACCCCAATCGGGCACGCGTCCAACTGGAGCCGCTGAACGATTCCACCCCGGTGCATGGCGTGGAGTTTGTGCGCGTGCCGTTGCGGCACGGGGAGATGGATATCTCCGGCTTTCGCTTTGGCAACGCCGCCTATCTGACCGACGTGAGCGGCATTCCGGAGGCGAGCTTTGCTCTGCTTGTGGGGCTGGATCACCTGGTGATTTCCGCGCTACGTCACAAGCCGCATCCCAGCCACGCGACCGTGGAGCAGGCTCTGGGCTGGGCCCGGCGCATCGGAGCCCGGCACACCTGGCTCACCCACATTGCCCACGAATTGGGTCACGAAGAGACCAACCAGGCGCTGCCCGAAGGCGTTCGCCTGGCTTACGACGGCCAGAGCCTTCCCGTGAGTCTATGAGCGATCGCCGCGACCCCATGATACCCGTATATCACTCGGTACAAGAGATTCCGCCGGGCTTTGGCCCCACTGTGGCCGCCATCGGCAACTTCGACGGCGTGCACCTGGGGCACCGCGAGGTGCTGACTTCGGTGGCCGCGGAAGCGCGGGCGCTGGGCGCGCGGGCGGTAGCCATCACATTCGATCCGCACCCAGAGCAGTTTCTGCGCCCATCGAAAGCCCCCAGGCTGCTGACGCTGATGGAGGAGCGGCTGCGCCTGCATGGCCCGGACCGGCATCGATGCCTTCCTGGTGCTGCGCTTTGATGCGGCGCTGGCCGGGTTGCCGCCCAAGGAATTTGTGCGCCACATCCTGGTGGACGGGCTGCATCTTTGCGGGCTGCACGAGGGCGGCAACTTTCGCTTTGGCCATCGCGCGCGGGCTGGCGTGGCTGAATTGAAGAAATTTGGCGACGCGTTGGGCTTCGGCGTGCATGTGCACGCGCCGGTGTTCGTGCATGGAATGGAGATTTCCAGCTCGGCCATCCGCACCCTGGTGGCGCAGGGCGATATGCGCCGCGCCCGCTGGATGCTAGGCCGGCCCTTCGCGGTGGTTTCAACACCGGCCCGCGGACGCGGCATCGGGACGCGGCTCCTGGTGCCCACCGTCAATCTGGCGGCCTATGAAGGGTTGCTGCCGGGCTTTGGTGTTTACGTCACGCGGCTCACGGTGGGCGGGCGGCGCTTCAAGGCGGTCACGAACGTGGGCAACCGGCCTACGTTTGGCGAGGCATCCTTCGCCGTCGAGTCGCACATTCTGGACTTTGAACCAGTCGACCTGGAGGAACAGACGCCGTTGGAACTGGAGTTCCTGCAGCGTCTGCGCGGGGAGAGGCAGTGGCCCTCTCCCGATGCGCTGAAGGAACAAATATTCAAGGATGTGGCGCGGGCGCGGCGCTTTTTCCGCCTCGTAGAGTAATTACCTCCGGCTGGGCATGAGGCGTTGAGGTTGGCGGCCCACCAAAGGGGGCCTGTGTAGAGGCGCTTCAGACCAGCAGCGATTCGCAGCCCGGGTCTGAAGGCCAGCAAAACTCGCGCGGGCTTCGTGGGGCTGAACGGGCTGCGGAAAAACCCCGAATGCAAGGCGAAGCCCCCAAAAACACCCCGCAGGGGCTAGAGCCCGTCCCTTTACGATCAGCATTTTGCGGTACGACTGAAGTCGTGCCCTTTCAAAAAACCGGGCCATACCAGAGTTTTTCCGCAACCTGTGAAGCCCCACGCTCCCTCCGTCAATTCCCCGCGAATCTCCTCTAGACCATCGAGAGAGATGCTCTAACATCTTCACGAGAAGAATTGAAAGACACAAACCGGGAGCGGTCCTCCGGTAGCCTGTACATTTCAGAGCAGAAAGCCCGCGGCTGAAGGCTGCCGTTTCGTCTACAATCGGGACCATGACTTTCCCTGATACTCGAATGCGCCGCCTGAGGCGCAGCGAATCCATGCGGGCGCTGGTGCGCGAAACCACCATCGAGCCCGGCGACCTGATCTATCCCCTCTTTATTTGTCCCGGCGAAGGCGTGCGCCGCGCGGTCGGCTCGATGCCCGGCGTCTTCAACCTCTCGGTTGACGAGGCGGTGCGCGAGGCGGAGGAGGCAGCCAGCCTGGGAATTGGCGGGCTGCTGCTCTTTGGCTTGCCGGAGACCAAGAACGAAGAAGGCACCGGCGCCTGGGACGAAGATGGGATCGTGCAGATGGGGCTGCGTGCGCTCAAGCAGTCCGCGGCCTCGAAGAAACTGGTGCTGATCGCCGACGTCTGCCTGTGCGAATACACCAGCCATGGCCATTGCGGCATGATCGTCGAAACCGCTGACGGCTTCGAGGTAGACAACGATTCTTCAGTGGAATTGCTGGGCCGCGCCGCTGCCAGCCTGGCCAAAGCCGGGGCCGATGTGGTGGCTCCGAGCGACATGATGGATGGGCGCGTAGCCGCCATCCGCCGGGCGCTCGATGCCGAGGCTTGCCTGAATACCCCGATCCTCAGCTACGCCTCGAAGTTCGCTTCGGCCTTCTACGGGCCGTTCCGCGAGGCGGCCGACTCAGCGCCCCAGTTTGGCGACCGCAAGACCTACCAGATGGATGGCGCCAACCTGCGCGAGGCCATGCGCGAGATCGACCTGGACCTCGAGGAGGGCGCGGACATGATCCTGATGAAGCCGGCCATGCCGTATCTTGACGTGGTGCGTGCCGCCCGCGAGCGAGTGGACGTGCCCATTGGCGCTTATCAAGTCTCGGGCGAGTACTCCATGCTGCAGGCGGCTTTTGAAAAGGGTTGGCTGGACCACGACCGCGCCATCCTCGAGTCGCTGCTCGGCATCCGCCGCGCCGGCGCGGACTTCATTGTCACCTACTTTGCCAAGGAAGCCGCCAGGCTGCTCGCCTAGAGCGGTTCCACAATTCACGTACCCATGCAGGCATCGTGCAGGGGGGCATTCTCTTGAGAAAAATGCCCCTTGATTTCAGTGGTCTTTGGGCATATCGATTGTGGAACCGCTATAGCCCTCCCAAATCCGCCAGTGAAGCCGGTACGCCCACCGTTCTCTCCCGCACAGATTCCTGCCTTCGTCCTTCTTTTTCGATTCAAGGCTGGCGGCTTTCAGTCGCCGGTCGCTCAATGGGTTATAAAAACATTTTGTTTCTATATTGCTTTTCTCGTATAGGATGCTAACGTATTTGCATGGACGCCCGCGCCAATCCCTTCACACCTGGAGCAGGCGCGCAGCCTCCTGAGTTGGCGGGCCGGGCCTTGATTCTGAGCCACGCGGAGCTGGCCCTCGTCCGGTTGCGCGACCGCCTCCACACCAAGAGCATCGTGATGGTGGGGCTTCGTGGAGCAGGTAAGACTGTTGTTATCAATACGATACACAACAACGCCCAGAAGAACGGCTTGCATGCCATTCAACTCGAAGCACGAGAAAGCAAGACGCTGGCCGAGCTGCTGCTGCCCGCCTTGCATCGCTATTTCAACACTCCGGGTAAGAATTCCGGCAGCGGCGCCAGCGACCACGCCCGCCGCGGCCTTCGGGTGCTGCGCAGCTTCCTCAACTCCCTCAACCAGAAAGCCAAAGGCGACCTGGGCCGCCTGGAACTTGAACTCGCGATTGCGCCCGAGCCAGGCACGGCCCAGAGCGGCAACTTCGAGGATGACCTCTCTGCCCTCTTGCTGGCAGCGGCAGAGTGCGCGGCCGAGAGCAAACTCCCGATTGCGCTGTGCATCGACGAAATCCAAGCCCTGCCGGAGCAGGAACTTGCCGCCCTTATCGGAGCTCTTGACCGCGTGGCCCGGCAGCGCCTTCCGCTCATTCTCATCGGGGCGGGGCTGCCCCAGGTGCACAGCTTCGCGGGTCGAGCCACAGAGGATGCCGAGCACCTCGTCGAATACCAGGAAATTAGCCCCTTGGCGCCCTGGCATGTCAACGAAGCGTTGCAGGGACCTGCCAACAGCAAGGGCGTGTCATTCACCCGCGAGGCTGTGGATGCGGTCATCAAAGCGACTCACGGGCACGCCTATTTTCTCCAGCAATGGGCCTACGAGGCTTGGAACTTAGCCACCGGGAACGCCATCGAGGCCGGGGATATTCAGCGCGCAACCGGCCCGGCCATTCGGCGGCTCGACGAGACCTTCTTCCGCGTGCGCTTTGAACGTCTCACGCCCAAGGAGAAGCAGTACCTGCGCGCCATGGCCGAGATGGGGCCTGGCCCTCAGCGCTCCGGCCGGATCGCCGCCCAGCTCGGCGTCAAAATTCAAGCAGTAGCCCCGTTGCGCGATGCCCTCACCCGCAAAGGCATGATCTATAGCCCCGCCTACGGACAGAATGCCTTCAACGCACCCCTCTTCGACGAGTTTCTGCGCCGCGCGATGCCCGCGCCCCGGTAGTTCGTTTCCGCAAGGGGGGTGGCCGGTCTGTTTCCCGGTCCGCAATACCCCTCCCCCCCCCCATATTTTGGAGAGAAAATCCATGGATTCAATGGGATACGCAGGGGTAATCGCGCTAAAATCCTCTAACCAATGAAGTTATCCGCAAAATCGTCTCGGCAAAGGAGTTAGGTGTGTTGCGCCCGGATTCCGGGAAGCCTGGCGTGAATGCTCCACTCCAAGCGGACCGGATTCGGGCGGGATTTTGCCCAGAAACATTGTGCGACAAAGCGCGGGAATGATCTGCAAATGCCAGGTGACTTTCGGGGAGTAACCAGAGTGACGATTGTCCAGTTCCCGGCCTGTACGCCAAGGTCAGTGGAATCCCCGGTCTCCAATTGCAAAAGACCGGGGGCACCCTCAACTTGATGGGATGATTCACGATACCTGGGCCACCCGCCAATTGTGGAACCGCTCTAGTGTCTAGACCGCATGAAGCATGAATTGGTCATTCATCATGGACAAGCGCGGGCGAGGACGCCCGCACAACAGCCGGTCAGGAGACCGGCGGTACAGAGCGGTCATCACTGAATCATGCGGTCACGGTATTAGTTGCTACAACAAGTGACAGGGGGCGTTACCTGAGCGGGAAGGATTGACGCCCCCGGTGTAGGACTCGGAACTACTTCTTCGAAACTGCCGGTTGGAAGATTTGTGGGGCGAACTCGTTCAGATAGTCTCTCCAGTTGGTCCAGGCATGGTATCCGCCGGATTCGTGCAATTCGGTCTTGATCCCGCTCTTGTTCAACAAATCAACCGTCTGGTGGCAGTTTTCCAGCAAGAAGTCGTACTGACCGATCGAAAACCAGTAAAGATGGAAGGGCTTGCCATTGGCGTGGTACTCGGCAAGGTCAACCTCCTGGGCCTCTTTGAGCGCCGAAGGCAGCCATCCAGAACTGAACACGCCCACCCAGCCAAAACTAGCCGAGTTACGCAACGAGATGGCCAGCGTTTGCATGCCGCCCATGGAAAGTCCCGCAATTGCACGATGATCGCGATCTGTGAGCGTGCGGTAGTGGGCGTCGGTGTATGGCATGACGTCGCCGACCAAGTCCTTGTTGAATGCATCGTGGCCGATGGTGGTGTTGGCGCCGCCGGTGCGGAAGTCGCGGCTGATGTGACCGGCCGGCATGACGACGATCATGGGAACCGCCTTGCGTGCGGCAATCAAGTTGTCGAGGATCGCGCCCGCGCGTCCCTGATCCGTCCATGAGTTATCCGCGCCGCCGGCGCCATGCAGAAGATAAAGCACCGGGTAATGCTGCGTGTTGTTCTCGTAGCCGGGGGGTGTATAGATATGCATACGGCGTAAGCCGCCAACCGCTTTCGAGTAGTAATAGACCACATGCACGTCGCCGTGGGGTACATCCGGGCTGTATTCAGAGAAAGCTGCTCCGGGAACCTCGTAGATATTGCGCTGGGAGGTTATCGTCTCTGAAAAGAGAGGATTACGCGGATCAGCCGTCCTCACCCCATCGACGACGAAGTTATAGAGGTATATGCCGGGCACGATCGGACCGATGGTGGTTTCCCAGATTCCCTGATCGCCCTTCACCAGAGCAATGTTGTTGTATTTTGCCAATTCGTCGGGCTTGATGGCCGGTGTTGCCTCGGGCCCTTCGGTCTGGAGCTTCACGTCAGTGGCGTTGGGAGCCCAGATGCGGAAGCGCACCTTGCGGTCGGCCTGCACTTCAACGGATTGCAAGGTGTCGTTCGGCGTTGGCGCGGGAACCCGCATCTGGATCTTCTGGGTGCTGGGCAGGGGTTCCTGAGCGTAAAGAACTGCTGAGGAAGTAACGATCGCCCCAAAAAGGCCAGCGATCGCTGGTCGTACTGCGAGATTCAAGCGGATGCTGCAATGCGCCATGGGGTCTCCTGGGACTGTGCTGCCGACGCGCACAAGCCCGCGCACGCAGGTCGCAACGTGAAGTCGGTAAATCGATGGAAAGTGGGGACGCAACAAGCCTCAATCTAGTTTACTGGTTGTGGTAAGGCCGCTCGACCGGAGCAAAAGCCAATCGCCTCATTTGGCCTGAAAAGCTTGCGCTTCCAAGTGGATTGCCGTGGTTCTCTTGCACACCGGCCAGAACGCCGCATGAGCGTCTTGCACCGAGATGAAGCGTGCATTCCGCTCAGCGGTCCGAGATCGGTAATGGAAGTCGCCTTTTCGACTGCTTTCCGCGATTTCCGGGCCCTCGGCATCTACCTTTTCGCCTATATTTACCCACGCCTCGATCCAGCGGCGGGCGGGCCTGAGCGGAGGCATTTTTGTGTGGGTCTCCGGCCTCTTTGGTCAGCCACCGGATTTCTTGGGCAACATGGGCGGCTTCTCGGGCAAGAAGGGCGCTTTGGGGCCCTGTTTCGGTAAAGCGCCTGTGGAGCCTGTGGTGCAAATCGAGAATACGGAAGAGCGTCCCCCGGGGGCTAAAGGCCGTCCCTGTATTATCAGCATTTTGCGGCACGACTAAAGTCGTGCCCTGACGCTTCTTGCCTTCCAGAAGGCGTTCTTCCGCAGACTCTGAAGTCGTGCCCTTTCAAAACTTGAGTTTCGCCACCGGCTGTCAAGCCAGGTGCCTACCGAAAAATCGTCCGGCCTACACCCGGATTCGAGCAGCCGGTTTGGCCGAGCCGCCTGGATGTGCTCTCCTAGAAGTACCCGCCTATGCTTAAACGACTCGAAGGCTATTTTGAATTTGCGCGGTTGGGAACCAACTGGCGCACCGAGATTCTGGCCGGCGTCACGACTTTTCTGACCATGGCCTACATCGTGCTGGTGAATCCAGCCATTCTGGCCTCAGCCGGTATGCCGCTGGCCGCCGTCACCGCCGCGACCTGCCTCTCCGCGGCCTTCGGCTCCATTCTCATGGGCGTGGTGGCGCGTTATCCTATCGCCCTGGCCCCTGGCATGGGCCTCAACGCCTACTTTGCCTACGCGGTCTGCATCAAGATGCACGTGCCGTGGCAGACGGCGCTGGGAGCGGTGTTTCTCTCTGGCATGATCTTTTTGGCCATTACCGCTACCGGCATCCGGCAGATGATTCTTCATGCCATTCCTCACGAGCTTTACGCGGCGGTAGCCAGCGGCATCGGCCTGTTTATTGCCTTCATCGGCTTTCGCAATGCGGGCCTGGTGGTGGGCGACCCGGAGACCTTCGTCACCATGGGCAACCTGCGCAGTCCCACCACCGCACTGGCGCTGCTTGGGCTCATCCTGATGGTGGCCTTGGAGGCGAAGAAGGTGCGCGGAGCTATCCTGATCGGCGTGCTGACGACGACCGGCCTCGCCTGGGCCCTGGGACTGGTTCACTGGGCGCCCGCCGCCGGAGGCTTCCACTCCCTGGCCGACACAGCTTTCAAACTCGATATTCGCGGCGCACTCAACAAGGGCCTGCTGGAGATCGTTTTTGTCTTTTTCTTCGTGGACCTTTTCGACAATCTCGGCACCCTGGTAGCCGTTACCAAGCGCGCCGGGCTGATTTTGCCCGACCACACCATTCCCCGGCTCAGCCGCATCCTCTTTACCGACGCCACGGCTACCGTCTTCGGCTCGCTGACCGGAACCTCGACCGTGACCAGCTATGTGGAGTCCACGGCGGGCGTGGCTGCCGGGGGGCGCTCAGGCGTCACCGCCATCGTGACCGGCTTGCTCTTCCTATGCGCCATTGGCGCCGCTCCATTTGTCGGCATCGTACCCCCCGCAGCCACTGCTCCGGCGCTCATTCTGGTGGGTTCACTCATGCTCTCCACCGTCACCGAGATTCGCTGGCACGACCCGCTGATCGCGGTTCCCTCTTTCTTGACGCTGGTGCTTATCCCCTTTACCTACTCGATTGCCAACGGACTGGGATTTGGCGTCATTTCCTGGGCCGCGCTGCATTTGATCACCGGCAAGTTCCGCCGTCAGGATTGGCTGCTCTACGTCCTGGCTGCTCTTTTCGTTGCCCGCTTCATCTACCTGGGAGCAAGCTGACCGGCCCACGTCAACTCCAGGCCAGATCAGAAAGCCCTGCGTTGCCGGGTTCGGTCCCCTGTGATGCGATTGCCCAAAAGTCGTAAACTCTTCCCAGCACACAACCTGTACTATGATGGGGAAGCTTGAGCGGGGCGCTCGAAAGCTCCCGGCCCAGCAACCACGCGCGGCATAAGGACGAATCCCAAGGGGAATGCCGCACATGCCAATGAATCGACCCAGGGAAGCGCCATTGATTTCAGCGGCGCGCTGCAAAGCCCCCTGGCGGAGAAGCGAATGAAGACGACCTGGAATCGATGGATGGGTAGTACCCGGCGGTTGACCCTGCGCAGGCTGGGCCAGGCGGCTACGGCCAGCCTGGTGCTGGCGCTGGCGCTCTCGGCCTGTCAAAACGTGGCTGGCTACGTTCAACCCAGCCTGGTGCGAGTCATAGACGCCTCTTACATTGCCCCGGCCGTCAATGTGGTTGTCGAAGGGGTTCTTCTGGCCGGTAACATCGGACAGGGAACCATTACTTCTTATGGCACCTTGCCTGCCACAGGAGATGCACTGATCAAGGTGACTGCGGCCACCGGCGGCGCGGCGCTGGTCTCCTCCGACGGAACGCTGCTGGCAGGTCATCAGCATTCCGTATTTATTACCGACAACGGCGCAGCGCCAACCAGTTACACAGTGACCGTCCTGGAAGACCAGCAGATGGCGGCAGCCAGCGGCCACTCGGCCTTCCGGTTTCTCAATCAGGCGCCCAAGACCGGCCCGGTGGATATCTATATGGAACCGGCCGGCACCACCCTGGCCAACACCATTCCGCTGGTTGTCGGGTTGCCGGTGGGGGCAACCGCTGGATACATCAGCTTCTCCTCGCAGACGGTGACCATGATCATCACGCCGACCGGCGTTCTTACCCCCAAGTACACGTCACAAAGCCTAGCCTTGACGGGCGGCGAGGTCTACACCGTCTTGATGTGGGATACGCAGTTGACTAGCGATCCGCCCGTTGCCGTGACCATTGCCAGCGATCTTTCAGAGTAAGTACCTCCGGAAGAGACAGAGGCTTCAAGATTGGCAGCCCTACAAAGGGGGCCTGTGTAGAAGCGCTCCAGACCAGGAGCAATTCGTTGACCGGGCCGTATGCGCAGCGGTTGCTACAGCGGTTCCATGATTGCTGTACCCCGGAACCACTGCGTTCAAGTTGCATTTTCCTCAGGAAAATGCCGCCCTGCACGATGCCTGCGGGTAAGTGAATTGTGGAACCGATCTAGAGCGAAACCAGATTCCCTATGGCCTCGTTCGCCGTGTGCAGGATCGCCGCTCTTTGGGGGTCGCGTCGACTTGAATGCAACGGCCTCGGGATACATCGACTCAGGTTCCGCTATAGTGCCCTGAGCCCATAGCTCGCTCAACAAATACACTGTCATTCCGAGCATCATGACTCGCGTTGCAAGTTACATCTGGAATGAACGGGTCCAATGCCTCCCGGAGCGAGAGCAGGAGATTAGTCCAGGACAAGCGAAGCGCAGTCCTGGATTACAAGTCAAAATTGTTTTCTAGCCCAGTAGGGGCGATGGAAACCGGTCCCATTTTGGGACGTTCATTCCGAGCGAACGGGGCCCCGAACGGTTCTCGGTTTGGGGGTGGTGAGCGAAGAATCTGCTCTTTTCTCGCCCCCGATTTCGGATGCGAGTTTCAGACTGAGGAAAGTAGCCTCTGAGCGACGGCTTCCCGGCATCTTCGACCATCACAACAGGCTGCCAAGCAAGCCAATCAGCACGCATCCTCGCCAAGAGCGGGCGTGGGTCCCGCTTGATAGTTTTGACCGTGACCGGGTGCAGCGATCCGTGCACAGCAGGGGAGAAGCCGCCGCGCACAGCGACGGGACAACACGCAGGAATCGATAAACCGCGGCATCTTGTTGATTGTATTGGTGGCGGGAGGCAGGATCGAACTGCCGACCTACGGGTTATGAATCCGTCGCTCTAACCATCTGAGCTACCCCGCCGCTGGAACCGAAGGCGCAGGCCGATAGGGCCCGGCGAAGAGCGCACGGATTCGGATTCCGCACAGAACTCTCCTTACTGATTTTACGGGCGGCTGGAGAGCAGGTCAAACAGGAGTTGACCTTTCAGGGTGCCACGTGTGCGCAGGAGATGAGAATTTGGACCCTGCTGCTGTAAACTCGCCTGCATGAGCAAGTTCCGTATTGCCGCTGTGATCCCGGCTCGGCTCAGTTCCACGCGGCTTAGCCGCAAGGTGCTGCGCACAATAGCCGGCAGGCCCATGGTGGAGTGGGTGTGGCGTGCCGCCGCAGCCTGCGGACTGATGGACCCCGTGGTGGTGGCTACCGATTCGGACGAGGTGGCCAGTGTCTGCCGCGAGCGCGGCATCCCGGTGGTGATGACCTCGCAGGACTGCGCCAGCGGCTCTGACCGGGTGCGGGAGGTGGCCGAGACGTATCGACGCCGATATATACGTCAACATTCAGGGCGACGAGCCCACGCTTACTTCCGCGTTCTTCCCGCCGCTGCTCACGCTTTTCGACCGGCCTGAGGTGGAGGTGGCTACGCTGGCCGTCCGCTGCCCGCCTGGAGACATCGAAGACCCCAACTGCGTCAAGGTCGTCACGGCAAAAGACGGGCGCGCACTCTACTTTTCACGCGCCACCATTCCCTATGATCGGGACAAAAGCGGTTTTGACGGTTACCGAAAGCACCTGGGCATTTATGCCTACCGCAAGGCTGCGCTGGAGCGGTTTTCCGCCCTGCCGCCCTCGCCCCTGGAGCGGCTGGAAAGCCTGGAGCAGTTGCGGCTGCTGGAGAACGGCATCGCCCTCTACGTGGCCGATGCCCCCTGCGACACGATCGGCGTAGATACCGAAGCAGACCTGGAAAAGGCGGAGGCCGCGCTGCGGAGACTTGCAGGAGCTTAGGTGCGTTTTCCGCAAGAATTCCGAATTGCGCGCAAGAACCGGATAGCCGCGGATGACCGCGGATCGGCGACGATGGTTTCTGTGATCAGCAAACTTCAACCCGCAGTTGTCAAACGCCCGGATCCCGCTCTGGGCGCATTGTTCGATTCTGAAGCCGCCTGGCAGCAGTTGCTCGCTCGCGACCCCGCTGCCACGTTTCTTCTATGCGCGTAACCACCACCGGCGTCTTCTGCCGCCCCGAGTGCTCCAGCCGACGGCCTTTGCGCGCCAACGTGCGCTTCTTTGGCTCCGCGGAGGCGGCCCAGGCAGCCGGATTTCGCCCCTGCAAGCGCTGCCGCCCTGGCGCACCCGCGGCGGGCAACCCCGTGGACAGAATTCGTGCTCATATTGAGGCCCATCCTCTGACCGCGCGGTCCCGCTGGCCGAGTTGGGGCGTCTGGTGGGACTCAGCCCATTCACCGTGCAGCGGCTTTTCAAGCGGGAACTGGGCGTGAGTCCGTTGCAGTATCACCGGGCGCTGCGGGCCGGCAGCTTGCGCACCGCCCTCAAACAAGGAGACAACGTGACCGACGCGATCTACAACGCCGGATTCGGCTCGTCGAGCCGCGCCTACGAGGGCGCTCAACTGGGCATGACTCCCGCCCGATTTGCTCAGGGGGGCCGCGGCGAGCAGATCGGCTACACTACCGCCCGTTCGCCCTTTGGGTGGTTAGTGGTGGGGGCCACCGCGCGCGGCCTCTGCTGGCTGGCGCTGGCAGCCACCGCAGCCGAGGCCGAGGCCAGCCTGCGCGAGGAGTTCCTCCTGGCAACGCTACGCCCTGATCCCTCACTCTCGTCAATGGTTGATGAGGCGGTGCGCCAGGTAAGCGGGCTGGCAGAGAATGCTGTTTTAAACAAGGTCAAAGCCCTGCCTCTCGACCTGCGCGGCACCGCTTTCCAACTCAGAGTATGGCAGGCGCTGCGCGCTATTCCTCGAGGGAAGACCGTCAGCTACAGCCAGTTGGCGCGTGAAATGGGAATCCCCAACGCCACCCGCGCTGTGGCCCGTGCCTGCGCCACCAACCGCGTGGCGCTGGTGGTGCCTTGCCATCGTGTCGTGGGCGCCAGCGGCTCGCTCACCGGCTATCGCTGGGGAGTGGAGCGCAAACGGCAGTTGCTGATCGCGGAAGGCGCCCAAACAGCGGCTAGGGCAGGCAAATACAAGGCTTTTCGCGGCTAACCGTTAAACAGCTATTACACGGTTACCATGCCTTTTCACTCGTTTTTCGGAGCCGCAGGAAGCACAGAGTAGGCCGCCGTACTGATAGGCCACGGCCTTTAGTGCTGCGGAAACAGCACACTATGGGCAGAGTTTTGTAACAGGACGCGACTCTGGGGTCTGGGCGCGCAGCCGGGCAGAGATGCCCCTATGCCTAGGAGTCTGTCGGGAATAGATTCTGGGCATCAACAAAGGCATCTTGTTGATGCCCAACATTTCTTACAATGTTGTTTATGGGAAAGAGTTTCCGCTCCGACGACCTGAACCAGTCACTGCTTTTGCCTCCTTCGTTGCATGACTGGCTGCCGGAAAATCACTTGGCCCGCTTTTTGGTCGATGTGGTTGAATCGCTCGATCTGAGCGCCATCTACGCCTCCTATGATGAGAAGGATGGACGAGGCCTTTCGGCCTATGCGCCGACGATGATGGTGCGCGTGCTGCTCTACGGGTATTCGACCGGGACTTTCAGCTCGCGCAAGATTCAGGCCAAGACGTTTGAGGATGTGGCGTTTCGATTCCTCACCGCCGACGAGCACCCCGACCACAGCACGCTGGCGGAGTTTCGCAAGCGGCACCTGCAGGCCCTGGCGGGGTTGTTTACCCAGGCGCTGCAGTTGTGTCAAAAGGCCGGGCTGGTGAAGCTGGGTCACGTGGCGATCGACGGCACCAAGTTGCAGGGCAACGCCAGCAAACACAAGGCGATGAGTTATGGGCGGATGGCCGAGGCGGAGAAGAAGCTGAAGGATGAAATCGATGCGCTGTTGAAGCGTGCCGAGGCTGAGGACGCCGCCGAGGATGCGAAGTTCGGCAAGGGCCGCAGCGGCGACGACTTGCCGGCGGAGTTGGCGCGGCGTGAGAGCCGGTTGGCCAAGCTGCAAGAAGCCAAGCAGGCGTTGGAAGCCGAAGCCCGCCAGCAAGCCGAGGAGAAGAAGGCGGCGGCCGAAGCCAAGATCGCGGAGCGCCGGGCGCAGGAAGCGCGCACCGGCAAGAAGGCGGGCGGGCACGACCCAAAGGTGCCCGATCCGGATACGGCAACGCCGGAGGCCGGTACGCAACGCAACTTCACCGACCCGGAGAGCCGGATCATGCCCAGCGGCAGCCAGAAGGGCGCCTTCGTGCAGGGCTACAACGCGCAGATCGCCGTGGATGGCGCGGCGCAGATCATCGTGGCCGTGGACGTTATCCAGCAGACTACAGACAACGGCCAGTTGGCGCCGATGCTGGAGCAGACGGAGCAGAATGTTGGAGCGTGGCCGCAGGCCGTCAGTGCCGATACCGGCTACTGGAACCCGCAGCAGGTGGAGAAGATCCAGGGCCGGGGAATCGATCTGCACGTGGCCACCGGCAAGCACAAGCATGGAGAAGCGAGCCTGCTGGTCGAGGAGAATCCGGCCGAGGCAGGCGGTGAACCCTCGTTGCGCGAACGAATGAAGCAAAAGCTGGCCAGCGAAGCGGGTCGCGACGTGTATCGCATGCGCAAAGCCATCGTGGAACCGGTGTTCGGACAGATCAAGGAGTGGCGCGGGTTTAGGCGATTTTCGTTGCGTGGGCTGGACAACGTTCGCGGCGAATGGAAGCTGGTGTGCCTGACGCACAATCTGCTGAAGCTGTTCCGGTCAGGCTACGTGCTTGCAACCTGCTGAGGAAGCCAAGAGAAAGTAGTGACGGTCATAAAAGCCAGTTCTAGGCCGCAAAAGAGGCCCCACGGCTGGCTACTTGGTGATTTGCCTCCGTGAGCATCGACCAGAACCCGATGCCCACAGAGGCAAATCACAAAAACCGCCCAGGGTTATCTCCGACAGACTCCTAGAGCGGTCCCACAATTCACATGCCCTTTCCGCCATCGTGCAAGGTGGCATTTTCTTGAGAAAAATGCCACTTGATCGCCTTGGGTTCGGGGTGCTGGCTATTGTGGAACCGCTGTAGCCAGCGGGCTGCCCACCAGGGAAGGGGCAGCACATCGAAATCCGCATGATGAAGGAAGGAGCTGCCCGGCGGGGCGGCTTCCGGCTACCGCCGCCACCGATCTGAAAGGCGCTTGTAGAGCCCCCACAGCGAGTTGTGCACGAGGCGCGTCTGTTCTGCCTTCAAGGCGGCATAGGAGCGTTCCACATAGATGTCGAACTCGGGTGGCCACCCGATGGTCGAGCGCCGCTCGGAGTAGTCGCCCTCGGCCCACTTTGACAGCACCGCCTTGTAGCCCACCACGTGGGTAACAAAGTCGAGCAGGCTACGCGGCATCTGCTCCTCGACGATCAGATAGGCCTTCTCGATGATAATTTTCTCGCGAACGTCGTTCAGGGGCATGAAGATCGTGGTCATCCACAGCACCCACTCCTTCATCTCGGAGTCGAGGATCGGCTCGCTCTGCGCCTTTCCTTGCTTCTTGAGCAAGGACCGGTACGCGATATTACCCGCCTGCGAAGCCACATAGAGTGGCCCATAGAATTCATTCAGCCGCCTGTTCACCAGGCGCAGTTTGTCGCGCCGCCGGGCCAGCATCCGGGCGCTCAGGAAAGTGACGAGATAACCCGTAAACGCAAGAACAACGGTTAGCACGGCGGCGTTTTGCAACAGGTTCAGCGCAGAACTAGTGTTCAATTCCATCGTTTGGATTTCCTTGCCGATGAGTATACGCGCTGCGGCGCGGCGGAGCGAAAAGAACACCGGGATATTGAGCTGCCGGCCCTCCCCAGCCTCGGCTTGGGCCACAGAGACACCATGGGAAGGGGGGACCCAGAAAACCGGCTCGTTCTCCGCCCTGGCAGCAGATTCGCATCCGCGCAGGTAACCACTAAACAAGAGATTAAGGGTTACACTCCACCTACGCCTCTCCCGCACGGCCCTAGACTTTGCCGGTGGATCCGTCGCGATCCCTCGCCCCCGCAGCTCGCTCGCCCTCAGCCTTCATTCGCCGCATGGCCCGGCGGCGTTGCTGCTCTTTGCGGAGTTTCCAGGCTGTGAACCAACTCGCATAGTACCGTTCACGGCAAACGCAACAACGGACCGGAAGCTGAAACAGCAGGAACCGGAGGAGGTCTTCAAGACGAAGCCGCGAATTCCTGAGATTTGCGGAGCGGCAGCCAGGGCATTCCATACGTAGATCCATTTCCGTTCCTGAGGCCGTTGTTTGGCCGGTCCTTGCCAACTTGAGCATTCTCTGCTGTTGCATCAGCCCCACAATATTCCGTTCTACACACTCTGCAAGATTGCCCCAGGAATCAGCGCCGTACAAAGCACAACAGCGCGCTCCGGCATAAACGCCAGCGCAAATGGATTCCATTTTGGCAGGGGGCCCAATTGCACCATGATATGCCCTTCTCATACATTTGCAAGCAAACTTGGGCGCATAGCCTGTCCAAAGTGTGCATGAAGGCATGACTCATTGAATGCGGCGGCCTCGGGATACATCGACTCTGGTTCCGCCGTATTCTCCTGCTGTCCCTCCGGGAGGCGTTGGACAGTTTCATTCCAGATGTAACTTGGAACGCGAGTCATGATGCTCGGAATGACAGCGTATTTGTTGAGCAAGCTATGGACTCAGGACACTACAGCGGTTCCACAATTCACTTACCCGCAGGCATCGTGCAAGGCGGCATTTTCCTGAGGAAAATGCCACTTGAAAGCAGTGGTTCCGGAGTACAGCAATTGTGGAACCGCTATAACAACCGCTGCGCATACGGGCCGGTCAGCGAATTGCTGCTGGACTGGACCCGGCGGAGGGCGCATTGGCTCATGAGCCCGATTGTCGCCTCTGTGCCTTACTCCACTACCTGAAAACTCGTTTCCAGCGTGGCCAGCGAGCTGCCTCCAAGCCAAACTTTGTAGCTGGTCGGCTCGACGGTGCGCTTCATCTCCACATTGTAGAAACTCAGCTCATTGAAGCCCAGCGGGAACTCAACGCGCCGGGTCTCGCCGGGAGCCAGGGTGACACGGGCAAAGCCTTTCAGTTCCCGTACCGGCTGCTCCACGCTGGCCGCGGTATTACGAATGTATAGCTGAACGACTTCGGTTCCAGCCACATTGCCGATGTTCTTCACGTCTACAGCGACGGTGGTCATCGGCCGATCGGAGGATGTCAACACTTCCCGCACCGGAACTTCGGCTCGGCTGACGATGGGGTTTTCATAGCTGAAGCGCGTGTAGCTCAGTCCCCATCCGAAGGGGAAGAGGGCGGAGTTTTCTTCGTCCATGTAGCGCGACATGAACTTCTCTTCAGAGCTTTGCGGCATGTGGCTCAGGTCACCGTGCGCAGGGCGACCGGTGGGCAGTTGCGCATAATAGAGCGGCTCCTGGCCCACGGCCCTGGGCAAGGTCGCCGGCAGCTTGCCAGAGGGATTCACGTCTCCAAAGAGCACATCGGCAAGTGCGTGCCCGGCCTCGACGCCGGGGCTCCATGCCAGCAGCATGGCCGGCACATGGTTGGCAGCCCACTTCATTTCGAGCGGACGCCCGGCCAGCACTACCAGGATTACCGGCTTGCCGGTGGCGGTTACCGCCTGCAGCAGCCGCTCCTGCGCCCCGGTAAAGCCCAGGTGGACGCGGCTTGAGGCTTCGCCCTCCATCCAGTTGGCCGGCTCGCCAAGGGCCAGGATGGCTACATCGGCCTTATTGGCGATCTCCACCGCCTCGGCAATGGTCTTTGCGTCGTCGGGAACCGGCAGGTGCGCATCGGCAGCTACCGGGCCATTGAAGTTGACCCGCTTGAGCACATTGGCGTCCTCGCCGCTGAGCAGGCCGCAGCCCTGCGCATAGAGAAGACGATCTCCCAGCCGCTCGGCCAGCGCTGTCCTAAGGGTGACCACGTACTTGGGATCGCCGGTGACGGCCCATGCGCCCAGCATTTCGCGCTGGTTGTCGGCCATGGGGCCGATGAGGGCCACCTTTTTTGCCCTGGCGGGCAGAGGAAGCAGCGCGCCCACGCCCTCCACCGGGTCGTTCTTGAGTAAGACGAATGTCTCGCTCGCCACCTTGCGGGCTGCGGCGCGGCGCTCCGGGGTAGCGTCGTAGGCAGGTCCTTCGGCGGTATAGGGGTGCTCGAACAGTCCCAAGGCGAACTTGACGCGCAGAATGCGCCGCACTGCTTCGTCCACCACCGCCTCGGGAATCTTGCCAGTGCGCACTTGCGAGGCAATCACCGTGCCATAAAGATTGCCTTCCATGTCCATGTCCACGCCGGCTTCAAGCGCCTTGCGAGCCACGGTGGGGTTATCGCCGATGGAGTGGTTGCGCAGCTCCGCCACTGCGCCCCAGTCGGAGACGACAAAGCCGTCAAAGCCCCACTCCCGGCGCAGGATCTGCGTCAGCGTAAATGGATTGGCAGAGCCCGGAATGCCGTTGATCGAGTTGAAGGAGCTCATCAGCGTGGCCGCTCCGGCCTCTACCGCGGCGCGATACGGCTCAAGGTAAACCTGGCGGAGCGTGATCTCGCCCAAATCCACGGCGTTGTAGTCGCGCCCGGCAGTTGCCGCGCCATAAGCGGCAAAATGCTTCACGCTGACCGCAACCGAGTCCGGCTTGGAAAGATCGTCCTGCTGATAACCCCTCACCCATGCGCGCGCCATGGCCGAACCCAGGTAGGGATCCTCGCCGCTGGATTCGACAATCCGTCCCCAACGCGGATCGCGGGCAATGTCCACCATGGGAGAGAAAACCCAGGCAACGCCGTCGGCGCGGGCCTCCTTTGCGCCGTAGCGCGCCACCAGTTCAGCAACCGCCGGGTCAAAACTGGCGGCCAAGGCCAGCGGCACGGGGAAAGTCGTGCGATGGCCATGGATTACGTCCAATCCGAAGAGGATGGGAATGTGCAGCCGCGTCTTTTCCACGGCCAGGTGCTGATAGTGATTGGTGGCTTCAGCACCCACCACGTTGAGAAACGATCCGGCCTGCCCCCGGGCCGCCAACTCGTCGTAGCGCAGATTGCTGGCGCCGGGCCCGGTCGCGTAGCCCGCCGAGAACTGCACCAACTGCCCGATCTTCTCATCGAGGGTCATTTGCTTCAGCAACTCGTCGACGCGCGCATTCACGGCCTTCGACGCAAGTTGGGGATTTGGCGCCGGCATGGTCTGGGCTCCGGCGGTTGGCAGGTAAAGGGCGGTAATCGACAGTACGAACGGCAGAATTCTGAAGGTGAAACCCAGCGGAGTTCTCATGGCGTGGTCATCATAAACCGTTCGAGAAGCGGCCGTCAGGGGGTGGCTCTCCGGGTGCCGGCGTTGAGAATATCCTCTCGCCGAAAACCGCCTGGATGCTCTACTCTTGCCAATGACACGTATGCTCAAGTTCCTTATCCAGTTACGCAAAGCCCTTTGGCTGGCCCTTGACCACGACGTGCTCAACACGGCGAAGGCTGCGGCCTACTCCGGTATGCTCATGCTGTTTCCAGCCCTGGTCGTGCTCACCACGGTTCTGGCCATGGTTCCTGAAGGATCCACGCTGGTGGGCGAAGTGCGCGGCACGTTTGAGCAGATCCTGCCCTCGGACTCGATGTCACTGCTGCAATCCGCATTGCAGACGCGCCGTATCCGCAGTGCCCAGTTGATTCTCTCTGCCGCCAGCTTGAGCGTGTTTGCCGGCCTTGGCCTGATGCTCTCGCTGATGGAGGGTTTTCGCCGCGCTTACCGGATGCCGCGCAATGATTGGGGCTTTTGGCAGCGCCGGTTGCGCGCCCTGCTCCTGGTGCCCATCGTCCTGCTTCCCCTGGCGCTGGCCACGCTGGTGCTGGTCTTCGGCCGCGAGATCGAGGCGTGGATGATCGATAACGCCGACCACGAGCTGCGGCATGTGGTGCTCTTCTCCTGGCGGATGGTGCGCTGGGGGATCGCGCTGCTGACCAGCGTCTCGGTGCTGGGCGCGCTGTATCACTTTGGCACCAAGCGCACCGAGCACTGGGCCAGGGTGGCTCCGGGCGCGCTTGCCGCCACGCTGCTGTGGTTCCCGGCCACCCTCGCTTTTGGCTGGTATGTGACGCGGATTGCCGACTACTCCATGTTCTACGGATCGTTTGGCGCCGGCATCGCCACGCTGGTCTGGCTCTACATCACCTCATTCAGTGCGCTGCTGGGGGCAGAACTGAACGGTGTTCTCTACCGGGACCGGCAGGAGCGAGCCGCCAGTTTCTAGGCATCCATATTCAGCCTTCCAGTCTGTGACCGCCCTCACCGACGATTGCACGCGCTGGACCGCATCATGGATAAGGGAATCTGTGGGCCAATACCGCGTGTACAATAGAGCGGGCCCCACCCCGGCAAGTTTTCTCTTCGCCAACCAAGCCTTCTTCTGGAGCATCCCGCATGTCGTTTGAATTAAGCCTGACCGATGAACCTTCGCAACGCCGCGCAAAAATCGTAGCCACCCTCGGGCCGGCTTCCAACACTGAGCCTGTGTTCCGCAAGCTGGTCCGCGCCGGCGTCGATGTGGTCCGCCTCAACTTTTCTCATGGAACACACGAGGAGAAGCTGGCACTGATCCAGATGATCCGCAAGGTGAGCCGCGAGGAGCGCAAGTCACTGTGTATCCTGGCCGACCTGCAGGGTCCCAAGATCCGCACATCCAAACTCAAGGATCACAAGGCGGTGTTGCTGGTTGCCGGCCAGCGGCTGACCATTACCCCGCGCGAAGTTCCGGGCACCGCATCCCTGGTGGGCACCACCTTCAAGACCCTGGCGGAAAACGTTGAGCAAGGCTCCCGCATTTTGCTCTCCGATGGCCTGATCGAATTGCGCGTTCACGAAGTGCTCGGCGACGACGTGGTCTGCGAAATCATCAACGGCGGCATGCTTGGAGAAAACAAGGGCATCAACCTGCCCGGTATCCCGGTACGCGTTCCCTCACTGACCGAAAAAGACACCGAGGATCTGGAATTCGCGCTCAAGAACGGCGTGGACGCGGTGGCCGTCTCCTTTGTTCGCACGGCGGAAGATGTTCGTCTGGTGCGCAACCGGGTTGCGGCCCTGGGCGGCGAAACCTGGATCATCGCCAAGCTGGAGAAGCCCCAGGCGATCGAGCAGTTGGACGGCATTCTGCAGGCCGCCGACGCCATCATGGTGGCGCGCGGCGATCTGGGCGTGGAAGTGCCGCCCGAGCAGGTTCCCGCGATTCAGAAGCACATCATCCGCCGCGCAGCCGAGTACCGCAAGCCGGTGATCACTGCCACCCAGATGCTGGAGTCGATGATCGACAACCCGCGCCCCACCCGCGCCGAAGTTTCCGACGTGGCCAATGCGGTGTATGACGGCACAGACGCCGTCATGCTCTCGGGCGAATCGGCGGTCGGCAAGTATCCGGTGGAGACCGTCGCCATGATGGCGCGCATCGTAGCCGATGCCGAGCGGCACATCAAGGAAGAGCATTACCTGCAGGCACGGGAACGGCGCAGCCACCTCTCCATCGCGGAGACCATCTGCGAAGCCACGGCCCACGCCGCGGACGATTTGGATTTGCGCGGCATCGCCCTCTTCACCGAGTCGGGCGTGACCGCCCGCCAGCTCTCGAAGTATCACCCCTCGGCGCCGATCTTCGCGCTCAGCCCGGTCGAGGTCACCATCAATCGCCTGAACCTTCTGTGGGGCACCACGCCCATCCGCTGCCCCAAGGTCAACTCGACCGAGGCGCTGGTGGATTGCGCCGAGAGCCTACTGGAGCAGAACGGTTATGTGCGGCCCCGCGAGGTCATCGCCATTGTGGCCGGAACGCGCACCAAGTCCGGCTCGACCAACTTCCTGCGCCTGCACGTGATGGGCGAACACAACATGGAAGGCGTCCGCTTCTTCGCTCCGCGCGAGGAGGAAGTGATTCCGGATGTTCCTGCCGATGTTGAGGAAGAAGCTCCAGTGGTCAAGACAAGGCGGCCCGCTCCCAAGCCGGCAAAGACAGCCAAGAAGAAGTAAGCAGCGCAATAAGGACAGCAGCAAGAAACGCCACTCCGATTGGGGTGGCGTTTTTGCTGCTGTGCGTGGCCAGTGAAAATCGGCAGGAGCCGCCAGACCTATAGATTCGCGACCAATTTGTACTCCTGCGCAACCGACTCGACGATTTTCAGCCGGCCATGTCCGGGGTTGGTCTGGTAGCTTGTTTTGAGCAGTCCGGCCTTTTCAAGCAAGGACACATCCCGGCTGACAGCGCGCACATCGCGCTTCAAATCTGTGGCGAGCACTGAAATCTGCTTCGATTCTCCTTTGACATGGCGCAACAGGCGGACCCGTTCCGAGGTAAGCACTTCCAGCAGGTCTTCGGGGTCTTCAAACGTGATGGTGATTCCAGGGGGAAGTGTCTCGCCCCGGTCCAGTTTCTTTGCGTGGTCCCGGAGGCGGTCAAAAAAGTCCTCTGTGCTGCCAATCCTGAGAGTAACTTTAGTCTTCTTCATCTTCGATCCTCCATAGTTCGCGTACTTCCGAAAGGAACCGTTGCAGGTGGGCCTTGTAGTTGGTGAACCCGATCGCCTCGACCTTGCCCATGAAATGCCTGTGATGATATCCGTGGCTGTTGTCGTATCCCAGAACCCGTCCATGGTCAACCTGACATCGTTTCAGGTTGACGTATGCAAGGCTATACGCGACAATCTCTCCGTCCTCGAACCAGACCTGTTCCTTGAGTCTCGCGCCCTGCCGTTTCCCTTTGAGCGGATTGACCTCAATTAGCGTGGTCTTGACCGGACGCGCTTTCTTGCTCACGGGATTATCCTAACACAGAAAGGATATTCAATGTCCTGCCTGAATGGTGTTCTCGCGGCGGTCTTTCAGGATCAACTGGATGGCTGCGCCCAGGCTTTCGCGGTGCTCGGCACCCGCCCGCTCATCGCGAAGAGACCGCGATGAATGGGGCACAGCTTCTCTCGGCTCAGTGTGAATTCCAGGGCTCATGAGCTGGTCACAGGCCCGCCCAACAGCGCCAAATCACCAGAGGCTCCGGTCGATACTCTCAAGGTGTTCATTTGCCCCCTGGCGGGGGAACGCTCTCCACTCCTCGCTTCAGATCGAAGTGCGTGTGCAGCAATTGGCCGCCAGGCAGCTTGAACGTCCAATCTTCAGTGTGTTGGTTCGCGTCGATAATGTTGAACACGAAATCATGCAGATAGACGGGCATTGTGCTGCCAGAAATGTCGACGAAATCGAACTTCACAACCTTCGGATCTGAGGACTTGAAAGCCACCATCCGAGGCCGGTTGCCAGCTTCGCAATAGTGGACGAGCGTCAGGCGGTCATCGTCCAGCTAAATCATGGTCGGCTCCGGTACTCCGCCAGGCGCAATTTCATGCACCAGGACGTTTCCGCGGGAGGCCAGGCGCATCGTAACCAGTATGGGGCCTTCTATGTCCGGATTGGGCGGATCAGTGGTGACTCGGCCGGTCCAGGTGCCCGCCAAGCTCTTCAAGGCATTGAACGAAGCTTGCCCGTCCGGCTTCGCGGGAATTGCATTTGGCTCTGGCAAAGAGTTCTGCGCCAAATTCGAGCGGCACAAAGACAGCACGCCAATGCAAAGCGCCAATGGTAGCGATCTCATCTGAAAACTCCTTGAGGTAGCCGGGTGCGCCAGGTCGTGCCTCAGAGGCAAGGCCTGACGCATCCTCTACTCGCTGAAGCGGAGGCGGGGGGTAATTCAAAGGGTGTGCCCCCGGGCCTCCTTTTCTGTCCCATCGCCGGCGCCTGGCAATGGCGTCGCTTGCTTGCGTGGATTCCTCCGCCCAGTCAGTCTCTGCCTCAACTTCTCGACCATCCTTGGGGGGAATTCGGCGCAAATCAACGTTGACCATGCAACTCCAAGTATTCCCATAAGTGCGAACGGCCAGATCGAGCCACTCGCCAGTAATGCCGTCCCGACCGGGGTCTTCGCTTCAGCAAACGAAACTACGGTGACTGCGGCGGAGAGGCCGTAACTGCCCACGCGAAAGGCTATCCGCCCCCGATCTTTTACGCCGCGGTCTTCTCTCTGCCGGCGGTAAAGCTGCCACCCATCTTCGCCTAGACCCATCTGCCGTTCGATGTGCTCACCAATAAAGGAGCCGACGTCTCGTATATTGTGTGACAGGCCGTAGACCATGCAATCGAACATCAACGCAACGAACGGGCAAATCAGAATTGCCGGGTCGTCATTGAATTTCTTGAAGAAGATGCCCAGAAGGGTACCCAGGAAGACCGTCTTTGCCATACCTACCTGGACCCGAAGTTTCTGGGCCTCAATGATCTCAGTCCGCAGCGCGCGGAAATACTCGAGCACACTCAGAGACGGGTTGTCGCCACTGGACATCGTAATGGCGCAATTATAGACCGGGGCTCCCATTCCATTTGCGCTTTCTGCGAAAGGGAAGCGGGTTGCCCCAGGTCCCGATTATGGGACCTGGGGAAGAGCAACCCTTCTGCGAGCGAATAGCGAGCGCCTGCCCCACCGCAGGTGGCTACTTGGCCGCTAACTGGCGCAGCACGTATTGCAGGATGCCGCCGTGCTTGTAGTACTCGATCTCCTGCGGCGTATCGATGCGGACCATTGCATGGAACTGCTTCCTGGAGCCGTCTGGGCTGGTGGCAACGACCGTGAGCGTCTTGCCCTGAGCAAAGCGGCTGGCTAGCAGTTCGGCGAGCCCCGCGAAGTCGTAAATCTCCTCGCCGGTCAGGCCGAGCGATTCTGCGTTCTGGCCCGCTTCGAATTGCAGCGGAAGAATTCCCATGCCGACGAGATTCGAGCGGTGAATGCGCTCGTAACTCTCGGCAATCACGGCGCGAATGCCCAATAGTTTCGGTCCCTTGGCTGCCCAGTCGCGCGAAGAGCCTGAACCGTATTCTTTGCCGGCAAGAATGACCAGAGGGACCTTGCGGTCGGCGTACTTTACGGAAGCATCGAAGATGCTCATCGCTTCGCCCTCGGGCAGCAAACGCGTGACGCCGCCCTCGGTGCCCGGCGCCAGCTTGTTACGCAGCCGCACGTTGGCAAACGTGCCGCGGACCATGACTTCATGATTGCCGCGCCGCGAGCCGTAGGAGTTAAAGTCTGTCGGCTTGACCCCGTGGTCGGAGAGATACTTGCCCGCCGGGCCGTTGGCCTTGATGTTGCCCGCCGGCGAAATGTGATCGGTGGTGACCGAGTCGCCCAGCACGGCCAGCACGCGCGCACCCAGAATGTCGGCGACCGGCGCGGGCGTCGCCGTGATGCCGTCGAAGTAGGGCGCCTGGCGGATGTAGGTCGAGTCAGGTTCCCATTCGTACACATCGCCGATGGGGAACTTGAGGCCCTGCCAGTTGGCGTCTCCGTCACTCACCGTGGCGTACTCCCGGCGGAAGCTCTCGCTGGAAACGCCCTTTTCGATAGCCTCGGCCACCTCGGCTTGCGTTGGCCAGATGTCGCGCAGGTAGACCGGATTGCCCTCTGGATCGCTGCCCAACGCAGTTGTATCGAAGTTATGGCCGATCTTGCCGGCCAGGGCGTAGGCCACCACCAGCGGCGGGCTCATTAAGTAATTGGCACGTACATCCACGCTAACTCGGCCCTCAAAGTTACGATTGCCGCTGAGTACGCTCACGGCAACCAGTCCATGGTCGTCGATGCTCTTCTTCACGTCAGTGGGCAGCGGGCCGGAGTTGCCGATGCAAGTGGTACAGCCGTAGCCCACTACGTTGAAACGCAGCTTTTCGAGATAGGGCAGTAAACCTGCTTTCGTGTAATAGTCGGTCACCACGCGGGAGCCGGGCGCGAGCGAAGTCTTGACCCACGGAGGCACGGTGAGGCCCTTTTCAACGGCTTTCTTGGCCAGGATGCCCGCGGCTACCATCACCGAGGGGTTGGAGGTGTTGGTGCAACTGGTGATGGCCGCAATGACCACCGATCCGTGATCGAGATACTTGTCGGGATCGACGCCAAAGCGGCCTTGGACCGTGCTGGTGAGGCGCGAGGGAAGCGTCTCGACCTGGCCCGCGTCGGTGACCGCGCCGCGCTCCCACTGCGCGGCGGTACGCTCGCCCAGCGGCTTGGCCGTGGGCGCAAGCAGGCTGGGCAGTTGCTGCGCAAAGCTGGCGGCGGCGTCTTTGAGCAGCACGCGGTCCTGGGGACGCTTGGGCCCGGCCACGCTGGGCTCGACGGCGGCTAGATCCAGCCCTAGCGTCTGCGTGTACTCAGCCTCGGGCGAGTCGGCGGTGTGGAACATGCCCTGCGCCCTGTAGTAGTCCTCGACCAGGGCAATCTGCGCTTCGCTGCGGCCGGTAAGGCGCAGGTAGCGCAATGTCTCGGCGTCGACCGGGAAGATGCCACAGGTAGCTCCATATTCGGGGGCCATATTGCTGATGGTGGCGCGATCGGCCAGTGGCAGCTCCGCGATTCCGGGACCGAAGAACTCGACGAATTTTCCGACGACGCCCAGCTTGCGCAGCATCTGGGTCACGGTCAGGACCAAATCGGTCGCTGTCGCGCCCTCGCGCAGCTTGCCGGTCAGCTTGAAGCCAACCACCTGGGGCACCAGCATTGAAACCGCCTGGCCCAGCATGGCCGCCTCGGCCTCGATGCCGCCCACGCCCCAGCCGAGCACGCCCAGGCCGTTGATCATGGTGGTGTGCGAATCAGTGCCGACCACCGTGTCGGGATAGGCGACGGTCTCGCCGCCCGCTCCGGCGGTGAAGACCACGCGGGCCAGGTATTCCAGATTCACCTGGTGGCAGATGCCCATGCCCGGCGGCACGGCCGAGAAGTTGCGGAAGGCCGTTTGGCCCCACTTAAGAAAGGCGTAGCGCTCGCGGTTACGCTGGAACTCTAGCAAAGTATTGGCCGCAAGAGCGCCTGCGGCGCCGAACTCGTCCACCTGGACGGAGTGGTCGATGACCAGCTCGGCGGGCACCAGGGGATTGACGCGCTCCGGGTCGCCGCCCAGGGTGCGAATGGCGTCGCGCATGGCGGCCAGATCGACCACGGCGGGGACGCCGGTAAAGTCCTGCATCAGGACGCGAGCGGGCATGTAGGCGATCTCGCGACTGGGCTCGGCCTTGGCGTCCCATTTGGCCAGGAACTCGATGTCCCCGGCGGTGACGTTGACGCCATCCTCGCGGCGGAGCAGGTTTTCAAGCAGAACCTTCAGGCTGAAGGGCAGGCGGCTCAAGTTGAAGCCGCGCCCGGTGAGGGCTGGAAGGCGGTAGATGGTGTAGGAGCGGTCGCCGGAAGCTAGGATGGACCGGCTGGAGAAGCTGTTGCTTGTCTCGAAACTCATTGGGGAAAGCCTTTCTATCCGCACCAGGGCGGATGGAACACTGCAAAACCAACTTCGGACGCTGAATCCCCCTCCGATGCTGTCATCCTGAGCGTAGCGCAGCCGGGGTCCCCTGCAACAAGTCTTCGTCGCAGGGGTGGGGAGCGGAGTCGTAGGACCTGTCGCTTGCTCTATTCATCGCAAGGGCGGAGATACTTGGATCATCGGGAATAGAAACCTCAGCAGGAGGGACGCCGTCCACGGTCGGGGCGTCCGCGACGAAAGCGGCGGAGCAGGGGAATGGCGGGAATGGCGGAGTGGTCGCGCATGGTTTACGCATAAAGTTTAGCGCGAAGCCGCCACGGGAGGGAACGGCAGATTCACCGAAACTTCCGGCCTCCGTCCATTCCGCGTCTTTCCGCGGACCGGGTGGGAGGCAACGAACCTCAAGCGGCCGCCTTGCGCCAGGGCACGGCTTCAGTTGTGCCGTAAAGGTGTCACGATGGACCGGTCTTTACAGCGGTTCCACAATTGCTGTACCCCGAACCCACCGCTATCAAGTGGCATTTTTCTCAAGAAAATGCCACCTTGCACGATGCCGGAAAGGGCATGTGAATTGTGGAACCGCTCTAGGCCCTGCACTCTTGGTCAGATATTCGCAACATGATGTTTATCAAGCAGATAAAGTACCGCAGGGGCTTTGGCTAAAAGCCGCCATGTTGCCCAAGGAGTCGAGCGACTGACCAAGAGATCCGGAATCCCGCCCAAGAATGCCTCCGGTAAGGCCCACCAGCCGTTTGGATTGAGGCGTGAGCAAATGTCGATGAAAAGGGAACTTCCGGCTTGCCGGGTCATACGCCAACTGGCACAAATATAGCTGTCATCCTGGCGCGCAGCGAAGGATCTGTGGTTGCTTTTCGCTCCTTCCGCAGAGCCGGTGATTCGCCCGCAATCCAGGAATGGGACACAATCCTACATCCTCACCTGAGACTGAGTCTTGAGACGCGCAAACACCTTCATTTCAAGAACCGCTGGAAGTCTCAAGTCCTACCCTTTGTGAGACAGAGGAGCGTATTGGCTACTCCTTTACTGCACACGACGGCTTTTCGTAGGGAGCGAGTTCTTCAGGAGAAATTCCTCGACTCTTCGGGTCATCACTGAGATCAGAGAGCCCATCATAGTACCAGTGGCCTTTAATCTTCCTGATTAAAATATTTGCTCCAATTGATTTTATTTTGTTCCAATCTTGCCAACTCTTCGGTTTCTCCCGCCATGATGTAGGCGAAAATACCGCCCAACCCTTCCATTCGATACCGTTGAGCTTATCTGCCTGAGACAGCTTATCCTCATCAAGTTTGAAGGTAACGCCCTTGAATTCCCAGATCACCTTGTCGGTCTGGAACCCCCTTTTGCGGTAAATCATCAGATTCTTTTCCGTGAGTGCTTCGAGGTAATCTCCAGAGTGCATAAGTTGTAACTCTGAGCCACCATAAAGCCAGAATCGCCGCAGTGGGTGAGAAGTGTGTCCCAGAGGTATTTGGCGATCATCTGCGGAGTCGCGTTTGCAGGCGACTTCTGTGCGATCGCGTTTGTTTGGGAGGTGACAAAAGCAAGCAAGAACGCTATGACGCTGAGAACGGCTTTGGTGCAGAGGTCAGGTTTCATGCGCAACATTATCGCACGGCTTGGAAATGCCATACCGTCCGGTATCGCCGGGTTGCTCCCGTAGGGAGCCGCAGAGAATAGCCCAGGGTGCAACCCTGGGTGAGAGGTGTGGCGAAGGGATTCCGCCCTGTAGGGGCGGACCGATGGACGAAATCCTGACCTGTCTCATACACACATTTCTTACCGCCCCGTTGGGGCGGGAACTCCTCGGGGCAAACGCTCTCCCAGGGTTTCACCCTGGGCTATTCTCTTATCCTCCCTCCGGGAGGAGATAACTGCGACCCCGCTTGTGCTTATCAGCCTGTGGCGAAAGTCGAAACTGCCGAAAAAACGTCCCTCAGGGGCTAAAGCCGTGCCCTTTCAAAACACGACTTTCACGACGGACAGTTATCCCCAGACAAAGCGCGGATCGTAGGCAATCCCGTGCTTCCTCAAGATGGCCAGGAACTCCGACTGGAAATCCCGCTTGCGATGATGTTCAATCTGATTGGCGATGTAGGCCGCGGTGGTTTCGATCTGTGCGCTTCCGATAGAGAATGCGCCGTAACCCTCCTGCCAGGCAAAATTCGGCAAGGTGCAGTTCTCGTGCATCCAATGGGACGAAGAACTCTTGATCTCGCGCATGGCCGTGGCGACCGCCATCGTGGACGGCAGAGAGAGGAGGAGGTGTACATGGTCGTCCATGCCTCCAACTTCGAGGGCCTTGATTTCATGTCCGCGCGCGATTCCTCCCATATAGGCCCAAAGCCGTCCCTGAACATCCGGCGCGATGATCTTGCGCCGCTCCTTGGTGGAAAAGACGCAATGATAGAGCGAGGAACAATAGGTATGCGGCATACGCACACCATCGTACAGCAGATTTTCGGAGACCAGAGTTTCCTTCGTTTCGCCCCGACGGGCGGATGGCTTCAATGGACATGCATCCCCAGGGTTTCACCCTGGGCTATTCTCTTATCCTCCCTCCGGGAGGAGGCAGCCGTACACCGTCGATGCTATCCGAGGAGGGAACGGCGGATCATTCATGCGAACGATTCATTTGTGCAATAGGCTCGTCTATCGGCGCAACGCCGTCTCATAACTTAACCTTCTTGAGACAGCCCAAAGGCCCCCTCATGAGACAGATTTTGGCCATCCCATAGCGTCCAAGAACCGCGAACAAGTGGTCTGGACTTGCGCAGGCAGCGTCCTTCCCGCCATCAGCGGACGTGTCGTCGCCAATTCGGAAATAACACACTTTGAGACTCTCAAAGGCAACCGCAGATCCTTCACTCCGTTCAGGATGACACCTCTGTGGCGAGAGGATGACACTGCCGCAGGTAGAGGATGAGGGTGCCGGACTGGCATTGTGGTTGTATCGCCGCCAACTCGGAGATTACCAAGTAGCCATCCCTTGAAGGGACGACCGAGACTGAGGGCCACGGAGAGTGAGCACTTCGCCCAAGAAGCCGGAGTTTTTTAGGCGAAGCCGACGCCAGGGCTAAAGCTAACGATCCATGGGGCGCCGTTTACGGCACGGCTGAAGTTGCGCCCTCTCAGAAAATGGGCCGTACCAGAGTTTCTCCGCAACCTGTGAAGCTGTGCCCAGACGCAATGCTCATCCCCCGGAGTCGTTTCGGCGCCCGAAAGGCGTCTGGCGGGTGGCCCCCGGAGGGACCTCGGCAGCCCCAAATAAATGGCCAGCAACCATCCCTTCCAGATTCTCACCGCGTTGCGCTAGAATTCCTGCAACTTCCCGGGAGACAATTATGCCTGCCTGCACCAAGTGCGGTTCCCTGGTCCCTGACACAGCAAAACTTTGCAACATCTGCGGGGCGGCGATGGCTTTGCCGGTTTCCGCCTCAGATATTGACGGGTCTGGGGCTGAATTCATTGCGAAGCGCCGCCGGAAGTACTTCCAATTTGCCGCTTTGCTCGTTGTTTCGCTGGCCGGGTGTGTACTCCTGGCCAAAAGCGGAATCGTCCGCTACGACTCCTCCGGGCCGGGGATCCTCGATCCTGACTTCACCAAGGAGACGAAAACGAAGAATGGGAGCGTGGAGAGCGTCAGCTATCTCGTGACCTATAAGTTCGAGGTCCGCGGCAAGGAGTACAGCGGGAAGGGCAGTCTTGACACGGAGCCAACCAGCGCCGACGCGACCGTCTACTTTGCGGCTGATAATCCGCGCGAGAACGCATTGACTCCGGGCCGCGCCCTTGTCTTCAATCTTGTTGCCTCGGGAGTTGCGTTTCTCATTGCCATCGTGGCCTATGTGCTGCTTCCCAAGAGTTTTCGTCTGAAAGCGGGGATGGCTCTGCCGGCCGCTCCCATGGGGGCCGGAGACTCAAGGTATGAAGTCTTCTGGATGAAGCGAGGGAAGTACGATGCCTGGGCCTATGTTCATGTTGCGTTCCTGGTTCAGGTGGCGATGCTTGCGAGCCTTGCGGCATTGGGGGTTGCGGAGGTTACACACGCAGAAGACGTGAGCTATGCGGTCCTGGGCATTGGCACGTTTGCAGGGGCTGCGCTTGCGCTGTGGATCTACGCCGACCGCTGGAGTTGTATCGAGGCTTTCTCAAGCCGGTTTTGCGCCGGAATCGCGAATCTCTCGATTTTCTATGTTCCGGTGATTGCATTTTTTTATGCAAACTACCGCGGGTTGAGAAAGCTGCAAGGGCGTTAGGGAGCCTGCGGTGAAGGTCGACAATGCCCCGCTGCACGAAGCCTGCAAGGGAAAGTGAATTGTGGAACCGCTCTGAAGCCCATGTTTATTTTGGATCAGTTACGGCACAACTGAAGCCGTGCCCTTTCAAAACTTGAACTTCACCACAGGCTGTTCGGGGCTGATGCGTCACTTCAGATTGCCCGTTCACTGGAAAGAAGGTTCTCATGCGGATGCCTGAACTGGCATTTGTCCTGCTCGCCGCGCTGGCCGCAACGGCGGTGGCGCAGACTCCTATCGACATCGACCCAGTGAAGGAACTGAAGCCGACTGGCTCACCGGCCACCTGCCGGTACAAGCCGATTGCGGCCGAGGCGCCATTTTTTGCCAAGCTGGACGATAAGGAGCGGACCAATGACGCGGCCTTTGGCGGCAATTACGCGATGCACGGCAAGACCGGCACCTATGTCAGTTGGTATGGCATCGTCCGGGGCATCGCGCCGGCAGGCGGGGACGTGACCCTGCTGTTGCAGCATCATTTCTTCGACGGCATGTCCGATTGCCACATCATGCTGGTGGCCAAGAGCGGCGACGGAGACTTTCGCGCCAGGCTCAAAGTCGATCCGGCGAAGATTCCGGCGCTGGCCCTGGTGCGAGTCTACGGCAGGGTGATTGCCGAAAAAGACAAGGTACCCGAGGTGGCCGTCGAGTACATCCGGGTGTGGCCGTGGATGACCTTCACCTTTACCGACCTGGCGGGCGGGGACCACAGCAACCCGCGCTGGCAACGGTACTCCAGGGTGAAATACTCCGACCGCTGGTATCGGCCCTATCCCAATGAAGACTACTACCGGGCGATTCTGGGCGACCCGGCGGATTTCGGGCTGAATCTGAAGCCAGAGTAGGGCGCGGGCGGCCTTCGAGCGCTCTCGTACAGTGCGTAGGCCAGAATCCTGCGCGTCTCCCACCCATTCCGCAGGAAAACGCGGAATGGATGGGGCAGAGAAGTCTACGGCAAAAGCAACAAAATGCTCTACTTGCCTGTTTCCTTGAGGTAGATCTCGACGTAATCCAGGTAGTTCCGGGCATATTCGAGGATGAGGGCGTGGTCTTTGTCGCCCAGTTCGCGGCGCATCTTGGCGGGGACGCCGGCCCACAGCGTGCGCGGTGGGACCACCGTGCCTTCAGGCACCACCGCTCCGGCGGCGATGATGGAGCCGGTGCTGATGCGGGCGTTGTTCAGCACGCGGGCGCCCAGGCCGATGACCACCTCGTCCTCCACAACGCAACCGTGGACGGTGGCGTTGTGGCCGATGGTCACCCAGTCGCCCACGATAACCGGGTAGAGGTTGCGTTGGCCGTGCAGCACGGCGCAGTCCTGGACGTTGGAATTCGCGCCTACGCGGATGGAGTACACATCGCCGCGGAGTACGGCGTTCATCCAGACGGAGGAGTGTTCGCCGAGTGTGACATCGCCTATAACTTGCGCGGAAACATCGATATAGCAACTGGAGGGGATCTGGGGCAGGCGCCCCTGGTAGCTACGGATCATGGGAAGTTCGGCCTCTGCGTCAAGTTTATTGCATTACGGCAGTCCCAGGCGGCAGGGGAAGGCCCGCGCTGAACCCCGTCTGATCGGATGCGGCGTCAGCCGGTCCGAAGCGGGCCGCCGGCTGCGTCTGGCCCTTGATTTGGCCGATTCCGGCCTGTCCGCGGGATTTCCCTGCAAATAGTGGTCTGCGCTTGACCAGGCGGCCAAAGCTTCCGGTATCATGGAAGAAGCCCTTTGGCAGGTTTGGAGGTGGGACTCTTTGGCAGAGGTTCGCGTACAAGAAGGCGAGCCGCTCGAAAATGCGCTACGCCGGTTTAAACGGAAGGTTCAGCAGGAAGACATCATCAAGGAAGTCAAGCGTCACTCCTACTACCTGAAACCAGGCGAGAAGAAGCGCGTGAAGGCGGCTTTGGCGCGCAAGCGCAATCGCAAAAAGGCTCGTAAAGAGCAGGACTAGTCCCACAGAAATCGCGACATGCGCCGCCCGGCGGCTCCTCCCGGAAGGGATTGGGGCAGCCGGAAAGCCCGGAATCGACCGGGGCGGCCTGTCGCGATTTCTTTTTCAGCTTTATCCCTTTGACAAAAAAGTGGTAGTGTTATTTCATTCTTCCGGTTCACCGGCAGAAGAGTTACACGCCGCACGGTTTGTAGCGGCCCGGGCCCTTGTTGTGGATTTACGAACGAAGACAGGGAAACGGGACCGGCAAGTTGGTATGTTCATGGCCGATTTCATCGTTGTTCCCATCTTTGGGGAAGCCGGCCATGGAGTTTACCGACAGAACGTTAAAGTGCATCGATTGCGGCGCCGAGTTTGTCTTCACGGCCGGCGAGCAGTTGTTCTTCCACGACAAGCAATTCAAGAACGATCCCAAGCACTGCAAGCAGTGCAAGGCGAAGCGCGCCAAGGGGGCCGCGAAGGTGCGTCCAGAGACTCGGACGACCTGCTCGGAGTGCGGTGCGGAGACGACAGTTCCCTTCAAGCCCACCCAGGGCAGGCCTGTGCTCTGCCGTTCCTGTTTCCAGAATCAACCCGCAAAGTCCAAGTCCGCTCCCGATTCCAGCCATGAGCCGACACAGGATTCCGAGTCTATTCCAGCGCTGAACTGAAGAGCAGGTCGCCCTTGAATCCTGAGGGGAACCCGGCGGCGCGCACCAGCGTGGCCAGTTGCGCCCAATGACGCTGGCTGTGGAAGAGCGCATGCCCCGTCACTTTGCGCATGGAGACGACGCGCGCCTGCGGCGGGAGCCAGTCGTAGTCGAGCTTCATTGTCTCTTCCCAGTTCAGAGCTGGGTCGTCCAGCAGGGCACGGAAGAGCTGCACGGCCTTGATGTGCAGTTCGAAGACTGCATCCAGGGAGCCATCCGGCATTTCTTCGTTCGGCGACACGGGCTGGCCGGAGATGCGCTGTCCCCAGCGCAACTCCACACCCCATATGTGCCGGACGAACTGTTGTACGTTCACTGCACCGCCGATGCCGCAAGGCAGAGCCAGCAGCGCCGGGTTAGCTTCAAGATGTGCTTTCCAGAAGTCGGAGGACTCCTGGTTCCACTTAAGCAGTTCTTCAAGGCTGATAGCTGGTGTCATGGCTTGCTCCTTAGAGCGCGATGTCCAATATCGTGGCGGAAGTAAATCCCGTCAAAGTGAATCTCTTCCATTGCCTGGTAGGCGCGGGCAAGGGCCTCTTGCAGTGAGGGAGCGGCGGCAGTTACTCCGAGCACACGGCCCCCTGCGGTCACCACTTGCCCCTCCGCCAGGGAGGAACCGGAGTGGAAGACCTGGACGCCCGGGACCCTGGCGGCTTCTTCCAGGCCGCTGATGGGAAAGCCGGTCTGGTAGTTGCCGGGATAGCCGGCAGAGCTTGCCACCACGCAGGCGGATGCGCCGGGAGTCCAGCGCAACTCGGTGTCAGCAAGCCGGCCGTCGATGCAGGCTTCAAGAGCCTCCACCAGGTCGCTCTCCAGCCGCAGCAAAATGGCCTGGGTTTCCGGGTCGCCGAAGCGGGCGTTGAACTCCAGCACCTGGGGACCACGCGGGGTCATCATCAGCCCAATGTAGAGCACTCCAGAGAAGGGAATGTCTTCCTCGGCCATGCCGCGAAGGGTGGGTTGGGCGATGTGATGCAGAATCCAATCCGTCATCCCCGGCTCCAACATTTCATCTGTTGAGTAGACGCCCATGCCGCCGGTGTTCGGGCCAGTGTCGCCCTCGCCGATGCGTTTATGGTCCTGCGCGGGCGCCAGCGGAGCCAGGTGCTTGCCGTCACTCAGGCAGAGAAAGCTGATCTCGTCGCCCTCCAGAAACTCCTCGAAGATCACCTGCTTCTCTGTGGCGCCGAGCAACTCCCCGCTGAACAAGCCCTTGGCGGCCAAGACGGCAGCGTGCCGCGATTGGCAGATGATCACCCCTTTGCCGGCGTGCAATCCGTCGGCCTTGACCACGATGGGCGCGTGGAAGAATTCGACCGCCTTCTCCAACTCAGCCGGGGTGGTGCAGACCGCGTAGTTGGCGGTGGGAATCTTGTGCCGCTGCAAGAATCGCTTGGCGAAGCTCTTGCTGGTCTCAAGCATGGCGGCGGCGCGGCTGGGGCCGAAGACCCTGAAACCGCCCTCCTGCAAGGCATCCACCACGCCCAACGAGAGGGGCAGTTCCGGTCCCACGATGATCAGGCCGGGCTGTTCGGTCTCAGCCAGGCGAACCATGGCCTGTACGTCCTTGAGGTCTACTGGAACGCAGCGCGCAATCTGGGCGATGCCGCCGTTGCCCGGCGCACACACCACCTCAGTCACCTTTTCGCTGCGCTTTACTGCCCAGGCCAGCGCATGTTCGCGGCCTCCGGAGCCCAAAATCAAGACCTTCATTTTCCGTTCCTGCTCTCTCTAGTATTCCCGAGTGCTGAATGGTTATCCTCTGCAACCCAGGGGGGTGAAGTCAAACCCCCGCTTCTATCCGGGGCAATCGCATCATGCAATGGAAAGCGTAGGGACATTATCTTTGAACGGGCACGGCTTCAGAAGCCTGCCCTGAGCGAAGCCGAAGGGTGCCGCCCAAATCCGCATCGAATGGCGGCCTTTAGGCCCTGAGGGACGGTCTTCTCCTTGATCAATCTTCCCTCGGGGGCTGAAGCCTATCCGACTGGAGCCATTTCCATAGGCATGGCTGAAGCCGAGCCCTTTCAAAGCCATTCCATTGAGATGGTGCGTTTGCCCTGGAAAACTCCTGAAGCACACCGGGGTGGCTAAAGCCCGTGCTGTATGATCAACGCCTTACAGCACGACTAAGAGCCTATCTTCAAATTGTAGCGCCGGTCATCAGACTGGCTGTACTGTCGGCTTCAAAGCCGCCAGAAGCGATTTGTGCGGGTCTGGAGACCCGCACTACAGCCGCTCTGGAGAGTGCTACAAGAATGCAATGCACGGATATGCTCTGAAGCCGTTCGTTAATAAGAAACAAAAAATCAAGTCCAACAAAACAAAGACAAAACGCAAACCTGTGTGAGAATGCAAAAGCCGGGGCCTAAAGGCCGGAACAGATTGAACTCGGTCCAGAGGCCTGAAGGCCTTGCTCCCTCCGCAAGGCCACGCCCACGTCGGGCTGTTTCGTCCATTGCGGGCCGGATGCACTGGCGCACGCATTCACGACGATGAAAGGGCTGCACGCCTGTGCTATTCTGGCGGCGCAAGCGTGGAGGCTCTCATGCCTATGAAATTCCTCCTGACCGCCGCTCTGCTGACGGCTAGTATGGCTTCTCTCCAAGCTCAACAGGCAGACAGCGACCAGCCCCCTCAATTTCGCGGGACTTACACCCACGTAGACGGGGTGTACATCACGCCTGTTGTTGGCGCGCCCTTCTCCGCGACAGTCACCATCGAGAGCGCAACGCCCATGCCCGACGGCTCGGTGGACACCAAGCGCACCATCAATCTGATTGGCCGAGATTCCCTCGGGCGCATCCACAACGAGCGCCGTCGCCTGGTTCCGGAGAGTTTCCACGGCAGTCCTGCGCTGCTTGAGGTGCACCTCTTCGATCCGCAGACCCGCCTGAACACCTTTTACGACCCTATGAGCCGCATCGCGCGCCAGAGAGTGCTGCCCGAGTCGCCCAAAGCCGCCAGCCCCTCCGCTACTTTTCGCCCCAATTCACCGGAGAAGATAGAAGACTTGGGCAGGTCGAATCTCAATGGCCTGGACGCCAAAGGCATGCGGTTCACCTTCACCGTCCCCGCCAGGTTGAGCGGGACCGGGACGCCGGTAGAAGTGGTGGAGGAGTACTGGTACTCGGAGGATTTGCACGTCAACCTGCTCGTACGCCGCACCGATCCCCGCACGGGAGTGCAGACAGTAGCCATCAGCGCAATCGAGCGCGTAGAGCCAGCCCCTGCCTTCTTTGAGGTGCCCCAAGGCTACAAGATCGTAGATATGACGCCGCCCCCCGGAGCGCCGGCCGCTCGTAGCGGCTTTGTGGCGGGCACGCCGACTCAGTAGGCTTGGGCGCAAGACGGGACTGGCTACGGAAAAGCCATGAAGGGGAGGCGAACATTTCCCAGAGCTTTCCAGCGGGGCTAAAGCTGCTCTCCAATTGTTGTAGAGGGGAGAAAGAGACGGAGGGAGCAGAGGACTTTAGAGCGGTTCCACACATCACATGCCCTTTTCGGCATCGGGCAAGGTGCATTTTCTTGAGAAAAATGCCACTTGATATCGGTGGGTTCGGGGTACAGCAATTGTGGAGCCGCTGTAGTCCCCTGAATAAGCGAGAAATTCAATTGGGCTTCAGCGCCGGGCCTGAAGGCCAGTTCAACTCGCGTCTCGATTTCGTGGGGCTGAAGCCCCACGCTCCCTCTGTGAACACCGCGAGAATCTCGTCTATACCATTTAGAGATTTGCTCCAAAGTCCGTCTTTTGTTGTCGGAGAATTACCGCACGACTGAAGTCGTGTCCTTTCAAATCAGTGCCATAGCGGTGGTTTTTCCGTGGCCTGTTCAACCAATTCGGCTGCCATGCGGACTGTCTGAGCCTCATCCCCGAAGGCCTCGATCCAATGAACCTCAGGCTCGCGTCGAAACCAGGTCAACTGGCGCTTGGCGTAGTTGCGATGGCCCTGCTGAGCCGCGGCTTCTGCCTCCTCGATTCGCCAAGAATCGCGCAGCACGCTAAGAGCCTGGCGATAGCCCAGGGAGTCGAGCGCCTTGACCGGGCCATAGCGGGCAAGAAGGCCGCGCGTCTCCTCAATCAGACCGGCGGAAAACATGGCGGCAGCGCGGCGATTGAGGCGGTCATAAAGGCCCTCGCGGGGCGGAAGGGCTTGCCGCGGCGGGTTGAGGCCGATGCGCAGCAGACGAAAGCCGGTGAGCGGATCGCGGGCTTTTTCCTGGTTTCCCAGCACATCTGAAAGCGGCTTGCGCCCGGCCAGGCAAACCTCGATGGCGCGAATCAGCTTGGGTGTGTCGTTGGCGTGGATTCGCGCGGCGGAAGCGGGGTCGAGGCGATGGAGGATCCGGTGCAGCCAGCCTTCGCCGTGACGCCGGCGACTGTTTTCAAGATGCGTTCGGAGTTCGTCCTGGCGCTCGGGACCGGCAAAAAGTCCATCGGTGAGGGCTCGCAGGTAGAGGCCGGTCCCTCCAGTGACGATGGGCAGATGGCCACGCGCGGCGATCTCGCGCAAGGCTGCCCGTGCCTGGCGGCTGTACTCGCCTGCGGTGAAGGGCTGGTCGGGGTCGGTCACATCGATCAGGTGATGGAGCAGGCGCGCCCGTTCTTCGCGCGAGGGCTTGGCGGTGCCCAGGTCCATGCCGCGGTAAACGGCCACCGAGTCGCAACTGACGATCTCGCCGCCGAAGCGCTCGCCCAGTTCGAGCGAGAGCGCCGTCTTGCCGCTGCCGGTTGGTCCAAGCAGCAGTACCGCCAGGGGGTCTGCCGTGCGCGAAGCACCCGCCGTTCGGGCAGCACTCATGGACGCCACCATCCGGGCGGGAAGATCCACTTGGGGTTGGTATGAAAGAGCCACCAGACAAGGATAGCCGCCGCCACCAGCAGCAGCCCCAGCGCCTGGTTGCGGAGATAGGCGCGCGTCTGCCCGGCACGGCGAGCCTGTTCGGCCACCTGCTGGGAATGGGGCTTGATGCGGGTTTCCACCATGGCGTATCTCTCCGCCTGCGGCGCACCTGAATCATGGCGCACCACGCACCAGTATAGGGGAGCTGTTGATCCGGCCCTATTGGATTGGGACACAGAGTCAGGGCAGACGCACCATCTCAAAGGAATGGCTTTGAAAGGGATCGGCTTCAGCCGCGCCTATGGAAATGGCTTCAATCGGATGGGCTTCAGCCCCGGAGGGAAGATTGATCAAGGAGAAGACCGTCCCTCAGGGCCTAAAGGCCGCCATTCGATGCGGCTTTGGGCGGCACCCTTCGGCTTCGCTCAGGGCAGGCTTCTGAAGCCGTGCCCTTTCAAAGATAATGTCCCTACGCTTTCCATTGCATGGTGCGTTTGCCCTGGACACAGAGTTACAAATGCAGGTCCTTCGACTTTGCGGCGCTCTGGATGACAGACCTGACTTGATGCAGAACTTCAGGGACGAATCAATAAGAGCGGCTATTTCCCGGCATCAAACCGATAAACTCGACTTATGCAGGAAGAAGACCGCAAACCGCAGGTTGCGCACCCGTGGGATGCGCTGGCACAGGCCTATGCTGCCTCGCGGCAGGTTTCGACGGACCGGCTGATCGAGTGGCCCGCGCAACTGAAGATGTGCGGCGATTTCGCGGGCAAGCATGTGCTGGACGTGGGCTGCGGCACGGGTGACAAGGCACGCTACTTTGCCGAGCATGGGGCGGCATCCGTGGTCGGCGTCGATCCCAGCCGGGGATTCGCGCAGAATTGGGCTGCCCACGCGGATTGCCCGAACCTTTCCTTTATGCTCGGCGGATTTGAAGATTTTTCGAAGTTGCCGGGGATCGCCGCCAGGCGGTTTGACCTGGTTGTCTGCCTTCAGACTCTGATGTATGCAGCCAACCTGGAGCTGGCCGTGGAGACGGTCAGCGGACTTCTGGCTCCCGGCGGGGATCTTGTGGTTTCCGTGCCGCACCCCTTCCGGTTCGCAATCCTCAGGAACGAGATTGAAGGCTGGGGACACGGGGATGCCTACCAGAGAACCGCTCCGTATCGCTATCCCTCGCCGTGGAAGGAAGATGTCTTTCTGGAACATGCCATGCCGCGGGTTTCAGACTACGTGAATGCCATCGCCACGGCCGGACTGCGGATCGACGCCATGGACGAGCCCGCGCCGACCGTGGAATTCAGAAAGCTGGCGCCGGAGAAGGCGGCCTGGATGGATCGCTACGTGGGCATTTTCATTCTGCGGGCGCACCTTGAGCAATGAAAGAGAGCTCGGGCAATGTGAAGGACGCGACTGAAGAGGCTGCGGAACCACCCGAAGATCAGGAGATTGCCGCGACGCGTGCGCCATTTAAACTAGGCGAGATGGGCGGCGCTGGTTCCAGACGGCGCGCCCGGAACGGAGTTTCCCCTTGGCTGAGATCAGCGTTGAGACGATTTACGACGTGGCAATCATCGGCGGCGGCCCGGCCGGCTACACGGCGGCCATTCGCGCAGCGGAATATGGGCTCAAAGTCGCCCTGATCGAGAAGAGCGACCGGTTGGGCGGCACCTGCCTGCACGTGGGCTGCATCCCCACCAAGGCGCTGCTGTTTAACGCCGAGATATGGGACCACCTGAAGCACGCGGCCGAGTTCGGCATTGGCGGCGTCGGTACGCCCACGCTGGACTGGGCCGCGGTGCTGGCGCGCAAGAACGGGATCGTCACCAAGCACGCCAAGGGCCTCGACTTCCTGATGAAGAAGCACAAGATAGCGCGCCTTGAGGGCTACGCGCGGCTGACCGGCCCGGCGGAGGGCGGCGTGTACAGTGTTGAGGTGGCCAACCCGGCGGGCGAAAAGGGCCAAATCCAGGCGAAAAACGTGATTCTCGCTACCGGCTCCGAGGCCAAGATGCTTCCTGGCCTGCAACCCGGCGACCGCATCCTGACCAACATTGAGATGCTCTCCATTGGCCAGGTTCCCAAGTCGCTGGTGGTCATCGGCGCGGGCGCCGTGGGCATGGAGTTCGGCTCCATGTTCCGCACCTTTGGCGCGGAAGTGACCATTGTCGAGTTTCTGCCCCGCGTGGTTCCCGTCGAAGACGAGGAAATCTCCAAGGAAATCACCCGCCTCTTCAAGAAGCGCGGCATCGACGTGAACACCGGCGCAAAGGTCGAAACCGTCGAAGAGACCGGGGAGGGCGTCCGCGTGACCTTTACCGACGCCAACGGCAAGACCCAGGTAAAGGAAGCGGAAAAGGTGCTGGTGGCCGTGGGCCGCGCTCCGCGCACCGCCGAAATTGGCGTGGAGAAGACCAAAATCGAGTTGGAGCGCGGATTCGTCAAGGTCAACGAGGCGCAGGAGACTGCGGAGCCGGGCGTCTTTGCCATCGGCGACATTGTGGCCGGCCTGCCGCAACTGGCCCACGTGGGCGCCATGGCGGGAATGATCGCCGCCGCCCGGATCGCCGGGCGCACGTTCCGTCCCATTCGCCGCGACCGCATCCCCGGATGCACGTATACCGAGCCGCAGATCGGGAGTGTCGGCTTGACGGAGGCGCAGGCCAGGGAAAAGGGCTTCGAGGTCAAGGTAGGCAAGTTCCCCTTTGCGGGCAACTCCAAGGCCACCATCCTGGGGAATCACGACGGCTTTGTGAAGATCGTCTCGGATGCGAAATACGGGGAGATTCTGGGTGTGCACATCCTGGGCCCCCAGGCTACAGAACTTGTGGCCGAAGCCGTTGCCGTGCTGGAGTTGGAAGGCACCGTCGAAGAGATGATGTTCACCATTCACGCGCACCCCACGCTGGCCGAGAGCCTGCTGGACGCCTACGGGGCGGTAGAAGGCATGGCCATCAACGCGTGAAGGCAGTCTCTGGCCGCGCGAAGTCGAGGGTTGAGTTCAAGCAGCGGGACGAACCGGAGAGCCGCCATGACAAACAGCGCGAATCCGCAATGAGATTCGCGCTGTTGGCTTTTCCGATTCGATCTCTTCGTTAGCCGGTAATGGCCGCCCAGCCCACGCCGAGCAGGACGAAGATAGCCCACCATCCGAAGACGGCGATATAGCCGGAGTTGCGCTTGACCCCTGCCACAATTGCCGTTCCAATGGCCAGCAGGGCCAGGGACCAGATGGTGACCGCGTCCAGCGAAGTGGCCAGGGAATAGAGTGCCTTGTTGGTCTCTACCGGATTGAGGAATGCCCCCAGGTTGGTGGGAGCAAAGTTCTTGATGTTAAAGGACTCTGGCGCGGCTCCCGCATAAATGACGAGGGTCCCCAGCAGGGTTTTGACGATGGTCGGCAGTGTCGCGTACATCCAAACCGCAAAGACGCTTCCGTATTTCGCCCTGCCTCCAAAGACGAAGTTGATGGTGCCCCAAAGGCCGAGCGACATGATGGCCAGGCCAGCCAGCACAAGCGCCGGGTTGGCGATGAAGACACCCTCGGTGATGTTAACGGACCATTTCATTTGCGTCGCGCGTTGATCCGCCGGGACCTGAGCGACACGCTCCTCCGTCTTCGGATCGAGCTTGATCTGGTTCTCCACTACCGTTGGCATGCCGATCTTGGTTGCCACCGCCGCAAAGAAAATGTAGCCGACAATGGCAATGAGGATGAACGGCATCCACCAGCTCTTGTTGCCACGCTTGATGTCTTCAAAGGTTTTTGACGGCGCCGCAAAGGTGTTGCTGACGCGCTGCCACTGCGTGAGGCCGGGAGTTGCCTCAGCCGCCGATTGAAGTTCAGGGTCGTTCATGAATGCGCCTCGCGAAGCCGATTTTGGCTTTGCCCGCGATTGTACCCTTGGACAGTGGTTTTGGCACAACAAATTTCTGCGGAGGCGTTGCGCCCAGCCGGCTACTCGATTGGTAGAGCCCGCGGCTTTGCCGGAGCGGCCGTAGAAGTTCGACAACCACGGGAGCTGCTCCCGGTTTGTGTTTCTCCATTCCTCTCGCTACACAAATTGGAGAGATGCCTCAAAAGTGCGCAGCGCATGGGCGCCGTGCCTATAGGACGGCTGGTTGCTTCCAATGGCATTCGTCCACAGCGCTGAAGCGCTGACAACCACTGCGCCTGCCGCGCGGGCGACGAATCGTTGCCGGGCTGGAACGCTTCTTCACCGGCCCCTCTAAAGAGCCGCCAACCTTGAAGCCTCCAGCTCTGGCAGAGGTGATTACTGCCCCCGCGAAGGCACTCCGGCAGGCGCTTCGAGCTTGGGTAGCGCGGTCTTGGTCCGCCCGGCCTTGGGAGCAGGGGGCGGGGGCTTGTGGGCCGGCCTGGGCGGTAGATAGCTCTTGTAGACCGTGATGTGGAAACAGGCCTGCTGAAACTCTTCTTCCACATCGAGCTTGCCGGCCTGCTGGAGCGGCAGCAACTGACGCCGCAGCCAGCCCAATTCCTGGCGGGTCATTCCCTGCTTGACAATGTCAACAGTCGCACCGGTCACATGCGGGCTGACAACACCTCCCTCGGCGGCCGCGGCGTTCCCGTTGATCTTCTCCAGGTGCTTTTGGTAGGCCACGGTGCGCACTGCCGAACTGACCTCCAGCGGGCGATGGAACTGAGCCGCATGGGCGCGCGCCAGATCGGTTAGAAAGCTAGCCGTCCAGGGGCGACAGTAGCGGCGGTCCTGGGGCAGGCTCGCGCTGGCGGTGAGGCGCGCGGAGACCGGCAATGGCACCAGAAATTTGCGCGCGATACGGTCTTTGAGGTCGTCGTCGTCTTCAATGCGCTCCAGGCCCTCGGCCTCGCTGCGGGCGTTCTGCCGCACCAGGGACTTGCGCGATCCGCGCAGCGGCGGCGGGAGAGATGGCCCCATCTTTTGCGCAGGCTTGGTCTTGGCCGCCGGTTGCCGGCCAGGGGTAGTGGCCTCAGCCACTTTGGCAGAGGTTGAAGGCTTCCTGGAGGACGTCCGGGAGTGGGCTCTGCCGACGGACTGTTTGCGAGTTGCGGGCCGGACGCTGGTGTGCGAACCGTTGCGTGGCGCGACAGGTCCAGCGGCATGGGCCGGTTTTGAATGAGCTTTCTTGGGAGAAGAGGTTGCGGACGAGACACTCTTGTTCGCCGACGCCGGGCGAACCGGCGAACCGTTGGCTGAAGTAACCGTGAGCGCAGCCAGCGCCAGAGCAATCCATACGTTCCGGCACACCATGGAGTGTGCGGAGAATCCTGAGCACCTTCAGTGTAGCCCGATGCCTTTCAGCATTCGAGTACCTTGGCAGGTGCCGTTGCGTCCGATAACAGGGAAGACAGTCATCAGAGATCGGCAACAGTTCTGGAGGCACGCTTCACTGTTTGCTCCGGCAGACCCGCGCTTGACGCATCCCTCCGCGAATGTTCGACTGGTTCAGGAACAGGACTGACTCAACGAATGCAAATCCCTCAATTTACCCTCGAAGACTACGAAAACGCCTTTGCCGATCGCCACCTTCTTCATGGCGTGGTGGCCAAATGGGCCAGGATCAAGCCGGAAGCTGTCGCCATGGTGAGCGCGGGCGGCAGCCGCTCCGTCACTTGGCGTGAGTTCGACCGCGCCACCTCGGCCCTGGCCGCGGAGTTGTTGCGCCTGGGCTTCAGCAAGGGCGACTACGTGGCGACCATGCTGCCCATGTCGGTGGACCACGTGCTGCTGGAGTACGCCTGCTTTAAAATCGGCGCGATCGTGGCCCCGCTGGATCTGCGCTTGAGCGGCGGCGAGGTGATTCGTGCCTTGTCGATTCTGAGGCCTCGCGGATTTATCTGCCTGGGCGTGAAAGGGACGATGGATTTTCGCCCGCTGTGGCGCGCCTTGCAGGCGCAATGCTCGTGGATCGAGCACTGGATCGCCGTGGATTCGGATCAGCCGATTGACGGCGCAAAGCCGCTCGCATGGATCGTGGAGCAGGCGGGTGAAGCCGCCGCGGATTCTGCTGCCGTTGCCGAAGTCGCGGTGAACGAAAACGACGGCGCGCTGGTCATCTTCACCACCGGCTCGACGGGCTCGCCCAAACCTGCACTGCTCTCGCACCGCAACATTACTGTGCAGAACATGTGCCTGTGCGGGGCGTTCTTTGGCGGAGACCGTGGTTCGCGCAGCCTGGTCAATCTGCCTGCCTCCCACGTCGGCGGCCAAACTGAGATCCTGATGACGACCTTCTTCGGCGGAGGCACGGCGGTGCTGCTCGAAATCTTCGACGCGGGCGGCTCGCTGCGCGCCATCGCCCAGCATCGCGTGGACCTGCTGGGGCAGATTCCAGTGATGTTCAACCTGGAGTGGATGCTCAAGGACTACGACCGGCACGACCTGAGCAGCCTGAAGTTTGCCGCCTACGGGGGCAATGCCGTTTCGCGGCCATTCCTGGACAAGCTGGCCACCATGGCGCCCATCATCGGTACCGGGCTGGGGCTTACCGAGACCGCCGGCTTCTGCACCTATATTGAGGCCGACGCGGAGAGCAGGGAGACAATTCTCACCGGGCTGGGCGTGGACATGCCGGTCTATCCCTGCACCATTCGCCAGCCCATGCGCGAGGATGGCCACGCGGGCGAGGAACTCAAGGCCGGCGAGATCGGCCATGTGTGCTTCAACGGGCCACAAACCTTTCTTGGCTATGTCAACGACCCCGAAGCTACGGCGAAGGCGGTTTCTCGCGACGGCTTTTTATACACCGGCGACCTTGGCTGCAAGGGCGCAAACGGATTGCATCTTACCGGGCGGGATAAGTGGGTGATCAAGTCGATGGGCTACCAGATCTTCCCCGGCGATGTGGAGCGGCATGTCTGCAACCTTGAAGAAAAGGTCGCTAACTGCGTGGTGGTCGGCGTGGCGCACGAGGTAGTTTCAGAAGCGCCGGTGGCCGTGGTGGAGAAACGGCCCGGCGTTGAGTTGACCCTCCAGGAACTCGACCGGCACGCGCGCGAGCTGGCGCCCTACATGCGCCCGCGCCACTGGATCGTGCTGGAGCCGGGCGAGATGCCGCTGAACCGCGTGGTCAAGCCCGACCACACGCGCGTGCTGGAGATGGCTCGGGAAGAGATCGCCGCCCTGCGCGCCCGCGGCGAGTGGGACAGCGTGCATGTGAAGGGCGATGAAGATCTGCCATCTTAAGGCATCTCTCTCAATCGTATTGAGGGGATTCGCGCGGTATTGGCGGAGGGAGCGTGGGGCTTCAGCCCCACGGAATCGAGATGTAAGTTGAACTGGCCTTCAGGCCCGGGGCTGAAGCCCGCTTGATTTTCTCGCTTATTCAGGGGACTAAAGTCCCCTGCTCCCTCCGCCTTATTTTCTCCACTACACAATCAGAAGAGCTGCTATCACTTGCGGAATCGTCGGCAGACTGCTTCTTCTTACTCTTTGAGAGCGGACTCGCGCAGTTTCTCCACGTCGGCCAAATCCTGGGGCCGTCCCATGGCGAGCTTGTTCCGGATCAGGAGATCTCGTGAAATCACTTGGGCTGGAATGTTGCCGTCGAAGATGCCTTCTATCCGGTTCTCCCAGGCTTCGTCGAATGTGACGCCTTCAATTTTCCGCATCATGTCGATTCGTGCGGGAGGTTGGCCAATCTGAAGGGTCGTGTCGTCGTTGAAATCGCCCGGAGTCAAGCTGCCGAGTGGCGTGCCGTATTGTGCGAGTGCGCGAAAGAGCGCTTTGATGTTATCTTCATCGTGCCGGATGAAGAGGTCCAGACCTTTGGTCGCGCGCGGTTCGACATGAACGCCAAATGCGTACGTGCCGACGATGATGTACTTAACCGCTTTTGCGTTGAACGCACGTAACAGTTCTATCAGGTCGATGCTCATCATGGAGGGGTGATCCTTTGAAGGCGGCGGCGAAGGCGTAGGCGGTTTCGCTGGTTTCCCATACGGCAGAGAGCCGGTCTCCGACGGATTGGCTCCGCCAATAGCGGTAGGTCTCCAACCGCTGCGCCTTGAGGTCCGTGACCCGGCGGATTGTCTTGTCGGGGCTCATGTTTCACATCCAATTTAAGGGACACTGATCCCCGGTCTCAGAATCGAGACCGGGGGCACCCGCTCCTGTCTCTAACCTAGGTTTGAAAATCGACACCTAAGCATCCGGCCACTTCGAGTTTAGCGCCCTTACCCAAATTGCATTTCATGCATAAAGTCCGCAAATTCTCCTCGACATTTTGGCCTCCAAGCGAATATGGGAAGAAATGGTCAACATGCAACTGAACGGTGACATCCTTGGCAGGAGACGCACCGCAAATAACGCATCGAAACCTGTCTCGACATAGGACTTTGTAGCGCAGGGCGAGAGGAATTGACCGTGGAGCGGGGATCTCTACCGCGGAATTTCCCTGGTTTTGAGTCTTAGTTTCGGTCGCAGCCTGTTCGACGGTGGGCGAAGCAGCACTGTTGGCAATCTGAACGAAGGCCGCTAGCGCAGCTCTCCATCCGCCCCAGCGAAGGATATAGGCTTTCGGGCCGACCGTAGATGGGGGGTGTTTCAGCTCGCCGAAATGAGGTTGCCGACCGTAGTGCGTCCAAAGCTCCAAGATATTCTCAAGACATTCCTCTTCGGTATATCGGCGTCCCATCGGCACTGGAACAATCCCAACCTCTGAGAGCAGGGTCCTCCATTTTCCGAATCTTCGACTGATCGTGCTCCTGTCTACACCAATTGTCTCGGCGATGACATCCAGGGTCACTGGGGTGCTCGGATGCTCGGACACAAAGCTCCGAAGAGCCTGGATGACCTCTTCGCGGGATAGCAGGCAGCGCCTTGGGGCAATTATCTCGCTGATTTCAGCTTTGTCGAGAGCTGCCCCCCATGAACCAAATCGGCGATCAAGTGTAGATGAGTGGACACGTCCAATGGAATCGAACCGCTTTCTTGTCAGTCGTCGCCCGTCTAGAACCTCCGCGACACGGCGCAACTCCGCCAGGATTGCTTCGTCCGAGTAATCTTCAAGAGTCTGCAATTCAAATTTCATGGTCTTCTCGACCTCGATTGAAAGCCCCAGGCCTCAGAATCGAGACCTGGGCACCCCGGACATCATTGCAGCAGCATCGGCTGGTCGTCTCCGTCGTCCTTCAGTTCTTCCGGTGGGATGATGACGGCGGCGGCTACCTTGTCGTCGGTCTCCAGTGTCAACAGGCGGACGCCCTGGGTGGCGCGGCCGGCGGCGCGGATCTGCTTGGTGTCGATGCGGATCATCTTGCCGAACTGGCTGATGACCATCAACTCCGAGTTTTCGTCCACTAGCTGGATGCAGTTGACGCGGCCGATGCGCGGCGTGACGGCCATGTTCTTGACGCCCTTGCCGCCGCGGGTTTGCAGGCGGTAGGCCTCGACATCGGTGCGCTTGCCAAAGCCGTTTTCGGTGATGGCCAGGATGCGGTACTCGCCCGGCTCGTGCTCCTTGGGAGTGATGGACGCGCCGACCACGAAGTCGTTCTTGCCCAGGTCGATGCCGCGCACGCCGTAGGCCGGGCGGCCCATGCAGCGCACATCGTTCTCTTCGAAGCGGATGGCCATGCCCAGGTGCGTGGCGAGGAAGACGATCTGCGAGCCGTCGGTGATGCGCGCGGCCACCAGTTCGTCGTCCTTGTCGATGCCGATGGCGATAATGCCGCGGGCCATGACGTTGCTGAAGTCCTTGAGCGGGGTCTGCTTCACCGTGCCGTTGCGGGTGGCGAAGAAGATGAACTTGCCCTCTTCTTCCAGATCGCGCACCGGCAGAATGGCGCGGACATTTTCGCCGGGTTGCAGGTCGAGCAGGCTCTGCATGGATTTGCCTTTGCCCGCTGCGCTCACGTCGGGAATCTCGTAGACCTTGAGCCAGTAGACACGGCCGGTGTTGGTAAAGCAGAGCAGGAAGGCGTGGGTCGAGTCGACGATCAACTGCGAGACGAAATCCTCGTCGCGCGTCTTCATGCCGGTGCGCCCGGTGCCGCCGCGGCGCTGCTGGCGATAGATGCTGATGGGCGTGCGCTTCAGGTAGCCCTGGTGGCTCACCGTCACCGCGACTTGCTCGTCGGCGATGAGGTCTTCAAGCTGCAGCTCTGCGCTCTCGTCCACGATCTGCGTGCGGCGCGCGTCGCCATACTTGTCGCGGACTTCTTCAAGCTCCTTGACGATGACCGAGCGAAGCTTGGCGTCGCTGGCCAGGATGGACTCGTACTCGGCGATCTCCGCGCGGCGCTGCGCCAGTTCCTTGAGCAACTCGTCGATGGAGAGCTGGGTCAGGCGATAGAGTTGGAGTTCGAGAATGGCGTCGATCTGGCGGAGCGTGAGGCCCTTTTCCTCGTGCGGCAGGCGCACGCGATCGAGGGTGATGACGATCTCTGTTCCCTTGCCCCAGGCATAGAGGTTCTCGCGCGCCTCGACACGCGAACCTGAGGCGCGAATGATCTTGATGACCTTGTCGAGATTGTCGAGCGCAATCTTGAGGCCTTCCAAGATGTGCTCGCGCTCGCGGGCCTTGCGCAGCAGGAAGACCGTGCGGCGCTGCACCACATCGATGCGGTGATTGATGAAGCAGCGAATGGCCTGGTCCAGCGGCAGCTCTCGCGGCTGCCCGTTAAGCACCGCCAGGAAGATCATGGAGAAGCTCTCTTGCATCTGGGTGTGCTTGTAGAGCTGGTTGAGCACAATCTCAGGCTGGGAGCCGCGCTTGAGCTCGATGACGATTCGCATGCCGTCGCGGTCGCTCTCGTCGCGCACGTCGCTGATGTCGTCGACGATCTTGTCGTTGACCAGCTCGGCGATGCGCTCGATGAGCTTGGACTTGTTCACCTGGTAAGGAATCTCGGTGACGATGATCGCCTGTTTTTCCTTGGTCAGGTTCTCGGTGGCCACCTTGGCGCGCATCATGAAGCGGCCGCGGCCGGTTTTGTAGGCCTGCGGGATGCCGGACTTGCCGTAGAGGAATCCGCCGGTGGGGAAGTCCGGGCCCTGCACGTGCTTCAGCACCTCGGCCAGGCCCGCGCTGGGATTGTTTACCAGCTCGATGGCGGCGTTCACCACCTCGGTCAGGTTATGCGGCGGAATGTTGGTGGCCATGCCGACGGCGATGCCGCTCGATCCGTTGACGATGAGGTTGGGAATGCGCGTGGGCAGCACCGTGGGCTCGAACGTGGACTCGTCGTAGTTCGGCACGAAGTCCACGGTCTCCATGTCGATGTCGGCCAGCAGTTCGCCGGCCATGCGCATCATGCGGCACTCGGTGTAACGCATGGCCGCGGGCGGATCGCCGTCCACCGAGCCGAAGTTGCCCTGGCCGTCGACCAGCGGATAGCGCAGCGAGAAGGGCTGCGCCATGCGCACCAGCGTGTCGTAGATGGCGGAGTCGCCGTGGGGATGGTAGACGCCCATGGCCTGACCGACCACCTTGGCGCACTTGGTGTATTTCTTGTTGTACTCCAGGCCCATCTCGCTGAGGGTGTAGAGCACGCGGCGATGCACGGGCTTGAGGCCGTCGCGGGCATCGGGCAGCGCGCGCCCGATGATGACGCTCATCGAGTAGTCGAGATAGGAGCGGCGCATCTCCTCTTCGATGTTGATGGGGATGAGGTTCTGTGCCGCTGTTGGGGGGCGTGCCACCTTCGAGAGGGAGCTGGGGATTCTGATCGTCTGCCATAAGGTTTTCTGAGCCGGCGGAAGGCGGCGGGAGGGGTCCGGTAACGCGGGGCCGGGGTCCGCGGGCTATGCGTCTATTTTACGCCTGCGAAAGCGATTCAGCAAGGCGGCGGGGCGGAAATAAGTCCTTATTTTGCTTGCTGTTATGGCTGATTTCTGACGGCGGCGCGGGGGCCTTTGGGCGCTCAGGCCGCGCGGCGGGTCTTGGGCTTGGTTTTGGCGGGGGCCGGGGCCCTCTTTTTCGCCTTGTTTTCGCGTTTCTTCGCGCCGGAATCTTCACCCAGTCCGGTGAGAAACACGGGGGCGCGGTCGGGGAATTCGGCCACGATGGTGAGTTTGCCGCCCACGCCTTCCACATAGCTGCGTAGCGTCGAAAGGTACAGGTCGGTGCGCTTCTCGATGCGCGAAACGCCTTCCTGACCGATCTTGAGTTTCTTCGAAAGCCGGGCCTGGGTGAGCTTGCGCAAGCGACGCACTTCGCGCAGATTCATCTCCGCCCGCATCTCGTCCGCCAATTGGCTAATTCGCGCCCTGCTCTCCTCGGACTCTTCGGCGAGCATTGCTTCCAGTGAGACTGTCATGAGAACTCCTTCTTCGTGGAACGGAGAAGTTGCAGATGGCGGTTGAATCGCTCATCCGCAACACGAATCAGATTTCGATAAAAGCGCGCCTTTCCAGTTCCCTTCTTGTCTCCCCCCACCAGGAGTATTGCCCTGCGCTCTGAATCGAAGGCATAGGCCACACGCCATGCGCCCCCGTCGGCGTCAAAGCGCAACTCCTTCATGTTCGCGTGCCGTGAACCCTTGAGCGTGTCAGCTCGCGGCTTCCCGAGTTGCGGGCCCTCCTCGCCGAGAATCGTCGCCGCCGCCTTCAACTTCTCCCGAACCCCTTGGGGCAACAATCTGACTTCCGAAGCGAAATCGTCGTGGAACTCGACTGTCCAACCCTTGTTCATACTATGCTCCCGAATGCCTAATGTCTTCAAGTGCATTTTGCTTATTGAAAGCCTCTGGGATGCTCCTCCATTGCCGGATTTCTAGAACCGGCAATCATAGCGCAAGTTGGCGGAAACGCTTCGGAAATATGGCCCTTACAAAAGCCCCGGAAGGCTCAGCACGCAGAAGACTGCTTGCAGCAGGATGATGGCGCCGGCGGCGGCCATGGCAAGGCGGCCTCGGGGGCCCTCGTAGGCGTCGGCAAAGACGCCGCCTACAAATGTGAGCAGGAAGGGAAGCGCCCACAGCCAGGGGGAGCCGGGCGCGCCGGTCATCACCAGCATCCCTATTGCCAAGGCGCAAAACAACGGAGTTGAGTTGCCGAAGTACCAGCTCTTGCGCAGGCTCAAGAAGAGCACTCCAGCAGCGGCAAACGCCAGCGTGATTCCGGCGTTGCCCAGCGTCGAGAAGAAGCGCGTGGCCGGGTCCAGCGAGACCCACAGGAGCCCGGCCGCCGAGCGGAAGAGGTAGCTGAAGGCGTCAGGCGAAAAGCCGTAGCAGGCAAACACGAACAGAAACGCCCCAGCCAAGGCAATGAGCACCACCGGCAACACCTGGGATCGGCGTCCTTCGGCCACCCACAACATGGCTGCCATGCCCAGCAGAGCCAGCAAAGGCAGCGCCGCGATGTGCGATGCCGCCGCCAGGCCAAAGGCCGCCGTGAGCAGCAGGATGCGCGGACGCCACTTCTTGCGCGGACCCTGCATGGCATGAGCCACGCCGATGCAGGTGTAGACGCCGCCAAAGACGCCCAGCGCCGCCAGCAATTCAGGACTTGGCACAACGCAAGCCCGCAGCACCGCGGGCGAAAAACAGTAGAGTGCCAGCGCCGTGTACCCGCCAAAGTTGCCGTAGAGCCGCCGCGTGACCCACCACAGCGCGCCGCCCAACAGGCAGCCGGCAGCGAGAAAGGGCAAGCGCAAGAGGATGAGAATATGGGTGAGCTGGTGGCGCAGCTCCCAAGTGTTCAGTTCGCCGCTGGCCTGGACAACCTTATCTTCCGGCTTGCGGAAGCGGTCCAGCCCCCGTTCCAGCGTCAGATTCAAGGTCAGCGGCAGCCCGGCAATGCGGTAGGCAAGAATGCCGTCGTGAATATTGCCGCAACTGGTGTAGTAGCCGATGAGCGGCGAAGACCGCTCCCACATCTCGCGGCCGCAGCGGGCGTATTGGTAATCTCGGTCTGAGAGCGTCTGGCGCCCGATGAGCCACAACCCTTGGATCAGGAAAAGCGCCAGCAAGGCCGCCGCAATGCGTTGCGGCAGATTGAAGCGAAAGCGGCGGAGTCGAGCAAACCGGTGAGTCATCGGGTTCAAAAGGGGACCGTTCCAGTCTAAACGGCGGCCCCGCGCATCTGTTAAACCACAAAGGCGAAAGTGCCGTCGAGGTGCTGGATTATCGGGTTCTGTTTACGGCGCGACTGAAGTCGGGCCCTTTCAAAGCTCATTTTCACGCGCGCAGAATCTTCATACGCGTGCCCTGCTCCACCTCGTTTGTTCGCTGCACAGGAACTAGAGAGCCGCTATAATCTGACCCCAAAAGGAGCGCGTCCATGACCACAGCGAAGCCCCTGTTCACGCCCAACTTCATCCAGGTCACGCCCTTCATGATCGTCCAGGATATGGAGAAGGCACTGGCCTTTTTTGTCGATCTGCTCGACTTTGAAGTGCAGCTCCGCGTCTTCGACTACGCCTACGTCCAGCGCGAGAGCGCCGGATTTCGGATTTGGGAGAAAACTGGCAAGGACGCGCCTCCGCCGGGCACGCGCCGATTCGCCTACTACATCGACGTACTGGATGTTGACCGTCTCTACGCCGAGCTCAAGCCCAAGCTGGACCTGCTGCCGGAGGGCGACGTCCACGGCCCTGCCGACAAGGGCTACGGACAGCGCGAGCTGGTTTTGCTGGCACCCGACGGCAACCTGCTTGCCTTTGGCCACGCCATCGACAAGCGCTATACACCTGCCGGGGATTCGCGGATGTTGCCGCGGGGGGCCTGTTGAAGGGCTCTCCCGGCGAAGCAAGTTGCGTGTTTCATGGAGGTGGTCATTCTTGAGCATTGAAGAAAACAGCCATCTCTCGATGCGATCCTTCGGCCCCTCCGGGGCGAATGCCTCCGCGCCGTTTTCATGCCCTTGGGTGAGCCAGAGGCTCATGGGGACACGACTAAAGTCGTGCCCTTTGGAGACATAAACGACCCTCTTTGTGGCGGAGACCAGCAGGCACATTGGAACGATGCTGGGCGGGATTCGCGGTGTTGCGCAGATACAACACAGGAGAATCGCCGTTCAGATGGGATGCAGAGCGCTCCGGAGGGTTCTGCGCCCGCTCAGGAGCCGGAACGGCGGCGTCCGATCTCCACAGCTTGGCGGTCCCCGGCGCGCAGTTCGCGCTCTCGCTCTCGCTTCCAGGCCTCCATTCGCAGGTTGCGCGGCGCGTAAGCGGGCAGCTCGGCGCGCACCGGCTCCAAAGCGACCTCGGGGTTGATTTTCAGCGGCACGGCAACCAGTTCCGCCGCCGGCCTGGGGAGAGAACGATTGGGTGCGATCGGCAGGGGCGTTGTCACCAGCCGGGCAGAGGACTCGAACTCATCAAAGCCAGCGTTCGAAATCAAGCTGGTGTCGGCGGCGATCTTCGGCTCTTCCGCGCCGTCTTTTCTTATGGTCCCAGCCGCGCCCTGGATGCCAAGACCCTGGGCCACGAATTCGTCCAGCAGCTTGTGCAGGCATGTTTGTCCGCAGAGATGCTTCGACCCAGGGCGCAGGCGGTTGCGCGAGCTCCAGCCGCTCACCCGCAGTTCCCCACCCTGGCTATAGGCAACAAACCAGTGATTCGTCTGCCGCTTTTCATTTCCGCAGATGTCGCACATTATCGCCTGCCGGATCACCGCGCTTCCCCCTGTCTGCATAGCTATTCCTCGGCTTCGACGTCTCCGATATTCCCGGTCAGCCGCCTGCAGAGTCCTCGGAATCAGCCCACTTTGATTTCATCGTGCCGCAGGACGAATAGGTGAGGCACGCCGGAAAAGAATCTGGAAATGGGCCAAATCGGGACAAAGGACCTGCCCACACTCCGAAAACGGAACATGTGGCAGGGGCCTCAAGAAACTCGGGGGGAAACGCAGAGAGCCGGCGATCTACGCCGGCTCTCTCAAGAAAAAACGGTGAATCGCTACGGCCGGGGCGCGAAGTACCCCTTGCGGGTGCGTACCTGGTAGCGCCGGTCGTTGCAATACAGATAGATGGTGCGGAAGGCGCCATCCTCTTTGAAGTCGGCCGGAGTATAGCTCAGCGCGTATTGGCTTCGCAGCTCTTCTTCGATGTCGTGAAAGCTGTTCGACATCTCCTCCACCGAAGGCGGAAAGAAGACCTGGCCTCCGGTAGCCACTGCCATATCCGTCAGCACCTGGTCGCCCTTGCCCCTGCTGGGCGTCCAGTTGGTGCTGATGGCGTAGATGATGGTCTCTGCCCGCTGGCACATCTTGATTGCCTCGTCGGGGCGCACTCGGCTCTGGTTGTCGTCACCGTCTGAAATCAGCACCATGGCCTTGCGCACCGGTTCACGGTCGCGGGCGCCGGTGAGCAACTTGTCGCGGCAGGCCGTGTAAACGGCATCGAACAGCGCTGTTCCGCCGCCGGGGCGCAGGCGGTTAATGCCCGTTTCAAGGCCGTCGATGTTATTGGTCCAATCCTGGGTGACGGTGGGCACCACGTCAAATCCCATCACGAAGGCCTTGTCGCTCCGAGCCTTGAGAATTTGCAGCAGGAATTCGGTTGCCGACTGCTGCTCGAATTCGAAACGGGAACGAATCGAGGTGCTGGCGTCAATCACGACGCCTACGCGCAAGGGCAGGTTGATCTGCTGACGAAAGTCCTTGACGCTGGCTGGGGCCTTCTGGTCGTCGAGCAGGGCAAAGTCGCTTTGCCGCAGGTTGGGAATGTAGTGCCCGTGCTTGTCGGTGACAGTGAAGATGAGGTTGACCTCATTCACGCCCAACCGGACGATTGTGGGCACATCGCCCTGCTGGTCGCCCGGCGCAGGCTGCTGAGCCGCCGGGGCTGGCGCCTGCGGGGCGGCGGGTTGCTGGGCATAAAGAGCGGCTGCGGGAAACGCCACCGCAAGCATGAGACCGAAGAGCTTTCTATTCATGGCATCCTCATTTTATCAATCGTCCCCGGCACAAGCATCTACTTTCGCAGCGAAGGGTCCCGAGCGCCCCGCCCCTGGCAAAATCTCTTTTCGCAAGGGGATGGATGGCGCCATGCCCCCATCGCTGAGACCGTCAAAATACCCTCGCCTGGAGGTTCATTTCACCTTTGCGGCTTTGGCGGGTGCGGCGCCTTCCATGCGGGCCAGAAAGGTCTCCAGTTCCTCGGGCAGGGGGGCTTCCAACTCCAGCAGCTTGCCTGTCTTGGGGTGGATGAATTCAAGCCGCGCGGAGTGAAGAAAATTCCGTCCCAGCCTGAGCCGCTCCGGCTCCGACTTGCGCCGGGCAGCCTTTGACACCACCGCTTGCGATGCCACCTGGTCAGTCAACTGCCCAGCGCCGCCATAAAGCGTGTCGCCCACCACCGGGTGGCCGATCGACGCCATGTGCACGCGAATCTGATGTGTTCGGCCGGTTTCAATGCGTACTTTGACCAGCGTGAACCTGCCAAAGCGGTTCTCAAGACGCTTGACCACCTCGTAGTGCGAAACCGCCGTGCGAGCGTTGTCCTGGGGCTTGACGGTCATGCGTGTGCGGCGCACCGGATCGCGGCCCACGCTGGCGTTGATGGTGCCCCTGGCCCGCTCCACAGATCCCTGGACCAGGGCAATGTAGGTCTTCTTGATCTGGCGGCTTGAAAACAACTCCGCCAGCGCCGCATGGGTGCGGTCGTTCTTGGCCACCACGATCAAGCCGCTGGTGTCCTTGTCCAGCCGGTGCACAATGCCCGGCCGCAACTCGCCGGCTGAAGAAGAAAGCTTGTTGAAGCGGTAGAGGATGGCGTTGACCAGGGTTCCGCGGCTGCGGGCGTCGTCGCTTTGTCCCGATCCGGCGTGAACCATCATCCCGGCCGGCTTGTTGACCACGGCCAGATCGTTGTCCTCAAAGACGACGTGCAGGGGAATGTCTTCCGCCACGGCCTTCAGCGGGGCCGGATGCGGCTCGCCGGTGATCAGGATTGACTCGCCTCCGCGCAGCTTCAGCGAGGGCTTCTCACGCTCACCGTTGACCAGCACGTCGCCCTGCTCCATGAGCAACTGCACCCGCGAACGGCTCACGCCGTCCAGTTGCACGGCCAGAAACTGGTCGAGGCGCTGCCCTTTGGCCTCAAGCGAAACTTCAATGATGCGTGGTTCAAACATCTGTGGCCTCGTTTTCAGTGCCTGGTCTGTCTTCGGCCTGCGCTCGCTCGAATCTTCCGTGTCCCATCCTCTCGCTTTTCTTGCGAAAGCGTGGGAGACCGGCATCCTCGACCAGCCCGTTTCGTTCCAGCAGCGCCAATCCACCTGCCAGGACCATCAGCACGGCCGCCGCCTGCGGTCCATCCAGCGCGCCGCCGAACAGGGAGCCGCGGCCCTCGGGATCGCGCCAGAACTCGGTCACGAAGATTGTCACGCCGGTTCCCAGCAGCCAGAGTCCCGCCACATCGCCCTGCTGACGGCGGATGGGCAGCCAGACCAGCAGCAGCAGCGAAAGGGTCAGAAAAGCCATTGCCGCATACACCTGCACGGGATGCAGCGGAACGCCCAAAGGCGTGCCGCTCCAGCGCGCGGCCAGCGGATGCTCGTAGGTGACGGCCCAGCGCGCAGTTGTTTCCGTTCCGTAGCCGGACCCGGCCAACAAGGCGCCCAACTGCTCAAAGGCCAGCCCCAGGGCCAGCGGCGCGGCCAGGGCATCGGCTGTTGTCCAGGGCGGCAATTTCAGTCGCCAAGCGTAAGCAACGGCGGCAACAGCGCCCGCCAGCGCGCCCACCGCAGCCACCAGAGGATGATGAATCATGGCCAGGCCCAGCAGCCACTGGGGATGAAGGCTCAGAGCGGTCCAGTTGGCAGCGACCAGCAGCAACCGTGAGCCGAGCAACGCGGCAAACAGCGCCACGATGCACAGGTTCCAAACCTGACCGGGATTCAGGCCCGCCATGCGCGCCGTGCGCAAGGCAAGCGCCAGCGCCAGCAGCACGCCCACGGCTGCCGAGGCCCCGTAAGACGGGATGAGAACTGCTCCGATGTGGAAGAGGACTGGATGCACCAGTGTCAGAATACGGCATTTGAACTCAGGCCGTTGCCGCTGGTGCGATTTCGAGGGAAGTAGAATCCGACCCACTGGGCCGTGAATGATGTGCTGGTGAACCCGTCCTTAGACGGTGGAGCTCTCCGCGGTTCATTAGGCATTCCGGACTGGCGGACACGGCACACAGAACCGATTGTCGAGTCGAGCCCCTGTTCATGATTAAAGGTTCAACCAGCGTTGATCACCCACCTGCTTTGCAGGCCGGTTTCTAATGCGGATAGTATGGGTCCGGCCGGGAAATTACAAGTCTTGTACTGGAGGGGCGGGCTGTGCTACGTTCTTGACCCGCCCTTTCGGGAAAGGGGGAACCGAAACGTCCAAACTGGCGCTCTCTTACTGATCCGGCCCTGAAACAATTGAACGGAATGATGGAAAAGCGACCACAGATCCTTCGACTCACCACCCCCAAATTGAAGAACGTTTGGGGCCCCGTTTGCTCCGAATGAACGGGCCGCAGTGGCCGTGTTTCGCATCGCCCCTACGCGGCTAGAACTCCTGTTTGACTTGCAACCCAGGACTGCGCTTCGCTTGTCCTCCACCCCGCGAACGAAGACCTGTTCGCGGGGACCCCGGCCTGGGCTATTCTCCTGCGCTCCCTACGGGAGGCTTTCGACCAGTTCATTCCCGGCCTAACTCGCATCGCGAGTCATTCGCTCAGGATGACAGACCTGACTTGATGCATAACTTCAGGGCCGAATCATTAGTCCGCGCCGCCGGGGGACTTGTCCGCCGCTGCCGGCGCAGGTTTGCGATTGGCCGCCTCAACGGCCTGAGAGACCAGCTTCTTGAGCTTGCCTTCGATATTCGCATCCCCTACGTGCTGTTCTTCGACCACGCCGTCAGTATCAATGGTAAAAGTGGAGGGTATAGCGGTCACTCCAAAATCCACGGCCAGGGGACCCTTGAAGCCTCCATCGCGATACTGCAACCAAACCATGCGGTTCTTGCCAACGAACTCCTTCCACTTCTTTTCGTCGTCATCGAGGCTGACGCTGAGCACAACAAGGGGCTGTCCATCGAACTTCTTGGCGATCTGCTGAATGTGCGGCAGCGCTTCGCGGCAGGGTCCGCACCAGGTGGCCCAGAAATCAATCAGCACAACCTTGCCTGCCAAGCCCTCCATGGAGATGTGCTGTCCGTCGATCGTGGTCACGTTAAAGGGAGGGGCCATGCGCGCTCGCGCCAGTTCAACGCGCTCCAAGTAATGCTCGGCACGCGAGTGCAGATCGGGCATCAAGCGATCCTGATCGAGAAAAGCTCTGAATTCCTGACGAGCCGCGTCGTCTTGTTGCAGATTGGCCAGCGCGAAGCCGCGGTAGTAGTGCGCCGGGGAGATCCGGGGATCCATGTCTAGCGCGGCTTTAAGCTCCCGCACACTCTCACTGAAGAGATCGCTTTTCTTCTTGTCGTGGGTACATTGTTCCACCAGGCAGCGGCCCAGCACGAAGTGCGCCAAGGCCCGTTCGGCGCCAGTCTGGGCCGCAGGGAGAAAATCGCGCGCAATCTCCGTTGCGACATTGAAATCGCCAATTTCGTAGGCTAGCCGGTAGGCGTTACTTACGCATTGAAAGCACTTTCCGCCGTCCTGTTTGTTGGCCTTGCGAAAGTCCTCTATCGCTGCGCCCATCCTGCCGTGTTTCTGCCAATCCAGTGCCGAAGCAAAAGTCTTTTTGGCTTTCGGGTCGGTGGGCTCGCCTGGCTTGGGAGCATCGGCTTTGGGCGGGTCGGTTTTGGCCGCATCGAGGGCATGAAGCGCAATGGCATGAGGGCCAAGCCCGAAGCCCAGCAGAAAGACTGGAACAACGCGCAGTGTCTTGGAGAAGAGGATGGAGATATGGAACATTCGTGCTTCCTTCTCAGCAAAAAAAGTACTGCCCAGTTGGAAATATGCTCACTCGCAAGGCGCGGCGATTACGACCCGGTTTTCCGTTCGTTATCCAGCACTTCGTCCAGCAGTCCGCGCAGGCTGGCCGCGCGCGCATTTCCCTGCCGCACCTCAACACCGCTTGCCGCGTTTGTCTGGGAGAGCTCGTCGGCCAGATTCAGCGCAGCCAGCACGGCTACGCGCAGCGAGTCCACGGTGCGCCCCTGCGCCGCCACAGCACGCATCTTCGCGTCCACGCGTTCTGCCAGCCGGCTTATGTGCGCCGTGTCCTGGCCAGAAAGATGGTAGGTCTGGTCGTAGATTTGAACGGTAACGTAATTCTTCGCGCTACCTGATTCCTCATGAGCCAAGCCGCACCTCCCCATGCCTTCGCTTACAACTCCAATGCGTCAAGTTGCGCCAACAGCCGCTCCACCCGCTGCCGGATCTGATCGCGCTCGGAGCGGAGCGCATTCACTTCCTTCTGCAATTGACTGAGCAGGGGCGCCTGCTCGTGGAGCAGCACCTCGGCTTGCGCCGCGCGCTCCTCGGCAGCGGTCCGGGCCGTCCGTTCCCGCTTCACCAGGTTCACGGTGCGCAGAATCCGCTCTTCCAGCGCCGAAAAATCGTCGGCACTCAGCGCCAGGCTGACCGGTTCCGCCACTGGCTCGGCCGGCTCCGGCGCAGCTTTCACCTCTTCAACGGCCTCTGACTCCCAGAAAGACTGCGTCATCGGAAACACCTCCGGAACAGCGTTGTATCCGTGCAAGTATAGCGCCGTTTGGGCCTCTTTCCATGCTCAACTGCGCAGCCGCGCCCCTGTCTTGCCAACAGCTTCAACCACTTGCGCCTGGAAGCTTTGCAACTCTTCCTCGCGCAGCGTGCGGTCCTGGGCCTGAAACGTCGTACCCAGCAACAGCGAGTATTCGCCCGCGCCCAGTTTTGCATCGCGGAAGACCTCGCGCGCCCGCCACTCCACCAGTTCGGGAATCTGCAAGCCGGCCAGCGCCCGATCAATTGTTTCCCAGCCGGTCTTCTCGTCCAGAACCAGGGAAAAATCGCGCCGCACCTGCTGGAAACGGGAGATTTCGCGCGCGATGGACTTGCGTAGAGGCAACTTGTACAGCCGGTCCAGATAGAGTTCGCCCACCAGCACCGGTTCTTTCAGTTTGCGCGCCGCGGCCTCGCTCGGATGCAGTTGACCGAACCAGCCCACGGTTGCGCCGTCCACGGCCACGCGCGCGGCGCGATAGGGATGGAGCCATGCGGGCGTCAAACCAGCTTCTGCCGGGAAACGGTCAAAGTAAACGGTGCGTGCCTGGAACCGCGCCAGAACCTGCTCCACAACGCCTTTTACATCGTGAAACTCAATGGCCCGCGCGGCATGAAGCGCTCCCTGCTGCGGCAAGCTGCCCACCGCGCCGAATGACAGCGCTGCACGCTCCTCAACTTTTTCCGTCGTGCCGCTGAAGACCGTGCCCAATTCGAACAGCCGCACATCGCTCACGTCGCGATGCAGGTTGCCGGCGATCATCGTCAACATGCCCGGCACGAGCGAGGGGCGCAGCACGCCTGCCTCTTCGCTGAGCGGATTGCCCAGCGGAACCACCAGTCCCGGCTGCGGCGCGGTCGCGGCGGCCTCAGCGGCCGAGCAGAAAGTGCTGGCAATGGCCTCGTGGAAGCCGGCCGCCAACAGCGTGCGCCGGACCGTGGCCTCTGCCTCGGCCCAGGGCAGCGCCTTCACTCCTTCGCCGAATGCCGGCAGCGTGTTGGCGAAGCGGTTGTAGCCATAGACGCGCGCCACTTCTTCGATCAAATCGATCTCGCGCTCGATGTCCAGACGCCAACTGGGCAAGGTCACCAGCCAGGATGCGTCTTCCGCTGGCTGACTCGCCAACTCGCATCCGAGAGCCTTCAGCACACCCTCGACGGTCGCTGCAGTAATGCCCTCGTCCTCCACGGTCGTGCCCAGGATGCGTTGCACCTCGTTCAATGCCAGCGCCACCGGCTTGCGGCTGGCGGTCCGCGCCTCGATGGCCGGAACGCGCACATCCACCAGATCGCCTTCGAGCCAGCCGCCCGAGGCCAGCAGAATACTTGCTCACCAGCGCCGAGGCGACCGGGGCGGCATTGAAATCCGCGCCGCGCTCGAAGCGGTGGCTGGCGTCGGTATGCAGCCCGTGCCGCCGCGCCGTCTTGCGCACGGCCATGGGATCGAACCAGGCCGCCTCGACCAGTACGTTGGTCGTGCCGGCTGTAATCATGGTGTCCCAGCCGCCCATCACCCCGGCAAGCCCCAGGGCCTTGACGTGGTCGGCCACGACAAGGTCTTCAGGATCGAGCGTACGTTCTACGCCATCCAGCGTCTTGAGCTTCTCGCCTTTTTTGGCGCGCCGCACCACGATGCCGCCCTCGATCTTGTCCAGGTCGAAGACATGCGTGGGCTGGCCCATCGCCAGCCAGGCAAAGTTGGTGGCATCCACGGCGTTCGAGATGCATTTTTGTTCGAGCAGGCCGAAGTAGGTGGAGACTTCCGCGCCCGCGAACCAGTCGCGCGAATCGCCGATGGTGACGCCGCGCAACACCCGCGCGGTGAAGCGCCCGCAGGCGTCTTCGGCCTCGATGCGCACCGGGAAGGCCTGGCCGGCCGGGCGGGCCTCTGGCAGTTCAAACGAAAGCGCCTGCAGAGCCAGCCCATAGATCGCCGCCGCCTCGCGCGCCACGCCGTAGTGGTTCATCGCGTCAACGCGGTTGGTGGTGATGTCCATCTCGTAGAGCGAGCCGTTGCCCGCGCCCAGATCGTAGATGCCTTCAACGGCTATGCCGCGCAGCGTCAGGTCTTCGGCGAGTTGGGTGTCGTCGACGGGCAGTTCAGGCAGATAGGCGCGGAGCCATTTGGTCAGTATGTTCATTTTTTTCTTTCTCTCTCAGCAAGCCAGCCGCGCACCGCGCGACAGCAAGTCAGCAGGTCAGCGCGATGCCGGTTCCAGCACGCCAATCAAGCCATTGATCAACTTTCCCACTTCCGACGATAGGTCCAGCAGGTTCTCGGCAACTCCGGCAGGAAAGAAGCCGAGACTTTTGGCAAGCTCAGTTTGTGTTTCAAATTCGTTGAGTGCAGCCCGACCGGAGCCTAGCCCCTTGCGCATTTCAGCATCGTTCAGTCTTCCGTGCGCCTCTGCGATATGGCTGGCGACATTTACCGACGAGCGCCGAATTTGCATGCGCAAACCAAATGTCTCCGCATTCGGAAAGGCTTCGGTATGTTCATACGCCAGTCTGGCTAGTTCCATAGCCTTCTGCCATGCAATCAAATCGCGATAGTGCCGGGTTCTGCCCATACTGCTGACTCGCTGACTTGCTTGCGCCAAGCGCGCTGGCTTGCTAAACGAATTGACTCAAGAACCGCATATCTCCCGCGTACAAGCTGCCGATCTCGCTGATGCCGTACTTCATCATGGCGATGCGCTCAACGCCCATGCCGAAGGCGAAGCCGGAAATCTTCTTCGGATCGTAGCCCGGCTGCTTTTCGGCGGCGAAGGCGAAGACCGCAGGATCCACCATGCCGCAGCCCAGCAACTCGATCCAGCCCGAGTTCTTGCACTTGCGGCAGCCTTTGCCGCCGCAGAAGATGCAACTGATCTGCACGTCGGCGCTCGGCTCGGTGAAGGGGAAGAACGACGGGAAGAAGCGCGTCTTGACCGCCGAGCCGAACAGCGCCTTCATGGCGTGGTCCAGCGTGCCCTTCAGGTCGCTGAAGGTGATGTTGGTATCCACGCAGAGCCCCTCGACCTGGTGAAAGATCGGCGAGTGTGTGGCGTCCTGCGGCGTCATTGCGGTGCACTTTTCCAGGAATCACAATCCGCACCGGAGGCGGCTTGCGACTCCATGGTCCGCATCTGCACGGGCGAGGTGTGGGTGCGCAGCAGCAGGCGGTCGCGCTGCGCGCGCCGCTCCTGGTTGGCGATGACGAGCGTGTCTTGCGTGTCGCGCGCCGGATGCCCTGGCGGGAAATTCATGCTCTCGAAGTTGTAGTAGTCGGTCTCGACCTCGGGGCCCACGCCCACCGAGTAGCCCAGCGCCGCGAAAACCGCGGTGATCTCGTTCAGCGTGCGGGTGATGGGATGCTCGGCGCCGGTCAGCCGCTCGGTTCCGGGCAGGGTGATGTCGATGGCCTCGGCGGCCAGCGCGGCGTCGCTCGGACCGGCGCCCAACGCGGCGTCCAGCAGTCCTTCCACCACGGCCTTGAGCGCGTTGAAGCGCACGCCCAGCGCCTTCTTGGCCTCGGGCGGCGCGGCCTTCAGCCAACGGCCGGAGACATCGTTGAGGCGGCCCTGCTTGCGGCCCAGCCACTCCAGGCGAAAGGCCTCAACGGCGGCTTCGCCGTCGAGCGCAGCGGCAGCCTCGCGCGCCTGCTGCTCCAGCGCAGTGAAGGCCTGGCCAAGCGAAGCCTCGTCAAATGCAGTCAAATTGGGGGTTTGTTCGTTCATATGCGTAATGGTCAGGATAAACCATTGCATGGAGCGGCGTTTTGTTGCATTCATTGAAACGTCAGACCGATTTGATCGAGAAACTCCTTGAACGCTGATTCAACCGAACTCACGCGAAGGACCGCTTGCAAATCGATCTTGCCTGCCAAGTGCATTGCCGGCATCGGCTTGTGATACTCGTCCCAAAGGCTCTTGAGAGCCTGCGCGGCCAAAGTGCTGGTTTTGGGCCGAACGGTTTGCTGCCCTTCCAAATGCCGCAACAGGAAGCCCTCGTGGCAAGGCTCCTGCCAGATCAGGCGCAGCCGATTCCGTTTGGCAAGCGATTCAATCTGCGCGTCACGCTCCGGCTTGATGCCCCACTTGTCCCGATCCAACAGAATCGCCCGATGAGAAAAGGAGGTGCGTTTGGCTTCTCTTTCTCTGATTCGCCGAATGGCTAGTTGAACAAGCGCAAGTGGATCCCCGCCGCCCGGTTGCAGCACGTCGTTATCGAAATATAGGTGCAGTCCGGCCGCATCGGCAATCTCTCCAAGCCGCTTGCCATAGGATTGCTCACTTGGGCCTTCGCAGCCCAGGTAAATCCGCACTCGCTGGGGGATGCGCTGGCTCATCCAATCCGCGGTACAGCGCCGTACACGCCTCCCAGATATTTCTGGTAAAAATTGTCCACGCGGCGCACGCCTTCAATATCTTTGAGGCCATAGACCTTTGTACGTCCCTGCTGATCTTTCTCTGCAAAGAAGATTTCTTCTTTACAAAGGTCTTCGAGCAACGAGGCGTTATGGCCGCTCATCCAGAGCTGCGCATTGTTGGGGTTTTCCTTGGGATCTTGAAACCAGCGCAGAATCTCTGGAAGAAACGACGGGTGAACTGTTGAATCCAGTTCATCGAGCACGGCGATTCCGCCGAACAGCAAGGCATCCCAAATAAGTGGGTAGACTCGAAGGAACTGGCGTGTCCCCTCACTCTCGAAGTGAAACTGTATGGGCTGCTCAAGACCCTCGTGCTGGAATTGCGGCATTGGTCCGAGGAGAACCTTCTCGGCAAACGACATGGAGCGAATGCCAAGGTCTACGCGGCCCAATACCCTATTCAGGTCATCCATGAGGCGGGGCGTCTCCTTGTAGGACTGAAACACGCTCTCATCGGGAATCTCGACCTTCCGTTCGAATGGGTCAGAGGAAACGGTGAGAAAATTTGCACCTATATTCTTAGACCACCACACAAACTCTGCTGCTGGTTCATGCTCTGCAAACTGCGCCATTGTCGAGGTGAGACTGACATTTCCGCGCAGCTTTGCCAACACGTGGCTGAACCCCTTCAATGGGAAACTTGGGCTGCTGCGAACCTCGCCATTCTCATTCCGCTCAAAGATGCGGCGGGATTTTCCGGAAACAGGCTGTAAACGCAGCTCTTCCGATATGACAGATAGTGGTCTTCCGCCCGCGCCTGCGAATCGTGCCTCATAAATATAGCGGGCAAAATTAGGTTCACCTGCGTACACCTTATCTCCCCCGGCAGAGATAGGGAGTCTGTCGAATTCCACCTGGATTCTCACGGGATCGGTATTGCCGTCTGCGAATCTCCAGAGGGGCAACGGATCGTCTGGTGCAAGTTGAAAGCTGTCTGCGATAAACCATCCCAGGAATGCCAACGCCCTGAGCACATTCGATTTCCCCGAAGCATTGGCCCCAAAGAAGGCCACCGTCTTGGGCACACGCACGTCGCTGTCGTCACGCAGGCGACCAAACCGGCCTTCCTCGTCCGGCACCTTCGCGCCGATGCGCAGGTCGATCACCTGCGTCTCGCGGATGGAATAGAAGTTCTCGATCTCCAAGCGATGGATCATGGATTGCCGCCTATAGCCTCAATTGCTCGTCGTATATTCGCATTATCGGCAGTATTTTGTCAATAACGACAGTATGCGTGATTTTTGCCTGCTTATTGGACCGGCATTACCCAGCAAGAATCGGCCTCAATCAGCAACGTTTCAGCCGGAAATTGGGTCGGTCCGATGCGTTGTGCAAACGGAAAGAGGCTCCCGATTTCCAGTACAGTGGCTCACAGAAAGGCTCCAATAATCGAAATGTATCCATCTATACTTCTAGAATCAACGCTGAATTGTCGAAAACGCGAGAATGGCCGATTATCACCCATTTATTCCCTACGCAGAACGGCCCGGAATCCATTGGATTCCGGGCCGTTCGATCTTGCAGCGAAAAATCGGCTTACGCAGCCTTCTCCGCGGCTAGCGTCGCCTTGGCCTTTTCCACCAGGGCGGTAAAGCCCGCCGCATCCTTGATGGCGATGTCGGACAGGATTTTGCGATCCAGCTCGATGCCGGCCTTCTTCAGGCCGTTGATCAGCTGCGAGTAGCTGAAGTTGTTCAGCTTGCAGGCGGCCGAGATGCGCACGATCCACAGCGAACGGAACTGGCGCTTCTTCTGCTTGCGGCCGGTATAGGCAAACTTCAGGCCGCGCTCGACGGCTTCCTGAGCTGCCTGATAGAGCTTGGATTTCGTAAGGAAATATCCACTTGCTCTCTCAAGAATCTTCTTGCGGCGGTCACTCCGCTTGGTACTGCGTTTTACGCGGGGCATTCGGTATTCTCCATTTTGCGTTCGGTGATGCGGCTGGAGGCAGGAGGGTCATCTCTGACCGGTAAACCTCTTCACTCGCTTTTTCAAGCCTGAATCTCTCGCCGGCAGCAAACGCGTTTTGCATCCGGCGGGGGCCATTTTCGGCCCAATAGCATCTGCGCGGAACCCAATCCAAAGGGCTGCCGCACCGCAGGTGCTCAGGCGTAGGGAATCATGCGCGCTACCTTCGCGTAGTCGCCATCGGAGACAAGCAGGGTACGGCCGAGCTTGCGCTTCACTTTTGGCGATTTTGACGTAAGGATGTGACGCGTCTTCGTCTGGCCCCGCTTGATCTTGCCGGTTCCAGTCTTGCTGAAGCGCTTCTTCGCGCCCGTATGGGTCTTCAACTTGGGCATTTTCTTCTCTTTGTCCGGCAAAGTGGGGTCACTCTACCGCTTTCCCCGCAAGACAGGGGTTTCCCTGCCCTCTTGAGGCTTCAATCAGTATAACGCAAACCGTGGGTTCCAGGCGACTCCGCTGCCAAAGCGGCCAGGGCATCGCATTTGGATCCTCGAATGGGACCTGAAGGGCACGGGCATTCGAGATTGTGGCAGGATCCGATGTTTTGAAAGGGCACGGCTTCAGCCGTGCCGCTATCGAGGCTTATGATGTACCGGCTTTAGCCGCCGAGGGACGTATTGAATGCGCCAAACCATCCCTCGGGGGCTAAAGCCCAGGGGTTTCCTGGCTGTTTTCCGGCACGACTGAAGTCGTGCTCTTTCAAAGCAACTCAGCTTTTCAAATGCAATAGCCCTGCCAAAGCCGCATTCATGCATCAAACGAGCAGGCCGCCCGAAGTGGGCGGCCTGACGGAAAAACGGGCTTACTGCGCCTGTGGGGAGGGGGCCGCAGCCTGAGGAGGCGCGGCAGGTTTGGGCTTGGGCGCTTCCTGCTTCTTTGAGGGCGCGATGATGGCATGCAGAATCGTGCCTTCCATGCGCGGCATGAACTCCACCACTCCGGCTTCGCCAATGTCCTGGATCAGCTTGTTGATGATGGCGTAGCCCAACTCGCGATGGGCCATCTGGCGGCCGCGGAAGCGCAAACTGGCCTTCACCTTGTCGCCATCGTTCAGGAAGCGAACCGCCTGGTTCTTCTTGGTCTGGTAGTCATGCTCGTCCACGGTAACCGAGAACTTGACCTCCTTGACCACGATGACCTTCTGTTTCTTCTTGGCGGCGCGATCGCTCTTTTCCTTCTCGTACAGGAAGCGGCCGTAGTCCTGGATGCGGCAGACGGGGGGGACCGCGTTGGGCGAAACCTCCACCAGGTCCAGGCCCCGCTCGCGGGCTATCTTCAGCGCCTCAAACGGAGCCATGATGCCCATCTGTTCGCTGTTTTCGTCGATTACGCGGATTTCACGCGCGCGAATCTTCTCGTTGATGCGGATAAAAGACTTTGCAGAACGTTTGTCGAGTGCGATGGTGCTCCTCCAAAAGTCGCTGCCGCCCGCCCCCGGGGTCTTCCGGGCTCATTGCGGGCGCACGAACGCACGCTAAGTATAGCATTGGCTTGGCTTGACGGAGCGAGCAGTTTTGTCAAGGTCCTGGCGGGCCGGTTCTGGATTGGGAGCAATCGCCCATCGATTGTCCCACGGCTGCCTCCAGTGTTCCCTCGCCATCAAGTCCCGTCGCCCTCACCCGCACCAAGCAGTTCGCTGCCATCCGGCCCACGATCTCGACCGGCAAGAAGTTCTCCGTCAGCGCCGCAGTCCGTCCCCGCCGCTCCAGCGCTGCCGGCGTGTGCAGCGTGAGAGCACTCAGTTCACCGCCTACGAAGCGAGAGCGGTGCGCAAGGCTCTTTTCCGCAGCCAGCATCCGCAATGCCGCCATGCGCTCCTCGACGGCTGCCGCGGGCACCGGCCGCTCGGCGTGCATGGCCCAAGCCGGCGTTCCCGGTCTCGGCGAAAAGGGAAACAGATGCAGATAACCGAAGGGCAGTGCGCGGATCAACGCCAGAGTCTCCTCGAATTCGGCGTCTGTCTCGCCGGGGAAGCCCGCCATCACGTCCGCGCCCAGAGTCAGCTCCGGCCCGGCAGCCTTGACCAGCGCGGCGACCTTTTCCGCGTAATGCCAAGGGCGGTAGCGGCGGTGCATCCGGCGAAGCACGGCGTCGGAACCTGATTGCAGCGGCAAATGCGCGTGCCGCGCCAGCCGCGTGCCGCCGAACTCGGCCATCAGCGCGACCATCTCCCCGTTCCAGTCCATCGGTTCAATTGAGCTGAGGCGCACTCGGGGCAGCGCCGTCCCTTCAAGAATCTCCCGCACCAGTCCTGCCAGCGTCTGCGGCGCCGGCCGGCCCCCAGAAGCCCTGTACCCCATTTTTGCGAGCCCTGTTTGTCGCAGGGGAGGGAAGCCGAAACCCCAGCCCCGTCCTTCTTCACTCGCCAAACCTTGCAGATCCCGCCCCCAGCGCCCCAGGTTGATTCCAGACAGCACCAGTTCGTTCCCCCCGGCGGCAACAAATCCCTCCACCTGGCGCAGGACAGCATCGCCTGGCAGGCTCTTGGATGCGCCGCGCGTCTGCGGGATGACGCAGAAGGTGCAGCGGTTGCCGCAGCCTTCCTGGATTTTGAGGTTGGGCCGGGTCTGCGCTCCGGGCCTGAGTTGCGCTTCTTCAAGAAAGGAGTGCGCGAAGCGGTCATCGGCCCAAACTGGGAGCGCCACCGGCTAGCAGCGACTGCACGGGGACCAGGTCTGGCGGCATTGGCAAACCCTGACCAGCATCGGCCAGCTTCAGGATGATTTCCGGCGCCAGCGCCTTGTGGCTGTTGCCCACCACGGCCGCCACACCGGCCAGCCCAGCCAGCTCCTGTGGTGCGCGCTGCGCATAGCAGCCGGTCACCACGATCCGCGCATCGGGGTTCAGGCGGTGGGCGCGGCGGATAAAGGCGCGCGCGGCACGGTCCGCCTCCGCCGTCACGCTGCAGGTGTTGACGATCACCACATCGGCCTCAGCGGCCTTCTGCATGCAATGCCCTGCGGCGCGCAGACGGTCGCTCACCGCCTCGCCATCCGCGCGGGCCGCCCTGCAGCCGAAGTGCTCCACATGAAACCCTGGCATCAACCTAGTTTAGAACCTGTCTGGCCCGGCTGCGAGCTGCCGGCCGGGAGGGCAGCGCACAGCTTCTCCGCTATACTGGATCAAGACCGCATCCCTCCCAAGGTATCCGATTTAACCTATGCAAGAGTTAGCCCCTGCCAGCGTTCCAGATCCCTCCTCGGTCGCCGAGACCGGCGGAACGTGGCACATTGTCAGCTTTACGTACTTCACTTTTATCTGCTATCTGTCTATCGGGTTGCCGCTAGCGGTGTTGCCGCCCTATGTTCACCTGGGCATGGGCTACAGCGCGGCAACCGCGGGACTCGTCATCAGTATTCAGTACATTGCCACCCTTGTGAGCCGGCCCTGGGCGGGGCGAATCTCTGACCACGCGGGCGCCAAGGTCTCTGTTCTTTGGGGCATGACCTGCTGCACCGCCAGCGGAGCTCTGCTGGTGGCCGCGGCCGTGTTGCACGGGATTCCCTGGCTCGGCTTTGCCTTTCTGATCTCCAGCCGCCTCGTGCTGGGCATTGGAGAGAGCCTGGGCTCCACCGGTTCCACGCTGTGGGGCATTACCAGCGCCGGCTCCGAGCACACCGCCAAGGTGATCTCGTTCAATGGCATCAGTACCTACGGCGCCATGGCCCTGGGCGCTCCGCTGGGCGTGGTGCTCTATCAGCTTTGGGGCCTGGCTTCGCTGGGGTTGTTGACCATTGTGATTGGCGGAGTGAGCCTGGTGCTGGCCTCGCGCAAGAGCCCGGTTGCGGTTGAACCGGGCGAGCATCTGCCCTTTCGCGATGTGCTGGGCCGGGTGGCTCCGCACGGCATGGGACTGGCGCTGGGCGGTATCGCCTACAGCGTTCTGGCCACGTTTGTCACCTTGTTCTACGCCAGCCGCCACTGGAGCGGCGCGGCACTCTGCCTGACCGCTTTCGGCGTGGCGTTCATTGCGGCGCGGCTTCTTTTCATCCAGACCATCAACCGGTTCGGCGGATACCAGGTGGGGATGGTTTGCCTGTCGGTCGAGTCTCTGGGCATGTTGATGCTTTGGCTTTCGACTGCACCCTGGGTGGCTTTTGCCGGCGCGGCCTTCGCAGGCTTCGGCTTCTCGCTGGTATTTCCCTCGCTGGGGGTTGAGGCGGTCAAACGCGTTCCCGAACACAACCGGGGGACGGCCCTGGGCGTCTACACCGCTTTTGCCGATGTCTCCTTTTTCCTGACCGGCCCCTTGGCTGGCGCGGTGATTGGGGTTTGGGGCTACGCCAGCGCCTTCCTCTTCGGGCTCATCAGCGTGCTCACCGCGCTGGGGATTACGGTCTTTCTGCGGGCGAAGGCGGAAGACGGGGAGTAGGGCGTGGGCAGCAGCCCGACCCGCGCTGCCGGGTTACGGCCGGGACGAACAGGCTTGGTCAGCCAAAAATACCGGGTGTCCCTCGCTTCTGAGACCTGGGGAGCACGAAGGCCGGGTGCCCTAATCTCTGCGCGTTCTTGTCTTTGCGCCTAGGGTGGGGGAGCACGACGCCAAGACACGCCCCAGCGGGGCGCCATCCTGCATTCGCTTCGCGTTGCCACAATCGCGCAATAGCGCAAAGACGTAACAACGGAAGCAAGACAAAACGATGGACATCAAACGAATCGGTTCGCTCCCTTCCGGCAAAGGGCCGGCGGAGTACTTTACCGGCGCGGTGCGCGTGGAGATGCTGTTCGATGCCCCCGAGCCGGCGCGCGCAGTCGGCGCCCATGTCACCTTCGAGCCGGGCGCGCGGACGACCTGGCACACCCATCCGCTCGGTCAGACGCTGCTGGTCACCTCCGGCTGCGGGCGGGCGCAACGCTGGGGCGGCCCCATCGAGGAGATTCGCCCCGGCGACGTCATCTGTTTCGCGCCGGGCGAGAAGCACTGGCACGGCGCGGCGCCCACCACGGCCATGAACCCAACCGGGGCAGTCACGCTTCCTAGGGGTTGGTCCCCGTAAATGCTGAAGGGTCCAGGATCGAGATCGCGCTTGGACCGCCGCCCATCCGCAAGCCGCTACGCCTTTTGCAGATCATTCCCGTCCTTTGCCGCACAATGCTTCTATGGCACCTCCGCCCAAATCCTGTGCGCTTGGAGCCATGAGGGGCCGCTGAACCACCGAAAACCCGGCGCTAACCCCTTTGCTGAGAAGATTTTGCAGATAACTCCAATGATATGAGGATTTTAGCGCGATACCCCCACCGCATCCCATTGAAACCATGGATTTTACTTCCAAAATATGGGGGGGGTACGGTTTATCCCGCAATGTGGTACTGGCCGGCAAACGAACCCTCCGCTGCGGCGGATTACCCTCTGAAAACGCAGAGAATGCGTAGTCGAAGGGCGGATTTGGGACGAGTGCCGCACCACGCAGAACGGCCACCCTTGCGGGTGGCCGTTCTGCGTGGCATGGTTTGCGAAGGGGGTTAGTTGCCGCTCTTCGCCAGTTGATGAGATCGCCAAGGGTGGTGGTGGAGCTGGAGACCGGAGCCTTGTGCGCGCTCCTCCTTGTAGTGCTCGACCTGGGCGCGGCTGGCTTCGTGGCCAATCGCGCGCAGGCTCAGGCCCACCTTCTTCTCTTCCACGTTGATCTTGATGATCTTGAACTCGTGCTCCAGGCCCGTTTCCAGCTTGGAACCGCCGCCCTCGTCGCCGGCCTCGGAGATGTGGCAAAGACCCTCCACGCCCTCCGCGATCTCGACAAACGCGCCGAACTGCGCGGTGCGCAGCACCTTGCCGTGGACCACGTCGCCCACGCGGTGCGTGGCAAAGAAGCTCTCCCAGACATCGGGCTGCAACTGCTTGATGCCCAGCGAGAGGCGGCGATTCTGCGGCTCGACGCCGAGAACAACTGCCTTCACCTTTTCGCCCTTCTTCACGATCTCAGAGGGATGCTTGACGCGCTTGGTCCAGCTCAGGTTGGAGACGTGCACCAGGCCGTCGATGCCGTCTTCGATTTCGATGAAGGCGCCAAAGTCGGTGAGGTTGCGCACGCGGCCCTCGACGACTGTCCCGGCGGGATAGCGCTCGGTCAGGTTCTCCCAGGGATTGTCGAGCAGCTGCTTCATGCCCAGCGAGATGCGGCGGTCAGCCGGATTCACGCTCAGACACAACCGTCTCGACTTCGTCGCCCGGCTTGACCAGCTTGGAGGGGTGCTTGAGGCGCTTGGACCAGGTCATCTCAGAGAGATGAACCAGGCCCTCGATGCCCTGCTCCAACTCGACAAACGCGCCGTAGTCGGTGACCGAAAGAACGCGGCCATGAACGTGCGCGCCCACCGGGTAGCGCTCGGTGGCATCCAGCCACGGATCGGGCGTCAACTGCTTGAAGCCCAGCGAAACGCGCTGCTTGTCCTTGTCGAACTTGAGCACCTTGACCTGGATCTCGTCGCCCACATTGACCAGGTCGCGGGGATGCGTGAGGCGGCCCCAGCTCATGTCGGTGATGTGCAGCAGGCCGTCGATGCCGCCCAGGTCAACAAACGCGCCGTAGTCGGTCAGGTTCTTCACCGTGCCGGTAAGAACGGCGCCCTCGCCCAACTGCTCCAGAGTGGTGGAGCGCTTGGCGTTCTGCTCTTCTTCGAGGATTTCCTTGCGGCTGACCACCACGTTGCCGCGCTTCTTGTTCAGCTTGATGACCCGGACTTCAATCTGCTGGCCGAGATAGCCGTCCAGATTGCGAACCGGACGAATCTCAAGCTGCGAACCGGGCAAAAACGCCTTCAGGCCGATATCCACCGTCAGGCCGCCCTTGACGCGGCTGACAACCGTGCCGATCACCGGGGTCTTGTCGTTGGCGGCCTTCTCGATCACGTCCCAGACGCGCAGGCGCTGCGCCCGCTCGTAGCTCACCAGGTAGCCGCCCTCCGGCTCCTCGCGCTCGATGACCACGTCGATCACGTCGCCGGCCTGGAACTTCACCGCTCCGGTGTGATCCAGGACCTGCTCCAGAGGCACCAGGCCCTCGGACTTCAGGCCCACATCGACCACCAGGTGCTTTTCCGTCTGCTTGATCACCGTGCCGGAGACGATCTTGTCGCCATAGGCTTCCACGGCGGCGGCCTCGGCGGCCTGCTCGCGTTCAAACGCGGCCAGTGCGGCAGAGAAGTCGTCCATGGACTCCAATCCATGCTCGGGAGGAGTGGCCTTGTGCGGGGCCTCGGCAACCGGCGCAACCGGCGCAACTGCCACTTCGGCAACTTCGGCGGCCACTTCGGCGACCTCAGCGGCAGGCGCGGCTTCCATGACGGGAGCTGCTGCTGCGGCTGGAGCGGCCTCTGCAACAGGCTCGGGTAGCGTGGGAACTTCCGTTGCAACTTCGGCTGCTGGCGCGGCTTCGACCGCGGCTTCCGCTACGGGCGTTCCTTCGGCAACAGGCTCGGTTAGGGCATCGGCGTCCAGCGCGGCGATTTCGACAACTTCTGCGGTCTCTGTGTTGGACGTGGATTCGGGCGACGGCTGCTCAAGCTCCGTCGCAGGTTCGAGGGTGGGCGTTTCCAATTCGGTGTTCAGGGTTATGCTCTCGGTTTCGGGATTGAGGACGTTTGCCATCGCTGCGAGCTCCGGGATTCCTTGCTCCCGCGACGGATATTGCCTGCCGCTGGGGGTGGCTTCCGCGCCGCGATTGCCGCTGGCGGGAAGGCCTTCAGACCGGGCCCTGCCAACAACCATTTGCCAATGACGAGGGGTTTATCGCGAGGGACAGTCTTTCCAGCCGAATGGGGCTGGCTTGGAAAGAGACTCGTCTCCTTGGGAAACACCCGGCAGGCAACGGCTGGCTGGAGGGCGGCCGCAACTCACTGCTGGAATCCGCGCAGGAAGCTACGCTCACGAGTGTAGCAACCCCCGGTTTGCCGCGTCAATGCAGCGGGCAACTCCTTTGTAAAGGCGATGTGAAGAATTGAAAAACGCGCGCACCCTTTGAGTGAGCGGTCAGGAGATCTTCACTTCCACCCACTCCAGCGGGTTTCCCTCCCGGTTGCGCATCGCCGGATTCAACTTCAACTGCCCCTCCTGCAACGCCGCCAGTTCATGCGCAACCGCGCCGCCAAAATAGTGGCTGACGATCTCCGCGCGCTCACCCTGCCGGCGGCGCAAGACAATCTCGCCACCGCCATAGGGAACCACCGCCAACCAGCCGCTGCGCTCGATGGACTCGCTTGTCTTGGACGCGACAGCTACCGGCGCCGAAGCCTGCACAATGCCTTTGACGCGCGGATCGGCTTCCCGCAGCAATGCAAGGGTCGCTTCTTCTCCCGGTGGGGCAGGCCGGAAGGCTAAAAGGACCAGCTGGCCCCCCTCGAACCGAGTCCAGGAGCGGGCATGTGCGCCGCGCGTAGGCGCTTCGGAGACGGTATCGATGGGCAGAACTTCGAAAGTACCGGTGGGGCGAAGAGCTTGCGTGAGTCCGTTGTATTTGGCTATGAAATCCGCGGCCGCGCCTTCACCTTGTTCGTCTCCCTTGAAGTCGTTGAGCGAGCCAAGCGTTCCCACAGCCGCCGAGTCAAACCAGATGTTGGGCGCGCTGGCCCAGTCGTATCCCGAAGAGCCGTAGGTGGGTACGCCCAGCGGACCCAGCAAGCTGCTGAAGAAGATGCGCCGGTTGGCCTCCAGATCGTATTCCCCGGCAGCCATGTAGAGGTCGTCCGTGCTGTGCAGGTCGAAGTAGTCGAGAAAGAGCGGCGAGAGGTTGTAGTACATCACAACCAAGTCGGGGTTTACTTCGCGCATGGCCTTGATGACCACTTCAAGCCCCTTCAGCATGAGCCGCTCGCCGGTCCAGTTCTTGTCGAGGGGCGCGGCGATGCCCACGGCAGGCAACTCATAGCCGAAGTCGAACTTGAGCAGGTCTGGCTTGTAACGGCGCATGAAGCCGCGCGCCAGATCGCCCAGCACCTTGGCCACAGCCGGCTGCGTGAAGTCGAGGATGTAGTAGTGCAGGCCTGAGAACTCCGCTAGATAGGGCTTGCCGTCGGGCAGTTTGAGCATCTGGTCTTCGGTCAGGCCGAGATCGGCTGGCTTCTCGCAGCGCATCAGCGCGGCCCACATGCCGACCTTGTAGCCGTCGGCGCGCAGCCGGTCGAGAAACTGCTCGAAGTGCGGCAGCCTCTTCCCGGAGTGCTCCAGCTTTCCGTAGGTCCCTTCCCACTTGTCGTCGATGGAAAACAAACCGGCCTTCAGACCCGAAGCCTTGAGTTCCCCGTAGACTTCGTTGAGGAACGCCTCGTCCAGCTTCTCGCCGCCCTTGTTGCGGTCCACCTGCACGCCCCAGGTGCAGAACTGCGGAGTGAGCGAGATAGCCGTCTTGCGCGCGGAGTTCTGGTGACGGCGGATGATCCCCGCCTGCAAAAGCCCTCGATAGTAGGCGGCGATGGCCTGGTAGTAGTCCGGTGCGACGGCCCAGAACCAGGTTGCGCCCAGCTTGAGACGGCCGGGACCGCGATAGTGCTTCCACAGATCGCTGCGATAGTCGATCCAGGGACTACTCTTGCCCTCGTACAACTGGAGAAACAGATCGCCTCCGGGCAGATCGGCCAAGCCGCAGGCGAAGGCATCGGACCGCCCGTCGGTGTACATGTTGCGCTGCCCGGCGGAGCCATCGATGCTGAACCCGCAAAAGTAGTGGACCGGCAAACCCCACTGCTGCGAGAGTCCGGGAATGAAGCTGCCCCGGCCCAGCCAAACGTTCTCGTCCAGGTGAACATACTCGCTGACGATCGGACTGACGGGAGAGCCGGAGAGGAGTCCTGGAGCAACCAAATACGACGAATGAAGCGTGGGCGTCGATTTCCAGCCGTCCTCGCCGGCGAAGTAGTGCAGGCTGACCACGTCGTGCCCGGCGGAGGCTTGGTACTCGATAGGCTCCATCCAGATGCCCAACTCGTCGAAGCGCCAGGCCGACGATAGACGCGATGCGCCGTTGACACCGTCGTAGTCAAAGACAATGCGCCCCGGCTCGACGCGATAGCCCACGGCCTTGCCGCCGGTGCAAATGCGGCGAGCCGGGTCGCCCTGCGGTGCAACCACCACGGCGGGTTGCAGCTTGCCGCTGGCCATGAGGCGATTGCGGGAGTCGCGGAGGCGGAAGGCGCTGTCCGCCTGGGTGTAGGCCCAGGAGTAGTTTGCCGCTTTGACCTCGACCGCTCCGTCGCGGCTGGAGATGGAGGGTGCCGAAGCAGCGCCCGGTACCTTCTTTGAGGCCGCGGCCAGGAGCGCTCCCGCGGAGAGTTGCACAAACGAACGCCGATCCAATGTGTCCATGAGTCTCTTCCTTGCACAGCCCGAATGGGGTCTGTCTGCGAAAAGGGCAGGGAACTCCAAAATCAACCCTGCAGAACAGCAAAAATGCCTTCGCAGATGACCGTTAGAGCATCTCTCTCAATGGTATAGAGGAGATTCGCGGGGAATTGACGGAGGGCGATTGGGGCTTCAGCCCTGCGAGACCGACGCGAGTTTTGCTGGCCTTCAGGCCCGGGCCTGAAGGCCAAATGATTCTATCGCTTCTTCAGGGGACTGAAGTCCCCTGCTCCTTTGAGAGTCATATTGTCTGGTGTTGCGTTTGGATGATTTGGAGTTCGTCGGAATAGCCGAGTTCGCGCAATTGCTTTTTGATCCGTTGAAGGCGGCGTTTGATGGCTTCCGGAGACTGCGTCATGCCGTATTCGACATATTCGACGCCTTGATGAAGCACCTTCCAGATAACGATGGCAAGGTGGTGAGCGATGGCCCAGATGGCCTTGGTGTAGCCCATCCGGGGCAGTAGGCGGCGGAATTTCTGCTCGAAGACACTCTGTTTGGCGCGAACGGCGGCTTGTGCCGCCTGACAGAGCGTCACGCGCAAATAGCGGTTCCCCTTGGCGCAGCGGCCGCTGTTGTTTTGTTCTGCGCTTTCGTCCTTGCCAGGGCTGACACCGATCCAGGAGCTGAACTGAGCCGCAGAAGGAAAAGCGCTGGCTTGGGGACCGGCTTCGGCAACAATCTGCTGGGCCGTAACCGTGCCAATGCCGGGGATGTCGACCAACCGCACAATGGCCTGGCTGGAGGCCTGCAGGAGCAGGGCCGTCTGCTGGGACAGCTCCTCGATTTGGCGGTCGATCAGTTGCAGATGATTCAGATGCTGGCGAAGCAGAAGGCGGTGCACAGCACCGACAGCGCCCGTCAGGGCCTCGGTCAGTTGCTGAGCAGGGCATTGCAGGCGTTGGTCGGCCAGCGCGGCCAGTTTGGCCGCATCCGTTTCCCCGCCCGCCAGCGCCTCCAGGATACGCAGCCCACTGACGCCGAACAAATCAGAAACCACGCTGGACAGCTTGATGCGCGTCTCTTCCAGCAGGCTCTCCATTTGATTCTGAATGCGTATCCGGTCGCGCGTCAGTTGTGTCCGCCGCCTGGTCATGGTGCGTATTTGCCGTTGCTCGGCATCGGGAACAAAACTCATGGTCAGTTCCTCGGCGCAATAGCGGCGCACTAATCGTTCAGCGTCTTTGAAGTCGGTCTTTTTGCCGCGCGGCGCACGGTTGCTCCAGGCCTGTGCAAGATGCAAGCCAAAGCGCTCCTCAAGGCCCAGCCATACAGGTTTCCAATACTGGGCCGTGGACTCCATGACCACCTCTTGGACGCTGTGCGCGGTTAGCCACTCCGACAAGTTGGAGATTTCCAGACTGTTGGTGCCGAAGCGGTGGCGCTCAAAGCGCCCCGGCCTCCCGGCCTCGGATGCGGTTCCAATGACGGCCATCAGAACCCGCTTATGCACATCGATTCCTGCTATCATCCCATTCATCATCCACCTCCGGCGCGGAAGCGGGGGACACGATCACTGTTTCAATGCACCTTTACGTGCTACTGCTTCCGAGCCGGAAACGCAGCGCACACTGTGGGGTTCTCCCGCGTGTCCTTGGCCATACTCCCTCACGGCCTCGATTGCTCCAGAGCAAGGCCGGCCTCGACCGCCCACGCTGAAAACAACCATAAACCTAACCCGAGCCGACTTTCATGCCTGAGGGTGGCCCGATGGGCCATGGGTACTCCCTCCGTTCATTTCCTCTTTCCGTTCCATTCCTCCCTCTACACAAATTGGAGAGCTGCCTCAGAGCGGTTCCACAATTCACATGCCCTCTCCGGCATCGAGCAAGGTGGCATCTTCTTTAGAAAAATGCCACTTGATAGCGGTGGGTTCGGGGTACAGCAATTGTGGAACCGCGGTAGCCTTCCGCTCATTCAACAAGGGGAAGCCCCCGGCTCTGCCGGGGCGACAGGCGGCGTTTGACATTTACGAGAATCGGCCCCGGTTTGTACTTTTCCATGACTTCTCAAAAGCGCCAAGAGGCCGCCTGTGATCTTCCTGCGCCGTCCCTACAGGACTCCGGAATATTTGTTGGTTTTGCACCCCACGCTGAAGCGCGGAGCTAACAACCGCTGCGCCTACGGCGCGGGCGGCGGGCTGCTGCCGACAAGGAGCGCTTTGGCCAAGTTCCTTTGAGGGGCACCAGCCTCAAAGCCTCCGGCACAGCCCGAGGATATTTACTGTCGCTCGATTTGCACGCGCAATTCCTCAGAGCAAAGAAAACGCCGCCCATTTTCAGGCGGCGTCTTCTTTGATTCCGAAAGCTGAGGTTATTTGCTCTCAGTGGTTTCGATGTTTTCGATCCTCATGCCGTAGAACGACCGGCGCACGAAGTATGCCGACACCAGGAAGAATGCGACAGTCAGCACGTGCGTGAGCATCGGATTGGTCTTGGTGAGCGTAACGGCTAGTTCGACGGCAAGCAATCCGAACAACGTGGTGAACTTGATGATCGGGTTCATGGCCACCGAAGAGGTGTCCTTGAAGGGATCGCCGACTGTGTCGCCGATGACGCAGGCGTCGTGCAGAGGCGTGCCCTTCATCTTCAGGTCGACTTCGACAACCTTCTTCGCATTGTCCCAGGCGCCGCCGGCATTGGCCATGAAGATCGCCTGATACAGGCCGAAGATGGCAATCGAGAACAGGTAGCCGACGAACAGGAACGGCTCCATGAACGCGAACGACAGCGTGGCGAAGAAGACGGCGAGGAAGATGTTGAACATCCCCTTTTGCGCGTACTTGGTGCAGATCTCGACCACCTTCTTCGAATCGGTGACCGAGGCCTTCTCCACGCCTTCGAGCTTGATGTTCTTCTTGATGAACTCGACCGCGCGGTATGCGCCGGTGGTGACCGCCTGCATGGAAGCGCCGGCGAACCAGAAGATGACCGCGCCACCGCAGATCAGCCCGAGCATGAAGGGGGCGTGCAGCAGAGAGAGCTTGGCCACGTCCTTGGTCAAGCCATCGGTAAGGGCCATGATGATGGAGAAGGTCATGGTGGTTGCGCCGACGACGGCGGTGCCGATCAGCACCGGCTTGGCGGTCGCCTTGAAGGTATTGCCGGCTCCATCGTTGGCTTCCAGCAGATACTTGGCGCGCTCGAAGTTCGCGTCGATGGCGAAGTCCTTCTTCAACTCGGCTTCGATGCCGGGGATGGTTTCGATCAGCGACAGCTCGAAGACCGATTGCGCATTGTCGGTGACCGGGCCGTAGGAATCGACGGCAATCGTCACCGGTCCCATGCCCAGGAAGCCGAAGGCCACCAGGCCAAAGGCGAAGACGGCCGGAGCCAGCATCATTCCCGCCGGATTATTGAAAGCATCCGGAATGCCCATGCTGAAGAAATAGCCCAGTCCCATGAGGGCGACCATGCTCAGTCCCAGCCAGTAGGCCGACATATTGCCGGCCACCAGGCCCGACAGGATGCCTAGGGATGCTCCGCCTTCCTTCGCGGAGGTGACCACTTCCTGCACGTGGGCCGAGTTGGTAGAGGTGAAGACCTTGACCAATTCGGGGATGAGCGCGCCCGCCAGGGTTCCGCAAGAGATGATCGAAGCCAGCTTCCACCAGAGCGATCCGTCACCCATGGTGGGGATCATCAGGTAAGAGACGACGTAGGTCAAAGCGATAGAGACGATGGAGGTGATCCAGACCAGCGAGGTCAGAGGCGCCTCGAAGTCCATTTCGTCGGAGTGGGCGTACTTCATCTTGGCGATGAAGCCATTGAGGAAGTAGGCGCCCGAGCTGGAAATCAGCATGGCCACGCGCATGACGAAGATCCAGACCAGCAGTTGGGCCTGGGTCGTGTGATCCGGGACGGCCAGAAGAATGAAGGTGATCAGGGCAACGCCGGTGACGCCGTAGGTTTCGAAGCCGTCGGCAGAGGGGCCAACCGAGTCGCCCGCGTTGTCGCCCGTGCAATCGGCGATGACGCCGGGGTTGCGGGCATCGTCTTCCTTGATCTTGAAGACAATCTTCATCAGATCGGAGCCGATGTCGGCGATCTTGGTGAAGATGCCGCCGGCGATACGCAAAGCCGCGGCGCCCAGCGACTCGCCAATGGCGAAGCCGATGAAGCAGGGACCGGCAAAATCGGCCGGAATGAACAACAGAATGAAGAGCATGATGAGCAGCTCGACCGAGATCAGCATCATGCCGACGCTCATGCCGGCCTTCAGCGGAATCGCAAAGAGCGGATACGGCTTGCCCTTCAATCCAGCGAATGCTACGCGGGAGTTAGCGAAGGTGTTGACGCGAATTCCAAACCACGCCACGCCGTAGCTGCCCGCGATACCGATGAGCGAGAACAACAGAATGACCGGCAATGTAACGGCAATGGGTTTATTCGGCACCGGCGCCAGCCAGCCGAAGTACAGCGAGATGATGACCGCGATGAAAGCCCAGAGCACCATGATGAACTTGCCCTGCGTGATCAGATACGTTTTGCAGGTCTCGTAGATCAGCTCGGACATCTCGCGCATCGACTTGTGAACCGGCAGGTTCTTCAACTGCACAAAGATCACCAGGCCGAACAGCAGGCCGGCGGCGCAGAAGAGCAATCCGATCGTCAGAAGGGCATGTCCGCTCAAGCCGGCGAAATTCGCGAAATGCACGTCCCGCAAATTGGGCAGCACCAGGCTGGCTTCGCCTCCAGCCGCTTTATCCTGCGCGTTGGCGAGGGTGGGAAGCAGCAGGCCGAGAACCGCCGCCACGGTCTTGTAATGACGCTTCGAGAAGGCCACAACGAGCGAAAGCCCGCTCACGGCCAGAAACAAATACACCAAATACTGTGCAGTCACAAATCCTCCCAAGCTGATGTTTGGATACGAATCCGATACGGCCCCGGTAAACGCGACCTCTCAGAACACCGGGGAAAAGTCAACCGAAGCGTACCATCCGGCGGTATCGCTGTCGAGTGATTGCAGTCACAGCGCACCGCATCGCTGTTCCCAAAATGAAGCCCGTGGCCTGGAAAGGGCCAAACAGTGATGGAAGGAAACGCCGCTTTTCACGCGGCGTTCCAGAGGCTTTGGCATGGCCCGCCCCTACTCATCCCGGATTGGAATGTCGATCTTGTCGCCCGGCACGGCAATTTGCAGATTCTTCCCTTCAGGGTCGCGCTCCTGCCCGTCAGGCAGCCGGCGCAATTTGAAGAGCACCAGCACATTGCGGTTCGGGTCGTCGAAAGCGCGGAAGCTGGCCACCTGTTCCAGCGAGTAATGCACATGCAGATCTTCCAGATTGCCAGGGAGAATGTAATTCCAGGCAGCGTACCAGCCGGGCCTGTACGCCTCCAGCTTCCCCACGAGCCCGTTGGTGCCGAAATCGTCGCACAACGAGGGCAAATGGGTGGCCAGCGTAATCTGGTCGCCGCTGATTGAAACCAGAATCCTATTGCCGTTGGGATGCGCGTCGATATAGCGGGTCAGCCGGCGGGCCGCATCGACGAAGGTGTACTCGGGATGCAGGACGTAACTCAGAGTTGCTGCCGCATTGCCGGCCACCACAAGCGCCATCGCGGCCGTGCAGCAAATTTGCGCCGCCGGCCAGCGCAAGGGCCCTGCCTCCCCCAGCAGCGCCTCGGCCGCCAGCGCGACCACAAAGAAGCTGAAATAGGCGACCACCGCAAAATACCGCGGCTCAGTGTGGTGCTGGTAGGTCATGAACAGGAAGTAGCCCGCCGCGGCCAGGATGGAAGCGCCGAAAACCGGGTCCAGCAGCAGCTTGCGGCCCCATTCGCTCCGCCATCCCAGCGCCGCGCTCGCCACCAACACCCCCGCCAGCGGAATCAGCATGTGGTCCACCCACAGGCTGCCGTGAAACGCCCACCAGAAGCTGACCAGAAGCCAAGAGAACCCTGGCGGCCTGCCGTAGTTGTTGATGAAGAAGAGATACTTGAAGTCGGGCAGGAGGCCCAGGCGCGCCACCAGGGCCATCCAAAGCGAAAAGCTGAGGGCGAAGCCGCCGGCCGCGGCCAGCGCACAACGCATGGCCAGCTTCCAGCCCACCCGCAAGGACCTTTTCCCGGGGTCTCCGGATGCTCGGCTTCGCCAGAGTGGCAAAACCAGAGCCCACCCCAGCGCCGGCAAAAGAAAGACCGCAGTGGTCTTGGTGAGCAGCATCAGGGTGAAGAGCAGCCCGATCCCCAGCGCGGCCCGGATCGGGCGCCTCATCCGCGGCAGCCGCACGGCCAGATTCAAAGCCGCCAGCGTGAGCGCGGTCAGCAGCGGCTCCAGGATTGCCAGCCTGCTGAAGCAGTAAAGGAACGGGCTGGTCACCATCAGAGTCAGGGCCAGCAGGGCCATCCAGCGCGGCCCGCGGCTGCGCAGAAGCAGGTAGCTCAGCAACAGATTGGCAAAGAAGATCCCCACCGCCAGTCCGCGCACCGCCTGCAGCGTGACGCCGGTAATGAAGAACAGAAGCCACTCAAGAAAAGGCCAAACGGGCGCCGCGGGGGCAGGGTTGAAGTCTCCCGCCAGGTACCAGTTGCCAGACAAGTGCGCGCGAACCGCACCATTGCCCCACCAGCCCTCGTCGGTGTACTTGGCCGCGTCGTGCATCCAGGGAGAATGGTTAGGAAAATCGGCGCGCAGATGAAGCGCATGAAGCAAAGCGAAACTGAGGATGAAAATCAGCCAAAGGGCGTAAAGCCATCGCTTGGATGAATCCGTCAACGTTTGCTGCCTCACTTGAAAAACATGGCTTCGAATGGCGCAGGCCCGGCTTCCCATAAAGAGCGTGAGACACAGCCGCGCAGCCCTGGGACCCGCATTGCAGAAAGTGATCCAAGGATACTCAGCCCGGTCCGCGCGCCCGCGCTGGTCTCCTTATCCCTGCGCCCCCACGGCTATTCGTAGGCCAGGGCGTCGATGGGGTCTTTGCGGGCCGCCATCCAGGCCGGGTAAAGCGCGCCGCACACGGCCCCAACAAAAGCGATGACCGCTGCCTTGGCAACCCACAGCGCCGTAATCTCAAAGTGCTGCGTGGGATACACGTGGCCTAGCAGGGACTTCACTCCATAGGTTCCGGCAATGCCCACCAGCACGCCCGCGACCGCCATCACCGCGGTCTCGCGCACCACCACGCCGACGATGGTCATTTTCGAAGCGCCCATCGACTTGAGAATGCCGATCTCGCGGGTGCGTTCCAGCACCGCCGTATACATGGACTGGAAGATGACCAGGAATCCCACGATAACGGCGATCCCCGTAACCACATCCAGAGCGATGTTGAAGCCGGGGAGCCTCTCGGGCGTCATCTGCTGCAGCCACTCATCGATGGTTTCCACCTGATTGTCTTCCAGGCCTTTTGTATTGTGGATTTCCGCAATGACCGCTTTGTCGTTGGCCGGATCGTCGCACTTGATGTAGAAGAGCGAAGCTTTGTCCACCGAGCCGGTCAACTCGCCCATGGTCTGGATGGGCAGCAGTTTGCGGCCGCCTTTACCGTGCTCCACGATGCCCGAGATGCGGAAAGGGTGGTTCCAGAAGAGGATCGTATCGCCCACCCGATAGCCTTTGTCGGAGTTGGCGAAAACATCGTCGACGATAACGTCGTAGGGCCCTTGAAACGGCCCTCCTTCGATGAAGGTGAAGGGCTTCAGGGCATTGAAGCTGGCATAGTCGATGCCATAGAGCACCTCGATCTTGCCATTCGTGGTGAGCAACTGAATCACCGGCGAGGCTACGGAAACGTGGGGCAGGCGGCGGATCGCCTCCACGTTCCGGGCGGGCATGGGCGCGCCCCCCACGCCGTTCATCATGCTTGCATTCGAGGGTCGCAGCATCAAGTCCGCCCCGATGCCATTTGTGCGCTGCTTCTGGTCGTTGAGCATGCCCATGAAGATGCCCACAATCGACAGGATCATGATCACTTCGATGGCCACCGCCAGCACGCTGATGATGGAGCGCAGCGGGCGGTGAAACAGATTGGCAAAGACGAGCTTGTTCATTGCTGGGCACGGCTCCGAAGCGCGGTTTGGGGTGTCATTGCTACCCTTCAGGGTAACAGCCCTGAGCGGCGGAGCGACCGGGATGGCCCGTTCTGCCAGGGCAATCGCATGAACGTTTCGACCACAGGACAATGGGTTTTGAAAGGGCACGACTTTAGTCGTGCCGCACATACGCGAAAAAACTCCGGGCTTTGGCCCCTGAGGGATGGTTCTAGATCGTCGAAAGACATCCGTCGGCGGCTAAAGCCGTGCCCTTTCAAATCGGTTGTTCTTCCTGATTCATGATCTTCATGCAATCGCCCTGCCCGCTCTGTGCCGATCGGCCCGGCTCACCAGCGGCCCCAACTGGCCGAGCACGCAGCCAGCCCCGGAGGGGTAGATACTTAGTCAATATATTCTTCCAGATTTGGGATGTCCCAGGTTGATGAAAAGAAAGGAGCAAATCCGCCTTTCCCTTTGACTTGTGCGCCGGGGCCGGTTTATTGTGATTGTGGAAATCTGTAGAGATTTGTGTCCGGTTCGTGGTCGCCGATGGGTAGCTTTGGAGAAGACCTGCGCATGGAGCGGCTGTCTCGCGGCATTGCGCTGGAAGACATTATCGCGGTCACCAAGATCAGCCGCCGCCACCTGGTTGCGCTGGAGCAGGAGAGGTTTCGCCTCCTTCCCGGCGGCATCCTCAGCAAGGGCATTGTGCGCGGCTACGCAGGCGCCGTGGGGCTGAACCAGCAGGACTGGACCGAGCGCTTTCTGCGTGCCTCCAGCGACTCGGGCGAGGAAATCGACGACGACAGCAGTTGGACCGCCTTTGCCGCCAACGTCGGCAAGGCGCGCATTCAGCGGCGTGATGCCATTGAGGTCCGCATGCGCTGGATCGGCGCCATTTTGTTGCTCGTGCTGGTAGCGGCAGCAGCCTATCTCACCGTTCGTTATTTGGGCTTGCGGGCCGGATGGTGGACCACCTTGCTGCCCGTGAAGCAGGCCTCCGCCGGAGCCCACGCCCTGGTCGCCCACATCGTCTCCTGGTTCCGGCGCTGATGCGCGTCAGCCTTGTGCCGCTCTCTTGAATTCTCCCCACCCGCCGCACTGGGCCGGGAAGGCGCTGTGAGCTGTTCACACCACCGAAAACGCCCTTGAGCGCCCCATACACTCCGTTTGCCCTGGAGTCTTTGCTTTGGGCCCCGTGCCGCAATTACCATGGAAGGATGCATCCCAAGGCGCATGCCTGACGGTGCTGGCATGTGCTGTGCGAGAGTGGGTCCGAGCGGCGGAGAATCTGGGTTCCCGCGCCGGTGACCCAGCATGAATCGGTCCTCGTGTCAGACTGCCCAAATTGAATTCCCTGCAATGGGAGGAGTTTTTACATTGAGCGACCGTTTCTTGTTTACCTCTGAGTCCGTCACCGAAGGCCATCCCGACAAGATCGCCGATCAGGTTTCAGACGCCATCCTGGACGCCTGCCTGGAGCAGGATCCTTACAGCCGCGTCGCCGCTGAGACGCTCACGGCCACCGGCCTGGTTGTCATCGCCGGCGAAATCACCACCAAGGCATACGTCGATTTTCAGAGCCTGGTGCGCGGAGTGGTTGCCTCCATCGGATACGACAACGCGCTGTATGGTTTCGACTCCAATACCTGCGCGGTGATTTCCACTATCAACAAGCAGTCCGGCGACATCGCCCAGGGCGTTGACACCGGCGGCGCCGGTGACCAGGGGATGATGTTCGGTTACGCCTCCAACGAGACTCCCGAGCTGATGCCCGCGCCCATCTCGCTGGCTCACAAGCTGTGCCGCCAGTTGACCGCCGTGCGCAAGAGCGGCAAATTGCCTTATCTGCGCCCCGACGGCAAGAGCCAGGTTACGGTGGAGTACGACGAGAACGGCAAGCCGGCGCGCATTGACGCGGTGGTGATCAGCAGCCAGCACTCTGAGAGCGTCTCCAACGAAGAGTTGCACGCCGACATTCTCAAGTACGTCATCCAGGCAGTTCTCCCGGCCGAGTGGCTGGACGAGCACACCAAGTACCACATCAACCCGACGGGAAGGTTTGTAATCGGCGGACCCATGGGCGACACCGGCTTGACTGGCCGCAAGATCATCGTAGACACCTACGGTGGCGCGGGCCGACACGGCGGCGGAGCTTTTTCAGGAAAAGATCCGACGAAGGTGGATCGCTCGGCAGCTTACATGGCCCGCTACATCGCCAAGAACATCGTCGCAGCCGGCTTGGCCGACCGCGCCGAAGTTCAGCTCGCCTACGCCATCGGCGTGGCCGATCCGGTCAGCGTCCGCATCGACACCTTCGGCACCGGCAAGGTAGGCGAAGCCAAGCTGACCGAACTTGTGCGCGCCAACTTCTCGCTCAAGCCGAAGGGCATCATCGAGAGCCTGAACCTGCGCCGGCCCATCTACCAGAAGACTGCGGCGTACGGCCACTTTGGCCGCACCGAGCCGGAGTTCACCTGGGAAGCTACCGACAAGGCAGCCACCCTGGCCCAGCAGGCCGGACTGGCAGCCGCCGTCAAGTAGACTCCGCGTGACAGCACAGCAAAAAGAAGGGGACCCGCCGCTGCGTGGGTCCCCTTCTTTTTGTGCCTGCCATTTGTCACCACAGCGGTTCCTCAACTGCCGCATGAATTTACTCCAGCACTGCAGCTTCCCGGCAATGGGCGTCCGCCGTTATTGGCATATCAAATTCACCGTGACGATGTTGGGCGCGCCGCTGACGTCGGTCTCTTGGAAACCGAGGGACAGAAGATCGCCCTGATTCAGGCTGATGGTGTGGGTCGTGTCGGAACAAAAAGCCAGGGTTCCCAGGAACTGGCTGTGGAGAGTGGCGCCGCAGGTCATCGCCGTGGGATTGAAGGTGCTGTTGCTGGCTCGCTCGACCGTAATGGTGACGGTGTCGTTGTACGGGGAAATGTTGATGATGCTGTTGTTGATGACCCCGACGTTGAGGGCCTTCAGCGTGCAGGCGGCTGGCGCCATGATGAAGTTCACCGGGTTGACGTCGGGCGGCGCCACAAAAGGCGGGTAGCCGGGGAAGGCGTTGTTGGTGGCATTCACGGGGAGTCCGGTGTAGACGGGGTTCGGCGAGAAGTAATACACGGTGTTGGTTGACCCGAAACCGCTTTGAATGGTGGTAGTCGTCATGAACCCGGAGGTGCCGAAGGCGCCCGTGGAACCTGTGGGTCCGGTGGGTCCGGGATTGCCCTGCTCACCGAGGCCGGTGGCGCCGGTCGCACCCGTGGCTCCGGCGGCTCCGGTTACGCCTGTGGCTCCGGCAATGCCTTGAGCGCCCGTGCTTCCTGTCGCACCGGTCACGCCTTGAATCCCTTGTGCACCAGTCGCACCCGTGGTTCCGGCAATGCCCTGAGCACCGGTGGTTCCTGTTGCGCCCGTCACGCCTTGAATGCCTTGAGCGCCGGTCGCACCCGTGGCTCCGGCAATGCCCTGAGCACCAGTGGTTCCTGTTGCGCCCGCTACGCCCTGGATGCCTTGAGCGCCGGTCGCACCCGTGGCTCCGGCAATGCCTTGAGCGCCCGTGGTTCCTGTTGCGCCCGTTACGCCCTGGATGCCTTGAGCGCCAGTCGCACCCGTGGTTCCGGCAATGCCCTGAGCGCCCGTGGTTCCTGTTGCGCCCGTTACGCCCTGGATGCCTTGAGCGCCGGTCGCACCCGTGGTTCCGGCAATGCCCTGAGCACCGGTGGTTCCTGTTGCGCCCGTCACGCCTTGAATGCCTTGAGAACCAGTCGCACCCGTGGTTCCGGCAATGCCCTGAGCACCGGTGGTTCCTGTTGCGCCCATCACGCCTTGAATGCCTTGCGCGCCCGTGCTTCCTGTCGCACCCGTCACACCCTGGAGACCCGCAATTCCCTGGATACCCTGACTGCCGGTCGCGCCTGCCGGTCCCATCGAGACCACGGTGATATCGAGTTGCGCCGCATGGCTGGTCTCGTCATTCTCCTTGGTGTCGAAAACAATGCTGCCCGTCGCGGAGGTCAGCGCGATGCCGAAATTGCTGCCCGGCGCCGCGATCCAGCCCTGCACCAGCGAAGTCACGTCGATGGCGATGAACTGGTTTCCCGCCGCCGGGGTAAAGGACCCAATGGCGCTGCCCAGGGATGGCATGGTCGCATAGGTTACGCCGGACTCCGTCCAACTGCCGGCGACCGGCTGCAACGCGACCGAACCGAACGTGTAGATGCGATTGACAAACAACTTCAATGTGGCTTTGCTGATTTGGGCCGCGGTGACGCCCGGCGGCAGAGTGGAAAGATCGAACTGGATCAGCGCCGTGGTGCCGTTACCGACGTACATGTTGGACAGGCCGCCGAAGTTGGTCGACGGGTACGCGCTGTTGACCGATGCGTCGCCCACCAATGTGGCTTCGTTGGCTCGCGCCGCGCCCGTTGGCAGTACCGACAACACTGCCACGGTAACCCACTTCATCCATGCGCTCTTTCTCATCGCTCATCCTCTCTCGATTCGCTTCCAACACAAAATCAGGCCCATGCCCGGCCGCGGTATCGGAACCGGGGTTTGAAACTGGCAGTTCGCGCGAAAGAATGTTTATTTTGATAAGGAAATATCGACGGATGACGAGATAGTAGCGGATAGAACGCCGGGAGACAATGCAGAACTGCGGATTTCTATCAGAAAATCGTAACTATTTCATTATAATATAGTTATATTTAATCGACTTCAAGGAAGGACGGGGCGGGCCGGGAGCGGCGGGGTGCGAAGGTGCAAATCCGTTCTCCCCAACCTTCGCTCCATGACTTAGAATTCTTCCTGGTCCAAGTCTTCCTTTCTCAGAGGAGCAATCGATGCGTTTCCCTGTACTTGCCGCTCTTGTACTCGGCTTTTCCACCTTGGCTTCCGCGCAATCCACAGCCCATTGGGAATACGAGGGCAAGGACGGGGCGCTGCGCTGGGGCAAGCTGGACCCCGCGTACAAGGCCTGCTCCGCGGGCCGCGAGCAGTCGCCCATCGACATTCGCGGCGCTCACCTGAACAAGGCGCTCCAGCCTATTGAATTTCACTACATTGCCGGCTCGGTGACCGAGGGCAATAATGGCCACACCGTTCAGGTGGACGTACACCCCGGCAGTTACATTGTGGCCGGCGGTGTGCGCTACGATCTGGTTCAGTTTCACTTCCACCATCCCGCCGAAGAGGCGGTCAAGGGCAAGCTGACCGACTTGTCCATTCACCTGGTGCACAAGAGCTCCGACGGGAAGCTGGCCGTGGTGGCCGTGCGGCTGACAGAAGACCCCGGAGCCCCCAACGCGGTGTTGGCCGCGCTCTGGCCTCACCTGCCCAAGACCGCCGGAGCCAGCGAAAAGGTCGCGGAGATGGTTAACCCTGGCGGCCTGCTGCCCGCCGATCGCGGTTACTGGACCTACATGGGCTCGCTGACCACCCCTCCGTGCACCGAAGGCGTGCGCTGGTTCGTTCTCGAGCAGGAGATGACCCTGAGCCGCGACCAGTTGCGCACTTTCGCAGGCATTTTCAAGATGAATTCCCGCCCCTTGCAGGAAACACACGGACGCCGCATCGAGGCCAACGAGTAGCACAGGGGTTCATGGTCAGGGCTGAGCTTCAAGTGAGGAGAAGGCGAGGACCATCCCTTCATCCCCATCAAGAATCTGCACGCCCACTCCAGTCAGGTCTTCGAGCAAGTAGTGGGCGGCGTCCAGGCTTTCGATGGAGTGAGAGAAGGTTGTGGCCACCACTGTGCAGCCGGCGGCCCGGCCAGCCTGCGCGCCCGAAGACGCGTCCTCGAAGACCACACACTCTTCCGGCGCAACGCCAAGCAATGCGGCGCCTGCCAGATAAGGCGCTGGAAGAGGCTTGCCTTCGGTCACGCTTTCGGCGGTCACCAGCCGCTCCGGCACGGGAATGCCTCCGGCGGCCAGCCTGACGCGGGCCAGCCTCTCGGTGGCGCTGGTGACCACCGTCCAGCGCTCCTTGGGCAGCGACGCCAAAAGCTTCTGAACGCCGGGCAACAAGAGGATGCCGTCCGTGTCCTCCACTTCCATGTCCTCAATCATCTTGTTCTCGGCTTCGGCATCCAGGTCCGGGCGCAGCAGGGCCACGGTATCGATACTGCGGCAGCCGTGGGCGGCTTTACAGGCGAATTCGGGGTCGATGCCACGCATTTTGGACCAGATCGTCCAACTGCGCTCCACCGAGCCCAGCGAGGAGATGAGAATGCCGTCCATGTCGAAGAGAACGCCTTTGCAACGGATCTCGACCGGGGAAGAAGGGATAGAAGAAGCCATACTTCGATTGTACCGGCTGCCTTCTTACCGCTTCGTCTTGGCGTCCTTGGCCAGGGCAAAGGCGACCTTGGGCTTTTCGGAGAGGGTCATGGTGGCTTCGACGGCGCTCTTGCGCGATCCCTGCTGCACTTCATTTTGCTTCAGCGTAAGCGCCCCGTTGGCGAGCTCGGCGTCGGCGCTCCAGCGCTCGAAACGCGCCAGCCCGGCGGGAACAGTCGCACCTCCGCCTACGGCTCCATGCCGCCACTCGAAGTGCAAAGCGCCTTTGGCCGAGGAGGCCAGATCGTCTCCCGTAAAGCCGCTTAGATCGACCTTGCCGCTCGCGTTGAAGATACCACCCGACCAGCGCATGCCCAGCAAAAGGCCCAGCGCCGCGGGGTTCAGCTTCTCGAATTCGCCGTTGAGCGCATAGCCAGGCTTGTCCTGGTTGTTGGCCGGAGCGTGAAGCGTCCCGGCGGCGTGCAGAGTGCCCCCCAGCAAGCCGGCATCGAGCGCGGTGATCTCCGCTCCATCTTGCAGAATATGCACCGTGGCCGTCGCCTTTTGCAGCGTAACCGGTCCCAGAACGACCGAATCCGCCTTGACGGTGCCCTCCAGCAGCGGCCAGACCGGCGCGGACGAAGAACGCAGACGGGCAATCAGTGTTGAGAGCATGGTGCCGCGCTCATGGGCTCCCAGAAATGCAGCCTGGAGCGCGCTCACATCGAGCGTGCCGAACTGCATTTGAAAAACCGCCGGACAGGGCTGCGGCGCTTCGCACAGAGCGGGCAGGCTCAAGCTGGCCGTTCCTTTCACTGGACCGTATGAGAAAGCCACCGGGTCCCAGCGAATCTGGCCGTTGTCCAAATGGAGTATGGCCTGGGAAATCTCAACGTGATTGGCCAGGTAGTCGGCCTTCCAGTTGGCGTTGTGCAGAGTGACGGTCCCGCTCAGCTGATCAAAAGAGTCACCCGCGGGGGCAACAGTGCTGCCGAAGGCAGTCCGTGCGGCAGCCAACCAGGGGCCTTCCGCATTCAGGTCCACCACCACAGGATCTCCTGCCAGGGCATCCAGCGCCGGAGCATCCGCCATGCCGGCCACATGCGCAAATTCCCTGGCGCGCGCAATCGAGGCCGGACCGCGCACCGTCAAGCGATAGCCTGCAAGTGTCCATCGCGCAGTGAGTGTGAGCGGGCCATTTCCGCCAGCTGGAATGGCCACGGTGAACGCGAGCGCCTGGGGCTGTCCCAGTTCCGGTGCGGCCTCGGCGGGCGCCAGAACCAGCTTGGGCGCCAGGATGGGCGCGCTCAGCCCGTCGCCGCTCAATTGAAAACCCTCTACCGTAAAGCTGCCGGTGAGCGGCCCCTGCGCAGCGGGCGCCTTGCCCGCATTCTTTGAGGGCTTTTGCTTTGCATCCGCAACCGGAGCCGTCTCCGCGTAAGCGATTTTGCCGCTAACCGCTCCCTTGGCCACCAGGCCGGTGCTGAAGCCGCTTCGGACTGTACGCAGGGCGTCCAGACCTGCCTGCACGGGAACGTGGTCCAACTCGACCGTGAATTGCGGCAGGCCGGCTTCCCCAGGCAACTCGCCGGTGAGCCGGACGCGCCCGGCGCCTAGAGGAGAATCGCAAACCAGCTTCTCCACGGCGCGGCTGGTGTAGTGGTAGGCAAAGGTGCAATTGGCATCGAAATCCAGGGGAGCAACAGGAGCAAACTCCGAGCGATGCACGCCCTCGGCGCGCAGGCGGGCTTTCACCTGGGCGGCATCCGGGGTGCCATCCACATGCAATTCGCCCGTCAGATTGCCGCGCCAGCCGGCATCCGAACCGAGAATCAGCCGGGTCAGCTGGCCGAGTTGCGCTTCTTTCCACTCCACATCGAGATGCATCGGCATCTGCCGCAGTTCCGAGGCCTGCCGGACGCTGCCTTCCAGGCGCAATATGCCGGTATCTGCCAGGCCCATGCTGAGGTCGGTGCGGGCCGGTTGCCCGCGCAATTCAATCCGCCAATCGCCGGGATTCGCCTGCCAGAACGATAGATCCGTGTTCACCAGCGAAAAGGGAAGCTTCTCCACCCCATCCTTGAAGTTGATGCGGGAGTTGGTGGCTTCAAGGTAGGGCAGCTTTGCCAGCTTGCTGAGTCCTGCGTTCCCTGCGGACGGCAGGCCGTGCGCTGAGGCCGCGCGGAAGAGCGAATCCATGTTCCAGCGGCCGGCTGAAGTCCGCACCAGGTTGAGACTGGCTTCATCCACACTGATCCGGCCAATTTCCAATCGCCCCCGCCACAACGAAAGCAGCCGGATCGACGCTGTCACTGTGTTCGCGTGCAGCAGCGGCTCCGCCCCATTGAAGGGATCTTCCTCAACCGTGAGATCGGTGAGCACAAAGCCGGGCCGGGGCAACAGGCGCACTTCCACCGACGACAGGCGCACCGGCCGTCCCAGGGAAGCTGAAATCAGATGGGTAACCTGGCTCTTGTAGCGACTCACACTCACCAGCGGCGGCACGATCAGCGCAGCCAGGACGACCACCACCGCCGCCAGTGCCAGCCAGAGTCCTTTTCGCTTGCGTTGCCAGCTTTGCGTCTTCTCGATCATGGTCTTCTCAGTGGTCAGTGAACAGTTGCCAGTGCAATGGACAAGGTTTTGTAGATTCAGTTCATCGGGATCTGCTTCTCAACTGCCCACTGTCCACTGCTTTAACGCGTCAGGTGCAGCGTCCGGCTCCAGCGTGTTTCTGTAAAGAAGTGCAGCGCCACATGGCCCATCCAGGCCACGGCATTGCCCAGCCCCGGTTGCTCATACTGGTCATCCGGGGTCACAAACGACCAGTAATTGAAGAGCGGCCGGCCCACGATGTTCTCCCTGGGAACAAAACCCCAATAGCGCGAGTCCAGGCTGTTATGGCGGTGGTCTCCCATCATGAAGTACTTGCCGGGGGGAACCACCAGATCTCCGTTTTCAATGTGATTGGGAAAGTCTACCGACCACATCTCGGTCGCGCCCCGGTCCGTCGAAGGCGGAATCGCAGGGAACTCGTCGAGAAAGTCCGAGTGGTTATCGAATGTCGTTTTTTCAGCGTGCGGCTGGTCCTGGGCCACGCCGTTCAGAATCACAATACCGTCGCGCAGATGGATGTGATCGCCGGGGACGCCGATCAGCCGTTTCACCAGAAACAGGTCCGGCTCGCCGGGCTTGAGGAAGACCACGATGTCGTTGCGCCGCGGCTCGCGATAGTGAACCAGGGGCATCCATTTGGCCGAGGGAGCGAGCGTGATGCGGTCAACCACCAGGTGGTCGCCCACCAGCAGCGTCTTCTCCATCGAGCCCGAGGGAATGACAAAGTTCTGCCCAAGAAAGGTGAGAATGAACAAGCCCACCACCAGAACCGAACAGATGCTGGCCAGCGCCTCGTAGGGCGTCTCTTCTTCTCGCTGTTCTGGGATCTCGTTAGCGGGCTGCGCCTCTGAGGGCGTCTTTGCTGGCGGCGTGTTTTTCTTCGTCATCCTGTCGCTCTTTGCCAGTGAATGAGTGAAGAAGTGAACAGGAGCAGTCGGACCGCTCATTCACTTCTTCACTCTTTCACTCATTCACTTCTTCACTCGTTCATTGCCCACTAGTGCACCACATGAAAGATGCGCTTCCATCGCGCAAACCCCGTGAGCCTGGCGGTGAGCTGCCTGTCGTGTCCGAGTCTATCATCTGCGGCCTGCAGCCCGGCTGGTTGCACATCGGTGGTAGAGGGCCGGGAAAGCGAGAAATAAATGACCATGGGCCGGGCCACGATCTGCTGCCGCGAAACAAACCCCCAGAACCGCGAATCCTTGCTGTGGTTGCGATTGTCGCCCAGGACAAAATACTCTCCCTGCGGAACCACCAGTTCACCTGCCTGGGTAAGGCTCTGCATCTGTTTCCACCACACCGGGTCCACCTCAGGATCGGTGTACACCTTGCCGGGAAACTCGTCGCGAAAGGGATTGCGCGGCGCGGGCTCGAAGGTGGCATACGGCTCGTCCTGAATCACGCCGTTCACCGTCACCCGGCCGTCTTCAATGTGCAGACGGTCGCCGGGAATCCCCACCACCCGCTTGACGTAGATCTTCCGCAGATCCTCCGGGGGGTGAAAAATGACAATGTCGCCACGCTCCACCTCGCGATAGGGCATGAACCAGCGCGACAGGCTTCCGGAGGGGGCAAAGGCCTGCTTGTTGACCAGCAGGAAATCACCCACCAGGAGCGTATGTTCCATGCTCTCCGAGGGGATCAGGTAGGGCTGAAGTACAAACGTGAGCAAAAACAGCGCCACCACGATCGTCTGTAGCAGGGAGGCAAAGGCCGCGGGGACAGTAGGCAGATGCAGCTGCATCCGCGACAGTTGCCGCTGGGATCGAGCGTCCAATGGGGCGGGGGTACTCATTCAGGCGCTTGCTCCTCCTCAACCTCGGTGCTGCTGGTGTTCTCTTTGCCCGCCGCTGCTGCCAGCCGGCTCAGGGCGCGGCGCGCGGCATCCTGCTCCGCATGCTTCTTGGTGCTGCCCGTGCCGCGGGCCAGCGGCTTGCCCGGTTCTGTCTTATCGGCCATCAGCCGGACTTCCACCAGGAAGCGCTTGCGATGGTCGGGGCCGCTTTCACTCTTTACGCGATAGACCGGAGTTCCCGCCCGCGCGGCCTGCAACTGCTCCTGCAACGCCGATTTGTAGTTGCCCAGCGCCTCACCGGAACGCAACTCTCTGGCCAACTGCTCGGCAGCCTCGCCCATCACCCAGCGGCCGACAAAGTCCCTCACCGGCTCCAGGCCGCCATCCAGAAACAACGCTGCCAGCACTGCTTCCATGGTATTCGAAAGCACGGTGCTTTTGCGCCGCAAGCCGCTTCGGTCTTCGCCGCGGCTCAGGCGAAGGTGATCGCCCAGCCCGATCGATGTAGCCACCTCCGCCATGTGCTGGCGGCTGACCAATTGGGCGCGGACGCGGGTCAATTCGCCCTCCTGCCACTCCGGGTGCGCCGTGAACAGTGCCTCACCCACCACCAGCCCCAGCACCGCATCGCCCAGAAACTCCAGGCGCTCATTGTCGCCAGCCTCGCCCGCGTCCTCGTTCCCAGACTCCATGGCCTGCTGATTGGCCCGGGAGCGATGCGTCAGTGCACGCACCAAAAGCTCGGAACTGGAAAAGCGATGCCCGAGTGCCGCTTCCAGGTTGGCCACAACTCCTTCCACGAACTCCTCGATTCCTTTGCAATATTACTAAAGGGAGGTCTGCTGAACCGATACTTCCGGCCTGCGAGACCTCCCCAGTCTGCTATTTAGACGTTACCCGAGGGTTTGCCGAATACCCAACGTCAGATTACTGCGGTTTTTGCACTCCATTGTGCTCGGGGCCGCCGGGCGCCGGGGCGGTTGGCACATCGTCATCTGCATCGTCTTCGCAACTGTGCCCCTTCACCATGTAGGCCGCCTTCAAACCCCGCTCGGCGGCGAGGCGCGTGTCCTGTTGACCGTCGCGGTTCGCCAGCGCCAGCTTGTACTCCGTCAGCGCCTGATCGCGCTTGCAGTCCAGATCCAGCATCCGGCCCAGATAGATGTGAGACCAGGCCAGCAGGCGCGGATCCTTGCTGGTGGCCAGTGTCTTCTGGAATCCGCTGATCGCCTCTTCCGCGTGGCCGGTGAGAATCGCCGCTCTGGCAAGAATGAAGTGGGCGCGGGCGCTGTCGGCCATCGATTCAAGCGTGTCGGAGTGCACAGTGAGCGCTTGCCGCGCCATGGCGCTGGCCGTGGCCACGTCCCCTGCCGCCAGACGCGCTTCCGCCAGATCCAGACCGGTCAACTTGCGCGGCTTGCTGCGCGTCAGCACGTCGCCGTCGCCCTCCTTGTCGAACTCCGATCTCGCGGGCGCGATGCACCTGCTGGTCCACATCCATGCTATAGACCATCTCGCCGATGGTGTCGCGCAGGCTGGCGGGATCTTTTTCAAACTGGATCAACTGCTCATAGAAATACTGCGTCAGCACGAATCCCTGGGTCATGTCGTGGCGCACCGTGGCCACGCGGATGGCATCCACCTTCTGCTGGTAGACCTGCCGTTCGTGCTCGTAGCGCGGCATATCCGGCCGCTGCACCCCCGCGGGAATCTTGAACGCCGGAATCCCGGTGTCCATGGTGCGCGCCTCAATCGCCTTGATCAGGCACTCGATGGTCAAAGGCACCGTGTCGGAGCGGTAGATGAACTCCAGGGGAGCCTCGCGCACCTCCTTCAGGATCGGCTGCATCCGGTCAATGGCATTGGCCCGCGAATAAAGCAGCGGCTCAATCAAATAATGCAGGTAGGTGTGGCGCACATCGCTCATGCGGATTTGCCCGTCTACCGGCGAAACCACCACCACGTAGTCGGTGCCGTAGACGCGGGCATTCACCGTGTGCGGCGACAAAAGCGGCTCGATCACCACCACAAAACGCCGCCCATCGTAGGTTGAGGCGGGCATCTTGAGGTAGAGATTGGTCCCCACGATCATCTTTGACAGCGGATCGTGCAGCTTGTCGGCCTCTTCATCGTAGGTGCGATGCACCGCCAGCCAGATCCCGTGCAGGTCCACGGCCGCCACAAAGTCGCGCAACAGAGGGCAATATCTCCACCACCTGCGTCGAGTCGGGCGGCATCTCCGGCAGTTCCACCGAGGTCTCCAGCTCCGGGGGCGGCGTCAGGTACAAGGCCAGTGAAATGTACTGCGAAATGTCCCGCACCGTACCGGTCATGCGGTGCTGGGCAATGTAAAGGCAAACCTTGTCGCGCTTGGTGCGGGCATCCTCGCTCTTGGCCAGCGCCTGGTTGATCTCCTCGCGCACCTTCATGCGGACCGGCGCGCTCTCCTCCAGGCCTTCGTCATAGCCGCAGGCGTTCAGCGCCGCAGCCATCACAAAAACCGGCTCCGAGCTGACCAGCGAAATGGTGGGTCCCGCTGGATCGACGAGCGACGGAGCCCTCTCGTGCTGGTAAACCGGCCCGTTCGAGGAACTCTGTTGGCCCTTGGCGGAGCCGCTGTCGGAAGATTGGGCGTGGACAGCAGCGGGCGCAAGCCCGGCAAAAAGGCATGAAAAAACCGAGAAAAGAACGAAGAAGACGCGAAAACGACGTACCGTCATGAAGTACCCCTGCCTGTGCAAGTCTACAGCGGAATCCGCGCTGGCGCACTTCCTCCGCAATGGCGAGCGCCAACCGCTGCCTGAAGATGGAGCCCATGCGACAGCGCCATATGAATGCTCTGCTGCCACGGTTCCACTTCAGTTAGACGCACTCACAGGGACAAACGGGAGGAACCCGTCAACGCACCGGCACGGAAGGGCAAAACAATGCCCCGCTTGGACGATGCCAAGCGGGGCACAACGACTCCCTGCTTTATCCTCGCACCGAAACCCCGGAGAAGGAGAGCACCGCCAGCCCTGGAACCGGCTGCCCGAAACGGCGGGCGGGCTCAAAACGGCTCCACAGCAGAAGGTTCTCGACCTGGGCGCGCGTGGCCTCGTCGGTCGGCCCTGAGGTGATGCGATAGTCGTACACCTGGCCCGCCCCGTTGATGTAGGCTTCTACCGTCACCGGACCGTTCACTTCCCCGATCTGGTTGTCGCCGACAACGCTGGAAAGATACAGGAACCGGGGTCCAGTCGCCATGCCCAGCGGCTCGTCGGGGTTGGCTCGCGCCGACTCCGGCTGGGTAAACATGGTCACCAGGACGATGACCGTGCCCATCAGCAGAACCGCGCTGGCGAACCCGGCCGAGGCTTGCAGCAAGAAGGGGCCCACGGTATTTCTCCAGGCCAGGCTCCAGCCGTGGAAGAGACTCTGGCGTTTGCGCGCCCGCTCCTGGCTCACCGCCACACGAATCCGCAACAGCAAATCCTCAGGCTCGGGCACCGGGCCCAACTCGGCCAGCGACGCCTGCGTCTGCTTCAGCGACGCCCACTCGGCGGCACACTCCCGGCAGCGATCCAGATGGGCGGCAATGCGCTGCATCTCCCGTCCCGTCAGCCGGCCATCCAGATACTCCGAAAACCTCGCCTGCGTTGCACTGCAGCCGCTCATTGCGCCTCCTCTCCCAGGGGCATTTCAAATCCGGAGCGCGCAGAGCACTGAGCCTGCGCCGCCGGGGCCGTGAGAATCGCCTTCAAATGGGCGCGTCCACGCACCAGCCGCGATTTTACCGTTCCCAGATTCACGCCTTGCATCTCCGCCACTTCCTCGTAGACAAAACCCTCAATGTCGCGCAGAATCAGGGTCGTACGGAACGGCTCTGGCACCTGGTTCAATGCTTCCTCGACCCGCGCCCTGCTCTCAGCGTGCACCGCTATCTCGTAGGGCGACTCAGATGGATCGACCAACATATCTTTCAGCCGCACCGCCGGCCCGGACTCCGAATCGAGCATCTCCTGCTCGATAGGCACCTCTTGCTGCTTGTGCCGCATCCACCAGCGCCGCTGATTCGAAGCCTCGTGCAGCGCGATCCGGTAGATCCATGTACGCAAAGACGACTCGCCGTGGAAGCTGCCCACCCCGCGAAAGACCTTCACGAAGACTTCCTGGGTCAGGTCGGCGGCATCGGCGCGGTCATGCACGGTACGCGCCAGCAGCGAGTAAATCGGTTGGTGAAAGCGCGCGATCAGCCACGAAAATGCTTCCTCTGAACCGGCTCGGAGTTCTTCGATCAGAGCCGCTTCTTCAGATTGGAGCGTGAGCGCGCTGGCAAGATTGCCCATTGTGAGGTCCGCCTGCAAATCAGAGTCCTCCCACAATAACGCAACATCCACACAGTTGGCATCTGCCAACTCTGCGCTGGACCAAAACGGTCCAGAAAGTCTGTTGCTGTCACTCGCCCCAACGGCTCAGAATGCCGACGGGAATCCGATGCTGCCACGGAGTGCGCGGGATGCGGAACACTGGATAAAAAACCGAATGCCCCGCGCGCTCTATTGTCTTAGACACCGGAACACCCCCAAAGTGTTCCCGGTCACGCTTGTATGTCCATCCTCCCTGCCACGACCTTGCCCTCTCTCTCTACCGTAAGATATCCCCGGACTCCTTTCTCCGGCGGTCGCGTTGGTCTTCCAGCATCCGATTGGCGGGCTTTCAGGTAAACTCCGTCTCTCTCGCTCCCCAAGCAAGCCATTTTGAGCGGGGAGCCAGTGGCCTGAAGTCCTGATTTTCTGCCGATTCGATTCGATGCTACAATCGAAGTCGTACATGGCGGCTATAGTTCAGCGGCAGAACGCCTGACTGTGGCTCAGGATGTCGTGGGTTCGATCCCCACTAGCCGCCCCAATCCAGAGTCAATCATTTACAAGATTATTCCCCTTCCCGGCGCGCAATCGGGTGCGATGCTGACTCCAGCTTCTTGAGGAATTTTGGCGCGGTAGACTCGCAGTCGTCACCACAATGGTTGCGAAGCTGTGTGCCTGGAGGACTCCAGACGCGGACAATTGGAGGAAGGCCGGAGAGGCCGGAAGCGCTGCTCCGGCTAGATTTACGCCCCGGACGCCATCGCCGAAAGTTATAAGGGACCTTGAGCATTTCTGCTTTTGCAGTAGACTTCTGTGCCTCATCCATTCCGCGTTTTCCCGCGGTATGGGTGGGAGATCAACAGGATTACGGTCTACGCAATTCACGAAAGCGCTCGCTGCAGGTCCGGGCCTTTTCGACCGGCACGGTCTGCCTGTACACTGCTCCATGGCCAGGTATTTGCGGTCGCGAACAAGATTCAAATCTCTAAAAAATAAAAGTCAAATATTCTCCCGAACCACCATAGATTCAAGTGGTTCGGGGAGAGACCTTACAAAACCGGTCGCAGGTACAGGTCAGAACGGAATATCGTCGTCAGAAATTTCGGCCGATTGGGCGTACTCGTCCTGGCCGCTGGCTGCCGGCGGGGTTCTCTGGTCAAAGCTGGCTGCTGCGCTTGCGGGACGGCTGTAACCGCCTGCCCCACCGGAGCCCTCGTCGCGTCCAGACAGCAGTGACAAGTCGTTGACGATGATCTCGGTCCGATAGCGCTTGGCCCCGGTCTCCTTGTCGTCCCAACTGCGGGTCTGAATCTTGCCTTCAACGTACAGTTTGTTGCCCTTCTTCACGTAGTCGCGCACGATCTCGGCGGTGCGGTTGAAGGCCACCAGCGTGTGCCATTCGGTGCGGTCCTGCCAGTTGCCCTGCGCGTCTTTCTGACGGTCGCTGGTGGCCAGGGTAAAGGTGGCTACCATCACGCCGCTGGCGCTGGAGCGGATTTCAGGGTCCTTACCCACGTTGCCTAAAAGAAAGACTTTGTTGACGCTCTTTGCCATGTTCGTACTCTCTCCCTGTCTCTTGCTAAATTAGCGTGTCCCTGACTGAAGCGGCGTGTCCCTTGAACAATTGCAATGGATAGGATGACCCCGGCCGCTTGACGAGGACACCCCGTCACAAGACAGAGTTGGCTCCGCAGCAGCCGCAATTGAAGTCAAGAAAGATGCACGCCCAAGCGCATGCTGCGAACCAACGACACTTCAGTATACCTGCGGTTTACATGTTCCCCTTTTGTTCTCCTGGAAGGACTGCATCGCCCTGTCCCACTTCTAAATTGGAAGAGGCTATCGCGGAGCCAGGATCGGTGTAGCCCGAAGCCTCGGCATCGCTGCCGATAGCCGCTCCAATCAACATCCTGCATCCAAAAAATATCGCACCGCTGTTTCCAGCCGGGTCCGGAAATGCAACGAAAGCATCTTTACCTCTGCCATGGACTTCTGTGCCCTATCCATTCCGCGTTTTCTCGCGAAATGGGTGGGAGACCAACAGAATTGCGATCTACACGATTCACCAAAACTCTCTAGCATGGAAAGCGGAGGATCTCCCATGTTCACGCCCCAGCCGATCGGATTTGTACACAGCCCCTTCAAAGATGCTCATGCGATTCCCAAGGGCATTGGCGCCCAACATCCTGAAGAGGGTGTGCTGCAAATCTTGCCTGCCTTCGAGGCGGGCCTCACCGACATCGAGGGCTACTCGCATCTGATCGTGCTGTGGGCCTTCGACCGTTCCGACGGCTTCGATCTGCTGGTCACGCCGCCCACCGACAGCCGCCCGCACGGCGTCTTCACGACACGCTCGCCGCGCCGCCCCAACCCCATTGCGCTGACGATTGTAGAACTGCTCGGCCGCGAAGGCGCGGCTCTGCACGTGCGCGGCGTGGATATGCTCGACGGAACGCCCATCCTGGACATCAAGCCCTACTTGTCTAATATTCCTGCTGAAAAACTGCGCCGCGGATGGCTGGCGGAAGCCGAGGCGCGCAAAAGCTGACAACGGTCGCATTCCCAAGGAACCTGGCTGTCGCTCGCTCGCCACAAATGCTGGGTGCCCCATCCTTGAACCGTCTTTTGATTCAAGGGGGGGAAATCGACGCACTCGACCAGCCCATTCTTCCCAGCCGTTCTAGTCGCGTTCCGCCTCACCCGCATAGATACACCCGCTGGTGCAGGTTTCTCTCACCACCACCTTGCTCAGCAAGGGCAGCGCCGGTCGCAGTTCCCGCCATAGCCAGCGGGCCAGGTTTTCGCTGGTAGGATTCTGCAACCCCGCAACCTCGTTGAGGCAGCGGTGGTCAATGCGGTCCTCGATGGCTTTGAAGGCCGCCTTGATCTCCGCGAAGTCCAGAACCCAGCCGTGATGCGGGTCGACCGGGCCGCTTACATGCAACTCGATGTGAAAGCTGTGGCCATGAAGCCGCCCGCACTTGTGCCCCACAGGCACGTTGGGCAGCCAGTGCGCCGCCTCGATCGAGAACTCCTTGAAGATATCCATCTCTTCCATTCTAAGGAATTCCGAGAATCTTGTGCGTCTGCAAGCTCAAGCGCCACTGCGGATGTTCAAGACAATAGCGCAGCGCAAGCGCTGTGTTGGCGGCGCGATCCGGCCCATCCATCGGCTGCAGAAAGAAATGCCGGAAAGGCAAGCAATTCGAAATCCGCCGGATCGGCTCCCGTTTGCGGATAAACCAGCTTCAACTCGTCTCCGCTGCGCTGGATGCAACTTGGACCCTGCCTTGGGGCTGACGCACAGCCAGTCCACGCCCGGCGGCGCGGCCACTGTCCCGTTGGTTTCGACAGCAATCTGAAACTCGCATTCATGCAGCGCCGCGATCAGGCTCGACATCCAGTTGCAGCAGCGGTTCGCCGCCGGTGCAGACCACAAATCGCTTTCCGAGCGTGGAGCTCTGCGGGCCATTTCTGCGCGATGGCCTCGGCCAACTGCGCTGGCCGAGTCGAACTTGCCGCCGCCCGGCCCATCCACTCCGATGAAATCGGTATCGCAAAACCGGCAGACCGCCGCCGCCCGGTCCTGCTCGCGCCCCGACCAGAGATTGCAGCCTGCAAAGCGGCAAAAGACCGCGGCCCGTCCGGCCTGCGCGCCCTCGCCTTGCAGCGTGTAGAAAATCTCTTTGACCGCGTAGCTCATGAAAACCAGCTTTCAGCCTGTATTTCTCACAGAAGATGCCAGCGGTGTGATTCTGCGCCGTAGGCGCAATGGATGTTAGCCCCGCGCTATCACCCCAAGAATCAAAGGCCGTTTCTTGGGGTGATAGCGCGGGGCTAACCAACTCTGCGCCTACGGCGCGTTCTTCAACCCAGATGAAATCTTAACTGCCCCAGCAGAGTTTGTCAGAAATGCGGGTTAGCTCATCGTGCGAGGATTGAAACCGTCAGCCTGGCACGAACAAGGTAATCGCTAAAAGCTGCGTTCAAGATACTTCAGCGGATCTTCGATCCCATTCTCGCGGAACCCCTTTTGCCGGAGCAGGCAGGAGTCGCATTGTCCGCACGGCTCGCCCGCCGCCGAAGGATCGTAGCAACTGCTGGTCAGCCCGTAGTCCACGCCCAGCTCGATTCCCTTGCGCGATAATCTGCGCCTTGGTCATCGCGATCAGCGGGGTATGAATCTTGAGCGCCTGGCGGCCTTCCACGCCGGCCCTGGTGGCCAGGTTGGCCATCTTCTCGAAGGCCTCGATGAACTCCGGCCGGCAGTCCGGGATAGCCCGAGTAGTCCAGCGCATTCACGCCGATGAAGATGTCGCTCGAACCCAGCACCTCGGCCCAGGCCAGCGCAAACGAAAGGAAAATGGTGTTGCGCGCCGGAACGTAGGTGATGGGAATGCCGTGGGACATCTGATCCGCATCGCGTCCCTTGGGCACGTCGATCTCGGCGGTCAGCGCCGAGCCGCCAAAGATGCGCAGATCGATCTTCGCCACGCGGTGCGCCGCCACGCCGATCGACGCGGCAACGCGGCTGGCGGCCTCCAAGCTCCACAATGTGCCGCTGCCCATAGGAAAACGAGAGCGCATACAGCTCGTACCCCTGGCTGCGGGCAATGGCCAGCACCGTCGCGGAGTCCAGCCCCCCGCTCAACAGCACCACCGCGCGTTTTGCCTTCGTCTCGATCATTCCCTTTCCCTCACCACAGACACCTGCCCCGGCGTCACTCTTTCACTCTTTCACTTGTTCACTTCTTCACTCACTTCACTCACTTCAAATCCCCGCCCTTGCCGATGTCCATCGAAGGCGGCAGCGGATTGCTGGCGTCGATAGACGCCTCGATGCACTGCTTCAGCATGCCCTTGGCTTCGAGAATGAACTCGATGGCGTCGCGCCCCGCGCCATCGCCGCCCTTGTTCGGCGTCACGTAATGCGCCTCGGCCTTCACCTCGGCGCGCGCATTGGCCACCGCCACGGCAAAGCCGCACTGGCGCATCACCGGCAGGTCGATCACATCGTCGCCCACGTAGGCGATCTCGTCCAGGCTGATGCCTTCCTTCTCCATGATCTCGCGCACCGGGCGCATCTTGAAGGCCTCGCCCTGGTAGACGAACTCCATCTTCAGGTCGCGCATGCGCAGGGCCACGGTCTCAGAGATGCGCTTGGTGATGACGCCCAGCTTCATGCCGCCCAGCCGCGCCAGCGTGATGCCCGCGCCGTCGTGCGCGCTGTAGCCCTTGGCCTCGATCATCTTGGTGATGACAGTGCCGTCCGGGCGAGGCCACGGGAACCGGAATGATCCAGATTTGGCCGTTGGTCAAAACGCCATCGACGTCGAAAAGAATGACTTTAATCTTGCGGGCGCGGTCTTGCGCGGTAGAGTGTCATACTGTCAATCTTACCAAGGGGTTCACCCCAGATGTTCCGTGCCCCATCCATTTCACGTTCTTTGTGAAATGGGTGGGAAAGCACGAATCCAGCCCGGCCTTGCGCGGGACCGGGCGCATCGCGAGACAATAAGCCCATGGACCGGAACCCGCCCGCCCCGCCGCCCGCCCCGCTCGCCTCCGAAGACTTCTACTTCGACGGGCCGAACCTGGTCTTTACCGCGGCCTATCACCTGAAGCGCGGCGCCTGCTGCGGCTCCGGCTGCCGCCACTGCCCTTATGGAGCTACGGCAGAAGCAGAGATCACGGGAGAACCATCCCGCAGGGGCTAAAGCCCATCTTGTATTATCGGCGATGTACGGCACGACTGAAGTCGTGCCCTTTCAAGGCCGGTCTCTCACGACTGCCCTTATGGAGCCGCCGAGACCGCGCCCGCCGAGGGCTGACCCGCCGCCGCGACCGGCTCCCGCACCAGCACCGCAAAGCGCGGAAAGGCAAAGCTGCCCCCGGCATCGTCGATCACGTTCAACTGGCAGAGATACTGGCCCGGCTTGAGCCCCGCCAGCGGCACATCCAACTCGATGGCCACCGCGTCGCGACCCTCCACATTGATCGCCTTCGCCTGCACCAGCGGCGTCTCGTAGACCTTGTTCGCGCCCTGAATCAGTTCCAGGCTGCTTAGCAGGTTGATGCCCGGCTTCGTTCCCTTCGCCGCGTCCGCCGCCGGCTTCTCTCGCGCCGGAGCGTAAATCTCGTAGAGCAGATACAGGTGCTGATCCTGGCGGAAGACGTGGCTGATGTTGGGCACATACTCCTGCCCGCCGCGAATCAGCGGGCTCTGCTTCTTGCTCGGCTGGCGCAAGGATGCCAGCACGATCGAGCTCATCTTGAGCGGAGCCTTCTTCATCTCCGGCAGCGAAATCTCCGCCTCGAACGAGCCCATGCGCCCGGTCTGGTTTTCGCGCACCACAAATTTGAGATGATACTTGCCCGGCGGCAGATTGAAGCTGGTGGTGTACTGCATATTCTTCTGCCGCGCGTTCAGCGTCGAATCCAGATTGAGCTTCACCGTCTCGCGCGCATGGCCGATGGGCCGCTTGACCTCGTCGATCACCGTGCCAATGATGTCCAGCGTGGCCTTGTCCTTGTCGCCGCCCTTCACAAAAGGAATCTGCGAGCCGGGCACGATCAGCGAAACCGGCACATAGAAGCGGTTCTCGTCCAGGCGGAAATAAAGCGCGTCGAGATAGACGGCCATGTCGGTGGCCGGCAGGTCGCTGGCCAACTGCTCCTCCAACTCGCGCTCGCGGTCTTCGCGTCCCGAGTGCTTGAAGTCCGCCGGCGCATAGTAGCCGGGCCGGTATTCGAGCTTCACGCCGGGCCGGTTGATCTTGATGGTCAGCTTGCGATAGCGCCCGTCGCGCAGCGGATTCGAGGAGTCGGAAGCCGATAGCGTAGTAAGCCGAAGTGTCGCGCTGCACCTGCGCGAAGGCCGGAGCAAAATCGTTGGAGTCGAAGAACGCCTTGCCGCCGGTATCGGTCGAGAGCGTGGCCATCACCTCCTGCGTGGCAAAGTTCGCGTTCATGTTGTTCGTCAGCGCGCCGCCGTTGTAGGCGCCGTTGCCGCGCAGGCTGCCGGTCGAAGCGTCGCCCAGCGGAGAAATCGCCTGCAACCCGCGCGTGTCCACGCTGTAGATGGCCAGGTTGGCGCGCACCGCCGCGTTGATGGCCGCGCGCAGCGAAGCCTGGTTCTCGATGCCGTCGCGCGAGATGCCGCCGGAAAAATACAGCAGCGATTTCTTCTCGGTGATCTTTTCCAGCGACTTGGCCACGGCCCGCAGCGCAAACAGTTCGCGGTCGGTGTTCAGGTCGTTGTACTCGCTCTCGTCGGGCGTGTAGCCGGTGGTGTCTTCCACCTGGTTCGAGTTCGCGGTCGCGCCCTCCGCAAAGCCCTGGCCCTCGGTGCCGTTGTACGCGCCCACTTCGCTCGTCAGCGCATCCTTGTCGGCGGTAAAGTCCTGGTCCACCTTGAGCGTGTCGCCCAGCGAAACCAGCGCCACCAGGTCGGCCGGCTGCATTTTCTTCTTGAGGAAATCGCGCGCCGCCTCCACGCTGCGGTCCAGATCCTCCGGCTGCATCGAGGTCAAATCGAAGAACATCACAATCAGCCGGTGATTGCGCAGATCCTCGGGCGCGCCACCACCACGGCCTTGCTGCCGTCGCCGGTTGCGCCCGCGGCCAGCCCGCTCACCGTGGCTTCGTTCAGCGGCGTGGCCTTGTCCACGCTCTCAAAATCGAAGCTGGCAATCTGCTGCTGCTTGCCGTTTTCGTAGATGCTGAAGTCGCTCTGCTTGAGCCCCGCACCAGTTCGCCGGTCTTGCGTCGCGCGCCACCACGTTGGTCAGCACCAGCTCGCCATTCATCTTCAAGCACGAAGCCGCCCTGCGGCGTATTCGAAGTAACCTGCGCGTCCGATGCCTGTCCGGAATCCTGCGCCAGCGCCGGCTGCGTCATCAGCGCCACCGCCGCAACCATCGCTCCGATCCTCTGCATCGAACCCGTCATCGAATTCCTTTCAACCACAAACCCTTAACCCGCTGGGTGCCCCCGGTCCCGATTTTGGACCGGGAAAGCACGAACTTGCCAACTCGCCATCGCTCGCAGCGCCGCTAACACCGCCAACTCCGCAATCTCAAAACCTGAACCGCGCCGTAAACTGAACGACCGCATCGCCGCCGCCGAAATCACCTGTCCCGCGGTCGGCGAAGTCAAGTTCGTATCCACGCCCGCATACTGCACGGTATTGAATACATTGTTGGCCGTGGCGCGGACCTCCATGCTGCGTGTGTCGCCCAACTGCATGGTCTTCGAAAGCGACATGTTGTTCTGAGATCGTCCCCGGCCCCATGATCGAGTCGCGCGAGACGCTTGCCGAATGCGTTGCCGAAACTGTCTGGCTTGGGCTGCTGAAAGGCCGCCGTATTGAACCACTCCTTCGCCGATCCGCCGCCTGCCGTGGGCGAAATACCCGGCAACCGGATCGGGCCGCAGCGTGCCCGTCATGCCGTGCGCCACATCCGAGACCGCGGCCGGATAGTACGGCGTGAGCGGCGTGCCGGTGGCGAAGGTGAAGCTGCCCGATACGGAGAAGCCCTCAAGAATGTGCGCGCCCGCGCCGCTCGTCACCCAGAACTTGTCCTTGCCGAAGGGCAACTCGTAAAGATACGTCCCGCTCACCTTGTGCCGCTGATCGAAGGTTGAGTTTCCCTCCTCGGCTGCGAGATCCTGCCAGTTCTGTACCGCGCTTGATGCGTCGTCAATCGAATGCGAATACTGATAATTCGCGCCCAGCGCGATGCCGCTGCTCAAGCGCTTGTTCACCCGCAGCGTGCCCGCGTTGAAGCGCGAAAAGGCCGCGGCCTGCTCGTAATTGAAATTGGCAATCGGCAGGCCGGTAACATGGATTCAGGTTTGTGTTAGGGCTGGTCTGGCGCTGGCGCGCGGCGAGCTCTTCACGTCCAACCGCGAGCCCCGCGACCCGTTGTAGCCGGCGTTCAGCACCACGCCCCAGGGCAGCGTCTTCTGCACGTCCAGGTTATAGGCCTGCACATAGGGCAGCCGGTAGTGCGGGTCGACCGCGTAGGTGCCCGGCGTGACCGAGGTGGGAATCGACGGAAACCCATTGGCCAGCGTGAACTGTCCCGCTTGCGTCGGCGATGTTGCTCTGCTCGTTCACAAACGACGGCTGCAGCCACCATCGGCTGCAGCGCCATGGTCGAGGCAAAGCTGCCGTATTGGCCCACCGTGTAATTCATCCCGTAGCCGCGCGCGCAGCACGGTCTGTTTGGGCAACCGCAGCGCCACGCCAAGCCGCGGCGCAAGCGCCACGCGGAACGGAAACACCAGCGACTTGGGCAGGCTGCCGCTGAACTGAGGCGCCGGGCTGCCCGACTGCACTTCGGCAATGTCGGTGAACCCGCCCGCCGCGTTGGTATCCACAAACGCCAGATGGCCATACTTCTCGGTATACGGCGCAAAGAACTCGTAGCGCAGCCCGTAGTTCAGCGTCAGGTTCGAGCGCGCGCGCCAGTCGTCCTGCGCGTAGAGATCCCACACGTTGTCGCGCAGGTAGCTTTTGGACGCGGCCGCGTCGATGGCCGTCTCCTGCGGCAGACCCAAGCAGAAAATCCGCCACCGCCGAACCGGTGGTCGGGTCCTCCGCTTGGTCCTCGGTAAACTGCCGCTGAAGGTGAAGTCCCGGTCGAGTTCGAGCCGCCCAGAAAGTCGCGATGCACGCGCCGGTAGTCGCCGCCGAAGCGCATGTTGTGCTTGCCGTGAATCCAGCTCAGCGTCTCGGTAGAGCGAGATGGTCTGCGAGAGCGAGAAGCTCGGCTGCACCTCGCTGAGTCCGGCGATGCTGCCCAGCGACACGTTGGGCAAGCCGTAGTTCAGCGGGCTCGAGTTGAGCGCCGCGCCGCCCGGCCCCAGTACGCCCACCTGCGGTTGCAATGTCAGTTGCGCCGGTAAAGTAGTTCGTCCTCTGGCTGGTGCTGCGGTTCCAACTGGCGTTGAAGACGCTGGTGATCTTGTGATAGCCCACCGTGTAGCCGCCCTGCACGCTGTTCGCGTTCGATGAGCTCTTGCCGCCCAGCTGCGGAAACATATTCACGTTGTCCGAGGCCGAGTCGCTCCAGTTGTAGTTGAAGTTGATGCTCTGCCGCAGGCCCTGGTTCTGGTTCCTGCCGCCCGCCGCCGAAGCCGCCGCGCCCGCCCGCGCCCGGCTGCGTGGCGTTCTTGCCGAGGCTGCGCATGTAGCGCGCTCCGGCCTGCGTCGAGTTCGACTGCGCGGTGGTCAGCAGGTGGTAGTTATACCCATTGCTGGCCGCCGCGCCGGTCAGGTTCGGCGCGGGAAAGTACTGCGGCAGTCTTCGAGGTTCCCAGCAGCAGCGCGCGTCGCCGGAGGCGCAATGCACCCCGTGGGAATCATGTTGCCTGGAAAGGGCTGGCCCGGCGTTGCGCCGTACTTCACGCACGTTGGTGTCGTTGACGGGATCGTAGATGGCCGGCTGCCCGGTGAAGTTTCCGGCCCTCTGGTCGTACGTTCCATTACTTCCATCCGTGGGCACGGTGGCGTACTGATCCTGCGGCGTCGAGCTGCGCGTGCCGCTGAGCGTCAGAAACACGGTGTCCTTGCCGCTGGGCTTGGTCAAATGCGGGATGTACGGCGCGCTCATGAAGGTGATGCCGAAGCGGTTGGTGCCTGAGGCCGGCTGCTCTTGCGGTTGGCCGCGCAGGCTGAAGGGCTCCGCGTTGAGCGCCGAGTTGCTCCCGATCCAGAAGATGGCCCCATGCGGCTGGCCGGGGTTGAAGCCGCGGAAGTTGCCTCGTCCGCCGCCGCCGAATCCGCCGCCGCCACCGCCCTGCCCGCCAAATCCGCCGCCGCCGAACAGTCCGCCCAAAGCGCCGCCACGCCCCGCCGAAATTTCCGCCGCCTGCCCCGCCAATCTGCGTGCGCACCGTCTCCATCGCATCGCGGATGCGGTCCATATCCAGGCCGGCCATCGGGCTCACCGCGCCCGCCTGGCCGCTGATGGCCACCGAATCGCCGCCGAAGTCCGAGTTGCCCGCCACCGAGGGCAGCGCCGCTCCGCTCGCGCCGGCCGTACCGCTCTGTGTATCCGCGTCGCCTGCCAGCGCGCTCACCAGGCTCAGGCTTTGCGCGCCAGTGCCGGTAATTTGTTGGATCGCCTGGCTGACTTGCTGTCCTGCTGCCTGGCTGTCCTGCTGCTTTTGCTCAAGCGCCGCCCGCGAAGCCAGCATCAGGTCGAAGCTCACCGTCTGATCGTGGCTTGCCGCGTTCAGCACCGCCTCTTGCGACCCCTGGGCAAACGCCGCAAACTGTGCGCGAACGACGTAGCGACCATTCTGCTGGATGCTCAACGACCATGCGCCCGCGATATCGGTAGTGGTCTGGGTCCGCTTGCCCGTCAGTGTGTTCTGGGCGGTCACGGTCACGCCCGGCAAGGGGGTGTTTCCGCTCTTGACCACCCCATGCAGCCTTCCGCCGTTGGCGGGCGCGGACTCCTGCGTCTGCGGAGCGGCGACGGGAATGCCGGAAGCCGCGCCAGCCTGAGCGGGCGCGGGAGCCTGGGCCCATGCCGCAAAGCATCCAGCCGCAACCATCCCCACCCAGACTCCACACCACATGGCCTCTCGCCGCATCAATTCTCCCTGGCATTTCGCGTTCGTACTGTGTCTGACGCACCACCCACCGCGAAGGTTTACCGGCTCAAAGCTTCCCCAAACCGCACGACACGCAAAAACAATCCCTTTCGAACCCTTGCGCATCTCATCAGAAGCAGTCCTACCCGCACAAGCAGGTTACGCAGGGAATAAACCTGACCGTTCTACGAAAAATACTGGGTGCCCCATGACGCAGTTTCGTCCCGTCGTGGGTGGGAATGTATAAACCTCAACCAGCGCAGTTTAACCGGGATCGCTCGAACGCCGGTTGTTTTCCGATTGGATCATTGTTTCAGAAAGAGGTTTCCCCATGAAGTCTCTACGCTACTTCCTCTTCGCCGTTCTCCTGCTCTTCACGGTTAACAACGTCGCCGCCCACGGCCAGCAAGCGGTGACCTTCCCCAGCGGCGACTCCACCGCGCAGGGCGTGCTCTATCTGCCCCATGGCGCTGGCCCTCATCCGGCCCTTATCGTCATTCACGAGTGGTGGGGCCTGAACGACTGGATCAAGCAGGAAGCCGCCGGCTACGCGGCTAAGGGTTACGTGGCGCTGGCTGTGGATCTCTATCGCGGCAAGGTAGCAACCACGCCCGACCTGGCCCACGAACTCTCTCGCGGCTTGCCTCAGGACCAGGGTGTGCGCGACCTGACGGCAGCCATGACCTACCTTGAGAGCCGCAAGGATGTGAACCGCAGCCGCATCGGCGCCGTGGGCTGGTGCATGGGCGGCGGCTACGCCCTGCAATTGGCCATCGCCGCGCCCTCGCTCAAGGCCGTTGCCGTCAACTACGGCTCCCTGGCCACTGACAAAGCTGCCCTGGCCAGGATTCATGCCGCCGTGCTGGGCAACTTCGGCGGGCAGGACCGCGGCATTCCGCCCGACGCGGTGCATGCCTTCCAGGCCGCCATGCAGTCTTTGGGCAAACCCGTGGATGCCAAGATCTATCCCCAGGCCGGGCACGCATTCGAGAATCCCAACAACGCTGCCGGCTACCGTCCTGAGGACGCTGCCGACGCCCTGGCCCGCATCGACCGCTTCTTCGCCAAGGAATTGGGACACTAGTGTCTAGACTTTATGATTTGGTAATTTGTCCCGGACCGATGCGGGCGAGGATGCCCGCGCGACAGCCGGTCTGGAGACCAGCGCTACAGCTTTGCCATTACCCAAGCATGCGGTTGCAGCACTAGCTTTGGCAGTTTGGCCGCCTGCCAATGCCCCCCCTCGCCAAGACCAGAGCGATAATTGCCCTTGCATTCTTGCGGCTAGCATGTTAACTATTAAGGCAATACTTTTCTGATTGCTACCTGGATAGTAACCTCGGGGTGCAATCGAACAGGAAGTCTTCCGTGATGAACATCGGCACCATCATTCGCGCCCACCGGCTACAGAAGGGTCTCTCGCAGGGGGATATCGAGAAGAAAACCGGCCTGCTGCGCTGCTATCTCTCCCGCGTTGAAAACGGCCACACCGTGCCCTCGCTCGATACGCTCTCAAAGATCGCCCTGGCCCTGGATTTGCCCATCGCCCAGTTCTTTGCCGACGACTCGCTGGACCACCAGCTCAAAACGCAGAAGCTCAGCGACGAAGAGTTGCGCTTTCTCACCCAGATTCGCCGCTACTCTTCCAACCTGAACGAGAGCGATCGCAAGCTGCTTCTGGCCATGGTCAAGAAGTTCGCCGCCACGGCAATCCGCTAGTGGTGTCCGCAACACAGATGGTCGTTTAAGTTTTGCAAGGGCGCGACCTTACAGGCTGCGGAAAAACCCCGAATGCTAGGCGAAGCCCCCAAAAACATCCCTCTTGGACTAAAGCCCGTCCCTTTATTCTCGGCATTGAGCGGCACCACTGAAGTCATGCCCTTTCAAAAAATGGGCCATTCCAGAGTTTTTCCGCAACATGTTTAAAGCGGCTCCACAATTCACATATCCTTTCCGGCATCGAGCAAGGTGGCATTTTCTTGAGAAAAGTGCCACTTGATAGCGGTGGGTTCGGGGCACTGCAATTGTGGAACCGCTGTAGCCCCTGAGGGAAGCCGCTTTTACGAACGCAACCCATTCCCAGGCCCCGGCGAATGACCTTTTTTTGTGGCGGACAACGTTACAGCCCGCCAACCCGCACCCAGAGTTGCTCGATATAGCTGTCCGTCATCCCGGCAATGTAGTCGGAAACAGTGCGCGCCAGCCCTTGCGTCGGAATCTGTTCCCGGTGATCCTCGGGAAGCAGGCCGGGATCGGCGATGATTGCGCCAAACAGCCCCTGCACCACCTCGCTGGCGTGCCGGTGCGTCTCCTCCATGCCGGGAGAGTTGTAGAGATTGGCATAGAGAAACTCTTTGGCGGCGGCGCGGGCGGCCTCCATTTCCGGGCTCAGTGCAGCCACCCGTTCCGGAGCCCGGCGAATATCCTCCAGGTTGATGGCCCCAAGAGCCATCACCCGCACTCGCACTTCGTCCATCAGATCCGTCACCAGCGCATTCAAGACCCCCTTGATCGCCTCGTTCACAATCAACTTTGGCGCGGCGGCCGGATATCGATCCAGCATGGCGTCATGAAATCCGCGGAACAGGGCCACCCCGTCGCGAACCGGTCCCAGCGTGAGAATGCCCGATTCCAGCCCATCTTCAAGATCGGCGGTCAGATAGGCAATTTCGTCGGCCAGGTCGATCAGTTGAGCTTCCAGCGGCGGAAACCGGTCGAGAAAGTAATCCGAGAGCTCCGGATGGCTGGCCGCAGTGTAATCGTGGGAGTGCTTCACGATGCCTTCGCGCACGCCAAGAGTCAGATTCAGACCGCGAAACGCGGCATAGCGTTCCTCGAACCAGGTCACAATGCGCAAGGCGTGAAGGTTGTGGTCGAAGCGCAGCCCGTGCGCCCCAAGAGCCTGATCCAGGGCCTTTTCCCCGGCATGGCCAAAGGGCGGATGCCCAATGTCGTGAGCCAGCGCCAATGCTTCGGCAAGTTCCCCATTCAACCCCAGAACCTCGGCCAGCGTGCGGGATATTTGCGCCACTTCCAGCGTGTGGGTCAGCCGGCTGCGAAAGTGATCTCCCAGAGGCTCTCCCGGCAGACGGGTAAACACCTGCGTCTTTCCTGCCAGGCGGCGAAAAGCCCGCGCATGCAGAATGCGGGCCCGATCCCTGGCAAAGGGAGTGCGATAGGGATGAGGCTGCTCGGCGAAGACCCGCTGCGTCAACTCACTGCCCAAATCCCACCCTACGGCAATCCCTCGCGGCAGAGCGGCCTGCGATTTCGCTTTCCCGTCCATCGTTCCATCCCCATTCATGGATTCACGTCTGGTTATACCGCAGCAGGGGACTCAGTTGCTCAAAGAAAGCCACTTGCGTGCCCTGAATCACTCAAATGCAGCCGCTGAGGTGCTATAAACTTCTTCATGCGGTGAGGATTGGACAATGCTCACCATGCGGGAGTACTATCCTGCCGAATTTTTGAAAGCACTGGCGCGGAGCCCAAATCAGGCTTCGCTCCAGCTGGCTCTTAACTTCTGTACGGGGAGGCAAGAATGAAAACTATCAAGGGAACCGCGTTAGCCGTGCTGGCGCTGGCAATTCTGTCCACATCGGGATGCGACCGGCACTCCAACAAAGAGGTCTACTACCTGATCGCAGCGCATACGGCTTTGCCCTATTGGCAGACGGCGGCGGCTGGCTTCACCAAGGCCGCGGCGCAGTACAAAGTCACTGCCAAAGTGGTGGGGCCTGAAACCTACGATCCGCAGGCTGAACTCGCCGAGTTGCAGAAGGCGACTGCGGCCAAGCCGGCCGGGATTCTGATCTCCGTCGCCGACGTTTCCGTTTTGCAGCCGGGTATCGACGCGGCCATCGCCGCCGGAATTCCCGTCATCACCATGGATTCCGATGCCGCGGGAAGCCGCAGGCTCTATTTCATCGGCACCAACAATCTCGAGGCTGGACGCTTGGGCGGCCGCCGCGTGGTCGAGAAACTGGGTGGCAAGGGGAACGTGGTCTTCTTTACCATCTCCGGCCAGCCCAACACCGATGAACGCCTCAAGGGGTTCAAGGACATCTTCGCCACCCGCCCCGAGATCAAGATCGTCGACGTAGTCGACATCAAGGGCGATGTGCGCAGCGCCTTTGACAAGACCCAGGAACTGATGGCCCTCACGGGCCCCAAGAAGATCGACGCCTTCATCTGCCTTGAGTCGGCATCCGGCAAGATTGTCTCGGATGCGGTCAAGCGCGCCAATGGCTCCGATCGCGAAGTGCTGGCCTTCGATGTGGGCCAGGATACCCTGGACGAGATCAAGGCGGGCAGCATCGACGCCACCATCGCCCAAAAGCCCTTCACCATGGGGTACGTTGGCTTGAAGGCGCTGGACGAGATCTTCCACGCTCCGCCAAGACAGCTCAGCAAGGACTACAGCGCCGACTCCTTCGCGCCGTATCCGGTCTTTGTCGATACCGGCACCTCGCTGGTCGACAAGAGCAACGTGGACCTTTACCTGGCCTCGCAGGCTGAGGGAACCAAGTAAGCCCCGCACTCTGCTCAGCGTTGGTCTGCGGATTCAAAACAGCGGCGGCTCTCTTCCTGGGAAGAGAGCCGCCGTTTGACGTTGTCGGCAGACTTGCCAGCCTCCCATCCCATCTTGCCGCCCAACGCGACCGATGGACACGTGCTTCGGCGATCGAGAGCATTTTCACTCCCAAAAGCCAACTCCCCCACCGCCCCACGAGCACAAAGCTCGGCACCTTGTCATCCTGAGCCCAGCCAGTCGAAGGGCCTGCATTCGCGAAGATAGGAAACCAACCCCCAAACTGGCCCCGTCCATCGCAGTTTGCCGCAAATGGCTAACAAGCAGAAGCTGTTTTGGAACCCACCCCGCCCCATTTCCGTAGTACCCTCGGAACGTATCTTCAGGAGGCATCCATGTATTGCAGCGGATGTGGTCAGGCAATCGCCCCTGAGCAGGGCTTCTGCCCGCAATGTGGCCGGCCCGTCGCAGCGCAGGTTCCCCCCATGCCGGGTTTCGCTTTTCAATTGGAAAGCTACGCCGGCAAGGTGAAAGCCCTCAGCGTTGTCTGGTTCATCTACGCAGGTCTCGCCCTGGTTACGGGAGTGATTGGGATGGCTTTTGCCAATGCCTTTCTGGCTGGGCACTTCGGTTTCTGGATGCACGGTCCCTGGAACCGCGGTCCCCTGCCTCCAGAGTGGATCGCACCCGCAATTCTGAGATTTGCCTGGCTGGCCGTGATCGTGCGGGCGGGTTTGGCGCTGGCTGCCGGCTGGGGCCTGATGGAGCGCGCACCCTGGGGACGGGTCGTGGCCATTGTTGCGGCTTTCCTCAGCCTGCTGAAATTCCCCTTCGGAACCGCTCTGGGCATCTGGACCCTGGTGGTGCTGCTCGGCTACCGCAATACCACGCTCTACGACCAGTTACAGTAGGCTGGCCACCCTGCTGAGGCCTCCACTAGAACGGAAACAGCTTGCCCGCCGCGAGGGGGTTCCGTTCTGCGCCGCCAAGCCCCGCGCCATGAGCCAAAACGGGGTCGCTGCCCGCTCTCCCGACCTATTCCGGCGGCATCTTCCGCTTTGCCGGGTCGAGCGCAGAATCCAGGGCGGGCTTCACGGTAGCCGCTGACTTGACCGGGAAAGTTTGCCGAGGCAACGCGGGTTTGACCTGCGATTTGGCCGTAGCAACTCCGGGAGCAGGCTGCGCGGGAGGCTTGTGTGCGGGCTGCGCCGGAGCCTTTATCGATGGGCCTGCCGGCGAAGAAGCGGCTGCCGGCCGGCTAACCACTGAAAGCTGTTTTGCAGGTTTTATGGCAGTTCCCGATGCGGCCAAGGCAGCGGTCGGTTTGGCGACGGCATTGGCTGGCGGCTCGGCGGCGCTTTGCTGCGCTGAGCCGTTCGTTTCGTCGGCCATGAAGCGCTCATCATCCTTGCCGGCGATCGCGGCGCGCATGAGAGTCATCCAGATGGGCAGCGCGGCCCGAGCGCCGGTTTCCTTTTCGCCGAGGGACTGGTTGTTGTCGTATCCAACCCAAACCCCGCAGGTGATGGAAGGCGAAAAACCAAGAAACCAGGCGTCGGTGTAGTCGCTGGTGGTGCCCGTCTTGCCGCCCAGCGGATGATTGAGCTGCGCGGCAGCCGCTCCGGTGCCGTGCTGGGTGACGGCGCGCAGAAGGCCCAGCATGGTACGCGATGTCTCCCGGCCGATCACTTCGCTCACCGCGGGCGTGTCTTCCCACAACGTGATGCCATCGGCGTTTTGTACCTTGCGAATGAGCCGCGGCGTCACTCTCAGTCCGTCGTTGGGAAAAACGGAGTAAGAAGCTACCTGCTCCTCCAGCGTGATTTCCACCGCGCCCAGCGCGACCGGCAGGTAAGCGGGAATGTTGGTGGTGACGCCGAAGCGGTGAGCCACTTCAATGACTTTCTCAATGCCGACGCGCGCGGCCAGCTTGAGCGCGGGAATATTGCGCGATTCGGCAAAGGCATTGGTCAAGGTCATCGCGCCTTTGTAGTCGTTTTCGTAGTTATGAGGGGTATAACTGCCAAAACTGATCGGGCCGTCCACAATGATGTCCTCGGGTTTGGCTCCGCCCTCAATGGCAGCGGTATACACGTAAGGCTTGAAACTCGATCCTGTCTGGCGCTGGGCTTGAGTGGCGCGATTGAATTGGGAAAGGGCATAATCGCGCCCCCCGACCATGGCCAGCACATCGCCGCTGCTGTTATCGATGGCCAGCAGAGAGCCTTGCGCGCCGGAATCCTGTTCCAGGGTGGCGCGGCGGGCGGCGCCTTCCATTTGCTCCGCAAGGCGAACGTAAATCACGTCGCCTGGCTTGACCAGCGCTTCCCCTGAGTGCAGTCCTGTCCAATTCCAGTCCTCCGGCTTGAGCACAACGTCGTCGGCGCCGGCCCTGGCGCGGATCTCCTGTGGTTCCGCACTGACGACAACAGCATGAAGATAGCCTCCGGGCGGAGTTCTCACCGTCCAGTCGGGGTGTTTGTAATCTTCCACCGCGATGCGCTCTGTCAGCAGGTTTTCCAGCTTGCCCTGCCAGCCATGCCGCCGCTCATAGGTAGCCAGTCCGTCGGCCAGGGCGCGATTGGCGGTTTGTTGCAGGTCAAGGTCGAGCGTGGTCTCCACCTTCAGTCCGGCCTCGTGCACCTGTTCGGCGCCAAACTGTTTTTCAAGTTCCTGGCGCACCGCCTCTTGAAACCAGGGCGCCACGGAGGCCTCGGGCTGGGAGATGCGCAGCCCCAGCGGCTCGCGCCGCGACTGCTCCGCGGCGAGGTGCGAGATGATTCCGTCCCCCTCCATTTCCGTCAGCACAAGGTTGCGGCGGCGCAGGCATTTGTCCGGGTTGAGCAACGGCGAATAGGCCGCCGGGCCCTTGGGCAGGCCAGCCAGCAGAGCCGCCTCGGTCAGCGTCAGATCCTTGGCGTGCTTGCTGAAGTAGAACTCCGCACCGGCTTCAAAGCCGTACATCCCGTGGCCCACGTAAATCTGATTGCCGTAAAGGGTAAAGATCTGCTGCTTGGTGAAAACCCGCTCAATCTGGATCGCCAGATAGGCCTCTTGCAGCTTGCGCGTCGCGGTGCGCTCAGGAGAGAGAAAGAGATTGCGCGCCAGTTGCATGGTCAGGGTGGATGCGCCCTGGGGCCTTCCGTGCCCGTGCAGGTCGTACCAAAGCGCCCCGGCGATGCGCAGCACGTTGATGCCCCAGTGGGACTCGAAGGACTTGTCTTCAATCGAGATCACCGCCTGGCGCAGAATGGGCGCAAAGTCGTCGTAGTTGACCACCACGCGCCGTTCCAGCGCAAAGGAGCCGATGATGCGGCCCTTGCGGTCGTAGAGATCGGTGGTGGTGGACGGGCGGTAGTGTTCCAGATCGGCGATCTGCGGCAGGTCCACCGAGTAGACCAGCGTAAGCCCGGCGAGCGAACCGGTAATGACCGCCAGCGCCAGCAGCGCAACCAGCACGGATCGGCCGGCCAGCTTGCGACGGCTCGATGCCGGAAGCGGCAGTTCAGCAAGCCGGTAAGGGCGTTCCGGGCTCCGCGGCTTCATATGCTGGTTGTTGGGGGGAGCCAAGCGAGTCAAGCCTCTTGGGCACTTCTCAAACCTGCCGGGAGAAGATGCCTCAGCCTCAAGGCTAGCATTTTTGAAGCTCGCCGGGAGGCTGAAGACTGTATGAGGAGCCAAAACGTGCAAGGAGAGAAAACAGTTCGTAAATGGGACCTGGCGAGCGGTGTCCGCCAAACAGATGGCCGTTGATGTTTTGAACGAGCATAACTTCAGTCGCGCCGTGAACCGCCCATGCGCTGGGTTATCGTCCCTGAGCGAAGCCGCTTCAACTGCCTCAACCCCTTCGCCGGCCTGGTGTCCTGAGTCTGAAATTCGCATCAGGAATCGGGAGTGAGAATAAGCAGATTCTTCGCTTACCCCCCCGAACTCCTCCCCAAAGAGCAAAGACCGCTCTTTGGGGACCCCGGAACTCCACCCCAAAGAGCAAAGACCGCTCTTTGGGGACCCCGGAACCGAGATACGTTCGGGGCGCCGTTCGCTCAGAATGACAGCGTATTTGTTTAGCGAACTATGGACTCAGGACACTAGATTCCTTCGCCCATCGAAACATACTGCCGCAGCCGTTCCAACTCCTCGCGGTAGGCCTCGCGTTCAGCGGCTTCGGCGGTAAATGGCTCGACCGGCTGCTTGTGTCCGCCCAGCCGTTCCTCCAATTCCTCCACGCGGCCCGAGAGCGCGATCAGCGCGTCGCTGAGCGGGTCTTTCACATCGTGTGGATCGGTAATGAGCACCCGCTGCCCATTGCGGTAGACAATGTGCGCCGGAACTCCAACAACCGTCGAGTTCGGCGGCACGTCGGAGAGCACCACCGAGCCCGCGCCCACACGCGAGTTCTCGCCGATGGTGATATTGCCCAGCACGTTGGCGTTGTTGCCGATGAAGACGCCGTCGCAGACCGTCGGGTGCCGCTTGCCGTGGCCCTTGCCGGTTCCGCCCAGCGTCACGCCCTGGTACAGGGTTACGTCGCTGCCCACAATCGCGGTCTCGCCGATCACCACCCCCATGGCATGGTCGATGAACAGCCGCCGTCCCAGCAACGCGCCGGGGTGAATGTCGACGCTGGTCAACAACCGCGCGATCTGCGAGAGCAGCCGCGCCGGCAGCCGGAACTTGGCGCGCCACAGTTGGTGCGAGATGCGGTGAATCCACACGGCCCACAGCCCTGGATAACACAGAAAAACTTCCAGCCGGGAGCGCGCCGCGGGGTCGCGTTCCAGCACGGAATCGATATCGTCGCGGATGCGGGCTAACATTGACATGGCGGGATCGGCGTTCACTTTCTTAGGTACAGTCTCGAAAACTGTTTAGTTGCAGCGCAGGTGCGGGCTCTTCGGGTTACTGAAAAACTTGGAATTCTACGCGCCTGTTACAAAGCGCCTGGCGCCCCATCCATGGCGCGCTTTTCGAGAAAAAACATTGCGCCATGGGTGGGAGACCACGAAACTCAACTGGGCCGTTCCCTACAGCGTAACCGATTGCGTCACCAGGCCCAACGCCTGCTGCCGCAGCGACTCGAAGAGCACGCTCGACAGGTACCGCTCGCCGAAGCTGGGCAAAATGGCCACGATGGTCTTGCCCGCATTCTCAGGCCGCGCGGCCACCTGGAGCGCCGCATGAACCGCCGCGCCCGAGGAGATGCCCACGAACAGCCCTTCTTCCAGCGGCAACTTGCGCGCCGTGGCGATGGCGTCGTCGTTGCTCACCTGAATGACCTCGTCGATTAGCCCGGTGTCGAGAATGGTGGGCACAAAGCCCGCGCCGATGCCCTGAATCTTGTGCGGCCCCGGCTTGCCGCCTGAGAGCACGGGGCTGTCGGTCGGCTCCACGGCAATGGCCTTGAACTCCGGTTTGCGCTCCTTGATGTACTTGGTGATACCGGTGATGGTGCCGCCGGTACCCACGCCGGATATGAGGATGTCCACCTGGCCGTCGGTATCGTTCCAGATCTCGGGGCCGGTGGTCCAGTAGTGGATGGCCGGGTTGGCCGGGTTGTCGAACTGCTGCAGAATGTAGCCGTGGGGCGTCCGGGCCAGGAGTTCGTTGGCCTTGGCGATGGCGCCTTTCATGCCATTGGGGCCGGGGGTCAGCACCAGCTCCGCGCCAAAGGCCAGCAGCAGCACGCGGCGCTCCAGGCTCATGGTTTCAGGCATGGTCAGAATCAACTTGTAGCCCTTTACCGCGGCCACAAACGCCAGCGCAATGCCGGTATTTCCGCTGGTGGGCTCAATCAACACCGTTTCGCCGGGCTTGATCTTGCCTTGCCTTTCGGCGTCATCGATCATTGCGAAGCCGATGCGGTCTTTCACGCTCGACAGCGGGTTTTGGCTTTCCAGTTTAACCAGAACGGTTGCGGGCAGGCCTGCAGCCAGGCGGTTCAGCCGTACAAGTGGGGTTTTCCCAATAAGTTCCGTTACATCCGCGGCAATATGCGCCATGATGATGATCTCCTCTTTTCCGGGAATAGCTCCCAGAGGTTTCGATTCAATGTGGGGTAGGTGGGATTCGAGCTGTTATGCGGAGAAGCACGAACGCGAGCGAGGCGCACGTCTGCAACAGGGCTGGCACCAGGGCGGTGTTAGCGACATCGCTGCATAAAATGAGAGTAGTACCATCCCGCGGCTCATGGCAAGCGAAAGATGCAAGAAACGAATTGACTCGGCGGGCTAACTCTTCAGTTCCGCAAACGCCGCTCGCATCCGCTTCCAGGTTGTCCCCAGGTCTTCAGGCAGAATGCGGGTCTCGGCCACGGTGGTCATAAAGTTGGTGTCGCCGGTCCAGCGAGGCAGGGCGTGCAGGTGCAAATGCCCCGCCACGCCGGCTCCGGCGGCCTGGCCCAGATTCATTCCAAAATTGAGACCATGCGGGCTGTAGAGACTTTGCAGCGCTCGCTCGGTGAGCTGGGCCAGGTCCATCAGCTCATGCGCGGCATCGGAGGGCAGTGCGGCCAGCCGGTCAAGGTGCGCATAGGGCATCACCATCAGGTGCCCCGAGGTGTAAGGGAAGGCATTCAGGCAGACAAAACAATGCTCCCCTCGCTGGATCAGCCCACCGGCGGCCTCGGCTTGTTCTGGATTCATCCCGTTGGCAATGGCGAAGTCGATACTGGCAACCAGGTTGCAGAAGACGCAGTCCAGGTCGCCGGGCCACGCGGCCAGACTGGCCGGAACGCCGGGGCGCACGGCATTGTCCGCTGTCGAGACGTAGGCAAAGCGCCAGGGAGTCCAGAGAATTTCCATGAGCAGGTATCCGTTGCAATCAGTATAGAAGCGGAGTCCGGCATTCGCTTGAAGGTGCTGCATCACAGGGAGCAACTGTCCGAGCGCGTTCATGGTGCTTCTCCGAAGCAACAGCAAGATACCAGACGAACCCATTTCGGCACGGTGAGGTCCAGTTGTCCACTTCTCCACATTCTGGAGGACGAACTGCACCGTTTCTGCGCCTTGTACCGGTCCCCCTTCGGGTCTAGGCTTGTTGAAGAGGCTGGCGCTTTCCCGGCGCGGGCCGGTTGCACAGAAATTGAAGCAGAGGCGGCGCCGCTAAATCCCCGTCCGGCAAGGCTGTTTGCGCTTTCCACAGGCAATCTCCTTTATTTAGGAAAGAGGTGCCGGGAATGCAAACAAAATACAAGATGTTGTGGTTTGTTGTTGACTTGTACCACAGACAGCGCTATTTTTTCATCTGCGGCTATAAACGGATTGTAAACACCCCCGGCGTCAGGACCCCGCTGGAAGGCCGCTGAGAGAAGCACGCTCGCGGCAATTTCCAATCCCCGTTTCCTGTTCTTTGTTAAAGATTTATCCCGCCCTTTTCCAGGTTGTGTCTTGCCGGAAGAGGCCGCATCGTCACCGATTGAGAGGATTTGTATGAACGAGGCCCACGCACAGACGTCGATCCCCACCCTTCACACTCCCTACACCGAGAGAGGGTTGATCTTTACCCGCCGTTTCTCGACGGAGGGCGTTTCTCCTTACAGCGAGTTGCAATGGGAAAAGCGCACCGCGTCGATTACCGACACCAAGGGCAACACGATCTTTGAGCAGAAGGACGTGGAGGTGCCCACGGACTGGTCGATGACGGCGACCAACATTGTGGCCTCGAAGTATCTGCACGGGCAATTGGGCACGCCGGAGCGGGAGACCGGAGTGCGACAATTGGTGGGTCGGGTGGTGGACACCATCCGCGACTGGGGCATGGCGGGCGGCTACTTTGCTTCGGCCAGCGACGCCGGCATCTTCCACGACGAGTTGGCGCACATGCTGTTGACGCAGAAGGTGGCCTTCAACTCGCCGGTGTGGTTCAACGTGGGCTGCGACCGGCTGGAGCCGGAAGCGGACGGACAGAACTGGCACTGGGACCCGGCGACCGGCGGCGTGACCTATTCCGCCACGGGCTATCGGAATCCGCAGTGTTCGGCCTGCTTCATCAACGCGGTAGACGACTCGCTGGACTCCATTCTGACCTTGGCCAAGACGGAGGGAATGCTCTTCAAGTGGGGCTCGGGCACGGGCACCAACTTGTCGTCGATCCGCGGCTCGATGGAGACCTTGTCTGGCGGCGGTCAGGCTTCAGGCCCCTTGAGCTTCATGCGCGGTTTTGACGCCTTCGCCGGAGTGATCAAGTCCGGCGGCAAGACGCGGCGCGCGGCCAAGATGGTGATCCTGAATGTGGACCACCCGGACATCATGGATTTCATCAATTGCAAGGCCAAGGAGGAGGCCAAGGCTTTCGCGCTGATCAAGGCCGGATACGACGGGTCGGGGCCGGACTCCGAGGCCTATTCGTCCATCTTCTTCCAGAACGCCAACAACTCCGTGCGGGTAAGCGACGAGTTCATGCGCGCTTACGAGAGCGACGGCGAATTCACGACCTATTCGGTGAATGGTCACGAGCCGGTGCAGACCTTGAAGGCGCGCGAGATCATGCGCAAGATTGCCGAGGCGACCTGGTTGTGCGGCGATCCGGGCATGCAATTTGATACGACCATCAACCGCTGGCACACCAGCAAGAACACGGCGCGCATCAACGCCTCGAACCCCTGCTCGGAATACATGTTCCTGGATAACTCGGCTTGCAATCTGGCCAGTTTCAACCTGATGAAGTATGTTTCCGCGGCGGGCGTCTTCGACATCGCAGCTTACCGGCACTCCATTTCCGTGGTGATTACGGCCATGGAGATTCTGGTGGACAACTCGGGCTACCCCACCGAGGCGATCGCCAGGAACTCGCACGACTACCGGCCCTTGGGCCTGGGCTACGCCAACCTGGGCGCGATGCTGATGGCCTTCGGGCTGCCGTACGATTCAGCGGCCGGGCGCGACCTGGCCGCGGCAATGACCGCGATCATGACGGGCCAGGCCTATCTGCAATCGGCCATCATCGCCGCGAACTGCCCGCCGATCGACTCCGCCACTCCGCTGACCGCCGGCGTGGAGCGGGAGGGCGGAGCCTGCCCCGGCTTCTTCGTCAACCACGAGCCGTTCCTCGATGTGATCCGCATGCACCGCGCGGAGGTGAACAACATCGGCAAATCCCGCGCCAGCGGCGAGCCCTTCCACGTGCCGCAGCTCGACGCCTTGATCGAGTCGAGCCGGGAGTGCTGGGATATGGCGCTGATCTATGGCGAGCGCTATGGCTACCGCAACTCGCAGACTTCAGTGCTGGCGCCGACCGGGACCATTGGCTTCATGATGGACTGCGACACGACCGGCATCGAGCCCGATCTGGCGCTGGTCAAGTACAAGAAGCTGGTGGGCGGCGGCATGATCAAGATCGTGAATAACACCGTTCCGGCAGCGCTCTTCAAGCTGGGCTACGAAAGCGATCAGGTGAACGCGATCGTGGCCTACATCGACGCTACGGGCACCATCGAAGGCGCGCCGGGCATCAGGCCAGAGCATCTGGCGGTCTTCGATTGCAGCTTCAAGCCGGCCAAGGGAACCCGCTCCATCCAGTACATGGGCCACATCAAGATGATGGCGGCAGCGCAGCCGTTTCTCTCGGGAGCCATTTCAAAGACCGTGAACCTGCCGCACGAGGCCAGTGTGGAAGACGTTGCGGAGGCCTATGCGGAAAGCTGGCGCCAGGGCATCAAGGCAGTCGCTATCTACCGCGACGGCTCCAAGGGCACGCAGCCACTGAACACCAGCATGGACGACCGGAAGCGTGAGCCCACGGCCCTGGATGCAGCCGGCAGCCGGGTGATGGCCCACCTGGCTCTGGGCAAACCCGCAGCCGAAAGCGATGTGAAGGCGCTGGAGGGGAAGATCGGCGAGAAGCTGGAACTGAGCACCAGGCAAGTGATCGGCGCAGCCGCCGCTTTCCAACGGGCGCTGGACGAGATTGCCAAGGCCGCCGCGGTGCCGACATTGAAGCCTTCTTCTGCGCTTGAAACCGCCGAGGCGCCCAAGCAGGACCTGAACGCTCCGCCCCGCGCGGTGCGCCACCGCCTCCAGGACGAACGCGCGTCCATCACCCACAAGTTCTCCATTGCCGGGCACGAGGGCTACATCACCGTAGGCCTCTACTCGAACGGGCAACCGGGCGAGATCTTCATCAAGATGGCCAAGGAGGGTTCCACTGTTTCTGGCTTGATGGACGCGTTTGCCACCTCGATCTCCCTGGCCCTGCAGCACGGGGTGCCGCTCAAGGTGCTGTGCGAGAAGTTCGCTCACACCCGCTTCGAACCCTCGGGCTGGACCGGCAACGAGCAGATTGGCTACGCCAAGAGCCTCATGGACTACATCTTCCGCTGGCTCAACCTTCGCTTCCTCTCGGGTACGCAATTGACGCTGTTCGCAGGTTTGGGCTTGCAGCCGCCACCGCAACTTCCCGTTTCGCCCAGCCTCATCCCGGATACCGAAGGGGAAGAGGACGGATTTCCGCAAGGGAATTTGGCCAGGCTGGCAGAGGAAGTTGCCCGCCGCCTGAATCAAGTGAGCGCCCAGAGCGTCAACCCGGCGTCTGGCGCCAGTTTTGGGGGCGGTTCGCCCGCCAGCGGCATCGCACCGGAGGCACAGACCTGGACTGCGGCGCCACCAAGCACCTCCCATGCTCCCAACCTCAAGGACCGGGGCATCTACCATGCCGCAGACGCCATGCGTGAGATGTACGACATGGGCGATGCGCCGAGTTGCGGCACCTGCGGGGCCATCATGGTCCGCAACGGCAGTTGTTACCGCTGCATGAGCTGTGGCTCGACGTCAGGTTGCTCCTAGCTGCTCCTACACACCTCTGCAAGGAGCAGAGGTGTGTGGAGACACTTGGGGAATCTCTGATGAATTGCCCTATCTCCGAGTCACGCGCCCACAAGGGCTATAGCGGAACCAGAGTCGATGCATCCCGAAGCCGTCGCATTCAAGTCGACGCGACCCCCAGGGAGCGGCGATCCTGCACAGGGCGAACGAGGCCACAGGGACTCTGGTTTCGCTCCAGAGCGGTTCCACAATTCACATGCCCTTTCCGGCATCGAGCAAGGTGGCATTTTCTTGAGAGAAATGCCACTTTATGGCGGTGAGTTCGGGGTACAGCAATTGTGGAACCGCTGTAACGCCCGCCCTTTTTTTGTGCTATTTATGGCACGACTCGATCCGTGGCCTGATAAGAAACAAAAAATCAAGTCCAGCAAAACAAAGACAAAACGCAAACCATTGTGAGAGTGCAATGGCCCGGGCCTAAAGGCCGTAACAGATTGAGCTCGATCCAAGGGCCTGAAGGCCCCTGCTCCCTCCGCAAGGCCATGTCCACTTCGGGCTGTTTCGTCGATTGCAGGTCGGAGGTACCGGTGCGGGACTGTTATAAAACTCTGCGTGGCGGGAGTTTTTGGGCAGCCTTTCAGGTGGTGCCTTTTCAAGGCATGGAATTCTGCCAAAACCTCGAAAGTCAGTGCCCTTCGCTCCCCCTGAAAGAAAGCCAAATGCGATGACTCCGGTAACACCACCTTCTGCAGTTATGTCCGATGTTTCCGCGGCGTACAATGTGTGCGGATGTACGCGGCGGGAAGATCTGCCTCGGTAGTAGGGTGACGATGCCATGCGGCTGAGCGTCTCATGCAAAAAAAGTGATGCTGCCGGCCCTGCTGGCCGATAGAGACTTAATGGCCGAGGCTTCAAGCGTTGAATCGCTTGAGGGAGGGTGGTTCTGCGCTTCGAGATCTCAGTTGCGGGCGGGCAGAGCGGTAGACGCAGTCCGGTGAAGGGAGCTGCGCGCCTTCGTGTGGAGAAGCGGGTGAAGTCATGCCAGGCGGCTGCCTTGCTGCCCCGCCTGGCCCAGGCAATCACGCTTGTGGTTCTGAGTGCGACAGTAGCCGCCGGAACGGCGCGGGCGGCAACCGTCGAAGGCTTGAGGCAATTGGCGGTCACCTTGCCCATCCTCCGCACAGGAAATTTGGCGAACGGCGCGGCAGGCGGCGCTAACGCGCTCAATGGGACGGCCGCTCTGCCGACCTTGACCACCGCAAGGGCCGTTCACAATCTTACTCATGCGCAAGCCCGGCTACGCTATCCCGTGCACCTGCGCGCCGTTTGCGTTGTCTGCTTCGCCGACTGGCACGGCTTTTGGGTTCATGATGGGGTTTCGGGCGTTTATGTAGAGACAAAGAATCATGCTGAGCTTACTGCCGCAATTCACCCCGGAATCGTGCTCGATATAGAGGGCTTCTCGGGTCCGGGCGAATATCAGCCCATTGTCGACATGGCGACATTGCACATTGTGGGGGAGCGGCCGCTGCCGCCAGCACCGAATGTGAGCCTGGGCCGTTTATCGAAGGGTGACTACGACGGGCAGTGGGTTGCGTTTGAAGGCACGGTCCGGTCTGCGGTTCTTCGGGACGGCGTGGTGTCGTGGATCGTGATGTCAGGTGGTTGGCAGATCAACGTGATGACGGCTCCGGCTCCCAAGGAGAAGTTCGAGCGCCTCATCGGTGCCCGGGTCAGGATCAGCGCCACCGGGGGCGCGCTCATCAACAAGCGCCGCCAGGCCGTGGCCCTGGCCGTGTATGCACCCAGTATTGACAGCATCAAGGTTGTCAAGCCAGCGCCCAGCGATCCTTTTTCTCTTCCCTTGACGCCCATCATGCGGGTCTTTGATTTTGCGCACGGGACCAATCAAGACGATCCGATTCGAATCCGCGGCGTGGTTACCGGACGGTGGGGTCAAAGTGTCTTCCTCAACGACGGCTTCCAGAGCGCCAGTATTTTGAGCGTCGAGCCGACCTCGCTCAATCCCGGGGAGCTGGTGGATGCGGTTGGGTATCCTTCGTCGAGCGGCTCGACGCACACTCTGGACGATGCGATCTTCAAGCGGCTTGGCACTGCGCCATTGCCTCAGCCGAAACTGACGACAGGCAAAGAAGCGTCCTCCGGCGATTTTGTGGACGAACTGGTTCGGATGGATGGACGCCTGATCGAAGTGCAGGATGAAGCGGACCAGGGCACCCTGTTGGTCGAAGCCGGGAACACTGTCTTCTCGGCGATACTTCCGGGAGCGTTCAAGAAGGAAGCGCTTGCCGGCTTGAGCAACGGCAGCGAGATTGAACTGACCGGCGTTTGTGTCATCTCAGAAAACCAGTCCGCGCGCGATTTCTGGGCGCCGAAGGTCTTCCGCATTCTTCTCCGTTCGCCAGCGGACCTGGTGGTGATCAAGCGAGCATCCTGGTGGACGACGGAGCATACACTCCTTCTGTTGGCCGTGGTGCTGGTGGGAACCCTGACGGTGGTCGCCTGGGTGGTGGCGCTGAAAAGGCGCGTCGCGAAGCAGACGATTCTCCTCCGCGAAAGCGAGGAACGATTCCGGCACATGGCTCTGCACGATGCATTGACCGGACTGGCGACACGACTCTTGTTCCAGGACCGGCTGAACGTCGCGCTGGTGAGCGCCAAAAGACATGGCACAAGGCTGGCGGTCTTGATGGTGGACCTGGACAGATTCAAAGAGGTCAACGACACCTATGGCCACCCGGCCGGAGACGAGGTCTTGCGAGTGACGGCAAACCGGCTGCGGGAGATCGTGCGCAAGGAGGATACCGTCTCCAGGTTGGGAGGGGACGAGTTCGTTGTGCTGCTTCCCAGTCTGGGCGGTTCCCATGCGGCGGAGAGACTTGCCGCGCGGATGGTGGAGACACTGGCGCTCCCTGTCCCTTTCGCGGGCCGGCAGGTGGCGATTTCAGTCAGCGTCGGGGTTTGCACCGCATCGGGAGATGATATGGATGCGGAAGCTCTGATGAAGAGCGCAGATGCCGCCCTCTACCGCGCCAAAGCGAACGGTCGCAATTGCTATGTGGTGGAAACTGCGGAATTGGATCGCGTCCAGCCTGCATGATTGAAGCGGTCAATCTGATCGACCGCAAAGAAGTGCTGCGAGCAAAGGGATCTCCAGCAAAAGTCGAGGATGCTGAAAACCGTCCCTTAGAGCGGTTCCACAATTCACATGCCCTTTCCGGCATCGAGCAAGGTGGCATTTTCTTGAGAAAAATGCCACTTGATAGTGGTGCGTTCGGGGTACTGCAATTGTGGAACCGCTGTAGGGGCTAAACAGGCTGGGGAAAAACCTCGAATGCAAGGCGAAGCCCCAAAAACATCCTGCAGGGGCTAAAGCCCGTCTCTTTATGATCAGCATTGTGCGGCACGACTCAAGTCGTGCCCTCTCAAAAAACGAGCCGTACCAGAGTTTTTCAGCGGCCTGTAAAGCCCGCCTCCATTTTTTGCTACTTGCGGTACGTCTGAAGCCGTGCCCGTTCAAGGCTCCCGCATGCTCTGAGGTTTCTTGCGTTGGAGCTTCATCTCAAATCACAACGGCCATCCCCCTGGGGGATGGCCGTTGTGATTTGAATCGGTAAAGTCTACTGCGCTCCGTTGCGCGCCATGGCCTTCTGCGTCAGCACTTTGTGCGCGGTATCTTCCAACGCCTGCGCTTCGGGCAAAAAGGTCAGCGCCTTCTGGATCGTTGGATCCCAGTCGGCTAGCGTGCGCAGTCCTTGCAACTGGCCAAACTGGCTGGTGACGATGAACTGCTTGATGCTTACCTTCAGCCAGTCTTGGACGCCGGTAAGATCGGCTTCGGTCCAGGGAATGTTCTGGCTGGTGAGGAACTGCTTGAACTCGGCCAGCACCGGCCCATCCACCTGGAAGTTCTTGTCCACCGTCCGGTTGGCCAGGTAGTGCGCGGCGAAGTGGAAGAACACCGACTTGCCAAGCAACTCTTCCTGGAAGTGATTGCTCTTGGGGCTTTCGATCTTCTCGTCCGGCGTAATGCCGCCGCCGCCATAGACAGTTCTGCCCGCGTCGGTGAACTTGACTTCGCGGTTGGTCGAGTCGTTGGGCTGTGCTCCGGCGTGGTTATAGTAGTAGTCGTAAAGCGAAACGCCGGAGTAATTGCGCTGAATCAGCCGGCCCGAGGGCGTGTAGTAGTGATAGGTGGTCAGCGCCAGGCCCATGGTGTGGTCGGCCAGATCGTAGACCGTCTGCACCAGCCCCTTGCCAAAGGTGGTTTCTCCCACAATCAGGGCGCGGTCGTGATCCTGGAGTGCGCCGGAGACGATCTCGGCAGCCGAGGCTGAATTGCGGTTCACCAGCACCACAATGGGAAAGGTTTTGCCGTCGTTGCCGTGGGTGGCCGTGTAGTTCTGGTCAGGGTAAGCGCGGCCGCGCTGGGAAACGATGCTCTGTCCCTTGGCCAGCAGGTGGTCGCAAACCTCAACCGCCTGGCTCAGCAACCCGCCGGGGTTGCCGCGCAGGTCGAAGACCAGTCCCTTCAGGTCGCCGAAGCCGTCGATGGCCTCAATCACTTCCTGAGCCGTGGTCTCCTGGAACTGGGTCAGGTGAATGTAGCCGATGCCTGGGCGAATCTCGTATTTGAGATCCACGGACGGGTGGGGAATCTCGTCCCGGATGAGGTCGAAGACCAGCGGCTTGGCCTGGCCCTCGCGGATCATGGTGACCTGAACGTGGGTGCCCTTGGGTCCTTTGAGGGTTTTGGCGACCACGTCGGAGGTCATGCCCTCGGTCGTCTTGCCGTCAATGGCGGAGATGATGTCCGCCGGGACGGATGCCGGCCCGGTACGAGGGGGTGTTCTCGTAGGGGGTGACCACGTAGACCTTGTTGTTCTGCTGCTGGATGAGCATGCCGACGCCGTAATAGCGTCCATGCTGGTCCTCGCGCATCTTGGCGTAGGCCTTGGGGTCGTAGAAATTGGAGTGGGGGTCGAGCACGCGCAACATGCCGGGGATGGCCCCGTCATAGATGGCGGTGTCGGCCTTTTCGCCGTCGATGGGCTCGGCGTAGTTCTGCTCGACGAGCGCGTAGACGCCGGTGAAGGACTTGAGACTGTCGCGAAGCTGGCTCTCGTCGGCCGAGGACTGCGCCCCCACCCTGCGCTGCAGCAGGCTGCCTGCGACAGCACACACGGTGAAGAAAAGAACGACGGTGAAAAATGCGCGGCGGGCGCGGGGAGTCATAAGTGGAAGGAACCTCCGGACTGCGGGTGCGACACTTGCTCTAGACGGTCATCCAATTGTGCGGGGCTAAAACCATCGGAATTTGGTGGGTTTCTCCTTGGCAAGAACCAATCCGGCCCTATTCAGGCTGGGGATTGGGAAGCCGCTCAAAGGCGCTCACAGAGCAGTCTAGGGCTAAAGTATAGCACCCGGTTGTTTGACGCCGGCGGGGCGGTTTGGTTGGCGGGCCGCGACCGGCCGTTTTCCCGGCCGGGGCTGCCAAATCGGCGAATCTGGAGCGAATTCGCCAGGAAAAGCCTCCCGTCTCGCGCGCCCCCTCCCCAGGCATTTACAATGACGTCTATACCTCAGGTAGTGAATGATCGCCGCCTGCCGTGTCTTGAACCTATGACTCTGAGAATCCTTCGCACTCCCGCGGCTTTCGTGTTCGGCACGGTGCTGCTCGCAAGTTCCACTTTGGCGCAAACTCGTCCCGCCGCGCCCGAGAGCCCATACGGCGGCACCACGGTCGAGGACATCATCGCCCGCGTCAACGACCAGGTCATCACGCGCTCGGACTACGACCGGGCCATGAAGGAACTGGATGCGGAGGCGCGCCAGCACGGCGCCTCGATGCAGGAGATCTCCGAGGCCCACAAGGACCTGCTGCGCAACCTCATCGATCAGCAGCTCTGGCTCTCCAAAGGCAAGGAACTGGACATTACCGGCGAAACCGAATTGGTGAACCGGCTCAACGAGATCCGCAAGCAATACAACTTGGAAACCCTTGAAGACCTGGAGAAGGCTGCCAAAGAGCAAGGGGTCTCATTCGAGGATTTCAAGGCCAATATCCGCAACGGTCATCATCACCCAGCAGGTGATGCGCGAAGAGGTCGGCCGCAAGATCCAGATCACTCCCGGCGAGATGCAGCGCTATTTTGAGCAGCACAAGCAGGAGTACGCGCAGCCTGAAAGCGTGCGCTTGAGCGAGATTCTCATCTCCACCAACGCCCCTGCACCCGCCGTTGGCATGCCGGGCGGCCCGCAGCCCGACGATCCTGAAAAGCTGGCGGCGGCCAAGGCCAAAGCAGACGATCTTGAGGCCAAGCTCCATGCCGGCGGCGATTTCACCCAGTTGGCCAAGAGCTTCAGCGACGGGCCCACGGCTGCCCAGGGCGGCGATCTCGGCCAGTACAAGCGGGGCGAACTGGCCAAGGTCTTCGAAAATGCCACCTTTGGCCTGAAGACGGGGCAATTCACCGAACCCATACGCACCAAGCAGGGCTTTGTGATTATGAAGGTTGTGCAGCACGTTCCCGGCGGTGTGCCGGAATTCAAGGACGTGGAGCAGCAGGTCGAAGAGACGTACTACATGTCGCGGATGGAGCCGGCTACGCGCGGATTACCTGACCAAGATGCGCGAAGACGCCTACATCGACATCAAGCCTGGTTTCACTGACTCCGGCGCAAGCGCCCGTCAGACCAAGCCGATTTACAGCGCCTACACGCCGCCCGCTCCCAAGAAGAAGAAGAAGGTAGAGCGCACCCGGTTCCGCGAAACCACGCGAACCTTCAGACAGAAGACGGCGCAGCCTGCGGCTGAAAAGACCGAGATTGCGACGCCAGTCAAGAAGAAGGGCAAGAAGAGCGCGGACGCGGCCACACCGGCCTCAATGAAGCCGGGCAAGAAGGAGAAAATCCGCTTGGGCCATGCGCCAACCAAGACGCTGCCCAATGCGCCCGACACCAAAACAGAGGATGCCGGCGCGGTGGATCGGGCATCTGCGAATACCCCGGCGGAGCCGGTGAATCCGCTGGAGACCAACACCGCTCCGGAGAAGAAGACGCGCTTCAGCGCCCGCGCCAAGGTCCCCAAGGAGCCCAAAGCCAAGGGACCGCAGCCGGATGCCGTAGCTCCTCCATCGCCGGATGCGGCAGAAGTAGCCGACCGTGCCACGCAGGCGGGTCCGCTTGGCCTGGCCGGTGACACCTCCAAGAAAAAGAAGAAGAAGTCCACCACAACCGGCGACAAAACGCGGCTGAGCGAGAAGAAGAAGACGGATGCTTCGCCACAGGGTGAAGTGCCTCTGGCTCCGGCGCCACAACCGTCGGCTCCAGCTCCAACGCCAGCTCCGCAACACCAGTAGCGCAACCCATCGCAAGACAATCCGGGCCTGGGATTTCAACCCCAGGTCCGGATTGTTTTTGGGGCAAATGCGCCCGTCGCGGCGGGCTCCAGGCCATTTTGTCACAGCCGGCTCAGCGAATCTTTAGCGCTGACCTCCTGGTCGGCTGTGCTGGCGGCGTACTCGCCGCCAGATGAAAGCCTCGCTGATCTATACCGTTTGCAAACACCGTCATGGAGCAAACGGTGTCTGGCGTGGGTCGGGAGGCCCAGGCTACAGCCGGTCAACCACCCCACGGACGAAGACCTGTCCGTGGGGACCCTGGCCAGGAGGCCAGCGCTACAGATTCGTTGATGCTGCTTGAGAGAGATGCGGGCAACAGCGGTTCCACAATTGTTGTACCCCGAATCCACCGCTATCAAGTGGCATTTTTCCCAAGAAAATGCCCCCTTGCACGATGCCGGAAAGGGCATGTGGCTTGTGGAACCGCTCTATCTGTTTGACCGTGAGACCCCCGGCTCTTCCGGCTTGGCAGCAGGAGTTCAGGGAAATCGCATGGAGGTCCTGAATCACGGAGAGCCACTGATTTGAAAGGGGCACGGCAGAAAAGGCTCGGAAAAAACCCCGACGGGCCGAGTTTTGTAACAGGGCACGACTTCAGTGGTGCGATAAATTGCTGACAACCCAAGCCGGGCTCTAGCTCCTGCGGGATGCCTTCGGGGATTTACAGCAGCCCGTTTAGCCGTGCCCGTTCAAAACCCATTTTCATGCGCTTGGAATCTTCATGTGTTTGCACTTACTCGGAAAGCAGTTGGATTTATGCTTCTGGTTCCTCTAGAATTGCCCTTTACGCGCCTGGATGCATTCAAGGCGTGATGCGCAGTTGCTCTTCAAGCGCCCAATCGACAATCCTGTTTGCGATCCAAAAGGCGCTGCCTTGCACCCCTCTATTGATTCGCCCGGCAGAGGACCTTCGCGGCTGAGAGCGGCAATCCAACGATCATGCAGGGCGTCCGCGAGAAGGCGGAAGGATCCCATGTTGAAGAACCCGGTAGCCAAATACGCATCGACGCAAACGGTCCAATTGAAGGACCGCACCTGGCCAGACAGGCCCATCGGCAAGGCGCCAATCTGGTGCAGTGTCGACTTGCGCGATGGGAATCAAGCGCTGATCGACCCCATGGATCTGGACCGCAAGAACAGAATGTTCGATCTGCTGGTTGGCCTGGGCTTCAAGGAAATTGAAGTGGGCTTTCCCGCCGCTTCGGAGACGGAGTTCAATTTTTGCCGCGGACTGATTGAACAGGGCCGCATACCGCAGGATGTGACGGTGCAGGTTCTCACGCAGGCTCGCAAGGAACTGATTCAGCGCACCTTTGACGCATTGCGCGGCGTGCATCGCGCCATTGTCCATGTCTACAACTCCACATCCACCGTGCAACGCGAAGTCGTGTTCAAGATGGATCGCAGGGGAGTGAAGCAACTCGCCGCCGATGGAGCGAGGATGCTGAAAGATCAAGCAGCTCTTCACCCTGGGACGGAGTGGATCTTTGAGTACTCGCCGGAGAGTTTTACCGGGACCGAGCTCGATTACGCCCTGGAGGTCTGCGAGGCGGTTCTTGATGTTTGGAAGCCCACTCCGGACCGTCGGGCCATTATCAATCTGCCGGCGACCGTTGAGAATTCGTCGCCGAATGTGTACGCGGATCAGATCGAGTGGATCGGACGGAACTTCAAGGACCGGGAGTCGATTGTCTTGAGCGTGCATCCGCATAATGACCGGGGCACCGCGGTTGCCGCTGCGGAGTTGGCTCTGATGGCGGGCGCCGACCGGGTGGAGGGCACACTGTTCGGCAATGGAGAGCGCACGGGCAACGTGGATATCGTTACCCTGGCCCTGAATCTGTACACCCAGGGCATCGATCCCGGGTTGGACTTTTCTGACATGCCGGCTGTGATCGAGTGCGCCGAATCTTGCACGCAGTTAGCCGTGCACCAGCGCCAACCATATGCGGGCGAACTTGTGTTTACCGCATTCTCGGGTTCGCATCAGGACGCAATCAAGAAGGGATTCGCGGTGCAGGCTCGCAAGACCTTATGGCAGGTTCCCTATCTGCCATTGGACCCGAATGACATCGGCCGCAGCTACCAGGAGGTTGTGCGAGTCAATAGCCAGTCGGGCAAAGGTGGAGTGGCCTATCTGCTGGAACGCGATTATAACGTGCGTTTGCCGCGCAAGCTGCAGATCGAGTTCAGCCGCGTCATCCAGCAGATCAGCGACAAGACAAGCCGCGAGATACGTCCCGCGGAAATATGGGATACGTTCCAATCAGAATATCTCAAGCGGCAAAGCCCGTTTTCCTGCATCCAGTATTTCGAGAATGAGAGCGCTGACAACGCGAGTATTTCGGCCACGGTGAAGCAGGGCGACGCCGAGCACTCGATCAGCGGAAACGGGAACGGCCCCATCGATGCCTTTGTCGATGCGATGAACCGGGAGTTTGGCTTTGCTGTCAAGGTTCTCGATTACCAGGAGCAATCCATCAGCGAAGGCGCCTCAGGCACCGCCATGGCGTATATCGAAATACAATTTGGGGAGTCGAAATCGGTATTTGGCGTGGGAATGAACCCCAATATTGTCAAGGCATCGCTTGAGGCCATTCTGTGCGCCGTCAATCGCGCGCTCTTGCTCTGAAAAGTCTCCTTGCGCAATCGTGACGTTAACGCAGCGGGCCAGCTCTTCTTGCTATTTGATTGTGAGAACCGCGGCTTTTCCGGGGCGGCTATAAAAGTTTGACCATTCCGTATGTCGCTCCCGGTTTCTGTTCCTCCATTCTTCTCGCGAAGACGTTAAGGCAGCTCTCCAATTTGCGTAGAGGGAGGAGTAGAACGGAGGGAGCAGGGGACTTCAGTCCCCTGAATGAGCGATAGAATCATTCGGCCTTCAGGCCCGGGCCTGAAGGCCAGCAAAAACAGGGTCGGTTTCGTAGGGCTGAACAGGCTGCGGAAAAGCCCCGAATGCAAGGCGAAGCCCCCCAAGAACATCCCGCCGGGGCTAAAGCCCGTCCCTTCATTATCAGCATTTTGCGGCACGACTGAAGTCGTTCCCTTTCAAAAAATGGGCCATACCAGAGTTTTTCCGCAACCTGCGAAGCCACACGCTCCCTCCGTCAATTTCCCGCGAATCTCCTCCATCCCATCGAGAGGGATGTTCTAGAAGGGGCCAGGGCGTGACCGCCGTCCCTACAGGACTCCGGCTTACTTCAATTGCTGTTCGTCCCCAGCGCTGAAGCGCTGGGCTAACAACCGCTGCGCCTACGGCGCGGGCGGCGGGCTTTGTCTGCATTCGGGCGAAAGCCATTCTTCCAGTACCGCACGCAGTTCGACTGGCTTGACCGGTTTGGCCATAAACCCGTTCATCCCCGCCTGCAGGCATCGATCTCGATCCGACTGCTGCACGCTGGCGGTCATGGCGATGATGGGCAGGTTGTGATTCAGCACGGCCGACTGCGGGCTGCGAATGCAGAGCGTGGCCTCAATGCCGTCCATCTCCGGCATACTCATGTCCATCAACACTAGATCGTAGTGTGTGGTTTCCAGCGATTTCACTGCTTCCGCGCCATTTCCCACGGCATCGGCGCGTACGCCGAGCTTCTTCAAAATGCCTACAGCAACCAGCTGGTTAGTAAGATTGTCCTCGGCAACCAGGATGCGAACATTGCCAAAGGGCATAGGATTTGGCTGCTCGGTCTCGGACTTTGCCGGCGCGGTGGTTGGGTGTGGCGCGGAGGCCTCCGCGGAAGATAGCGCTGCGCACAATTCATGCAGCAACTCATCGCGGCGAACCGGCTTGTTGACGCAACTGGCAAATCCGATCTGCCTGCAATGTTGGGCATCGTAGCGGGAGCCGAGAGTCGTCAGCATGACAATCGGAGTATCTGCCATACGCACGTCCGCACGCATGGCGCGGCCCACTGCCTCACCGTCCATCCCCGGCATCTGCATGTCGATGACTGCGACGTCAAAGCGAGTGCCTTCCTCCACGGCTCGATAGAGCGCTAACAGCGCGTTGGCGCCGCCGTCGGCTTCCGTGGCGCGCATTCCCCAGGCCTCCATCTGCGTGCGCAGAACCTCGCGTACTGTGGCGTTGTCATCCACGATCAACACACGCGCCTCGCGCAAGCGATCCTTTGCAGGGGCTCCTGGCCGGACGCGGGCAGCTTGAGTGGCCAGACCCAGGCGCACGGTGACACTGAACTGCGAACCTTTGCCCTCCTGGCTGACGACAGAGATGTTTCCCCCCATCAGCTCCGCCAGATGCTTTGAGATGGTCAGTCCCAAACCAGTTCCGCCAAACTTGCGTGTTGTGGATGCATCGACCTGGCTGAATTTGTCGAATATCTTCTCGATATGGGCGGGGTTGATGCCGATCCCGGTGTCGCTGACCGTGAAGCGGAGGAGGCAGTCCGAGGCCGTCGACTCGGCCAGCGAAGCACGCAGCGACACTTCTCCTTTTGAAGTAAATTTGACGGCATTTCCCAGCAAATTGGTGAGAATCTGGCGCAATCGCCCGGCATCGCCGTGCAGCCGGGTGGGCATATCGGGATCGAATCCCAGGATCAGCTCCAGTCCTTTGCCGCAGGCCTGCGGCGCAATCCCGCCGGCCAGATTGTCCAGAAGGGATTGCAGATCGAAGTCCACGTCTTCCAGTTCCAGCTTCTTGGCCTCGATCTTTGAGAAGTCCAGAATGTCGTTGATCAGGCCCAACAAGGCTTCGCCGCTGGTGCGCACACTCTCGGCAAAGCGCTTTTGCTCTTTCGTCAGACTCGTATCCAGCAGCAGGCCGGTCATGCCGATGACGCCATTCATGGGGGTGCGAATCTCGTGGCTCATGTTGGCCAGAAACTCCGACTTGGCCGCACTGGCCGCATTGGCCCGCTCCGTCTCTTGGCGCAGCCGCTGGTTGAGCTGGCGGGTGGTCTCCAAGGCCTTGCGCAACTGGGTCTCGGTTGCCTTTCGCGTTTGATCTGCTTCAACCAGTTCCGTGATGTCGGCCATTGCCCCAACCACGCGCGTGGGGCGTCCGTCCGCATCTTGCGCGACGACACTGCCGCGGTCCTGGACCCAAATCACGGTTCCGTCTCCGCGCACCATGCGGTGGCGGCTCTGGTAATCGGAGCGACCCTCGATGCAGGCCCGCATTCTCTCCTCGACGCAAGGACGGTCCTCATCGAGCACGCGCATGGAGAACTCCAGGACAGAGTGTTCGACAAAGTCTCTGGAGAGGCCAAGAATCTGGCGCCAGCGCGCGTTGTGGATGACCCTTCCGCTCACTATGTCCCAGTCCCAGATACCTTCGCCGGTAACATCCAGGGCGTAGCTCAGACGCTGTTCCATTTCGTGGCGGGCGTCCTCGGCCATTTTGCGCGCACTAATGTCGCGGGATATGCCCAGAATTCCCGCCAGTTCTCCTGAGGGGCCATAGTAGGGTGTCTTGAGTGTGTCTTGCAGAGCCCGTCGGCCGTCGGGGTATGTGATCCATTCGTCGATGTGGCGAGGCTGGAGCTGCTCAAGCATCAAGCGATCATCCCGGCGGAACCTTTCCGCGATCTCGCGATCGAAGATCTCATAGTCCGTACTGCCGACAATCTCCTCTTTGGTTCTACCCACGTATTCGGCGAAGGCAGGGTTGCATCCCATGTACGCGCCATCCAGATCCTTGAAGAAGATGGGGTCGGGAATGGAATCGAGCAGGCTTGTGATCATGGCCTGCTGACGGCGAATCTCAGCCTGGTTGCGGAGGCGCTCTGTGATGTCGATGAAGGTGACCACGGCGCCGACGACCTTTTCATCGCTCCGCTGGGGAAAGGACCAATACTCCGCAGGGAACCAAGTTCCATCGGCGCGCCACAGCACCTCGTCCTCCACATGAGTTGGCAGCCCCTGGCGGAAGGCCTTGAAAATGCGGCAGTCCTTTTCCGGCAGAGGTCTTCCGTCGGCGCAGGAGTGGTGGAGCAGGTCGTGCATGTTGCGGCCGACCACGGCGCTCTGGTCAGGATAGCCCAGCATGGTCAAGAGGGCCTGGTTGCAGAAGGTACAGCGGCCCCGCAAGTCGATGCCGTAGATGGCCTCGGCCGTGGAATTCAGCAACGAGCGCAGGTCGGCTTCCCGGCTGCCGAGCTTCTGCAGACTCTGCACAAGTTCCTGGCTGCCCGCCTGGATGAGGCCTTCAGCCCGCTGCTTCTGGGTATAGAGCAAATGGAGAATGATGGCCAGCAGAGCGGTCAAGCCGAACCCGGCCGGGACCAACTGCCAGGGGGATTTCTGCAGATTGGCCTCAACGAAGGAAACCTGCGGCCGGCTGTGCAGCAACCAGCTTCGTCCGGCAAAGGAGAACTTCACTTCACTGGCAGGCAGGCGGGGCAGCAGGAGGCGGTTGAGCAGGGAAGGCCGTGCCGCGTCGCCAGCGGAGGATATTCCCCAAACATAGAAAGCGCCGCCTTTATACGGAGCAGCCTGGTCCTGGAGTTCAATCCGCAGGTTCTTTTCATTCACCTGGCCCAACGCGGCTGCCAACAAATCGGCGCTGCGAAAGACCCCCAGAACCACGCCGCGGAAGGCCGCACGGCGCTGCGAAACGGTATCTCTGGGAAGATTGCTGGCATAGACCGGAACGAAGATCAGGAAGCCCGCCTGGGCCTTCGTTTCCTGCACCAGGGTGAGCGGTTCCGTGGCTTGCGGCTGGCCTGAGTCCCGTGCTGATTCAATGGCCGACAAACGGGCCGGACTGGAGCCCAGATCGAATCCTAAAGCCAGTTCATTTCCCTTGATCGGGTCTACATAAGAGACGGGAAAGTAAACTTCTCGCGGTTGATCCGTCTTTAAATCGCCTTTGCTCCCCCGCTCGGTGAAGCCCTTTCCGCCGATCGACCGCAATTCCGTCTCCAGGGCGCCTCTCTGGTCTTGCGAGACCAGCGGCGCCCACTCCAATGCCTGAATGCCTTTCACCCTGCTCAGTTCCGTGGCTACAAAGGCGTCAAAGCCTTCCCGCGAAGGATGGTCTGCGAGTTCGATGTGGCGGGCGAGGTCGTCGAGGAAGAGCAGGCGCGCATCGAGATAGGAGCGCAGGTGGGTCGAGTCGGAGAAGGTTTCGGACTGAAAATAGCTATCGAAGGTGCGCAGAACTTCCCTGCGGCCCCAAACAAAAAGGGCCGCGGTGAGTGCAACTCCGAAGACGATCACCGACCCAACGACCAGCCAGCGCCAGCCTGCGGGCTCCTGCCCCCTGGTCTGCATCCGCGCTCCTCTCCTATCTCACTTTGGCAAGCTCGTCCCACCAAGTGAATTCAGCTTTCACGATAACCCAGTTGCAGCCGGAGTTTGGCAGCCTGTTGTGAAAGTCGGGAATGCTTAAAACCGTCCCTCAGGGGCTACAGTCCGTCGATCCTCACAGGGAATTGCACAGTGGAACCTCAGTGGGATCGGCAAACTGCTCATGAATTCGCAACACCTGATCCCATACTTCAATGAATGCATCTACACATTGCGGATCGAAATGGTGTCCACGGCCTTCTGCTACGTATGCGCGGGCTCTTTCCATTTCCCAGGCCGCCTTGTACGGGCGTACGCTGGTCAGGGCGTCAAAGACATCGGCCACCGCGACAATGCGGCCTACAAGGGGAATCGCCTCGCCCGCGAGGCCGTCCGGGTAGCCTTGACCGTCGAACTTTTCGTGGTGCGTCAAGGCGATCTCCGCGCCCAGACAGATCAGTTTCGACGCGCTTCCTGCCAGGATCGAGTGTCCGATGCGCGAGTGCCGCCGCATGACGTCCATCTCTTCCGGGTCGAGACGTCCTGGTTTGAGCAGAATACTGTCGGGAATGCCGAGTTTGCCAACATCGTGCATGGGCGCGGCGCGCCCGATCAGGGCGCAGTGTTCCTCGTCCAGGCCCAGCCTGACAGCAATCAACCGCGAGTAACGCGCCATGCGGACAATGTGCGCTCCGGTCTCCGGGTCCCGGAATTCCGCGGCTTTCGACAATCGGACGATCAACTCTTCTTCGCGATCATGAATGGTCTTTGTCGCCTGCTCGACCTCATCGGCCAGCCATTGGTTGCGATCCCGCAGATGCAGATGACTCTGCCTCAGCGCCAGCAAGTTGGTCAGCCGCGCCTTGACCTCATTGGGTTCGATCGGCTTGGCGATGAAATCGGTCGCGCCCAGTTCGAGAGCCTTTTGGCGAACTGTGCGGTCGCTGGCGGCAGTGACCATGACAATCGGAACGTCCTGCGCTGCCGGCTGGGAGCGCAAATGGCGCACGACTTCATGGCCGTCAATTCCCGGCATCATGTAGTCCACCAGCACCAGATCGGGCATCTGCTCAGCGCATCGAACAAGCGCCTCCGCGGGGTCGAGAAAGGTTTCGACCTCCAGACTGCCATCGGTTTTCAGCACGATCTGCTCGAGCAGCAGCAGATTCATGTCGTTGTCGTCGATGATGCAAACCCGCATAAAACCTTTCTCGCCACTCCGACAGGCGCTTCCACAACGCGTTCCGCGGCAATCTCGACCGCGTGTACGCCTCCGGCCTCAAGGCGCAGGTTTTCTGGCGCAGCACGGGAATACTATCGGCACTGATTGGGGAGAGATCAGCATGAAGGGCAAGCTTGCTCTCGATTCCCCCGCGCAGCGCTGAAAATCAGCTTGAAACCGCCTCCTCGCGGAGTTCCACGAACCGCGTTTCCAAGCTGTCCATCCGGGCGGCAACCGCATCAAGGTCTCCCGCATCTCCGGCTTGTTCCATCTCCAGCGCAATCTGACTCATGCGTGCGCCGCCCACATTGGCGGCCGCGCCCTTGATGGAGTGGGCCAGACGCCCGCAGGTGCGCGCTTCGCCGTTCTTGAGGAGATCTTTCAATCTCTCGATTTGGAGCGGCATTTCTTCAAGGAAGGCATGCAGAATATCTGCTGCCAATCTCTCGTCGCCCATCGCTCGCTCCATCATGCCAGCCCGGTCGAAAACCGGCGCCAAACCAGCGTCAATTGACGGCCTGAGCACTTCCCCGGTCATTGCAGGGGTGCTGGCGTGCGTGCCGGGGAGCCATTCTTCCAGCGCCGCGCGCAATGCACCCGGCAAAACGGGCTTGGGAATGAAGCCGTTCATGCCCGCCTCGATGCAGGCCGCTCTGTCCGATTGCTGCACGTTGGCCGTCATGGCCAGGATGGGAATCGCATGGTTCAGAACAGACGATTGCGGATCGCGAATACGCCGGGTCGCCTCGATGCCGTCCATCACCGGCATGCGCATATCCATCAGCACCAGATCGTAAGGGAGGGACTCCAGGGACTTGACCGCTTCAGCGCCATCGCCCACGGCATCGGCTCGCAGCCCCAGCTTTTTGAGAATGCCAAGGGCCACCAATTGGTTGGTGAAGTTGTCCTCGGCAAGCAGGACCCGCCCGTTGAGATGGACCACTGGCTGCGATTGCTCCTGTTCTTCTGTGCTCGCCTCAGTGACCGCCGTGACACGGCTCCCAGCCTGGATTCCTGGAGCGCCCGACAGCGCATCGCACAGAATCTTGCATAGCTCGTCGTGGCGAACCGGCTTGTTTGCGCAACAGGTAAAGCCAACCTGCTTGCAGCGCTGAACATTTTGACGCCCGCCTATCGAGGTCAGCATGACCATACGCGTCGATGCCAGGCGCGGATCTGCCTGGATGGCGTGGCCGACTGCCTCGCCGTCCATGCCCGGCATCTCCATGTCGAGGATCGCGATTTGAAAGGGGTCCTTTTCCTCAATTGCGCGGTACAGGGCCTGCAACGCAACAGGCCCGCTCTCGGCTTCTTCCGTCCGCATCTTCCATCGGCCCATTTGTCCCGTCAGAATCTCGCGGTTGGTGGCGTTGTCGTCCACAATCAACGCATGAATGCCGCGCAGGTCGCAGGGGAGCTTCTCTTCGGTGAGCACTTTGGCGGAGGAGCCGGGCAAGCCCATGCGCACGGTGAACCAGAACTCCGACCCATTGCCCTCCTTGCTGACGACGCCGATTTCTCCTCCCATTTTCTCGGCAAGAAGCTTGGATATGGCGAGCCCCAGCCCAGTGCCGCCAAACCTTCGGGTCGTCGATACGTCTGCCTGGCTGAATTTTTCAAAGATCAGGCCCAGTTTCTCCGGCGGGATGCCGATGCCCGTGTCGCGCACCGAGAAGCGGAGCAAGCACGCGGATTCAAAAGTTTCAGCCAGCGAAGCCCGCACGATCACTTCGCCCTTTTCAGTAAATTTGACGGCGTTACCCAGCAGGTTAGACAGGATTTGGCGCAATCGGCCGGCATCGCCCAGCAAACGCGCGGGTATCCCCGGCGCCGCGCTCACCATCAACTCAAGGCCCTTGCCATGGGCATGCAGGGCCACGGCAGCCGCAAGACTGTCCAGCAAGGCCGAAAGAGAGAACTCCGTGGGCTCCAACTCAAGTTTGTTGGCCTCAATCTTCGAAAAGTCGAGAACATCGTTGATGAGGCTGAGCAGAGCTTCGCCAGAAGCGCGAACGGTCTCTGCATACCGTCGCTGCTCTGCCGTAAGATCCGTCTCCAGCAGAAGGCCGGTCATCCCAATGACACCGTTCATCGGGGTACGAATCTCATGGCTCATGTTGGCAAGAAACTCGCTCTTGGCTGCATTGGCTCTGGCCGCCTGCATGGCATGTTCGTTGGCTCGCGCCGTCTCTTCCTGAAGCCGGCGATTGGAGCGGCGCACCGAGTTGGCAAACACGAGAAATGCTCCGGTTCCCAGCGTAACGGTAAGACACAGGATCGTCCAAACAACGGGAATGCCCCTGGAGACGGACTGAATCGCATCCTTCGAAAGACGTTCGCCGCGCTCCTGCCCAATGTTGGCCAGGTAGTCCTCCATCCTTCTCCTGCCCAGTGTTGCATCCATGAGCTTGGTGTTGTACACCTCCCAGGCTTCTTTCTTCTTTCCCGCGCGCGCCAGGTCCCTGATCTCCTCCCAGGCTTTGAAGAATCTGGCCTGCGCCTGTGCGCCGGTGTCGATGCTTTCGCGGTCCCTTGGATCGAACTTGGGGTAGTTGTTTCTAATCTCTTTCAGATCCCGTTCCGTGCTGTTGACCAGCGCCTCATACTTGTTCATCTCCTCGTCGTTCTTGGCGTAAAGGAAGAAGACGACTGCCATGCGCTGGTCTTTGGCCACGCCTTTCAGCTTTCCGGCCCAATAGAGGGTGGCGAAGGTATCGCTGTTGAGGGCGTTCACGGTCGCGCGCGTGCGATTGAGGTTCAGTAGTGAAATGGTCCCCTGAACTACGTCCAACAAGCCCAAAGCAAGGCAGATTAACAGTGCATTCTTACCGAACGTCCATTTCTTCATCGTGCATTTCTCCAGGCGCGCAGGTGGCCCCCATGCGGCGCCTATGAACTTGGCGGTCGATAGGCACTCAGCTTTATCGGCCAGAAATCGCGGGCCGTTCGTGCCCAGCTTTCATCTTCGTTGCCCCCGGCCCGCACCTTGGCTTGGGCGGAACGGCAGCTCAAGCAGGCAAAAAGCGTGCACACACAACTTGCAGCGCCTGCTCCGGCCATTCAGGGTACAGAATCGGCCCAACGGGATGATGCTCAAGGATGGTTGCCAGAGATAAGCGATGTCAATTGCTCCCTATCGCGAAACCAAGATAACTGTACCTGGAGCCTCGGCATTCTGGAGCGGTTCCACAATTCACATGCCCTTTCGGCATCGTGCAAGGTGGCGTCTTTCTGAGGAAGATGCCACTTGATAGCGGTGAGTTCGGGGTACAGCAATTGTGGAACCGCTGCAGCCGGCTCGGCGAGCGGCGACTTACGGAAAACTCAAGAGGGGCCCGTCTTGTTCATCAACAAGTAGCGGAACGGTCGAAAACGTTGCCTGTCCCCTTTAGAATCTGTGCTGCCATTTCGGACGCCCCTACGGGGCTTTGGCTCCATTTTGTTGGCATTCCCCAGGACGGCGCTTCGCTTGTCCTCCACCCCAACGACAAGGACCCGTCGTTGGGGACCCCGGTCCTCCACCCCAACGACAAGGACCCGTCGTTGGGGACCCCGGTCCGGGGCTAACATCCTTCGGCCCCTCCGGGGCGAATGCCTCCGCGCCGTTTTCATGCCCTTGGGTGGGCCGAAGGCCCATTGCGGCACGACTGAAGTCGTGCCCTTTCAAAACTTGACCTTGACCGCAGGCTGTTAGGGAAGAACTCAGGCAGATGGGAATTTACGATTCATCTCGAATCTCAGTTCAATGAGCCGAGAGGAGAATTCTTGTCGAAGAGGGCAGCGGGGGGAGCCGCAGTGGGTTTAAGTGCTCCAAGGCGCACTGTTTCGTAGTGAATCTGTTTGGCCGCGTACATTCTTCGATCCGCTTCGGCCAGGAGTTGCTCCGCGTCCTCGCCATCCTGCGGGTAGAAAGCCACGCCGAGGCTCAGCGACAGCATATCCTTGCCGCAAATCTCCCGTCCCGCCCGCTGGGCCATGGCGTTCAGCAGGATGGTTTTCTCATTGACGGACCCGGCAGCCATGTTGGGTGCGATGAGGACAAATTCATCGCCGCCCATTCGCGCCGTGTAGTCGTATTCGCGGCAGACTTCGCGCATCAAATTGGCGAACAATTTGAGCACCTTATCTCCTGCCAGGTGGCCATAGCGGTCGTTGACCTCTTTGAATCCGTTCAGGTCGCACTCCATGACAGCGACGCTGGCATGTTCGCGTTTGCAGCGGGCCAACTCCTGATCCAAATGAATCGAGAGGGCCCTGGCATTGGGAAGCCCGGTCAGGAAGTCGTTGGTGGCCGATCTTTCAGCCTGGCGATATTTGAGAGCGTTCTCAATGAAATGCGCGACCTTGGAGGTAATGACCTGAAGCACACGAAGGTGGTCGCTGGTGAACGCGTCCGCCTGGGTTTGGTAGAGCGTTAGCACACCCACCATTCCGTTGACGCCCTCCAGCGGAACCGCCAGCGCGGAGCGAAGTTCCGTGGCCATTCTTGTGTCGTCCGCGAAGCCGAATTCAATTCCGGGATTCCCATTGATGATGGGTTTCGAGTTTTGCGCAACCCAGCCGCAAATCCCGGTCCCTAGAGGGATCACCAGCGACGACAGAGAGCGGAAGTTGTCTCCGCTGACAAATTCAGGGACAAGAAAGTCGCCCTTTTGAATGAAGGCGACAATGGAGTCGTAGGGCACCAGCTTGCGAAGCCTCATGGCAACCAGGGAGAGCGTCTCGTCCAAGCTCAAGGAGTTTCCCAGATCCTGGCTCAACTCGAACAGAGTATGCGCTTCCTGCCGTGCCGATGCGATGGAAGAGAGAAAATCCGATTCACCGCTGGGAGCGTCGTTGAAGTCGACTTGGAATCCAGCTGCCGGCCGCTCGCCACGATCCACTTTATAGCTGAAACTATGAGCGTCCCTTGCCGAGTTATAAAGGCCGCGGACCGCCAATGCCTCGAGTTCAAGGTAACGGCGTTGAAGCACCTCAACCACTCTTGGGTCAAAGGATATTCCGGAATCCTCTGCAACCGCCTTCATTGCCTCGTCCAGAGGAAGAGCTTTGCGATACTGGCGATCCGAGGCCATCGCATCCAGGCAATCCACTGCCGCAAGTATCCGCGCGCCGAGAGGTATCTCCTCCCCTTTGAGCCCGTCGGGATAGCCCTTGCCATTCCATTTTTCATGGTGCGCCCGCACAATCGGAGCCACTGGATAAGGAAAGGAGACTCTTTCCAGGATGTCGGCGCCGACAATCGGATGTATCTTCATCTTCTCGAACTCTTCGGGAGTCAGACGGCCAGGCTTGCTGATAATGTGGTCGGGAACAGCCAGTTTTCCAATGTCGTGCAGCAGGGCCGCGGCGCGAAGAGCATCCAGGTCTTCCCCTTCCAGGCCCAGGTCCTTGGCAAGTTCAATGACATAGGTGCGCACGCGATGCAGATGCTGATGCGTTGTGTGGTCCTTGGCATCGATGGCCAGGGCAAGGCCTTCGATGGTGCGCAAATGAAGCGCGCATACCTGTTCTACATGGCGCTTCTCGGCGACCACTTGCAGTTCTTCGATTTCAACGCGTTTTTTTTGCTCCTCCAGCCGGCCCAGGTAGAGCTGAAATGAGCGGTAGATTCCGTACATGACGGGCAAAATCAGGAGCGCATTCTGCCAACCGACGTAGCGGTTGGCAAAGCTGATGATCCCCACCAGCGCTGCGCCTGCCAGGTTATAAGGCAGAGTCCAGAAATACGTCTCCGACCAGAGAGAACGAAGCGGGCGCTTCTCGGCAAGCGCGATGACCGTGGAAAGGGCCACGGTGTCGCAAACGAAGAACGTGCAGGCAGCCACCAACAGCAGTAAAGGCATGCTGTCTCTTAGGAACCGCCCTGAAAAATGATAGGCAAAATAAGTGACGCAGATGGAGTTGGCGGTCAAGCTGAAGACGTTGAAGATTACCTTCAAGACTTCTGGACGCTTGCTTGTATTCCACAGGCTCTGCACCACCGCAGTGGTGCAACCGATCACCAGAGTTTCCGCTAGAGAAAGTTCGAGAATGCCGAGAAGGACGAAGAGGAAATGCACCGACATGGTGCTCTCCATGCCAGGCAACCTCACCTTCATTGTGGAGGCGAGAAGGGCAATGAGAAGATAGCACGCGAACTTCAGCATATCGCTGGAGTGCCAGTGGAAGCAGGCCAAGCCAAGTGCCGCGGCTCCTATTACCGCAGTAACGTACACGAAGATCTTGGCTCGCATTGGCATGGCGTGATCCTTCAGTGCAACCGGGTCGCACGTCGAAATCTCATCTCGGGGTTCTTGGCATCAATCGAATTCTGCTACACAACCGGATGTAGTGTCCACTGGCTACAGCGGTTCCACAATCGATATACCCAGTGGCCACTGAAATCAAGGGGCATTCTTCTCAAGAAAATGCCACCCTGTACGATGCCTGCATGGGTACGTGAATTGTGGAATCGCTCTAAGATGCAACGGGCCCCATAGCACCGATGGGTATTTGCCCGGCCTTGGCTGCTGCCGGGCAAATACCATCGGGGAGTTTGCTTGCCATCCCACTATTTGTCCCTGATGGCTTGTGGCGTGCTGGTGCCCCAGAGGATTACGTCCACGTCGCTGCCTGGCAAGCTGGTACCCCAGAGGATCACATCCAGGTCGGTGCCTGGCGTGCTTGTGCCCCACAGGATTACGTCGCTGCCTGGCGCGCTTGTGCCCCAGAGGATAACGTCAGTGATCGGCGTGCTTGTGCCCCAAAGGATCACGTCGGTGGCTGGCGCGCTTGTGCCCCAGAGGATCACATCGGTGCCAGGCGTGCTTGTGCCCCAGAGGATTACGTCGTCTCCCCAGACGGCAGTGGTGCCCCAGAGAATCACGTCGCTTCCGCCTCCGAGTATGGAGGAACCCGTGACCAACTCAACATTGCCGTTGCTGTCTACAGCCGCCGTGGGCGACAAGGCGCTGCCCGCCGCGGGAGGAGCCAGGTCGGTGTTGGCCAACGCGGCTTGAATGTCCAATTCGCCCGCGCCCACCGTAAAGATGTCGGCCTGTACGGAGTAGGTTTGGCCACTGGTAGCATCCGTGGCGGTGCTGGATTGGACAAGGTTTTTGAAGGCGGTCTTCATCAACCGGGCTTTGATCTGATCGGGGGTCAGGGCGGGATTCTGTTGCAGCATCAGAGCCGCGGCTCCGGCCACCATCGGCGTTGCCATGCTGGTTCCGCTCAGAACAAAATAAGTGTCGGATGCGGAACTGTTGCCATTCGATTCGTACAAAGAGTTAGGAACCGCGTTTCCAGGGAATTCCTGACTCAGAGTTTCCGTTGAAGTGTAGAGAGAGATGATGGCGTTGCCCGGAGCCACGAGATCAGGCTTCACTACGTTGTCAAAGAGCGAAGGACCCTTGGAACTGTAGCTGGCTGGCACATCGTCCGTGCGATCTGCCGTTCCCGCAGTATTCGTTGCGCCAACAGTGATCACATAAGGATCGTTTCCGGGAGCGGTGATGGTTCCGTATCCGTTGGTGCCCGCGGCGTTGTCGCGGCCATAGTTGCCCGCTGCAACGACCACCACGATGCCCGACTCCCAGGCTTGTTCAACTGCCTGGCAGAGTGGATCGGTCGTGTAGCTTTCAAAAACCGGCCTGCCCACAGAGAGGTTGATCACGCGGATGTTGTAGGTGCTCTGGAGTTGGATTGCCGTCTGAATGGCCGCAATCACTTCACTGTCGGTGCCTGCACCGTTCTGGTCGAGCACACGAAGGCTGATGAGGTTGGCGTTTTGAGCCACGCCCTGGAAGGTGTACAGGGCATTCGAGCCGCTGGAATGACTGCCGGTGCCGGCAAGAATGCCGGCAACATGGGTGCCATGGCCATACTGGTCTGTTGCGTCGCCCGACCCTGTAAAGTCCTGGCTATACACAACATTGCTGCTGCCATTCTTCTTGCCGCCGTGCAGGTCGGCTAAATCGGCAACGCCACTGTCGATCAGAGCCACGCCGATGCCGGTACCATCCAGTCCCTGCGCCCAGGATGCGGGAGCATTGACCGTATCTGTGTGGTAGTCGAGGACGGCAGTCGCTGTGCCGCTGCTTGTGCTGCGGACCGGGCGATCGGGTGAGATGAACAACACATCGGGATCGTTGGCCAGACCGGCAAGGGCTGAAGCGGGCACGGAATAAGCGCCACCCCGGAACCGGCCGAGATCGCGGGTGATCTTGCCGCCTCTGCTCAATACCTTCTTGTGGTGAAAAGCGGTTGGAACCTGGTTGAACTGCACAATGACGTTTACCTGGCCGGAGGCTTGTTTCCCTTCCAGATCTTTGGACATCTTGTGTGAGCCAGCAAAGGCCAGACTGGCGCCAAGGATTAACGCACACGCTGTCAGGAAGATTCTTCCCCACATTGCTGTTTTGGTGTTCTTGCGGTTGGACATGGTGTCTCCTTGCGCCAGATCGGAAAGCGGGGCCCGAGTGTGATGGCGCATCAGCACGGGTGAGCTAACGGCGCTATGCTCTTTGCATTCCAGATTACCTAGGTGGTATATGCAAACTCTTTAGTGATAGGAGACGTGATGTATTTGAATTACCTTTGTTTAAACCGCCCCGGACAGTCCAGAATCAAATATGCCTCGCATTCCGGAAGCCTCTTAGTCACGTTACCTATCGGCAATTCCGAACGCCTGTTCAATAATTTCTACACTTCGTTGTATCTTATTGTATTGCGGTAAGATAGCAAGACCTTAACTGGGACTGGCAAAGCGCGCAACAAGGAAAGCGTCGCGGGATGCCGCGCTTGCCCGATCTGCGCTACCTCAACAGACTCGGCGATAGCGCCCGCATGCAGCACCAGCAGCCTGTCGCACAATTGGAGAAGAGACACCAAATCGTGGGAAATATAGAGCAGAGCCGTGCCGTTTCGACGATTCAACTGGTGCAAAAGCCGGACGATTTCGGTCTGGGTTACCGGGTCCAGAGCGCTGGTCGGCTCGTCGGCTACGAGAATCGAGGGGTGATGCAGCAGAGCGAGCGCGATCAGCACCCTTTGCGCCTGCCCGACGCTGATCTGTCCCGGCTTGCTGCGCAGGAAACTCTCATCGCCGCCAGGCAATTGCACTTCCTCCATCAGTTGCCGCAGGCGCGGCTCCAGGGCCTTTCTTCCGGTTGACTCGTGGGCCCGCCACGCTTCTTCAAAATGGGAACGCAGAGAAACGGCAGGGTTGAGCGCGGTCATGGGGCTTTGCGGAATCAGAGCGATACGTTTTCCGCGCATCAGTCTCGCTTCGCGGGCAGGCATGGTCAGCAAATTGAGGCCATCGACCAGCACCTCTCCTGTCGCCGTGCCGCCGCGAAACGGAAGAAGGCCCAGCAGCGCCATTACCATGGTTGTCTTGCCGGCGCCGCTGGTGCCTACCATTCCCAGCGCCTCTCCCTGGAAGAGATCGAACTGCACATCCGTCAGGACGCACCGCTTTCCATAATTCGCCTGCAAGCGCACTTGCAGCAGCGGAGAGCTCATCGCGAGCCCTCCTGGCGGCGAAGCGACTCGATGTTCCACACCAGTCCCGGTGAGAGAATCGCCGGCTGCACGCCGCGCAACTGCGGCGAAACGGCTTGAAGCACATTTGGATAGACCAGGTAAATGAATGGCTGCTGGTCGGCGACAATCTGCTGCACCCGGTCCACGGCGATCTTGCGATCGCGCTGCACAGGGTTGGATGCCTGTTGCTGCATTTGCCTGTCTATCTCCGCTTCCCACTCCGTTGCGGGTGTCTTTTCAGAAGGATTCCATTGGTGGTTCGCCGACGAACTCAGCCACATGTTCATCATGGAGCTTGGGTCTGGTTCGGCATTTGTAACCCCCAGCAAACATGCCTCATAATCCTGCTTGTGCATCAGGCGCTCAATCAGGGCAGGGAAATCGAGGGTAACAACCGTAACCTGCATTCCAACTGCAGCCAGATCCTGCTGGATCATCGCAGCCATTTTTTGCCGCGCGGCATTGCCAGCGTTGGTCAGGATGGAGAACTTCACCGGATGGCCGGCTCCGTCGTAGAGCTGGTTTCCGCTACGATGAAATCCCGCCGATTGCAGCATCCGGGCAGCGTCGGCGACGCTTTCATGGAAATATTGGAGTTTGTCGTTGTGCCAAATCGTGTTGGCCGGAGAAATGAATCCGAAAGCGGGCGTGGCATGGCCGTCGTAGGCGATCCGCGCCAGGTCGGCACGATGAATGGCCTGTGAGACCGCAACACGGAAGCCGCGATTTAAAAACCAGGCTTTCTCAAAGTCGGGAAGGGCAGATGCCGACGACTGATTGAACCAGAGTTGCTCGGTATTCAAAGAGGCTCCGAGGTCGCGAGTGGACTTGGGCGCCTTTTGCGTCAGCAGACCGAAGTAGTCTGCGGGGAGGCCGTCGATCAGGTCGTACTCTCCGCGCAGAAAGAGCGCTATTTCCTGTTCACGGTTGTTCAGAATATCCATCCGCACGCCCGCCGCATAAGGCAGTTGCACGCCCGCTGCATCGCGACGCCAGTAATATGGATTGCGCTTCAGACGCACATACTGTCCGCGTTTGTAGTCGGCAACGGTGAAGGGCCCCGAGGTTACGCGGCCTTCGCTGGGCCGGTTGGCAGGCTCGATGGCGATCCAATCGAAGAGCTTGCCCACGCCGATGACGCGTTTGGGCAGGTGGACCCTGATCGTCAGCTTGTCCGGCGTATCCACCGTGACCTCGGCGGGAGAAATAAACTCCTCTGCTACCGGGGCTTGTGTCGCCGGCGCCAGCACACGGCGCAGCGACCATGCAACATCGGCTGAGGTCAACGCGGTGCCGTCTGAGAATCGCAACCCCTGGCGGAGCTTGAAGACAATCAGCGTGCCTTGCGGAGAGACGGTGTAGCTCTGGGCAAGCTGTGGTTCGGGCTCTTGCGTCAGGCGGTTCAATCGCAGCAGCACACCGCCAGTCATGTACCGCACGAGCTCGGATGCCTGTTCATCCACCTTCGCGGGGTCAAAAGTCTTTGGGTCATAGCGGATGACCCAAGCGAGTTCGCCGGGAAGCCGCGGAGCCGCCTGGCTCAGCCCAGCATGTGCGGCCAGCGCCAATCCCGCAAGCATCAACAAAGAACGACAGAAGTTACGCATTCGTTTCCTCCTTAGAGGTGAAGGATTCAAGGATCAGCAACACTACGACCAGAAGCACAATAGGCAGGTAAACCCAATGGGAGCGCGCCAGCAGCGCGGAGTTGTCGAGCTCCAGCAGCATCGCACCCCAAGACGGCATCGGTTCTCCAACACCGAGTCCCAGCGCGCCCAGGTTTGCCTCTGCCACAATGAACGCTGGCACACAGATCAGGAACTGCGGCAGGAACAGCGACCGCAAATGAGGCAGCAGGTGCAGGCGGATCAGTTGTCGCGTCCTGAGCCCGCATGCGTATCCCTGGATCATCCACTCAGCGGAACGAAGCTGCACCGCACCGCGATAGATGGCTCGGGCGCAAGCCGGCCAACCGAGGGCGGCGAGAACCAGAAAGGTCGTCACCGCTGTCTCTAGCGGCGAAGCGGTTAGCGGCAGCAGAGAGCGCGCCATCATCAAGAGAAAGAGCCAAGGCAGAGAGAGAAACAGGTCGCTCACAAAGAGCAGGGCGATGGCAATCCATTGAGGACTGAAGGCCGCCAGCAAGCCGAAGCAGGCGGCAATCAAAACCGTGATTGCCGCCGCCGCGGTGGCTCCCGTCAATCCCACCAAGAGCGCAGCGGCCACGCGCACGGTGCGGTCGCGGCCCAACTCGTCCGTTCCGGAGGAGTGCTCGGCTGACGACCCAGCCATGATCGCATCGCGGTCTTGCATGGCATAGTCGTATCGCGACCAAAGCAAGATGACCGCTGCTCCCAGGATGAGCAGGAACAAGGCGGCAGCGGCGAAGCGTCTCGTCATGCCGCCTCCAACGTGACGTCGCGTGCCGACAGCATTCCGGCAATTCCGACGATGCACGCCATCAGTAGACCGATCGCCACCAGCACTGGCAGGTCGCGATTCATCACCGCCGACCACGCGAGCTGCCCAACCCCCGGCACTGTGAAGATGACCTCAATGGGTACGAATGCTCCCAGCGCCGTGACAATCGAAAGCGTTGCCAGGGCGTAAAGCTGAGGAGCAACGTTGGGCAGAATGTGCGTGCGCACCAAGGCCAGCGGCGCCAAACCCTGTGCTCTGCCCTGCAAAAGATGCGGAGAACGCCAAGCGCCTTCCAGCAGGCTGCGGAGAAACTTGAACTCCCTCGCGGCAATGAGCAGAGAAAGTACGAGTACCGGGCCCCCGGTTTCCGCGAGGATGCAGGCAGTTGCCATGGCCGCAGTTGGGATGGCCAGGAGAATCGTGAATGGCAAACCCCAGATCACTCCGCCCCGGCGCAGGCAACTGACAGGCAATGCGGCGCAAGCAGCCAACAGCCAGCCGAAAAGAATACCTTGCGAAAGCAGAACCGCAGAAACCCGCAGGCGCGCGCCGACCAACTCCGCGACGGGCACTTGAAACTGGCGAGACTGGCCAAAGTCGCCGCGCAGCCAACTCTTGACCTCGCCAATCGCGATCAGGCGAATGGATTGCTGCTGCTCTTGATCCGCTTGAATCTCCAATCGCGCCGTTTGAGCATACCTGGCGTCCATCTCCCGGTCGTCGGAGAAGAAGCCCGGAGCGAAGCGAACCAGCAGAATCGTACCCGCGGCTGCGAAGAGCATCAGCAGCAAGGTACGCCCAACTCGTTTCGCGACCGTTAGCGGCAGGCTCATAATGCCTCTGCTGGCCGCGCGGGCGTAGCGATATCCGAGGCGCCTCTCCCCGGCATGAAGTTCACGAGAGTTTCCGCGCCGCGATGCGCTAACCGCGACGACGCAGCCTTCCCCTTGGCCTGCTCCGGTGAAATTGGATGGTTGCCTGGCAACAAGGGGGGAGACGCAGGACCAGAATCGCCGCTTTTGAGTGAGCAGCCTCTCAATAACAAGGATGGAAGTTGAAGATCGGAGGCGGCAAAATGAACCCCATCGTCTTGAAATCTCGAAGACAATAGGTTGACGCAAATATCTGTGCCGGGAGGCTCAATCGAGGCGAAATCTATCATTCGAATCGGCATGCGACCTCCACTTCCACATCGCGAGGGTCTCTCGCAATCCGCATCGGCAGTCCATCGGACTCATTATCGGCCTAAATCCATAGCTTTCCAGAGCGATCTTTGTTTCTACCGTTGAAGAGTCAGTTCGCCGAGAAAGCCGCATGGCGCATTCTAACTGAACTTGTGGATGCTCATCCCAGGTGACCGGTATCGCGGAACCGGAGTGTTGTGTCTCAATGATTGCGGCATCCGCCCCGGAGGGGCCGAAGGATGTTAGCCCTGGACCGGGGTCCCCAACGACGGGTCGTTGTCGTTGGGGTGGAGGACCGGGGTCCCCAACGACGGGTCGTTGTCGTTGGGGTGGAGGACAAGCGAAGCGCAGTCCTGGGAAATGTCAACAGAATGGAGCCAAAGCCTCGTAGGGGCGTCCGAAATGGCGGCACAGATTCTAAGGGGGATAGGCAACGTTTTCGACCCTGCCGTAAACAGCCCAAAATGACCGGGGTTTTAGCCCCAGGGGGAAGCCGCTCTCACGAATGCAACCCATTCGCAGGCCTCGATAAATGATCTTATTTATGGTGGCATTCACGATGGGCGGTTCTCCCATTTGTGAAACGTTTCTGACTTTCTGCACGGCATCTTTTCTTGAGGGAATTGCCACTCTGCCTCGTTTATTCCCTCTACAGCAACTGGAGAACCGCTCTATCGATCATGACTGGCCCGATCCCGTTCGGGGCTGGCAAGCAGCTCTCGAGGGCGCGGGCCACAGTGGTATTCTTGACCCGCATGGAGGCGGCCTTCGCTGCTTCTTGTCCTCGGCAAATGTTCGCCATGGCTGACAAAAAACGGAGTTGGACCGCTTATTTCCAACAGGAAGTGCTATGAAAGACATCTACATTGCCGATCTGGCTAACTTCGACGAAGGCAAGCTCTTCGACGGCTTCTTCCTGGTTCTGCTCAAGCAGCAGCGCACCACCAAGACCAACAAGCCCTACCTGAACCTGATCCTGGGCGACAAGACCGGCCAGCTTGAAGGCCGCATCTGGGAGCCGGGCGATCCGCGCATCGCCAAGGACTTCGAGCAAGGGCGACATCGTCAAGGCCCGCGGCAGCGCCTCGCGCTTTGACGACCGGCTGCAGATGAAGGTCGACCAGCTTCGCCTGGCCCAGCCCGGCGAAGTGGACAAGATGCGACATGCTGCCCTCCACCACCTACGATGTGGCCGCGCTCTGGAGCCAGCTTCTGGGCTTTGTGGAGAGCTTCACCGACCCCGACCTCAAGCTGCTGCTCACCACGCATGCTGGCCGATCCGGCGCTGGCCCAGGCTTATCGCGAAGCGCCCGCCGCCCGGCAGCTTCATCACGCCTGGCTGGGCGGCTTGCTGGAGCACGTCGTGAGCCTGCTGCACCCTGGCCGACCGCGTCGCCCCCCACTACCCCATCCTCGACCGCGACCTGCTGCTGACCGGCGTCATCCTGCACGACATCGGCAAGGTGCGCGAACTGAGCTGGGAGATCGGCTTCGAGTACACCGTCGAAGGCACGCTGCTGGGCCACATCCAGATGGGCACCGCGCTGGCCGAGCAGACCATGGACAGCCTGCCCGGCTTCCCGCCCAAGCTCAAAACGCTGGTGCTGCACATGATCCTGTCGCACCACGGCAAGCTGGAGTTCGGTTCGCCCAAGCTGCCCATGATTCCCGAAGCGCTGGTGCTGAACTTCGTGGACGATCTGGACGCCAAGATGCAGGCCATGCAGGGCGAGTTCGACAAGTGCCTGCGCGAAGGCAAGGGCGCAGACGAGCTGACCGGCAAGGTCTGGGCCCTCGATCAGCGGCAACTGCTCAACACCCGCCGCTGGTTGGGAGAAGGCAAGGAATAGCGGAGTTTAGCGGTCAAAAGACATTACAGTGGTTCAACGGAGCAACCACGGCAAGCTTGAGGGATTCAGAATCCAGAATCTAAGGCAGTTCCTGGGACGGCGTTCGTGACGTCGGGGAAGAAAGAAGCTGCACCTGGCTAACTGTGCTTGCCTTTCCACTCGGCGAAGGGCATTGGAAGTCTTCGATGCCGTCTTCGCTGGGGCCCCAGAGCCTTGGGTCTGTTTCGCCGATTAGGTCGTGATCGTGGGTCTCTGACCCCATGAGCGACTGCCTTCGACTAGCTCTGGGCAGGCTTTGGGGTTTGGGGCTACAGGGCGTTGAGCCGGCTGTGAGGAGTGCCGCTGAAGTCGCCTTGACACTCTTTGCCGCTCGGAATTCGCTTTTCCGCCGGTGCAAAGCGATGCGGTGGAACAACTTCTGGCTGTGCGGAACCAATCGCCCGTGGCTGCCTTTTTTGCACAATGCCGAATGACGAAATCGGCGCGCCGCCGGCATGTACCATGGACAAAGACTGACCATGAAAGAAACAAAAAACCTCTCCCCCGAAATCCTCCTTCATATTGCTCAAACGCTGAACCTTCCCCTGCGCGGCCTCGTTGCGGTCATCGAATTGCTCGACGATGGCGGCACCGTGCCCTTTATCGCCCGCTATCGCAAGGAGGCCACCGGCAATCTGGACGAGGTGCAGATTCTGCGACATCGAAGAGAAGCTGGCCTATTTCCGCGAGCTGGCGGACCGCCGCGAAACCATCCTGGCCTCCATCGCCGAGCAGGGCAAGCTGACCGACGAGCTGAAAGCCCGCATCGAAGCCACGCTCGACAAGAGCGAACTGGAAGACCTGTATCTGCCCTACAAGCCCAAGCGCCGCACCAAGGCGACCATCGCGCGCGAGAAGGGCCTGGAGCCGCTGGCGCAGTATCTCTGGGCGCAGCAGAACACCGCCGAGCCGCTGGAGGCCTTTGCCGCCACGTTTGTGAACGCGGAACAGGGCGTGGCCACGGTGGACGAGGCGCTGGAAGGCGCGCGCCACATCGTCGCCGAGTGGATCAGCGAAGACGCCGACCTGCGCAAGGCGCTGCGCCAGCTGGTGTTCGACGAGGGCGTGGTGGTGAGCCGCAAGGCGACGGATGCGGTGGACGAGCAGGAAAAGTTCAAGATGTACTACGAGTACAGCGAGCCGGTGAAGACGATCCCCTCGCATCGCATGCTGGCCATTCGCCGCGGCGAGGGCGAGGGCGTGCTCTACTTCCTGATCGAACTGGAGCCGCTGCGCGCCATCGCGCATCATTCAGAACGCATGTTCTGCGCGCGCAGGGCGACTGGACGCCGCAACTCGAACTGGCCATCGACGATGCCTGGAAGCGGCTGCTGAATTCGTCGATTCAAGGCGAGATTCGCCTGGAGCTGAAGCAGCGCTCCGACACCGAAGCCATCAAGGTGTTCCGCGACAATCTCTACAACCTGCTGCTGGCGCCGCCTGCCGGGCCCATCTCCGTGCTGGGCATCGATCCCGGCCTGCGCACCGGCTGCAAGGTTGCGGTGGTCGATGAGACCGGCAAGTTGCTGGCGCACGACGTGATCTATCTGCATACCTCCAAGCACGGCAATGCCGAGGCCGCGCCCAAGCTGGAAGCGCTGCTGCGCAAGCACAACGTGCGCGCCATCGCCATCGGCAACGGCACCGCCTCGCGCGAGACGGATGCGTTCGTGCGCGAGTTTCTGCGCGAGAAGAAGCATCGACGGACATCTTCTCCGTGACGGTGAGCGAATCCGGCGCCAGCGTCTACTCGGCGTCCGACGTTGCGCGGCAGGAGTTTCCCGATCTCGATCTGACCGTGCGCGGCGCCATCTCCATTGCGCGCCGCTTGCAGGACCCGCTCTCCGAACTGGTGAAGGTCGATCCCAAGTCGATCGGCGTCGGCCAGTATCAGCACGACGTGGACCAGCGCCAGCTTGCAGGAGTCGCTCGAAACCGTGATCGAAAGCTGCGTCAACCGCGTGGGCGTGGACCTGAACACTTCCTCGTGGACGCTGCTGCGCTTCGTCGCCGGCATCACCGAGCGCACCGCGCTGAACATCGTGAGCCATCGCAACGAGAAGGGCAGCTTCCGCTCGCGCGCGCAGGTGCTGGAGGTGCCGGGCATCGGGCCCAAGACCTTCGAGCAGGCGGCGGGCTTTCTGCGCATCCGCAACGGCGACAATCCGCTGGACATGACCGCCGTGCATCCGGAGTCGTACCCGGTGGTCGAGCAGATCGCGCGGCTCGCTCAATGCGTCCAGTCGAGGAGCTGATCCAGCAGCCGCAGCTACTGGAAAAGGTCGACCGCAGCAAGCTATCGGCGGGCGCCTACACGCTGAACGACATTCTGGACGAGTTGCGCAAGCCGGGCCGCGATCCGCGCGACAAGTTCGTGGCGCCCAGCTTTCGCGACGAGGTGCGCGAACTCGCCGACGTGCAGCCGGGCATGGTGCTGGAAGGCGTGGTGACCAACGTGACCAAGTTCGGCGCTTTCGTGGATATCGGCGTTCACCAGGACGGGCTGGTGCACATCAGCGAGCTCTCCAACCGCTACATCAAGGAGCCGTCGGAGGCGGTCAAGACCGGGCAGATCGTGAAGGTGAAGGTGCTGAGCGTGGATGCCAAGGCCAAGCGCATCGCGCTCTCCATCAAGGCATTGTCCGCGCCATCGCCGCGCCCTGCGGTAAAGAACCCGCCGCCTGTTCCCAAGGCGCAACCCTCAATGAATGAAAAGCTGGCCGCACTGTCGACGAAGTGGAAGGTTCGGTAGCTGGAGAAAGAACGGGCTGGTTGAGTGTCCCGGTTTCCCCCTTGCGCCAGAAAAAGGCGCCAGGATGGGGCACGGAGCATTCTTGCAAAGTGCAGGACGGAACCGCGGGTCCTTCGACTTCGCTGCGCTTCGCTCAGCGATGACCGCGCGTTGTTGGTGCGATCCGTTCACCCAGGACTGATTTCGCCCAGTTCTGACTAAACGGTTCAGGCATTCAGTCGGGCGACAAAATCGCCGGGGCTGACCGCCTTGCGAGGAACGCGCGACCGGGCCAGTTTGAAGCGGAGCTTGGCCAGCCCGTGCAACTCCTTGTCATCCTTGACCAGGGGAATCAGCGGCGCGGCGACCCGCTCCAGCGCGGCTCGCTGTTTGCTGAAGCGGCTTCCATCCTCCGGCCGGAACTGCGACCAGGCAATGGAGTTTACAAAGCCCGCTGCGCCGAACCGGCCGGAGCGCAGCATCTCTTCGACAAAGACCCTGATCGGACCAGAGAACTCGTGGAGCGCGTCGTGGAGCGCGACGATACCGTGTGGAACCAGGTGCGGAAAGAAGCCATCGAAGTCCGCCTTGGCGCCGGTATAGGAGTGATCGCCGTCGATCCAGAGGAACCCGATGGGGCGATTCCATTCGCGGGAGACGTCGGTCGAGTATTCGCGGTGGACTTCCACTTGTTCCGTGACGCCCGCAGCTTCAAGATTGCCCAGAAACTCACGGTAGGAAGTAGCTTCGGAGTCGGTTTTGAACCCAGCTAACTCCTCGTTGTTAAAGTTGTGCGGATCGATGGCCACAACCTTGCCGCGCCCGTAATGCGCGGCCACCGTGGCCAGCATCACGGTAGACTTGCCCTTGAAGCTGCCGATCTCGACGACTGCCCCGTCGGCCGGAACGCAGGCCACAATCGTCCCCAGCAGGCGTGCTTCTGCCTCCATCAGGAAGCCAGGAACCTCGCGCGCGGCCTCCCAGGCAACGTCGAGCACAGCTCCCAAATCGCGGGGGACTTCCATCGCAGCCAAAATGCTCTCTCCTTTAGCGGGAAACGCCTGCTCATTATATCCGGGGCTCCGTGCCATCTCCCAGTTTTCAGGATTATCATGGTCGCTGCGGTGCGAAAGGTGCCGATAAGAGCGATGGCAGACTTGGGGTCCGCGCGGGAGCCGCGAATGGCCATTTGCATTGGACCCTGCCAGCCGCTTTGGAGGAAGACCGATGAAGGATAAAGACAAGGACAAGAACGGAAAGAAACCAGTCGTTCAGAACAAGGCGGCTGTGGCGGTGATGGACGAAGTGGAAGAAGTGCCCGTGCCGGCTGTCATCAAGCCGTTGAAGCTGGGCAAGGATTGCGACTACGAAAAGGAGTTGCGCCGCCTCCAGATCGAACTGGTCAAGCTGCAAGAATGGGTCCGCCAGGAAAAGATGCGGGTGGTGGTGCTCTTCGAAGGCCGGGATGCGGCCGGCAAGGGAGGCGCCATCAAGCGCATCACCGAGACGCTGAACCCCCGCGTCTGCCGGGTTGTGGCGCTCAGCACGCCCACTGAGCGGGAGCAGAGCCAGTGGTATTTCCAGAGATATGTGCCACACCTGCCCGCCGCGGGCGAGATGGTGCTCTTTGACCGCAGTTGGTATAACCGCGCCGGCGTAGAACACGTGATGGGCTTCTGCACCGAGGCGCAATATCTTGAGTTCCTGCATAGTTGCCCGGAGTTTGAGCGCATGTTGGTGCGGTCCGGCATTCGCCTCATCAAATACTGGTTTTCGGTCAGCGACGAGGAGCAGGAGCGTCGCTTCCAGGACCGGATGAAGAACCCCACCAAGCGCTGGAAGCTGAGCCCCATGGATCTGGAATCGCGCAAGCATTGGGCCGAGTATTCGCGCGCCAAGGATGAAATGTTCGCCGTCACTGACCTGAAGCAAACCCCCTGGCACGTGGTGAATGCCGAGGACAAGAAGAGCGCGCGGCTGAATGTCATCCGTCACCTGCTCTCGATGTTCGCCTATCGCGATTTGACACCCGAGCCGTTGGCCCTTCCGCCTCTGGACAAAACGAAATACGTGCGACCGCCCATCCAGGAGCAGAACTTCGTGCCGGAGTTTTACCGATAGGAACAGACAGGGAGGCACACTCAACTTTGAAAGGGCACGGCTTTAGCCGTGCCGCCAGACGGGCGTATTGAGTTTTGGGCTTTAGCCCCGGAGGAAATGTTCTCTTCAATCGGCTTCGTTCTCCCGGCGGCTAAAGCCGTGCTCTTTCAAGGCCATGAGCTCTGCCGGCGCCACGCCGCATTGCCGCGCGGAGCCGTTTCACCTTAGTCTTTTGACGAGGGCTGAAACCTTGGGCGAATCGCGAACTGCCGCAGGTCGACCATCTGAAGCCGAGCCAGGCCGTCCGTCGCTGCTTTTGCGCGGCGTGCGGAAGGCCTACGCCGATGTTGTCGCGGTCAATGGCCTGGACCTGGAAGTGGCGCGGGGCGAGTGCTTCGGGCTGCTGGGGCCGAATGGCGCGGGAAAAACAACCACGATCGAAATCTGCGAGGGGCTCACCGTCCCCGACGCAGGCGCCGTCGAACTGCTGGGAATGAGCTGGCAATGCGATGCGGGGGAGTTGCGCCAGCGCATCGGCATCCAGTTGCAGGAGACGCAATTTCCCGACAAGCTCACGGTGGAAGAGACCTTGCGTCTCTTTCGCAGCTTTTACCGTCGGGGCATCTCGGTCGATGAGTCGATCCGTACTGGCGCAACTGGAGGAGAAGCGTGGCTCGCGCGTGGGCGGCCTCTCAGGCGGACAGAAACAGCGTCTGGCCATGGCCTGCGCTCTGGTTGGCGACCCGGAGTTGCTCTTTCTGGATGAGCCAACCACCGGGCTCGATCCGCAGGCGCGCCGCCACCTGTGGGACCTGGTAGACGAGCTCAAGCAGGCGGGACGCACCATCATCCTGACCACCCACTACATGGAAGAAGCGGAGCGGCTCTGCGACCGCGTGGCCATCATGGACCACGGCAAGGTCATCGCCCTGGGCACGCCGCAGCAACTCATCGCCTCGGTGGGCGCGGAGCACATTGTCGAAGTTGGCCGTGACCGGCACAGGATGAAAATGCGCATGGCGTTCTGGATGCCGCGCTGCTCAAGGCGATTCCCGGCATTCAGTCGCATCGCGTGGACGCAGGGCTGCACCAGTTTTCAGTGAGCGAGCTGCACACCGCGGTGCCGCGCATCTTTGCGGCGCTCAAGGAACAAGGGCTGCACCTGAGCGAATTTCGCACCCACTCCGCATCGCTTGAAGATGTTTTTGTGGGGCTGACGGGGAGGAATTTGCGCGATGAGTAGCCTGGCCGAAAGCTCTCTCTATCAACTGACCGCGGTGCGCTTCAGGCTGCTGCTGCGCGAGCCGGAAGCGATCTTCTGGATCTTCATCTTCCCCATTCTGCTCGCCGTGGGACTGGGAATCGCCTTTCGCAACCGGCCCGCGGATGTGTTGCAGGTGGGCGCGACCACAACGCAACTGACCCAGGCGCTGGCTGCCGACAAGGGTCTGACCGCGGAGACATTGGACGAAGCCACTGGCACTCATGCCCTGGCCACGGGAGGCATTCTTTTGCTGGCCATCCAGACGCCGCAGGGAGTGGCCTACAAATTCGACGACACCAATCCCGACGCGCGCACGGCGCGGCTGCTGGCGGATCGCGCCATTCAAATTGGCGCCGGCCGGCAGGAGGCGGTTCCCGTCGAGAATCGATCGGTGCATGAGACCGGGGCGCGCTACATCGACTTTGTGGTGCCCGGTTTGCTGGGCATGAACCTCATGGGCTCGGCAATGTGGGGACTGGGCTTCTCGATCGTCGAGGCGCGGCAGAAGAAGCTGCTCAAGCGCATGGTGGCTTCTCCCATGCCGCGCTGGCAGTACCTGATGTCGTTTCTGCTCTCGCGGCTGGCGATGCTGGTGATCGAGGTAGCCGTGTTTCTGGGGTTTGCGCGGATCGCCTTTGGGGTGCCGTTTCGCGGATCTCTGTGGCAGTTGGGAGTGCTGTGCGTGCTCACCTCGCTGGCCTTTTCCGCGCTTGGGTTGCTGGTTGCCTCGCGCGCCCGGACCATGGAGGCCGCATCGGGGTTGATGAACCTGGTCATGCTCCCCATGTGGATACTTTCCGGCGTCTTCTTCTCGGCCTCGCGGTTTCCGGCGGTTGTTCAGCCGGTGGTGCGCGCTCTGCCGCTCACAGCGGCCATCGACGCCATGCGCGGGAACATGCTGCAAGGCATGAACCTTGGTCAACTGGCTGTGCAGGTAGGGATTCTCTCGGCCTGGTTTGTGGTGCCTTTCGCAGTCTCTTTAAGGATCTTTCGCTGGAAGTAGGAATATTTCAAAAGCAAACGGCCGGTTGAGGTTTGTGCATTCCCACCCATTCCGCTGGGAAACGCGGAATGGATGGGGCACGGAGGTCAAGGCAGAAGAAAAATGCTTTAGAGCAAATCTCTGAATGGTATAGAGGAGATTCTCACGGGGTTGACGGAGGGAGCGTGGGGCTTCAGCCCCACGAAGTCGAGACGCGAGTTGAACTGGCCTTCAGGCCAGGGGCTGAAGCCCGCTTGAATTTCCCGCTTATTCAGGGGACTAAAGTCCCCCGCTCCCTCCGTCTCTTTCTCCCCTCTACACCAATTGGAGAGCAGCTTTAGTAACTCAATTCCAGCACGTTGATTGAATACGGCGCGAAGGTCTGCTCGAACTTCGCGCCGGCGATTGAAATTGTGCGCTCAACCGGAACCACGGCATTCGGGTTGGCGATGCTGTTGGTGGCGTTGGGCGACTTGCCGCTCAGAGTAATCAGCTTCGCCTGTGCTCCCAGGCTGGCCGCGCCGTCGAGCGCAATGCTCAATGGCAACGCATCCGACGATCCATTCACGATCTTGACGAACAGCTTGCGCAGTTTCTCGTCGCGAGTTACCGAGGTATAGACACGCGGCCCCGTATTGGCCAGCCTGGCGGAAACTACCTCAGTGCCCAGATGGCCGGCGAAGAGCACCTGCGCCCAGTAGCTGGGCGAGCCATAGCTGGTAAGCGCATCGTAGCCGATCAGGTCAGACGCCCATTGCATCCCGCCGGGGTTCACATTCACAAACAGCGGCGCGTAACTCGACATGATGACGATGTCGCTGTTGCGCTCCATGCCGGTCATCCAAGCCGCATCGCCCAGCGCGGCCTGCAGGTTGGGCGTTGGTTCGCCCTCCCGCGTGGCCCATTCGCCCACAAAGATCTTCGGCCCCTTGCGGTCGGCCTTGTCGTAGTGGCTGGCGTCGGAGAAAGACTTCTCGGCCGCCATATAGAAGTGCTCGTCCAGCACGTCCGGCGTCACGCTCTTGATGGGCGCGGTGGCAATCAACTGCAACTCCGGATAGCGCGCCTTGATTGCCTTGAAGTACTGTGCGAAACGTCCGTCATAGGAGCCTGACTTGTCGAACCAGTCCTCGTTGCCGATCTCGACATAATGCAGCGGGAAGGGCGCGGCGTGGCCATTCTTGGTGCGCTCTGCGCCCCACTTGGTGCTGGTGCTGCCGGTTACATATTCGATCTCGTCCAGTGCATCCTGAATATAGGGTTCCAGCGCCGGACCTGGGTCCACGTGCTCCTGGGCCATGGAGTAGCCGGCATAGACCGCCAGCACCGGCTCCATCTTCAGGTCTTCGCACCATTCCATGAACTCCAGCAGACCCATCCCGTCTGACGAGCGGTAGCGCCAGGGGCTGGGATGCGTGGGCCGATCTACCCAAGGGCCGATGGTCTTCTTCCAGTCAAAGCGTTCGGAGATGTGGTCGCCCTCAAGATAGTTACCGCCGGGCAGGCGCAGGAACTTGGGATGCATGGCCGCCAGCTTCTCCATCAGGTCGATGCGGTTGCCGAAGGGCCGGTCGTGATACGTCGGCGGAAAGAGCGACACCAGATCGAGCCACACGGTGGCGGGATGCGGAATGGTCAGAATCAAGTGGTTGTTTGCCGTCACGGCCACGTCCGCGGTCTTGAGCGTAAAGGTGTACTGCTTCCAGTCGCCCGTCAGTCCAGTGACGATGGCGCTGGCTGCCGTGGCGCCGGTCTCATCGTTCACCAGGCTCACGGTGACGGGGACCCCGGCGCTATCGGTCTTCGCATAGAAGGACCCGGCATAGGTCGTTTGCGGCCGCACCGGGATGCCCCAGAAGCCGTCATTCTGCACGCCTGCCGGCGCGGCTTCAGTTGCCGCCGTCACACTCAACTTCAGGCTGCGCGTCAGCGCGGCGCTGGGACCGGTCTTTTCGTCGGCGGAAACCTCTGCCATGGCGTTCCCACGCGCCACCATCGTCCAATGGGCAAGAGCCCCCCAGCCCTTTCCAATGGCGCGCTCGCGAACCAGTTCGGGGTAGAGTCCTCCGTCGTAGGAGAAGTTGATCTCCTCGGTCATCAGGCCGTACAGCATGGGGCTGACCTTGGCCGTGGGGCGATCTACCTGGATGGAAAGGTGCGGCGCCTGGGCGAAAAGGTTGGCAGAAAGAGCGGCGGCGAGCAGCAGAGCGAGTCCAAAATATCGTTTACACATGGGAAGCCATGCTATCGCATAAAATAGCCTCTGGCAAGGGGGATAACGTTTCCCCGAGCGCAGGCTCCGAAGCTGGATGACCGCCTTTTTGGCTCAGACTCCGGGCAGAGGCTCGAAAACCCTGGCGGGTCAGCCTCAAACAGGTCAGGGAACGCCGGTCAAGTGTCCGATTTCCGGATCACGTGCCCTCGGGAGCTAAAACCCGCCTTCAACTTGTGCTGCTTACGCCACGACTAAAGTCGTGCCCTGACGCTTCTCGCCTTCCAGAACGGCGGCCTGTTCAGAGGTTCCCCAGTTCATCCTTCGGGCCTTGCATCCGGTGGTCCCAGGAACGAAAAGACACTGCCGACCAAGGCATGTGCCCTGTGTTAAAAACCGGAAAGGACGAAAATCCTGAACGAAGCTATACGAGGAAGCGGCGCGATGGGTCTCCTCCGTGCCGGCGGCGTGGTGAGCTACAATTTGTCAACCGGAATTCATTGCCGGGCAACGGGATGCGATGGGGGTTCGTCGATCGACGTGAATGAGCCATCCAACTTGACACGCGTGGCCGTGCTCATTCCGGCGCGGCGGCAGGAGCCTGCGTTTGTTCCACTCGTCGACGCACTGCTTGATGCCGGCTTTGGCGCCGTCATCCTTGTGGACGACGGCAGCCCGGACGAAGACAAAGCAGTCTTTGCTTCGCTGGCGGAAAAGGATCGAGTCCATCTGCTGCGGCATGCTGTCAATCTGGGCAAGGGCCGTGCGCTCAAAACTGGGATCAATTACTTTCTTACGGCATTCCCAGACTATGCGGGCCTGGTTACGGCAGACGCCGATGGCCAACATGCGGTGGGCGATATTCTGCGTGTTGCCAGTGCACTGCTTGCCGCTCCGGGGCGTGCGGTGCTGGGATGCAGAAACTTTGTGGGCGACGTTCCGTTGCGCAGCCGTTTCGGGAATACGCTCACTTGCCTCATCTTTCATTTTGTCAGCGGAAACAAGATCGGAGACACGCAAACCGGCTTGCGCGCCTTTCCCACCGCCCTGCTGCCCGGCCTGGTCGCTCTGGCTGGTGAACGGTACGAGTATGAGATGAGCGTGCTCGCCTATCTCTGCCGCCACGATCATGCGCCGACCGAAATCCCCATCTCAACGATCTACATTGACGACAACAAGTCTTCACACTTCAATCCGGTGCGCGATTCCATGCGCATCTACTTTGTGCTGCTGCGCTTCTATACGTCATCCTTGATTGCCGCGGGGATCGACTTTGCTGTCTTCGCTTTCGTGTTCTGGATGACAAGCAGCGTACTGGCTTCGCTGATCGTGGGCCGGGTAAGTTCGCTGGCCAACTTCCTCTTGAACAAGCGGTTCGTTTTTAACAGCGGCGTATCTTTCAAGGGATCGCTGTGGCGCTACTACCTGCTGGCTTTAGCCATTGCCGCGGTGTCCTATGGGACGATCCAGGCAACCTCTGTGTACTTCCATTGGAACGTGCTGGCTTCGAAGATCGTTACCGACACAATTCTCTCGCTTGCAAGCTTCTCAATTCAACGAACATTTGTTTTCCCGGCGAAGGAGGATCGTTAGAGTGAAAGGGACTCGAACTTGGTTGGTGAAGGCGTTGCCCTGGATCACTGGAACCTGCGTGCTCATTCAGTTGCTCAGCCTGCGGCTGGGCCTGCTGAATGCGTTCTTCTTCGATACGATGCACGCCGACGTTCAGGGCATCGACTACTTCAGCTTGCCCAAGGCGTTCCTGAGTCTGGCTGCGGGCAGGAGCGCCTACGCGACTTTCGATCCACCGGCCTACGGTCCGCACTTCACCTGGTATCTTGCGCACCCGGCTCTGGCGGTGTGGCTGGGAAGCTGGCTCAGCGTTTTCAGCCCCATGACCAGTTACGGCGTCTACACCTTGCTATCGCTGGGGATGATGGCGGTGTGCGCCTGGCTGCTGGCGCGCGAAAGCAATGATCCACTCAATCGCCGCCTGATCTGGCTGCTCATCATGGGCGCTTTTCCGACTTATTGGATGTTATTCGTGGGCAACGTGCACGCTCTGCTTGTGCTGGCCCTGGCGATGCTGCTGGCCGGGGTCTTCAGGCTCACCTATGGAAATCGTGGCGAAGGCCTTGTGTTCGCCGGGCTGTTGCTCAGCCTGCTTACCAAGCCGGTTGTGCTATTGATGCTGCCTTTGTTGTTTCTGTTGAAAGAAACACGCCGTCCTGCATGGCGCGCGATGGCTGTCTACGCGGTGGTTTCAATATTCTTTGAAATGACGCCGGCATTGAACCCTGAAGCGATCGGCCTCAAGCAGGTTGCCTGGCTCGCCGTGCATCCTGCTGTTGTTCGCTCGACCATGAATATCTACGACAACCACATGCAACTGACTGCGCCGATGCGAGACAACAGCATTCACTGGCTCAATCTCATCGCTCAGTCCAACATGCGGATGATCCACGTGGATATCTTCTCCCTGCCCGTGTTTCTCGACAACCTGACCGGTTCGCGGACGCCCAGTTGGCTCTTTCGGATTCCCATCCTGACTACGCTGGCGTTGTCGGTATTGGTGATATGCATAAGGAGTCCACGATTGCGGATGGAAGCCGCATTGCTTCTCTTGATGGCGGCATCGCTGGTATTCTTCCTCGGTTATCCAACGGTCTGGGAGTATCAATACACCAGCGTGCTGCCGGTGGCAGCGATGCTGCTCATTGTTCGCGAACGCGGCGTCTTCTACCGGCGCGCGTGCGGATGGATGTTCGGCCTCGCCGCTTGCGCATGGCTGCCCAGCTTGTATGTGTTCACTGAAGGCAGGCCGATCACTCCAGATGTCCTGTCAATCATCTGGGTGGATCGAGTGTTACCCGTGACGCTGCTGTTTACCGCGATGACCGTGGTGCTGATCCGCGCTGTTTGGGTGGAAATGCGCAGAAGCAAGAGGGAGACAGCCTGACCCGCGATTGCTCCCTCCCGCTCATGCGGTGCGCTACTTCTTCTCTTTAGCCGCTTCTTCTTTGGCCCATGCGAGGTTGTTCTTTGCCAGTTCCATCCCGGGGTCCATTGATATAGCCTTTTCAAACCAGCTTGCAGCGACCACCGGCTGTCGCTTGGACATGTAGGCGATGCCGATATTATTGGCGGCGCCAGCGTCTTGGGGATTGAGCGTGAGCGAGCGTTGCCATGCCTTGATGGCCTGATCGTAGTTGCCAACATGGAGGAAATTGAGGCCTTCTGCCAGGTAGGAGTTGGCATCGCGCGATGCCGGAGCAACCTGCTCCTGCGCAGCGAGTGCGGCAAGGGCTTTCTTGTTCTCGTCTTCGGCCCACTTAAGGTTGTTCCGCGCGATTTGCAAGGCGGGGGCAATGCGAATGGCGTTGTTGCACTCTTCAAGAGCGAGGTTATATGCCATCTGCATGGTGTTCGCGACGCACAGATTGTTCCAGGCCAGGGCATTGTTCTTGTCTTCCGCAACGATGGCGGTGAGAAGCGGGATGGCGCGGCCGGGCTGGTTGCCGTTGATAAAGGCAAGCGAGAGATTGATGCGATTCTCCGCCGTCGGATTGCTGCGCACCAACCCCTCCAGTTGCGGGATCGATGTTGCCGGAGCGCTCTGCGCGCTCTGCGGGAGGTCCTTGGCAGAAACAGAGCGCATGGGCCTATCTTGCATCATCAGGTAGACGATAGGCAGCGCAAGGAAGAGACCGCCGGCGAGAATGGCGGCAATGCGGGGCAGCGAGGGGCGCTTGCCAACGGAACCTGATTTCGCCTCTACTTCAGGTTGCTTGGACATGAGATTGTGCTGCATCGGGGGAACCTCCATGGGGATTGTGTGCCGGAAGAACCGCAGAATCAACGCTTATCCGGGCTGAAGAAGCAAATGCGAAGCGACTGCCTAAGGCAACGATGCGACGATGGGGACGGTGGACAGCCAGTGGCGTTGGAATTCAGACCGCATAGAGTCAGCGTGAGTTGCAGCCCTATCAGGTTGTGTTGCCAGGGTCTCCAGCGGTTCCACAATTGCTGTACCCCGAACCCACCGCTATCAAGTGGCATTTTTCTCAAGAAAATGCCACCTTGCTCGATGCCGAAAGGGCATGTGAATTGTGGAACCGCTCTAGCGCTGGCCTGATTTCTTTTGTGAGAGTGCCCAGGCGAGATTGTTCCTCGCCAATTGGAAATCCGGTTTGAGCCGCACTGCCGTTTGCGCGGCAGAGACCGCCTCGTCCCACTTGCCCATTGCCGCGTAACTGGCGGCAATATTGTTATACGCCTCGGCGTAGTTGGGGCGCAGGCGCAACGCAGCGCGGGCGTCCTGGATACTCTTTTCGAACTGGCCCGCCTGGTTGTCCCGCAGCGACGCATTCAGCCAGTCCTCTGGAGTAGAGTTTGTTGCTTGGGGCGCCTTGCCGGCCTTCTCGCTGGTATAGAGGGCAAGATTGTTTCTGGCGAGCGTGAAGTCAGGTTTGATTTGAAGCGCCTGGCGTTCGTTTTCGATTGCCAGATCCCATTGCCGCAAGCCTGCGTAGGCCGCGCCGATATTGTTGTAGGCAAGCTCCGAGTCGGGCTTCAACTTGAGCGCTTGTTTGGCGGCCGAGATGCAAGCGTCGTAGTTCCCGCGCTGGTATTGATAAAGCGATGCATTGATCCAACCATCGGCGCCGCTTGACGCGGGATGAGTCAAGATCGTTTTGGCCGCGAGATCGGAAGGCTCCAGCCCCAGTGCACTGGCGGCGGCGGCGCGCGCCTTCTCCGTTTCGCCCGCGGCCAGATATGCCTGCGCAAGCAGGTCGCTGGTGGACACCCGCGAGGGATTCAACTGCACCGCCGTTTCCAGATGCTGTACTGCCTCGGAAACCCTGCCGCTCTGGTAGAGCCACTGGCCATAGTAGAAGTGCGCTTGATCGTCTCCCGGAGCCAAATCGACGGCGCGCTGAAAATGCTGTTCCGCCAGCGCAGATTCATGCATGGCTCCATGCACGATGCCGAGGTTGATTTGCAATGTCGAGTAATTGGGCGTGAGGAGTTGTGCGCGGTCAAAATAGTCGAGCGCAGCGGGATAAGCGCCCTTGGCCATCTGAGTTAGCCCATAGTTCATGAGCCCGCGCCCATTGTGCGGACTCTTCTGCACGTCGTCAAGCCAGAGCGACTCGTCGGTTCGCCACACCCGGTTACGGAAATGGGTTCCGAAGGCGTAGACCGAGAGCAGCAGAACGGCCGCTACGGCGGCGATGCGAAAGGCCAATTTGC